>NZ_LT629737.1:1200000-2400000 GCF_900104765.1 Gillisia sp. Hel1_33_143
ATTGGGAAATTGCGGGCCGAGCTTCTCAAATTAAAAGTGACGGTTATATAGATCGAGCCAGTTCAGATCTTAAATCTTATTTTTTGCAAGCAGCTTACGTTAATAATAATACATTGATAAAAGCCTTGATGTTTGGAGGTACAGAAAAAACCTATCAGGCTTGGTATGGAATAGATGGTGAGACCTTAAGCTCTAATAGAACCTTTAATCCTGCAGGAGCATACACCAGTAATGGAGAGGACATGTTTTATGATAATCAAACTGATAATTATCAGCAAGATCATTATCAATTGCTATGGAATCAAAAATTTGATCCTAATTGGTCTTCCAATTTCGCTTTACATTATACCAAAGGAAAAGGTTATTATGAAGAATTTAATGAAGATGCCAGTTTAAATGAATTCGGACTTCAGAATTTTATGGCAGATGGTATGGAAATTACAACTTCAGATCTTGTAGGAAGAAAATGGTTAGACAATGATTTTTATGGAGCTTCTTTCAATTTAAATTATCAAAATAGCAAGCTAGATTTAGATCTTGGAGGAGGTTTAAATAGATATGAAGGAGATCATTTTGGAGATGTTATCTACACAAGATTTGCTAAGAATGGAGAACCAAGTGAACATTATTATTTTAATGATGCGGTTAAAACTGATTTCAATATCTACTCAAAGGCAAATTTTGCAATTACAGAGAAACTTGCTGCTTACGTAGATCTTCAAATTAGAACTATAGATTATGAAACCGATGGGTTATTAGATGGTCAGACTAGTTTTAATGTAGATGATAATTTTAGCTTTTTTAATCCAAAAGCGGGGTTAACTTATCAGCTAAATGATATCAATCAATTCTATTTCTCTTATGCAAGAGCTAATAGAGAGCCTAGTAGAGCAGATTATGAAAATGGGAATCCGGAATCAGAAGGCCTAAATGATTTTGAACTGGGTTGGAGATATAAAGCTCCAAAAGTGCAGATAAATACGAATGTCTATCTAATGGATTATCAAAATCAATTAGTGCTTACTGGCGGAATTGATGATGAAGGGGCATTTGTTAGAGAGAATAGCGGTAACAGTTATAGATTAGGTTTGGAGGTAGATGCTAGTATTCAGATCTCAGATAAGTTTAAAATTAGACCTAACTTTTCTGTTAGCAGAAATAAAAATGTAGATTTCGTTTCAAATTTTAATGGAGAATTGAACAATTTTGGAGATACAGATATTTCCTATTCTCCAGAAATAGTAGCAGGTAATATTTTAAGCTATACTCCAATAAATAATCTGCAATTTAGTTTGCTCTCTAAATATGTTGGAGATCAGTACATGAGTAATATTGAGGCTAAGAACTCTAAGTTAGATTCTTATTTTGTGAATGATCTAAATGTACAATACACCATCGGCCAACTTTCAGTTTTTAAAGAGGTTACTTTTACAGTTTTGGTAAATAATATCTTAAATGAGAAATATGTATCTAATGGATACTATTATACATATGATGTTGAGAATCCGGATCTTCCAAGTGGAGTTCAAACCTTTGATGGAGCTGGATATTATCCGCAGGCTACTACTAATTTCTTAGCTGGAATTACACTAAAATTTTAGGTTATATTAAAACCTTCCGGTTAATACATCAGCTGGAAGGTTTTTAATTGTAAATTTCTAAAGTGTTGCCATTCTTTCTAACCCTGTAAGACTTTAAAGCGTATTGACCTTCTCCCTGAGTGATCTCTCCGGTTAGAATATTGTACTCATTTCCATCTCCACAATTACATGTAGCCAGCAATCCCTGTACAGTTAATCTAGAGCAGTTTGAAACAGAATGATTTGGATCTGTAAGTTCAAATGCTAGATATTGAGTGTTATTTATATTGTAGACAACCACACCATTAAGTCCGTAATTATAGGTTACATAACTATTGCCGGGAAAGTTCAAACTATTATACTCGGGTAGGCTTAAATTAATATTTAAGTTGAAGTTGGTATCTACAAGAAAAGGATTGTTATTACTGTTATTATCTGACGTGCTACAGGATAAAAGCAAGCTTATCAATAGGGCTGAAAATAGAATTTTTTTAATCATTATAAGGTTTCTGTCTCTCGACAATTTTATTGGTTTCAATGTTTAAATTTATTATATTTGTTTAGATAAATCCCGTCGCGCATGGGATTTTTTGTATTTATTAGCTAGATGAAGGTTAAATATTAAAGAATTCAATCTATATAGATAAATCCGGCACTTTAGCCTTGGAATAGATTTATTTAAAATCACTAAACATATATTGATAAATTATGGAAGAGGTAATGTTACCTAACTTCTATAATTATTAAACGATAACATTATGAGCAAAGTATCTTATTATACACCTGAAGGCTTAAAAAAGCTAAGAGATGAGCTTAATTTATTAAGAGATGTAGAAAGACCAAAGGCTTCTCAGGCAATTGCAGAGGCTAGAGATAAAGGAGATTTAAGTGAGAATGCAGAATATGATGCAGCAAAAGAAGCTCAGGGTTTATTAGAACTAAGGATCTCCAAGATGGAAGAAGTTGTTTCTAATGCCAGAATTATAGATGAATCTCAATTAGATACTTCTAAGGTTTTGGTACACTCTTTAGTGAAAATCAGGAATCTCTCTAATAAAATGGAAGTAAAATATAAGTTGGTAGCTCAAAGCGAAGCAGACCTTAAAACCGGGAAGATCTCTGTAGATTCTCCAATTGGTAAAGGATTGTTAGGTAAAAAAGTTGGAGATACTGCAGAAATAAGCGTTCCTAATGGAACCATGACTTTTGAAATAATAGAGATCACCAGAGAGTAATCTCTTTATCACTATTGAAATAAATCCTTTTCAATTTTATATGAAAAGGATTTTTTATTTTCTATGAAGAGCTAGCCTATCAAGCTTATTAAAGAAGATGGTATGAGTTCTCTTTTTAGAAAGTATTTTTATCTTTATTAAAAAAATAGACATGTCTACAATATTCACAAAGATCATTAATGGGGAGATTCCTTCTTATAAAGTTGCAGAAACAGATAAATTTCTAGCTTTCTTAGATGTAAATCCGAATGCGAAAGGACATACCCTTTGTATTCCAAAGAAAGAGGTGAACAAGATATTTGATCTTGACAAGGATACCTATTCAGAATTAATGGAATTCTCTAGGCAAGTTGCTATAGGCTTGGAAAAAACTGTGTCTTGCAAAAGAGTTGGGATGGCGGTAATTGGTCTGGAAGTTCCTCATGTACACGTACACCTTATCCCTTTAAATAAAATGACCGAGATGGACTTCAGTCATAAAGTTACTTTATCTTCAGAAGAGATGGATGAGCTTGCAGATGCTATTAAAGGGAATATATAATGGATGACCTTTCCTTATACAAGCTTAGCTTAGAAATACGAATAGATTGGAGCGATTTGGATATGTACAAGCATGTTAATAATCTCACCTTTCTAAGGTTTATGCAATCTGGTAGAGTTAAATTTTGGGAAGCTACAGGGCTTTCTAGTATGTTTGAAACTACTAACAAAGGGCCTATGCTGGTAAGTAGTCATTGCGATTTTCAAAAATCACTGTATTATCCGGGGAAAGCAATTATAAAGACTAGGTTAGATTATATAAAGAACTCTAGTTTTGGAGTAGAACATTTAATCTTAAATGAAGATCTCGAAATATGTGCGCGTGGAAAAGATGTAGCGGTATGTTTTGATTTTAATAAGAATGAAACCTATAGAATTCCAGATGATCTTCGGGAAATAATGTCTAAATATTAATTATGCGATCTTTTTGAGCGCAATTTGAAAGGTTGTTCCTTTATTAATCTCGCTGCTAAAAACCTTTATTTTACCTAAATGATATTCTTCTATGATACGTTTAGCTAAAGAGAGACCTAGGCCCCAGCCTCGTTTTTTGGATGTATAGCCCGGTTCAAAGATCATTTTATATTTACTTTTAGGAATACCTTTACCAGTATCTTTCACATAGATATAGACCCAATGTAGGTCTTGCTTTATCTCTATTTTTAAAGCACCCTTTCCGCGCATGGCATCTATGGCATTCTTAACTAAATTCTCTATGGTCCAGCTGTATAAAGATTCATTTAGGTTTACATAAATAGGAGAATGTGGGGTACTTATTTGAAAATCAATCAATCTGGAACTTCTTATTTGTAAGTAGATAAAACTATCTTTTGTAGCTTGGACCATCTCAGTTCTGGAGAGAATTGGTGCAGATCCTATCTTAGAAAATCTTTCTGTAATTGTTCTTAATCTATCTACATCTTTTTCAATTTCGTCTATATACTCCTTATTAATTTTTTCTGCTTTCAAAATTTCTGTCCATCCAATTAATGAAGAGAGGGGTGTACCAATCTGGTGTGCAGTTTCTTTTGCCATTCCGGCCCATAGCTTGTTCTGTTCGCTGGTTTTTGAAGTAGTGTAGAAAAAATAAACTACCCCTATAAATAAGAAGATAATGAGGAGCAAGGCAATAGGATAATATTTGATCTTGGTAAGCAATGGAGAATCTCCGTAATAAATACGATGAATTCTATTGGCTCCAAGTACCATTTCTATAGGTTCGTTCTCATCTTTTAGTTGATTGAGATATTGCTGTATTTTCTTAGGATCATCTCTAACTTCAGAATCTATATTAAGTCCGTCTATGATCTTCTCATTTTCATCCACCCAAATTGTAGGAATGCTCGTGTTATTATTTAAGATGTGTAGCGTTAGGTCTATGTCTGTATCATCACTTGCTTTATCTAGAAAAGCCTGAGCAGCGGTCCACACTTCCA
This sequence comes from Gillisia sp. Hel1_33_143, assembly GCF_900104765.1. Classification (GTDB taxonomy): domain Bacteria; phylum Bacteroidota; class Bacteroidia; order Flavobacteriales; family Flavobacteriaceae; genus Gillisia. The sequence continues at coordinate 1,204,792 of NZ_LT629737.1, forward strand.
TTTTGTCTCGTTCATCTTGCTTTAGACGTTCAAAGAAAATAGACGTGTTCCATAAAATTAGAACCACTATAAGTAAAGATGAAACAATGATGAACCAACGGGCTAGGTTTCGTTCGTCTGAAAAATTCATGAAGCCAATTTAAGTAGATTTAAATATAACTTATTTCTGTTAATATTATTGTTGGAGTGGCGTTTTTCATTACTGACTTGATTCGTTATCTTTGTGAAAAATTGTAAGATGTTAACAGTAGATCCTAAAGAAATAAGTACCGGGCAAAGGCATCAATATCTATTAGGTGCAGTGGGTCCCAGGCCTATCGCATTTGCAAGTACCGTAGATGAAGAGGGAAGACCTAATTTATCACCTTTCAGTTTCTTTAATGTATTTAGTGCAAATCCACCAATTTTGATATTTTCTCCGGCTAGAAGGGGAAGAGATAATACCGTAAAACACACTTTTTTAAATTCAAAGGCCACCAAAGAAGTTGTTATTAATATTGTGAACTACAAGATGGTTCAGCAAATGTCTCTTTCCAGTACAGAATATGCAGAAGGAGTAAATGAATTTGAAAAAGCTGGATTTACCATGTTAAAGTCAAACTTAGTTAAACCTTTCAGGGTGGCAGAGTCTCCGGTGCAATTTGAATGTAAGATCACAGAAGTTGTAGAATTAGGGCAAGAAGGAGGAGCAGGAAACTTAGTGATCTGTGAAGTGGTTAAAATGCATTTTGATGAAGAGATTTTAGATGAAAACGGTCAAATAGATCAGCATAAAATAGATCTTGTTGCAAGAATGGGTGGTAATTGGTATTCAAGAGCTAACGAGGGAATGTTTGAGGTACCTAAACCTTTATCTACACTAGGAATTGGAGTAGATGAAATTCCTGAGTATATTAGAACAAGTAAAGTTCTTACCGGAAATGATCTTGGTAAACTTGGGAATGTTGAGGCATTGCCAAAGGAAGAAGAATGTGCTGCTTTTTTAAATGAAAATGACGAAATTGCCAAATTAGTGAATGCTGGTGATGCTGAAAAGATTCACTTACAGGCACAATTATATTTAGAGAAAGACGAACCGGCAAAGGCCTGGAAATTATTATTAGCAAATAGATAACGAAATGGAAGTACAAGGTAAGATTAAAATGATAGGACAAACCCAAACATTTGGTAGTAATGGGTTTAGAAAGAGAGAAGTAGTAGTTACTACAGAAGAACAATATCCACAGCATATAATGGTTGAATTTGTTCAAGATAAAACGGATTTATTAGATAGTTTCCAAATTGGGCAGCCTGTAAAAATAGGAGTGAATTTGAGAGGACGAGAGTGGGTTAATCCTCAAGGAGAGACTAAATATTTTAACTCTATTCAAGGTTGGAGAATTGAGAATTTACAAGCGGGAGCTCCTGCAGGAAATTCTGCTCCTCCAGCAGATCAATTTGAACCGGCACAAGATCTCAACGATGAAGATTATGACGATCTTCCTTTTTAATTAGATAGTCTATTAATGTCACGTTGAGCGGAGTCGAGGTGTTTTTATAAATCCTTCGATCCCGAAAGTTTTGGGGACGCTCAGAAAGACATGATATGAAAACTAGTTAAACTTTAAAAATAAATTAGTTGATAAGCTGTTTTAAAGATCTGAGCTATTTTAGATCTTTGAAACAGCTTTTTTAATTTTAATACTATCATTTTGAAAACTCCAGAAGATCCTAATTATTTTCCTCCGGTAGAAATGGCTACAGAAGATGGCTTGCTTGCTTATGGGGGAGATCTCTCTGTAGAAAGGCTTTTATATGCATATAAGCACGGAATCTTTCCTTGGTATGAAGATGGGCAGCCAATACTATGGTGGAGCCCAGATCCACGAATGGTATTATATCCTGAAAAGTTGAAGATCTCGAAAAGCATGAAGCAATTGCTTAATAACAATGCATTTAGGATATCATTTAATGTAGATTTTAAAACAGTAATTGAAAATTGTGCAAGTATAAAACGAGATGGGCAAAATGGTACATGGATTACTTCGGAAATGCAAGATGCTTATATGAAATTGCATGAGCTTGGAATTGCCCAATCTGTAGAGGTTTGGCTAGATGAAGAACTGGTGGGAGGTCTTTATGGAATATACCTCAGGGACAAGAATGTGTTTTGTGGAGAAAGTATGTTCGCAAAAGTGAGTAATGCTTCAAAATTTGCTTTTATTAAAATGATAGAAAAATTAAGAATTGCCGGAGTAAAGCTTATAGATTGCCAGATATATACTTCGCATCTTGAAAGTCTTGGCGCAGAAGAGATCTCTAGAGAAGAATTTCTAAAGTTTCTAAGGTAGTTACAGTCAGTTAAATTTATGTTTATAAGCTAATGCTAACTTCGCTAATTAGGAACAGCTCAGATTTCGGGTTTCTTAAATAGCTGTTATATCTAAATTCCGGACCCAGAGAGAATTTTGCCCTTTCAAAAAAGTTATTTTGAAGACCTACTCTCCAACGCTGACCCAATTCTGTGCCTTCAAACTTACCATAACTCCATACACTTTCTGTATCTGCAACTAAATAGAATTGTTTAGAATCTTTTAACGGCTTTCCTATTGGGAATATAAAGCTTAATCTAAATCTAGTCCTAAAACTAAGTTCTTCTCTAAACCTTTCTTCTTGTCTTAATCTATAAGTAACATCAAATTTAGCACCTTCTACAAGATGACTGTATTGTTGAAGAAATCTAAGTTCATTAGTTTCAGTAGCTTCAAATGCTTCTTTAAATCTATACCTTATTCCAAGACTAAACTTGTTAGCTTTATCTAATTTAAAATCTACAAATTGATTGATCTCAATATGTTTTTGTCTATATAAAATATCACCTTCTTCAATAAAATAATTTCTATTGGTAAGTCCAGATTTTAATACCCATGACTTAGAGATAGGTATCACTATAGAAAATTCAGAATCTGCAAGTACAGGAATTTCATTCTGAGCTTTTAAAACAGTAAAAGTCAAAGCATGTAAGATTATAGTAAGAAAGTATTTATAATACTTAGGAACCATCATTATTTTTAATTTTTACTGCTTAGCACTCTATTTCTATAGCAATTTTCTTCATGGTCATTTACCATACCAACGGCTTGCATATAAGCATACATTACCGTAGAGCCCACGAATTTAAAGCCGCGTTTTTTGAGGTCTTTGCTTAGCAGATCACTTATTTCTGAAGTTGCAGGAGCTTTTTTGTAATTCTCAACTGTATTTTGAATAGGCTTATTCTCAACAAATTTCCAGATATAATTGCTAAAGCTTCCAAATTCATTTTGGATCTTTAAAAAAGCCTGAGCATTGGTAATAGCAGCTCTAACCTTCAATTTATTTCTAATAATGCCTGCGTTTAATAATAACTCTTGTATTTTATCTTCAGTATATTCAGCTATTTTTTTATAATCAAATTCATCAAAGGCTTCTTTAAAGTTCTCTCTTTTTCTTAAAATCGTTATCCAACTTAATCCTGCTTGAAATGTTTCTAGTATCAAGAATTCGAATAGGGTTGCGTCATCACGAACAGGAACTCCCCATTCTTTATCATGATAAGCTTCGTATAACGCATCGCCCTCACACCAACTACATCTTTTTAGATCATTCATATCAAGACTATGGTTTAAATTGGTAGGTAATGGTACCCGGTTGGGCTGTTCTGCCAGCCAACTTGCTAAAAACAGCCTGAGAAGCATATTGTAATGCCTGTTGGGTGAGACATTCATTATTAGAGGTAGAACTTGCCTTATTTATAGCAGTAGCTATAACACGCCCTCCTTCATTAACGGTAATATTCACTACAACTCTACCAGGTAGATCACAGGTGTAAATAGGGTTTGGGATATCCACAGCACTTCTACCTTTTAAAGAAAATGAAATAGAGCTATTGTCTAGACCTCCATTTTTAGCAGAAGTATTTTCTGTAGTCTGGTTGCCATCAGACCTTTTCTTTACCTCTTTCTTTTTGGGAGAATTTTGTGTTGTAAAATTACCAGATCCGCTTGTGCTTTCGTTGTCTGAAGTTTCTTGCTGTGAAGCACTATTCTTTTGAAAGATCTCATCTAGTTGTTTGCTGAAGTTAGCATCTCTAGATTCCTGATTTTCATTATATGCTTGATGTGTTTTTACTGTATTTTTTTGAGGGATCTTTGCCGGTTCTATTTCTTCCGGTTTTTTTTCTTCCGCTTGCTCAGTCTTAAAACTTTCAAGATCTATAAGCATCTCTCGAGTTTTCTCATTATTGTTGGATAGATTGAAATTATATAAACTAAGCATCAACAGCAAAAATAGCAGCGAGGTAATTATCAAAGCTTTATGTCTGTCAAAAAAATCCATAGAATTAAAACTCCTTAATACCTCGTTTATTCTAGCTTAAGGTAATAAATTTTGAAATGCTTCCAAATCTATGGAATCTTCAACCTTAAAATCTCCAATTCTAGTTCTTCTTAAAGCTGAAAGATATGCGCCAGAACCCAATGCTTTACCAAAATCGTTAGCGAGACTTCTAATATAGGTTCCTTTGCTACAAACTACTCTGAAGTCTACTTCCGGAAATCTAATTTCAGTGATCTCAAATTCGGTTATTGTTACCTTTCTTGATTTAACTTCCACGTCTTCCCCATTTCTAGCGTACTCATAAAGTCGCTTCCCATCCTTTTTTAAAGCCGAAAAAACTGGGGGTATTTGTTCTATTTCTCCAATAAAATCAAATGTTACATTGGTAATATTGTTTTCAGAAATATGATCTATAGGAAATGTTTCATCTACTTCGGTTTCCATATCGTAAGAAGGAGTAGTTGCCCCTAAAGTAAAGGTGCCGGTATATTCTTTTTCCTGACCTTGAAACTGTTCAATTCTCTTGGTAAATTTCCCAGTACAAATTACAAGTAGGCCGGTAGCTAAAGGATCTAAAGTTCCAGCGTGCCCAACTTTTATCTTTTTGATATTGCAGCTTTTTCTAATCAGCCATCTTGCCTTATTCACCAGCTGAAAGGAAGTCCAATTTAGAGGTTTGTCAAATAAAAGTATTTGTCCCTCTTTAAATTCTTCTGGAGTGATAGTTTTAGTTTGCATACCCAAATCCAATTGCAATGATTCCAACAATTAAACAATAGATAGCAAAATATGATAATTTACTATTCTTTACCAGTTTTATCATCCACGTACAGGCAACTAAACCTGCTAAAAATGCTGCAACAAACCCAATAATTAAGACAGAAGAATCTGTGCTACTTGCCGCTAGATCTCCACTTAAAACATCTTTAGCTATTTTACCTAAGATCAAAGGGACTACCATTAAAAAAGAAAATCTAGCTGCTTTTGCTTTATCATTACCCAATAATACAGAGGTGGAGATGGTTGCTCCAGATCTGGAAATTCCTGGTAATATGGCTATTGCCTGAGAAACTCCAATAACAAAAGCATTGCTAAAACTAACTTGTTTTCCGGTGCTTTTTGCTTTATCTGCCAACCACAGTAGTAGTGCAGTTATAATTAGCATAAAGCCTACTAATAGTAAATTTCCTTCAAATAATACATCCATTTCTTCCTCAAAAAGTAATCCCACCATTGCTGCTGGGATCATGGATAAAATGATCTTTAGTGAGAACTGAGTTTCCTCATTCCACTTAAATTGAAAGAGACCTTTTATGATCTCAATAATATCTTTTCTGAAGATGACAATAGTGCTTAGTGCAGTTGCAAAATGCAAAACAACAGTAAAAAGTAGAGATTCACTTGGTATGCTGTGGTCTCCTAAAATGGCTTTTCCAAGTTCTAGATGTCCACTAGAGGAAACCGGTAAAAATTCTGTAAGTCCTTGGATAATTCCCAGGACTACTGCATCAAATTCGTTCAAAGTAAATTATTTTTTATTGGGATTTAATAAAATAGCATAAGCTTCAATTCCAAATCCTATTAAAACTAAGGCAGGCGCTAATCTAATTCTTCTAAAATTGTAGATCTCCGCATTAAATACATTAGGGTCATCACTTCCACCGCCAGACATTAAAATAAAGCCCAATGCAATTACAGCTAATCCAATAAACATAAACGTGTAGTTCTTTTTGCCGAATACAAAGTTGAGATCTTGCTTATGTAAAGGTTTATTATTTTTATTCATTGATAATTTTTTAATTGTCCAAACTTGGTTACGAATACACTAATATTTTAATATGATTCGTCCATACATTAATTTATCTGCCTCAAAATTAGCCAAAATCGCTAAATTGTTATTGTTATATTTATGGCAGCTAATAGATTAATAATATAATTCGTCTGTTTTTAAATTTAGAAATCTTGAAGTGGCAAAGAATGTACTTAGCCAGGTTATAAAAATACCCATTAAAAATACCCCCAAAAATAAAGCTATTAATAACGTTGAGTCTCTAAGTAATTCCAACTCCGGGAAACTTTTATTGAGATAAAACAAAACGATTCCCATTCCTATTAACGCAAGTACAGCACCAATAATTCCCAATTTTACGCTTTGCCATATAAATGGTCTGCGAATAAAACTCTTGGTGGCACCTACCATTTGCATAGTTTTAATGATAAAACGCTTGGAATATACAGCCAATCTTATAGAGCTATTAATAAGCAATACCGCTATAAACGTGAAAAGTCCGCTGATTACTAGGATCCAGAAACTTATTTTTTTAACATTGTCATTTAACAAGGCAATTAATGGTTTGTCATAGATCACTTCATCTACAAAATTTTTGGCAGTAATATCTGATGCTATTTTGTCTATTTGTTCAGAATCTACATAATCTGCCTTCATGTGAACATCTATAGAGTTCTGTAATGGGTTGTAACCCAGAAAGTCCATAAAATCTTCACCAATTTCCTTGCTTTGCTCTTCTGCAGCTTGTTCTTTAGAAACAAAAACACTGGTTTTAGTGTATTCTGCCATCGCAAGACTTTTCTTTAATTGCTCAATTTCAACATCTTTTGCATTATCTTTAAGGTAGACGGTTAGGGCTATTTGCTCTTTGAAATGATCGGCTACTTTTTTAGTATTTAATACTAGGAGACCTAATAATCCAAGTAGAAAAAGTACGAGTGAAATACTAATCACAACAGAAAAATAAGAAGAAATCAATCTTCTTTTTTGATACCTTTCAAAAGATGTACTCATAGAGTGGTTACAGATTTTTTGTAAAAATAATAAACTTAATGATTCCCTATCTTTAAAACGTTTAATCTTTCAGATTTATTCTTTAAGGATAAGAATAGAATAAAGGTTAGATCTAACATTGGCATGATGATAATATATATTCCAAATCTTAAGCTTTTAATAGGCATAAAGTGGCATAAATTTCTAATTAATCTTTAATAAGATGAATATATTAATATACGGTACCGGTGGCGTAGGTGGTTATTTTGGGGGAAGAATTGCAGATGCCGGATATAAAGTTAGTATGATTGCCAGAGGTGAACACTTAGAAGCAATTCAGCAAAACGGATTGGAAGTAGAGAGCATCAATGGTAATTTTAGAGTTGAACCTTTTCTTGCTACAGACGATCTTAGTAAAGTTCCATCTCCAGATCTAATAATTTTAGGAATTAAATCTTGGCAAATTCCTGAGGCTGCTAAAGCATTAAAGCCTTTTGTTGGAGAAGAAACCATGATCTTACCGTTGCAAAATGGGGCCAATAATGTTGAAAATCTACTAAAAGTATTTCCTAAAAAGAATGTCATAGGAGGGCTTTGTAATATTGTGACTTTCGTAACGGGCCCCGGACAAATAAAACACGCTTCTCGAGATCCGCTGATCACTTTTGGAGAACTTGATAATTCTAAATCGGAGAGAATCCTTCAGCTAAAAGAGATCTTTGATGATTCGAAAATCACCAATATTATTCCCGAAAACATTCAAATAGAGATCTGGCAGAAATTTTTGTTTATTACCACCGTTAGCGGTCTTGGTGGACTCACTCGAGTATCTATAGATGTTATGCGAGAAAGCGAGTATTTATATGGTCTTATGAAAAATACAGCTAAGGAAATTTTGGCTGTTGCAAATGCCAAAGGAATAGCGCTTTCTCAAAAGAATTATGACTGGGCTTTTGAGGTTATTCAGAAACTTCCGGTAGGAACCACGGCTTCTACTCAAAGGGATATTATGAGCGGAAAACCTTCAGAATTGGAAAATTTTAATGGCTATATAGTTAAAGAAGGCAAGCGTTTGGGAATTGCTACACCTGTAAATGAATATGTTTATGAGTGTTTATTGCCCATGGAGAAGAAGGCCAGAGCTCAGTAAAAATCCGTAAGCCTTAAGTATTCTATACGTGTATAAAATCGTAACTTTGTGGCTTATTCCTGAAATTTTAGTTTCAGGATTTATTTTTTCTAGAAAATTATAGCAATGAGTTACCATTTTAACGAGATTGAGGCCAAGTGGCAGAAATATTGGGCAGAGAACCAAACTTTTCAAGCAAAGAACAATAGCGATAAACCTAAATATTATGTGCTGGATATGTTTCCTTATCCATCTGGTGCAGGATTACATGTTGGGCATCCGCTAGGTTATATTGCCAGTGATATCTATGCTAGATTCAAGCGTCATAAAGGTTTTAATGTGTTGCATCCTCAAGGTTATGATAGTTTTGGATTACCTGCAGAGCAGTATGCTATTCAAACCGGTCAACATCCTGCTATAACTACAGAAGAGAATATTGCCAGATATAGAGAACAATTAGATAAAATAGGATTTTCTTTTGATTGGAGCAGAGAAGTGCGCACCAGTAATGCAGAGTATTACAAATGGACGCAATGGATCTTTATTCAGCTTTTTGATTCTTGGTATGATGTTGCTGAAGATAAATCTAGAGCAATTTCAGAATTGGTAGGAATTTTTGCTGCGGAAGGAAACTCTGCGGTAAATGCTGCTTGTGATGATGAAATTGAAGAATTTTCTGCTGCAGATTGGAATGCTTATTCTGAAGAAGAAAAACAACAAATCTTATTAAAATACAGACTTACTTATTTAGCTGAAACCGAGGTGAACTGGTGCCCACAATTGGGAACTGTGTTGGCTAATGACGAAATTGTGAATGGAGTTTCAGAGCGTGGAGGATATCCTGTTGTTCGCAAGAAAATGACACAATGGAGCATGCGTATCTCTGCGTTTGCTGAAAGATTATTGCAAGGTCTGGAAAACATAGATTGGAGCGAAAGCTTAAAAGAAAGTCAGCGTAACTGGATCGGGAAATCTGTGGGTGCTTTGGTGAAATTCAAGGAACAAAATACCGGAATAGATATTTCAGTTTTCACCACAAGACCAGATACTATTTACGGAGTAACTTTTATGACCCTTGCGCCGGAACATGAATTGGTAGAAAAGATAACCACCGCAAAGCAAAAAGAAGAAGTTGAAGCCTATATAAAAGCATCAGCAAGAAGAAGTGAGCGTGAGCGTATGGCAGATGTAAAGACTATATCAGGAGTTTTTACAGGTGCTTATGCAGAACATCCTCTAACTAAAGAGCCAATTCCTATCTGGATTGGAGATTATGTACTTGCAGGCTATGGAACCGGAGCTGTAATGGCGGTGCCATGTGGAGATCAACGTGATTATGATTTTGCGAAGCATTTTGAGCTTCCTATCAAGAATATTTTTGAAAATGTAGATATTTCTGAAGAAGCTTTTTCAGGAAAAGAAGGAACTGTTATTGCAAATTCAGATTTTCTTAGCGGACTTTCTTATAAAGAAGCTTTAAACAAAGCCATTCTGGAATTAGAAAAATTAGGCAGAGGTAAAGGAAAGACCAATTATAGATTGAGAGATGCGGTTTTCTCTCGCCAAAGATATTGGGGAGAACCATTTCCTGTGTACTACGTAAACGGACTTCCGCAAATGATCGAAAAAGAACATTTGCCATTAAGATTGCCTGAAGTTGAGAAATATTTACCAACCGAAACAGGAGAACCTCCTCTAGGAAACTCTTCTGAATGGGCTTGGGATACAAAGAATAATAAAGTGGTTTCTAATGAGATGCTGAAACAAGTTCAGCATGACGAAGCTAATAAAAATGTCACCCCGAGCGAAGTCGAGGGGTCTTTAGACAATGGAATATATCCTTTGGAGCTAAATACCATGCCTGGATGGGCAGGAAGTTCTTGGTATTTCTTTAGATATATGGATGCTCAAAATGAAGATAGATTTACTTCAGAAGAAGCTCAGAACTACTGGGAAAATGTAGACCTATATATTGGTGGTAGCGAGCATGCTACTGGTCACTTGTTATATTCAAGATTTTGGACCAAGTTCTTATATGACCGTAAAATGGTAACTGTAGAAGAACCTTTCAAAAAATTGATCAACCAAGGGATGATCTTGGGAACCAGTGCTTTTGTGTACAGAATAGAAGGAGAGAACAAATTTGTTTCTAAGAATTTTATCGAAGGTAAAAATGTACAGCCAATTCATGCAGATGTTTCTTTTGTAAATGCTTCTGAAGAATTAGATGTTGAAGCTTTCAAAAAATGGAGGCCAGAGTTTGGAAATGCTGAGTTTGTAACTGAAGATGGAAAGTATATTGTAGGTAGAGAGGTAGAGAAAATGTCTAAATCTAAGTACAATGTGGTAAATCCAGATGAGATCTGTCAGCAATATGGCGCAGATACTTTAAGGATGTACGAAATGTTCTTAGGGCCTTTAGAACAGGCAAAACCTTGGAATACTGCTGGAATCACAGGAGTGCATAGTTTCTTGAAAAAATTCTGGAAATTATATTTCAACGGAGAAACATTTGAAGTTTCAGACGCGAAGCCTTCAGCAGATTCTTTAAAAACACTTCATAAGACCATCAAAAAAGTAACCGAAGATATCGCAGCTTTCAGCTTTAATACTTCAGTTTCAACCTTTATGATCTGTGTAAATGAACTTTCAGCGCAAAAATGCAATCAGAGAGAGATCTTAAAACCTTTAGCTATTCTTTTAGCGCCTTACGCTCCGCATATTGCTGAAGAGTTATGGCAAAAATTAGGTCATTCTGAATCTATTTCAACAGCTGAATATCCTGTGTTTGAAGAGAAGTATTTAATAGAAAGCACCAAAGAATATCCAGTTTCCTTTAACGGGAAAATGAGATTTACGTTGGAATTGCCTTTAGATATGGGCAAAGATGAAATAGAAAAAACGGTGATGGCAGATGAAAGAACCCAAAAACAATTGGAAGGAAGAACTCCTAAAAAGGTGATCGTTGTTCCCGGAAAGATCGTAAATATTGTAGGCTAAGCACTCGAACTGTTTTTGATTATATTTGAAGTATGGAATATCTTTTTATAGGACTTGCCGCCGGTGCCATTGTTGCTTATTTCATTTTTGCCAGATTCAGCAATCATAATAAGAAGCAGAAGGCAGATGAGCAATCGGTGATCTTGATGGATAAGATCAAGAGCGTTTGTAAATTCATCACCGTAGAAGGCGATTTCTCTGAGATCTATCATTATGAAAATCTGAAAGAGAAATATGTGAGTCTTATCTTCGGAAAGAAAAAAGCCATTGTTCTTATTACTGCAAAAGCTCATATAGGTTTTGATCTTAGTAAGATCAGGATGGATAGCGATAACGAAGCAAAGAAGATCATACTTACCAATTTTCCGCAGCCGGAATTATTAACGGTAGAAACAGATTTTAAATATTACGATAAGCGTGAAGGTTGGGCAAATCCTTTTACCACTTCAGATCTTACCGATATAAATAGAGATGCGAAAAAGCATATTGTAGACAAGATCCCTCAAAGCGGACTTTTGGAAAAAGCCAGAAAAGAAGCATTGAGTACCATTCTTCTTATTGAAAAAATAGTAGAAACTATTGGTTGGAAGCTAGATTATACTGCCTTAGAAACTCAAACCGAAGAGCAGCCGAAATTGAAATAAATCAGTTCTATCCTAAATCTCTTTTAAATTAATAACTATGGATATCGATGTTCTAAGAGATTATTGCCTAGCCAAAAAAGGCGTTACAGAAGAACTTCCCTTTGGTCCGGATACCTTAGTTTTTAAAGTGATGGGAAAAATGTTCGCTTTGGTTGGTTTAGATGAGGTGCCTTTACGAGTGAATTTAAAATGCGATCCGGAGAAAGCAATTCAGCTAAGAGAAGAATATCCGGAAATTATTTTACCGGGATACCATATGAATAAACAACACTGGAATACGGTTGTTTTAAATGGAACTATCAATAGCTCAATGATCTTTGAATTGATAGATCACTCTTATACGTTAGTTGTTTCCAGCCTTACCAAAAAATTACAACAAGAACTTAACAGCCTATAATCAACAGTAAATTTCTGTATGACAACATTAGAATTTTATACGCAAGAAAAAAATAAACAGGAAGATCTATTAAAAACTGCCAATAAAAAGCTGAGTCTTTCCAGCTTGCTTAGGTTGGCTGTTTTTCTAATTACTGCTTTTGGCATCTATTACTTTTTCGGCGATTTTAAGGTGATTGCTTTTATATTTCTTGTAGGTATCGCCATTTTTCTATTTTTAGTATCTCGGCATTCTGATATGCAATATCAGAGAGATAAGATCAAACAATTGGTAGAGATCAATGCTCAGGAAATAAGAGTGCTTCAAAGGAATTATTCAGATCTGCCAACTGGTAAAGAATATGAAAATCCGTTACATCCTTTTAGTCACGATATTGATCTTTTTGGGAAAGGTTCTTTTTTTCAATATATAAACAGAGCAGCACTAAGAGAAGGAGAGATCAAACTTGCGGGAATTTTAACTGAAAATTCAATTGATGGAATTGTTAAGAAACAAGAAGCCATTAAGGAGTTGGCAGATAAAGTGCTGTGGAGACAAGAATTCACGGCGGTAGCCAATCTTGTGAAAACTGAAACTCCTTCAAACACAGTGCTTGAATGGTTCCGTAGTTATAAAAGTTTTGTTCCGAAATACATTCCGTGGGTTGCGGCCGGGTTTTCTATTATTTCGCTGCTTCTTTGTATTGGTTATTTTGCAGATTACGTTACCGGACTGCAATTTTTTCTTTGGTTTTTGGCAGGATTGCTTTATTCCGGGTTCTATTTAAGAAATGTGAACCTACTATCTATGAGTGTAGATAAAGTGCAGGATACTTTTCATCAATATCACCAATTATTGGGAATGATGGAGAATACCGAATTTTCTTCTGGGATTTTAAAAAAGCAACAACAGGAAATACATTCTGAAACTAAAAAAGCATCTGCCATTTTTAAAGAATTTTCTAAAGCGATAGATTCTTTAGACCAGAGAAGCAATTTTTTGATCGGAGTTTTGCTAAACGGATTTTTATTGTGGGATCTTCAACAATCTTATAAACTCGAAAAATGGATCAGGAACTATCATCAAAATGTGAAAAGTTGGTTTGAGGTAATTGAAAAGATGGATGCTTATAACAGTCTCGGGAATTTTGCTTTTAATCACCCGCAATTTGTGTTTCCAAATATCAATTCAGATGAGCATATCATAAAAGCTACTAGTCTTGCGCATCCATTATTGAATCCTGAAAAGCGTATCGCAAATAATTTCAGTATAGAAAATGAACAATTTTTTATAATTACCGGAGCGAACATGGCGGGAAAAAGTACTTTTTTAAGAACGGTTTCTTTGCAAATTGTCATGGCAAATATTGGATTGCCGGTTTGTGCTACCAGTTGCGATTATTCTCCTATAAAACTCATTACGAGCATGCGCACCACAGATTCGTTAAGCGATGATGAATCTTATTTCTTTTCAGAATTAAAACGACTTCAGTTTATTGTAAATGAAATTAAAACCGATAAATATTTTATCATATTAGATGAAATTTTGAAAGGTACCAATAGTACCGATAAAGCGATTGGTTCCAGAAAATTCATTCAAAAGTTAGTTGGTTCACATTCTACAGGAATTATTGCTACGCACGATCTTAGTTTATGTGAAGTGGCTACAGAATTACCTCAAGTGGAAAACCATTATTTTGATGCAGAGATAATCAATGATGAATTGCATTTTGACTATAAATTTAAGGATGGAATTTGCCAGAATATGAATGCTTCCTTTCTTTTGAAAAAGATGAAGATCGTAGACTAAGCCACCAAGAGGCTTTTTACATATTTTACTAAGCTTGTTAAAGCATCTCGACTCCGCTCGATGTGACAACGAAAACTTAATCACGTATTCCTTAATGAAGAAGTTCTTTCAATACCACAAAATGACCTTGCTAATGGCAGTCGCGGTGGTATTGTTCTATTTCTCTTTTGCATACGATCTAGATCGCGCAGATTTTATTAAACTTTTTGGACTTTACACGGGAGCTTTCTTTTTAACCTGGAAGATCGTCAAGATCGAGAAGAGCCAATTCTGGTTACTCGCAACGCTGGCATTAGTTTTTAGGTTGATTTTTCTCTTTGCTATTCCCAATCTCTCACAAGATTTTTATCGATTTATATGGGATGGCAGAATGATCGCCGCGGGATGGAATCCATATTTATATTTACCTGAAAATTTAATAGCTTCGGGAACAGCTCCTATCGCTCAGGCTCCTGAGTTATATAAAGGAATGGGAGCTTTGAATGCGAGTCATTACACCAATTATCCACCGCTAAATCAGATCATATTTGCATTAGCTGGGATACTTTCAGGAAAGAGTATTTTAGGTGCTGTAGTAGTGCTAAGATCGGTGATCATTTTAGCAGATCTTGGAACTTTATATTTTGGAAGAAAATTGCTAAAGAAATTAAAGTTACCGGAATATCAGATCTTTTGGTTTATACTCAATCCGTTTATTATTATAGAACTTACCGGAAACCTTCATTTTGAAGGGGTGATGATATTTTTACTCATACTTTCGCTTTACTATTTAGTTATAAAAAAATGGATCTTAAGTGCTGTTTTTATCGCGCTTTCCATTTCTCTTAAACTTTTACCGTTGATCTTTTTACCCTTGTTATTTAGATTTTTCAGCAAGAAAAATAATGCTTACAATCTAAATTTTGGAAAGTTGATCTTGTATTATCTTATAGTAGGAGCTGTGGTTATTTTAAGCTTTCTTCCTTTCCTTTCTTCAGAATTGATCTCGAACTTTATGGATAGTATTGGCTTATGGTTTCAAAAATTTGAATTCAATGCCAGTATTTATTATGTGGTGAGGTGGGTTGGCTTTCAAGTTAAAGGCTACAATATTATCGCTACTGCAGGAAAGGTGCTGCCTGTACTTGTTATTCTTATTATTGGAGCATTGGCTTTGTTCAGAAAAAACAATTCCTTAAAGAAGCTTATTGTGAGTATGTTGTTAACGGTAAGTGTTTATTTCTTTCTTTCTACAACCATTCACCCTTGGTATGTAGCAATGCCCTTAATACTTTCTGTATTTACCAGATATAAATTTGCCCTGATCTGGTCTTTTATAGTGATTCTCAGTTATACCGCTTACATACATGAAATTTATCACGAAAATTTATGGCTTGTAGCACTAGAATATATAGTGGTAATAGGAATGTTTATGTATGAAGTGTTTTGGCTTAAATTAGAATCTCCATCAAGACTCTTTGCCTTTGGCGATAATGATGAGGTTTCTGATGTAAATGATAGCGCCAAAGAAATGAGCCGATAATAGGACCGGATCTTTTCTGAAGATTGCATAGGTAAAAATAATTGCAGACCCAGTTAAACTGATGATCCAAAAAGTTTTTGGCAATGTGGACTCCTGATTTTTTTCTGAATAATACCACTGATAAATAAACCTACCGGTATAAATTATTTGGCCTATTATACCCATTAAAACTATCCATAAAGCTAGATTTTCTCCGTGGAATAATTTGCTCCAATCTAGGGTAGCAAAAAATACCATATATAGCGTGATAAGGATAGGAGAAACAATAACTGCTACTTTAAGGAATATGTTTGAATCTTTCCAATGTCCTTTTAACTGAAGGTTTCTAAAGTAAACAGCATATATTAACGCTTGACCGATCATAATGGCAATATCATCTCTCAAATATCCGTAGATGAAGAAAAAGATTGCTCCAAGAAGGCTCAATTTCCAAAAAATAGTAGGTGTTTTTACCTCTTTTGCTTTTTCAGATCTTAGCCATTGAATGATCAATCTTGAAGAAAACATAAGTTGTGCAAGAAAACCAATTCCGTAAACCAACCAGTCTTTCATAATTTTTATGGATGTAAAAAGGTAAATATCTTAATCTAACTCATAAATAAAGGCTGCTCAATTATATATTATGAGCAGCCTTTAAAAATGTTTGTATTTTAAATTGGATTACATATCCAATAAGTAAGCGAATATTAATGGAGCTACAATTGTAGCATCACTTTCAATTATAAACTTAGGTGTATTGATGTCTAATTTACCCCAAGTGATCTTTTCATTTGGAACAGCTCCAGAGTAAGATCCGTAACTTGTGGTAGAATCTGAGATCTGGCAGAAATAGTTCCAAAAAGGAGTATCTGTTCTTTCCATATCTTGATACAACATTGGCACTACACAAATTGGGAAATCTCCTGCGATACCTCCACCAATTTGGAAGAATCCAATTCCTTCTTTAGAATTTTCAGTATACCAATCTGCAAGAAAAGTCATATACTCAATTCCAGATTTCATAGTGCTAGCTTTCAATTCACCTTTAAGAACATAAGAAGCAAAAATGTTACCCATTGTGCTGTCTTCCCATCCCGGTACTACAATTGGTAAGTTCTTTTCGGCTGCAGCATACATCCAAGAATCTTTAAGATCTATTTCGTAATACTCTTCTAATACTCCAGAAAGCAATAATTTATACATGTATTCATGCGGGAAATAACGTTCTCCGGCAGCTTCAGCATCTTTCCAGATCTTAACAATGTGCTCTTGAATTCTTCTAAAAGCTTCTTCTTCAGGAATACAAGTATCTGTAACTCTGTTTAGTCCTTTTTCTAAAAGATCCCACTCATCTTGAGGAGTTAAATCTCTGTAATTTGGCACTCTTTTGTAGTGAGAATGCGCTACTAAATTCATTACATCTTCTTCCAAGTTGGCACCTGTACAAGAAATTATTTGCAATTTATCCTTACGGATCATTTCAGCAAATATTTTTCCTATTTCGGCAGTACTCATTGCTCCTGCAAGAGAAACCAACATTTTAGAACCTTGAGCAAGTTGTTTTTCGTATGCTTCAGCAGCATCTACAAGCGCTGCAGAATTAAAGTGTAAATAATATTTTTTAATAAATTGGGAAATCGCTCCTTTACTCATCTTCGTCTTCGTCTGGGTTATGGTTTTGATATTTGAACTTATAGCACAACATTTTATAATATAATTTGGCTGCAAGAAAATCTGAAGATTTATCTTTTTCATTAGGACAGAGTTCTACAATGTCAAACCCTACAACGTTCTTTTTCTTGAACATCATTTTCAAGAATTCTAAGGTTTCATACCAAAAAAGTCCTCCCGGTTCTGGAGTTCCTGTAGATGGTAAAATAGAAGGGTCAAAAGCATCAAGATCTATCGTGATGAAAACATTAGGAGTCATCTGCCCAATAGCATCGTCCATCCAATCTTCATAAAGATCATGTGCAAAATAAACCTGATTTTCATCCATGTGGTCCATTTCTGAAATATCCATAGATCTAATTCCTACCTGCAAAAGGTTGGTAGTTTTACTTGCTTCGTGAAGGGCACATGCGTGATTGCATTTGCTTCCTTCATATTCTGGTCTTAAATCTGCATGAGCATCTAATTGTACTACAGTAAGATCTGGAAAAGCATCGTTAAACGCGCGAATTGTTCCAATACTTACAGAATGTTCACCTCCAAAAATGGTAACAAATTTTTCCTGGTCTATGTAATTCTTGGTAATCTTTTGAACAGCTTCTACCATTTTCTCTGGAGATGCGTTCTCTGTTACCGGTGGAGCCAAGTAAATACCTTTTTTGTAAACTTCTGTGCGGGTTTCGATGTCGAAAAGTTCCATGTTCTCAGATGCATGTAAAAATGCTTCAGGACCTTTGTCTGCCCCTTTTTGCCAAGAACTTGTTCCATCATAGGGAACGGGAATCAATACCACTTTAGCCTCATCTATTCTGGCATATTTGTCTGGTATCCCGGCGTAATTCTTTTTGCTCATTGCTTGATTTTAAAAGATTTAAGTTTCAATTTTTGCTTAAAGTTATAATTTTTTTTGAGAATTTACTTATTTGTGTCGTATCCCAGAATATTCAATAGCTCATCTGAGGTTTGTTGATTGCTAAAAAGTTCTGTCTTTAGATTTCCATCTTCATCTCTATCTATTAAAATATGCTTTGGAGAAGGGATCAAACAGTGTTGCAATCCACCAAATCCACCAATGCTTTCCTGATAGGCTCCAGTATTAAAAAATCCTATATATAGAGGCTTATCCTTTCTATATTTTGGAAGATAGATAGCATTTGTATTTTGCTCTGAGTTGTAATAATCATCACTATCACAAGTTAATCCTCCTAGTAGTACTCGCTCATACTCATCATTCCAACGGTTGATTGCTAGCATCACAAATTTCTTGCTAATTGCCCATGTATCTGGTAATGTAGTAATGAAAGATGAATTGATCATGTTCCACTTCTCTCTATCATTTTGTTGTTTTTGATAAAGGATCTCATAGATAGCTCCTCCACTTTCACCAACCGTAAAAGAACCAAACTCTGTAAAGATATTTGGAACATCAACCTCTGCTTCTTCACAGGTTAATTTGATCTGATTGATGATCTCCTCTACCATATATTGATAATCATAATCAAAAGCAAGGGAATTCTTAATAGGAAAACCGCCACCAATGTTCAAACTATCTAATGTTGGACATACTTTTTTAAGGTCGATATAAACCTTCAAACATTTATTAAGCTCATTCCAGTAGTAAGATGTGTCTCTAATACCAGTATTGATGAAAAAGTGAAGCATTTTAAGCTCTACTTGCTCATTTTCTTTGATCTTTTTATTAAAGAATGGAACTATATTCTTATATCCAATTCCAAGTCTAGAGGTATAGAATTCAAATTTTGGCTCTTCTTCAGATGCAATTCTAATTCCTATTTTATAAGGGTCATTTATCTTTTCAGATAATAGATCAATTTCTTCATAATTATCTATAATGGGGATACAATTCTTGTGCCCGCTATTCATAAGATCTGCTATGTTAGAAATATACTGATCTCTTTTAAAACCATTACAGATTACATAAGTGTCATCTGTGATCTTCCCTGTTTGTTTCAATTTCTGAACGATATTGATATCAAAAGCAGAAGAAGTTTCAATATGTATGTCATTCTTTAGTGCCTCATTCAAAACATGTTCAAAATGAGAACTTTTTGTGCAGTAGCAATAATTATAATTTCCTTTATAATCGTGCTTTTCTATGGCATTTTTAAACCAAACCTTCGCTCGGTTAATATTTTGAGATATCTTGGGTAAATAGGTGAACTTTAACGGAGCACCGTATTTCTCTACCAATTCCATAAGATCTATATCATGGAACTGCAATTCATTATCTTCCAATTTAAATTCTTCTTGAGGAAAATAGTAGGTCTGGTCTATTAAGTTGCTATATTTAGTATTCAATGCTTTATTTTAAATGAATTAAAGATGAAAATGTAGGGATTTATTTATCCTATCAAAAAAATTGACTGGTAAATAATTGTTAAGATAAGGGTTTGGCAAGAATTCCGAAATGAGCTCGCGAGATTGCCGAAAGCTATTTGCCTTCTTGCGATGTTGCATCTTACAGATGGCAACGGAGTATAAAATCAATTTAATCAACCGATTTTTGGTTATTCTCTAACGTATAGATAAATATTCGTTTTAATGAAATAAGGATAAAAATTTGTACAGTATTAGATCTACACAAATTTTTATCTCTTCAAATTTCATTACAAATGTATTAAAAATGTTATTACTAAAATCTTAAAATTTTAGAGATAACTACAACACTTTCAGATTGATAATTTCTTGCTTGGTAAGTACTCTCCAAGTTCCTCTAGGAAGATCCTTTTTAGTAAGTCCGCCAAAGGTTACACGATCTAATTTCTCCACCTCATAACCAAGGCTCTTAAAGATTCTTTGTACTACGTGAGGTTTTACGCTATTGGTTTCCAGACCAATTTCATTCTTAGGTCTATTATCAATATAACTTATCTCCTGTACTTTAATTTTACCATCTTCAAGCGTAATGCCGTCTTTTATCTTCTGAATATCTTCAAAACTAACAGGCTTTGTAAGTTCTACATGATAGATCTGGCGAATACCATTTTTAGGTTTTCCTAATTGCTTTTCTAAAGCACCATCATTGGTAAACAATAAAAGTCCGCTGGCTTGTCTATCTAATTTTCCTACAGGAACTATTTTTCCTTTTGAAGCATTTGCCACAAGATCCATAACCGTTTTAGAACCTTTCTCTAAACTTCCGGTAGTGAAGAATCCTTTAGGTTTATTCAGTAAGACATATTCTGGCTTTTCTGGATTTAATCTTCTACCGTCAAATTTTACCTCATCTGTTAGCATAACACGATAACCCATTTCGGTTACGGTTTTACCATTTACGGTAACATTTCCTGCAGAAATGTATATATCTGCGTCTCTACGAGAGCAAACTCCAGAATTAGAAATGTATTTATTTAATCTTAAACCTTCCTTTTTTACAGGCTTAGCTGTAGGGGTTTGTTTTTTAACAGGTGCTTTATCTTTGGAAACGGGCTTGTTCGATCTTCCATCAATCTGCTTACCAACTCTTTTTCCTTTTGAAGATTTCTCGTTTCTGCTCATATCTCAAATTTTTTGCAAAGATACTCGATTATTCTCAGTCTGTTAAGCTTAATTCTTAAAGATTTCAATGCTTAAAAAACACGATTGAGTACTTCGGCGTGATCTATTAATAAAATACTGAAAACTCCGGCAACAATTATTAGCTTCAAAATATTATGCAACAGTAAATATTGCCATTTAGCCGAGCTAAAATATAAGAATAACAAGAAGAATATCAGTAACACAAAAGATGTGTAGAAATAGTAATCCATATATCCTGTATCAAATTTTGTAGTGAGAAGAAGAATTGGTACTACTGCTAATATGGTTAGCACAGAAAGGAAAAACTTGCTCCATTTCTCTCCATACACCACTGGGATAGTTTTGTAATTCAAAATAAGATCGCCTTTTAAATTTTCCAGATCTTTCACTAATTCTCGCATAACGATCATGATATAGAGAAAAGTAGCATGAATGAATATAACTGTCTCAAAATTCTTATAATAAAGAAATATGACGAAAAAAGGAATGATAGCTAAAATACTTGCCATTAGGTTTCCTAAGAAAAGGATCTTTTTTACCCTGTAGGAGTAAACCCATATCAAGAATATGTAGATAGAAAAGAATACTACCGTTCTAAAAGATACGTAGCTGGCAAAAAATATGGAAGCGAAATTCAGAATAAAGTAAACAGACAATTTGGTGCGCTGACTTATAAACCTATCTAACATTGTTTTTTTTGGCCTATTAATAAGGTCTTTTTCACTATCATAAAAGTTATTTATAATATAACCAGATGCTATAATAGTTGCAGAAGATAGAATTAGGAAGAAAAGATTAGCGTCAAAAAACACTTTTCTTAAAGGTAATTCTGGAGCTAATATAAAGGCTGAGGTTAGGTATTGTGCCAGAACCAATATTAAAATATTGTATCCTCTCACTACCGAAAACAAACTCAGCAACTTAAGCAATAATCGTTTGTTCTTAGCTGCCGCCATGAAATTTAGAGAATTCTAAAAATTGTAAACTATTTCTAGATTGTAGTCTTTTAGAGCTTTTTTTGCTTTGTCTATATCTTCAGTAAAGCCTAAAATATATCCACCTCCACCAGAACCACAAAGTTTTAGGTAATAGTCATTGGTTTCAATACCATTTTGCCAAAGTTTATGAAATTTAGCAGGAATCATAGGTTTGAAATTGTCTAGAACAACATGAGAAAGCTTTTTGATGTTTCCAAAAAGAGATTTTACATCTCCTTGCAAAAAGTCATCTACACAGGCATCAGTATGTTTTACAAACTGATCTTTCAGCATTTTTCTAAAAGGTTCCTGTTTCATGTTCTCCATAAAAATATTTACCATTGGTGCAGTTTCACCAATAGTACCAGAATCTAATAAGAAAACGGCACCTTTCCCATTTTCAGTTTGAGAAGGAATTCCTGCAGGCTCTATATTATCTTTAGAGTTAATTAATATAGGGATGCTTAAGTAACTATTTAATGGGTCTAATCCTGAAGATTTTCCGTGGAAAAAAGATTCCATAGCTCCAAAAATGCTCTTCAATTTTAACAGCTTATCTCTAGTTAAATTTTCTAGAACCGTGATTTTATCTGTAGCGTATTCATCATAGATTGCAGCTACAAGAGCTCCACTACTTCCAACTCCATATCCTTGCGGTATACTAGAGTCAAAATACATTCCCTTTTGAATGTCCTCATTCAAAGTTTTCATATCAAAATGAACCAATTCTGGATCAGTTACTTCCAATTCAGCTAAATAATCTGCAAATCTTTTCAGACTTTCATTAGATTTAATAGCCACTTCTGAAGGATTTTCATCAACTTTCAAGGCTCCATTGTAGAAGTTATAAGGAATAGATAATCCCTTAGAATCCTTGATAATTCCGTATTCTCCGAAAAGTAAGATCTTAGAGTAGAATAATGGTCCTTTCATAAGTGTATAGATTAATCTGTATTTATTGGAATTCCAATATGCTAGATTGTGGGCAAATATAACCAAATAAATCTACAACTTTTTTGCGCCGTTTCCAATCTGGTCGCAAATATACTGTCCATTTTCGCAATATGCAACTAGCTCATTCTTAATGAATTCTAAAATTTCAACTTTATTTTTCTTTGGGTAGAGTACATGAACATTAGCGCCGGCATCTAGCGTAAAGCAAACTGGTAAGGCTGTTGCTTCTCTAAATTCCCATATCTTATTAATGATCTCCATCGTATTAGGCTTCATCAAGATAAAATAAGGATTGCTGCTCATCATCATAGCGTGTAATGTAAGAGCTTCACTCTCCACTAAATTCATAAAAGCATTTAGGTCTCCGGTAGCAAATATTGGTTTCAAATTATGTAGGTTATCATGAGCTTGTTGAAACCTGGCTTCTGCAAAAGGATGGCCGTGCATTAAATTATGGCCCACGGTACTGCTTACTTGTTTTTGCCCTTTATCTACTAATAAGATAGTATCCTGAAACTTTTGAAAAACTGCATCAACTTTATAAGGGTATTTAATTGCGTAGAGGTCTGAGCTATCGCTTAGATCTGCATGCTTTCCCCATTCTATTAAAGAGCCTTCAATACTTCTACATGCACTTCCAGAACCTAATCTTGCTAAAAAAGAAGCTTTTTTATTAAAGTATTCGTTTGTAATTTCAGGATTTAACTCTTTTTCTAAACTCATTAAACATAATGCTAAGGCACTCATTCCGCTGGCGGAAGATGCAATACCACTGCTGTGCGGAAAAGAATTTTCACTGCTAATCTCTAAGTGATATTCTCTAAGGTATGGGCAATAGTTCTCTATTCTTTTGAAGAAGGTAGATATCTTGGGTTTGAAATCCTCCTTTTTCTTACCTTCAAAATAGAATTCAAAATCAATGTCTTCATCTTTAGCTGCAGGAGATTCTCTCTTATGAAACTTTAAGGTAGTTGTGGTTTTGCAATGGTCTAGCGTAAAGCTAACAGAAGGATTTGCAGGAACCTGATTCTCCTTTTTTCCCCAATATTTTACCAATGCAATATTGCTTGGAGATTGCCAAGTTACACTACCGTTTTCAACAGTTTTAGAATTAGTTCTAGATAAGAAATCATTTTCAGTCATGCTTCAGAAAAATTTACGCAAATATACTTTTTTAGTTCACACTATTTAGAGCTCATGCCCTGTGCCGCCAAATACCCGCCTGTCCATGCATTTTGAAAATTGAAGCCTCCTGTAATAGCATCAATATTTAATACCTCTCCAGCAAAATATAGATTCTTAAGCAATTTGCTCTCAAAGGTCTTAAAATTCACTTCTTTCAGATTAACGCCACCTGCAGTAACAAACTCCTCCTTAAAAGTACTTTTTCCATCTACCTTAAATACAGCTTCTGTAAGTTGTAAGCTTAGGGCTTGTAATTGAGTTTTATTCAGATCTGCCCATATCGTATCTTCAGCAATAGTAGCTGCTTTAACAAGTTGTTGCCATAATCTTTTAGGAAGCTCGAATTGCGCGTATTTTGATATTTGCTGTTTAGAATGTTCGATCTTCAACTCTTTTAGTTCTTCTAGAATAGATTCAGAAGTATGACCGGGTAACCAATTCACTTGGATGTTAAACTTATAGTCAACATCATGTAATTTTCTAGCTCCCCACGCCGAAAGTTTTAAAATTCCTGGTCCGCTAAGGCCCCAATGAGTAATTAGGGTTGGTCCTTCACTTTCTAATTTTTGTCCGATTATTTTAATTTCGGTGTAGGTAGAAACTCCCGGAAGATCTTTTATTCTCGAATCTTTTATGTTGAAAGTGAATAAGGACGGAACTGCATTTTCTATGGAATGTCCTAGTTTTTCAAGTAATTTCCACACTTTAGGATTGCTTCCGGTAGCTAGTAAGATCTTTTCAGCAGAAAATTGATCTTTATTAGTGCTGATGTTCCAATTGGCATCTACCTGTTCTATATTTTGTACAGATTGATTTTTTAAAGTATCTATCTTTAATTTCTCGGTAGCTTGAAGAAAACAATTAATAATACTTTCTGAAGAATCTGAAACCGGAAACATTCTGCCATCATCTTCAATTTTAAGCTCAATTCCATGTTGCTCAAACCAGGAGATAGTATCACTGGTCATAAAACTATGAAAAGGGCCTCTAAGTTCTTTTTCACCTCTTGGATAATTTTTAACCAGATCTTGAGGTATAAATTCTGCATGGGTAACATTGCAACGTCCGCCACCAGAAATTCTAACTTTAGTAAGAACATCTTTTCCTCTTTCTAGTATAAGGATCTTCGCATGAGAATCCATTTCTGCAGCATTTATAGCAGTAAAAAATCCTGCCGCACCACCTCCAATTATTATTATATCGTAATGTTTCATAAATAACTTTTCAGGATCTTAAAGTCTGTCTGGGTAGTCTGAAATTATTCCGTCTACACCAAAATCTATCATTCTTGCAATATCATAAACGTCATTCACTGTCCATACATACACTTTAAAACCTGCATCTTTGGCATTTATAACATTCTTTCTGGTAATAATACCAATAGAAGGATGAATGGCTGCTGCATTTAGCTCTTTTCCTAATGTTATAGCTTGAGACATACTCGCTTTGCTCAATACTCCAATAGGAATATGCTTATCTAGATCTCTAATTTTAAATAGCTCACTTGTTTGAAAGCTGGAAACTATAAAATCTTTATAACTCCAACTACCTTTTTCAATATATTGCTGTATAATTAGGCAAGTAGCTTCGGCGGTATTACTCCCTTTAAGTTCTATGTTTATGCTGCATTTGCCGGTAATTAGATCTAGAACCTCAGTAAGAAGTGGGATCTTATATTTTCCTTCTATGCTAAGTTCTTGCAAGTCTTCCCAGGATTGATTTGCAACTTCACCAGAGCCATTGGTGGTTCTGTCTAAAGTGAAATCGTGAATTACCACCACTTCTCCAGTTTTACATTTATGAACATCAAGCTCTATAGCATCTACTTTAAATTCTAAGGCTTTCGAAATACTTTCCAGAGTGTTTTCAGCCAGATGTGCTTTCGCGCCTCGGTGACCAATTTTTACCAGTGTTTCCATTTTGCAAAGATATTGAAATAGCCGGAATTCTAATTTTTCGAACGTTATTCCGTAATAGCGGTAAACCTTAAGTAATCCTTATAATCTCTTAACATTTTTTTAGATGCAGAGTGGGGTAATTTTATCTTTATAATGTAAACCCTATATTATGTCTAAGCAGAATAAATTTCCAGAGCAGTCTCAATCACAACCGGGAGACCAATATAAAATGTCTCCAGAACCACAAATAATACGAGATAATTATAGAGGTAGCCAAAAGCTTAAAGGGAAAATTGCCTTAATTACCGGAGGCGATAGTGGTATTGGAAGAAGTGTAGCTGTTCATTTTGCAAGAGAAGGTGCAGATGTAGCAATTGTATATAAAGAGGAGGATGAAGACGCATTGGAAACCATGAAAATGGTAGAGCTGGAAGATCAAAAATGTATAATTATCTCTGGAGATCTGAAAGATGCTGAATTTTGCAAATCTGTGATTAAAGATTGTATCTCTCAATTGGGAAAATTAGATATTCTTGTTAATAATGCTGCAGTTCAATTTCCAGAAGAACAGGTTGGAGATATAACTGAAGAACATTTATTTGAAACTTTTGAGACTAATATCTATCCCTATTTTTATATGGTTAAGGCGGCGCTGGAGGAATTAAAAGCAGGGGGTACTATAATTAATACTACATCTGTAACTGCATATAGGGGAAGTGAACACCTTCTTGATTATTCTAGTAGTAAAGGTGCAATTGTAAGTTTTACCAGATCGTTATCTAAAATGTTAGTAGAAAAGGAAATTAGGGTGAATGGTGTTGCGCCGGGACCTATATGGACTCCTTTAATTCCATCTACTTTTGATGAGGTTAAGAATTTTGGTAATGATACCCCAATGGGCAGGGCAGGGCAACCTTCTGAAGTTGCTCCGTCTTATGTTTTCTTGGCATCAGAAGATAGCAGTTATATTACAGGGCAGATCATTCATGTAAATGGAGGTGAAATTATTGGAGGCTAATTAAGTTTATAGCAACTATGATCTGCTTGTTAGCTTTATTTGTAAAGAATTTATTAATTAGAATGATATCTTATTTCTCATTAACTTACTAAAAATCAAAAACAAAATAATATTATGGAAAAATGGTTCGAAGCTTCTTCTACCTCATTAATTGCAATTGTACTTACATCTATAGGTATCTATCTGGCAGTAATTTTATTTACTAGAATAGCAGGAAAGCGAAGCTTTTCTAAGATGTCTAGTTTTGATTTTGCGATGACAGTTGCCATTGGTTCCATATTAGCCAGCACCATCCTTTCAAAGTCTGTGAGCTTATTACAGGGAATTGTGGGATTAGCTGCTGTATACGTGTTGCAAATTTCTGCAGCATTATTTAGACGATATGATTTTATACAGAAGGCTATAGATAATCAACCTTTGCTATTGATGGATGGGCAGAAAATACTTCATGATAACTTAAGAAAGGCTAGAGTTACAGAATCAGACCTTAAAGGGAAATTAAGGGAGGCAAATGTTATTCAACTCTCACAAGTTAAAGCTGTTGTTTTTGAATCTACCGGTGATATTTCTGTTCTACATGCTTCAGAAGATACAGAATTAGAAGATTGGCTTATTGAAGGTGTGGATAGGTAGAAATGTACTTACCTACGCATAAGTTTTCTTTAGATTATATAAATAATTGAATTAGGGAGCTTTCAATATAATTTTCTACCATAAAAGATAGATTATTGCTGTGCTTATTCCGAAAAGAACATGTGCAATTACTAGTTGAATATAATAATCACTCCAAGAGATCTTAGGGGGATTATTATTGATCCAAAACAAGATCTTCCATCCAAATATTCCTATTACTCCTCCTAAAAATCCTAATAACGCTCCAGAAAGAACAGAGGCTTCAACTAATTCTGTAAGCCATGCAGCCTCAATTAGAATTACGAACATCCAACCAATGAGATAATGTAAGATCCAACCGGCAGCGCTTTTTTTAGATAGTTTAAGCCGGTAAAGGTTAGATCTTGAGAGTAGATCATTTAGAAGTTCAGGTTCCCTAAACTCTTTCTTGGTAATATTGGCAAGTACATAACTAAAAGTTGTCATAACTGTTGTTGCGACTATTCCTTCAATAAATATTCTTATGAATTCCATGGGGTGTTAATCTTCATTAAAATTGAACTAATATATTCTTAAACCGAATTTATATTAAAAGACTTGGATTTAAATTTATTTCGAGAAAAAAAACATTAAAATTATGATCACGGCAACAGATAGAAATATTAAATCTAGGATTAATAATTCAAATAATGATAATAAAATTAAAGCTCAGTTCGAAGATTTTGTAGTTGACAAAAATCATCCCTGTGTAATGGCTCAAACTGTTTTTAGCATGGATAAGGTAGATTTTCATGTATATGAGAATTTTGGATCTAAGAATACTGCAAACAAGATATTACAGGATCTTAAACGATATATAGCAAATTATGATTTTGAGTCTAAGGAGTTCTTTACATTTCTTGCAGTTTTTAAAGGAAGGAAAGAGTATTCAGAAAAGCAGTTCGAAGCCTTGTTGTGGTCTCAACTAAATTTGCTTCATGAAGTAGATACAGCTCCTTGGGATAAAGCGGTAAGTAAAGATCCAGAACATAAAGATTTTAGTTTTAGTCTTGGAGGTAAAGCCTTTTACATGGTTGGCTTGCATCCCAACAGTTCTAGAATGGCGAGACAATCTCCATATCCTGCAATAGCATTCAATTTACATTGGCAATTCGAAAAATTGAGAGAGATGGGGACTTATAATGTGGTGAGAGATAAGATTAGAGAAAGGGACATAGCTTTGCAGGGAAATATCAATCCTATATTAGAAGATTTTGGAGAGAACAGTGAGGCGAGACAATACAGTGGTAGAAATGTTGGAAAAGAATGGAAATGTCCGTTTCTTTCAGGGAAAAAATAAAAATGTACCAACCAAAAAAATACAAGAAGCAAGATCCTAATTATCTATTTCAGTTTATAAAAAATCATCCATTTGCAACCCTTGTAATATCAGGTGAAAATTTAATGGCCACCCATATTCCAGTATTATTGAAGGGTAATGCAGAGGAGTTCACTTTGTATTCTCACATTGCAAATCACAATGAGCAATTAGAATATTTAAAAAATGGGGTAGAGGCATTGCTAATATTTCAAGGAGCGCACGCTTATATTTCCTCTTCCTGGTACAAGGAAAAAGATATTAGTACGTGGAATTATTCTGCCGTTCATGTAAATGTTAAAATAAGAATTCAAACCAGAGAAGAATTGGAGAATTCTTTAAAACAATTGGTACATACTTTTGAAAAAAAGCAAGCTTCTCCATTGTTTTATCAAGATATTCCCTCTAAAATGGTGGAAGATCATATTCCACTTATTACGGGGTTTTGGGCAGAACCATTTCAAATTAAAGGGGTAGCTAAATTGCATCAAACATTTCAAAAGGATGATATTGATGCGGTAGTACATCAATTAGAGAAAGGAGATGCTATGAGTAAAGAGTTAAGTAAAGATATAAAAGAAGAAAATGATAGAAGTAATTAAGAGGCAATCTGGAGCTGCTTTCAAATTGAAGAAAGGTCAGAAATTAAAGGTTATAGATCCCGAAGGAGAGCAGGTGAGCGATATGGTACTTTTTAATGCTGAAGATACAAGAGAAAAGATCTCCTCTGGGAAGACCTTAGATTTTGAAGAGAGCATACTAATATCTACAGGTAACTTTTTATGGAGTAATAGAAGTAGAAAGATGATGCAGATATTGGAAGATACCAATGGAAGAAACGATTTCTTATTAGCTCCCTGTAGCCCGGAAACGTTCCAGATCATGTACAAGAATCCTGAATATCATCCAAGTTGCTTTGAGAATCTATATACCAATCTCAGAAAGTTTAATATTGAACCTGATGATGTTCCTACCGCTTTTAATATTTTTATGAACGTGCAGTTTGATGAAAAGGGAAAGCTTAGCGTAGACCCTCCGTTAAGTAAAGCAGGAGATCATGTGCTTTTTGAAGCTAAAATGGATCTAATTGTTGCATTAACTGCGTGCTCTGCAGAAGATAGTAACAATGGTAGCTTTAAGCCCATACACTATACGATCTTAGACTGAGGTATTTTTCTTTCTGAAGCGCATATTCAACATTTCTATAGCTAATGAGAAGAATACTGAAAAGTAGATATATCCTTTTGGAACATGATAATGCATCCCTTCTACTATAAGCATCACTCCAATTAGAATTAGGAAAGAAAGCGCTAGTATCTGAATGGTAGGGTGATCATTTACAAAATCTCCAACTGCCTTTGCAAAGATCATCATAATAATGATGGAAATCACCACTGCAATTATCATGAGTAAAAGTTGATCTGTAAGCCCTATAGCTGTTAAAATGGAATCAAAAGAAAAGATAATATCTAATAGTACTATTTGGAGAATAGCGTATCCAAAAGAGTTGATCTTTGTTACCTGTTTCTCTTCCTCTACCTTTCCTTCTACCTTGTGATGGATTTCTAGCGTACTCTTAACGAGTAGAAAAATCCCTCCGGCAATGAGGATAATATCTCTCCAGCTAAGTTCAAATTCGTTAAAGGTAAGAACCGGTTGGGTAAGCCCTATGATCCAGGTAATGCTTAAAAGTAATAGAACTCGCATAATTAGGGCAGCAGATAAACCACCAATACGAGCCTTTTTTTGCTGTTCTATGGGAAGTTTTCCTGCTACTAATGAAATAAAGATAATGTTGTCTATGCCTAAAACTATTTCCATAAAAGAAAGAGTTAAAAGTGCGATCCAGGTATCTGCATGTAAGAATATTTCCATCTAAGCGCGAGCGTAATTTTATCCGAAATTACTAAATTTCAGGTAATGGAAATCATAAATTATAGCACCAACTCGTTAAATAATCGTGTAATGGTTTTATCTAATTCTGGGCATAATCCAGGATGCGGTCTGGAAGTTTGAATTACAGAACTTCTTACTGCCGTAAGCCATCTAAATCTAGAAGGAATATCCATTTGTGCAATTGGCCCTCCCTCTTTAGAGCCCAATGCAATTTTTTCAAAAGAATCGAGATTTTTTCTGATCTCTTCAATATCAAAATCTTTGCAAAGGCATCGTAATCTATGTTCGTCTAGAGTGTAAAGCACTTTAAGAAATTTCTCGCGCTTAGAAAAAAGAATGATACCTACATTTAAGAACTCTTCTCGCTCAACACGTGGAAGTACTCTTATTGTAGCATACTCATATAAGTGCTTTTCTGGCATTTTGTGCTTCTTTTAAAAATATTTCTGAATTTTCTAATCTCACTAATAAGAACTGAGTATAGGTTTCTTTGATCTCCTGCATGTTTTCATCATAACCTTCCCAATTCAACCATTCTTCTGGTATTAGGTCTACTATCTGTCTAATTTTTTCTTCTGATAGAAGCTGTTTAGAGAAAAGGTCTGCCTCTTCTAATTTAGAGGCTTGAGGTAGAAGAACATGGTCTTTAATTAGGGCAAAGGGAGTTTTTGCCTGTTTCTCCATATTGGTCCATGAGTGATGAAAGTAGAAGGAAGCTCCATGGTCTATAAGCCACAATTCTTTATGCCACATGAGCATATTGGTATTTCTGAAAGTTCTATCTACATTTGTAATAAAGGAATCTAACCACACGATCTTGGAGGCAAGTAATGGATCTACCTGCGTAACTACCGGATCAAAATTTATAGCGCCAGACAAAAAGTGCAAGGCTAAGTTCAAACCTTGGCTAGATTGCAAAAGATCTTGTATCTCTTCATCTGCCTCTGTTCTTCCAAAAGCTTCATCTAAATTAGCATAAACAAGTTCCGGTACTTTAAAACCTAGAGCACGTGCTATTTCGCAGCCCAATAACTCTGCAATTAGCGCTTTTACCCCATGTCCTGCACCTTTAAATTTTAAAACATATTTAAAATCATCATCGGCTTCTGCCAAAGCAGGTAAGGAGCCGCCTTCTCTAAGAGGCGTGATGTATCTGGTAACAGTTACCGTTCTTAATTCTGGATTGTTTTTCATTTAGTATGCTAATGCTAAAACAAATTTAATCGAATATTGGATATGGGTGGATATCGAGTGATTTTAAATGAAAAAAGCTTCAGATTTCTCTGAAGCTTTTTCTTTGTGCGGGCGAGAGGACTCGAACCTCCACACCTTGCGGCACTAGATCCTAAGTCTAGCGTACATTTGCCCAAACAGCACCAAAGCCACTCATTTTCAATTGATTATATAATATGTCATTTTCTTTGATATCATCTAATATCAATTGATTTCAACATTTGTTGTACCTATGTTGTACCCAGAGAAACTAATAAATTTGTATCTTTAGGGAAACTTCTTGGTAAACTAAACATTCAAAATTGAATGTTGTACCTATGTTGTACCTGATTTGGCTTTCGTACGCAAAACTAGGTCAATTATGTCATCAAACGCTAAAATAGTTCTTCGCAAAAAGCCTAATAAAGAAGGCTTGTATCCTCTTGCCATACGTATTACAAAAAATCGTCGCTCAACATACCAATATATAGGTCACTACATTGAATTGGAAGATTGGGATGAAAAGAATATTCGGGTTAAGAAATCACACATAAATTTCAAAACCTTGAACAATTTGTTATCCTTGAAACTTTCTGAATTAAACAATGCTCTTATTACGCTTCAATCCGAACAAAAAGATGCTTCTGCCAATCAAATTAAGAAGGAAATATATTCCTCCGGTATCAATGCTACATTCTTTGAATTAGCACAAGAACATCTTGACGATTTAGAAAGTACAGAAAAGCTAAATCGTTTATCTACTGATAAAGCGTGGTTGAGCTTTATTATAAAATATCACAATTCGAAACAATTGTCTTTTCAAGAAATTGATGAACGTTTTCTTAAAAAACTGATGTTAACTTTAAAAGTTAAGTACTCCCTGTCTGAAACCTCAATAATGAACATTTTGGTATTTGTAAGGCTATTATTTAACAGAGCAATTAAATACAAAATTGTAAGCAGAGAATTATATCCCTTCGGTGGCGATAAAATAAAAATCAAATTTCCTGAAACTACCAAAGTCGGACTAAATATTTTAGAGATTCAACAAATTGAAAATTTGATAAATCTCAAACCTTCTGAAATACATACTAGAAATGTTTGGCTTTTTAGTTTCAATTTTGCTGGTATGAGGGTTTCTGATGTTCTACGAACCAAATGGTCAGATATTTATGATAACAGGCTGCATTATAGAATGCATAAAAACGCAAAACTTCTATCATTAAAAATTCCTGAAAAAGTACTAAAGATTTTAGACCAATATAAAGATGATAAAAGAAGTGATGATGATTTTGTTTTCCCTGAATTGAAAAAGGCAGACCCTGAAAATGCGAAAGATTTATATAACAAGAGAAAAACTGCTACAAAGAGGTTTAATGACAATCTAAAATCAATCTCTAAAAAGGCTAAAATAAATAAGAAAATAACGATGCACATAGCACGGCATAGTTTTGGAAATATTGCTGGGGATGCCATTCATCCGTTGATGCTACAGAAATTATATCGCCATAGTGATTTGAAAACCACCTTGAACTATCAAGCCAATTTCATCCATAAAGAGGCAGATGATGCATTGGATAGTGTTATAAACTTTTGAGGAAATAAATAATTGAAGAGCGGATATTTTATTGCTATAAGTAGTTTAGCATATTCAAAATATCCGCTCTTTACGATTTTCAATTACAGATTTAATCTCTCCTAAATAGAAACTAATTTTTAATTGGATTTGCTAATTTTTGATTGAAGCATTTAACTAACATTTTATAAAGTTCTGGATGTTTCTTTTTGAGCAAATCTGGGCGCTCGAAGAAATATTCTGAAGCTACTGCAAAGAATTCTGCTTGGTTTGTACCACCATATTTTCTGATATCAGAATGGTTGTCGTTTATGGCTTCTATTTCCTTATGAATTAAATTCAGCCAAGGTATTGCATATTGATGTTCTAATAATCGCTCTGGAACGCCATCTGTTCTATCATCCAGCTTATCAATAAGGTGTACAAATTCGTGTATGCCTGTATTGCTTTTATCTGTTGTGTTTCTAAAACCGTGATACAATGCTTTTTTAGATAAAATCATTTGTTTCTCAAAACGTCCGTTCCCGACTATCCCACCAATATTGCGCGAGTTATCCTTACTGCTAAATTGCATATCTTCATTAAAATTATCTGGATATAAGAGGATTCCACTTAAATTAGTGTAATGCCATTCTTTAAAGCCGAAAACAGGAATTACCGCACTTGCTGCAATTAAAATTTTGTCTAATTCTTCCAATTCAAACTGCACGCCATCTATATAAACCTCACTTAAAAACTGCATCATTTTTTGTTGAAAAACAAGTTGCCTGCCTTTTGAAAGATTTTTATAATAAAGAACATTCTCCATTAATAATTTGTGCCAATGCTCTGGAAATGGCTTTACGCTATGCCGTTTCTCTTTTCGATAAAAATGAATAGCAAACAGAAGAATCACAACCAAAATTAAAATATAAACCATATTATAGCGAGGTATTAATCTACAGGTTCCGCTTTAAAGCCTACCTTTTGCAAGGTAGCCTTTACATCTTCTTCTGAAGCACCATCGCTTTCTATGGTTAAAATTTTATCAGGATTAGCGGTATCCACTTCCCAACTTTCGACACCTTCTTGCTTGTTTAAAAAAGGGGTCACTTTTGATACACAACCACCACAATTGATATTTGTTTTAAATTTTAAAGTTTTCATTGTATTTGAATTTATAATTAATATTAAAGTTTTACTCCTTTAAGCCTTAAACTATTTAGAACTACAGACACGCTACTGAAAGCCATTGCCATTCCTGCTATCATTGGGTCTAATAAGAACCCATTTACGGGATACAAAACGCCTGCTGCAATTGGAATACCAATGAGATTATAAATGAATGCCCAAAATAGATTCTGACGTATGCCCAACACCGTTCTTTTTGATAATTCCAGCGCTTTTGGGATGGATCGTAAATCTGATGTTATCAAGGTCATTTTTGCTACGTCCATCGCTATATCTGAACCTTTTCCCATTGCAATACTCACATTGGCTTGCGCCAAAGCCTGGGAATCATTAATACCATCGCCAACCATTGCGACTATCTTTCCGTCCGCCTGCAATTTTTCAACAAAAGCTGCTTTGTCCGAAGGCATTACTTCGCCTTGGTAATTTGTTATTCCGACTTGTTTTGCGACAGCAGATGCGGTTTTATTATTATCTCCTGTAAGCATACAAACCTCAATACCTCTTTCCTGAAGCGTTACTATGGCCTTTTCTGAAGTTTCCTTAATCTTGTCTGCAATGGCGAGTATCGCCAGCACTTGTTTTTCATTACCAAAGAATATGACCGTTTTAGCCTGCTCTTCGAGACTTTCTGCTGTTTGCATTAAAGAAGATTCAATTTCAATATTCTTTTCGACCATTAGTTTATGGTTACCCACATAATATTTTGAACCATTCTCTGATTGCGCCTTTACACCTTTTCCTGTAATACTTTCAAAAGAAGCAATTTCAGCTTGTTCAACCTTTTCATCTTTTAAATGGTTGACTACTGCTTCCGCCAAAGGATGTTCCGATTGTGCTTCTATAGCCAAAAGAATTTGCTTGTATTCATTTTGATTTTCAAGGTTATTCTTCCAAATTATATCAGTTACTAAGGGTTTTCCTTCGGTAATTGTACCCGTTTTATCAAGGATAATAGCATTCACTTTATAACCGAGTTCTAAACTTTCGGCATCCTTTATCAAAATATTATTTTCTGCGCCTTTACCAATTCCCACCATAATTGCGGTAGGTGTTGCCAAGCCCAATGCGCAAGGACAAGCGATAACCAACACGGCTACAGAGGTCAACAAGGCTTGTGAAAATGCGTTATCGCCACCAACTGACATCCAGACAATGAATGTAATGATAGAAATGACTAATACGACAGGAACAAATATTCCGGCAATCTTATCAACCAGCTTTTGAACCGGCGCCTTGCTTCCTTGAGCTTCCTGAACCATTTTAATGATTTGTGATAGTAAGGTTTCTCCACCTACTTTTTCGGCAGTAAATTGAAAGCTCCCTTTTTGATTTACCGTGCCTGCGAAGACCTTTTCCCCTTGGGATTTCTGAACGGGAACAGGTTCTCCCGTTATCATACTTTCATCTACATACGAGCTTCCTTTAGAAACTTCGCCATCCACAGGAATCTTTTCTCCGGGACGTACCAAAATGGTCTGACCCACCTGTACCGATGAAATAGGGATTTCCTTCCCTTCCCCATTCTCAATAATTTTAAGGGTTTTAGGCTGAAGACCCATTAGTTTTTTAATGGCCGAAGATGTATTTGATTTTGCTTTTTCTTCCAATAGTTTCCCCAAGGAAATAAAAGTGATAATCACGGTAGCCGCTTCGTAATACACGTGAGGTTCGATACCACGACTCAACCAAAATTTAGGAAAAAAAGTATTGAACACACTAAACAGAAAAGCGATTCCGGTGCTTAAAGCTACCAATGTATCCATATTGGCTTTTCCGTGTTTGGCCTGCTTGAAGGCATTGATGAAAAAGCTGCGCCCAAACCAAAAGAGTATAGGAAAAGTCAATACCAAAGAAATCCATTTGCCTGGTTCCCATTGCATATAGAACATTCCCAAAACAAAAATGGGTAGTGTAAGGATAGCCGACCAGATGGTACGTTTTTTTATGTCCTGATAATGCTTTTGCTGAAGTTCTTGTTGTACTTCCGAAGGATTTTCTGTATCTATAATAATATCATAGCCTACCTCGCGAAGTGCATTTTGAAGTTGATTAGGACTCAACTCTTTGTCGTATTCCACAAGAACAGAACTATTAGCGAAATTGACGCTGGCATCAAACACTCCTTCTGTGTGTTTTAAAACAGATTCAACGCTCGCTGCACAAGATGCACAGGTCATTCCCGTAACAGGAAATGATTCTTTTATTCCCTGTTTTTGCTTCTTTTCTTTGGTTTCAAATATGTTGATTGTCTCCATAATCGTATTCATCTTAATACATCACAAATTTTAGGATTTAAAGTTTTTAATATATTACGTTATATGCTGAATGAATTGTAGAATTTGCTTGTTAAGGGTCACCAGTATGTAATTTTCCCAAGTTTCCGATACAAACAAGATAACTTATACCCGATTTTTTATAAAACAAAAGACTACAATGTGAGTTGTAGCCTTTCGGAATTTGAGGTTGTTGCACCTCACTATAATGAATTGAGATAAGTTGTATTATTTTAAATATTCGTTACAAGCTTCCTCACATTTTCTACAGGCATCTGCACATTCTTGACAATGTTTGTGATCGTGCTTGGCACATACATCAGCGCATTTTTTACAGATATCACGGCATTGCTCTACCATACCTCTTACATCCTTATAATTTGACGCAAGTAAATTTGCAGTTGCACTACAGATTTCAGCACAAGCCCTATCAGTTCTTATACAATCTACCATCATCTTGATGTTGTCTTCGCCAAGACAGGCATCTGCACAGTAATTACAATGTGCTACACAATTGTTTAAAGCTTCGATTAATTTTGAATTTTTCATAAATATTTTAGAATTTAAATTGTTAAAATAGTCCACTACTATAGCGGATATTACTAAAGACAATTTAATGTAGGTAATATCCTTTTCTGTTATAAAATATGCCGAATGATTTGTAAAATTTACGGATTAACAGAATTTAACATCATATTTCATCCAAAGATTTGCGATTCTGATTTGTGCTTTTTTTAAACTGTGTAGGTGTCATTCCTGTAACCTTTTTAAACTGATTGCTTAAATACGCGACACTACTATAATGAAGTTTAAAAGCTATCTCACTCAAGTTTAATTCGTCATAAACTATAAGTTCTTTAACACGTTCAATTTTCTGGTTTATGATGTACTGCTCGAACGTAATACTTTCTACCGACGAAAAAAGTGAACTTAAATATTTGTAGTCCAAGTTAAGTTCGCCTGTAACAATATCTGCCCATTTAAAATCGAGCTCCTCGGAAGAATGATGGATTTTATCTACAACCAATGTTTTCATTTGTTCAATAAGTTGATTTTTACGGTCCTCTATCAAACTAAAACCTGAATTTTGAAGCGCTTTGGAAAGACCATTTTTGGTCTGGACATTTAATAATCGAACTAATTAAACCTCCCCCAATTTTATAGAAACATACAGTATTCAAGTTGTTCCAAAATATTAGATACCGCCGAGATGCATCTTGGGCAGACCATATTTTTAATATGGATAATCTCATTCATATAGTACTTGTTTCAAAATAATGTTAATCCAGATTTGTATAGAGAATAATAAACAGCAGCTATTGCAGCAACTACAAAAATCAATACTATCACGACTAAAGCTATAATTTTATCTTTTTTTGAAATACCACTTTTCGGCTGCTGCTGCTTTACTCTTTTATTCTTTCTTCTATTTCTTCTGCTTTCACCCATCCTCGTTCTCCTTCAAAAAATCAAGATGACTAATTTAAACTACCCAATTAAGTATAGTTTTAAACTATTGTACGGTTTCTGTTACTTCCCCACATTTCAACATTGCTTGTCCGTAATAGGGATTTTGTATCTTTTTTTCTGTGCTCAACCAATATGCGCCTTCATTATTATTTGCCATTGGACAAAAATCTATGTAAATTTCTTGGTTGATGCCAAACGCTTTCATTGCATTTATGAGGTGTGCTGAAAGACTGATAAAATGATTTCTCTGGGTTTTAATATCGGATGTCTGGGCAATTTCATTTGAGGAAGCCTTCAATTCTTTTTCAAGTTGCGCCCAGTGGTTATTCGCATTTTTATCCTTTAGCAAAGCAAGGTCAACTTGTGTTAAACTTTTCTGTAAGGTCTGTGCGGCCGTTTTTGCTTTTTCACTTTGGTCGTTTGTCAATGCTGTTTTAAGCATAATATAATCATCAAAAACTGTTTTGAGCTGCTCTTGGAATTTGGAAGCTACATCCATACGCTTGGCGGCATCAACTGTGTTGTTTAAATTTTCCATTCCCAAATGCCCTTCGTGACCTGTCATTGTTTTACCACCTGATGCATTCATCATAGATTTTTTTCCTTGTAACTGTGCAGCGGCATCTACGGTAAATGTTCCGTTGGTTACCACTTCATCGCCGTTAGAAAGCCCTTCGATAATGGTATAGTTCTCACCATTTTTCGTTCCCAAAGTCACTTCTTGCATTTCAAAAACGGGTTCATTGGGATTGGTCTTTACGTACACCAATGAGCGCTCGCCTGTCCACATTACTGCCGTTGCAGGTATGCTTATCGCACTTTCCATAGTATTGCCTTTTGTCATTGCCACTTTTGCGGTTACGAACATTCCTGGTTTTAATAGATTTTCCTTATTGTTCAATGTGGCGCGCACTGAAACAGTTCTGGACTTTGTATTCAAAGTAGGGTCGATAAATGAAACCGATGCTTCAAATTCTTTATTGGGATAAGCGTTACTAGTGATGGTTACCTTTTGACCTTCCTTCAGTTGCGAGATTTGTCTTTCGTAGGCATCAAATTCTGCCCAAACCGAATTAAGATTGCTCAACTTCACAATAGGCTGTCCTTGATTAACATAATCG
Source organism: Gillisia sp. Hel1_33_143 (assembly GCF_900104765.1). Classification (GTDB taxonomy): domain Bacteria; phylum Bacteroidota; class Bacteroidia; order Flavobacteriales; family Flavobacteriaceae; genus Gillisia. Next base: position 1,244,322 of record NZ_LT629737.1, read on the forward strand.
CCTTGTGCTGCCATTACTTCTGAAACCGTTCCTGAAACCGTTGCATAAATGGGGAAGTTTTCGCGAACTGTTCCACTTTCTTCTATAGAATTGATTTGTGAGTCCGAAAGTTTCCAGTTTTTTAGTTTATTGCGCACCGCTTTGTATAACGCTGGTTGCGATGCTTTCAGCGATGCAGCTGTAATTAATTCCTGCTGCGCCGCTACAAGGTCTGGTGCGTAGATCGTTGCCAATAACTGACCACGGTTTACTTGCTGACCTTCATAGTTGACATTAAGTCGCTCAATCCTTCCCTTAAAATAATTGGCTTGTACGGTATTGTTTTCTTCGTTTGCAGCTATTTTTCCCGAAAGCGATATGATCCCATCATCGCTTGTTTGTAAATTCCCCACGATAGTAGTCTGAATATTCGCTAACGCCATTGCGTTTTCGGTCATTTTAATCTCGTTTGCCGCAAGACCTTCAACACCAGCTTCCGCAGGGATTAAGTCCATCCCACATATAGGGCAATCGCCAGCTTCGGGTTGCATTATCTGTGGGTGCATCGAGCACGTCCACATTTGGTCTTCGGTTTCGCCAGAGTGGTCGTGTTGATCAGACATATCGGATATATCCTTATTTGCCATAGTATCACTTGACCCCTTTCCAAAAATGAGCCAGCCTGCGCCCAAACCTATGATTACGGCTATTGCTATATATAAAATGTTCTTATTCATAATCTTATTTTTCGTTTTCTAAACGTTCAATCATCGCCTTCATTTCGGCAATTTCTCGTCGTTGTGCCTTAATAATATCTTCTGCCAGTTTCTTAACTTCTGGGTCTTTAATGTCGGCACGTTCGCTTGTTAAAATGGCAATTGAATGGTGTGGTATCATTGCTTTCATCCAAAGTACGTCGCCTACGGTTGACTTTTGGTCACGTACCAGTCCCAAAGCACCTACAAAGAGAACGATACTTCCCAGAACTATGGCTATATTTTTCTTTTTATTTTGATACATACCTCTCATCGCCACGAACATTATGATGGACATAGTAGCTATACCTAAACAGACCATATAGAATCTTGTAAGGCTAAACCAAACGTGGTCCCATTCATAAGTATTCAAGTACATTGTGATGTACATTGCTACAAACGATGCTGCGAGCATACCTACAAATTTTCCATAGTTTCCTTTTTTCATTGCTTTGTGATTTTGTTCTTGTGAATTCATAATTATTTGTTTAATAGTTAATTTTTATTTTCTTTTTTTATTTAATTTTCGAATCGTTGGTGATGATGTGTACCAAAGTAAAAACCCACTTAAAACGGTTATTAAGCCTAAAAGTGAAAAAGCTCTAAGAACTATTGTATTAAAATTATCCCTGCCTTGATAATCCATTGTGTGGGTCATCCAAAGGAAATCGAACCAACGCCACGCTCGATGCCTTACAGTCTGGAATTTTCCGTCTGTTACCGAAACATAAGCATTAAGAGCTTCATCGGTATCATATGAAATAACATAGGCTGGCAATAGCTTTTCCCGATATTCGTGATAGTCGTCCACTTCGGTTATTTTTTTGATGTTGGCGACTTTCAAACCATCTTTCATATAGTTTTTGGCAACAGACAAGGCCTCTTCTTCCGTAATATTTTTTTTTGCTTTCCCAGTTTTTGCACTGTACAATTTTTGATTGTTTATCCAGTAATAAGGCTCGTTGTTGATGTCCCTAATTTCGATACTTCCAATGCCTTCAGGATTGTTTATTTGTGAAGGACTTATTAGATTGTCAAAAGCTTTGGGCACGTAATCTAAATTACGGAATTGGTCACCGTGAATGTCGTCTATGTTTGTCCAACTGAAATACATTCCACTAATGGTCCAAAACAGGAACTGTACCCCCAAAAAGAGCCCCAAATATCTGTGGGCCTTTCGTATTTTTAGTGCGGTTTTCCTTTTTACCATCTTTATAGTTTTAGTGAACGTAACCGCAAGGCGTTCATAATAACGGAAACTGAACTAAAGCTCATTGCCAAGGCTGCAATCATAGGCGACAATAGCAAACCGAAAAACGGAAACAACACTCCTGCAGCAATAGGTACACCTATCATATTATAAACAAATGCGAAAAAAAGATTCTGCTTAATGTTTCGCATCACCTTATGGCTTAAGTTTTTAGCTTTTACGATACCGTGTAAATCGCCTTTTACCAAGGTTATCATTGCACTTTCGATAGCTACGTCGGTGCCTGTTCCCATTGCAATACCGACATCACTTTTGGCTAGTGCTGGTGCATCATTGATGCCATCGCCTGCCATTGCAACCACTTTCCCTTCATTCTGCAATTTTTCAACTTCCTGCAACTTATTTTCGGGTAGCATACTGGCTTTAAAATCTGCAAGGTTTAGTTCTGATGCTACTGCCTGTGCGGTGTCGTGGTTATCGCCCGTAAGCATTATCACATTTATTCCATTGTCCTGCAATTCCTTTATGGCTTTTGCACTCGTTTTTTTGATTTTGTCACCGATAACCACATAGCCTGAAACCTCACCATCAATCGCCAAGTAAGAAACGGTCTTCCCTTGTTTCTGAAAGGATTGTGCTTCATCTTTCATAGCAGATGAAATAGTTGCCTTAGCATATTCCATCATCTTGTCGTTTCCTAAATCGAGCTTTTTGCCATTAATAGTTCCTTCTACACCTTTTCCTGTCACTGCGCTGAAGTTTTCGGTTTTGGATATTTCAGTTTTCTGCTCCTTTCCGTATTTCACGGTAGCTTCGGCAAGTGGATGCTCGCTGGAACTGTTTAGGGATGCAATAAAATGTAGAATCTCGCTTTCGCGAAAGCGTTCTCCAAAAACACCTATTTTCTCTACGGTTGGTTTTCCTTCCGTAATGGTTCCTGTTTTATCCACAATAAGTGTGTCCACCTTATCCATTTTTTCAAGGGCTTCCGCATTTTTAATCAGTACTCCATTCTGAGCACCTTTACCAACACCTACCATCACAGACATAGGTGTTGCTAACCCTAAGGCACAAGGACAAGCGATAATCAATACAGCAATAGCGTTTACAAGGGCATATACATACGCTGGTTCGGGTCCCCAGATTGCCCAAACGACAAAGGTTGTGACCGCAATAAGGATGACGATGGGTACAAAATATCCTGAAACAGTATCTGCCAATTTTTGAATAGGTGCACGACTGCGACTGGCATCGTTTACCATATGTATGATTTGGGAAAGTAACGTATCGCTTCCTACTTTTTCAGCTTCCATCAAGAACGACTGGTTGCCGTTTATGGTACCGCTACTTACTTTATCATCAACAGATTTGTTGACTGGAATAGGCTCGCCCGAAATCATTGATTCATCTACGGTAGTCTCGCCTTCAGTAATCTTACCATCCACGGGAATTTTATCGCCCGGTTTCACGCGTAGGGTATCTCCTTTCTCTATCTGGTCAATAGAAACTTCTTCTTCATTTCCATCTACTACCTTAATTGCTTTATTGGGTGCGAGTTTTAAGAGTTCCTTGACCGCAGAATTGGTCTTGCTATGCGCACGGGCCTCAAGTAACTGGCCGAGTAGTACCAGCGTTAAAATAACGGTGGTCGCCTCAAAATACACAAATACAGTTCCTGATTCGGTTAAAAAGTCTTGTGGGAACATTTGCGGGAACAGCATACCGAAAACACTAAAAACCCAAGCCACTCCAGTACCTATCCCGATGAGCGTAAACATATTTAGGTTCCAGGTGACAATACTGCGATACGCACGTTCAAAGAACATCCACGTGGCATAAAAAACCACCGGAAGGGAAAGCGCAAATTGAATCCAGTTCCAGTATTTTATTTCGAGAATATTTTCCAGCGGATTATTTGACAGCATTTCTGACATTGCTATAAAGAATATAGGCAGTGTAAAAGTGACTGCAATCCAGAACTTTTTAAGCACTTTTTTATAGGTCTTTTCTTCTGCTGAACTATCTGCTTCCATTGGGACTAAGTCCATTCCGCAGATTGGACAGGCCCCAGCTTCATCTTTTACAATTTCTGGGTGCATAGGACACGTCCATTGTTCAGAAGTTTTTGCAGATAAATTTTGCTCTTCAACTAAATCCATTCCGCAGACAGGACAGTCTCCAGTTTTTTCATATGTTTTGTCTCCCTCACAATGCATCGGACAGTAAAAAGTGCCAGTTCCTTTACCTTTAGGTTTTTCATTTTTTGCTTTCGTACTTCGACTACGCTCAGCATCAACTCCGGCGGTATCGTTTTGATGATGTCGCTCTCCAGATTTGTGGATAGAATAAGTACCACCTTCTTTTTTAAGGGCATCTTGGAATTTCTCAATAGGAATATGTGATTCCATTTCAATGGTAGCTTCAGCTTTTGCTAAATTCACAGTAGCCTTTGAGACACCTTTCACTTTGGAAAGTGTTCCTTCTACGTGATTTCGACAACCATTGCAGGTCATTCCGTGTATTTTATAGGTGTGTTTCATAGTATCTGTTATTTTTACATTTTCATTTGTTCTTTTTCACTGTTTTCCATTCCCATATTCATATTTCCGTCTTTATCTGTATGCGATTTCATAAAAATAAATTGAGAAAGAAAAATGAGGGCAATACCAATTGCAGCAACTATTAGTACAAATGGGTCGTTTACATATTTTAAATAGATAAATGCTGCCAAAATAACAACATCCAACAGTATGGCAATTATTGGAATAATCGGGTTGAATTTTACTTCCTTTTTCAAATATTTAAAAAGTCCCCAATGAATAGCAATGTCCATTATCAAATAGAAAATAGCACCAATGGAAGCTATGCGAGTTAAATCGAACAAAACAGTCAAAAGTATCGCTAAAGAAACAGTAAAAATCAGCGAAGGATTTTTAAGTTGCTTCATTCTGTTCATATCAGGAACTTGTTTCATATTGCTTAACATACCCAACATTCGCGAGGCAGAATATACGCTGGCAATTACACCGGAAACTGTTGCAACAATGGCTAGTAAAATAGTTAGCGTTGAACCCCATTCGCCAAATAGAGGTTTTGCTGCTGCTGCGAGAGCATAATCTTTTGCTATTATAATTTCTTCAATACTCAATCCGCCAGCAACCGATAATGCCAAAACAACATAGATAACCGTACAAACGATTATTGATATAATTATGGAACGCCCTACATTTTTATGAGGATTTTTTATATCGCCACCTTGATTGGTAATGGTCGTAAATCCTTTGTATGCAAGGATAGACAAGGCCAATGCGGCAATAAATCCAAAACCTTCAGGCAGGGATTGGCCATTGGCAGCACTATAAGTACCTGTGATTGTGGGTAAACCAGAAATAACCAATCCTGATATAGCAAGAACTGCAATACCCACTACTTTAATAATTGCAGTAATGGTAGCGGTAGTCTCAATAATCTTGTTACCCGAAATATTGATGATATATGCAGCAACAATAAGCAATACACCCAATGCAGATGCATAACCTTCATATCCTTGCGGAAACAGTCGTAACGCATACGCCCCAAAAGTACCTGCCACTAAACTTTCTGAGACAACCATTGATACATACATCAGCAAAGAAAATGAACCAGCAAGTGTACCTGGTAAATAGGCCTTTGTCAAAAATTTAGCAACACCTCCAGAAGAAGGATAGGCGTTTGAAAATTTAACATACGAATAGGAGCTAAAGCCTACTACAACTGCGCCTGCGATAAAAGCAATAGGAAATAAATCGCCGACTAATTCGGCTATCTGCCCCATTAAAACAAAAATACCTGCACCAATCATTACGCCTGTACCTAAAGATACAGAGCCTAATAATGAGAGCTTTTGGGTATTTATTTTTAATGGTTTCATCTCGAAATTTCTATTTAATCTGATTACAATATTGGTTGCGGGTCACTTTTTATATGTTATATATATGTTTCAAATTACCTTAATTTTTTTCGGATTGCCTCAGAAATATTTTCAGAGTAAACCCCATAAGCATCCACCAATAAGCCTTTTATTCCATTTTTGGAAGAAATGGCATATAGTACACTATTGTCATCTGTGCTACTCATTCCTTCAAAACGATGCATCTCGTCCACCTCAAAATCTTCTGGATGGAATTTCAACTTTAGAGCATTACATTCCAGATGTTTCTCTTTCAAATTGAAATCAACAGTGTAGCCTTTAGCCTGTAAATGAGCCATAGTTTCAGAAAGTGTATCGTAGCTTTTCATATTATAATAGTGCCCGACTTGGGAAGGAGTTTTAACTAATCAACAATGAAAAATTTTCCATTCCCTTCCCACATCAGGACTTATTTTATGTTCTCTTGGCCTGTTTTAAATATCATAAATACTCTTATCATTCTTTTTGAATATAGAAAACACATAGTTATTCCAATTTCAGCACCAATTGTGCAAATTGCACATTTATTGTTTTATCCAAACCTTGCATTAAAGAATCTAACCCCGTATCTGAAACCAAAACCTGTCCCGTTGCACTAATCAGACAAGACATATTTATGCCCTGTTCTATATGGGTAATGGTTGCTTTAAACTGTGATTTATAGGTTTCCCCTTGATATAGAACATCAACCAACCAATTAAAATTGATAGGGTCGTGCCGTTTTGATAAAAAATCAACGGATGGAATAGTACCTGTAAACCGAAGAATTGCAGGTGCTTCCCCTTCTTGTATAATGGCATTTAATTCAGGAAGGTCTGTTACTAAAGTTTTAAGGTCTAGAACACCATTTACTACTTTAGAATTGTAATCAAGATATAGTGCCAGACTATGACTTTCTGCCTTGATAGTCTTACCGTCCACCAAAGTCATCATCTCAATATGGCCATCATCGGTTCTATATATTTTTTGAGCCGAAACCTCGAAAAATGTTATTAAAAGAACTGCGAACATCAATAGTTTAGTTTTCATAATGTTTATTGTTGCTAATTGTTTTCTACCCAGTTAAAGACTTTTAATTATCCTTAAAAATCCGCCTGCTTTGCAGGTGGTTATGTTCTTATGGCTTTGCCTGTATCTGCGACCTTATTGCGATTTGCTTATTTGTTACGCAATCGTATAGTTGGTCGGTTTGGGCAACTGCTATTACCACCCCCTATGGGGTAGCCTAAAAGCCACCTTCTTAGAAGGTGTGATTTTTAGTCTTTGGTCATTCTTAACGAATCAATTCTTGCAGACACATTTTATATCAGTTTTATAAAGATGGGTCATTTTAAAAAAGACCCTTATTGTTGCAATTATTTTGAGTTTCTTGAAGATGAGTGAGTTTTAATAATTTCCCAATTTCCATCCATCTTCTTTAAGATAGAGGTTGCCACCCCTTTTTTCTTTATAGTCCTCGTATCTCCTTTGTCGTCTGGTTTAAGGACGATGGTATAAATATAAGTTTCTGTAGTAAATGCATAGGGTGTATCAACCTGTACATCAATCTCATAATCAGAAAATTCAAATTTTTTAAAATGCTCCAATTCTGGTCCTAAATGATGCTCTATATAGTGTGCATACGAGCCCTCGACACCTCCAGATTCGAAGACTTCGGAATTCTCGGAAAATAATTGAAATGTACCCTCGGTCGTTAGGTTTTGCAGGGCGTCTTTATATGATTTCATAACTTTTAGAACCGCTTCCTTTTCTGTGTCCGAATCTGTGTTTTGACTATAGATTTGACTAGTTGAAAACAACAATAGTGTTAAGAGTGTTGCAAGTTTTAGTGTTTTCATAATTTTAGTTTTTAAAGGTTTATTTATTGACGTGTATTCTATTGATATTGGCAATACCAAAGACAAGGACTAAAAAGCTCAAGAAAATTTCCATCATCACTAGTATTTTTCCCGAAATTGAAATTGGCACGATATCGCCATACCCAACCGAGGAAAAAGTGATTAAGCTGAAATAGATAAATTCAAAAAATTGCAAGAAGAATGAACCATTGAGCGAAGTACTCGCTTTGAAATTTTCAGGATTCAAAATATATAAAGCGTGATAGTCTGCCGTAAATGAAAAAACAATCAATACAATCAACACCGCAAATAATGTTAGGACGTGCGTAAGTTGATGGCTTTCCCCTATTATTTTAGCCAATTGTATGAACGTAAGCCGAACAATAAAAATGGTCTTGATTAGAGCCAAAGCCACAATTAAAATAGGTCGCCATAGGCCATTATCATCTGCTTGTGCCCAAAATATATAACTCAGTGATATAGCGATAACCGCCGTTGCGGTAAGCAATACTTTTTTAAAGAGCTGTCCATAAAACCCATTGCCGTTTGATATGTCATTTATAGTTTCTTTCACTATTGCTATTGGTATATTTTCATTATAAAAAAGTTGTGTAGACGTAGTACAAGTGTCAACTTAAAGTAATACTTGAAAATGAGAGATGGGTTGTTATTAATCAATCAACAAAATAATCCATCTCCCAAAATCAAGTTTTTTTTACCAAACTTTTCTTCTTCAATTTATTTTAAATTAATTTTTTACAGTATTCCCATATTGATATTTTGCAAATATTTTTGCCACCGCCTCCTTAATTTCCTTTTGCTTATCGGTGGTATTTGCGTGCAGCACGTCTGGCGCAAATCCTTGCCAGACTAATTGTCGTCTGCTCATATCTATAAGTTCTATGACAACGCCACCTTCTTTGTGTTCTTGAGATGATTGGTAACCGCCATAATATCCATAACCGTAAGACCCGAAATGACCATAACCGTGGCCATAAGAAGGAAAATAAGGGTAGCCACCACCTGTGTTTATATCTCTTGTCTGTACAACGATACGGGAATCTACCAATAAATCAGGATTGGCTTTGTCCATTACATATCCTTTCTTTTCCATTTCGTCCTGAATGGCCGACTTTAGTCTTTTTTTGATCAATGTATTGACAAAGAGCGGTTCTTCTTTCCCGTTTTCCATTTGAAAATCATCTGACCAATAGAAGGTCTTGTAGGCCTCAAACTGTGCCTCACGGTCATAATCGGTAACGATAGCCGAAGAACTGACCGAGCAACTGACTGCGGTAACGCCTAATAAAAGGCAGACTGCCAATTTTATTAATGTTTTCATCATTTATTTATTTAGTTCAACAATCTTTTTTATTTCTTCGTAAGTATTGCATCCACACTCAAGTCGTGCTTGTCATTAACTTTTATAAAAGCAAAACTTGGGCGTTCCAAATTATAATCGGTAATCAATAAAGACCAAGAAGCTGTTAATTGAATTGTATCTTCTGAAACAAGTTTCAACGCAATAGGAATGGTTATTTCCCGAGTAACTCCGGCAAGGGTGAAATCTCCCTTTGCGTTGAGCGTTTGTGTCGCTTTTTCTTCAAAATTAAAATCGTCCATAAATTTTCCTTCAAAAACAACATTGGGTTTTTTTTCCGCTTTTACCAGTTCATACATATGTCCATCCCGTTTTTCATTATCTGTCTTTATGGATTTTACAGGAACCGAAAAGGTCAACGTGCCGTACTTAAAACCTATGGTGCCCTGTAAATCATCAGATTTGCCGATATAGGAATTAAGTGGCATTTTTGCCTTAAAGGATACGGTTCCTTCCTTTACTTTAAAGTTTTGGGCATTTATAGATACATTGCTTGAAAACAACAGTATTAGTAAAAAATAAATTAAGTTTTTATCCATTACTTTTTATTTTTCGTTCATTCAATCCATTTGAATATAACTCTTGATATGTCTTGGTCTCATTTTCATTGATTCGGCGGACAATATACTTTTTGTCGATACCCTTTCTATTTTCAATACCCATTGATTTTAGCAGTTCCTTAAAACCCTCAATGGTATTTTTATGATAGTTGGCAACTTTGGTTTTTTTATCTTTTACAACAATGGATGCAACTCGGGAAGGCACCATTGTGGTAATTCCCGTAGGGCAGGTATCCAAATTGCATTTTAGCGATTGTACACAGCCCAAGGCAAACATCATCCCTCTTGCGCTATAACAAGTATCTGCGCCGAGTGCCAACATTCTATAGATATCAAAAGCCGAAATGATTTTACCAGCTGCCATTACTTTTATCTCATCTCGCAACCCATACTTTTTAAGAATGCCGTTTGCGAAATGGACGGCTCCAATTATTGGCATACCGGCCCAATGCAGGGATTCCATATGGGCAGCACCAGAGCCACCTTCGGCACCGTCAATGGCAATGAAATCAGGATAATTTTTCTTTTCAGCAAAAGCACGAACCATTCTTTCAAATTCATCTTTTTGTCCGATACAAAGCTTTATTCCTATGGGTTTTCCACTGGAAAGTTTTCTCAATTTTTCAATGAACAAAATCATTTCCTTATCGTTCCCAAAGGCAGAATGGTGTGGTGGCGATAAAATTTCCGTTCCCTGCTCCACATCCCTGAATTCGGATATTTCCTTTGTGTTCTTCTTTGCTGGCAAAATTGCTCCAAAGCCAGGTTTGGCACCTTGCGATATTTTTATTTCAATCATTTTCACTACATCGTTGGTTGCGATATCGGCGAATTTTTTGGCGTCAAAATTTCCTTCTGCATCACGACATCCAAAGTATCCCGTTCCAAACTGGAAGATAATATCTGCACCGTATTCTAGATGGTAAGGCGTAAAGCCACCTTCGCCGGTGTTTTGAGCAAAACCTGCTATTTTTGCACCACCGTTAAAAGCAAGGGTGGCATTTTTGCTTATGGAACCAAAACTCATTCCCGCAAGGTTGAGGATGCTGGCAGAGTAAGGTGTTGAGCAGTGGGAACTTCCTATAAGAACCCTGAAATCGTCATTGGTTTGTTTTGAGGGATAGGTGGAATGAGTAAACCACTCACGACCTACTGTATCATACGGAATTTGTGTTCCAAAAGGCTGACTTTTATTGGCATCTGCCGCACGCTTATAGACGATTTCCTTTTGTATCCAGTTGAAGGGCAAACCTTCAGTGCGGTTGAGCAATAATGTTTCTTGGATAACGTGGCGCTGCTCCTCTAGAAGATTTGTGATTCTACCAAGCAAGGGATAGGTTCGCCTAATATTATTGGATTTTTGAAAATAATCCAAAAGTCCTAAAATTAGAAAAGGAAGTATTACCAAGGCGAGCCACCATAGTAATGGATACAAGACGATTATGGTAACTAATGCCACAACCAAGATGATGTTCGTTATGATAAATCCTTTTCTCATTGCTCTTGTTTATAGTTCTTGTTTAATGTGAATGTCCACCATTTTCCTCGTGGCCTTCTTCGCTTTCGGTTCCGATATAATTTCCTTGTGGGCCAACTCCCTCTATATACACCAGCTGCGAACCATAATGTCCTGCTTCGGAAACGGAATAGGCCGAAAAAGCCATTACTACAAAAACTGCTATTTCGAAACCGCGCTTTAGTTTGACCCAAAACAGGCTTACTATTTTCAAAATAGCTGCAAGGGCACTCGACCAAAGTGTCCAATCGGCATATTTGTCGTGTTGTTCCAGTACGCTTTTTGCCATTTCGGTAAGGCCTTCTGTATGCGGATGTACAAATGTTCCAGCAACGTATGCCCCGATAAACCCAGACCCTACCATTAAAAGAATGACCCAATCCATTGTCCGGTTCAAAATAAACAGCTGTATCAACTGCAAGACCACCGCTAACAACAATAAAACTATGGGAAAATGTACGACCATAGGATGCAGGTTGGGGAATGCATCAAAGTCTGCTTTTACAGGATCTGATTGTGCAACTGAAGTTGTGTTGACCGATAATTCAGTTTTATCTAGGCTATTTCGTTTTTCATTTAAGGCAAAGACATTTGTTAAACTACCCAAAAAGGCAAGGATCAAAATGGCTGAAAAAAATTGTGTTGTTTTCATTACTTCTGGTTTTTAATTAGTTTGCGGTAAATTGTAACACCAAAGCTCCAAGAACTATGACGGCTATTATAGCATATATTATATAGTTGAACCACTTCTTTAGCGGGTTTTTGTTTTGCTCTTTGCGATTACCTGTATTGCAACATTCTTTCATTGTTATATCATCCTTTTTTATATGCAAAATCCTTTAAATAATACTTGAAAATGAGAGGCAACCTTTATTAACCAATAAACCAACCAAAATGTTTACCCCTCACAATCAAGTATTCTTCACTAAACTTCTCTTCACCATAAATTTTTAATCGCCTGACCTAGGAAGAGAGATGTTATTATTTTAGGGATTTAATCTCTCTCCCTTGTGCAGGCCGCTATCAACCAAATCAACTTTCCTTTTTCACAAAATCTATTGTGCCTAATTAAGAGAAAGGGCTTCACTAACCAACCAAAAGTATTTGCCCTCTCTCTTATTAGGACTTAAATTTTTGCCTGACCTGGGAAGGAACTAACACTAACCATCATCTATTTTTCCTTCCCACGACAGGACTTAATGACTACCCAAGATATCCCAGACATCTTATTTACTTCTGTTAACTAATAAACCAGAGCAAAAAAAGATGCTTAGGGAAGGGATTACCTATTGAATAGTCTTTTGAACTTTCCCGCACTTCAGCATTTTACTTCCGTAATATGGGTTTTTAACTTCGTTACTTGAGCTTAACCAAGCACTCCCTTTATCATACATTGGGCAATACTGCTCGTACAGCGTGTTTTTTGTACCTGTTATCGCCACCATATCTGTAATATCTTTACTCAAGGTTTTAAAATGTTCCCGTTGATGGTCTATGGCACTTTCAGAAATATGTTCTGCATGCTCTGTGGCATCTTCTATGATATCGGCCAGTTCTTCCTGTTCTTCTTTGGAATAACTTTTCGTGTCAAATGCCTTAAGTGAGGCTACCAATTTAGTGCCTGACTGTGCCGCTTTTTTAGTATCATCTCCTACCAAAGCATCTTTCAGCATAAAATAATCAGCAAGAACTGCTTCTGCATTTGGATTCATCTTATCCATTTTCATCGAACTGTGGTCCATTTTCATATCACCGTGATCGTGGTTCATTTTTTCTTTTTCCTGTGCGTTGGTAAAAGAAACTGCTAACAATAGCATTGCTGCTATACTCATTTTTAAATCTTTCATTTTTATTATTTTTAAATTATTGTTTATAAACTATCTTTTAATTGTGTGATAAAATTGATTAATTCTTCTGCCTCCGCTTCAGAAAACTTAGCATCTTTATGTATCAAAGTGTAAGAATCCAAAGGCATTTCTCCGCTTTCTATCTGTTTGATAATTGAACGAAGTTTACTTGATTTTCTTCGGCTTGATAATGAATCCCATTCGTTAAAATTAAGTTCGGCCTTGCCTTCTTTAATGTGGTCTTCCAAAAACCAAGCAGCGGGTTGAATCTTATTATACCAAGGATATTGCGTATTGTTACTGTGGCAATCATAGCAGGATACCTGTAACTTTCTTTGAATGTTCTCCGGAACATTGTTGACCAACATAAAATCAGTTTCGGGAACCGTATAACTTTGATTGCGTTCCGTGGGAATAAATTGAATCCCCACAAATCCTACCAGTGCTATTATTGCTATGATTTTTAAAATTTTCATTTAATTGATTTCCTTTTGCATTTCACCACAGGTCAACATTTTACTTCCATAATAAGGATTCTTAACGTCCTTGCTCATACTTAACCAATTACTACCTCCATCATACATTGGGCAGAATAGTTGATACAAGGTGTTTTCTGTACCGGTTATAGCAACCATATCTGTTACATCCTTACTTATGATTTTAAAATGTTCTCGCTGGTGTGCTATATCACTTTCTGAAATATGTTCTGCGTGTTCTGTGGCATCTTCCATAATATCCTTGAGTTCCTGTTGCTCACTATCTGAATAGCTGGATGCATCAAAATTTCCTAAAGTACTTGCAAGCGTTGCTCCCAATTCTTTTGCCTTATCATTGTCATCGCCTACAAGTGCATCTTTCAAGTTGAAATAATCTTTCAGGATTGCTTCTGCTTTTGCGTCTTGGTTGTCACTCATTGCCATATCATCTTTGTCATCCATAGACTCTTGGTACATCTCATTGCTCATAGGTGCAGCTGGTTCATCTTTTTTTCCGTCCTTACAGGATATAGCCGTAAGGGTTAAGGTCATTACTAAAATACCGACGGTCATTTTTAATTTTTTCATTTTAATTTCGATTTTAATAGTTAATATTTGATTTTAATTTATTGTTATACCTGTTTACACAGCTTAATTTTTTTTTACATAGTGCTATGTCTAACAGATTTTTGGATTGCTTCTTTTTTTTATTTCTTTGAGCCTATAGCCTGCTTAATTTCTTCATACTCCTCTTTGGTTATCTCTCCTTTAGCGTACCTTTCATCAAGGACATCCATAGCCTTTGAACTTTTAGTCCGCTTTATTTTCTTTCCTCCTGCATAGATGAAAACACCTAGAATAATAACACCGAAAATGATTAAGAAATCCCAATTGTAGTCTATAGTTTTATTTTTTAGTCATTAAAATCTTAGTGATAATCCTCCACCTGCACCAAAACGGTTATCATAACTTCCCATCAATGAGAAATTTTTGGATAAAAGATATTCAACACCCGTACTCCAAGTAACTTCTTTTTTGAAATTATCTCCTTGAGGCAGGTCATCTACCCACCCAAAATCTGCTTGGTACTCGTAAATACCAAAAACAATAGTTCTAGGGAAAATGGTAATAGCACGGCTTAGGCTAATCTGCGGGCGTAGCTTACTATCCATCCTCACATCCAACGTAAATAAGTAGGGCGTAAGGTATCGTATCCCTGCTATAGCTGTTGTTGTTATCTCATCGAGGCTATCCTCCATTTCGTTCTCGACATTTACACCGCCAAAAACGGTTAGATAATCATAGAGGTATCTATCGTAGGCAGCTTCAACCTCCATATTCCTGTTCCAACCATATTCGCCCCTCAAACTGAATTGGTTTCGGATATTTGAAGATATAAGGTTCAAAGTGGTCATATGTGATGCGGCATCTATCATTCCGTAGGAATAGAACTGGTCGGTCTCGTCAATAAGTTTAGATACGGGATACTCCTTCAACCTTGGATCCCTAGGGGTATCATAACTTACAATACGCGCCATACCTCCCATCATATGGTATAGAATATGACAATGGAAAAACCAATCGCCATATTCATCACCATAAAACTCAATGGTAACTTGTTTCATTGGTGGAACATTGACTGTGTGTTTTAAGGGTGAGTATTCCCCGTTTTCATTGATGACCCTAAAGAAGTGGCCGTGAAGGTGCATCGGGTGGTGCATCATAGTCAAATTGTTGAAGGTAATCCTGGTTACCTCGTCTCCCTTGATCTTTATTTTATCTGCTTCAGATAGAGGAACACCATTCATACTCCAGATATAGCGTTGCATATTCCCGGTAAGGTTCAATAGGATTTCGGTTACGGGCACATCGGGATCATAGCTGGTCTTTTCTGCCGACTTCAAGTAGTCATAGTTGTATTGCGAAAACATATCCATTCCCTGCATGCCATCTGCTTCGTCCATTACTTCCCGTCCGGCAGTCGGGTTCGTCTTGTTCATATCCTTCAATTGAGAGGCCTCTTTCATTTCGGAATCCTTTTTTGTGTCCATCCCGGCCATTTTGGAATGGTCCATCTGCATTGAGTCCTTTTTCATATCCATTTGCATTTCGTCCATTTTATGCTTCTCCATATCCTTCATATTGGACTTGTCCATATTCATTGTGCCCATATCCATATCTTTCATTCCTTCCATCTGCATATTATCGTCCATTTGCATTCCCCATTTTTCTTTCATCTCGTAACGCTCATCTTTGCCTGGTCGGAATTTTAAAGCGGGTGCACCCATTTTCATTTTCATTTTAGCCATTTGTTGCATCATCCCTATTTTATCAGGTTTGGATATATCAGGGGCGGCAACGATAGGTCCTTGGCCTAGGTATGCCGTTGCGGTACCAGAGCCGTCTTGGGCCATAATTTTATATTCCAGTTTGCCGTTCTCCGGTATGGTTACGATAAAATCATAGGTTTCAGCGACCCCTATAAATGTCTTGTTATGCTTAACCGGTACTACATCTTTACCGTCTGCCGAGATAAGCAAAGGGTCTGGACCGCCAAAGGTCATCCAGAACGAAGTAGAAGCAGAGCCGTCTATAATGCGAAGGCGCACTTTTTCGCCAGGTTTAAACTCGGGGTACTCCACTTTTTCTTCTCCATTAATTAAGAACGCTGGGTAATACACATCTGCCACATCTGCACTTTCCATACGCTGCCTCCAAAAATTTAATTGCGCCCCAAATGCGCCCCTTGCAATTACTTGGTTAAGCGGCGTAGCTGTTCCTTTTCTTATATTGTACCATTCTGTACCTCGCTTTAAAAACCGAAGTACATCCCGCGGTTTTTCGTTGGTCCAGTCAGATAGTACCAAAACCTGCTCTTTATCATACTCCAAGGTTTTTTCTTTGGGCTGTATTACAATTGAGCCGTAAACACCGCTCTGTTCCTGCAACATTGTATGGGAATGGTACCAATAGGTGCCGTTTTGCTTTATTGCGAATTCATATTTTAGTGTTTTACCGGGTTCTATGGGCGGTGTAGAAAGGTAGGGTACCCCATCATAAAAATTGGGCAACAACAAGCCGTGCCAATGGATGGATGTCTCCACGCTCATTTCATTTTTTACATAGATTACTGCGTACTCCCCTTCGGTAAATTCGAGCGTTGGCCCTGGAATACCTCCGTTGACGGTCATCCCTTTTACTTCTTTACCGGCTTTATTAACCATTTCTTCCTTTAGGGTCAACGTGTATTCGTGAACGGGTAGATTATCGACATTACCTTCCACGGACTGTGCAGATGCTGTATAGGTACACAGTAACAAAAGAATAAATGCATAGCTTATTTTTTTCATAAGATTACTTTTTTTAAAATTAATATTGATTATGAGAAGTTTGTGTCATAATTATGGTTGTTATCTACCTTATTTGATCTAAAGGGTTTCTAATACTTTTTTGATTATTCTTATAATTAGTCAGACTCATACCAGTTTCACTTTTAAACAGCCTACTTAAATGATTTACATTACTGTAATCAAGCAGCTGACTTATCTCCGTAAAATTACCCTCTTGTAATTGAATCAGCTCTTTCACTCTTTCTATCTTGAGTTTTATAAAGTATTTTTCTATGGTAATATGCTCCGTAAC
Source organism: Gillisia sp. Hel1_33_143 (assembly GCF_900104765.1). Taxonomy (GTDB): domain Bacteria; phylum Bacteroidota; class Bacteroidia; order Flavobacteriales; family Flavobacteriaceae; genus Gillisia. Next base: position 1,261,475 of record NZ_LT629737.1, read on the forward strand.
AGAAAATATTTTACTGATTTTTGAGTACTCAAGGTTTAATTTACTTTCCAAATGCTTGGACAGCGTTTTATTTAATTGAAGTGGTAATTTTTGTAATAATTTAATAAGTTCAATTTTAACTTGCTCTACTAATTGCTGGTCTTGCGCCAGTAAAATTTCGAAACCATTGTTTTCTAAAACATTTTTTATATTTTCAAAATCATCTATAGATTTCTCTTCGTAAATAATAGAACCCAATTCAATATGCTTTAAGTGAATCCCTAATGTTTCAACATCACTCTGGATTGTTTTAATACAGCGATTACACACCATATTTTTTATAAATAATTTCTTTTCCATCCGGTTAGTTGATTAGGTAATTAACAATTGCAGATTGTGTGTAATACTTCTGTATCGATTCCACTTGATTTAACTGAAATTTGAGCTGTAACTCTTGGATATCCAGCACATCATTAAAATCAATGGTGCCCGTTTCATAGTTTTTAATGAGAATTTCTTCAGCATCTTCTGCTTGTTTCAGATTGTTCTCTTGTGTATTATATGCTATTCGTGCTTGGTTGCGTTGCGATATTGCTTTTGCGAAAGCGGATTCCAAAACATTCAATCGTTGTGCTTTTTGAGTCTCGATTTCTTGTTGGCGCAAGTCATTTTGCCTTGAAATAGATTTATACCGATTATTAAAAATGGGAATGGAAACTGAAACCATAGGCATTAGTATATCCTTTCCATTGTCTATTGGATTCATATCCGCTCGCTCGCTCACTGGTAGATAATCAACCCCAAAACCAAACATAGGTAATGCCTCACGCTGGTTGAGCAATTCAGATTGTGCTATAGATTCGTAGAGTTTATCATATTTAAGCAGTTCAGGATTAAGTGATAGTGCATCTCTACCAGATACGGCGTTTTCACTTGGAATTTCCATTAATGTGACCACATCAACCATCATAGTTCCATCACGATTGAGTAGCTTATTGAAGGTGATTTGTTCTGACCCAAATTCCTCTTCGAGCACCTCTTTTTGCTGTTGCAATTCATTTTGACGAATCTGTAATCTCAAAACGTCAACAGAAGATGCCTTGCCTACTTCAACCGATGTAAGGGCAAGACGCTCATAGGTTTCTAATAATTTAATGTTCTTATCGAGCACCCTTTGCTTTGCTTGTATTTCATACAAACGATAATAGGATTGAGCTACAGAAAGTGCCAGTTTTCTTTTGGCAATTATGATTTCCACATATTCAGCTTCAGCCATTGAGGCTGCATAATTTTCTCTTGCCGTTATGGTCCCGAACCAAGGCAACATTTGCTTAAAGCCAATACGTGCTCTCTGCGCCCCAACACGGGTCTCGGGCTCACTGACAAAGTACCCAGCACTCACTTCAGTATTAGGCAGCCAGTTTGCTTCGTTCACTTTTTCTTCGGCGATGTTATAGCGCAGTTCAAAGGCTTGAATCTCGGGGTTGTTAGATTGTGCCTCTTCAATGTATGATTGTAGTTGTTGCGCTTTCGCGAAAGCGGAAACAAACAAAAGACAGGTAATAATTTTTATATTTTTCATTTGTTTGCTCGTTTAAGTTGGTACTCTTTTTTCCAGCTATATAATACTGGTACTAAAAAGTAGGATGTAATATCTATAATCATCCCACCGAAAATGGGGATTGCCATAGGTATCATAATATCGCTTCCTTTTCCCGTAGAAGTAAGTACAGGTAAGAGTGCAAGCACGGTGGTAACAGTAGTCATCAAACACGGACGAATTCGCTTTCCAGCAGCTTCTAATGTGGCAAGTCGGATTCCTTTTTTATCATTGGGATTCTCTCTGTCAAAAGTTTGTGTGAGGTAGGTAGCCATAACTACACCATCATCTGTTGCGATACCAAAAAGCGCAATAAAGCCAACCCAGACAGCAACACTTAGATTGATGGTTTTCATATTGAACAAATCCCGCATATTCTCACCAAAAAAGCTGAAATTGAAGAACCAATCCTGACCGTAAAGCCAAATCATTATAAAGCCACCTGCAAAGGCAACTGCGATTCCTGTAAATACCATCAACGAGGTGGAAACAGAACGGAACTGGAAATACAGAATCAAGAAAATAATAAGCAATGCCAAAGGCACAACTACGGAAAGTGTTTTTTCTGCGCGCAGCTGATTTTCATACGTACCCGTAAAACGGTAATTAATACCTTGTGGCACAATCAAATCACCATTGTCTATTTTTTGTTGAATGAGCGCTTGGGCATTTTCGACCACATCAACTTCGGCAAAGCCATCGAGTTTATCAAACAGTACATACCCTATCAGGAAGGTGTCCTCACTTTTTATGACCTGTGGACCTTGTTCATAACGTATGTCTACCAATTCGCTCAGTGGAACCGGACTTCCTTTCTCAACCGGAACATAAATATCTTTTAAATCTTCTGGGTTTGCACGCAACTCACGCGGATAGCGCACTCTTACTCCATACCGCTCACGACCTTCCACCGTTTGAGTAAGCGGCATACCGCCCACAGCTACCTGAAGTACTTCCTGAACATCCATTATGGAAATTCCATAGCGTGCCAATTGGTCTCGTTTTATATCAATTAGTAAATAGGGCTTGCCCACAATACGGTCTGCAAAGACAGCTTGTTCTTTTACACCTTCAGCTTGTTTTAAAATGTCTTCGAGCTGTAGACCAAAAGCTTCTATTGTTTTCAAGTCTGGCCCTTTAACTTTTATACCCATAGGCGCACGCATACCTGTTTGAAGCATTACGAGCCTTGTCTCGATAGGTTGTAGTTTTGGTGCAGAAGTCACCCCTGGAAATTTGGTCACTTTCACAATCTCATTCCAGATATCGTCTGGGCTGTCGATTTCTGGCCGCCAGTTTCGGTAATATTCACCGCTGCCGTCTTCAATTAAATCGTTATGGGTTGCATTTGTTTTTAGTTGCGAGGCCTCATAATTAGCGTCATCATCGATTTCATTATTTGGATTAATAATGAATTTATCATTTTTCAGAACAAATAAACCATCATCGTTTACGCGGTAGCGTTGTCTCTCGCCATTCTTGTTTCGCATATATTCAGACTTATACTGAATCACATTTTCATACATCGAGAGCGGCGCAGGGTCAAGAGCAGATTCTGTTCTACCCGATTTACCTACTACCGTTTCGATTTCAGGAATACTGGCTACGGCCATATCAAGCTGCTGTAACACACGCTTGTTTTCTTCAACACCTGCGTGTGGCAAGGATGTTGGCATTAACAGGAATGAGCCTTCGTTGAGCGATGGCATAAATTCTTTACCCGTGTTGCGCATTATTATGGCCCCTAAAATCAACACTGTGGTCGGAATTATTAAAAACAGTAATCGGTTTTGAAGTGCCCAACGTAATATAGTGTCGTAATATTTTTGGAAAATTGAAAACGCCCCCAGTAATCCGAAACAGATAATCGCAACAAAAATCAAGTTCATTATAATACCGCGGTCAAAACCTAGTGGTCGCCAGTATTCGGCTAGAAGGAAAACAATAGCAATACAAGAAATAACGATATGTATTAGATTGGCTCTTTTTGCCGTGATAATATCGCGTACACTCAAAATTGCAACGATTCCATAGGCAATTAATATAATACCCAACCAATAACCATAGAAGATGGCTGTGATACCAAGGACGATGAGAACAGCATTAATAATATATTTAGCGTGCTCCCTAATAGTACTCTTTTTGAAAAGGAATGCGGCAAATGGTGGTATCAAGAAAAGGGCGATAACCAAAGACGCCGTGAGCGCCATTGTCTTTGTAAATGCGAGTGGACGAAACAACTTTCCTTCAGCACCTATCATAGTGAATACAGGAATAAAACTGATAATGGTTGTTAATACTGCCGTTAAAATTGCACCAGAAACTTCAGCAGTTGCATTGTAGATGATTTCATTTGTGGTGTACTCGATTCCGCTTTCGCGAAAGCGTAATTTTTCATCTTCCAAATGCCGAATCATATTTTCGGCCAGTATAACGCCCACATCCACCATTGTACCTATAGCAATGGCAATCCCTGACAATGCTACAATATTTGCATCTACATCAAAAAGTTTCATTGCAATGAAAACCATTAATACTGCAACGGGTAACAAACCTGAAATTAAGATGGATGCGCGTAGGTTGAACACCATTACGATAATGACCAGAATGGTTATTAAGATTTCAAGCGTGAGTGCTTCATTAAGCGTGTGTAGGGTCTCTTGAATAAGCTGGGTACGGTCGTAAAAGGGGACAATGGTCACTTGTGAGGTGCGGCCATCTGCCAGAACTTTTGTTGGAAGCCCAGATGACAGTTCAGCGATTTGCTCTTTTACATTATTGATAACTTCCATAGGGTTGGCGCCATATCGCGCTACCACAACACCACCAACAACTTCGGCACCTTCTTTATCTAAAATACCACGACGAGTTTGCGGTCCCAAATGAACAGTTGCGATGTCTTTTATTCGGATAGACGTAAAATTCTCTGAAGTGACCACGGCATTCTCAATATCTGCAACGGATTTTACATAGCCCAAACCACGAACCAGATATTCGGCCTGATTGATTTCCAATGTTTGTGCACCAATATCTTGGTTGCTCTGCTTAACGGCTTTGACAATGGCACTTAATCCAATATTGTATTGGCGCATTTTCTCCGGGTCCACATCTACTTGATATTCCTGAACATAACCGCCGATAGACGCTACTTCGGAAACACCACTTGCCGATGACAATCCGTATTTCACATAATAATCCTGTATACTACGCAGTTCCTGTAAATCCCAACCACCGGTTACATTACCATCCTTGTCACGACCTTCTAGGGTGTACCAGAATATTTGTCCTAAACCTGTGGCATCAGGGCCCAAAGCTGGGTTAACGCCATCTGGCAGCAAGTTGGAAGGAAGCGAATTGAGTTTTTCGAGAATGCGGCTACGTGACCAGTAAAACTCCACATCTTCTTCAAAAATGATATAGATACTGGAAAACCCAAACATAGAGGAACTACGAATAGTTTTCACGCCTGGAATACCTAGAAGCGAAGTTGTAAGTGGATACGTAATTTGGTCTTCAATATCCTGTGGCGAGCGCCCTTGCCATTTGGTAAAAACAATTTGTTGGTTTTCACCAATATCGGGAATGGCATCCACAGCTACAGGGTCAGTAGGCAAAATACCGGTCTCCCAATTAAAAGGTGCGTTTACAACGCCCCAACCGACGAACAAAGCTAATAGTAAAACAGCTACTAATTTATTTTCTATTAGAAATTTGATGCTTTTATTCAGCATAGAAATGATTATTAAGTAATTATAAATCTTGTTTAAAAGTGACAAACAAGCAGAAATGTCCAAAACAAATTAATGCAGGACTACAGTTCTAATTACTTAAAAATCAAATAAGGAAAGTCTGGTCTAAAACTTGAATATCCCTGACCAAGGGAGGAGGCGTATAATCTCTGTATGAATTTAAATCTTCTTGAGATTCGAAAAATAAGTGTATATAGGTATGGATAAAAGCAGCAACAAATAGTTGTTGGTCTTTATCTAATTTGTCGAACGATGTTTTTAAAGTATCTTGCCCTTCAACAATCACTTGTTCATCACTACAGCAATCTTTTTTAGAAATATCACACTCTGATGACTGCGATTGCTGTTGAACATCCATACCGCAAGTTTGAGCGTGACCAAATAATGAAGAGTCCACAAAAATATCTCCACAATAATGACTATCTACCGTAAATGATACGGTTGACAACAACACTAACAGTGCCATAGAGAATGTTGATATTTTAAAAAAGATTTTCTTCATTGAATTTACAAAAATACAAAATTTCAAGTAAATTTTCTTTATTTAACAAATAATTTTGATTTCATATGCAACATATTCTCCTAAATCTATATGAAAGATTATCTAATTTCTAGAAAAATGCCGAATACAAACCTGTTTTAAATTTATTATTAAGAATTGTTCTAAATAAGTTTGTTTTTTTAAATTTCATTTCTATTTTTGTCGCTGAAATAATCACTTACTTATATTAAGTCTAAATAAATTTAATGATGAAAAAAATGTTTTTTACCGCAATTATAGGAAGCCTTATTTTTGCTTCGTGTTCTTCTGATGATGAGCCGATTACTGAAACCTCAAACATTGAGGTGCCTTCAAACTACACCTTCGAAAGAGATGGACAATCCACAGTGGATTTTAGTGGCCAGACCATCCGAATTTTAATGGCTGAAGAAATCCTGAATTCCTTTACAGATTTCGAAAACACGACTGTGATATCCTTGCAGGCAATGTATGCACATCAGGAAGGGGACCTAGATTTTTCAGACGCTGCCTTAAATGCGTCAGATAAAAACGTACGCAGTAAAACGGCTGCGTCCCAAGATTATTTTAGCGCAAACACCACAGAAGCGGCAGCTATAAGAAACCTATTCGATAGCTATATTTCCGGTCAGGTCAATGAGGTATTCCCTAACAAGGATGTCCTAGCAGTCGCTGGCAGTGCCGGTCAACTTGCCGATGGGACAAAAACCCGGTATGTTAACGCTAAAGGACTTGTGTACAACCAAATGTTTGCAAAAAGCCTTATTGGGGCGCTGATGGCAGATCAGATGCTTAACAACTATCTCAGCATAGCTGTTCTTGATGCTGATAATAAAGTTGCGGACAACGACAATGGGATTACAGAGGATGGAGAGACCTTTACCACGATGGAACATAATTGGGACGAGGCCTATGGATACCTCTACGGAACATCCGTTGATGCAGCCAACCCGAATGTAACCATTGGGGGCGATGATAGTTTTTTGAATGATTATTTGGGCACAGTAAACGCAGACCCGGATTTTTCTACCATTGCTGCCGATATTTTTGATGCATTCAAATTGGGTCGTGCCGCGATAGTGGCAAAAGATTATGCCGTGCGGGATGCCCAGGCTGCCATTATACGTCAAAAAATATCGGAGGTCATTGCCATCCGTTCCATATATTATCTGCAACAAGGTAAAAACAGACTTGCAAATGCCGAGTATGGGGCCGCTTTCCAAAACCTTTCCGAAGGCTATGGGTTTGTTTCCAGTTTACGCTTCACTAGAAATCAAGACACAGGTAGTTCTTTCTTCAGCCGAAGCGAGGTCGATGGTTTTACATCTGCTCTCTTGGCGGATGGACCCAATGGTTTTTGGGACCTTGAACCTTCAACACTGGACAGTATTGCTGAAGCTATTGCCGCTAAATTTGACTTCACGGTCGAACAAGCTGCGAGCGCAAATTAAATAAAAATTGAATTAGCCACATCAACCGATTTACCGCCGATGGAAAAATCGGTTGATTTAAAAAAAATAGTTATGAAACACTGGAAACTTTGGAGTTTTATTAGTATCGGACTGCTGATTGTAGCGTGTTCAAAAGATAATGGGAACGAAAACTTGCCACCGGCTAACAATAATTTTGATCGTGGCGCAATGCTTTTAAATTGGGCAGATAATATCATTGTCCCTGCATATACTTCTTTTAAAACAGAGGCCGAAAACCTGAACACTGCTGCAACGGTCTTTGCAAATGAGCCTACAGAGGCAAACCTTCAGGATTTGCGAGCTTCGTGGGCCGCATCCTATATTGCCTTTCAAAAGGTCTCTATGTTTGAAATTGGCAAAGCCGAAGAAGTAAGGTACAGGAACCGACTGAATATTTACCCCTCTGATACCCAAAGAATAGAAAATTTTATAGAAACTGGCAGTTATGACTTGGCTTTGCCATCTACAATAGATGTACAAGGTTTCCCTGCTATAGATTATCTGATCAACGGCCTTGGCGCAACAGATACCGAAATTGTAAGCTTCTATACCGTCAACGGCAATGCCCAGGGATATAAAAATTATCTCGGCACCCTTACGGAGACTATCCTGCAATTGACCACAACAGTACTCGACGATTGGAATGCCAGCTTTAGGGATGTTTTTGTCGCAAATACAAGTTCGTCGGCAACGGGATCTGTTGACCAAATGGCGAACGACTATATCTTCTATTTTGAAAAATCGTTGCGGGCGGGCAAAGTGGGGATACCCGCAGGTGTTTTCTCCCAACAACCATTACCCCAAAATGTAGAGGCTCGCTATAAAAAAGATTTTTCCAAACAATTGCTGCTAACAGCAGTTAAGGCAAGCCAAGATTTTTTTAATGGAAAATATTTTAGCAACAATTCGACTGGAGAAAGTTTTAATACTTACCTCGATTTTTTGAATAGCATTAAAAATGGGGAAGACCTTAGCAGTCTTATCAACGCTCAATTCAATGCTGCAGAAACCCAAGCAAATGAACTAAACAATAATTTTGCTCTACAGATTGAAACTGACAATACCAAAATGCTAAGTACTTATGATGAGCTACAACGCAACGTTATCCTCTTAAAAGTGGATATGTTGCAGGCATTGAGCATAAATGTGGATTATGTAGATGCCGATGGCGATTAGTCAATGGTTTTGCGTTTAAATACATATCGAAATAAAACTACCGAGGCCGCCCCGTTGGCGGTCTTTCGTATTTTTTTCGGTCTTATGATGTTTATTAGTATTGTCCGTTTTTGGAGCAATGGCTGGATTGACAAATTGTATATTCAGCCTAAATTATTTTTTTCATACTATGGATTTGAATGGGTGCAGCCTTTGGGCGTTTATACCTATTTATTATTCTTTATTTGTGCTATGGCGGCAATCTGTATTGCTTTAGGTTATCGATACAGGATAGCGATCATAATTTTTTTTTTAAGCTTTACCTATATCGAATTGATGGATAAGACCACCTATCTTAACCATTATTATTTTATTAGCTGCCTTAGTTTTTTAATGATCTTCCTCCCGGCAAATGCCTATTATTCAATGGATGCCCAAAGGGATAGGGATAAGGCCTATAAACAGATCCCCAAATGGACCACTGATGCCATAAAATTATTGATTGCACTTGTCTATTTCTACGCCGGTCTGGCAAAACTGAACAGCGACTGGCTCGTTGAGGCAATGCCGCTTAAGATATGGTTGCCGGCCCAATATGACTTGCCATTGTTGGGAAATTTAATGCAGCAACAATGGCTTCACTATGCCTTTAGCTGGGGTGGTGCTGCCTATGATCTGGCGATACCGTTTTTGTTGTTTTATAGACCCACCCGTTGGGCAGCTTTCGGTCTGGTGGTGATTTTTCATTTGATGACCCGAATCCTCTTTCCCATAGGTATGTTCCCCTATGTGATGATCGTGAGCGCACTCGTTTTTTTCGATGCGGGAGTCCACCATAAAATATTGAAAACGATTTCGACTATTTTTAGGATTAAAAAGGAAAAGACAGATGCAGGGATACGCCATAAAACCTATCGCAACAAAACCAAGACTCCAATGCTTATCGTTGGTTTGTTTATTGCCTTTCAGTTACTTTTTCCTTGGCGTTATCTGCTCTATAAAAATGAGCTTTTTTGGACCGAGGAAGGATACCGCTTTTCTTAGCGGGTAATGCTAATGGAAAAAGCCGGATATGCACAATTTAAGGTTGTGGATAAAAAAAAGGGAACGGCTTTCCTTGTTGACAATACCGATTTTCTGTCAACATTTCAGGAAAAACAGATGAGCACCCAACCCGACTTTATCCTTCAGTACGCCCAGTTGCTCGGAAAACATTTTACAGCCCATGGCCATAAAAATATAGCGGTCTATGTAGAAAGTTATGTGGCACTGAATGGCAGGTTGAGCCAACCTTATATTGACCCAAAAGTAAATTTACTGGAGCAGGAAGAGTCGTTTGGGGCCAAGGACTGGATATTGGAATTTAAGGATGAAATCAAAGGTTTTTAAACAAAAAAATGTATTTAAAAAAAGAACATATAATCGCAACCCTATTTTTTGCCTTCACAAGTTCTGCAATGTTTGCACAATATGTGGTTCAGGGAAAAGTAGTTTCTGCAGCTTCCAACGAACCTGTCCCAAATGCCGAAGTGTTTCTCACTACTCTAAGAAAATCAACCATCACGAATGATTTTGGGGATTTCAAATTTCAGGACATTCCAAAAGGGACCTATAATTTTACCGTATTTGCCTACGAGTATGCTATACTGGATCACGAGGTTAGCATTTCCGATGATACGTCACTGAACTTAGAACTTGAATCTTTGGGCATAGAACTTTCTGAAGTAGTGGTCACCCAAAGAAAAGAACGCCTTTTCGCCCTAAAACGATTAAGGGACGTTGAGGGAACTGCCATTTATGCGGGCAAGAAGAGCGAAGTGGTATTGGTAAGCAACCTTACCGCTAACCTTGCCGGCGGTAATGCCAGGCAGATATACTCCCAAGTGGTCGGGCTCAATATCTACGAAAACAACGATGCGGGACTGCAATTGAATATTGGTGGGCGTGGCCTCAATCCCAACCGCAGTGCAAACTTCAATACAAGACAAAATGGTTATGACATCTCTGCAGATGTACTGGGATATCCCGAAAGTTACTATACACCGCCGGCTGAATCCATTTCAGAGATCGAAGTGGTACGCGGTGCGGCATCTTTGCAGTATGGGACACAATTTGGAGGCCTTATCAATTTTAAACTGAAACAACCCGATCCCAACAAGAAAATAGAGTGGATATCCCGGCAATCCTTGGGTTCTTACAACTTGTTCACCAGTTTTAACAGTTTAGGCGGGACCTTGGGCAAGGTAGGTTATTATACTTTTTTCAACTATAAAAAAGGAAATAGTTTTCGTCCCAACTCCCAGTTTGAATCCTTCAATGGCTACGTACATTTGGATTATTCGCCTACAGAAAGGACCAAAATTTCCTTTGAGGTAAGCTATTTAAACTATTTGGCACAGCAACCGGGCGGTCTTACCGATGAACAGTTTGAGGAAGACCCCACGTTTAGCAACCGAACCCGAAACTGGTTTAATGTGGATTGGAAATTATATGCTATGCGATTGGAACACGCTTTGAGCAATAAAACCGATTTTAGCCTCAACCTCTTTGCCTTGGATGCCTATAGGAAATCGGTTGGTTTTCGCGAAAACAGGGTTTCACAGGAGGATGATCTGGAGGCTCCAAGGGAATTGATAGTAGGTAATTTTAACAACTGGGGGGCAGAGGCCCGTTTGTTGACCCGGTATAATTTCTTCGGAAAAGAGAATACGGTGCTTTTTGGTGGAAAGTACTATCAATCCAATAATACAGAGCGGCAGGGGCCAGGCAGCAACGGTAGCAATGCCAATTTTAATTTTGAAGAACAGACCTACCCCAACTACCCAAGGCAAAGCGATTTTAGGTTTCCGAACTTGAACCTTGCCCTGTTTTCCGAAAATGTCTTTAAGTTCTCCGAAAAAATTTCGGTAACTCCTGGGCTACGGTTTGAATATATAAAGACTAGAAGTAGGGGCGAATTTAAACGGATCAACTTTGATATTGCAGGTAACCCCATCTTAAACGAAGATGTGGCGGATAACCGTGATCTTGAACGTTCTTTTATTTTATTGGGTGTTGGGCTAAGTTATAAACCCCATAAAACGGTTGAACTATATGGGAATATAAGCCAGAATTACCGCTCGGTTACTTTTAATGATATTAGAATTACCAATCCGTCATTGACCGTAGATCCCAACATCAAAGATGAGCAAGGATATACTTTTGATATAGGGGCTCGCGGGCGAATAAAGAAATACCTTTCCTATGATGTGGGAGCATTTTTTTTAAATTACAAAGATCGTTTGGGTGTGATATTACGGGAAGTAAGTGATATCCAACAGGAGCGGTTTAGAGGGAACATAGGGGATGCCATTACCTATGGCATTGAAAGTTTTGTGGACTGGAATATATGGGAAACCCTGTCCACAGAAAAAAACGATATCAAACTCGGTACTTTTGTCAACCTGGCCCTTACAGATTCAAAATACACCTCTTCCCAAGAAAACAATGTGAAGGGCAAAAAAGTGGAGTTCATTCCCGGTATTAACCTAAAAACAGGATTAAATTTTGGGTATAAAGACTTTTTGGGTAGTTTGCAATATACTTATTTGGGCCAACAGTTTACCGATGCCACCAATTCGCCCAGGGATTTTCAAAGCCAGAGTGGTATTGTAGGTGAAATACCTGCCTATAATATTATGGATCTTTCTTTTTCCTATACCTATAATCGGTTTAAACTGGAAGCGGGGGTCAACAATGTTTTGAACGAAAGTTATTTTACACGCCGTGCGACGGGCTATCCGGGCCCAGGGATCATACCAAGTTTACCACGAACCATATATGTGCTCTTACAACTTAAATTTTGAGTTAATCTGCATTAATGACAAAAATCATATTTCTGTTGAACCTTTAAAATTATCTTCGCATTAATTAATTTTGCTGTTAATTCATAAAAATTTGATAACAAGCTTGTTAAACAGCAGCATTTAATTTACGAAAACATTTAATGTTAGACAAAATTTATTAATACTGTGAAATCTTTTTTTACCAAAATACTATCTTTTTTTTTAGCAGTTTTTATACTGTTTTCTACTTCTTCTTTCACGGTGGATATGCACTTTTGCTGTAATAAATTGGTGGATATGGCTTTTTTTAGTAAGGCAGAATCCTGTATGGAGATTGTACAAAAAAAAGATAATAATTCCAAGCAATGTACTTCCATACAAGAGAAAAGTTGTTGCGATAATCAAACCATTGTAAAAGAAGGAGGTGACACCTTTAAGAAGTCCAATACAATTTTAGAGATTGATACTTTAGTTTTCATAAATACTTTTTTTAATACTTATATTAATCTGTTCGAGGGGCTAGAAGAAAACGTCATTTCTTTTAAAACCTACAGGCCGCCTTTATTATCTACAGATATTATAATTCTCAACGAGACCTTCTTAATTTGATTTTCTACATCGCAGATTGACTTTAATCTGCATTCCCTCTATAGCCAAAGTTTCACTTCTGGCTAACATTTGTTGTACTCTATTTTCAGCATCACAAAATATTATTAACCCTGTAAGATATAGACTTTTCAAACCATTAACTTAAAACTCAATGATAATTTTATTTACTATAAGCAATTAAAAAGCATTTTGGATTATGAGTATGGTACGTAATCGCTGCCTAAAAGTAATTAAGCAGAAGTCACAGGAGCATCAAAGTGACTGTTCTTCCTTAATATTAGGAAGATCATTGGTTGAGCACTTATAAAACCCGTGAATAAAATTGTAGGTATCTTGAAAAAAGTACCTGACCTACGGTAGCAAAAATCAACATTAAGGCCTATGCCTTGGGAATTCGCATTAAGCAACTCAATTATACTGTTAACGAGAAATTAAATGCACAAGGTCTATTGACCTTTCAAAAATTTACCGAAGAAGACAACAGTTATTTTACAATGACTTATAAATAAAAATAAATGAAAAATTATGACACCCTTTCAGAAGCTATTAACGATTTACAGGCAAACGAATACCCTTATGATTTCAACTTAAAACCTGAATGTCTGGAATGTGCTTCCCTGAAAATTGAGATTCGACCAGAAGATTTTAATGTGGATAAAATATATCGCTTTGAAGGAATGAGCAGTACCGATGATAACAGCATTTTATATGCAATATCTTCCAAAAAAGGGCTTAAAGGTCTTTTAGTTGATGCTTATGGCGTCTATGCCGAAAACATATCGGAAGCAATGAGAAAAAAATTACGATAACACTTAAACAATACTATAATGGAAAATCACGAGCAGCACAAAAACAACGAAATGGACCATTCGAAAATGGATCATTCTAAAATGAACCACGAAAAAGAAGATCATTCCAAAATGGATCATTCCAAAATGAAAAATGGAGATGGAGACCATTCGGGTCATAATCCGGGTCACGGACAAATGGGTCACGACCATCATAAAATGATGATTGCAGACTTTAGAAAACGGTTTTGGGTAACGCTAGTACTTACTATTCCAATATTGTTCTTCTCGCCAATGATTCAAGATTTTTTTGGGTATGAATTTTTACTTCCCGGAAATTCTTATATTCTTTTTGCGCTTTCTACCATTGTATATTTCTATGGCGGATGGCCTTTTCTTAAAGGATTTGTTTCCGAAATAAAGAATGGTGCACCTGGTATGATGACACTTATATCTATGGCAATAAGTGTCGCCTATTTCTACAGTTCTGCAACTGTCTTTGGTTTACGAGGAGTTGACTTTTTCTGGGAGCTGTCAACCCTAATTGCTATTATGCTTGTTGGTCATTGGATAGAAATGAAAAGTGTATTAGGCGCTTCAAAAGCATTACAACTTTTAGTTAGTATGATGCCTGCCGAAGCTCACAGGGTAAAAGGCGACACTATTGAAGATATACCACTTGAAGATTTGTTAAAAAATGACGTGATTTTGGTAAAGCCTGGAGAGAAAGTTCCAGCTGATGGTATCATAGTAGAAGGTTCAAGTTATTTAAACGAATCAATGCTTACAGGGGAGTCCAAGCCTGTGAAAAAAGAAGAAAAGGATAAGGTAATAGGTGGTTCAGTAAATGGCAATAGCACTTTGAAGGTAAAGGTGGAACATACAGGAAAAGACAGCTATCTCAATAAGGTTATTACGATGGTTGAGGAAGCACAAAAGACCAAATCTAAAATGCAAAACCTTTCCGATAGGGCAGCAAAATGGTTGACTTATATAGCTTTGGCTATTGGTTTTGGTACGTTGGCAGTTTGGCTGATTTTAGGCTTTCCGTTTGTGTATGCATTAGAAAGAATGGTTACCGTTATGGTCATCGCTTGTCCACACGCATTGGGTCTTGCAATTCCTCTTGTAGTTGCCATTTCTACTGCTGTATCTGCACAAAATGGATTATTAATCCGTAATAGAACTGCCTTTGAAGAATCACGTAAGATATCCGCCTTACTATTTGACAAAACAGGGACTTTGACCAAAGGGGACTTTGGCGTTACTCGAATCAAATCTGTAAATGCGTCCTATTCAAACGATGAAATCTTAAGACTGTCAAGTGCGTTGGAACAAAGTTCAGAACATCCAATTGCTGTTGGGATTATTAAAAAAGTTAAAGAAGACAATATTACAATCCCAAAGCCTGAAAACTTTAATGCGATCACTGGTAAAGGTGTAGAGGCAAATGTAGAAGGAAAGCAAGTAAAAGTGGTTAGTCCTGGTTATTTAAGGGATGAAAAAATAACTATTCCTGAAGATGCTTATAGTGACGCTGCTGAAACTGTTGTATTTGTATTAATTGAAGGACAACTAGCAGGATACATTGCGCTTGCTGATGAAATAAGACCTGAATCTGCGGAAGCTATAAAAATATTTAAAAAGAATAATATCAAAGTTTTGATGGCAACTGGGGATAACGAAAAAACAGCCAAAGCTGTGAGTGAAAAATTAGGGTTGGATGGCTATTATGCCGAAGTGCTACCACACCAAAAAGTAGAAATTGTAGAAGAGTTGCAAAACAAAGGAGAGTTTGTGGCTATGACTGGAGATGGCGTAAACGATGCGCCCGCACTTGCCAAAGCTGATGTAGGAATCGCTGTTGGTTCTGGTACTGATGTAGCCGCCGAAACAGCCGATATTATATTGGTAAATAGCAATCCACAAGATATTGCAAACCTAATTTTGTTCGGAAAGGCTACATACAATAAAATGATTCAGAACCTAATATGGGCAACTGGGTATAATGTGGTGGCCATTCCATTAGCTGCAGGTGTTCTATACTCTTCTGGCTTTGTTTTAGGACCAGCTGTAGGAGCGGTATTTATGAGTTTGAGTACAATTATAGTGGCTATTAATGCGCAATTATTGAAGCGAAAAATCGGTAAAAAATAAATGAATAGAAAAGAAAAACTCAACAGGATATTTTTAATTCTATTGAGTTTGTTTGTAGTGATGTTGGGCTATGGCATTTTATTACCTACCCTTCCCTATTATACCGAACGATTAGCGTTAAAGGACAATCTTGATACTGACCTTATCAATTTCCATATTGGATTGCTTACGAGCATTTATCCATTTTTTCAGTTATTATTTGTGGTGGTTTGGGGAAAGCTTTCAGACAAATACGGTCGTAAACCCATTATTATTTGTGGACTAATCGGTTTTGTAATTATGCAATTACTTACTGGTCTGGCCACATCCTTGACAATGCTCTATATCGCTCGAATCTTTGGTGGTATTTTCACGTCTTCAGTTATTCCAGTTAACAACGCATATTTAAGCGATATTACTTCTGAAAAACGGAGAACAAAAATAATGGCTTGGTCTGGCGTTGCCATTAGCTCTGGGGTTATTTTCGGCCCTGTCATTGGTGGCTTTTTATCCCAAACTGACATTCATATAAGATATTCTATAGGTCTGCTGCATTTAGACCGATTTTCAGTCCCCTTTTTATTCGTTGCCATACTAGGATTAATTGTCCTTTTCGTTGTGATGAAATGGCTAAAGAACACCGCTCGTGTAGATAAGTTCACTACAAAAAAAGTAAGCTTGCGTTTCACATTTACTAAATATTTTATCGTATTACTGGTATTATCCTTTGTCATTCAATTTGTAGTGACTTTGTTTGAAACTGTTTTTTCAATCTATGGTAAAGATGAATTAGGGTTTAACAGTAATCAAGTCGGTATTGGTTTTATGCTATGTGGTTCAATAATGGCTGTTTTACAACCTGTGTTCGCTACTTATGGAGAGAAGTTTTTATCAACAAAGAAACAAATTGCTTTAGGGTTATTAATATCTGGATTATCCTTAATAGCCTTTCCATTTTTTAATAATGAAATTTTGGTATATGCATTAATCGTTGTTTTTGCTGCTGGAGGTGCTATGGTAACACCAAATTTGCTATCGGCCGTATCACTGATATCAAACAAAGATACTGGCAGGAACATATCTATCCAGAGCTCGACCAATAGCATTGGTCAGATTCTAGGCCCCGTTTTAGGAACGTGGCTGATTACAGGTGGTTTTTACTATCCTTTCATTATTGCCGGAATCATTGTTTTGGTTGCTATTAGCACTCTATTTTTTCTTAAAAATCCGCCATAAAATACATACGTATTACTTATAGATGTTTAACCCAAATCCAAAGCCCCAATAATACTATGCACAAGCTAATTCATATAATAATAGACAATTATAAAGAGGAAATAAAAATAGTTGAGGAATCTAACCTTGGCGATTTCAATAATGTTGAAAAAGGTATTTCCATTTCAAGACGATATTTACAAAAGTTACGAATATGTGTTAGGGAAAATGAATTCGTGGATCAACAGAACGAAATAATATTCTTTAAAAAACATAAGCCTTACATCTACAGCAGATTAAAATTTTATGCCCAACTCTATAATTTTTTAATAAATAGGCCTGCGGGAACAATAAAATCCCAAGAAGAATTTATAGATTCAGAAATAAATAGGCTTCAAGAAAGCAATAGACGAAATATAGACTTTATCAAATATTACAGAGAGGATTCTGAACTTTTAGATGAATTTTATTTTTTACGCGGACACGACAAAATTAGCTTGGTTTCTGACACATCACACTTTTATACTGATGCAGAATTTTCTACAAGCCACGATAGCGCTATTGCAAAAATTATGGCATATGACCTTCTAATTAGCCACTACGTTGGGGAATTAAGTTATTTAAGAGACCTCTCCTACAGTAAACCCAATAAATTGAACACTTTATCAAATGGTGAGCGACTTGGTTGGACAGCCTCAAAAACAGACCTCATTGAATTGATTTATGCCTTACAGGCATCTGGGGCAATAAAAAGTGGTACCGCTGGCATTAAAGAAATGGCTTCAGCTTGTGAGGATATATTTGAACTCAAACTCGGAAATGTATATAGAACTTTTCTAGAAATTAGAGAACGAAAAATTGACCAAACCAAGTTTATCGATAGACTAAAATCAACACTTTTAAGGCGAATGGAAGAAACGGACGGATAATTTTTTTAAAATTCAAAACGTTAAAATTTTTCCCAAGTTGGGTTGAACTTGGGAAAAAGTAAAATTAATTTTATTTATCGTCATTTGGTATAGATGATTTAAAGAACAAACCCCAAATGGAACTAATCTAAACCATTGAAAATGAACAAATAAAAACACCCTACTTGGGTGCAACTTGGGATTAAAATCCAATAAACCATCCCAAATTTGTAGAACGAAAGTCAAATCAGGTCAGGGGCTATCAAATTAATTGAAAACGATACGACAGTCCCTTTCTTTAAAACCGTTCTATTATGCCAGCAAATATTATTACCACCGACGACCTTCGAGAATTCAAAATGGAATTGCTCGATGACATTAAGAATCTTCTATCTAAGCAAGCAACTGGAAAACTTAAGAAATATCTAAAATCTTCCGAAGTGATGGACTTGCTGCAAGTAAGTCCGGGAACACTTCAAAATCTGCGCATCAATGGCACTCTGCCCTACACTAAAGTTGGCGGAATCATTTATTACGATGCCGAGGAAATCCAAAATGTTATGAACGCAAATCGCGTTCAACACGGTATAAATTCTTAAGCGATGAACTATATAAAGCTACTCAATGCGGCTTTTGAAAAGTTCTATTTTGATGACCGCCTAAATCCCACACACATAACGCTCTATATGGCACTCTTTCAGGAATGGAACAGTAGCCGCTTTGCGGATGAATTCTTTGTGAACCGCAGAGATTTGATGAGAGCCGCCAAAATTGGTTCTAAATCCACCTATCACAGGTGCGTTACCGAGTTGGACTCTTGGAGTTACCTATCCTACTTTCCTTCAAACAATCCGTACAAAGGCAGTAAGATCAAGATGGCCATTATGGGGACAAGTGATGAACCTGATACGGGACGGTACAGTCCCAAATTAGAACAGCTTGCGGAACACTACCGTCCCATTGAAGAACCAGTAGTGTACCAGCACCGTCCCACCAATGGACAAGTAGTGGACCCGCACCGTCCCGTGAGTGGACAAGCATTGGTATCTACTATAAACAATACCAAACAAGTAAACAATATAAAACAGCCAAAGGGCAGGCAGGCCGTTATTGATTTTTTTATTGAAAAAGGTTTTAATGCTGATGAAGGAAAAAAATTCTTTGAGCACTACGAAGCAAACGAATGGAAAACAAGCGACGGAAAACCGATACGCGATTGGCAAGCCTTGGCAAAAAACTGGATGGATAGAGCCGAATTATTCGACGAGGAAAACAAATCAAACAAAAAACAAGCGTCCCAAATCAAGGACAACCTGCGAACCACTAAAAACAAAGATTATGGACAACCCCTCTAAAATTACCGAAGGTGGCGTTGAATATGCGCTCGGGAAGTTTGATGGCAAAAGCATTCTCTACGATTTCCCAAAAATTTTAATTTACCTGAACGCAAAAGGGAAGCTGCTTTTTGGCGATAAATTTAAAATCTACGACCAAGATGAAGCAATAGTCCTGAAGCTTTGCAATTATTTTATCCGCGATAAAGAAAACTGCAAAAAGAACGGCATCGACCCAGAAAAAGGCATTTTGCTTTCCGGACCCGTGGGATGTGGCAAAACAAGTTTAATGAAATTACTGCGCCACATTGTACCGCTGCAACGCCCCTATGAAATGATTCCCTGCCGGAATGTAACCTTCAGTTTTAACCATTTAGGTTTCAAAACCGTTGAAGAATATGGCAACACGAAGTTTTACTGTTTCGACGATTTAGGTGTCGAACCCGCAGGTCGGTTTTATGGCAAAGACCTAAACGTTATGGGCGAAGTTTTGCTATCGCGCTATGAATTATTTGTTCAGACCAAAGGCAAGGTAAAAACCCACGCAACTACCAATCTCAACGCAGAGGAACTGGAAGAACGCTATGGGAATCGGGTACGTAGCCGAATGCGTGAACTTTTTAATTTGGTTGCCTTTGATAAAGGGGCTGAAGATAAACGCAAGTAACTCAACTTTTGAAGTATTTATACAGCAAAATTATTTCTGAAATAAACTGCTCTACTATAGCTTTCAAGCTTTTGGTCAACTCTAAAAAAATATCTTTCATAATTCTAATGATTTTGAATGGATAACAGAATGGATAATGCGATGCGCTCAATATTTATGAAATCTGAAATATATTTGCTCTCATCCCCGTTACTCAAAAACCCCAATTCAAAAAGGACAGAGGAACAATATCCAACCGTTTCCCGTAGAACTTGAAAATTTGCAAACTTCACACCCCTACTTTCAAAACCCAATTCTTTATTAAGCACAGCTTGCAATTGAAAAGCTAACCAAGTGGCATCTTTTGTATATTGTGAATTAGCTTTTGCTACATTTACTTCCACTCCTCTAGCGTTCGGATTATCGGAATGATTGCAATGCAACGAAATAAATACATCTGCTTCCAAAACTTTGGACAATTTGCTTCTATCGGTTAACGAAATAAGCGTATCGCTATATCTCGTCAAGTAAATATCCATTGGATTTTTAGACTGTTTATTGAGCTTCAAAAGTTCCAATGCAATATCCAGTACAACATCCTTTTCTTTGACGCCATTTATTCCAATAGCACCAGAATCTTTTCCACCGTGTCCAACGTCAATTATTATTCGTTTTTGAGCACTCGTTTCCTGTCCAAAAATGAAGCACATTTTCAAGAGTAAAATCACAAAACTGACGTTTTTGAGTACTTTTTTCATTTTTAATTTTCGGGTTATCAACAACTTCACTTCAAAAATCCATAGGATTTGATGCCAAATAATAGCAACGGAATTCAATCAACATCAAATAATATTTTATTCACAAATATTTGATTTTCAGCTATTTATATTCAAATATATGTAAATTTCCAATAACGAAAATGAACCAAAAATCTAAACCGTTCCGTTATGAAAAAATCACAATACTTAGCATCCATTCTTTCGCTCTTATCCACTTCGCTTTTTGCTCAAATTGGTGGCATTGAAGATTCAGTTAACGATGTAGGCGATACCATCAGAACCATATTTCCAATTTTATTAGGTGTCATCTTCTTGGTTGGCTTCCTTTTTAATGCTGGACATTTCTTTGGCGAAAATGCTGACCTTAAAAAAGGGATTACCAGAGTACTTGTCTTTGTACTTATTGCTGGCGCAGTTGTAGGCATCTTCACATATTTAATAGGAATCGTTGTTTAAGATGAAACGCTTCGAGGTCTATAAAAACATCAGAAAAAGGGCGGTCATTTTTGGGCTACCCATTTCCCTGTTTGCCTTAATGATGGTTTCCATTTTGGCTTCGTTGCTCATCATCATCTTCTCTTTCAGCTTTGGGATAATAATAGGTGTGTTGGTATTCAATGCTTCCCTTTATGTGGCGCTGACAAAAATAGCCCACAATCCGCAACTGTTCCAAATGGCAAAGGCATTTCCGCAAATCATTAGTAACAAAAGAAATTCTGGCTTCAATTATGAATAAGATTAACCTTTCGGCATATCAACCCATTGTAGATATTCAGGATAATATCGTATTTGCCAATAATGGCAATGTTATTCTGTGCTACAAAGGTAATTTACCAGAAATCTATTCCTTATCTGAAAAGGATTTTGAGGATATGCACGGTGCTTGGTTTCAGGCATTAAAATCATTGCCAGTTGGTATTGTGGTTCATAAACAGGATATCTATCTCAAGAAATCATATACTTCAGAACAACTACCGAATTCTACCTTTCTGGAAAAAGCTACCCACGAGCATTTTAAAGGGCGTGGGCATATCGAGCACAGCTGTTATTTGTTCTTCATCTTGACTAAAAATAAGGCGCTCAACAATCCGAAATACGTCAATCCCTTCAGAAAAGTTTCAAAAGGAATCGTACAGGAATTGGATGATAATATCAAGAGTTTCGCCAACTCGGTTAGTGATTCGGTTTCCTTTATCAACAATAGCCGAAAAATGAATTTTGTTGCGCTTAAAGCGGGCGACATCGAGCAACTAACGAATGCCTATTTCAATGGCTTCAATGAAGGCTACGACACCGATATTTTACTGGACAAAAAAAGCGTCAATATTGGCGAAAACCATTTTGATGCCCTGGCTATCAATAGCGAACTGTGCTTTGGCGAAAGTGTACAGAGTAGCAAGACCAATGAGAAATTCACTTCTGACGATTTTGTATTTCATCAAGGGTTTATTGATGGCTTAGGGCTTACGCTTAATGAGAACCACATTGTCAATCAAATCCTTTATTTGGATGACAAACAGAAGTGGCGCAAGCTACTTGATAAGAAAATTGAGGAACTCAACAAAAGTTCCAATTTCGGTTCACAGAATAAAGTAGTACTTGGCAAAATTCAGCACATCCTTGACCAAATCAATGCCGATGACAATGCACGAATCATTCGTGGACATCTCAATATTGTTTATTGGGCAAAGGAAGCCAAAGAGCTCGACAAAATAACCTCAAAAATCAAGACTGAATTTAAGGAATTGGATATCATCCCGTATTATCCAAGGGGCGAAGAACGTAAGAATTATATACTGAATAGTTACTGTTGCTTCTCATCCAATTTTTCGAATAATGATTTATACGTAACCGATTTAAAACACGCGCTTTGCCTGTTCATCAATAATACCAATTACAAAAGCGATAATACCGGAATCATCTTTAATGACCGTGAGCATAACATTCCCGTTCTGAAAGATGTTTGGGACGAAAAGAAGAAACGCATCAAGGCGCGGAACTTTGCCATTTTTGCACCAACAGGCGAAGGCAAATCTTTTTTGGCCAATAACATTCTACGCCAATATTTTGAAAGTGGTGTTCGCTTGGTCATTATAGACTTGGGTGGTTCATATACCAAATTCGCAAAACTCTATCCTGAAAAATATACAGTATTGCGTTATGAAAGCGGAAAGAATTTAGGCATCAACCCATTTTACATCAGTAACCAAAATGACCTGACACCTGAACGACTTGAAGATTTATCAGTCTTTCTTTTTGAGTTGTTCGCATCAGATTTAAAAGTGACCAAAGCACAATCGGTTTCGGTTAAAAAGATATTGCGCCATTATTACGATAGCACTTCAGAAAATCATTCTTTAGATGGTTTTTACAGCTTTATAGAAAGGAATCAGAACGACCTTCTTGACGACCTAAAAATCCATCCCGACTACTTCAATGTTACCAGCTTTCTGCACGTAATGTCCGAATATGTCGGTAATGGTCTATACAGTTTCCTTTTTGAAGTTAGCGAAGACCAGACCTATAAAATTGAGGACAAACGATTGATTGTTTTTGAACTTGATGAAGTCAAGGATAACAAAGAAATCTTGTCCGTAATGCTAAAGCTCATCAAGTCAGCAATTCAAAGAACCATTTGGAAGAACCGTGCTGAAAAAGGCATCATCCTCTTTGATGAGTTTGCCAAACAACTGAAGTTTGAAAATGTACTGGAAAGCGTGGAATTCTATTATCAAGCTATCCGTAAACAAAATGGTGCTATCGGGATTATCCTGCAATCCATTAATCAACTTCCGAACAATTCAACATCGGCAAGCATCCTTGAAAACACACAGGTCATTTATAGCCTGAACAATGAAAAAGGCTATGCCGAATTGGTCAAACGTCTCAACCTATCAAGCCACGATTTAAACCAACTAAAATCCATAAAAAACAATCTTTCCGGACCACGGAAGTACACCGAAATGTTCATCAAGATTGGAAAGGAAAGCAACATTTTCCGGCTCGAAGTACCCAAAAAGGTTTTCGCAGCCTATCTCACGGATGGAAAAGAAAACGAAGAAATAATGAAGCTTTTCGAAAAGCATCAGGATATGGAAAAAGCAATCACGGAATATTCATCTTAAAATATATAAATAATGAAAACAAGAATCTTAATTCTCGCAATGGCATTACTGTTCAGCTTCAATATGAAAGCACAAGGAATGCCTACTTATGACAACACCAATTTTATCAGCTTGGTAAAGCAACTGATAGAATCTGGAAAACAGACGGCTCAAATGATTAAGTCTGTAAAGTTCTTAAAAGACGCAAAGGAAAGTATTGAAAAGGTATCAAGTGTGGTACAACAGTTAAGGGCTGTTCAAGAAATAGGTCAGAACAATCAGCGCCTTATCAATGTAATGCAAAATGACTTACAGGATATTTTGAACTCGCCTTATATCAAACCAGATGAAGTGAGCAGGGTTGTGGAATCGTTCGATGCCATAGTTCAAAACTCCTTGGAAACGGTTGACTTTATTGACCAAGTCTTATCAAGTGATTACCTAAAAATGAGCGATGCCGAACGTGCTGAAATTCTAAAGGCTAAAGAGATGGAATCTAAGCAAATGATTTCCAACATCACTACAAAAACTAAACGCTATCGTGACATTATTTCCTTCAGAAAAATGCAGGATAAAGTTAATAATCGCGAAACCGAATACTAAAATGACTGCCACAATTCTCTTAGGGATAGGGCTGGAATATATAGATGCCGTTTTCCAGACCATACAGGCCAGCGACTTTTCGCAATACACTATTGCCGGAATGAAAACGCTCGCTGTCCTGTTTTTTTTGGTCAACATTCTTAAAAAATATAATGAAGGCATTGCAGATAAGGATGGTTATACTTGGGGATTGAGTCCAGGCGAACTGGTCAAGAATTTTGCCATTGTCATCTTGGTCATATTCTCAACTCAGGTCTTAGGATTTTTTGATGGCAT
This sequence comes from Gillisia sp. Hel1_33_143, assembly GCF_900104765.1. Lineage (GTDB taxonomy): Bacteria > Bacteroidota > Bacteroidia > Flavobacteriales > Flavobacteriaceae > Gillisia. The sequence continues at coordinate 1,286,172 of NZ_LT629737.1, forward strand.
ATTAGTAGCTATCGAAGGGCAATATCGAGGGACAGCACCTGCCTTATTGCCATTACAGATGCAAGATATTCCCATCGAAGAGGACGTTAGTATTATCGAGGTGGCTCAAGCGGCTATGACGCTGTTATATGAAGCCTTGGTCACACCACTTTACGGTTTCAAGATACTTGCGTTCATCATTAGCCTTTTCCTATGGATATTGGATTTGTTTATCTATCCGCTGTTTTTGGCAGAACGCTTTTTTCTACTCGGAATTATGCAAACCTTTTTCCCTTTGGTCATAAGCTTAGCGGTATTTGAAAAGTTCCGTTCACTTGCTTACACATTTTTCAAATTGTATGCAGCTGTATATATGCTGGTACCTGCCTTCTTTTTGGTCAACGTTTTTGTAAATGCGCTCTATACCGAAATCAATACCAATTTCTGGGTCAATTTATTCGGAACCGATACAGGTCAAGGCTTTTTTGCGCCTGTAGTTCAGTTGGGTTCAGTAGGCTTTATTGTTTTCCTGAAATTCAAACTGTATAAACGTGCTACGTCCTTTACACTCAGATTATTTACTGCTTAAATCAGATTAATATGAAAACACCATATAAGAATATTTATAATGTCCTAAAACTGAATCGATTTATCGTTCTGGCAGTTGTTGTGTGTGCCTTACTGTCCAGTACCTTTTCAGTTTGGATGGTATTCAACACCAATCAAAAAGCGCTCAATAGTGCTTTTGCAATCAATACCGATGGTAGTATTATTCCGCTGAAGCTCGTGACTCAAAAGGAAAATTTTCGGGTCGAAGCATTAGCACATTTGGATCTGTTCCATAATTACTTTTATAACATCGATGCCAGTAATTATGAACGCAACTTGGAAAAGGCACTTTGGTTAGGTAACAGTTCCGTGGACAATCTCTATCGCCAGAAAAAGGCCGATGGTGTTTACAATAGATTACTTCAGTATTCCTTGGTTCAAAAAGTACTAAGCATCGATTCGCGGATAAATGAAAATAATGGCTCGTACAGTTTTACCACGACGACCATTTTTGAAATCAATAGAGGTTCAATCATCGACACTTATGAATTGGTTTCCACCGGAAACTTAATTATGGTTGACCGAAACTTCCCAATCAATCCACACGGCTTATTGATTACCAATTACTTCGAAAATACCTTAAAAAAAATATCAGATGAAAATTGAAAAGAATAAAATAGTATTTGTAGCGGTGTTGGCCGTGATTTTCATATTCCTCATTTCCTATTCAGTAATGGTTATGGGCGATGATGAAAGTGAAACCGAAAACCTTAAACAGACCCTAGTGCCAGACTTGGAAGAAGACCAGAAAGAATATGATTCCAAACTTGATGCGATTAACGACTTGAAAAAAGTTAGGGAAAATAATGCGCCCAGCATCTATGATGAAAAGCTGATTGATTCCTTGGGATTTTACGACCCAGACCTTCCAGAACGGGAAAAAGAGCGTATCGTAGATAGCATCTATGAGGCTGGTAAGATTCAGTATTCAGAGAAGAGATACCAGAATTTGGGCCAGAAAAGAACTGTTCGCAAAGCGGTATTAACAATCGATTCTACTGAAGTGAAAAGGGAACAAAAAATTGAAGCTAAAGAATTGGGATTGGAACATCAATTGTTCTTTGCCGCTTCGCCAAAACCTAATGAAATTTCAATTATCGGTAATACAGATGAAACTATTTACGTGGTCGTAGATGGCGACCAAGTCGTAAAAGCGAATACCAGATTACGAATGCGCCTTACCAAACCTGCAACAATAAACGGTAAGCTGATGCCTAAAAACACACCAATTTTTGGTTTTATAAGCTTTCAGCCCAACCGTGCATTGATAGATATTGAGAACATTAAACATCATCCTACTAAACTCAAAGCATTCGATTTGTCAGATGGTAGTGAGGGCATTTATGTCGAGAACAATTTTAGAGCTGAAGCCACCACCGAAGTCTTGGACGATATTATTGGCGATATCAACCTACCTACCGTACCACAAGTAGGTGGCATTACAAAAGTTCTTAGACGTAGTAACCGTAATGTAAAAATTACGGTATTGAACAATTACAAACTCATTTTAAAACCAAAATTATAAAGCCTATAATGGATATTTAAAAACGCACTCTTATGAAAAATTCAGTCTTAATAATAGCAGTCATATGTATTTCCGCTTTCGCGAAAGCACAAACAACCAAAGTTCTCGACACCATTTATGCCAACGACACCAAAAACGTTGCGCTGTTCTTCCCAGAACCTATTAGGCAAGGGATAACAGGTTCAGATAATTTTGTCTTTACCTACAATCGTGAAAAAGAGCAGTATTTTGGACTTCTTCAAGCAAAGCCTGGTAAGGAAAGTAATCTACTGGTAGTCAATAAATATGGTTCAATTTTTTCGTATATTGTAAGATATAAAAAACAGCTATCTAAGCTCAATTATTTCATTCCGCTATCAAGTAGTATCGGTAATGAAAAACCGATTGTTACTGAATCGGTTATTGCTGAATCATCTGAAGAACTTGTAGATAATAGCACGTATTATTACCAAAAATTCTGCTCGTATCTACTCAAAAGAAAACAGCGCATAGGTCGAATTAAGAAACGGAATGAAGGCATTATCTTGACCGTTGAAAATATTGTTTTTGATAAGGATGAATTGTATTTCGTTATCGAGATTGAGAATAATTCTTCGTTGGATTACGATTTAAATTTCTTAAACCTTTCGATTGAAACAAGACAAAAAGGGAAAAGAAAATCGTTGCAACGCCTGTATCAAGAACCAACGTACAAACACAATCTGCCTTCAAAAATTGCAGAAAGTGAAACTGTGCGCTTCGTTTATGTATTGCCCAAATTTTCATTATCTAATGACCGCAGGACAATTTTGGAATTGAACGAAAAGGATGGCGAAAGAAATATTGAAATGAAACTATCACACAGATATATCAATAACCCAAATTAATACTGTTATGAAAAAAATTGTCGTTTTCTCGCTCGTTCTCTTGCTATTGGCTTGCTCTGAAAGTAAGACCCTCTCGCCATCTGAAACCGCTAAAGTAGTGGCGGAAAGTTTCTATCACGGAGATGAGGAAACCTTGAAAAAATACACTACTGCATCAGGCTTCGAAAACCTATCGAGCATCCAATCAATGTTTGCACAGGATAAGGATTCGAAAACCGACTTTAAAATTATTGAGGAAGCAACTGAAGGCGACGTGGTCTGGGTAAAATACACAACAGCTTTTGACTCTAAAGCAAGTATTTTCAAATTGGTCAAAGAAGATGGACATTGGAAAGTAACCCATAATGGGCCGAGGGATAAGGGGCCTTTTTAGATAAAATTCGATTACACCACCCCATTACACCACCTATTTGACCACCTTTTTCAAAAGAAGTTATTTAAGGAATCAATAATATTGAAGAAAATTTATCGGTTGAAGCTTTACATTTCGCTTATCAATTCTTTTGCTTTGTCCAAGGTATATGCGCCATTCACTTCTTTTTTGTCGAAAATCATAAAAAATGAAAAATCGTGTCAAATGAGGAGGTGTGCAAAACTGTGGATAGGTGGTTTTCAGTTTCCAAATCAATCCGCCAATCAATCCTTCCGCAGCATCATTGAAAAACTTGATCGTTCCTATTGACCCAGATTCCCTTTGCTCCAAAAGGTTTTCAATCAACACCCTCGAAACCTCGTTAACGCTTTCCTCATTCTCTAAATAGCGTGGCGCAATAGGATTACCCTACGGATGATTTTATCAAAGGAAATGACCTTAAAAGGGATGTCTCCATCTTTAAAAAGTGGGTACGCCATTTCGGTCAGTTCAAAATCCTTGTAGTCGTGGATTATTCCGCAAAAACCCTGTCCCTGAAAATGTTTAAGAAATCTGTAGACTACACTTTCGGTCTTGCCACTTCCGGCAGAACCGATTACGGATGCACCACGTTTAATATTGTCCAATTTGAAGTTTCCTTTGGTGGTAGAAAAATTAACCTGATATTTTGCATTGGCTGTTTTGGGCTTTTCGGTTTTGGTCAATTGAAGGAGTGCCTAAAAGCAGAAGGAGAGCTATGGGTTTTGTTCTTGAATAATTTACTGAACGATTGTGAATGCTCAAAGCCCAGTTCGTAGGCAATTTCACTAATAGATAAATCAGAAGTAGATAATTTTTGTTTGGCTTCGGTGATTAATTTATCGTGAATATGTTGTTGCGTGCTTTGACCTGTTAGTGATTTCAATACACTACTTAAATAATTTGGTGAGATATTCAATGCATCTGAAATGAATTGAACTGTAGGCAGACCTTTTTGAGTTAAATTAACACTTTTAAAGTAGTTGTTCAGTGTGTTTTCTAACGTATCCAAGATTTTATGGTTGGCAATCTTGCGGGTAATAAACTGCCTTTGGTAAAATCGTTCCGAGTAATTGAACAGGGTTTCAATTTGTGAAATAATAATGCTTTGACTGAATTTGTCAATATGGTTGTGGTATTCTTGTTTGATGTTTTCAATAATGGCGTTAATGACTCTTTCCTCTTTATCTGATAGAAACAAAGCTTCATTAACCGAATAATCGAAAAAGTCATATTGCTTTATAGTTTTCGCCAAAGCAGTTTTCCAAAAAAAATCGGGATGGATCAGCAACAACCATCCTTGTTGTTTTGCCATTTCATCCTTTGGATGCTCTATTTTAAAGACCTGATTAGGCGAGATGAAATACATTAAGCCTTCATCAAAATCATATTCGCTCTGGCCATAACTGAACTTGCCCTTGAAATCTCTTTTTAAGGAAATAGAATAATAACCAAGAACCATATTTATGGGTTCGTCATAATGCTTAATGTCTTGAACAGCAATAACACTGATCAGTGGGTGTTCAGGTGGCAGCAAATTTCTTGAGCGATGAAATTCACTAATAGTCTTATAATGATTTAATTTTAGTTTTCCCATCGTTTTACTTAATGGTTTATTTAACGAGCCAATTACGGAATCTAATTTGAAGCATATTTAGAAAGAGTACCATCAACGGCACTAAAATAAGCGTCGATACAAGTGTTCTTACTAACTGATTAACATCTGAAAGATAGGGTAATACTAAAAAGGAAATGATATTTAACAAGGGATAAATACATATCCAACTCAACACCATCATTTTCCATTTCCTTGGAGACCTTACTTGCATCGTTCTTTTGATTTTACGGTTTCAACACTTCAGAAAATTCGATTTTATTTCCAAAAGGATCATTAATGAAAGCTACACGTTTTCCAATTACTGGAGCTTCAAACGTTCTAACGATTTCAATACCCCGTTGTTTTAACGCTTTCATCGTTACATCCAAATTGGCAACGTTAAAACATAAATGATCGTAACCGAATTTTATTTCTGATGGATCGGAGTCTTTATTATCCTTAACTCCCAAGACTTCAAGGATAAAATTGTTATCTCCTGGTGGGGCGATAAGAGCTAATTGCATTTCTCCGGCATTAAACTCCTTGACCAATCTAAAGTCTAGATTTTCCGTGTACCACGCAATCATTTCATCGTACTTTGTTGTACGTATGGCAATATGCCAGCCTTTTATGTCACTAAACACGCTTGCTTTATTTTTATCAGGATAGATAAGTGGTGAATTTGAATTTTCCATAGTTATATTTTTTTATTGTGATAAGCTTTCGCAAATTCCGTTGAGTAATCTTCTAATTTTAAATTCCCAAATTCGGGTTTGTTTTTCTCATAATCTTCGCCCATTCTTCCTGAACTTATGGAGGCATTAATAGCTACCAAATCTTCTGCAAATTGTTCTGGAAGTCCATTTTCCATCATACCCTTTTTAACTTCTGTTTCCGAAAATGGGATCCACTCAAGATTTGGTAGATCAATAGCTTTCCCTAAAATCTTAGCGGTATCTGCAGCGGTTTTTTCGTCGCTAACTACATATCTAATTTTTAGAATTTCATCAGCCTTAACAATTAATTCTTCGTATACCGCCTTTGCTATATCTTCTGGATGTACCCAAGCTATTTTATCTTCACTTTTAAAATTTGAACCGATGATTCCGGCACTTTTGATCATTTCAATGTAATTGAGCAAATTATAATAAATAGACACCGGACGTATGTAGGTTTTGTGTACAGCCCCTAATTGATTTAAGATTTTTTCCGCGTGATGTGAGCCTAGAATAGTTCCAGTTCTTTTGTCAAGGTGGGCGCCCCAACTACTTAAAAACACAATATGCTCAACACCGGAATGCTGAATAGCGTCTCTATAGTTTCCCGCGATTCTTTTATAATACGCCAAACTATTAAACTCTTTGAAGTTGGGCGGTATCATTAAATACACAACATCTGCACCACTGAATGTTTCACTTAGAAATTGAACATCCTCCATACTACCGATCGCAGCTGTAGCCCCTATCTTTTCAAGATCCTTGATTTTTTTTGAACTCCTACTTATTACGACAACGTTATTATGTTTTGCGGCTAGCATTTTTGCTAATGGTTTACCTATGTGTCCCAAAGAACCTGTTACTACGATTTTCATTTTTAGCTATTTTAAATTATACCTGCAAAGCTAGGCGTAGATGTAGAGAACGATTGAACCAAATCTACGTTTGATGTAGCCTAATCTAGAATTAATTTTATGAACCCTAGTTGTTAGTATTTACATCAATTAAAACTTGCTCTAAATTCCAAAGGTGTCTGCTCGGTCTTGCGTTTAAAAAGTCTGTTGAAGGATTGCGAGTGTTCAAAGCCCAGCTCATAAGCGATTTCAGAAATAGTGAGATGCGTGGTCGATAATTTGATTTTAGCGAGTTCTATGATTTTATTCTGAATGTGCTGTTGCGTACTTTGATGTGTAAACAAACGGAGAACACTTCCTAGATAATTAGAAGATATATGCAATTGTTCTGCTATCTCACTTACTTTGGGAAGTCCCTTTTCTTCTAGTTTATCATCTTCAAAGTATTGGGAAAGCAATACTTCAAAGCGGTCCAAGAGTTCATTATTAGTTTTGCTTTGCGTATAGAATTGTCGCTCGTAGAATCTTTCGGCATATATAAGTAGATTTTCAATTTTAGAGACAATTAAACCTTGGCTGAACTTATCAATATTTGATTCATATTCACCTGATATGCTTTTTAAAATATCGATAATTACGGTTTCTTCTTGTTCAGATAGAAAAAGCGCTTCGTTGATGGCATACTTAAAATAATCATACGTTGTAATCTTTTCGGCTAGCGGAGTATTGCAGAAAAAATCAGGATGAATTAGCAATAACGATCCAGTCGCTGTTCCTAAATCCTGACGGTTTCCTTCCATTTTCAGGCATTGATTCGGCGAAAAAAAACTTAATCTGCCGGTATCAAAATGAAAATCATTTTTCCCATATTTATAATTGCCGCCACTATATTTTTTTAAACAAATGGTGTAATATGAATGTTGCCATACCGAATCTTCATCTCCTACAAGTTGCGCCGAAAAGTGTTTATAATCAACCACACTAATTAAGGGATGCACAGGCCTAGGTAATTTGCAAAAGTTATGGAACTCAGCAATTGTTTCAAAAGAGAATAAATCATCCATATCGTTTAGTATTTTAATCGTTCTTCTTTCAATTATATTTATTGAGTTTATTTCAAGAAGTCTGAGATGGCTTTCGCAATTTGCTCAGGCTTCTCTTCAGGAAGAAAATGCCCGCACCCCTCTATTTCCATAATTTCATAATTAATAACATTCTGAGATAAAAAATTTTCTAAAATTCCAAGGGTAGTAGATGATGCAATTCCCTTAGTCGGATTTTTGATTTTAGGATAGGTTTTCTGTTCTGCAATATCTTCTCCGAAGGTTTGATACCATGCATTGGATGCACTTATGTTTTCTCTGTTATTATAATGATGATTGTACACTGAGCGGTCAAAATCAGTAATGGCATCTTTATTAATAAGTAGCTGGTCTAAAAGATGATTTAATAACAATTCGAAACGTCCCTCCAGCAATTGGCTAGGCAAGTTATTTAATTGATTAAAAGCTACCCACCAAGGATATACCGGTAATCCTACAGGTAACATAGGAAGTTTATACATATTTTCATCGGGAGGTGGGGTATCCAAAAGAATCAACTTATTGATTCTATCAGGATGATTTACCGCAAAAGAATAAGCTACATTGGCACCAATATCATGTCCGACAATATGTGATCTATCATATCCTAAAGCTACCACCAATTCTTTGATATCACCAGCCATATTCTTTTTGGTGTATCCTTCTTTTGGTTTGTCACTATCACCCATTCCACGCAGGTCAATGGCAATCACAGTATACGTTTCAGCAAGAGAGGGCATAATATGGTGGTAAGACCACCAAGTCTGAGGCCATCCTGGCAATAATACCAATGGCTCTCCACTTCCTCCTTGCACATAGTGAATACTTGTTCCATTAACTTTTAGAAAATAACTGGAGAAACCAGGCATTTTTTTGATAAGATTTTCTGTTGAATATGGATTCATAATATTATGTTTTACTCTTTTAATCCGATAGCTCCTTTGAAGGAAATCCAAGCAAACTTCTTACTATCATTCTTGGCAACATCTCCCGATTCAACTGCATAAATAGTAGTTTCGATGATTGCTCCGAACAAATTAAAAATCCAAGAAATAGTTAGTTCCTCGTTGATACGTTTCTCCTTTTGAAGCTCCTTGATTATTTTTAACCATTTCGTTTTGACGTTATCAGATTCGAATTCATTCTTACTATCTAAATCTGAAAAACTACTGTTCTCGTAGACTCTTTTGATGAATGAATAGTTTGCACCTTGTTCAATTGCGGCAAACAGCATATTCCTAACTTTCTTAATTTGGTCAGCATCACTTTTATATGCTTCGTTCATCGCCTTGTTACACCTTTCGAGCATCTCGTTTTTACAGCATTCCATTAAGTTTTGGCGATTTTCAAAATAGCGATGCAACGTTCTTCGAGTAACACCGGCTTCTTCGGCAATGTTCTCCAAAGAATTCGATTCGTTACTCTGAAAGCATTTTACAGCAGCCGCTATAATTTTAGTTTTCGTATCTACCATATCACAAATATATGAAATATGTTACTACAATGTGACATTTAAATTGTGATTTGCTCGGTAATCTGATCTACTATAAAATTGAAAGAGGTAGTGTAATTGAGAGGTAAGATTAGTCAAAAGCCTTTTACGCTTACTTTATTGTTCTTTTTATATTACCCACATCAAATAAATATAAGTACTAATCATAGAGCAAGCTGAAAAGGATTAAGCTCATTTTGAAAGTAGAAATTTCTCTTTTAACCATCAATTCCCTTACCAAGGACAGGTTGTAAACGGCAATATTTCTTCACAGAAAAATTGTCCAGTTGGACCATCGTTTCCTATCAAGGCATATTTTAATATTCGCTCAGACGCCTCTTTCACGGTTCCTGTTCCTTCGTGACCAGTAAAATCGGTTTTGGTAAAGCCTGGACATACCAAGTTGACCTTAATATTGGTATCCTTCAATTCGTATGCAAGATTGATAGTGTACATATTAAGCGCCGATTTAGAGGCGGGATAAACTGCTCCCTTGTAATGATAATAAGGTGCCATTGGGTCGCTGGCCAATCCCAAAGACCCTTGTCCTGAAGATACGTTTACGATTCGAGGCTCGGATGATTTTCTCAACAAGTCGATAAAGGCCACCGTTACCCGAACCACACCGTAAACATTGGTATCAAAGACTTCCTTAAAAACTTCAATATCTGTATTTAATGTAGGTTGCGGATATTTCCCGCTGATACCCGCATTGTTAATCAATACATCCAAAATTTCTGTTTTTTGTGCAATTTCAGTACGAGCTTCATTAACTGAAACCTGATCCGTCACATCTATTTGAATCGCTTCAACATTGATATATCCTTCCGCTTGCAGTTTTTCAGCTGCTTCTTTACCGTTCTGTAAATTTCTGCTGCCCAGATATACGTAAAATCCTTTTTGTAGCGACTGTCTCGCTGTTTCAAAGCCAATTCCTTTGTTAGCACCTGTAATAAATAAAGTTTTCATTTTGTTGGTTTTTTAATTACAGTGCAAATTTCGCAGGAAAAAAACCAGCTGATGTATCTTAATCGTGGCATCTTGTAACCCTATCCTACATTCTTATAAATCAAGGTCGAGAAACAACTTAAAGTTCGGCGGCTACTATTATTCTTTAAAACTGGCCCTTTACAATCTGTATCGCTTATTAAGGACTAGATATTTTTTTATTCAATTTTTGTGAGCTCTATTCACAATGACTGCGCTAGTACTCAACCATACAAAATGAACTGAAGTGAATATTGTAAGCAAGGTTCAAATACATCCTAATTTTAATAATCTAGCATTTCAAACTTGTCTTCAATTTTGGCAAGCCATTTTTCCCGTTTCTCTTTTGAAACCTGCTTAACTTTGTTGAAGGTTATCCATTTACGGTTTTTATATCCAATTTTCCAGAAGGTTCCAAGCATCATCGCTTTTTTTATGGCATATCCAAAAATACCCCAATATAAAAATTTTGGTGTGTTCATCGTGGTTATCATTGTTACGCCTTTTAATTTGGTCCAAAGTGGTTTCATACGCGTGTTACCGGCATTTGTATAATCGTAAGCGATACCTGGGAAGATGACCTTATCCACAAATCCTTTTGTCATCGCCGGCATCAATTCCCACCAAATGGGGAAAATAAAAATAAGATGGTCTGCGCGTTCGATTCGGCCTTTGTATTCCAATACTTTTGGGTCGATGGCCTTCTTGTCCCTAAACCCTTTAAGGTCGTTGGCTGTCATAACGGGATTGAATTGCTCTTTGTCAAGATGAATCAAATCTATCTCGTGATTGGCTTTTTTAAGTCCGGTTGTTACGGACCCTAAAATCGCATTACAAAAACTTCCTTCATAGGGATGGTTAAAAATAATGGCTACGTTCATTGTGTACTATTTTAAAATTATAGTACAAAAGTGCGGCTTGAGATGTTGGTCAACGATAACAATTGTTAAGAAAAGAGGCTCATCTTCTATTTCTGATTCGGCTTAAGGATACGGACGTAATTCCCAAATAGGAAGCGATATAATGTTGGGGAATCCGTAATAGGATTTCAGGATTATTTTTTAAAAGTTCAATGTATCTTGTTTCGGGATTGTCCTTGATTCTTGAAAGAAAAAGTTTTTGATAGGAGATGAGTCGCTCAAATATAAGGTCTTCCATTTGTTCCTTGATAACAGGAGATTGCTCAAGAACGTGTTGAAAATCGATTTTGGTCATCGAGTGAACTATGGAAGGTTCGATGGTTTCAATGGTAAATTGGCTTGGTCGATTCGTTTTGAAACTTTCTATGGATGAAACCATTTGTGTTTCGGTAAAGAATTGGAACGTAATATCTTTTCCGTCATTATTAAACCAAGCTCTCACACAGCCTTGTTCAATATAAAATATGCTGTTTGAAATTTTACCTTCATCTAAAAGTATGGTTTTGGCAGGTAGTTCCTCTCTTTTAAATAAACCTTGAAATTCTTCCCATTCGGTATTTTTAAATTCCATTAGTTCAATTTTAAATTGGGGTTCTACGATATAAATGTAATCAATATAGATGGGTTGTCCTCTTTCGCGAAAGCGGGAAAACATCAATTGTATAATTTCAAAATCGGATTCATACAAATGAAAAGTGTCCGTCTATATAATAACAATTGTTATCGTCTGGCAACAAGGACATCTATAATTTTGGGTCGTAATTAAAAAACTATCAAATGAATCTCGACTTAACACAGAAAACCGCTTTTGTATGCGGTAGCACTTCAGGACTTGGAAAAGCTTCTGCACTAGAAATGGCTCTACTGGGCGCAAATATTGTATTGATTGCCCGAAACGAGGACAAGTTGAAATCCGTACTCAAAGAATTAGACGTCTCCAAAAATCAAAAACACAATTATATCGTTGCTGATTTTTCTCAAGTTGATGTCCTGAAAATTAAATTGGATACTTTTTTGCTTGAAAATCCAACCGTGCATATTTTAGTGAACAATACAGGAGGACCATCTGCAGGCGCCATATTAGACGCCAATTTAGAGGAATTTAATCAGGCTTTTTCCAATCATTTATTGTGCAACCAAGTATTGGTCCAGGCGGTTGCCCCTTCGATGAAATCGGCCGGTTTTGGTAGAATTATCAACATTGTAGGTACGGCGGTAAAAGAACCTGTTACGGGTTTGGGCGTTTCGAATACCATTCGTGCTGCGGTTGCAAATTGGGGGAAAACCTTGGCCGGTGAGTTAGGTCCTTTTGGGATTACCGTAAATAATGTGTTGCCGGGCTTGACCAAAACTGCTCGACTGGAATCTGTTTTGAATGAAAAATCCATCCAGAATAACGTATCGCGTGCAACTATAGATAAAACGGTTGCAACTAATATTCCGGTTGGACGATTTGGTGAACCAAAAGAATTCGGAGCAGTTATCGCCTTTTTGGCCTCGCCGGTTGCAGGTTATATAAATGGTATCAATCTGCCCGTTGACGGCGGTATGTTGGGCTCTTTGTAGAATTGCCCACATCCATCCTTTGAAATTTCAAAAAGAGTAAAGTTTATTTTTTGCATAAAAGTTGCGGCTGATTGGACTGTAGAAAGTATCCGTATTGATAAATATAGTAGTTAAATCATATATATTCAGATACATAGTTTATGTAAACACCTAAAAGTGAATTTTGCTCGTGAATGTACTTATGTTTTACTCACTCATTGTTAAGAATATTGACATCGTTATTTGAAAACCGACCTAGCCTCCGCATAAACTCGCTCAAAATTAGCTGCTAAATCCAAGTCAGAGTAAAAAGTTGTTTGTTCAGGTAATCTACGTTCAATCTTCTGCAACTCAAACTGCACCTTCTTATCCTTGCCATCAGCGTAAGTTATAAACTCCCCTTGTTTCAATCTGAAAAATACATCAGCTCTTATCTTGGGAATCTCTTTTTCTCCGGTCGTTACTCTAGTGTCAAAATCAAGATTATGACCTCTGCTTATACTTTTGGTCGGGTCTTTAACTATTTCAAAAAAGCGTTCATAGTATTTGGCGGTGTCCGGGTCGTTGACCTTGCCAAAAAATTGATAGGAAAGATTGCTCAAGATTGCCTTGCTCGCCTTATCGCCGTACATCATATCGTTCTGAATCTTGTCCTGCATTACGTAGATAGTTGAAATATCATAGCTCCGTAACGTTGCAGGAATTCGGTGCATATTCAATAGCCGGATTGTTGGTGCTTCTTCCATCATAAGAAAGGAAGGATTTGCATCACGTACACTCATTTGTTTTGTAATGGTGTGGATGATGGTGGCAATCACAGGCGAATACGAAGTTTCAAATTTGGGATTGTTCACAATAGAAATCACGCAGGGATTTTCGGTACTATTAATATTTAATGGCACTTCATCCGCAGACAATGCCATAAATATTCTTTGGGTGCTGATGCGTTTTAATGCGTTGGCCAAAGTGCTTTTGACTCCTGCGGTTTGTCTTTCGGAATCCTTACCACTAATAAAAGCATCTGCCATCGCCCTTGATGTGATGTTACTTTCCAAAAATTGGATAAGGCTGTCCGTGTCCAAATATTGGTATATGGCAATCAAATGAGGAAGGGTACAAAATTTAGGATAGCTCGTTTTCAATTTCCAAATCAATCCACCAATCAATCCTTCCGCAGCATCATTAAAAAATTTGGTCGTTCCTGTTGAACCAGATTCTCTTTGCTCCAAAAGATTTTCAATCAATACCCTTGAAACCTCATTGACGCTCTCCTCATTCTCTAAATACCTTGGCGCAATAGGATTTACCCTATGGATGATTTTATCAAAGGAAATGACCTTAAAAGGGATATCTCCATCTTTGAAAAGCGGATATGCCATTTCGGTCAGCTCAAAATCCTTATAATCGTGGATTATTCCACAAAACCCCTGCTCCTGAAAATGCTTTAGAAATCCATAAACAACGCTTTCGGTCTTTCCACTTCCCGCAGAACCGATGACGGATGCACCTCGTTTGATGTTGTCCAATTTGAAGTTTCCTTTAGTGGTAGAAAAATTGACCTGATACTTTGCATTGGTCGTTTTGGGCTTTTCGGTTTTATGTAGAAAAACGTACAGCCCTATATTGATTAGCATAAGAGGGCAAACCAAATAAAGCAATATTTGGATCAGCTCGTTTTCTTTAGATAGATAAAGTATGGAAAGACCAAGTAATAAGAGGTTGATAATAAAGGCAAATCGCGATACTCGATACATTCCATAAAAGAGTATGCTGGCAAAGCCAATGACAAGAAGTACCGATAAAAAATGGTCCAGCTGCATACTTTGTTTTTTAGATTCCGATGGAACTTGATTTGATGGCCACCTCGACACCTCGACGTAGCCTATTGAAAACTTTCATCGCCAATTGTGCCTGTGTTACGGGAATAGTTGGCATAATTGGAATACCAGACTTACCCATTATTTTGAACGCCAATACTTTGTCGTTGGTTGGTAGTTTCATCAAGGAAGCAAAATAGATTTTCGGATTTTTGATGAAGTCCTTTCGTGCTTTATAGGTTTCAGCAAAGTTTCTCTTATAGCCAAAAGTCTTATCAAAGGTCTTTTCCGCATTTGTAAAAAACTTGTCTCGGTCAAAGCCACGTTTCACGTTCTTGCCGTGCATCTCAACTTCCGAAGCTTTGTGTTTGCTCCCTGGCGAAAGGCTGAACGTATTGGATGCATCTTTTCGGCTAACGATGATATGGATATGGCTTTGGTTTCCCGCTTTTGGCATTCCCTGTACGATGCGCTTTCCGTCCTGTTGATGCGGAGCTGCCCTTTCAAGTTTTAAAATTTCCCTGTTCAATTTATTGAAATTGCCTTCCGCTCGTCCATCTTGTATATTTCGGATTTCAGTTTTTAACTGAAGTATCTTTGTGGCAAACGGTTGGTTTTCCTTAATCTGAAAATCTGTTCCTTTGAAGGCTCTTTGATGCTCTATTTTCGCATAGTATTTAATGTCATCGATATTGATGGGTCGCCCATTTATTTCACGGTTGAAGGACTCTACATAATCCTTCATCAGTTCACGGGTGTACATTTTCAGATCTTCGCTACTGTTCTGTAATCTGCCCAATTCATATTTTGATGGACTGACCGTTATCGAATAAAATTTAGGTTCGGTCTTTTTCAATTTTGCACCATTTCCATCGATATCCTTTACGACTTCTTCGGCTGAAATCCCTTCGCCATATTGGTTGAAAAAATGTTCCATTTCTTCCTGCTCCAGACCTTGGTTTTCTTTCTCCAAATAGCCTACAAAATCGCCCGAGCTCTGTGAATAATTACCCCCTAATTTTTGAGGTGTTATCGTGATATACATAGCTCAAAAAATTAAAGTTCGTTGTCTTGGTTTTGCTTTTCGCGAAAGCGTACTTCCTTCTTTTCCTCGACGAATTTCTTTTCCAAAATGAGCGGTTTCTTTTTGGGTTCTTCGGTCTGAAAAAGGGATTCTATCATCGCGACCGTGGGTTTGGTCTGGGTCTTTTCCATATCCCTCATTATGGCGATAACCGCATTGATACGTTTCTTGATTGAAGCCTCGATGGTTCGACCTGTCGGGCCCAGTTTTTCCCTTGGCGAGATTTCGTTGTAGAAGAAAAAATCGAGCATCGTGGACATTGCCTCGGTATGCGATTTGAAGTGTTTGCGTGAAAATTCCTGAAACCGCTTGGCAGTTTCCTTTTTGAATCTAATCCCTGTAAATGAGTACATAATTCGCCGATTTGTCGCAAATCCGTCCCTAAAAGTGGGCGTTTGAAGGCTATTTGTCGCAAATTGCAGAAGGTCAAGAAATTATCTATTTTTCAAGTAGCTGAACATCAGCATTTTGAAAACGAAAAGGAGTGCTTAACATCGCATCGCGTGTTACCCTCTTGCTACTCCTTTTCGTTCGCCACAGGCGAACAAAAATTTCGTACAATCTGGCTAAAAAGCCAATTGCCATTTTGGGAAAAATGGATTTCCGATATGTTATTTTTCGATGTGTACGGTTATCGGCGAAAGTGAAAAATGGATAACAATACTTAAAATTGAATGCTGAATTTCAGCGAAATAAAGATACGTTTTTTATTTGATTTGGAAGTGTCAAACAAAAAAAACACCCCTAAAATTTAGAGGTGCTTTATCATTAAGTTCAGAAAATCAAATATTGAATATGAAGGTGTAGGAATACAAATTTCGCAATGCTTCTTCCTCAATCATAGTTTCAAAACAGGTATAATTTTCCCTTACGTATTTACGGATACTGTCGCCAAATTTACGTTCTACGTCCTTTTTAGAATCTTCCAAGATTCGGTTTTGAGCTTCTTCGCTCAAGTCTGTAAAATTTAGATATACCATAGCTTCAAAATTTAATATTCGCTTGGTAACATCAGCGTATCATTTACAAAAAATAAACGCAGTTCATCGAGTGGAAAATCGGTTGCCCGATAGCCGTGTTTTTCTAATACATTATCATTGCCATCGGTATAAATAATTTCTGCTTCGTAGCCTGTAAAATCTTGTCTTTCCTCGGACAATCTTTTAAAATCGATGGTTATAAATTCGCTTCGGTTCATCAGACTTTTTGCAATTACGGAAGTGTCCGTAATGAGCCAAAAACATTCGGCAGCTTCCGCCAAATATTTTAGTCCGTTGGTGTATCGGGTTCGTAATAATGGGATTTGAAATATGGTTTCCGAACCGTGAAAATGTTGTAATCCTTCTTTGATTTCGTTAACTTGTACTTTCATAATTTTCTATTTATTAGTAGTGAATTATTAAAAAGAGGGCGCAACTTTCGACGGGAACGCCCTCTTTAATTTTAGTGGCTATTTGCCGTTTTTAGTTCCGAGCAAAAGAATTTCCCTTGCTTCAACTTCGGTTACATAGCGTTGGTTGCCGTCATCGGTGGTATAGGTACGGGTTCTCAATTTCCCTGTGATTCCTATTTCCTTTCCTTTGCCTACATATTTTTCAACGATTTCGGCAATCTTGCCCCAGGCTACGACCGTGTGCCAATCTGTATTTTGCACTTTTTCGCCCTTGTTGTTTTTGTAGTTCTCGTTCGTGGCGAGTGAAAAACGGGCTACTTTCTTACCGCTTTCAAGGTTCGTGACCTGTGGCTCTTGGCCAACGTTTCCGATTAACTGTACGTGATTTTTTAAAGTACTCATAATAAAAGAATTAAAGATTAATTAAGGCTACCCGAACCCTTCGGATAGTTTGCGTTTATGTTTTTTTGAAGTGATTTACTTATTATATCCAGAGCGTTTTCCTTTTTTTGTTTTTTTAGTCCCGCTTCCTTTTTGATGGTTTTGTAAGATTTCATAATATTCGATTTAGATTTACTTCCCATAGAGCCGTCCGCTGTTACCTTTTTTTGTTGCTGATACATTTTCAATATTTGGAATTAATAAGGACTTATAAAAGGGAGGTACGACCGGTTATGCAGTCCGTTTAACTTCCAAATGTTGGTATTTTGCTTACAAAAAAACGGTTGGGACAGCGGTGGCTCGGGAGTAGGTCTAAATGCCTTTTGTGAAGTATAAAAACATAGGAAGCGGGACTAAATGATTAAATGGAATTCCGATTTGGCGGACTCCGTTCACGATTTCGGATTGGGAATGAAGCGTTCCGCTCCAGCGCAGCGGATCGGGTTAGCGAAATGGAAAGTAGAAATTGGGGATGGTGTCCAAGACCTATTTAGAGAAGCTCTTTTCCCGCAATGTAGCTTTTCGCGAAATGCAGGGGAATGTGCTGAACGGTTATGAAACTCTATTTTCCCTTTGTGTAGGATGTAAGGCGGACTGAACTTTAAAGATGGAGGTTGGGAATGGAGTGTTCCTGCCGTGTTTCAGGTAGGGTTAACGCAATGGAAATCGGAATCTTTGGAGTTGTGTCCAAGATTTTTTTGTAGTGAAGCTCTTTTCCTGTAATGAGCTTTTCGCGAAATGAAGGGTAATGGGCTGAGTGGCTTATGGAAGATAAGGTGTACTTTAGTAACAATCCATCTTCAGCTGTCCATTATGCTGAAGCTCGTCGAAGTTAATTCCAGAATGTTCAGCGAGTAAGCCTTCCAGCACATCTAAAATGTCGTGTTGCATAGTAAGTGAACCACAAATCATAACCACACCACCTTCTTGAACTGTTTGAAGAACAATATCCTTTTGTTGTAATATCAGATTTTGTACATACTCTTTACTACCTTCTCTTGAATGGGATTTATGGATTGTGTTATTTTGGTTTTTCGAAATAATCCCTGTAAGAATATCATCATAAATAGCTGAAGAAGCTACTGTCCTGCCGCCCCAAAACAAGTTGATTTTTGTGTCGCAATTCTGTTCCATAATCCCCAAGAATGGGGCTATTCCAGTTCCATTTGATATCAATACTGCGGAAGCTGATTTTTTAGGAAAGTGGAAATTAGGGTTGCTGTCTATAACCGCCTGAATAGTATCGCCCTTATTCAAGCTATGCAAATACGAAGAGCCTTTACCAAATTCGTGTTTCTTTACACTCAAAAGAATTTCATTGCCCATACTGGCAATAGAATATTGTCGAGGGATATCAGTTCCGTCTGGAAAAACGGACAATAAATCGCCTGAGGTAAAACTTGTTTTTTTCTTCGCTTTCAGTCTGATTAGGAAGGTATCATCTACATTTAATTCTGTGCGCTCAACTACCTTAAATGTAATTTTTTTATAGTTCCGTTTCTTGAGCTTCGGTTTTTCAACAGAAAGTGAAAAACGTAATAGTTCGCTCAATTGTTCGACCCATCTTTCAAAATCAGCAAAGTCTGCATTGTTGATTTTATAAAGCGGCATCAAGGGTTGAAAGTCTTGATGTATTTGTAAAAGTGAATCTACTTGTATCGCAAACTTGCAATAGTCAGTATATTCCAGGGAACCAAAGCCTACTACGGCATAGTTGATTTTATTCGGTTGCCGGATAGTAGGGAAGATAGCCTCAAACTTTCTGGCGTTCGTCGGTGGTTCGCCCTCACCATAGGTGGCCGTAAAGATGAAAATATGTTCCGCTTTCCCTTCGACTGCGCTCAGGGCAGGCGCGATAATGTCATACTTGTTCAATTCGGTCAAGAACACATTTTTTCCTTGGGCAGTTAACCCGTTGTAGAATCGCCTTGCAAAATCATAGGTCGTTCCCGTTTCTGAACCTACCAAAATGACGAATTCACATTCGTCTTTATCGGGCATTATGGTAATAGCTTTCACTTTTTTTCTGCGCTTCAACGTCATCGCAAAACCCGAATACATAAAGAATAAAATGGACGCACTTGCCAGCAGCAGGACGATAGACCACAACACACTTCCTTCGCCTGTATGCAACACCCAACTTAAACGGGATGCCAATTGCACAAAGGGATAATCTGCGCTACTAATTATTTGTCCCGTTTGCTGGTTGACTCTAATTTCTCTATCCTGTAATTCGATTTGATAATAATCTTCTGGGTCTTCAGAAAACGGAAATTCAACTTTTCTCACGTTATTTAACGACGTTTCCTTGAAGAAGGGAATTTCATTAATCGATGTGTACTTTTGAGTTGTTTTTAAAAACTCAATTTCCTGATGTGCAATTTTGGTATCTGGAAGCAATTCAAACTTTTCGGCAGAAAGATACACGCCAGTAAGTGCAACAATAACGATGGGAATAAAGAACCATCGGCTTAAAATGACGTGGTAATGCAGTTCAAAATAATCTTTTTGAACTTTTGAAAATATGCGTTTAAAACCGCCTTGCCTTTTGGCAAGTAATAATAGTCCCGTAACAGCAATTAAAAAAAGCAATAGCGAAATCAGGCCGACAAAAAACCTTCCGATGCTCTTTAAAAATAATGACCGATGCAGATTGGTGGCGAAACTATAAAAAAAAAGGCGCTCTTGTACCTCGCCTAATTGTTCGCCTGTTTTTGCATCGATATAGATATCGAGCGTTTCCATTTCCGTAGTAAGAACGGAAGCTTTCACAAAGTCAGAAGATTCTACTTCCAGCGAGAAAACCTCCTCATAAGTTGAGTTTAAAGCATCAATTGTCGTAGCTAATGATACTTTATCTAAATCTTGCATAGCAAAACCTTTCGCTTGATGCGAAATAGGCTCAATCGCTAAAACCACACCTGTTATTGAGGCTATGAATAAAAATAAAGAAGAGGCAAGGGCAAGTACAAAATGACTGTATCGCCAAATGGAAATGGTCATAAAATGGGGTGTGTTTTTACTGCGGTAGCATTCTTACATAGCGAATAAATCCTTTTCCTTCCTTCTTGGCTTTGAGATTTTCGGTGGTCAACTCAAACTGAATATCGTCCTTATAATATTTCTGGTCTTCTACCGAAGTTTCAAAACGTAGGCTATATCCTTTATCTATTTTGTCGGATGGAATCTGCAATACAGAAACGGTACGTTCGCCACCGCTTATGGTCGCACCCGAAATAGCATCGATATTGGGACGGTATTTCCCGTAGAATTTCCACCATTCAGTGATTTCACTATACCATTCACTATCCTTTCCCTGAACATAAAGTGTTTCTTCGTATTCGCCAGATGGATTCATTAATGAAACAATTACGTAAGCACCTTCGCCTGTGTAATTGGTCATTTGTATGAGGCATTTTACCGCTTTGTTTTCAGTAGTTGTAAATGCCATTAGTAACAATCCTGCGAGTACCATCGCAGGAATAATTTTAAATGTTGTTTTCATCGAGCTAAATTTTTAATGCCCATTATGGGCTTTCATCTTATTTTAAAAAATTCAATGAGGTGTTTTGTTTTTTTAAGAGTTCGTTTTCGCTTGCCAAATCATAGACCGTTTCTTCAAAATCAGTTTTGATTTTAGTATCTGCACCTTTTGAGATTAGGTATTTCATCATCTCATCGTTTTCAGCTTTCATTGCAGCAATGTGCAATACGGTCAGTCCTTCATCATTTTTTGCATTGGTGTCAATATCAAAATCTGCAAGGCTTTTCAACAATTCTATATTATTGTCTTTAGCAGCAAGATGAAAAAGTGTATTTCCCTCGGCTTGAGTCGTGTTCATTTTGAACCCTTTTTCTTGAAGCAGTTTTAATTTGCTATCAAATTCATCGGGTTTTCTGCCATCAAAAGATGCTACTAAATAATAAGCCATAGTATTGCCTTTACTATCTTTTGCGAAAACAACACTTCCCTTTTCCAATAAGAATCCAACCACTTCAGAACTGTTATGCTGAACCGCAAGCATTAAAGCCGCCTGTCCGTCATTATTTGCAGTATTGACGTCTTTTAGGTTTTTAGAAAGCAGATGTACCATCGCCAATTCATTACGGGAAGCGGCATTGAGAAAAGGTGTGTTGCCTTCGGAATCTTTTTGGTTCACATCTGCACCGGCAGTAAGAAAAAATTCAAAAATCGCTGGGTCAGTATTGTTATAAGCCAGTCGGTGTAATGGCGTATAACCGTCTTTGGTCACGATGTTAGGTTTAAGACCGAGACTTTTCAAGTACTCATAAACCGCCAATGGATTGCTATAGCCACGACCACCTTGTGTTGCGAATAAAAAGGCATTTCCACCTTCTTGGTTTAACGATTTGTAATCCACACCTTTTTTGATAAGCAGTTTCAGGAAATCAATATTCCCTTTTTTGCTGGCATAATTAAAAATACCATTGCCGTTGTTATCTGTACCTTCAAGCTTAAAGCCTTTGCTTGTAAAAAAAGATAACTCTTTTTCTGTAGACAATGAAGGCGCAACCAATAATAACAGATTTGCACCACTTTCATTTTTCTCGTTTACAAGGTTTATACCGTGCTTTTCAAAAGCCTCGTACAAGTCTTTATCTTTTTGGCCAGCATTGGCAGCAAAAGCAAGTGGTGTATAACCGTGGCTGTCCAATTCGGTAACGGATGACCTGTTATCAAGTAGATACTTGACCATTTCCGTTTGACCGGCATACGCCGCCCAATGTAAATAGATTCGGCTGTCGTGGGTTTTCTTATCAACAGGATTGCCTTCGAGCGATAAAAGAAATTTTACCACATCGTCATCTGCCTTTTCCAGCAATGCATAAATGGTGGCATCAAAAGCATTTTCATTGAGTACCTTAGCATCATTGCCCTCAGCGATTTTTTGCTTTACAGTTTTCAAGTCTGGATTGCCCTTCCAGAAGGAACGGTCAAGAAATATATTGTCTTGTTGCGCAACTGCCACTATGCTCATAAAAAGCATAGCAAACAGCGTTACATTTTTCAAAATTTTCATCTAACTATTTTTTTACAAAAGACTCGATGACTTCATCAATTTGAGCCTCTTTTTCATAGCCTTCTTCTTCAAATAAGAACTTATAAAGCGGCTTATTGTCCACTTTTTCTTCAAGAACAAGGTCTTTATCGCGGCCAAAGACTTCATCCCATTTAGCACGCACCAAAGCCCATTTGTTATCATTATCTTTCCACCATTGGGCAGCAGCTGCACATTTGCTGTCATCCACTTTTACATAGGTGTTATATCCTTTTTCCTTTGCAAGTATCACATCTTCCTTACCTGTCTCACGGATAATTTTGGTATTATCTTGGTCGTGTAACCAACCATAATCTGTGATTTCTTGACGGTTGCCGCGCATCAATAGGTTGTAGTCGCTTCTGGTTGTATATTCCCTTCTTGCCAGAGGCGCAGGTGTCGTATTTTCCCAATAGCTTTTTCCATCAACGTTCACCCAAGAGGCAGAACCTTCGTAACGTGGACTGTCATCTACCTGATATACTTTCTGTGTCCATTGTCCTTTAACTTCGGATGTAGGTAATTTTTCGAAAGTCCACTCATTGTCCGCATTATAGGTGTATAAGTCGGTATTTTCAAATAGCCAGTCTTGTCGCCAATGCTTTACGATTTGAGGGTCTGCTGGATTTCCTACCTGTAAGAGATGCTGAATAGAAATCTTATCATCCTCATCTGTTACTAATTGCGCCCATTCCAACCCTTTATCCACCTTTGTTTTTGAAGGCTTGTAAAGAGAATCGTTGCTGTAATTAAAAGTTTCTGCAAAATTAAAAGTGACTTCATAACAGCCACACATTTTCTTGATGGCTTCTTGGTCTTCTTGTTTTTTTGAGGTTTGAGAAATGGCACTTATTGAAAATAATAGTGCCAATAAGGTGTACAAAGATGTTTTCATTGCTATTGATTTATTGATTTTTAAATTCATCGACAAAAATAGTTATTTTTATTAAATCTAAATAACAATAATTTATATATTTGCACCCTATCAAGATTGATTCTAAATAAAATGGAGTATAAATGCCTAATTATAAACACTTTGACAATTTTATCTTTTTTAAATGTCGTTTCTCAAGAAGTCGTTAATAGTACGAAAGTGAATGAATTAGAGGAAGTTATCCTTACCGCTACGCGTACAGAAAGACAACTTTCATCCTTGCCGTTGCCAGTAACCTTAATCTCAAAAAAGAAAATTTTACAATCGGGCACTATTCGCTTGGATGAAATATTGAGTGAGCAAACCGGAATTATAACCGTCGCCGATGAAAGTGGTTTTGAAGGTGTACAAATTCAAGGTATTGCATCAGATTATATTTTGATACTTATAGATGGTGTGCCACTTGTGGGCAGAAGTGCAGGAAATTTTGATTTGAGCAGGTTGACGGTTGGGAATATCAAACAGATTGAAGTAGTAAAAGGCCCATCGAGCAGTCTTTACGGTTCTGAAGCTTTGGGCGGTGTCATCAATATTATTACGGAAAAGCCAAAGTCTGAAGAACTAAATGGAAATGTTTCTTACCGCATCGGCAGTTTTACGCAACAGGACATCAATCTGGATTTAAAGCAACGTTTCAAGAAGTTAAGATATGGCTTTTTTGCCAACCGTTTTTCAAGTGAAGGTTATGATTTAAACCCTGATGTGGAAGGACAGACGGTAAATCCATTTGAAAATTATACACTTAACGGGCGTGTCTATTATGATTTTAATGACAAGCTATCTTTATTCACATCTACACGATTTTATGACCAAGTGCAGGATGCCGGATTTACATTTAACGATGTGCAATTTGAAGGCGATAGTAAGGAACAGGAATGGAACGCCCACGCAAGGCTCGACCAAAAATGGAACGAAAAATTCACTACCTCTTACGAATTTTATTATACCAACTATACCGCTAATGAAAGATTAGCTGACCCTATTTCTGATGCTGTTTTGAGCGATAGTGATTTTGACCAAAAACTGTTGCGCCCAGAAATTCGTAGCAGTTACGCTTTCGCGAAAGCGGGAACCTTAACAGCAGGATTGGGTCTTCAATATGATAAATTGGACAGAACCTTTTTTGATGAACCTGTGAGTTTCAATTCGCAGTATGTCTATGCACAATATGACATAAATCTTATAGAACGACTAAATGTGATTGCTGGTGCTCGCTTTGACAATCATTCAGAATATAGTAATCAATTTAGTCCCAAACTGGCGATGCGCTACAAGTTGACCGATGCATTCGCTGTAAAAGGTTCGGTAGGCTATGGTTTTAAAGCACCAGATTTTAGACAGTTATATTTTGACTTTACCAATTCGGCCGTGGGTTATACCGTTCTGGGCTATAATGTGGCTTTGGAAAAATTACAAGAGCTTCAAGAACAAGGACAAATCCTTGATGTGGTAGTTTCGGAAGATGACTTAAATAATCCTTTAGAAGCTGAAAGTTCCGTAGGCTATAACTTGGGCTTTACATTTAAAGCAGGGAAATGGAACAGCGAGCTGAATTTCTTCAGAAACGATATCAAAAACCTAATCGATACCCGCATTATTGCCCGAAAAACGAACGGTCAAAATGTGTTCAGTTATGTCAATTTCGATGAAATCTACACCACGGGATTTGAACTCAACACAGGATATAAAATAAATGATGCCATAAACTTGAGTGCAGGCTATCAACTTTTGTACGCCTACGATAAAAAGAAACAGCAAGATGTAGAAGATGGTCAGGTATTTGCCCACGACCCGGCGACAAATCAGACCGTGGCGGTCACGCAGTCCGATTATTTCGGGCTCGTGAACCGCTCACGGCACAATGCCAACTTCAAGGTTTTTTACGATATCGCTTCCGCGAAAGCGAACATCAATCTGCGACTTCTTTACCGTAGCAAATATGCCCAGTTTGACACTAACGGAAATGGGCTGATAGACACCTACGACACCAGTTTTATAGATGGCTATGTAACAACCAACATAGCAGCGAGCAAAACATTTTATGAAGATTTCACTTTACAGGTAGGTGCAAATAACCTCTTGGACTATACAGATAACAATATCCCGACGTTGCCGGGAATTCAAGGTTACATTAAACTCAATTATCAATTTTAACTTTAACTACAATCAAAATGAAAACATTACAAACAGTAACACTAGCAGTATTATTTATAGGATTTACTTCGTGCAGCAGCGATAATGATAACACGCCAGTCTCAGACCCTGTACAAGCTGAACAGGTCAGCAATCTCTTTGCACCTCAAACCGGTGGTCAAGGACAACCCGTAGGTGGGGAATTCACAAAATTTGATTTTGAAACCGGAATGCAAACTACAAGCGATACCGATTGGGATATAGCCTTTAGAGGCACAACAATTGCCGTAAATGGTGGAACGGTTACAGGAACGGATGATGAGCCTGCCAGAAATGGCGATGCAGGTGCAACCATTGTAACGGGAACGTTTGCAAGCGTAACAACTGCGGAAGGTTTAACCTTTGCCCAAGATGCAGATGCGTCATTTGCCATCCCAACAGGTAGCGATAACGGATGGTATAATTATAATCCGCAGGTAAATATCATTACGCCTATTCCTGGAAAGATTTTGGTCTTTAAAACCACAGCAGGAAACTATGCAAAAGTGGAAATCTTAAGTTATTATGAAAATGCCCCTGCAAATCCAGACCCACAAACCGATGCAGGTCGATATTACACTTTTAATTATGTGTATAATCCGAATGTGGGGGAGACTTCTTTTGAATAGGACAATATTAAGTTTGAGTTAGTTTGCCAATAAAGCTCATCTATAATGGATGGGCTTTATTATTTTTTGATATAAGGCTTCATTTTGATTACTGACAGAGAAGCTCTTTTTTCGGAATGTAGCTTTTCGCGAAATGCAGGGGAATGGGCTGAACGGATTATGAAAACTGTTTATACTTTTGACGTAGGAAGAAAAGCAGGCTTAACTTTAAAGGTGTAGGTTGAAATGGAGTTTGACCACTTCCCAATTTTCTCGGGAATGAGTGGGCAAGTGGAATGGAAATCGGAAGCTTTGGAGTTGTGTCCAAGACTTGTTTTAATGAAGCGCTTTGCCCGAAATGTAGCTTTTTGAGAAATGTAGGGGAATGGGCTGAGTTGGGTTTGAATTTTGATTCTATTCTGGGAAAAGTGGGGCAGCCTTTTCTAATAGTTCTTTCGGTGTTCTATCAAATTTCATCTTTTCAACCTTAATGTCCAAAAAGAACGAGAATGGATGAAAAGAAGATTTAAGCATCTCAATACCTTCTTCTTCACTACGTGGGCGAGGTCTTGCTTTTGATATATCGAATCTCAAATAAGTTTCTTGATATTCCATCAGAACATCCCATAATTGTAGTTTTCGGGATTGCAATGCTTCTTTATTGAATATTAAAGTATCAATATCTATAAGTATTAAATCTTGAACCTTTGAAATATCAAGCCCTTTTTCTTTAAGTTGTTCAAGTTCATTTCTGAACCATCCATTAACAATGTTATTAAGACCAGCTGCATTAAACATACGATAGTGAACGACCACAACTGGGAAGATAGTGCCTTTTTTAACTGGAAAGTTTTTATCGTAATCCGCTTCGCCATTAAGCAATTTTCTTATGTTTTCAACTAATTGTTTTACGGCTTTTGACTTACCTTTTTCATTTTCATATAGCTTCAGCTTCAATTCATCCCTTAACACCCTAAAATCTGTACTTTGCTTAGATTCTTTTGAAATAAGGATGTCCTTGGATTCGAAAATTATAGTATGTTTTCCATTCCGCACGTAGTAATCAGGTGCACCTTGCATAATTTCATCCAGTTCTTTACCAGATTTCTGATAATAACGCTTACCGTAAATTTCTTGTAGTAGTGTGTCCAGCGCATATTGTTCGCTATACTCATAGGTTTTCAAGCCATAAAGCCCACTAACTTTTTCATCTTCAGAGAGTTTTTCGTTGATAGCCTTTAACCTAAAATACAATCCGTTGTAAATCATTTCTATAGTAAAGAGTGGAGAAATAATTCTATACTTGCCTTTCTCGAATTTATAGAGTGGTTTGCTTCTCAACGTCAAGAAGTCAAGTTCAGAAGCAACTTCATTTGAAGACAAAATATGTTTGTCGATAAAATCTTCATTGTCAAGATTATCGAGATGAATTTCAGTATGACTTTCCTTGTCTTTCATAAGTACAGGATAAGTAATACCCAATAAACGTCGCAGATATTCATTATAATCCTTAACACCATAGTACTTATAAAATGCTTTCAATAGCGGTTGACACTTATCTATTTGTGATAAAAATTCAAAATATGAGACTGCCCTCAAAAATTGACAAGTGAAAAGTTTATCAACCCTGTAGTTAATTAGTTCGTTATTATGGAAATGAGTTTTAAGCAACACTTGCGCAGGTGTGTAAACTATATCTGATTCTTCATCTGATTTTTTCTCTGCAATTCCCCTATCCGTAAATGCAACTTGATTAAGATGCACGTAAGCCCTGAAAACGTCTTGCTCTATTTCCAAATTACTTTTTGTAGTTTGTTGTTCTTCAGAAATATTATCAAAAATAAATTCAAATAGAAGCAGACTACTTCCTACATATGGTATTTCATATTGTTCTATCCCATAGCCGGCTTGGGAAACAAAAGTTTTTAGATTTTTATATACATCGGTTGCGAAATCCTTGTTATCAGCTGAAAAAAACATATTTAGAAAATCTGTAACATCGCTGTATTGGGATTTCTCATTGTTAAAACCAAGAAAATAAGAACCCATTTTAAGTAAATCTTCTCGCTGTATTCCAGAGAGGTAATCAGAGAGCGTTTTGCGTTCTTCTTTTGGAAAGCAGGCCTCAAAAGTAACACCTAATTTAAATTTCATATTGATGTATTTATGTTCTTAATTTTAAATGCGTACTAAAACCTCTTCCTCGATATTCTTTCCCGTAATGTGAGACCATAATTTTGCATAATTGATAATTTTACCATTATATCCTACATTTTTAAGAAGTAGTAAGCCAATTAAAAAATGTAGCCGTAAACTAATATGAAGTGCATCTCTAAATCTTCCATCTTCTTCTTCTTTTGTTTTTATAAAGCTGCCGTGTAAATAGCTATTTCTATCCTTAATTATCTTGAATTGTTCATCAGTCAGAGTGTAGCCAATTATCTCGAAAGATTTTGCCAATTTATCAGCATTTGGTGGACTGTTAAGTCTGTCGATGTTCTTCATAAGAATATCTATATTCATTTCATCATTATCTAATTCTTGGTTCTTTTTAGTTTTCAATATCAGCGTTTTGATTTCAGCTATCAATTC
The DNA here is from genome assembly GCF_900104765.1 of Gillisia sp. Hel1_33_143. Taxonomy (GTDB): domain Bacteria; phylum Bacteroidota; class Bacteroidia; order Flavobacteriales; family Flavobacteriaceae; genus Gillisia. Next base: position 1,314,836 of record NZ_LT629737.1, read on the forward strand.
ACTTGCTATGTTCTTATCCTTGATAGGGTTTAATCTTTTAGGCTTTTCATCAACAGTCTTAGCCAAATAGCTGGTAATTGCTTCGAGTGCAACATAGTAATTAGGTATTCTAATTTCCAATGTAGCAGAATGCCCCAAAATATAGAGTAATGTTGCTCTTTGTAATTTCTCGTGGTTACAGAATAGTGTAGCGAGCTTAGAAAACACTTCGCCTGAGACATCAACTATTCCATCATATAATTTCTTTCTTTGTGCATCGGAAATCATCCCATTTTCATCCCTCTCAAAATCCTCATCAAAAATTCTAACGGAATAAGGGTTCGTGGTTATTAATGGCTGATTGGAAAACACAGAAGAGCGCATTGACATATATTCTATATGTTCTGGTTCTTTAAGCGTATGGTCCTTGTAGCTTAATATGTAATTTTCTTTGTGGATTAAATCGCCTTTTAACAATCCAATGGTCAAAATGATATTGTAGCATTTCTTTTGAAATTCTTTTTTCGCTATTGGTTCTAAACAGTCCATTATGAAATAATGAAAGTCATCCTTTTTACAATTGATAAGTTCAAAATTATGCTCATTAACATTACAGGCAAATAGTAGTGACGTTGCGGTTCCTACTCGAAATAACGTTTTTTGAAAATCCTTTAAATCCAATTTATTTTCTGTTCCAAGAGGTAAGACACATCGTAGAAAAACTGGTTTAGAATTGAATGATTGAGCAGAAGAACTCAACGCATTTATCGTTCCTCTAGAACGTTTAGAATGATGTTCTATATAATTAATTTTGTTTACGAAGTAGTTTGCGCCTTTTAAATAAAGCGTTTTGTCATCATTGATTAGCCTAATTTCAGTGGCTCTTTCAAACTGAATCTCTTTGTGGTTCTGAATTCCCTTTAGAATTGGTGAAATTGTTTCAAAGGTGAATTGTCCTTTTGATTTTTTAAGTTCAACGGAACACTTATCTAAATGATGGTCGGGCGCATTAATCGTAAAGGTCTGCACTTTTGTAAAGCTTTCAATTCGATTTAAGGTTGGGGTAAAGTATTTTATCTTATTATCTTTCATATTCAATATTATTCTGGTAAAAACTCTGTAGCCTTATACCAATAATAAAAAATGCTTTTATCTGGCTGTCGCTTCAGTTTGTTCAAAAATGCCCACTCTGCTTTTTCAATGTTAAGTTCGCTTATGTTCTGTCCTTCGTAATATTCGATTTCTGTTATCTCATCTTGTAACAAGATGGTATTTAAATAAGCTACTCTGGCCGAAGCTGCAAGAGCTTCCTCTATCCTGAAATTTCCTGTCATCAAAAACGCACTTCCAAAACTGCGTATGCCACGGTTTAATTCCTCAAACTTCTTTTTTGTTTCCTTGGTTGGGTTGCGTTCCCTTTTAGCGATGATGGCACAGGTTTCTATGGCATCCCAAAGAACATCTGATTCTTTGAGGTTTCTTTTGCCAAAATCTTTATCGGAACTGCGATAGGATAGTTCCGCTTTCGCGAAAGCGGAAAAACTTGCCTTAACAATAGACATATCTGTAATGTTTTCAAACAACTTCCCTAAATCGAACAACTGCTTACAAATTTCCATTGTAAATAACTGGTCGCCCTTATAATATGGAATACCGATTGTCTCTGGTGCAAAAGCAGTAAGCTTATCGCCACAGATGGAATTTACCGAAGGTGTGGTAATTGATATTATAGGGTCATCAACCGATAGCCACGAAATCTCAACAGAAGATTCTATAAGTTCTGGATAATGTGGACTGTCAAAAAGAATATCCAACAGAATTGTTCCTGGAACGTTCGGGTTGTAAACCGAGTCAAATTCAAAAGTATAATGTGCCTTTGGAACACCTTCTTTATAACTTCGACGCTCATTCAAGATGTGGCTTTTAAAATGTGAGTTGGCAACGACCGAATCAAGGATTTTTTCCAATGGCTTACGTTTTACACTCGAAATAATATCAATATCGATTGAGAACCGATTGCCTTCTTCAAGTAAGAGTACGAGCGATGTGCCGCCTTTAAAAACAAAATCAAGTCCTTCTATCTTTAGATGTTCTAATAAAGAAAATGCGTGAACCATTTTTTCCAAAATCGTCACATTAATGCCTTTATGTTCTTTTTTTGCTCGGAAAATATCCAACCATTCCTTTGTGAAGCTTTTGTTTTCAATCATTGATTATATTCTCTAAAATATTCGGTATGTGGTTATTCATAAATTGCTTGATTTCCTGTTCTTTCTTTCGCCTTTTCGCATAACTAAAGAGCTTTGTGAAATTAATGCTGTATCGCTCAAGTATTTTTTCATAGATGTTTATGAGTTCAGAACCTTGGTAAAAATGGTATAGGTTTTCATCGGCAAACAAGTCCACCATTATTTTTTCAAGTGTGGCAACTGGAACTGCATTTTTTTTGACTTTTAGCTTACTTATCGGTGCTCTTGTAACGAGACGTTTTATGACCACGGGTATAGTACTCTCGGAAATGTAGAACTCAATTTCCTTATCATCCGGATTCAAGAAAAAATCCATTTTCAATGAATCATTTAGATAATAGTAGAGCGATTCGGTAAATCCCTTTTCCACTTCCACCACAATCATTTGATTGGATACTTGATGCTGCGTAAATTCATTGAGCCATTGGTTTTCCCATATAGCATATTGGATTTTCTCAAACCTTTCATTGGTTTTAGTTGCTATTTTTAGAACATTATCCGATAGTACTGGCTTAAACTTCGGTTTATAGGATATAACATAAAGTCCACGTCCAATTGTTTTGATAATGTCCTTTTTCTTTAGGTCATATATTCGCCAACTAAAAGTACTTTCCTTCAAATCGGGTTCAAAATCCAAATAGAACTGAAATAGTTCGTTCCTATCAAACGAACTACGTTCTTTAAATGCTTCTATAAGCTTATTTTCTACAATCTTTGGCATAATATCTATATCAAAACTTTGCCAAAAGTACAAAAAAGTGGCGAATATTTGAAAACTAATTATTGCCACTATGTAAATAAAGTGGTAAATATTTGAATTTTTAGTGTTTAGCGAGTGAAAAAAATCCAGTTTGAGGTACTGGATGAACCTTTATTGATGCTATGCCATCGCATAGACTTCGTCGAACAGTTTTTTATCCAACCGTTCTTGTTGGCCAAAGCTTTTCTTCAAAACATTATGAAGTACTGAATTAAACGCATTGTAACCTAACCAAAGATTTGGTTCTTCATTGAGCAACAAGGCTTCATAGTTTAAGATTTCGATGACCTCACGAGATTTTTTCGACGGGTCGCTGTTCTTGTCGCTACATTCGTATCGGAACAGTTTCGTTCTGTCAAGAATTGCCTTTACGAACTCTTGCGTATCGATGATTTTAAATTCCTTCATCTTGTCGAATTTCTCTGTAATGGTGTAGAATTCATTATCCAGAAATTTATCGAATAAATTGTTCAGCCTCGGCATAATCAAGTGCGTATTGTTCTTACTGTGCTTTATGGAAAACTCGATTTCTGCTTGTGACACGTGCAGACCATTTGAGCACACTTCTCTATAAAACCCGAAGTGTCCAGAGGTTTTTTCACTTCCGTCATACGAGTTTTTGAACCGAAGCATCGGCAATATCAAGTCCTTATCGTTCTTGACGGTAAACTGGCTTTTATCGTCGATGATAAAGTCGGTAATAAACGACCTGTCATTTTTGTTGATGGTGCGTTTGTGGAAATTCAGCTGTGCGTCGGTCAGCATTTCTTCAGCTTTCCTGAAGAACAGTTGGTTCGGAATGTGGCCATAGCTGTTCGATACCACGTTGACGATTTTGCCATTTGAGATAATGGCATTTTCAAGTCCTCTTCGGGATTCCATCTGGGTCAGACTTTTTAAGGATTTCATTTCTGATGGAACAAAGATTTCATCCTGTTGCAAATTTTGTAAATACATAGCTTTTGAATTTAGATTAAACAATATTTGAGCAGTACCCAAACGGAAGCTAAAATCTCAGCTCAAAAGGAAACGGAATAAATAAGCGTAGGATGTTGCGTTGGCTTTATGCCGTAGTCTTTTGATGGGTGTATTTTACGAGTTTACCTTTGCGCTAACTATTGATTGATTATTCTCTCTATTCCTTGACCATATTAACCAAGTGTCTATTATAAAAAAAGAAGAAGGACCAGCACAAATGCCAATCCTTCTTCAAACAACAAAAGCTACTGTTTCAATCCTTGAATTTGCTTTTCAAGAACTGTTATTCGCTCTTTCAAACGTTCCTCACGCTTGTTTCTTTTTTCGGCATATTCTTTTTCGATGCCATCAATCTTGGATTTGTAATAACCTTGCATCGCATTATAGAATGAAATGTTAGTCAGATTATTAACGTGATTGCTTTCGCCAAAATGCACTTGCTTCGTTAGTATATAACGTATCAGCTTGTGAAAGATTTCCTTTTTAAACTTCTTTTTGAAATTCTCAACAATTTCTTCATCTGTCATCTTTGATGTATTGCCCAATAAATTTGAAAAGAATCTTTGTCGTCCAACATAATCTACATTGTTTTCATATAACGTCAATGAGAACGCTACCATTTCATCCACCGAAAGTGTTTTCTTCGTATCAATGTATTTGGTGTCTCTAATCATTTCAACAACTTCTTCAAACTGCTTGTTGTTCTCTATTTGCTTCTTTCGGATTTCCCTTTCGTTGATTTTAATTATCTGTTCTTCAGGTGTGCAATCTGCCATTTTTCTGTTTTCCAAAGGTGCTGAATACGTTGTCGATTCATTTTTAGACTGTTCAAGAATCTTAATAAAGACTTCTTTGTGTCTGTATGTTTCAGGATGGAACACAATACCTTTTACAAATTCATTTTCTTTAGCTGAATTGTGTTTTTCCAATTCTTCTTCGTAGTGCTGTAAGGCTTCATCTAGCTCTGCTTTGAATTCATCTTCGGAATAATCGTAATGTTGGTATTCTTTCTTGATGTCCTCAATTGTTGGCTTTATCGGATTTTCTATGATTTCAACATCATCCAGCAAATAGACTTTCAAACCGTTCTTTTCCAAGTGTGAAATAATCAGCGTATTGTTTTCCTCGTCTGCCCAATACTGTCGTATTTCAGGAATTAACAGTATGTTCTCTTGTTTCGATTTTTCAATCAAATTCAAGAACGACTTGCTTTTCTTCGTTTCATAACAAGCTGATTTTGTACAGACCATTTTACCATCGCCGAACAGATTACCTTGATTTGCAGCATTGAACGGACATTCTACACAAGAGCCAGCTTTCAAAACCAATTTTTTATCAGCTACCTCAAAAGGTGCTTTCTCTAAATCATAGGTCTGGTCTTTTATCATCCTGTTTATCTGATGGGCACTAAAATCTTCGCCCATCGTTTCCAACATCATCTGTTGTTCTTCAGGTTCGAAAAGTGCAACACCCACACCTAACGAAATCGTCATTTCGCCATTACGGACGAAGTGTTTGAAACCTTCAATCAAACCAGCCAGCTTTAATCGTTGTCTGATAAAGTTATCTGTTCTTCCCAATCGCTTTGCAATTTCTGTAGGCGCATATTTCTCGCTTAGGTAAGCAATCGCCTCAGCTTCTTCGGTAGGTTCAACATCCTGCCTTTGCAAATTTTCGATGATTTGAATTTCAAGAACATCGTTGTTCTTATATTCCCTGACAATACACGGAATAGTTTTCTTGTCGGCCAGCTTACTTGCGCGATACCTACGTTCGCCCATCACGATGATAAATTCGTTTCCAGATTTTCGAACTGTAATAGGTTGTAGAACACCGTGCTTTTTGACGCTTTCAGAAAGCTGTTGCAGATGTGCTTCATTAAAAGTCTTTCTGGGTTGCATCGGGTCGGGAATGACCTTTGCAATTGATAGGTTCTCAATCTGAAGCCCAATCGCTTTTTGTGTCAATTTTTCTTTGACTTCTTTCTTGGCGGTCGTAATTCTTTTACCGCTCTTTCTTGTGGTACTCGCTTTTGTTGTCATAATACTCAAATTTTAGATTAAACAATATTTGAGCAGAAACCAAACGGAAGATAAAATCTTGGCTCAAAAGGAAACGGAATAAATAAGCGTTGGAAAGAGCATTGGCTTTATGCCGTAGTCTTTTGATGGAAGTATTTTACGAGTTTAAATTGCGGTTATATTGTATGATAATAAACTCCCCCTTACGAAGTAATAAGGTTGCTATTTAGCAGAATTTATTATTTTACCAGAAAATTAATAGGGTTTAATAACAAATAGAAATATTTGACATCAATACAAATGTTGCCCTGAAATTAGCAAAATGTTGTACCTATGTTGTACCTGACATTTTTTTCGACATTTTTTTAAATGGAAAAAGCCGAAGATTTCTCTTCGGCTTTTGTACGGGCGGGGAGACTCGAACTCCCACACCTCGCGGCATCAGATCCTAAGTCTGACGTGTCTACCAATTCCACCACGCCCGCATTTTAATATTTTAACACTTTATATTTCGCTATGTCCTAAGTCTAGCGTGTCTACCAATTCCACCACGCCCGCATTACCATTTTATAACACTTAGGACTCGTTATAAAACTTACTTACCTTGATAAGCGGCTGCAAATATACATAAATGTTTCAATATTCAAATACTTCTTAAAAAAAAATTCAATTTATTATCTTTACCTAAATTCAAAACGTTGTAGATGAAAGATGTAAAAAGTTATGTGGAAGAAAATAAAGATAGATTTATTCAGGAACTGATTGATCTTCTGAAGATTCCATCAATAAGTGCAGATCCGGCCTATAAGAAAGATGTCTTAAATACAGCCGATGCTGTAAAGAAAAGTCTTGAAGAGGCTGGATGTGATAAAGTTGAAATTTGTGAAACTCCCGGTTATCCAATTGTTTACGGAGAGAAAATTATAGATAAAAATTTACCAACGGTGCTGGTTTATGGACATTACGACGTGCAACCGCCAGATCCTATAAATTTATGGGAAAGTCCACCATTTGAGCCAGTTATAAAGAAAACTAAGATCCATCCGGAAGGTGCCATCTTTGCTCGTGGAGCTTGTGATGATAAGGGGCAGATGTATATGCATGTGAAAGCTTTGGAGTATATGACCAAGAATGATGCTTTACCATGTAACGTAAAGTTCATGATAGAAGGAGAAGAAGAAGTTGGAAGTGAGAGTTTAGGTTGGTTTATTTCTAAGAATAAGGAAAAGCTTTCTAATGATGTGATCTTGATCTCAGATACCGGAATGATCGCTAAAGATGTGCCTTCTATTACTACCGGTCTTCGCGGATTGAGCTATATGGAAGTGGAAGTTACAGGGCCAAACCGCGATCTACATAGTGGATTGTATGGAGGAGCTGTAGCAAACCCAATTAATGTGTTGGCTAAAATGATAGCTTCTCTTCAGGATGAAAACAATCATATTACCATTTCTGGTTTTTATGATAAAGTGGAAGAGTTAAGCAAAGAAGAAAGAGATAAAATGGCAGAAGCGCCTTTTGATCTTGAAGAGTATAAAGAAAAGCTAGATATAGACGATGTATATGGCGAAAAAGGTTATTCTACCTTAGAACGTGCTTCCATAAGACCAACGTTAGATGTGAATGGAATTTGGGGTGGTTATACCGGAGAAGGAGCTAAAACAGTACTTCCAGGAAAAGCTTTTGCTAAGATCTCTATGAGATTGGTACCAGATCAAGACTGGAAAGAGATAAGCGAATTATTTAAAAAGCATTTTGAGTCTATAGCGCCTAAAGGAGTGCGAGTTAAAGTGAACGCTCATCATGGTGGGCAAGCTTATGTAACTCCAATTGATACGATGGAATATCAGGCAGCTAACGATGCTTATAAAGAAGCTTTTGGAAAAGATCCAATTCCGCAACGCAGTGGTGGAAGTATTCCAATCGTAGCTTTATTTGAAAAAGAACTTCAAAGTAAAACTATTTTAATGGGATTTGGGTTGGACACCGATGCGATTCATTCGCCAAATGAACATTTTGGAGTTTGGAATTACTTAAAAGGAATTCAGACTATTCCTTTATTCTTCCAACATTTCACAAAATTAAGTAAGAAATAATCCGAAAATAGAATAAGCAAAAAGCCGATCCAGTTTACTGAATCGGCTTTTTTTATGTTATAAATTCTTTGTTATAGTTTCTTCACATATTTGGTGATGATCACGATTTGTTGTCCATCAACTTTACCTTCAATATATTCTTCATTTTCATGATCTAAAGAGATACGTCTTACGGCAGTTCCTTGTTTTGCAACCATGCTGCTACCTTTAACTTTAAGATCTTTAATAAGCACTACATTATCTCCGGCTTCTAAAATTACGCCATTGCTATCTCTATGTACTATGCTTTTCGCAGAAGGATCTGCAGCAATAGAAGATTTAGCCCATTTCTTTACCTCATCTTCCATATACATCATGTCTAAAAGATCTTGAGGCCATCCTAAAGATTTTAATCTAGTAAGCATTCTCCAAGATATTACCTGCACCGCCGGAACTGGACTCCACATACTGTCATTCAAACATCTCCAATGATTGGCATCTACTTTCTCCGGATCTTCAATTTGTTCTTTACAAGTTCCACAGATCAAAATGCTATTCTCAGCATCTTTAGGGGAATCTGGTATTTCATAAACTTCTAAATTATCTGAAGCGGTACATAATTCACATTGTGATCCACTTCTTTGAAATAACTCTTGTTCCAGGCTCATTGTATTTGTTTTAGAAGGCAAAGATACATTTTTGAGACAAAGCAAAAATTGCATAATTCTTAAAAATAATTTGCTCTATGTTTGTAGAATTAAATATTTATTCTACATTTGTAGAGTTAAGTTTAATTAATTTTATCTCATGCAATTATCTAAAGCTGAAGAGCAACTTATGCAAATTCTATGGAAACAGGAAAAGGCCTTGATGAAAGATCTTATAGATGCTTATGAAGATCCTAAACCTGCAACAACCACTATTGCTACTCTTTTAAAAAGAATGCAGGATAAGAATTTTGTAGATTATAAGCAATTGGGAAGATCTAGAGAATATTTTCCACTGGTAAAGAAGAAAGATTATTTTTCTAAGCAAGTAAACGGACTCATCAAAAACTTTTTTAATGATTCTGCCTCTCAATTTGCATCTTTCTTTACCAAAGAAACCAATCTATCTAAAGAAGAATTGGAAGATCTTAAAAGCATCATAGATTCTGAAATCGAAAAAAAATAGCTCATGGAAATATTCTTTCTAAAATCGGCGGCTTGTTTAAGTATTTTCTATACGTTCTATAAGATCTTATTGGAGAATGCTAGTATGCATACTTTTAAAAGAATTTATCTTTTGTGTGCATTGGTCTTATCAGGAGTAATTCCATTCATCACTTTTTATGAATATGTGCAAGTAGAACAAGCAGCAGGTTTAGTGGAGAATTCTTCCGCAATAATTACCAATTTCACCACAAGTTCTGTTGAAAGTTTTAATTGGTCTCAACTTTTATGGGGTGTGTATTTTCTTGGAGTTGTTTTCTTCGGAATAAAATTCATCAAGAATCTTATCAGTATCAATTTTAGGATACTTCGAAACCCAAAAGTAAAAGCAAATGGACTCATCAATGTTTTACTGAAGTTCAACATAGAACCACATACTTTTTTCAGTTATATATTTCTGAATAAAAGAAGGTTCGAAAATAATGATATTCCCAACGAAGTATTGCTACATGAAAAAGCCCATTCAGAACAATATCACAGTTTGGATATTCTATTCATAGAGTTTTTACAGGTTCTGGTTTGGTTTAATCCGATCATTTATCTTATAAAACATGCTATAAAGCTTAACCATGAATTTCTTGCAGATCGAGCAGTGATCCAACAAGGGATAGCGCGTTCAAATTATCAAAAAATTCTATTGGCATTTTCATCACCCGAACATTTTTCGGAGCCAACAGGATATCAATTGGCAAGTGCCATTAATTATTCATCAATCAAAAAACGATTTACAGTTATGAAAACACAAACATCAAAACGAAGCATGTTGCTCAAAAGCTTATTGCTATTGCCATTGCTGGCACTTATGTTATTTAGTTTTACTACTAAAAAAGTAGTGTCCATAGATACAGTGGTTAACAGCGATCAGGTTAATCAAGATCCACAGAATTACATTTTAGAGCAGGAGAAAGCAACCGCCAAAATGGTGAAGGAATACAATAAATTGGCTAAGAAGTATAATGCTTTAGCTAAAGAAGAGCGAACGATCTCTAGAGATGAACTTAAGAGAATGGTTTATATTTTTGATAGAATGACGAAGGAACAACGTGCACAATCTGAAAAATTTCCAGAGATCATCGTTCCTAAAAATGCTCCAGCTCCGCCAAGACCAACTCAAGGAGATGATCTTCAGAATATAGTTCCGCCACCGCCACCTCCTGCACCACCACATCCAGAAAGGGTTTCTTTAGATAAGCAACGAGAAATGGAGCGTGAAGTTAGAATTGAAGAACGTAAGATGAGAAGTGCGGAAGATGAAATTAGAACAGAAGAACGCACGATGAGAGCTACTGAACGAGAAATGGAGCGTCAGGAGAGAGAAATGGAAAGACATGAGCGTGAACTGGAAAGGGCAAATAAAGATGAAGAAAGAATGCAGCAAGAAATGCAAAGGCATGAGTTAGAAATGAAGAGAGCAGAGCGTGAAATGAAACGTATGGAAATGGAAATGCAGAAAGAAGGTACACCTTTGCCACCACCGCCACCACCAGAGCCAACAGTACATTTTAAGCAATTAGCTAAAGAAGGCGGAGTCTTTTATTTTGAAGGAAAAAAGATAGCCTTAGATGAAGCTATAAAATTGGTTAAAAGTGGAGGTAATATAAATATTGATGTTTCACAACAAGGAACTGAGCCACCAATTATTAAGATCAAGAAATATTAAAAGCTCTAATTAGATCAATAGAAAACCTCATTTCTTACCGATTTGAGGTTTTTTATATTTTCAAGTTTTCTGATAAAAGCTTCAATTTCCAAACACTCGAGTTGCTAAGTTGCTAAAAACTTTTTTAGCATTTTCAGGATCACGAGGAACTTCTTCTACTTTCAGTTCACCTGATTTTCCTTTCAACTTATAACTAAAGACAAATTTTGGATCTGCAGCATTTATGTTATAAGCTCCAAAACGAAGATCATTAAAATATAAAATTTCATCTCTTTTGGCAATAGTATACCAGCCTTGTGAAATAGCGATTATTCGGTTCAGATCTTTTTCATCTCTATAATCATTTACCAAATCATGATTCTTGGGAATACGTTTAAATTCTATAGGCTTGGTATCTAAAATTGAATAATCTGCAAGAAGATAAGCATCTTCAACTTCTACATTGGCAGACCACATAATGGTATTAAATGGACTTGGTCTAGTTTGAATCTGGTTATAAGAAATATCTTGCTCCTCTAAAGCACTTTCAAATTTGAAATAGGTGATTGCTTTTAATCCGATGGTACAGATCATATAAATGCTACTAATAATCAATCCTAAGTTGTTATACTTCCTTCTTTGTAAAGATCCTTTTTTAGCTCTGAAGGCCAATATCAAGAAGATCAAGAATGGCAAGGTGTAAAGCGGATCTATAACAAAGATATTTTTGTAAGCTAACCTAAGATCTAATGGCCAGAAAAGTTGCGTGCCCCAAGTGGTATGGGCATCTAAAAGCGGATGCGTTATTAAGCCCCAAAACATCAACCATGACCAATCTTTCCAATGTACGTCAGCTTTCTTTTCAATTTTTGAAATGAGCCAACCAAATATTGGAGCAAAAAGGATTGAAAACAAGATAGAATGTGAAAAACCTCTGTGAATTTCAATGGCAGTTAAAGTATCTGTAAATAATGGAGCAAAGGAATCTAAGTCTGGAATGGTCCCTGCTATTGCGCCATATAACATCGCTTTATTTCCAACCTTTTTTCCTAACACCGCTTCTCCAATTGCAGCTCCTAATACTATTTGAGTTAAAGAATCCATAGGTTATATTTTGCTGAAAATAGATTTAAAAGCGACAAAGCCAAACCCTGCAAAAAGCATTAGATGAAATACGATCAATCCAAAATCTTGAAGAACAAAAGCGCTATAAATTCCGAAGCCAAAATACAACCAAAGCGCAGCCTCAATAAAAGTGCTTAAGGAAAGACTATTGGTTAGATATTTATTCGCTTTCCAGGAATCTTTAATATTATTCACATTGAATTTTGGGGTTCTTATAAACTCACTTTTCTTTCCAAAATGACCTTCCAAAACGGCAAGTGAATTATGAACTGAAAATCCCATAGCGATCGAGAAGAACGTAATGAACATCCCAATAAATCTGAAGAAATTTTTGAAGGAGCTTCCGTGTATCTTCATATAAGTGACTAAATAACAAACAAAAAATATCAAGGTACTAATGGCGAAAAAAGCTATGACATTAAAGTACCAGCTAAATTGAGGATTGGAATTTTTAATATATAGCACAGGAATGCTTAACACCGCCAATAAGATCACCAGCAAGAACATACTTGAGTTGAGCAAATGGAAAAATCCGTGAAATTTGGTACCTGCACTTAAATTTTTATCATGTAGGAGTTTGCCATAATTCTTCTGAAAGTTTTCAGCTGCTCCCTTGTTCCATCTAAATTGTTGAGATTTCGCTGCACTAATTGCAATAGGTAATTCTGCAGGAGTTTCTACATCTTCCAGATATTTGAATTTCCAATTCTTTAACTGAGCTCGATAGCTAAGGTCAAGATCTTCAGTTAACGTATCTCCGCTCCAGTTTCCGGAATCCATAATACATGCTTTTCTCCAGATTCCGGCCGTTCCATTAAAATTGATAAAATGCTTACCGAAATTTCTCCCGGTTTGTTCCAGAATGAAATGAAAATCGAGTGCAAAGGCCTGAATTTTGGTTAAAAGAGAATAATTTCTATTGATATGTCCCCAACGAGTTTGAACTACACCCACATTTGGATCTTTAAAATATGGCACCGTTTGTAACAACCAATCGGGTTGAGGTAAGAAGTCTGAATCAAAAATGGCAATAAATTCTCCTTTTGCGATCTTCAAACCTTCTTTTAATGCTCCGGCTTTAAATCCAGTTCTATCAAGCCTTTGAATATGTTGAATATCGAGCCCTGTTTGTTGTAATTCCAAGATCTTATCGGCGATCATCTTTACCGACTCATCTGTAGAATCATCCAAGACCTGAATTTCTAATTTATCTTTAGGATATTCAATTTTCGAAATATTATCTAAAAGCCGTTCCATGACGTACAGCTCATTATAGACAGGCAGCTGAATGGTAACTTTTGGGATCTGTTCGGCTATGGAAAGATCAAATTTTAAAGAAGTATCTGGTTGTTTCTTAGATCTTAGATAATTAACAAGAAGGCTTAACTGAGAAAAACTATAGAGCAAGATCAGCAATAGGGCAATGGTGTAGATGATGATGATCGCAAACTCCATTATTTAATACTGTATTTAAAAATCCAACCTAATATTTTCACACCTGCAAAGATAGCACCTTTAACAGTTCCTGAAACTTTTGAAACTCCTATTCGATTTTTATAATGCACAGGAACTTCTATATACGAGAATTTTTGCCTGATGGCTTTTAGCTGCATTTCTACCGTCCAGCCATAGGTTTTATCCTGCATGTTTAGCTGAAGTAGTTTATCATATTTTATGGCTCTAAAAGGGCCAAGATCGGTGAAATTTGCATTGAAGAATAATTTCATCAATGTTGTAGCCAATTTATTTCCGAAACGTTGAGGGAAGGTCATAGATCCCGGTTCGCGCAGAGATCTTACTCTCGCACCTATAACCATATCTATATTATCATTAATAATAGGGGCGATGATCTTATCCATTTCTGAAGGGAAATCGCTGTAATCTCCATCCAGAAAAACAATGATATCCGGCTTAATTTCTTGGTTTGAAATATAATCCATGCCTTTTAAACAGGCATAGCCATAACCTTTTCTGCTTTCTTTAAGTACCGTAGCACCGGCTTGAGCAGCATTTTCTTCGGTCTTGTCTGTAGAATTATTGCTGACTACTATAATTTCATCAACAAAATCCGGAATTTCAGCAATTACTTTTGCAATAGAATCTGCTTCGTTATAAGCGGGAATAATAACTTTAATGATCTCAGGCATTCAGAAAAATAGATTTGTCTTGAGGCATTTTGCGCAAAAGCTAATGTTGAGTACGCAAAATAAAGGCTTTACTTACAATTTATCTGCTTTTCTGATTTAATAAATCCATTAAATCTACATCATTTCCTAAAAGAACTTCTTCAGAATTTATTCTTCCGTCTAAAGATCCATTTTCTAATTTAAGGACTCCTCTTGGGCAAACTGCAGCGCAAATTCCGCAGCCAACACAACTGGCTCTAACAATGTTTTCTCCTTTTTGAGCATACGCACGAACGTCTATTCCCATTTCACAATACGTAGAACAGTTTCCACAGGAAATGCACTGTCCGCCATTGGTAGTGATTCTAAATTTTGAGAATAAACGTTGTTGCAATCCTAGAATTGCTGCCATAGGGCAACCAAATCTGCACCAAACTCTATTTCCAAAAATAGGGTAGAAGCCTGTTCCAATAACTCCGCTAAAAATAGCTCCAATTAAAAAACCGTATGCTTGGCGCAAGGTTTCTGCATTAAATAAAAAGAGGTTACTGCCACTGCTGTAATGAAATCCTATTAAAGAAAGAACTATCACTAAATAGCCAATGGCTCCAATTCTTGCATCTTTTGCTAATTCTTCTTTTTTAAAGAACCAAATTCCAGCAAAAAGCAAGGTTAAAAATATACCAACTCCTATTAAAAAAGTATCTCTTGTTAACCAATATTTAGAAGCATCGTCCCCTAAATAAGAATAGATAACAGCGGTGGTCATAACAACTACAAATACTAATACACTATGTACAACCCAACGTTCTACTTTCCATGCAAACTGACTTTTATCTGATAACTGTCTATAAGAATCCCCGGCTGTTTCGGCTAAACCTCCACAACCACATACCCAGCTACAATACCAACGTTTTCCGTATTTGTAGGTGAGAATTGGAGTAATCACAAAAATGGAAACAATTCCAAATAACAATAAAGCCAAGCCAATATCTCCGGCAGAAATAAAATCGTCTAATCTGTATTGTTCAAAATTATAATAATTAAGTGGCCAGATATTTTTCAGATCATAATAAGGAAGGCTAAAAGTATCACTATTCAATCTTGCCATAAATTCCGGAATTAGGAAAGCGAAGGCTGTTTGAAAAAAGATGACTGAAATGGTTCTTAGTTTTTCATATCTATTATGGCGATATTTCCAGATGAATTTTATTCCAAAGGCAGCAATAGCAATAGTGTACAGCGTTCCGTAAACAAACCATTGGCTAGCCGGATTTCCGCTTAATGCTTTACTCAGCGGATCGAAAAGCGCAATTAAACCCGTGTTATCACCATCTTGAACCAATCCTATAAATTGAGGAAAGAAATATAATACAATATAAAATCCTGTTAGAGAAATTCCTGCAAGCCAAGCCAAATATCCCCTGCTAGACATAGACTTAAACCAAACTCCGTCATTCTTTATACCGGGATGTGTATCTGAATATGCAGCTTTTGCAAACCAAACAATTCCTGCAAATATGGAAGCCAGAGAAATACTTAGCCACAAGGTTTTATTAGGAAAATTTATATTGAAAGCTGCTAACAACAAAATAATAAGACCACTCATTCCTAAAAAAGTAGCGAGCTTTTGCTGTGTATTTATAGACTTTGGTGGTTCGCCGGTGAGCGCCATATTAGGGTGAATAGAACTCATAGTTATGCTGTTGTAAGTTGATTTTTAAATGCTAAAAAGATCTCTTTTTCGTGTGTTTTGTAAAACTCAGGATCAAAATTAGCTTCTTTTAAATGAGAAAGCACATATTCTATGCTTCGTTCTTCATTCAACCACCGATCTATCACTTCGTGTCTTAATCTAATTCCGTAGATGTTTATACCTAAGAATTTATTGGAAGTTTTATCGAATGAAATGGTAAGAAATTTCGTTTCATCTTCATATTTCCAATTAAGTTGTTGTTCATTTTCTTTAGGTTTACTCCACACCCAACCATAGGTTTGATATTCTATATCGAAGAATTTCGCACTATTAAACCAATTTCCGGGTTTGTAGGGAATTTTGTTTCCTGTTAAGGTTTGTGCCAAGGTCTCACCCATCATTCTACCGGTATACCAAACGGCTTCAATTGGTTTTCTCTCACCAATATTTTTACGCTGCTGCACGCAATCTCCAATAGCATATACATCTGAAATGTTTGTTTGAAGATATTCATCTACCAGAATTCCTTTATCTACTTCAAGAGAAGTAGTCTTTAAAAACCCAATATTTGGATGTACACCTGCACAAAGTCCTACGATCTCGCATGCTATTTCTTCTCCTTTCTTAGTCAAAATACCTTTTACTCGTCCGTTTTCATCTGAGAGGATCTTATCTAATTCTTCTTCATGTCTTAGATCTACGCCGTGTGAAATAATATGTTTGGATATTAAATGTGCATCGTGATAGGGTAACACACTTCCCCAAAATGCCTTTTCTCGAACTAGAAATGTAACATCGATCTTTCTTGTTCTAAGCATTTCAGCCATTTCAACACCAATCAATCCGCCACCAATAAGTACTGCTTTTTTACAATTAACAGAATTCTTTTCCAGCAATTCCAGATCTTGTTTGGTTACTAGGCCTTGAACTCCTTCCAGCTCTTCGCCTTCCCAACCAAATTTATTAGGTAACGAGCCGGTAGCTATTATTAGCTTATCATATTTCATTTCTTGCCCAACAGAAAAGTGCAGTGTTTTTTGCTCAAAATCTATCTTTTCTACCCATGCTTTTTTTAGTTCAATTCGGTTCTTTTCCCAAAACCAATCTTCGTAAGGTTTTAGGTGATTCCACTTCATATGGCCCATATAGACATACATGAGAGCAGTTCTAGAAAAGAAAAAATCTGATTCTCCGGAAATAACGGTGATCTTTTTATCAGAATTTTTCCGAATATGCCTTGCGGCAGTAATTCCTGAAATTCCGTTGCCTATTATGACAATGTGCTCCATATATTTCCTAATTTTAAGAAGTGTTAAGAATGGCTATTAAAAAAGCATGAGTCGTACTGCTTGGTATACCTTTCAAAGCTAATAAGGTAAAGTACGCAGAAATATGCTATAATTACAAAGGTTTCCTCCATTTTTGTGCTTTGTTTTAGGCTAAAATCTTTTGAATAGAATTAATATGAAGGTCAGTAATTTCAAATCTCAATTTCAGATTATTTCAGCAATGTTCTTTCTTGTGCTGCTTACTTCTTGTGAAGCTCAGAATACTTCAGAAAAAATAAATGGAATTAGCTTAGTGGCTTCCAGAGAGAAAATTTCAGCAAATGATATTCAGCCAATAAAAAAGGTTAATGCTAATACGGTTGCCTTGATGCCTTTTGGTTTTATGGAAAGCTTGAACAGTCCTAAATTGTATTTTAATCTAGAAAGACAATGGTGGGGCGAGCGCGAAGAAGGTATAAAAGAAAGTATCGAACTTATGCGTAAAGATAGTTTGGAAGTCATGCTAAAACCTCAGATCTGGATCAGGAATGGCGAATTTACCGGGGATGTAAAAATGAATTCTGAAGCAGATTGGGTAAGTTTTGAAGAGCAATACGAAGAATTTATTCTCTTGTATACAAAAATTGCTGAAAGTGAAAAGGTGGAGATCTTGTGTATTGGTACAGAATTATATGAATTTGTAAATGCAAGACCAGATTTTTGGAATAAGCTGATCGCCGACCTTCGCAAGGTATATTCCGGAAAACTTACCTATGCCGAGAATTGGGATAAGATGGATAAAGTTGAGTTCTGGGCAGCACTAGATTATGTTGGAGTGGATGCCTATTTTCCTTTAAATGTAGAAAGATCTCCAAAAATTGAGGAGCTGCGTAAAGGGTGGGAACCTTATAAAAATTCTTTAAAGATTATTTCTGAAACTTCTGGAAAACCTATTCTTTTTACGGAATATGGTTATAGAAATATAGATTTTGCAGCTAAAACTCCTTGGGATTCTTCCAGAGAATTAAAAGATACCAACAACAAATTACAAGCAGATGCTTTAGAAGCTTTGTATCAAGAATTTTGGCAGGAAGACTGGTTTGCTGGCGGATTTTTATGGAAGTGGCATCACAATCATGCTGTAGCCGGGGGAGATAAAGACACTCAATTTACACCTCAAAATAAACCGGCAGAACAGGTGGTTAAAAATTATTACGGCAGAGTTTTTACAAACTAAGTTTGGTTTTATAATAAGTATGTAGTTCATCTGGAGAAGCACCTCGATACTTTTTCCAATAGATCTGTAAGAACACATATTGCACTTTCCAAACTCCATATTCTTCATAACGGCGAGCAGAAGTAGTTAACCATTTTTTGATGACTACAAATTGATTTTTCTCATAAAGCCTTCTTATAATGTCGTTGTCTTCATACACGATAAAAGATTCGTTAAAACCTCCAATATTTTTGAATAGATTCCTTTCTACAAACAGGGATTGATCTCCACCACGACAAGCTTTATGATTAAATTTCGTGAAATATCCCATCAGGTTCAACCACCAGTGATTCTTATCAAATTTCATACAAAAACATCCCGCTAAATTGCCTTGTTCTATTTGCTCTACAATTTCAAGATCAAAATTATATGGAGGGAAGCTATCGGCGTGAAGAAAATAAAGCGTCTTACCTTTTGCAATAGCGGCTCCGGCGTTCATTTGCTTTGCTCTGCCCTTATTAGAACTTATAAAAATCACTCCTTCCTGATCTGATGATAATGCAGCAGTATTATCTGTACTTCCGCCATCTACCACAATAATTTCAGAAATATAGATAGATGAAGAGCTTCTTAAGTGCTCTAACAGATGAAGGATGTTGGCCTCTTCATTAAAAACAGGAATAATTATGCTGATCATGATTATTTCTGTTCGTTAAGATTCCAATTGTAGTCTTTATAGTTAAGGGTTGCAGTATCGCTAATCTTAGTTTCTGCGTATTTATTGATGTAATCTATCACTGTTTGATCACTATCTCTAAAATCTTTTCTATACCAGTCGAAAATTGAAGAAAACTTTGGTGAATTTTCAGAAAGATCATTTTTATCTGAATTAATGAATTGGGTAGTAGCCTTTTCTAACTGCTCATTGATTTTCGCAGCAGTATAAGCTTCATTCATCAACTTTGGACAAGAAATAGAAGCGCAATTAATGGCAAAATGAATTCTTGGCTCATTCATTTTTCTCAGGATACTATTTTCAATTCCACCTAAAGAAATTTGAACATTTCCAATTTTTACCATGTCTTTGGTCCAAGCACCTTTAATGTCTTTGATACTTTTTACAGGATAATTTTCAAGTATCAACTTAACAGTGTAGGCGTTATAAGTGTTTATGTAATACGCCAACTGTTCTTGCACCGACCATTTATCTGAAGGTTGGTGATTAGATAACATAGTGATATAAGAATCCAGCGCTGTTCTGTCTGCCTGGAACCCTTTATAATCTACCAAACCATCACTATTCACATGCTTTTTAAGCAGTTTGTCCCAAGCGCTATGATCTACATTTACTTCAGAATTTGCCGTGGTAGAAACGATCTCTTCGGAAGCCTCTTTGTTAGACAAACCTTTGTCATTAAGACCTGCAGCCGATAATAACGTACAGGAATTAAGCACTAAAAGGCTTATTCCGGTAAAAAGTAACGGGCGAATGAATGTAATTTTTTTCATAATTCAAGTGTTAGCAGATCAAAATTGGGTGGTTAATCCAGTTATATTTTTTTGATCAATTCTTTAAAAAGCGTGATCATTTGCGGTTCTGCTTTTTCTGCCATTGCAATGATCTCTGCTATATCTACGGGTTTTAGGTCGTCAGGGTTTCCTTCATCTGTAATTACTGAAATTGCAGACACCGGAATTTTTAGATGATTTGCCACAATTACCTCAGGTACAGTACTCATACCCACTGCATCTGCACCAATTATTTTTAAATATCTGTATTCTGCTCTTGTTTCCAATTGCGGCCCTAATACCGACGCATACACTCCTTTATGAAGGATAATATTGTGTTCTTTTGCTGTGTTTTCAAGGGTTTCATTCATAACTGCATCATAAGGCTGGCTCATATCTACAAAGCGTTCCCCCAATTGTTCAACCCCATGAAATGCTAAGGGAGAACCTCCTTGAAGATTTATATGATCTTCAATAAGCATTAATTCTCCTTTTTTATAATCTAAGTTGATAGAACCTGAAGCATTAGAAACCAACAGTTTTGAAATACCAAGTTCCTTCATCACTCGTACTGGGTAAGTTACATCCTGAAGGCTGTATCCCTCATACAAATGAAATCTACCCTGCATCACCACTACTTTCTTACCTTCCAGCTTTCCGAAGATCAATTTTCCTTTATGAAATTCTACAGTAGCAGTAGGAAAATGAGGAATATCTTTATAGCTAACCTCCGCTAAAATTTCAATTTCATCTATAAATTGACCCAGCCCTGTTCCTAATATTATTCCAACTTCCGGAGCGTCAAACCCACGGGAGATAAGGTAATCTGTAGATTCTTTAATTTCTTGTATCATATTATTTCTTCAGGAATTTTTGAAAAATCGCTACATCTTGAATATCTTCTAAATAATCAACATCGTTACGAGGTTCCAATAATTTTACATTTTTATTTTTAAGATCTTTTAAAGTGTCTTGAAGCACAGAATCTGTACCCCAATTTTTGTTTTTAAAGACTTGTGAAGTTAAGAAATTCATTCCTAATAAATAATACCCACCATCTTCTGCAGGACCAACAACGGCATCATATTCTTGCAGATCTACAAAAGCCTCTTCAATATCCTGCTTATTAAGATCATAAAGATCGCTTCCAATTATTATAATATTTTGATATCCGGCTTTAAAACCTTGCTCAAAAGCATACTGCATGCGTTCTCCCAAGTCTTCTCCCTGCTGAAGTTTCTTAATAAAAATAGCATCATCCCAAAGATCGTTTTCTCTGATTTTTACAGAATAATGTACCTCTTTTTCTACGGATAGATCTTTGGTAACATTTACAGTGTGTTCAATAAGAAATTTATAGATCTCCAGAGCGGTTTCATCTCCTACATCTTTGGCAAGTCTTGTTTTCACTTTGCCAAGTTCCGGGTTTCTGGTAAATATTAAGAGTAGGTTTTTAGAGGTTGATTTCAAAATAAATGATATTTGATTAATATACCTTTTCTCCTTTTTTTAGCCATTTAGACCAATGCTTAGAGAAAGTATGCACTTTTTCGGTTTCTTTTTCTTGAGTATCATAAACAGCAAACCCGCTATTCTTCCACTCAAAAATACCGCCGTATAAATTCTTTACATTTTGATATCCGGCATTTTCTAATTTCTCTGAAATATTCTCAGACCGAATACCCACAGAACAATATACCACGATTGGAATAGATTTGTTGCTGAACAGTTGTGAAATCTTTTCTGCTGAAAAATCATCATAACCCACAAATTGAGCATTTTTAATATGACTCACTTCATATTCTTCCTTTTCGCGGGCATCAAAGATCAAGATAGAATCTTTGTCAAATTTCAACATTCTTAATTCTTCAACAGAAATATAAGGAACACTGTTGGTGTTATATTTTGCTAAAAGCGCTTCCATAGAACTCTGAGCCTTCACTTGAAAGCTTGTAATGATAAGAACTACTATAAAAATTGATCTTTTTAAAGTCATAATTAGTTGTTTCTATAGATACTTACGTGAAAATTTAAAACTGCGATGTTAGAGTTTTCTGAAATTCGATCTCAATTCCTTGCAATTCACTTTCGGCTTTTGGTAAGATCTCAGTATTATCCCAAATTCCGGTAAGTATGGTATTTGCGTATTCCTGTGGCAAACCATTTTTCAGCATCAATTTATTGGTAAGCTCATGCTCATAGGTAAATGAATGATGAGAAAGCATTGGCGTTGCATTTTCATCTAAAAGTGCATACCAAACTCTAGGAGTTCCATCGTTAGCCGGCATCCCAATAACTCCCGGGTTAATCCAAAGTTTATCTCCGATCTTTTCATTAAAAGGAAGTCCGCAATGCCCCGCAATTATAATATCAGAATTAGTTTCTTCAAAGACGTTGCTTTTTACTTGTTTAGGAGTCGATTTAAAAATGAATTCTGAAATATTGGAATAAGAACCGTGCACTACCTTCACTTTTTTATCAGCATAAGTGAAACTTAGATTTCTTGGAATTGCTCTTACAAACTCAATAGAATCTTTTTCCAAATGTGCTTTTGCAAACGGATACCAAAGTTGTGAGAAATTATCGCATCTGGAACCTTCTCTAAAATCGCAACCACAATCGTCTTTGTCTTCAGCCAACTGAACCTCCACATTTCCAGCGATAGCTCTGGCATCCCACTTTTTAAATAGTTGAATGGTTTGCTGAGGTTGGGCGCAATACCCAATAATATCTCCCGTACAAATACAGTTATCAGAAGGAATTCCTTCCGACTTAGCAATAGAGATCAACTTTTCTAAAGCCTGTAAATTGCTATAAACTCCTCCAAATAAAAGAAGTTTGCCGTTTAGAGTTCCAATATTTTCTATTTCTGAATCCATTTAGGAAGTAAATATAAGATTATGCAAGTGATAATTCCCCAAACGTTGATCCAAAGTAGGTCTGCATATGGGCCTTCAGTTAATATCAAAGCTTTCGGGAAAATATTAAAAACGAGTAAAAATCCGAAGACCAATCCGCCAACTACACTAAGGTAAAAACTGCTTTGAGGTACCTTGATCTTCCAGAACATAAAAACCGGAGTCAGCCCAATAACCATAGTTCCGGAAATGGTAGTTGCAGAAAGGATTTCAGCATCTAAGAAAACAGGAATGGTTCCCGCGATTGCTAAAACAACCATGGCAATTCTTCCAAATTTGATGCTTCTCCCAAATTTAAGATCGATAGTAATAAGTTTAGAAAATGATGAAAATGTGGAGTCTAACGTTGATGCTGCAGAAGTGATCATAATAAAATTGATCACTAATAGAATAATAACTCCAAAGGCTTTTCCAACTTCTACCGCCGCTTGCCCTTGCATTCCTTCTTTTTGGGCATAAACTCCAATAATACTAAAGAGTACGATACAAATTCCACCAAAGACACTCGCTAAAAGAAAGCTTTTTAAAGTTGTTTTTGGACTGCTTATAAAACCTCTGTCGGTTAGTACCGGATCATGAAAAGGATAACTAAAAGATTGAATTACGGCGGCAAAAAGCAAGTTTAAGCCGGTTGCCATGGTCCAACTTCCGGAGGTTGCCACTTCTTTAATGCTTATTTCTCCAATACTAAAAATGTTCCAAAGAATTATACAAAGCAAAACGGCAAAGAATCCCATTTGTATCACATCTGTAAAAATGGAACTGCTTAAACCACCTTTTAAAGCATAAGCCAACGTCAAAATTGTAAAGACGATGATCGCCCAATAAAACCCGCTACTGCCCTGATCTCCAAAATAAGTACCTATGACCATGGTATTAGACCAAACTTCATTAAAAAGCCGGATACTTATCAAGATAGAGAATAATGCAACTGCTCCTCTTCCAAATTTTGAAACTAAGAATTGGTGAATACTTTTAAATCCTCCTTTTACTCGCATTGCGTAGATCACTATCCCTGCAATAGCGAAGGAAAGGTAATAGCCGGCATAAGCGAGACCTCCTACGATCCCGAATTCCAAGCCGAGATTTGCTGCATTGGTAATGCTTTTTGCGAAGATCCAAGAGATTATTAAGCTACCGGTAAGCATTCCTGTATTAGGCGCTTTGTTTTTAAAAGTAGCTTTAAAAAATTCTCTTGCGTTTCTTGCTCTCGGTGAAATTATAAAAAGCGCAATACTGGAAAATAGGAGTAACCACCACTGCCAGTAGATAGGTTCAATTTTATAAACTTCAATAAAAAGTGTCATGTGATTATTATTAATAAACCAAGATAGAAATTGAATTCTATCAACTACTCATCCCACCAAACCGGGAAATTGATACTATTGTCATTTGTAGTGCTAGCTGCCTGATTGTAATTTTGGGCATTTAGTGCAGCTTCTTCAGTAGGGTAAGGCATTCTAACAGGAATGAGATCGTTATTCAAACTTGCAGAAATTGGCTTAAGATCTGGAAAACCTGTTCTTCTCCATTCTGTCCAACCTTCATACCCGTTTATCATATTAGCGATCCATTTTTGTGTGATGATCTGTTCGATCTTATTTTTTCCATCTGCACCATAAGCAGCCGTAGCGCTTAAATAATTCGGAGGCAATGCAGTGTTCCAATATTCAAAAGCTTGGGTAACGGCCAGCTCATATATCATTTTAGGATCTGCCTGAATATATCCTTTTTCGGCAGCTTCGGCTAATAGAAAGTTGGTTTCCCATCCTGTCATAAAATTAGCGTCTAACATTCCAGAGTTTTCTCTAAAGATTTTCCCTGCGTACGAATAATCTGCAGGAGAAATGGAGGTTTGTGAAGCATCTATTCCGTTGATGAGTCCGTTGTAAACTTGTGGATCATTTCCTGTGGGTCTAAACAACACCTCAATTCTTGGATCTTCCAGATCATGCAAAATTTCATCTATAGTTTCAGACATCACGAAATTGTTGAAATCTCCGGCTCTTAGTCTTGCCAGTCTAAAATTATTTGGCTCCCCATCTGTAAAATCAAAAGTGGCATTATCAGCATTCGTTCTGATGAAATTGCCTTCCTGATATACTTGTTGTAATTGTGAAGCAACATCGATCTTTTCTGAAATGCGCATCAAACTTTTAATCTTCAAAGAATTTGCAAATTGTATCCAGTTATCAAGATTTCCATTAAAAAGAATATCTCCTTCTAATTTGATAGCGCCGTTGTAATTCTGAATTGCTGCTATCCCTTTATCGAGATTATCAAGAATTCCGCCTTCAGCTAAATAAATAACTTCCTGAGCATCATATTTTGGAGTGGTGGTAACTTCTTTACCTTTAAAAGCTTCAAAATATGGTACATCTCCATAAATATCTGTGAGCGCAGCGGCCATATAAGCTTTCATTATAAGTGCCGGACCTTCGTAAACACGATTAGCTTCTGTAGTTCTGGCTTGTTCTAAAATGATCTCGTTATCTCGAAGATTGGTGTAAAAAACAGGCCAAGGATTACCTCCAAGTTGCGGAGACTTTAAAGCATGTCTGTCAAAAAGGTTGAAATCTAAAGCTGTTAAATACTGGCCGAGCAAGTTTCCGGCAACAAAACCTTCATAAGACATTTCTTCGCCATAATCGTAGATGACTTGCCTCAACAGTAAACTTGGCTGAACTTGCAAAGGTGCATTTGGATTGGTGTTGATATCTTCAAAATCTTTGGTACAAGAAGAGATGGCTGCAAATGCTACAAAAAGTGTTGTTATATATATAAATCTTTTCATCTTAAATACTATTTTTAAATGGCTATTAGCGCCTAAAAATTAATTCCTGCTTTAAATCCAAAACTTCGGGTGGTAGCATAAGACATATCTTCTACACCACTTACAAATCCGTTGCCTTGAACCGCTAATTGTTCAGGATCAAAATGAGGAATTTCACTAAATGCAAATAGATTTCTTCCAACCAAAGAAAGATTTATGGTTGCTCCATCTTTCATAAACCCAAGTGCTCCCTCGTTCAGGTTAAAAGTATAGCCTACAGCAAATTGTCTTAGTTTTAGGTAAGAAGCATCATAAACGTTGTTCTCTTCATGATTTCTATCGTAATACTGACGGTAATATGATTCTGCAGAAACAGCTGTGGTATTAGGCACATAAATTGGATTTTCTGAAGTTCCGGTGTTTACTACTCCATCTGCAATAATTCCTGCTTCCGGTCTATAAGAAGTTTCTTCTAATTGACCACCAACAGCTCCTAAAGCTAAAGTTCTTGAAACTAAAATTCCGCCTTGTCTCCAGTCTAATAAAAAGCTAAGGTCCCAATTTTTATAGTTGAATTGATTGTTGAATCCAAGCATAAAATCTGGGTTGTAGTTTCCGAGTTTCTGAAGGTTGTTATCTGCAATATATCTTCCGGCTTCCGTTAAGATGAAATCTCCATTTTCATTTTTTAGGTATCCGGTTCCATATAGATCTCCAATTTTTCCGCCTTCTTCTACTTGTAACCAAACCGTTTGATCCGGATTGTCATAAATTCTATTGTAAGCCAACGTCAATCTTCCTGCTTCCTGCGGAAGTTCTTCTACTTTAGACACATTTTTGCTAAAATTCAAGGTGCTATTCCAACTAAAATTGCTATTTCTTACTGGTGTAATTCCTGCGATGATCTCAATTCCCTGAGATCTAACTTTCCCTGCATTCACCACTTTTTGGGTATATCCGGAAGAGATTCCAATTGGTAAAGATAAGATCTGATCTTCTGTTAAGGCATTGTAATACGTAAGGTCAAAATTCAATCTGTCTTTAAAGAATCTGATATCGGCACCAACTTCATAAGAGGTAGTTCTCTCTGGCTTTAAATTTGGATTTGAGATGATGTTCTGATCGCTAAAAGTAGGCTGAGACATATAAGGTGTTTGTGAAACAAAAGCTCCTGTGGTTTGATAGGGATCTGTATCATTTCCTACCTGTGCCCAACTGGCTCTAAGCTGAGCAAAAGAGAAGAATTGAGGCAATTCTGTAACATTTGAAAGTATAAAACTTCCCGAAACTGAAGGATAGAAAAACGAAGTATTAGCTACAGAATATGGAGTTGCAAGAGCGCTAGACCAATCATTTCTTCCGGTAACATCTACAAACAAGAAATCTTTATATCCAAATTTTGCAATTCCATACAAGCTATTGATCCGCTTTTGAGATTCATATTGAAAAACTTCAATTGGAGAGGCAGCATTGTTCAGTTTAAAAACTCCGGGTTGTGCTAAAGTGGTGGTTTGAGATTGTGTGGTAGAAGCGTTTTGATCTAGTCTATTTCCACCTAAAGAAATATCAGCAGAAATAGCTCCAAATACCTTGTTATAATTCAGAAGGAAATCTGTGTTGATCTCTCTAAAGAAAACTTCATGCTCGCCATAAGCACCATTCTTGAATCTATTGGAGCTGAATGCTCTCTTGAACTGACGATTTTCACTGGAATAATCCATTCCGGTACGTACCGCCAAACTTAAATGATCTGTAATCTCTTGTTTGATAGAAAGATTTCCGAAAACACGATCTCTGTTGAAGGAGTTGGTATTTTCATATAGCATAAAATATGGGTTATCAAAATAGGTATAATTATAAGAGATCTGCTGCACATCTTCCAGACCCGGTTGCCAGTAATCTTTTAAATTCTGAATATTCAAAGATCTCGGGCCCCAAGCTACAAGAGAGTAATTTAGATTTTCTGAACCATATCCATTGGCAGGTCTATTATCACTTCCGGAATTCACATAGTTAATGGTTGAGTTGATGCTCATTCCTTGTAGCGGCTTAAAATTGAGTTTAGCAGCCACGGTTTGTCTATCTAGATTTACACCCGGAATAATAGATTCACTTCTAAGATCTGTAAAAGAAAGTCTATAATCTCCTTTCTCAAACCCGGAAGAAACTGATACGTTATTGATGGTAGTTACCCCGGTTTCATAGAAATCTTTTAAATTATCTGGATGCGAATTAAAAGGAGTGGGAGTAATGGGAAGGTCGCTATACAGCGAAGTATCACCACCACGAACAATAGTTCCATCTGGTAAAACCACAGGACTATCATATTGAGGAATCAAGGTTCCCTGATCCAATCTTGGGCCCCAGCTGTATGTAATCAAGTCATTAACTCCACCACCAAGGCCATCTTTAAATTCAAATTTCCCGGAATTCCCTTGTCCGTATTCATTCTGAAATTCCGGAAGTTGAAAAGCGGTATCTATAAAAAGACTGGTATTAATACTAATCCCCATGCCTTTAGCTTTTGAACCGTTCTTAGTTTCGATAATGATCACTCCGTTGGAAGCTCTAGTTCCATATAAAGCTGCGGCACTTGCTCCTTTTAAAACCGAAACAGACGCAATATCATCAGGATTTACTTCCATCGCTCCGTTACCAAAATCTACTTCTTGAAATCCTGCGGCAGCTTCAGAAGTATTAGCAAAAACAGTGTTGTTGTTAATTGGAGTTCCATCTACAATAAATAGCGGATTGTTATTAGAGAAAGAAGCTTCCCCTCTAATGGTGATCTTAGAAGTAGAACCCACCCCAGTAGCACCTTGACTAATACTTACTCCGGCTAATTTTCCGCTAAGATTATCTAAGAAATTGACTGCTTTGACCTCAGAAATTTCTTTTTGCTGAATGCTTTGTACAGCATATCCTAATTCTTTGGTTTCTCTTTTTAGTCCGAGAGCGGTGATCACTACTTCATTTAAACCTGTAGCAGATTCATTTAAAGTAACGTTGATATTATTTTGACCATTAATTTGAATGCTTACCGTTTGGTAACCAAGAGTAAATACTTCTAAAGTTCCGTTGAGGTTGGGAAGTTCTAAACTATAGAAACCATCATCATTTGTGGTGGTTCCTGTATTGGTGTTTTTAAGTACCACGTTGGCGAAAGCAATTCCATTTCCAGAAGCGTCTGAAACCTTTCCTGTAATTTTAGTTTGAGCAAAACCAGTTGCTGCAAGGCAAAATGCCAGGCACATGAATATAATTTTCATCAGATAAAATATGTGAAATAATAAATAATCGAAAACCGAAAGATGTCGGTTGGGTTATAGGGAAGTAATAATAAGGTTTGGAGAGCCTTTATTGAATAAGATTCGGAATTGTAAAAGTGAGATCAGAAAATTCTGAAGACTATTAACTTTTTTTCCTGATCTGAAAAGAGCAAGAATCAGTTTTGTAATTTCTACTGAAATTCCTGTAAAGCAATTTCTAAAAAATGAGAGATCTTTAAAACCATCAAGATCATTCAGTACTTTTAATTTTACAATCTCTGTATAAGTTTCGGTTAAAACCGCTTCCAGAAATTTGCAGAGTTTGGAAGATTGCCAGGGTAAATTTAGAAATGTTGCTGCATTAAATTTTGATCTTTCAAGACCCATTAAATAGAAACCTCCATCGGTAGAAGGTCCTATTACAACTTTACTTGCTTCTAATTGTGTTGCGGCAGCAATTAAATGAGATGTTGTAAGCTGTGGAGTATCATTTCCAATAGTAATTATACTAGTAAAACCATGATCAAATACCTCCTGAATTGCGTTTACAAATCTACTCCCGAACGAATTTCCTTTTTGCTCTTTTTCAGTATAAAGAAAATAAGGCAATTCAGATCTTTGAACAGTTTTAAGTGTCTTATTATTTAGGACATCAAATAATGCCTGACCTTTAGGAATAGCCTTTTGCATTTGCTCTTCCGCAGAAGAATTTGCAAATATCAAGACAGCAGTTTTTTTGGTCATTTAAAAAGAGGTGGCTTTATAAAACCTATTAGCGTTGTTCTATAATTTTTTGTTTAGTCTATAACTGTTCCTTGGCAACTGCTTCCGGCGCCTGCGGTACAACCATAACAGTGTTGAGAAATGATGATGTTTCTGTCGTTAAGCAGATCTTCATTATACTCGCTAATATGCTTCACCTTACTATTTACTTTAAGATCTAACATCTGGTTGAAATCACAATCGTATAACCAGCCATCCCAACTAATAGAGATCGTATTGGTACACATAACATTTTCTACCGCTGCAGGATTATAGGCTTCTACCAAGGCATACATGTAATCTTCATAATTTTCTGAAGCTATAAGGAACTCCAAAAATCTACTTATAGGAAGGTTGGTGATAGCAAATAAACTCCCAAAATCTATATTGAAATCTTCTTTTAAAGCTTCTTTAAAATCGCGTTCCATCGCTTCCTGATCTGTTGGTAAAAATGCTCCTGAAGGATTGTAGACCAAGTCTAATCTTAAACCGGTACCTTCTTGTGCATACCCAACTTCATTCAGCATTTGTAAAGCTTTGATGGATTTATCAAAAACGCCACTTCCACGCTGCTTGTCTGTTTTCTCTCTTTTATAATATGGTAAAGATGAAATTACATGGACATTGTGTTCTTTAAAGAATTCCGGAAGATCGTGGTATTTTTTGTTGGCAAGGATGATGGTAAGGTTAGATCTCACAATAAAATCTTTGATACCTGCTTTAGAAGCTTCTTCAACAAACCATCTAAAATTTGGATTCATCTCTGGAGCTCCACCGGTAAGATCTAGCGTATGAGCCCCGGTGGTTTTTATAACTTCCAAACACTGCTTCATGGTATCTACCGTCATGATCTCTTTTCTGTCCGGACCTGCATCCACATGGCAATGAGAACATACCTGATTACACATATAACCAAGATTAAGCTGTAGGATCTCTAGTTTTTTAGGCTTTAGAGGAAAATGTCCTGTTTCGGCGATCTTATCTTTAAAATAAGGCAGTTCGCCTTCACGAAATATTCCGTTGCTTAAAAATTTTAATTGATTGTCTGGACTGGATAGATCATCTTTTCTAGCCGACAACGATTTTAATAAGGTCATAGATATAAGTTCAATATATTATAATCTCGATCCAGCAAGAATTGAGATTTCAAGCCATCTTACATGCTTAATTTGTCATATTTATTCATCATTTGCACTCCGTGAACCAGGGTTGCTCCACCTTTAATGGCAGCACCAACATGAACAGCTTCCATCATTTCCTCTTTATTAATTCCTCTTTGAAGTCCGTCTTTTGTATAAGCGTCTATACAATAAGGGCATTGTACAACGTGCGAAACGGCTAAGGCAATGAGTGATTTCTCTCTTGCGGTTAGGGCTCCTTCTTCAAATACTTTTCCGTAATAATCAAAGAACTTGGTTCCTAATTCTTCATTCCATTCTGTAATTTTTCCAAATTTTCTAAGATCGGCTGGATCATAATAAGTTTTAGACATAATAAGTAAGGTTTGTATTTAGAATTAATCGCAAGTAATTATAATACTTACGAAACTGTGTCTGTTTTGGTTTTGCAGTAAATATATAAGTTAAAGAAATGATTCATAATTTTAAGTAGTAATTATTTAAAATAATTAAGCTTTCTGTAGTTTTTTCTTATCAATTTTAAAATGTATAAGCTGAATATCAGAATATAACCAAACTTAGAATTTAGGTCTTCACTTTAAAGGAATAAAAGTGTACTTACATTTAGTGTAGAAGTAGTTTGAAGATCGCTTTTTTACAGAGCGGCTTAAATTTAAAAAGGCAACTATTTTAAATAGCTGCCTTTTGTTTCAAATTGAATATGATCATTTAATATTAAAAAAAAATGATCTAAAAAATGCTTTTATGCCTCCTGATTTTAAATGTCTAGATAAGTAGACATTTGTTTGTAAATGTAATTTAGGGGAAGTTTCAAAATTGATCTAACTAAGATCAATTATCTTTATTGCGAAGCGTTCTCTTTATTTTTCGGAAAAAGAAAACAGTTAGAAAGACTACTAGTAGTACCTCAAACCCCATTAAATAATATAATATATTCATGGTGTACAGTTTAATTCAGAAAATAACAAATTGATCTTTGCTAATACTGATACCACAAATATCAATTTATTTTAAAGAGGGAGTTAACGTTATTAAAATTAAAATTGATAGTTTTAACAAAACTTTAAATTTTAATTATTTATCTTTTTTCGTATGGAGTAACGTTATACGAATTAAAGTTACCTCCAATGCTTCTATTTTAGTAGGTTTATTGTTTTTTAGAATTATCATCCCTTATTTTTACGTCTTTACGATAAAGATGGATAAGTTGTAAATTATTGTTAATTTTGTGGCTGGAACTCGCCAGAAATTTCAGTGAGTTTAAGTATTGTTATGAGAATAGACGTTAAGACCTTACCTGTAGTAGAAATTCTTCAAGATATTTCAGAGCACTTAAATGCTCCTGTTGTAAATGGAAGTGGAGAGCTCACTATTCATGTTCCAGAAGAATTTGGAGAAGGATATATTAGGGGCATCAGTTTTGATTGTGGTATGGGTATAGTTTCTTACAATTGTAAGTTCTATCAGGATGTTTCTATTCATTTCTCTTTAAACACCGTTCATCCTCTTAAATTCATATTTTGCTCGGAAGGGCAGGTAGCTCATTCTTTTCAGGAAAGTGAAGAAGTTCACGAAATGGATGCTTATCAAAATATTATAGTTTCCAGTAGTGGATATAATGGGCATGTGCTTTATTTTAAGGCTAATGTGCAAACACATGTATCTAGTTTGGAAATTATTAGATCTCGTTTTTCTCACAGAACTAATTACGATTTTAGAGATCTAGATCCAACTCTTAAAGATCTGTTCAAAGATTCTGTTTCTAAAAATAAATTCTTCTATCAGGGTAACTACAGTATAAAAGCTGCAGATATTATGGAGGAGATGAATACACAAGATTACACAGGCTTTTTGAGATCTATTTTCTTAGAAGGGAAGTCTTTTCATATGTTGGTCATTCAGATCGCGCAATATCAAGATGATGAGGCCGAAGATAGATTACCAACCATTTTAAGAAAATCTGATATTCATAAGGTAGATTACGTAGCCAAACGTATTATGGGTGATCTTGCCAGTAATTTAACGGTAGAAAGTCTTGCCAAAGAGGCAGGGACCAACGTTAATAAATTGCAGGAAGGCTTTAAGTATGTGTATGATCTTACGGTAAATAAATATATTCAGCATAAAAAATTAGAAGCAGCCAAGGAAATGCTAATGACAACAGAAAAGAACATTTCTGAGATAGTGATCGCTATTGGTTTAAATAACAGGAGTTATTTTTCTAAGATATTTAAAGAAAAATACGGGGTAAATCCAAAATATTTCCTGAAAACACGAAAAACTACCAGCGTATAGGTAATAAGGTAGTATTATTTTGAAGTTAGTTATACGTGTAAATTAGATTCCACAAGCATTACATTATCGCAGCTCAATTTTATAATTCATTGTCTATAGTATGAATTCAACCTCCAGGCTCTTAAAGATTTTCACTAATTTTTTTAAGCGCCCACTTGTGGTTGCTATTTGTACAACGATCTTCTTTCTATCTATTGGGCTATTCGGTCTTTGGCAACGCTATCAGATCTTAAAAGAATCGGATACGCGAGAGATGACCAATATCGTTAATCTTGTTGAGCAAAATATAAATCACTCTCTAAAAAACAGTTATTCTGTAGCCTTAAGTCTGGCGTTACTCATAGATGATTCTGGATCTGTTAATAATTTTTATGAAGTAGCTCCATCCCTAGTAGATGATAATCCCTTTATAGATGGAGTTCAAATGGTGCCCGGAGGTGTTATTCAGCAAGTATATCCATTTGAAGAAAATAGGAGTGTTATTGGATATGATATCTTAAAAGACAGCAAAATAAATGCAGAAGCATATAAAGCTATACAATTACGTAAAATGTATTTTGCAGGTCCCTTTGAATTACGGCAGGGTGGATATGCAATTTTAGGGAGACTCCCTGTCTTTATTAAGAATAAGTTCTGGGGTTTTTCTGCTATTATTATAAAGTTCGATAATCTATTAGATAAGTCGGGCATATTCCCATTGGTAGGGGATAAGTATAATTTTCAATTTTCCAAGATACAAAAGGGTACAGGAGAGGAGATTGTTTATTCTCCAAACAAAGCGGAGCTAGATAGATCTTATTCACAAACAGTACTTTTGCCTGATGGCGACTGGAAATTCTACATATCTCCGGTAAACCGGAATGCAAATTTCTATATGCTTCTTCCTTTTTTGATCCTGGTGATCTTATCTTCTTTATTTTTAGGCTGGGCGATGTTTCAGCTATTAAAACAACCAGCAAGATTACAGGCGCTCGTTAATTCTCAGGCGGGAGAATTAATTAAAAGTGAATTGAAATTTAGGAGTATTTTTAATCAGGCTGCCATTGGCGTAGCGCTTTTAGATTCAAGTACCGGAAAGATCTTAGATGCCAATAAAAAATGCAGAGAACTTATAGGTTATAGTAAAGAAGAGATCTTAACCTTAGATTATATGCAGCTATCTTATCCGGAAGATCTACAGGAAGATATGCAAAACATGGAACGCTTAAGAGCCGGAGTATTTAAAGAATACACCATGAAGAAGCGTATTATAAGAAAAGATAAAGAGGTAGTTTGGATCAAACTTACGGTTTCGGCAATGTGGCATGAGGGAGAGTCTCCAACAACTCATGTTGCTATTGTGGAAGATATTACAGAAAAGAAGCAGGCAGAAACAGATCTTAAGCGTTCTTATCAAACGGTAATGGATCAAAACAGAAGATTGCTTAACTTTTCTTATATTGTTTCTCATAATTTGAGATCTCACTCCAGCAATTTTCAATCCATATTAAATTTATATGAGTATTCAGAGTCGGAAGAGGAGAAGATAAAATATATTGAGATGCTTTCTAACGTGGCAGATTCGCTTAATCAAACCTTGGTAGATCTAAATGATGTTACTTCTATACATTCTAATATAGATCTGGTAATAGAGCCAGTTTCTGTGCTTAAATATATAAACAGAACTTTAGATCTGTTAAAGTTCGAAATAGAGAAGAAGAATGCTGTTTATAATGTTAAGGTTCCTGAAGAGATGGTTGTAGACTTTAATGCGGCCTATATGGAAAGTGTATTGCTTAACTTCTTATCTAATACGTTGAGGTATAGAAACAAAGCGGTTCCTTTAGAAGTAACTATTACCGGGAGAAAAGAAGGTGCCGGTTGGGTGTTGGAAATTGCAGATAACGGTATTGGTATAGATCTGGAAAAACATCGAGATAAACTCTTTGGATTGTATAAAACGTTCACCGGGAGATCTAATTCTAGGGGAGTGGGATTGTTTATCACAAAAAATCAATTGGATGCCATGGATGCTAAAATAAATGTAGAAAGCACTGTGGGAAAAGGTTCAAATTTTAAAGTGCATTTTAAATGAAAAAAGATATCTGTGTTATAGATGATGATATGATCTATCAGCTCATCATAAAAAAGATGATAAACCGCTCGTCTGCTTTTGGTGAGATCGTGGTGTATAGTCGTGCAGATATAGCGCTAGATTATTTTAAAAATTCAGAAGTTTCATTACCAACAGTGATCTTGTTAGATATAAATATGCCTGAAATGGATGGCTGGCAATTTCTGGAAGCACTTAAAGAATACAGACCTCAATTTGCAGAAGAAACCAAGATCTATATAGTTACTTCTTCTATAGCAACCTCAGATAAGTCGAAGGCAAATGCGATTCCGGAGATCTCCGGATTTCTAAGTAAACCCGTAAGCATTGCAAAGCTTAGAGAGCTTGGGGAAAATTTATATTAGTAGATATTCCTTCTTTAATCAAATTCCTCAATCTCTATAAATTAAAAAAACCCCAAGACAAATGTCTAGGGGTTTTTAAGGTGGTGCCTCCAGGAATCGAACCAGGGACACAAGGATTTTCAGTCCTTTGCTCTACCAACTGAGCTAAGGCACCAGTTGCTTTAAAAACTTGTAGTAAGCCTCTCAATCGGGTGCAAATATAATTTCAATTTTACTTTCTCACAAATGAAATTTTAAAAAAATGCTTTTGTAACTTCGTTTTTTTTAATAAAACCTATGAATCTAGTCGTCGATATTGGAAATACGTTGGTCAAAATGGCTGTATTTCAGCAAAGTAAATTCATCACAAAAAAAATTTGTCTCAAACAAGATTTTTTAAAAAATTTTGAAGAAATAATTCAAAAGTACCCTCAAACTATCAAATGTATGGTCTCTTCGGTAGCTAAAACCTCTCCAAAGTGGCTTCAAAAGATCGAGGAAACGCTAGATCTCACTATTCTTACTCCCGAGCTTCCAAAAGTCTTTACGAACCTTTATGCTACTCCTTCAACTCTGGGAAATGATAGAACAGCGCTGGTGTCTGCAGCATCTTTTCAATATCCAAAGCAAAATGTGTTAATTATTGATGCCGGCACGTGTATCACATTCGATTTTATTACCAGCAAAAATGAATATTTTGGAGGTGCGATTTCTCCCGGATTGCAAATGAGATATAATGCGTTAAATACGTTTACTCAAAATTTGCCGTTATTAGAACCAGAAGAAGATGTAGCACTTATTGGTAATTCCACTAAAAATAGCATGCATTCTGGTGTTATTGTGGGAATTACAGCTGAAATTGATGGGGTGATAAATGCCTATAGTGCTCAGTATAAAGATTTAACAATTATTTTGACAGGCGGAGATGCACAATTTTTGTGTAAACGATTAAAAAATAGCATCTTTGCGAACTCTAATTTCCTCCTCGAAGGATTGAATTATATTTTAGAATTTAATAAATCTCAATGATTAAACGATTTATAATAATCGTAGCCTTGTTATCTACCGTGTTAATGGCTGCTCAGGAAGGAACATCCTCCCCTTATTCTTATTACGGAATTGGACTCAATAAATTTAAAGGAACTGTAGAAAATCAATCTATGGGAGGGCTTAGGCTATTCTCAGATAGTATACATGTGAACCTAAGAAATCCTGCCGCTTACGGAAGATTGAAGTTAACAACCTATACCGTAGCAGGAAGTACACAAAGTATTAAGCTTACGGCAGATGAAGGCTCTGAAAATAGTAAAACTACAACCTTAGATTATTTGGCGATTGGTATCCCAACCGGAAAACTTAATTTTGGTCTTGGCCTTATTCCTTATACCTCTGTTGGATATAGAATTTTAGATGTTAATGAAGAAACTGCCAATAGATTTACAGGTAGAGGTGGTATGAATAAGGTTTTTCTTACCGCTGGTTATGCACTTACTGAAGATCTGAGTATTGGTGTAGAAGCAGATTATAATTTTGGGAATTCTCAAAATACATTCACAGCTTTTCAGGCTGGAGTGCAATATGGAACTCGAGAAATTTCTAGAAACGACTTTAAAGGGTTTAGTTATAATTTTGGTTTAGACTATCAGCATGATCTATCGGAAGATGTTAGAATGTACTCTGCAATCACCTTTGCGCCTAAGATGAGTATCAATCTAGACAAAATGGTGAATACCGCAACAGTTAGAATTGGGCTGGATGGTACAGAACAGGTTACAGATGAAGTTGATGTAAATTCTGAAGACAATGAGTTAACGCTACCAGGGCAGCTTACCATAGGTGCAGGACTTGGAAAGGTGAACAAATGGTTTATGGGTGCGGAATACACAAACTTAAAAGCGAGCGATTTTGGTCTTAATTCTTCAATTACAGGTCAGAATTCAAATTATAAAGACGCCTCTCAATATAGGTTGGGTGGATTTTATATTCCTAAGTATAATTCTATTACAAGTTACTTAAGTAGAGTTGTTTATAGAGCCGGTGTGAGGTATGAAGAAACTGGCTTAAGTATCAACAATGAAGATATCAACGAGTTTGGCATATCTTTTGGATTAGGTCTACCAGCAGGAACAGATTTCTCAAATGTAAACTTAGGACTAGAGTATGGACAGCGCGGTACAACAAGTTCTGGTTTAATTAAAGAAAACTTCTTTAAAGTTTCAATAAGTTTATCTTTGAACGACAAATGGTTCCAGCAACGTAAATTTGATTAACCACAATAAAAACAAGAAAATGAAAACTAAATTTATAATTGCCCTTTCTGGATTGTTATTAGGATCTGGTGTGCTACACGCTCAATCTAATGCAGATTGCGCTACTAAGGCAGCGCTGGCTTATGATGATGCAAAAGCTCAAAGATATGAGCAAGCATACAAGCCTTTAATGGAAGTTAAAGAAAATTGCCCAACATATAGTTTAGCAACCTTCCAATATTTGGAACGTGTGCTTAATTATAAAATCGATAATGCTCAGGCAGATCAAAAAACAGCTTTTATTGAAGAGATGATTCAATTAATGAATGATCGTCTAAAATATTTTCCAAATAAAACAAGTGCTGGAGATGTTCAGGCTAGTATTGCAATGTTAAAGTATGACAATGGTATTGGTACTAAAGAAGAGCAATTCAACGCATTTGATGAGGCTTTTAAAGCTGATAGAGCAAACTTTACTAGTGCTAAAGCACTTTATGCTTACTTCTCTTTACTTGTAGATCTACAAGATGAAGGAAAGAAAAGTTTAGAAGATGTATTTGCTAACTATGATGAAGTTGTTTCTAAAGTAGAAGAAGAAGAAAATTCTCTAGCAGAAAATCTTGCTCCACTTTTAGAGAAACAAGAAGCAGGAACGGCTTTAACTGCTAAAGAAGAAAGATTAGTTAAGAATTCTGAGATCAACTTAAAGGCTTATAGTACTGTAAAAAGCAGTATTAATGGTAAATTAGGTCAGAGAGCAGATTGTGATAACTTGATTCCTCTTTACAATAAAGATTTTGATGCAAGAAAAGATGATGTTTCTTGGTTGAAAATTGCAACAGGAAGATTGTCTGCTAAAGATTGTACTGAAGATCCGATCTTCTTTAAATTATCTGAAGCTTTACACAAAGCTGAGCCTTCTGCAAAATCTGCTCTTTATTTAGGTCAATTAGCGGATGCAAAAGGACAAGCTTCTCAAGCTCTTAAATATTATAACGAATCTGCAGATCTAGAAACTAATCCTTCAGATAAGTCTAGAGTTTACATGAAGATTGCAGATAACTATAAGAAAAAAGGAAGCTTTGGTCAGGCTAGAACGTACTATAGAAAAGCGCTTCAAGCGAAGCCTTCTTCAGGAAGAGCTTACTTGCAAATAGCAAATATGTACGCGCAAAGTGCTAACAGCTGTGGTACAGATGCCTTTAGTAAAAGAGCCGTATACTGGTTAGCTGCTAACTATGCTGCAAAAGCTGGAAGTGTAGATCCATCTTTAAGTGGAGTTGCAAATGAAAGTGTAGCTGCATACAAAGGAAGAGCTCCTCAAAAAGCTGATATTTTCCAGGCTGGAAAAGCAGGTCAATCAATCAGCATAGGATGTTGGATTGGTGAGAGCGTGAGAGTTCCTTCATTGTAATACCAATGATCACATATCAAAATATATATTCAGGCATTGTCACAGTTATCGCTGTGACAATGCTTTTTTCATGTCAGGGCAATCTTAATCAGGTTAGGGCGCTAGATCAACAAGCAGATAGTCCGCAAACTATTGGGGAAGAGATGTTCTTGAAATATACAGATTCCGGTAGGGTGGTAGCAACTCTAAAAAGTCCGAAGATGTTAGATTTTACCAATCTTGAATTTCCTTATAGAGAATTTCCTGAGGGTGTAAAAGTCGAATTTTTTGATGAGGATAATAATAAGAATACAGTCACTGCAAATTATGCTATTATCTATGATGGTCCAGGATTAATAGATCTTCAGGGTGATGTTGTTTTGGTAACATCTGATAGTACAAAATTGGAAGCAGACCAGTTATTTTGGGATCAATCGTTAGCGTGGGTGTTTACAGATAAAGCAAATACCATAAGGTTTGCCAATGGAGCTCGTAATGATGGGCAAGGCTTTGATTCCGATTTAAATTTTAGTAATTTCCGTTCTCGCACCAATGTGGGAATACAGGTAATTGAAGAAAAGAACAAATGATGAAATTTTTTAAATACTTTGAATACGCTTATTTAGTAATTGCAGCTTTCTTTCTGTTTGAAACCATAAGACTTTGGAACTTGGAAAGAAATAGAGCGTATCTGTTTATCTTCTTTACCGTACTCGCAATTTTTATGTTCTTTTTTAAACGCAGGTTTAGGAAAAGGATTGAGAAGGGCAATCGTTCATAATTTATGGAAGTTAACATACTCATAATTATAGGAACTCTAATTTTATCCGCATTCTTTTCGGGTATGGAGATAGCCTATGTTTCTTCTAATAAGATCTTTATAGAGATTGAAAAAAGACAAGCTGGATTTCTTGCCAAAGTTTTAAAGAAACTCACTAAAAAACCTTCAAAGTTTATTGCTACCATGTTGGTGGGTAATAACATAGCTTTGGTTGTATATGGTTTTTATATGGGAGACCTTATTATGATGTGGCTTGGAAGTTTACTTCCTGTAGATAATTCATTTTTAAGAGCTTTGGTGGTGGATTTTAGTTTATTTACACAAACGGTGATCTCTACATTGGTGATCTTGTTCACAGCAGAATTTCTTCCGAAGGTATTTTTTCAGATCTACGCAAATTCACTTTTAAAGTTCTTTGCATTCCCTGCTTATTTATTCTATCTGCTGTTCAGTTTTATCTCTTCCTTCGTCATATGGATTTCAGACGTGATCTTAAAAAGGTTTTTTAAAACTGATGGTGATGAAGTGCAATTAGCTTTTAGCAAGTTAGATCTTGGGAATTTTATTAGTGAGCAAATGGAAACTGTGGAGTCTGATGAAGAGGTAGATTCAGAAATTCAGATCTTTCAAAATGCTTTAGAGTTTTCTGATATTAAAGCGAGAGAAGTAATGGTGCCCAGAACAGAAATCGTAGCGGTAGACCATACCGTGGCTCCAAAAGACCTTATTCAAACCTTTACAGAAACAGGACTTTCAAAAATTCTTATCTATAATGAAACTATAGATGATATTATTGGATACATACATTCTTTTGAATTATTCAAAAAGCCTAAAACATTAAAATCTACCTTGTTACCGGTAGTTTTTGTTCCTGAGACCATGTGGGTGAAAGATGTATTAAACATTCTTATTAAAAAGAGAAAAAGTATTGCAGTGGTTATTGATGAGTATGGAGGTACTAGCGGAATGATCACTATAGAAGATATTGTGGAAGAATTATTTGGTGAAATTGAAGATGAGCATGATCCAGTAATTTTAATTGAAGAGAAACTAGGAGAAGATCATTATAAATTTTCTGCCAGAATAGAAGTAGATTATTTGAATGAAGCATATAAGTTGAATATACCTGTAGGGGAAAATTATGAGACTCTTGGAGGCTTTATTACTAATTATACCGAAGAGATTCCGCAACAATTTGAAGAGCTTAGAGTAGAGAATTTTAAAATAAAGATCTTAGAAGTTTCTAATACAAAAATTGAATTAGTAGAGCTAGAATTAAAGGATAAGGACTAATTTGAGGAAAGCGTTAAAATTTTGCAAATATTAAGTTTTATAATTAGGCTAAAAACACTATTTTCGCCCACTATATTAGATAAATCATAACTAAAAATGGCAGTATTAAATAAAATTAGACAGCGTTCAGTTTTCTTAATAATTATCATTGCACTGGCGTTATTCTCTTTCGTACTTGCCGATGTAATTCGTAATGGAGGCATGAGTTCGCAAAAGTCTCAAAACGTAGTTGCAACGGTAGATGGTGAAGAAATTGGTCGTGAAGATTTTGCAAGACAAGTAGAAGCTTATCAAAGAAACATGGGGCCCAACGCTACAACTGCGCAAGTGGTGAACCAAGTTTGGGACATGAAATTGAGAGAAGTTATTTTAAAGGAAGAATTTGAAGAGCTTGGAATTGGTGTTGGAGAAGCTCAGGTTAAAATGTTATTGCGTCAGCAATTGGCAGATAACCCTAATTTTACCAATGAAGCTGGAATGTTTGATGAAAGTAAACTTCAACAATATGTTGCCAATTTAAAAGCAACTTCTCCAGAAGCTTACAACAACTGGTTGAACTACGAGAATTCAGTAGCAGAGGCTGCAAAAGAAAATATCTATTACAATCTTATTAAAGCTGGTGTTGGAGCTACCTTATTAGAAGGTGAGCAAGCATATCAATTAGAGAATGATAATGTAGATCTTAAGTATGTTCAAATTCCTTACAGCAGTATTGCAGATGCAGAGGTTACTGTAAGTAAAGATGAAATTAGAGATTACGTTAAAAAACATTCAGAAAGATTTCAAACTGAGAAGGCAAGAGATATACAATATGTATATTTTCAGGAGGAAGCTTCTGTAGAAGATGAAGCAGAAGCAAAATCTACTGTGTCAGATGTAATGTCTAGCAGAGTTCAATTTAATGCTGCATCAAATCAGAATGACACATTACCAAGTTTTAAAGATGCGGAGAACATTGAAACTTATGTAAATCAGAATTCAGATATCCAATATCAAGATCTATACTTCTTTCAGGATGAGATAAAGAGTGATTATAAAGATCAGATCTTTAACTTGAACAAAGGTGAGGTTTATGGACCTTACAAAGAAGCTGGTTACTGGAAAGTGACTAAGATGGTAGATGCTAAGCAAATGGCAGATTCTGCAAAAGCAAGTCATATAATGATCTCTTGGCAAGGACTTCAAACTGCTAATGGAACTAATAGAACTAAAGCAGAAGCCAAATCTTTAGCAGATAGTATTTTAAATATTGTAAAGTCTGATAAGACTAAATTTGCAGACCTAGCGAAGGAATTCTCTGGAGATCTAGGTTCTCAGGCAAATGGTGGAGACCTTGGTTATTTTAGACCGGGAAGAATGGTTGCACCTTTCAATGATTTCGTTTTTAATAACAACGCTGGGCAAATTGGAGTTGTAGAATCAGATTTTGGTTACCATGTAATCAATATAGAAGAAAAAACAGCTGAAGAGCGTGCTGTAAAAGTGGCAACTATTGCTAGAAATATAGAAGCTTCAGAAAAATCTATCAATGATCTTTTTACTAAGGTGACTAAGTTTGAAATGAATGCTAAGGATAAAGGATTTAATGAGGTAGCTAAAACAGACAATTTCAATGTAAGAAC
Source organism: Gillisia sp. Hel1_33_143 (assembly GCF_900104765.1). Taxonomy (GTDB): domain Bacteria; phylum Bacteroidota; class Bacteroidia; order Flavobacteriales; family Flavobacteriaceae; genus Gillisia. The sequence continues at coordinate 1,357,618 of NZ_LT629737.1, forward strand.
TGTAAGAGGAATGAAGGCTCTAGATGAGAACATTCCTGGCGTAGGTCCACAAAGAAGAATTGTACAGTGGGCATTTGAAGATGAAATTAAAGCTGGAGATATAAAGAAATTTGAAGTTCCTGGAGGATATGTGGTAGCGCAGGTAACTGCTGTTAAGAAAAAAGGAACAGAATCTGCTGAAGATGCATCTGCAGTAGTTTCTCCGATCTTAATGAAAGAAAAGAAAGCGAAACTTATCAAAGAGAAAATTAGTGGTAATTCTTTAGAGGATATCGCTAGATCTCAAAATTCTAGTGTGCAAACCGCAAGCGCTATTAATCTTAAAAATCCAACATTAGCAGGTGCAGGAAGTGAGCCGGAAGTTGTAGGTGCAGTTTTCTCTCAAAAAGTAGGGGAAATGAGTAAGCCAATTGCTGGAGAAAAAGGTGTGTATGTGGTTAAGGTTGATGCTATAAATAAGGCTCCAAAAATGGAATCATATAGAGCATTCGCAAATCAGGAAACGCTTAAAAGAAGACAGTCTGTTAATGCAAGAGTGTTCACTGCACTTAAAGAAAATGCAGATATTGAAGATAACAGAGCTAAGTTCTACTAGTAGAATTTAAGTTTATCATATTAAAAAAACCCGAGACTATTAGCTTCGGGTTTTTTTATGGAATTCTGTTTTGTTGGAATATGACTTTAAATTTCGGGCTAAAGTTATTTCTGGATCTAAAATAAAGTAGATGCTATAATAAGTTGGGCATGTTAATCTGAAAAGTTAATAAACTTTAATGCAGAAATTATCATTTTGAGATATTGACTATAAAGTCATTTCAGAATATGTGAGGATGGTATTATAACCTTTCTCTTTAAAATATTCCTGTTCCTCACTTCCACCGGTAGCTAGTATAAAATCTCCTCCCCAACCTCCAAGACTTTTTATAGCGCCTTTAAAATTCGGAAAAAGCTGAGATTTGATCTTAGGAGTGTTAATTAATCTAGAGATAAGAGTTTCATGAATGTTCATGAGCAGCTTAAATTCTTCTAAAGTTTCACAGGTTACAAAGCTTCTTGTAAGTGCTGATACCTTTTCTATATCTGATATTAAGGACTCTTTATCCTGAGCTTTATAATGTGCTATAGATTCTCTAGAATTCTGCTTTTGATTTAAGTGTACAAAGAACAGGCTATCCTTAAAAGATGGGTTGAAGTTGGAGGTGAGAATACTTCTTCTGCTGTTGGTAAGCTGATAGGTTATGGGGTAATCTGTATTTGCCGCGGCAATGTCATATCCACTTCCTTTAAAAGTGGAAGAGAGCAGTTTATAGGCATCTACTTCAAACCATAGCGCAATGTTATTGATAAGTGTTGATGAGCTTCCTAAGCCCCAGTTTTGTGGAAACTCTAGCCTGGTAATTACATTGTATCCAGTGGCAGCGCTCAAGGTCTTTGGATTTAATTTATTTGCAACTTTCAAAATTTCTAATAACCTCGTTTCTTCAATCGTGTTAAGGTTTTTCTGGTTTCCATTTTGAATATCCCCAAGATCTAAGTTTGCACTAAACCAAAGTTGCCCGTTGTTTTTATAAGCTTCCCATCTAATTGCGTCATGTTGGTTAGCTTTAACCTCTAGAGTTTGACCAAATTTTGTAGGTATTGCAAGTGCAAGGGCTTTGTCTAAAACCGTATATTCTCCTGTAATTAAAAGTTTCCCGTTGCTTCTAAATGTTTTCAATGAAATCTAATTTTAAATATTGGTCTTAGGCTCTTAACTTTTCAAGTTGTTCAGAGACACTGCTATGAGTAACTGTGTGATGCTTGAAATAATGAACTAGCTCATCTTTCTCTGCATTAGATGCATTGTATTGATTGAGTATGTTCATTAAATGCATTTTCATATGTCCCTGTTGAATTCCTGTAGTCACCAAAGATTTAACGGCCGCAAAGTTCTGAGCCAAACCGGCAACAGCTACTATTTGCATTAATTGTGCTGCAGTAGGTTTTTGAAGTATTTCCATAGCAACTTTTACGAGGGGGTGTAAATTTGTAAGTCCACCAACGGTTCCTAATGCCAATGGAATTTCAATCCAGAATTTAAAGATGCCATTCTCAACACTTGCGTGAGTGAGGCTACTGTAACTCCCATTTCTGGAAGCATATGCATGTATTCCTGCTTCTACAGCTCTAAAATCGTTTCCGGTGGCTAGTACCACGGCGTCTATGCCGTTCATGATGCCTTTATTATGTGTTACTGCACGATAGGGCTCAATTTCTGCGATCTTCATGGCAGTAAGAAATTTCTCTGCAAAGATCTTTGGCTCTGTAAGTTTATCATCAGAAAGATCTTCAACTTTACAACTTACTTCAGCTCTAACAATACACTCTGGTACATAGTTAGAGAGAATGCTCATAATTACCTCTATTTGTTTTTCTTCAGGAGAGAATTGCTCATAATTGAGTGCTTCCGATTTAAAGGTTTCTGAAAATTTTTCTAAACAAGAATTTATAAAATTAGCGCCCATAGAATCTTTAGTTTCGAACTTGCAGTGAAGCTGAAAATAACCTTCTAAAGATTCTGTTTTATCTCTTAATGATATATCTAAAACCCCACCGCCGCGCTTCTCCATATTTTTGGTTATAGAGCTTACTGCAAACAATAATTTGGGTTTACAAAAGTTGAAAAAGTCTTCTAATTTATTTTTATCTCCCTTAAAGAGAAAATGTACTTGGCCTATTTTTACCGTATTTAGAACAGTTGCTTTAAATCCTCCACGAGAATGCCAGAATTTGGCAGCCTTGCTAGCAGCAGCTATCACAGAACTTTCTTCAATGGTCATTGGAATCGCAAAAAGATCTCCATTGATCATAAAATTTGGTGCAAGACCAAAAGGGAGGTAAAAATTACTAAGCGTATTTTCTGTAAACTCATCATGCAGTTGCTGCAGTTTTTCATTTTCATGCCAATATTGTTCTAGCACAGCTACAGATGTATCAGAATCTTTTAGATAAGTTTGCGATAACCAGTTTATCTTTTCTTGTTTGCTAAATTTGGAAAAGCCGGAAATAGGTTTGTTCATTTAAGTAAGATTTGAATTCCAAAGATACAATTACTCTTACTATTGATAAAACCCAAGAATTTGATTGTGTGCAGAATAAATTTAATTAGAAAAACCAGTGGTTCACATTAACAAATTGTTAGTATTTAACACACAAAACGGGTGTTTTTTGCTCAATTTTTAGTAAACTTGGCCTACAAAAAATATTCTCAACATTTTATGAAATTATCTCAATTTTTTCTTGCCCTTTTTATGGTAGGAACCTCAGCGATCTTTGCACAGGAAAAACAAGTAAGTCTAGAAGAAATATGGAATGGAGAGTTTAGCCAGCAACGCTTGGAGTCTCTAAATTCTTTAAATAATGGAGATGAATATATTGTTCTAAATCAGGATAGATCCAAAGGAACTTCAAGTATAGATGTCTACGCATATAAGTCTGGCGAAAAGAAAAGAAGTTTAGTAAATAGTGCGAACCTTCAAGATGTGAACAGGTTTTCTAGTTATCAGTTAAGCAATAATGAAGCGCAGGTTTTATTAGGAACAGATATGGAACAGATCTACAGACATTCTTCTCGTGGTATCTTCTATGTTTACGATATGTCTTCAAAATCATTGAAAAAGTTAACCGATAGAAAAGTGCAGGAGCCTACTTTTTCTCCTGATGGTTCTAAAGTAGCTTATGTTTTTGATAATAATATCTTCATCCAAGATCTTGCTTCTGGTAAAGAGACGCAAGTAACTACAGATGGAAAGATAAATGAAAATATTAATGGCGTTACAGATTGGGTATATGAAGAAGAATTTGCTTTTGTTAGAGCATTTGATTTTAATAAGGACGGATCTAAACTTGCATTCTTAAAATTTGACGAGAGAGAGGTTCCAGAATTTTCAATGGATATGTTTGGAAGTGAACTTTATCCAACTTCTTCTACTTTCAAATATCCAAAAGCGGGTGAAGCAAATTCTAAGGTTTCACTGCATGTTTATAATCTTCAATCTGAAAAAACTAATGATATAAAGTTGGGAGATTACAATGATTTCTATATTCCTAGAATTAAATGGTCCAACAATGCTGATGTATTAAGCGCTCAGGTGTTGAATCGTCATCAAAACAATCTGGATCTTATTTTTGTGAATACTAAAACCAACGAGTATAAAGTGGTTTTAAACGATTCTGATAAAGCATACGTAGATGTTACCGATAATCTTACATTTTTAGATGATAATAGTTTTATCTGGACTAGTGAGAAAGATGGATGGAACCATATTTATCATTACGACAAGAATGGAAAACTGATCAATCAGATCACTAAAGGGAAGTGGGAAGTAACCAATTACTACGGATTTGATCCAAAGTCTAAAACCGTATTCTATCAAAGTACAGAAAATGGAAGTGTGAACAGAGATGTATACGCTATCAAGGCAAATGGAAAGAACAAAAAAAGGCTAACTGAGAATGAAGGAACCAATAGTGCAGACTTTAGCGCAGATTATTCTTACTTCATCAATACCTTCACAAATACCACCACACCAAATAAGTATACGTTGCATGATGCTAAATCTGGAAAGTTAGTTAGAGTAATAAAAGATAATTCAGCATTATTAGAAAAAGAGAAGGCTTATAACTTCTCTGCAAAAGAACTTTCTACTATAGAGATTAATGGGAATGAATTAAATATGTGGATGATTAAACCATCTCATTTTGATGAGTCTAAAAAATATCCATTATTGATGTTCCAATATTCTGGACCTGGATCTCAAACGGTTTCAAATTCTTATTTCGGAGCTAATGATTATTGGTACCAGCTTTTGGCAGATAAAGGATATATAGTAGCTTCTGTAGATGGAAGAGGAACTGGATTTAAAGGTGCTGCCTTTAAAAAAGTAACTCAAAATGAACTTGGGAAATTTGAATTAGAAGATCAAATTGCTGCTGCAAAGAAACTTGGAGCTCGTAATTATATAGATCAAGACAGAATTGGTATTTGGGGATGGAGCTTTGGTGGCTTTATGTCTACCAACGCTATTTTAAAAGGGAACGATGTATTTTCTATGGCCATTGCTGTTGCACCGGTTACAAGCTGGAGATTTTATGACAGCATCTATACTGAAAGATATATGACAACTCCTCAGGAAAATCCAACAGGATACGATGAGAATTCTCCAATTAACCATGTAGATAAATTGGAAGGAAAATATTTATTAGTTCATGGTTCTGGAGATGATAATGTTCATGTTCAAAACAGTATGAGATTAATAGAGTCTTTAATACAGGCTAACAAGCAATTTGATTGGGCAATTTACCCAGATAAGAATCATGGAATTTATGGTGGAAATACAAGATTACACTTGTTTACCAAAATGACGAATTTCATCGAAGAGAATTTATAATAACCTAAACTAACTTTAAATAAATGGCAAATACTGCACCTCCAGTTAATCAAAAAGAATTATTCGGGCATCCGGTTGGTCTTTATATCTTATTCTTCACAGAAATGTGGGAGCGTTTTTCTTACTACGGAATGCGCGCAATTCTTGTACTTTATCTTGTTAGTGCAACTACAGGTGGCAACGCAGGGCTAGGATGGACAGGTGGAGAGGCAATTGCACTCTACGGTTGGTATACTATGTTGGTATATGTTGCTTCTATTCCCGGAGGTATCATAGCAGATAAATTGCTAGGTCAGAAAAAGACAGTACTCGTAGGAGGTATCATATTGGTTGCCGGACACGGGATACTTGCAGTAGAAGAAATGTGGGCATTTTACACCGGTTTAGGATTGATCATTGCTGGAGTTGGAATGCTAAAACCAAACATCTCTACAATGGTTGGTGGTCTTTACAAAGAAGGAGATATTAGAAGAGATAAAGGTTTTACCATATTTTACATTGGGATTAACCTTGGGGCTTTCCTTTCCAGTTTAATTGTTGGTTATGTTGGAGAACAGATAGGATGGCATTGGGGATTTGGCCTTGCCGGAATTGCAATGGCTTTAGGATTATTGGTTTATTTATGGGGGCAGAAGTACCTAACCAATGTTGGAAATCTATTGTCTAAAACAGAAATGGCAGATGGTGCCTCTTTAGGAAATTTGTTCTCAGATCTTTTAAAATCACCTCTACAATTGGTAATCACCTCTGTATTAATGGCAGGGTCTCTATACTATCTGATATTTGAATCTTTACCATATGGACTGCTATATATATTTTTAACATTAGTAACGGCCTTAATGTTGATGGTTTATAAAGACTTGAGCACACAAATTATGAAAGATCGTTATGTTGTGATGATCTTATCTTTTTTACTGGTAGTTGTTTTTTGGGGAGCTTTTGAACAGGCTGGTGGATTAATGAATATTTACGCGCTCGATAAGACTAACAGATCTATACCATTTACACTTCCATTAATTGGAAATGAGGTTCCTGCAACATGGTTCCAATCTTTAAATGCCTTATTCATTATTATTTTTGGGGTAATAATTGCAAATTTCTGGGCTAAGCGTAAACTTAAAAACAAAGAAGCATCGTCTATTTTTAAGATGGCTACGGGTGTAATTATCATGGGACTTGGATTTATTTTTATGGCAATGGCAGCTAAAAGCTATACTCCTTATGATGAGAAAGCAGCTATGTACTGGTTGGTATTAGCTTATTTATTGCACACTATTGGAGAGCTTTGCTCTTCTCCGGTAGCGCTATCTTTTATTACTAAGCTGGCGCCGGTAAAATATGCCTCATTAATGATGGGAGTTTACTTTGCCGCTACAGGACTTGGAAATAAAGTTGCTGGAGTTATTGGTGAATTTTCTCAGGGAGAGCCTATGGTTGTAGAACTTAATGCAACCACTTCACAAATGGCTCAAAATTTACAGATCAATGATTCTATTATAACCAAAACACAAGATTTTAGACTTGCTGGAAATGTGTATGAGGAAAATGGTGAACTTCAGGTGACCACGTTGGATAATAGTCAGCCTATATTGAATTTTATTAAATTCAAAAATGAAGAGAGAACAGAGGAAGTGATCGAAACCTTAAAAGAAGAAAATGTTACTGCAGAGAACCCTTACCATATCTTAATAGATTTTAAGCAAGGGGATGAGAAGAATGGTTATAAAGGTAACTTTATAGTAGAAGAGCTTCAAACAGATATGGAATATGCTACTTTTTGGGGAATTACAATATTCACCTCAATATTTGGTCTTTTGGTAATCCTACTTCTAAAGCCTTTAAAAAGGCTTACACACGGAGTGGAAGATGATGAGAGAGAATTGCCAGAACAAGAGCAGTATGATCTAGGTGAAAAGAACTTTAACTAAGGTGTAAATGGCAACAGCGCAAGTAACTCCAACAGATTTCTTTAAAAGTAATGTGTTGGGCCACCCAGCAGGTCTTTTTGTATTGTTCTTTACAGAAATGTGGGAAAGATTCTCTTTCTATGGAATGAGAGTTCTCTTAGTGAATTTCTTAACCATGGCAATTGTAGGAGTAGATAATCCTGGATGGGGTTGGTCTGCAGAAAATGCAGGAGCTCTTTTTGGTACCTACGCAGGTCTTCTATATTTAACGCCTATACTAGGTGGTTTAATTGCTGATAAGTTTACAGGGTATCGTTGGGCAGTAATTATAGGAGCAGCTATTATGACGCTAGGTCATGCTTCTATGGCTTTGGAAACCGAATTTTCGCTATATTTTGGATTAGGATTGCTTGTAATAGGAACGGGTTTCTTTAAGCCTAATATTACCTCTATTATTTCTGAAATGTATGAAGGCAAATCTGATAAAAAAGATGGAGCTTATACGATTTTCTATATGGGTGTAAACGCAGGTGCTTTCTTCGGAATGATGCTTTGCGGATATCTTGCTGAAAAAATTGGATGGAGCTGGGGCTTTGGTCTTGCCGGAATTTTTATGTTTTTAGGAACGCTTCAATTTTGGTTATCTAAACCTCTTTTTGGAAAAGTCGGTGGAGTGCCAGATAAAGCTTTAGCAGAAAAACATCTTCGTGAAGAGGAAAGTAAAGGAGTATCTCATAAACCTAATCCATTTACATTAGTAGATAAGATATTAATTGCTGCTTCTGCCAGTATTGGTTTTATCTATTTATTAAATGATCCTTTATCTAGAATCGGGAACTACAATTTATTTCCAGAATTCTTGCCTTTTAATGTAGGTGGAGAACAATTTAGTGGTCCAATTGGGATGGCTATTCTTGGGCTGATATTATTTTTAATATTAGTAATTTCAAGAATTTCGAGATATGCGCCAATAGTTAGGGATAGGCTAATAGCGGTGATCATCTTCGCTTTTTTTACAGTATTCTTCTTTATGTCTTTTGAGCAAGGCGCCTCTTCCTTGATCATATTTGCTAGAGATAATGTAGATAGAGTGCTTGTAGGAAGTTCGGCTACTATTTTTAATGTAGTGAATGCATTATTAACTGTGGTGCCATTGGCAATTATAACTTGGGTATTGTATCTCTTATGGAAACAGACCTACAGTAAAATTCCGGGTTCTAATATTATTTTAGGGATTTGTTTTGCGGGGATATGGGCGCTTGTTATATGGATGTTAGGAAGAGAGTTTACTGCAGATACCACAGAGATCACTGTATCATGGTTTAGTATTCTAAATTCATTCTTTATAATTGTATTTGCATCATTCTTCTCCAAATGGTGGGAGAGTAAATACAATCCGTCTGCAGCATTTAAATATAGTTTCGGGCTAATCTTACTAGGTCTGGGATTCGGACTTTTAGCATTAGGGTCTAGCGGAGTGGCAGAAGGAGCTAAGGTGAGCATGATATGGTTAATATTAGCATACCTCTTACACACTTTAGGAGAATTATGTTTGTCACCTTTAGGCTTATCTTATGTTAGTAAACTTGTTCCAGCAAGAATGATAGCCTTTATGTTTGGTATGTGGTATTTAGCTATAGCCATTGGAAATAAGTTAGCAGGATCTTTAGGGGGAATGATAGAAACGGTTACTCAAGAGTATGACCTTTCAACTTTTTTCCTAATATTTACCATAGTGCCTATAGCCGGTGGAGTACTGGTAGCATTATTAAATCCACTGTTGAAAAGACTAATGCATGATATTCGATAACTTCGGAATGATAATTGAATAATATCACATTTTTAAAATTATAGCATGAAAAAAACGATTAGCATTTTTATAATGATGTTGGTGGTTGGTTTTACCCAAGCACAGGAAATTAAATGGATGAGCATGAATGATGCTCTAGCAGCGCAAAAGAAAGCACCAAAAAAGATCATGATGGATGCTTATACAACATGGTGTGGGCCTTGTAAAATGATGGATAAGAATACTTTTACAAATAGAGATGTGGTAGCATATATCAACGAGCATTTTTATGCGGTAAAATTTGATGCCGAAGGAACCGAAAAAATTAATTATAAAGATTTCACGTATACCAATCCAAATCACGATCCTAATAGAAAAGGTAGAAATAGTCAGCATTTTTTAGCAGATGCTTTAAAGATTACTGGTTATCCAAGTCTGGTCTTTTTTGATGAGAATGCCGATGTTATCGCGCCAATAATGGGGTATAGAACTCCAGAGCAAGTAGAGATCTTTTTAAAGATGATCGCTAAAGATGATTATAAAAAGCTTACAACGTCTGATGCTTGGGAGAAATACTCCAGCAATTTTAAAGGCACTTTTAAGAATTAAATAGTTAGCTCTATTTTAAAGAGTTTTCTCGAGGATAAAATATATACGCTCCCTTTTCTGCTGTTGCATGAAAAAGGGAGTTTTTGTTTTCTAGGGTTTTGTGCCAATGTTGCACCAAATATTTATAATTACTTCCATCTGCCACTATAACTTCAGGTTGAAGTTTTTCAAGCATTCTGTCTACATTGATCTTCGGAGAATTCCTTAAAATGATGATATCTGATTTATAAGTAGGAATATCATAAATTCCGGAAGAATCAATTATCAATATTTTATTGTCCCAAATATCTAAAACATTCCCTAAAGCAATTCTTTGTGTAGATATGATTCTTTCTTCAGTATTAAACCTTGAGAGCATTATTAACTGCGAACTGTCTATCTCTTGGTGACTGTAAAGCGCTAGTTTCTGATGTTTTTTAATCGCTATTAGACTTTGTTCAGTAGAATGAAAAATTATTGCTTTAAACGGCGTTCTTTCTGCTTTTTCGAATATCAGGCTTGTTTGCAAGATCATGATTGAAAACAGGAATGTTAGTATTCGCTTTGATGTCCATTTTAATATTAACTGAATTAATGTAAATAACACTAAATAAGTGGTTAAGCATAGGAGTATGGAAAAGGATACATCTTTAATTACAAAGGCTTGAAAAGAAGAAATGAATGTCACAAAATTATTCATTTGTAAAATGATGAATTCAAAAAGATAAATTAGTATTGCGGGAAGCAGATCTAAGAGACTTAATACGATCACTATTAGTCCTAAGCCTAATATTATTCCCAAAAATGGTAGTATTACTATATTGGTCACGAAAAATAATGTCGGAAATTGATGGAAATTGAATAAACTAAGTGGCAAAACCGCTAGCTGAGCAGCAATACTAACTGTTAGTAATTTCCAGAAATATAAAATAACCTGGTTCTTCGGTTTCCATAATTTTTGTAAAAGAGGCTGAATACTAGTAATTCCTAAAATTGCCAAATAACTTAGTTGAAATCCTACTTGATAGATGTAATATGGATTGATCAAAAGAAGGAAGAATAATGATATAAAAACAGAGTTGGTTATATTGGTGTTTCTTCTAAATTGTATTCCAACGGCTATAATTGAGAACATGAAAACTGCTCTTACTACAGATGGTGCTAAGCCGGTTATTAAGGCGAAGGTCCAGAGAAAAATTAGAATGATCATGAAAGAATAGAATTTACCAAATTTTATTCTTTCTATGGGTTTTAGGATCATAGTGAGCAGCCATAATAGTATTCCAATATGTAAGCCAGATATCGCTAGAATATGTATAGCACCCGCAGATGCGTAATTTGAAAAGGTGGTTGGCGAAATATCTCTTCTTTCGCCTAGTAAAAGCGCTTTTATAATGGAAAATTCATTTTTAGTAAAATTTGCTTCCTCCAGTTTTAAAATGATCTCTTTTCTAGACCTTTCAGCAATCCTAAATATATTGAACTTATTACTGCCAATTATTTGAACGTCTTCTTGTTCACTATAAGCTTGTTTGAGTATTCCGGATCGTTCTAAATAGCTTTTATAGCTGAACTGATGTGGATTTAAAGGTGCTTTTATGTCTTGAAATTGTATAGGCATCACGAGGATGTCTCCTACTTCTAAAGATTTAGAATTAATGTCTTTCCTTAAATTTAAAAGAATTTTTCCTTTGGTCTTACGCCTATCTAAGCTAGTGGCGAAGATTATAAATCTTTCGTAGTTGGAAGTTGGTTTTAATACTTCTGCTACTGTAGCTGTAAGCGTGTAAAGGTTATTTGATTCTTTATTTAAAGTATGAGCATAATGCTTCGCATGAGTATAGGGAAGTTGTAGTGATGCTGTAAAAACTCCTAGAAACAGAAACATCATGAAAAAAGAAATTCCAAAGAAAATATCTGGGAATTTTAATTTCCGGGATCTTAAATATAGGCTAACAAAAATCAGAAAAATTAAGAATCCTATAGGCAATAGAATATCCACTGGAATTTTAAAATAAAACTCCAGCACAATTCCAATAAGTAGGGTGATGGAAAGCTTTATTATAGTAAAATTGAGCAAACTTCAATTTTAAAGATCTAGATTAAGATAATTAAAATTTTAGATCACCCGACGTGCCATAACAAAATGATCAAACCAATAATTTTCTGAAAGTGAAGATATTATAACCCCCAATGAAGTGGTAGAGTGAATAAAAAGGATCTGGCCAGGTTGAATTTCAACCACCAGTCCTACATGGTTTACTACCTTTTTATTTTTATTGGTTTCAAAAAATAAAAGGTCACCAATATTCACATCGTCAAGAGATAATCGCTCTCCCTGTAAAGACATGGCTCTGGAGGTTCTTGGTAATGGAATATCTTCCTTAAGAAAAGAGGTGTAAACAAGTCCGGAGCAATCCATACCGTCGCTTGTAGTTCCTCCAAACTTATATTTAGTGCCTTGGTAATCTAAAGCGTGAGAGGTAATATTATACACTCTGTTGTCTTCAGGAAGTTCTTCGGGCTTAGCAGTTTTTATAGCTACCGCTGGAGCAGGAGGATTGAACTTTACTTTTTTAGCTAGTTTACGAGCTTCTTTAGTTTGAGGAATTTGGCTTTTAGATGCTCCACAAGAGGTTAGGAACAATGAGAAAATTAATAGCACAGATAGAGTTAGGATTCTGCTTCTCATCAAATATATTAGTGTTTTAAATTATTATAAATAAGTTTTGCGGTTTTTTTACTGGCGCCAGCGCCACCTAATTTCATTTCTAACTCAAAATACTGCTCATATATTGTGTGGCGAACTTTAGGGTCTAAAATTTTATCGAGTTCGGCACTTAAAGATTTTGTATTAAAATCATTCTGAATGAGCTCTTTAACAACCTCTTTATCCATGATAAGGTTTACTAAAGAAATGTACTTTAATTTTATCACCCTACGTGCAATTTGATAGGAAATAGTACTACCCTTATAGCAAACCACTTCCGGAACTTTAAAAAGTGCCGTCTCTAGAGTTGCAGTCCCCGAAGTTACTAATGCTGCCGTGGCTAAACCTAGAATATCATAAGTTCTATTCATAACCAAATGCACATTCTTCTTCTTAATGTATTGAGCATAGAATTCTGGTTCCTGACTTGGTGCTCCGGCAATTATAAATTGGTATTCCTTATAGTTATCTGTTATGCTTAGCATGGTTTCCAGCATTCTAGAGATCTCTTGCTTTCTGCTTCCTGGTAGCAATGCTATAATTGGGCGGTCATCTAATTGAAACTTCTTTTTGAAACTTTTTGGTTCAACTATATCTTGCTTAGCAATAGCATCTATTAAAGGGTGTCCTACAAAATGTATAGGGAAGTCATGCTTGTTTTCATAGAAGTCTTTTTCAAAAGGTAAGATCACATACATGTGGTCTATATCTCTTTTAATAGCCGATATTCTGTTTTCTTTCCAGGCCCAAATTTGGGGAGAGATATAAAAATGTGTAGGAATACCTTCTTCTTTTGCCCATTTTGCAATTCTTAGATTAAATCCTGGATAGTCTATAAAGATCAAGGCATCTGGATTGTAATCTTTAATGTCTTGTTTGCAGAAAGAAATGTTCTTTAGAATGGTGCGAAGGTTCATCACTACTTCAGAGAAACCCATAAAGGCCAACTCCCGATAATGTTTTACTAAAGTGCCGCCGGCAGCTTCCATAAGATCTCCTCCCCAGAATCTAAATTCTGCGTGCGGGTCTTCTTTTTTTAAAGCCAACATCAAATTTGATGCATGAAGATCTCCAGAGGCTTCGCCAGCAATTAGATAGTATTTCATAGCATTCTAAATCTAAAGTATTTTTGTAATTGCGATGATTACTGCTACTAAAACTGTAGCTAATAATACACCTCTCGCTTTATAGATCTCATTCTTTTTGATAAATATAAAAAAAGGAATAAAATTTAATGCAGCACCTAATGCTATGACCTTTCCTAAGTAATCATTATTTGCGGCCTCGATGAGCGTAGTTTTTATGTCCAGCTCAGAGAATAGAGAGATATATAGAAATATCCCTATTATCGTGGCAAGTATCCCCACCAACAGGCCGGTTAGAACTTGTTTCCTAATCATTAAGATTCCAGCTATTAAGGTCTTGAATATAATGATGTGCGGTAAGATCGAACTGTACAGGCACAACAGAAACATATCCGTTCGCTAAAGCCCATTCATCTGTATCTTCTCCCTTGTCTTCATTTATAAATTCTCCTGTTAACCAATAGTAATCTCTCCCTTGCGGATTGGTACGTTTATCAAATTCTTCTTTCCAAAGGGCCTTAGCCTGTCTGCAAATTTTTATCCCTTTAATATCTGCCTCTGGAAGTTTAGGTAAGTTAACATTCAATACCACTCCCTTTGGAAGTCCGTTCTTTAAAACTTTTTGAGTAATAGCTTTGATAAACTTTTTGGTAGGTTCAAAATCTGCGGTGAGCGAATAATCTAAAAGAGAGAATCCTATAGCCGGTATTCCTTCAATTCCTGCTTCTACCGCAGCGCTCATAGTTCCTGAATAAATTACATTTATGGAGGAATTTGAACCATGATTTATACCGCTTACACAAAGGTCTGGTTTACGATGTAAAATTTCCTGAGTTGCAATTTTCACACAATCTGCAGGAGTTCCGGAGCAGCTATATTCTTTATGAGTGTACTTTTCATTGATCTTAACCGGGTCGCAATAAAGCGTGTCGCTAATAGTTATAGCATGGCCCATAGCGCTCTGTGGGCTATCTGGAGCAACAACAATTACATCTCCAAGTTGTTTCATTACCTCGATGAGGGTTCTTATTCCTGGTGCAGTTATTCCGTCGTCATTAGTAACTAAGATAAGAGGCTTATTCTGAGTCATCTTTTGTTTTATTTAAGATTGCTAAAATAATATTTTCCAAAGGAAAGCTTATCTTAGACGTCGAACAAATAAATTGTGAGATTCGACGTGATTGGCACAATTTTTTATATAATTACCCTACTATTAATGTTGAAATTTATGCGATTTATGAAAAGGAACTATAAAGTGCTGGTCCTGTTACTGTTGATGGCCGCGGCTTCCTGCAGTTTTACCACCAAAAAATTTGAAGATCCAAATAAAGACAAACTTTTAATGGATCTTATCACTTATGTTCTTGAACGTGGACATTATGATGCAAAAAGTATAGATGATACCTTTTCAAAAGAAGTTTACAAGGATTATTTATCTGACATTGACCCCTTAAAAAGATTTTTCTATAAAAAAGACATAGAAGGATTTTCTGCTTATGAAAATCAAATTGACGACCAGATTCGCAATAAAGATCTAAGCTTTTTTGATCTAACTCACGAAACGCTAGTTTCAAGAATGAAAGAAGTTAGAGTGATCTATAAAGAGATACTTGCAGAACCATTCGACTTTACTTCAGAAGAGGACATTAATACAGATTATGAAGATGTAGAATATGTATCTTCTCGAGAAGAGTTAAAAGAACGCTGGAGAAAGCAATTGAAGTTCACTACACTGGGAACTTTTGCAGATCTTAAAGAAGATCAACAAAGAGCATTGGCTAATAAATCTTCTAGTGATAAAGAAAATACCGCTGCGGCTTTTACTTCGGAAGGAAACAAAACAGATAAGAAAGTAGAAGCTTTAACTAAAAGATCTGATGCAGAATTAGAGAAAGAAGCTAGAGAATCTACACTTACCGCTATGGATGAGTATTTTGATTTTAGCGAAGAGATTGAACGTAAAGATTATTTCACTGTATATCTAAATGCTATTGTAGAAGAATTTGATCCGCATACTTTCTATTTCGCACCACAGGATAAAGATAGATTTGATATCGCTATGTCTGGAAAGTTAGAAGGGATTGGAGCCAGACTGCAGAAAAAGAGCGATAATATTACTATTATGGAAGTTATTTCTGGTGGTCCGGCATGGATGACAGATAAGTTGAGTGAAGGTGATGTGATCTTGAAAGTAAAGCAGGAAAAGGAAAAAGATCCTGTGAGTATTGTAGGTATGAGATTAGACGATGCAGTGAATCTTATTAAAGGGCCAAAAGGAACTAAGGTTACCTTAACTGTGAAGAAAAAAGTTCTTGGAAATATTGAGGATATCACCATTACCAGAGATGTGGTGGAGTTGGAAGAGACGTACGCCAAATCTGCGGTTGTAGAGAAGAATGGAAAAACCTTTGGGTTAATCAACCTTCCAAAGTTCTATTTTAACATGGAAGATTATAATGAGCGTAATGCAGCATCAGATGTCAAGCAGGAGATCATCCGTCTTAAAAAGCAAGGAATGGAAGGTCTTGTTTTAGATCTTAGAAATAATGGAGGCGGTTCTTTAAAAACTGTGGTAGATATTGCTGGTCTTTTTATTGAAAAAGGTCCGGTAGTACAGGTTAAATCTAAAGGTGAAGGTCAGGAGATCTTAGAAGATACAGATGCAAGTATTCTTTGGGATGGCCCAATGGTCATTCTAGTAAATGAACTTTCTGCTTCGGCTTCAGAAATTCTGGCTGCAGCAATGCAAGATTATAAGAGAGCTGTGATCATAGGAAGTAAGCAAACTTATGGTAAGGGAACAGTTCAGAATGTAATAGATCTTAATCAAACCGTTAGAAGTAATGAGTATGGAGACCTAGGAGCTCTTAAATTAACCACTCAGAAGTTCTATAGGGTTAATGGGGGTTCTACTCAATTAGAAGGTGTAAAGAGTGATGTTGTAGTTCCAGACAGATATAGTTATATTGATGTAGGGGAGAAGGATAATGAAAACCCTTTACCTTGGGATCAAATAGCTCCTGCAAAATATAAAGTGTGGAGTGGTTATATAGATTTTGATCAGGCTATTTCAAATAGTAAGGCCAGAATGCAGAAAAGTGCTCAATTAGGATTGATTGCTCAAAATGCAAAATGGGTGAAAGATCAAAGTGATAGAGATGTTTATTCTTTAAATTATAACTCTTATAAAGAAAGAAGAGATTTTATAGAAAATGATGCTAAGAAATTTGATGCGATCTCTAATTATAACTCAAATCTTAACTATACCTCTTTGCCTTATGAATTAGACCTTGTAAAGAATGATACTATTCTTAAGGAGAAAAGAGATAGATGGCACAAAAGTTTAAGTGGAGATGCTTATGTGGAAGAAGCAGTGAATGTTCTAGACGATATTAAAGTAAATAATATTAAGAAGGGTAAAGTAGCTCTTAAGAATTAAATAGCTCAAATAAATAATAAGAAAAACGCTTCAAAGGTAATATAACTTTTGAAGCGTTTTTCTTTCTAAATAAATTAACAGTTCTGTTTTATTGGTGTATTGAGATACTAGAGATATCAGCTTACGGGGATTGTTTCAGTACAGAAGGATTTTAAGTCAGATTTAAAATAGTACTGCATTAGTATATAATTTAATCTGTAACTTTGAGATTAATAAAATCAGTATGAAAAGAAAGTATATATATCCCGCAATGATACTGCTAGTTGCAGCAGTTATTCTTTTAGTAGAAAGATGTTCTTAAGAGTTTAAATTGTGCATTTTACCAGAACGACATTCGTTCTGAATCTAATTTTAAGAAGATAAAAAGTAGAATAGTAAAACTCCATAATCCTGAACCTCCATAGCTAAAGAAAGGCAATGGAATTCCAACAGTTGGAAAAATACCTATTACCATGCTTATATTCACTAAGAAGTGAAAAAAGATAATTCCTGTTACGCAATATCCATACACCCTATTAAAAGTTGATTTTTGTCTCTCCGCCAACATTATCAGTCTCAACAATAAGAACATAAATAGAGCTACTACAATGCTAGAGCCTACAAAACCCCATTCTTCTCCAACAGTACTAAAGATATAATCTGTATGTTGTTCTGGTACAAATTGTCCCTTTGTTTGTGTTCCTTCTGTCCAACCTTTACCAACCCAGCCGCCACTTCCAATTGCAATTTCACTTTGATTGGTGTTATAACCTATTCCTTTGTTGTCTACTTCACTTCCTAGAACAATATTAAAGCGGTCTCTGTGTCTTTGTTCAAATACATTTTGAAAGATATAATCTACAGAAAAAGAGTAGGCCATAGAAGCTACAAGTATAACCAGGAGAAGTAATACTTTAGGGCGATATCTTTTCTTTAATAGCAGACTTAATACACATATTGCCAATACTGCGAGGGTTACGTTTATTGGCCCAAATACTAGTGTAAAAACAAAGATCGCTATGGCAGAGAATCCAAGAATTAGGTAAAGACCTGATAAACCCTCTCGGTATAAAGGAAAAAGAAATGCTGCATACACCATGGCACTTCCAGCATCTGGTTGTGGTAGAATGATTAGCGCTGGAATTGCGATGATCATAAATGCCTTTACCTGACTGGTAAAGAGATATATGTTAGTTTGAATATCACCCAAATATTTTGCTAGGGCTAATGCGGTAGCTACTTTAGCAAATTCTGCAGGTTGTATACTAATACCACCAAATACATACCAGGAAGTTGCTCCGTTAATGGTTTTACCAAAGAGAAAAAGTCCGGCAATAGAAATTAAAGAGATTATATATATAACGCTAGAGAATCGCATATAGAACCTGGCTTCAATAGAGAGGAGCAGTACAATAAGAACAAGGCTTAAAACGATCCATACAGCTTGTTTCCCATACGTCTGGCTAAAATCGAAGATAGAGGTAGGGGTACTTCCCAGAGAAGCAGAATAGATATTCATCCATCCAAAGCTTATAAGCAGTAAATATATAATTATTGTTATCCAGTCAAAACTGATGGAGGTCTTAGCCATTACTTATTAATTGAAAAAGGTTGACCGCTATATTGCTTGGCGTATTCATCTTCCAGACTGTGGCTTAATACCCAATCTTCCATATCTGTTCTGGTGATGGTTCCTTTTAGATATTTCTCTACCATTAAACTAGCTATTCTACCAGCATATCTTCCTCCCCAGTATCCATTTTCAACAAAAACCGCTATTGCAATTTTTGGATTATCTACTGGAGCAAATGCTATAAATATAGAATGATCTGTAAGCTGAGTTTTCTTGCCATCAATTTTTGCAAAATTTTCTGCAGTACCAGTTTTTCCTGCAATTTCAATTCCTGGAATTCTTAAAGCTGATGCCGTACCACTCATATAAACCTGATGCATTCCTTCAATAACCGGCTCGAAATTCTTAGCGTCTACTGTTGTATAATGTTTTTTTGTAAAAGCCTCGTCTGCTATAGCCTGCCCTTCTATCTTTTTTAAGATATGAGGTGTATAGAACCATCCTTTATTTGAAATGGTAGCAGTCATATTAGCAAGTTGTATAGGCGTCATTAAGATCTCTCCTTGGCCAATAGCATTAGATAAAGTTGCAGTAGAAAACCATTTATAGGTTGGGTAATCATAAATTTTATTGTAGTAGTTGGCATCTGGGATCTTACCTGGTCTACCTGTAGAAAGATCTGATCCTAGATAACCTCCAAGTCCAAAGCTTTTTAAATGATTAGACCAAACATCCATACCTTCTTGTGGGGTTGGATATTTTTCTATTATTCTTCTATAAACATTCGCAAAATAAGCGTTACAAGATTGAGCAATTCCAGGAATCATAGATAATGGGCTGGCATGTGCATGACATCCTAATTTACGACCACGCCCATAGGCGTATCCTCTATTACAATAAAATCTATCTTCTGTGGTAACTACATCTTCCTGTAGTGCAATTAAAGCATTGATAGTTTTAAATGGGGAGCCAGGTGGGTATTCTGCAAGTAGACCTCTATCATATAAAGGCTTTGCAATGGTGTCATAATAAAGTTTTGTGAAGTTTGCAGATCTTTTTCTCCCCATTAATAAAGCGGGATCATAAGAAGGTGCAGTAACCATCGCTAAGATTTCGCCCGTTCTTGGTTCTAAAGCAACAATTCCTCCGCGCTTATTTTCCATCAACTTTTCGCCATAAGCTTGTAGAATTCCATCTATTGTGATATTGATATCTTTTCCTTTTTTTGGAATTGTATCGAAGATCCCATCTTTATAAGCACCTATGTCACGATTAAAACGATCCTTCTGTATGTATTTAACGCCCTTAATACCACGAAGCAATTCTTCGTAATATCCTTCTACCCCTTGTTTTCCAATAAGGTCACCAGATATGTAATATGGATTTTCATCAATTATCTTTTTATTCACTTCTGTAATATACCCTAGAACATTAGATCCATTATGAGTTTGATAATCTCTAAGTGAACGTTTTTGAATATAGAATCCTTGATACTTACGCATCTTCTCTTGAAAGTAAGCGTATTCAGATTTTGTAAGCTGTGGAATGATAATAGAAGGTAATCTAGGTGAGTAGATCTTTGCCTTGTCTAATTTCTTAACTAGATCTTCCGGAGTAATATTTAATATCTTACAGAACTCTGCAGTATCAAAAGCTTTTACGTTTCTTGGTATCGCCATAACATCGTAAGATGGCTGGTTAGATACTAGAAGTTCTCCATTTCTGTCAAATATATATCCGCGTTGCGGATAATCATATACTATCTTAATAGCATTATTTTCGGAAAGTCTTGCAAAGGAGGTATCTACTACTTGTAAATAGAATAGACGCGAAACAAATATCAATCCTGTGGTAACAATTAAAATGTACAGTAATATTCTTCTCATCGTCTCTTAGGTTTAAACAAACTTAAGCTAATAAGAACAAGTAGGATAGTAAATATTCCTGAGAAGAACGTCTTTTTTAGAATTAAGAAACTGTGTGAAAAATCAAACATTTCTAATGTAAAAAGTACTAGATGATGTAAAAATACCACAATCATAATGTACCCTATCCTGGCACCATAAGGTGTGTTAGATAGTTTTACAGTTTGATAATCATAACTTACTCCAAAGGAGAATCTTAAAATAGTTGGCCTTATGTAAGCAATCAATATACAGGCTGCTGCGTTAATTCCGCCGCTATCTTCAAATGTATCTATGGTAAGTCCTAAAAAGAATGAAACTATAATAAATAAGAACTGTGGTGTATTGAAAGGATAGAGTATCAGAAAAATAACATAAAGGTACGGGTTCACATACCCAAGAAAGTTGATATTATTAAGGAGTAAGACCTGTAATAATATCAAGAAGATAAATCTTAGCGTATTTGTGATTATTGTATTAGTCATCTACAGATTCCAATTCTTTAATTTCTGCCTTTATTTTGTTCTCGATTACATATACATAACCAATATTTGTCATATCATTAAACAACTGTATGTTTATAGTATAATAGCTTTCGTTGTTGTCTAATTTAAAATCTAAGATCTTCCCAATAGGAATTCCCTGTGGGAATATTAGAGATTTACCACCGGTTACAATAGTATCTCCTTTCTTAACAGGAGCTAATCTTGGAACATCTATTAATTGAATAATATTTGGGTCTAGACCATCCCATATTAAAGATCCAAAATGATCAGATTTATTAAGCTGCGCATTTATCTTGGTGTTACTGTTCAAAATAGAAATAACACGGGCGTAGTTATTAGTTACCTTATCTACAATACCAATAATACCCTGACTGGTAATAACTCCATCTTCTGAGTTTAAGCCTGAATTTTTTCCGCCTTCAATAGTAATGTAATTATCAATCTTAGAATAATTGTTATTGATCACCTTGGCAACTCGAAATTTATAAACACTATTGAAAGAAGTAGAGTCTGTAATTTGCTCTAAGGTGATAGAATCTTTAGTTGCAGCCAGTAAATTGTGAAGCTGTTTATTCTCATCCATCAAACGTTTGTTATATTCGTCTAGATAAAAATAAGATTGCACACTATTAGCCCAGCCGTATATACCTCCGGTAACAAAATTAGCAGAGCTTATAAACTTGCTTTTGTGATAGGAGTGAGACTGGATTGTTAAAAACAAAGAAAGTACCAGCAGCAACAGGAATAAAATATTATTCTTATTGCGGATAAGAAAATTAAATATCTGCTGCATAAGTGGTTACTACTACTTTATCAAAATTCCCTTATATCTCGCGAGGCTCTTTAAACATATTCCGGTTCCTCTAACAACTGCTCTAAGTGGATCTTCTGCAATATAAACAGGAAGATCTGTTTTTAATGAAAGTCTTTTATCCAGACCTCTTAACATTGAACCACCACCTGCAAGATAGATACCGGTGTTATAAATATCGGCAGCTAATTCTGGAGGAGTTTGAGAAAGCGTTTCCATAACGGCATCTTCAATTCTTAAAATAGATTTGTCTAATGCCTTAGCGATCTCTCTATAAGAAATTTGAACCTGTTTTGGTTTTCCAGTTAAAAGGTCACGTCCTTGAACGCTCATTTCTTCTGGCGGAACTTCTAGATCTTCGGTAGCAGCACCAATTTGGATCTTTATTTTTTCTGCAGTTCTTTCACCAACGTATAGGTTGTGTTGCGTACGCATGTAATACACAATATCGTTTGTGAATACATCTCCTGCGATCTTAATAGATTTATCACATACAATACCTCCAAGAGCTATAACTGCGATCTCGGTGGTTCCACCTCCTATATCTACAATCATATTTCCTTTAGGTTGCATAATATCTACACCAATACCAATAGCAGCGGCCATTGGTTCGTGAATTAAGTACACTTCTTTACCGTTAACACGCTCTGCACTTTCTTTTACAGCACGCATTTCAACTTCTGTTATACCAGACGGAATACAAATAACCATTCTTAATGCCGGTGTAAACATTTTCTTTTTTAATGCAGGAATTTCTTTAATGAACATACTGATCATCTTTTCACTGGCATCAAAATCTGCAATTACACCATCTTTAAGCGGGCGAATTGTTTTAATATTTTCATGGGTTTTCCCCTGCATCATGGCAGCTTCTTTTCCCACGGCAATAATCTTTCCCGTAGTTCTGTCACGGGCTACAATAGAAGGGCTATCCACAACAACTTTGTCGTTGTGTATTACCAAGGTGTTTGCTGTTCCTAAATCTATTGCTATTTCTTCAATGAGAAAATCAAAAAATCCCATAGTATTTTATGTAAGTTGAGGTTAGGTAAATGTAATGAAATTAATGTTTAAAATGGCGTGTTCCCGTCATTACCATCGAGATGTTGTTCTCGTTGCAATAATCTACACTCAATTGATCTTTTATAGATCCTCCCGGCTGAATAACCGCAGATATTCCTTCATTTCCTGCAATTTCTACACAGTCTGGAAATGGGAAAAATGCATCACTCGCCATAACGGCTCCTTTTAGATCAAAATTAAAAGAGTTTGCTTTATCTATACTTTGGCGTAATGCGTCTACTCTAGAGGTTTGTCCGGTTCCGCTGGCCAGTAGTTGTTTATTTTTTGCTAGTACGATTGTGTTAGATTTGGTATGCTTGCAGATCTTAGAAGCAAATATCAAATCATTTAACTCTTCAGAACTTGGTTTATTGTTGGTGGCAGTTGTTAAATCTTCAAGAGCATCGGTTTTATTATCTCTGTCTTGTACTAAAACTCCATTTAAACAAGTTCTAACCATGTTCTCTGGTAAAGCTACATCTTTAAGAATCAATAATATTCTATTTTTCTTTCCTTTTAAAATCTCTTCAGCTTCAGTAGAAAAAGAAGGTGCAATGACCACTTCACAGAACAACTGGTGAATTTCTTCTGCAGTTGGTTTATCTATTTCCTTGTTGCTAATTAAAACACCGCCAAATGCAGAAACCGGATCTCCGGCCAAAGCATCCATATACGCTTGGTGCAATGTTTCTCTTTGCGCAAGTCCGCATGCATTATTGTGCTTTAAAATCGCAAAAGTTGGAGCGTCATTTTTAAACTCATTCATCAAGTTTACAGCAGCATCTACATCCAACAAGTTGTTATACGATAATTCTTTACCGTGCAATTGTTCGAAAACCTCATCAAAATCTCCAAAGAAAGTACCTTTTTGATGTGGATTTTCGCCATATCTAAGTTCTTTACCTTGTAAAAAGCTTTGTTTAAAAACATTTTCTTTGGAATTGAAAAAGCTGAAAATAGCAGTATCATAATGTGAAGAAACTTTAAAAGCTTTACCTGCAAATTTCTTGCGGTCTGCTAGGTTAGTTTCACCATTCTTTTCATTCAACAAATCTAAGAATTCGCTATAATCATCAACTGAAGATACACAGGTTACATCTTTAAAATTTTTTGCTGCAGCACGAATTAGTGAAATTCCGCCTATATCTATTTTTTCAATGATATCTTCTTCAGAAGCTCCAGATGCAACAGTTTTTTCAAATGGATATAGATCTACAATTACGATATCTATTTGAGGGATCTCAAATTGCGCCATCTCTTCAACATCTCCATCATGATCCTGTCTATTTAAAATTCCGCCAAAAACCTTTGGATGTAAGGTTTTAACTCTTCCTCCTAAAATAGAAGGATAAGAAGTAACATCTTCTACAGGGATTACGTTGATCCCTAGATCTTTAATAAATTTTTCGGTACCACCTGTAGAATAGATAGTAACGCCTAACTCATCTAGTTTTTGTGCAATGGGAGCCAAACCTTCTTTACTGAATACAGAAATTAGGGCTGATTTCGCCAATTTTAAATCGCTCATTGTGTTGTGTTTGTTAAGGATGCAAAAGTAATTAAATCACTATAAAATTTAGAGATCTAAACTTTTATTTCTTAAAAAAAATGTAACGAAAAAGTTCTGCCGGCGTCTTATCTTTAATCGATGCAAAACACCTGATTTTACTATGCTGATTTATCTAAGGGTCTTAAAGGAAAGTTTTTATTTTGCTATTAATGCATTACGAAACAATAAGTTGCGAACCTTTCTATCGCTACTAGGCGTTACTATTGGGATTTTCTCGATTATTGCGGTTCTCGCTGCGGTAGATTCTTTAGAGCGAAATATCAAAGGAAGTTTGAGTTCTTTGGATAATAGCACCATTATTTTAATGCGATTCTCTTTTGGTCCTACAGATATTCCTCGTTGGAAAACTCAGCAATTTCCAGATGTTACTTATGATGAATATCAATATTTGAAACGAAGCATGCCAGATATGAAAGCGGCAAGTTTTGTAATGAATGTGCCAAGAGAAACTTTAAAATATGGAGATAATACTGTTACCTCTGTAGATCTTGGTGCTATAACTAGCGAGTATTATGAGATTGAATCCTTACAACTTGCAGAAGGTAGATTTTTTAACGAATCTGAATCTGTAAGTGGTTCTCCGGTAATTGTATTAGGAGATGAAATAGCTACCAATCTTTTTGGAGATCTAGATCCTTTAGGAAAGGAAATTAGGCTTTATGGTAGGAAGTTCTCTGTAATTGGCGTTCTTAAAAAAGAAGGAACCAGTCTTTTTGGAAATTCTAAAGATGGGCAGGTGTTTCTTCCAGTAAATATTACCAGAAGAATTTATGGCGATAATAACAAATCTACATTTCCACAGATCATCATCAAACCTGGTGAAGATGCAGATAGTGCAGAGTTTATGGCCATTCTTACTCAGAAACTTCGAACGTATCGCGGCTTAAAACCAGATGAAATCAGCAATTTCTTTGTAAATCAGTTAAAAGGGCTTACAGATTTTATAGATAACATCACTGGGCAGATGAATTTTATTGGCTTAATTATTAGTGGCTTCTCTTTATTAGTGGGAGGTTTTGGAATAGCCAATATTATGTTTGTTAGTGTAAAAGAAAGAACTAATCTTATAGGGATCCAAAAATCTCTAGGAGCAAAAAATAGATTCATCTTATCTCAATTTTTATTTGAAGCCGTGATATTGGCAGTTATTGGAGGTCTTATCGGCCTTTTCCTAGTATGGATAATTTCTATAGTTGCCTCGCAATTCACCGGAGAGTTTGAATTTGTACTTTCTCCTTGGAATATGTTCTTGGGGACCATCGTATCTGCTGTTATCGGACTGGTTTCAGGAATTATACCTGCTATCTCAGCATCTAAATTAGATCCGGTAGAAGCCATTAGAACAGGAATGTAGCATTTTGATATTTTGATATGAAGAGATTATTTGTACTGGTTAGTTTTTTATTGATCGGATTTTCTACAATTGCACAAGAACTAAATACAGCTAAATTAGACAGCCTCTTTTCTTTGATCTCGTTAAAAGATAAAGCGATGGGTAGTTTTTCTATATTTCAAGATGGAGAAGAAATTTATAAGCACTCCATAGGTTTTGAAGATATCTCCAAGAATGAACCCGCATCTCACTTAACTAGATATAGAATTGGCTCGGTAAGTAAAACATTTACAGCTGTCCTGTTTCTAAAACTAGTAGAAGAAGGAAAAGTAGGTTTAGAGACTACACTAGATAATTTTTATCCTGAGATTCCAAATGCACAAAATATTACTATGGAATTCTTATTGGATCATCATAGTGGGTTATTTAATTATACCAGTCAGGATTCTTATATAAAATTAATGGAGTCTCCAAGATCTAAAGAAGAAATGCTGCAGCTATTTATAAAGAATGGTACCATCTTTAGTCCTGGAAGTAGGTTTCAATATTCTAATACCAACTATGCTTTATTAACTTTTATTATAGAAGATCTAGAAAAGCAAAATTTTGCAACTGTCTTAAAGGAAAGAATAACAAAGCCTTTGGGTTTAAAAAACACCTATTTTGGAGGGAAAATAATCTCTGCAAATAATGAAGCTTTTTCCTATAAAAAGAGAAGAGCGTGGATGCTTGAAACAGAAACTGATATGAGCAATGCGTTAGGTGCAGGAGGACTAGTTTCTACACCTACAGAAATTAATACTTTTTTTACAGCTTTGTTCAATAACAAAGTATTGAAGGCTGAAACTCTAGAACAAATGATAGCTTTAAAAGATAGATACGGCCTCGGAATCTCAAGAATCCGTTTAGAGGATAAAGAAGGATTTGGACATAGTGGAGGGATTGATGGTTTTTCTGCTATAGGATATTATTTTCCGGAAGAAAAGCTTGCGTATTCATTTGTTTTGAATGGCTTGGATATGAATTCAAGTGAATTGATAAAAGGGCCTCTGAGTATATATTTCCACAAAGATTATTCACTACCAGTATTTGAAATGGAATATAGAACAGATCTCAGTGATCTTCAATCTTATGAAGGCACTTATGCTTCTCCAATGTTACCAATAAAATTAGATGTTTTTATAGAAGACGGCTCTTTACTCGTGCAAGGAACAAACCAACCCGCATTCATATTATATGCGGTAGATAAAGACAAGTTTAAGAATGACTTATTGAAACTGAAAATAGAATTTAAGCCTTCAGAAAGTAAATTAATACTTTCTCAAGGCGGAGGTATTTTTGAGCTTACTAAAGAAAAGGAAGTTATTGCTACAGAATAATAAGTTTATTAATTGTTAGTTAGAAGAAAAAGTTGCTAGAGAATATCGGCAACTTTTTCATTTACAAACTCTAAGAAGGCTTCGTCTTCAGCTGTAAACGGGTCTGGAGTATCAGAGTCTATATCTATTTGCCCAATATTCTCTCCATTCAAGAAAAGAGGTACTACTATTTCAGCTTTTACATGAATGCTGCAAGCAATGTAGTTGTCTTGAGCCTTTACATCTGGCACCACAAAATTCTGGTTAGAAACTGCTACTTGCCCGCAAATACCTTTTCCAAATGGAATGATGGTATGATCTGTAGGTTCTCCGGCATAAGAGCTTAATTTTAATTCTTCTTTATCGCCATTTCTAAAATAAAAGCCTACCCATGTGTAATAAGAAACGTTCTCTTTTAGGAGCTCACAGACTTGAGTTAATCTGTCTTCTACACTATTTACATCGTTATCTAAGATGCTTTCTACTTTTGGTCTTAATTCCTGTAATGACATAGCTACTATTTTTGTGCAAAAGTATTTAAAAATTATTCAGAGAGGCTTTTCAAAATGTATAAATTTGTTAAAATCAGATCCTTAATTTGCTCCAGTTATTCAAAAAATACAAATCGGTTTTAAGGTTTATCGTGATCTACCTAGGTAGCTACACAGTACTCTCTATGTTATACCATTTGTATCTGGTTTACTTTAAATCAGATTATTACTATCCAGACCCTGTTACGCATTATGTTGCTAGGCTAAGTGAGCGGCTTATTAACATTTTTGGATATGATGCCATGATTACACCGCATCAAAAAGAGCTTTCTATGAAGCTTATTGTAAACGAGGTGTATCTGGCTAGAATTGTAGAAGGTTGCAATGCTGTAAGTGTTATGATCTTATTTACTTCTTTCATTCTAGCTTTCTTCGGAAGGTGGAAGATTACCCTACTATATATCGTTTTTGGTTGTTTATGTATCTCTGTCATGAATATTGCAAGAATTGCGGTGTTAGCAGCAGGATTATATGAGTTTCCAGAAAATTCGGATTTCTTACACAGTGTAATTTTTCCGTTAATTATTTATGGGACCGTTTTTATTCTTTGGGTATTATGGGCCAGATTATTCTCTAAATATCAGAATTTATGAAAATGAGATATCGATTTATAGGAATAAGCTTGTTGACAGGATTGTTGGTGCTTATAAAATTTTATGAAGAATCTCTTTTTTATGATCCTTTAATAGATTTCTACGAGTTAGCATACCTTCATAATGGAGAACCGCAATTTGAACTTCCACGCTTACTTATTAATTTGAGTATGAGATTTTGGTTGAATACCCTTATTTCTTTAGGGATTCTTTATGTCGCATTTTTTGAAAAGAGCATCGTGAAGTTTTCACTATTCTTATTTCTGATATTATTTATTTTAGGCATAGGTGCATTTATATATGAGCTTCTAAATTTCCATAATGGGAATTACATGGGGCTTTTCTATGTGCGTAGATTCTTGATCCATCCAATTTTCCTTTTAATTTTACTTCCGGCTTTCTATTATCAGCGACTTAAAAGCAGAAGAAAGAAGAAAAGAATATCTTCAATTATGAATGCCTGAAGACTAAAGAATCATTTAGAAAATTTGGATTGAGTTGATTATAGAAAATAATCCTTATTTTTGTAATTAATGAAAAACGCAGTAAGCAATATTATTTCTTTAGTAATGGCCTTTTTGGTGCTGTTCTCTACCTTCTCTTTTACGGTAGATCAGCATTATTGTGGCGATTTCTTAGTAGATACTGCAGTTTTCTCTCGTGCCGAATCTTGCGGAATGGAGATGAAATCTTCTTCTAACCACGACGCAGATCTTTTAGCAGCAGATTGCTGCCATAATAACAAAGTAGAAGTTGCCGGTCAAAACGAATTGAAGATCTCTTTTGATTCTTTAGAGTTCGGTCAACAAATATTCCTTTCTACATTTACCTATTCTTACCTTACCTTATTTGAAGGATTGCCAAGTGAGGTAACTCCTTTTAAAGATTACTCCCCGCCCTTGCTGGTGGCCGACATCCAAATTTTGGATCAGGTATTCCTTATTTGATCAAATAATTTTCTAGTTATGAGATGCTTCTGTCATAGTAGCAGCTCTTAAAGTATTTGTGCGCTTAAATATTTCGGTTTAAGCTGAAGTCAAATATATTTTTCTGAAAATTATTTATTCTGAATTTATGTTCAATAAACTTATTAAGTATTTTCTCTATAACAGGTTGGTAACGGTATTGTTGCTAATCTTTGTGATTGGTTGGGGTTTAGTAACAACTCCTTTCAATTGGAATACAGGTTTTCTTCCTAAAGATCCTGTGCCTGTAGATGCTATTCCAGATATTGGAGAGAACCAACAAATTGTATTTACAGAATGGCCTGGGCGTTCTCCTCAAGATATTGAAGACCAGATCACCTATCCGCTAACCACTACTTTATTAGGGATCTCCGGAGTAAAATCTATTAGAAGTACCTCGATGTTCGGGTTTTCCAGCATTTATATCATTTTTAATGAAGATGTAGAATTTTACTGGTCTCGTTCTCGAGTTCTAGAAAAGTTAAATTCGCTTCAACAAGGTTTGTTACCGCCCTCTGTTTCTCCAACTTTAGGGCCCGATGCTACGGCCTTAGGCCAAGTATATTGGTATACTCTGGAAGGTAGAGATCCAGAAGGAAAGGTTACCGGAGGTTGGGATCTTCACGAACTGAGAAAGGTGCAGGATTATTACGTGAAATTAGGACTTAGTTCTGCTCAGGGAGTTTCAGAAGTGGCTTCGGTAGGAGGTTATGTTCAGGAATATCAAATAGATGTAAATCCAGATGCCTTAAAAGCTTACAATATTGGATTAGATCAGGTAATGATGGCAGTAAAGAATTCCAATAGGGATATTGGAGCCAAAACGCTTGAGATCAATAAAGTTGAGTATTTAGTACGCGGATTAGGATATATAAAATCTGTTGAAGATATAGAGAATACCGTAGTTTCTCAGGTAGAGAATAAACCAATTCTTATAAGAGATCTAGGTGTGGTTCATCTTGGCCCGGAACAGAGACGTGGAGTTTTAGATAAAGGTGGAGCAGAAGTAGTTGGAGGAGTCGTGGTGGCGCGTTATGGTTCTAATCCGCTTCAGGTTATCAAGAATACTAAGGAAAAAATTAAAGAAATCTCTGCAGGTTTGCCTCAAAAAACTTTGGCAGATGGAACTATAAGTAAACTTACCATTGTTCCATTCTACGATAGAACAGAACTTATAAATGAAACTGTTGGAACATTAGAAAAAGCGCTTTCACATGAAATTCTAATCAGTATAATCGTGATCATTGTTTTGGTTTTAAATCTTCGCGCCTCTATTTTAATTTCGAGTTTATTGCCGGTTGCGGTGCTCATCACATTTATCGCCATGCGATATTTTGGTGTAGACGCCAACGTAGTAGCGCTTTCAGGAATTGCTATTGCTATAGGGGTTATGGTAGATGTGGGAATCGTATTCGTAGAGAATACTATCAGGTATTTGGAGATGCCGGAAAATAAAGATGCTAAAGGAGAAAGATTATTAAAGCTCATCAAAAAAGCAACTATTGAAGTTGCTCCTGCAGTCACAACAGCATTAGCTACAACTATAGTAAGTTTTATTCCGGTTTTCTTTATGGAGCATGCCGAAGGGAAACTTTTTAGACCTCTGGCTTTCACTAAAACATTTGCCTTAGGAGCCGCATTTCTTATCGGGATTTTTGTCTTGCCAATGCTCTCTTATTTTGTTTTCAATTTACGAATTCATAGAGATAAGGTCGCGAGAATATGGAATATTGCATTGATTGTTATCGGTCTTTTCTTAGCGATATACTTCAGTTTCTGGTTGCCATTAGCTTTAGTAGTAATTGGAATTATAAAACTTGTAGAATATAAAAACCCTCAATTTTTAGGTAGGTATTCCAACCTGATCACTATCATCATAATTCTTGCAGTTACTCTTTTCTTTTTAACTCAGGAATGGATGCCATTAGGTTTTCAGAACTCACAATTTGAGAATTATCTGTTTGTAATTGTTTTACTGGCTTTTACACTTACAGTGTTAATGGGAATTGTAAAATTCTATCAATCTATTTTGAATTGGTGTTTGCTGAATAAAGGCAAGTTTCTATTGGTTCCAATACTTACAATTTTCTTCGGAATACTGATATGGTTAGGCTTTCCGAAGATATTTGGATTTGGTGCCGACTGATTTAATAAAATAGGCTGGAATGTAAGAACTACTTCAGTTTGGACCGGAATGAGCAACACTTTTCCCGGAGTTGGGAAAGAATTTATGCCATCTCTAAATGAAGGTAGTTTTTTATTAATGCCCACAGCCATGCCACATGCAGGGATAGAAGCTTCAAAAAACACCTTACAAAGATTAGATATAGCGGTTGCAGATATTCCTGAAATTGAAATGGCAGTAGGAAAAATGGGGCGAATTGAAAGTGCCTTAGATCCTGCGCCTATCTCTATGTTCGAGAACATCATCAACTACAAACCGGAATATATACTATCTGAAGATGGAGAGATGATGAAGTTTAAAGTTGATGATAAAGACAGATTTATCACCAAAACAAAAGATTCATTATCTAATGAAGCTGCAATTTCAGCAAGAATTAGCAAGCAGGATTTAATAGAAGATGAGGATGGGGAATATTTTAGAAACTGGAGAGTGCAGATACAATCGCCAGACGATATTTGGGATGAAATTGTAAAACGCACCAATCTTCCGGGAGTTACCTCAGCACCAAAATTACAGCCTATAGAAACAAGGTTGGTAATGTTGCAAACTGGAATGCGAGCACCCATGGGAATTAAAGTTTATGGGCCGGACCTTCAAACCATACAGGAATTTGGATTTAAGTTGGAAGCGCTTTTAAAAGAAGTTCCTTCGGTTAAGAAAGAAGCTGTTTTTGCCGATAGAATTGTAGGGAAACCTTATTTGGAAATCAAAATTGATAGAAATGCAATTGCCCGATATGGTTTGAGTATAGAAGATGTTCAGCAAACTTTGGAAACGGCTGTCGGTGGTATGGAAATTACCAGCACTGTAGAAGGGAGGGAGCGTTTTCCTGTAAGAGTTAGATATCCAAGAGAACTTAGAGATGATCCTGAAAGTATCAAGAAAATATTGGTGCCAACGAGAACAGGAGCTCAAATTCCGTTAGGGGAACTGGCAGATCTTAATTATACCAGAGGTCCGCAAATGATTAAGAGTGAAGACACCTTTTTGGTAGGTTATGTGCTGTTCGATAAAAAAGATGATTTTGCTGAGGTGAATGTCGTTAACGATGCTCAAGCGCTTATTCAGCAGAAAATAGATTCTGGAGAGCTTGTGGTTCCAGCAGGAGTGAGTTATAAATTCTCTGGAAATTATGAAAATCAGGTGCGTGCGGTGAAGAGATTGGCGATAGTTATCCCTATAAGTTTGGTTATAATTTTCTTGTTGTTATACTTTCAGTTTAAAACCGTAATCGCTTCTACCATACATTTTTCCGGAGTATTTGTGGCCTTTGCAGGTGGATTTATCATGATCTGGCTTTATGGGCAAACGTGGTTTATGGACTTTGCCATTTCAGGAATGAATATGCGAGATCTTTTCCAAATGCATACCATCAACTTAAGTGTTGCAGTATGGGTTGGATTTATTGCGCTTTTCGGAATTGCAACAGACGATGGAGTGCTGATGGGAACTTATATACATCAGGTTTTTGAGCGTAAAAATCCGAAAACAGTAAAAGAAGTAAGAGAGGCAGTAATGGAAGCCGGATTAAAGAGGGTTCGCCCCGCAATGATGACTACAGCGGTGACGATCATCGCCTTATTTCCTGTGCTAACTTCTACAGGAAAAGGAGCAGATATAATGGTGCCAATGGCAATTCCAATTGTTGGAGGAATGATCATACAGATCATGACCATTTTTGTAGTTCCGGTATTACAAGCTTACTGGAGAGAATCTGTAGTTAAAAAGGAAGAACAACAAAATCTATCAACTAATAATGAACTTTAAGAAGATGGAAAGTAAAATTAAATATAGAGTGATTTTTCTACTATTCTTGTTTTTAGGATTGGTTGAGAATGATTTGAAGGCTCAAACCTTAGAGCAATACCTGCAAATAGCTGCAGAAAAAAATCCAAAGGTAAAAGCATCCTACGCCCAATTTGAAGCAGCAATGCAACAAGCGCCTCAAGTGGCAAGTCTACCAGATCCAACCTTAACTATGAGCGCTTTTGGTAAAATGATCGAGACCCGAGTTGGTGCTCAGGAAGCTAAGTTTTCTTTGATGCAAATGTTTCCTTGGTTTGGAACTTTAGACGCTAAAAGAGATGCAGCGAATTTAATGGCGGAAGCTAAATTTCAGCAATACTTAGATGTAAGAAATCAGGTGTTTTTTGAAGTAAAATCGGTGTATGCAGAGATCTACGCCATTCAAAAGACCATTCAGCTAAAACAGGAGAATTTAGAAATATTAGATTCTTATAGAGAGTTGTCTTTAAGTCGATTTAAAAGTGGAAATGCTCCTATGTCTAACATCGTAAAAGTTGATATTAAAAGGGAAGGAGCTATAACGGAGATCGAGTTGCTACAGGAACTTATTGAACCTATGCAAACCAAATTGAATTTGTTGTTATCTCAAAATTCTGAAACTCCTATTGAAACTGAAGACACTTTAAGATTTGAGATTCCGGAACCTCTAGAACTAAAAGAAGAGCTTTTTGATGCTAATCCAATGCTTGTTGTCTTAGATAAACAAGAAGAAGCTTTTAAGATGCAAGAAGTGGTTGCAGGAAAAAATGCGCTACCTATGATTGGTCTAGGAGTAGATTACTCGATTATTTCTAAAAGAACTGATGCCAATCCTGAGATGAACGGGCAAGATGCTATTATGCCAATGCTTTCTATAAGTCTTCCAATTTTTCAGAAGAAATATAGGGCGGCGAAGAAGGAAGCAGCAATTATGAGCGAAAGTGTCGTGCATCAAAAGGAAGCTCAAAAAAATGAGTTGCAAACTATGTATGAGATGACATTATATGAAGTGAAAAAGGCTAAAAAACTCATTTCGCTTTATGATCGTCAGTTGAAAAGTTCAGATCAGGCGAATAAATTACTGATCTCCGGTTTTAGCAATGCAATTGCAGATTTTGAAGAAGTGTTGCAAATGAATCAAGATATATTAGGCTTAGAAACTCAGCAAGTAGAGGCTTTAAAAGATGGTTTTATAGCCAGCGCAAAATTAGATTATTTACTGGCGAACCAGTCAGATGTAAATATTTCTTCCACTAAATAATAAGAAGAATGGAAACTAAAAAGATAATAGGAATTGTAATTGCCACTTTATTGGTGGGAGCATTGATTGGTTGGTTGATAAAACCAGATTCAGCAGTAAATGAAAATGAACTTTCGCAACATGATCACGAAAATTCTGAAGAAGTTGTTTGGACGTGTTCTATGCATCCTCAAATTAGAAGGAGTGAGCCTGGAGCTTGCCCAATTTGTGGAATGGATCTTATTCCGTTGAATTCTGATGCCGGAAATGAAGGATCTGAAGCCTATCAAATGAGTGAAAATGCAATGAAACTTGCTAATGTTACTACAATGATAGTTGGAAAAGATAATGCCGAAAAAGAAATTAGATTGAACGGGAAGGTGCAGGTGGATGAGAGAAACGCCTATTCTCAATCTACCCATATCCCAGGAAGAATTGAAAGTCTAGCGCTCAATTTTACAGGAGAAAAAGTGAGTAGAGGTCAAACGTTAGCTACTATCTATTCGCCTCAATTAGTAACAGCACAAGAAGAATTATTGCAGGCAGCAAGTATCAAAGAAAGTCAGCCGGAATTGTTTGAAGCTGCTAAAGAAAAGTTGAGAAATTGGAAAATAGGAAATTCTCAAATCGAGCGTATTCTTTCTACTGGAAAAGCGATTCAACGGTTTCCTATAAGTGCAGATGTAAATGGAATTGTAACAGAGAAAAAGGTAGAACTTGGAGATTATGTAGAACGCGGAATGCCTATTTATGAGATTTCAGATCTGTCTAAAGTCTGGGTGCTCTTTGACCTTTATGAAAGTGAATTGAATTGGGTAAAAGAAGGCAGTGAAATTGAATATACGGTGAATTCTCTTCCGGGAGAGACTTTTAAAGGGAAGATCACCTTTATAGATCCGCTTATAAATTCTCAAACCCGAGTTGCTAGCGCAAGAGTTGAGGTAAGTAACAAAGATGGGAAACTAAAGCCTGAAATGTTTGTTTCAGGAACTGTAAAAAATTCTGTTGGTGTAAAAGATTCCGAAGAGATCGTAGTTCCAAAAACTGCGGTGCTATGGACGGGAGAACGATCTGTGGTTTATGTAAAAGAAGAAGATGGATTTACGTTGAGACAGATCACTTTAGGGCCTGCCTTAAGAGATTCTTATATAGTACAAGCTGGACTTGAAACCGGGGAAGAAATTGTGGCTAACGGAACATTTACCGTAGATGCGGCGGTGCAACTTTCTGGAAGACCAAGTATGATGAATCCTTCATTTGGAGAAAAAAAGTCGGGTGCTAAGATAAGTTTGAGCGATGATGAAAAAAAGAAAATAGAAGCATTGCTTTCAGAATATTTAAAACTAAAAGATGCCTTGGTTGCAGATGATCTTCAGCTTTCAAAAAAAGAAATCGCTGCGATAAAAACGAAGGTTGAAGAAATCAATACTATCGGATTAAAAGGAGAAGCAGAGAAGGTTTGGAAAATGGTCAATATTCAACTTATCAATAGAACAAAAGAACTTTCAGAAGCAAAAGATCTGAAAGAGATACGAGGCGGGTTTGATGAACTTTCTTCAGAGGTGATCATGCTGGTAAGTAAATTACAAGTGTCAACTCCACTTTTTGTATTGCATTGCCCCATGGCCGATAATAATAGAGGTGCAGACTGGATTAGTCTTTCTAGCGAAGTTCTTAATCCTTATTATGGCAACGCTATGCTTGGATGTGGTGAAGTGACTAAAACTATAGGAACTCTTGAATAATGCAGTTATAATCTTAACCATTGATTAAAATGATAAAAAATTACTTTATAAAAAACATGGTTTGCGATAGGTGCATCAAGGTGGTGAGGGATGAACTTATAAACGAGGGAATAGCCGTGAAAGAAGTGCTTTTAGGAAGCGTATCTGTGGAGACAGAAGATGAGGTGGCAACTCAAGTTATTATGGAGAAGGTGCTTTCAGAAAACGGATTTATGCTCATCACAAACCCCGAATTTATTTTAGTTGAAAAAGTGAAATTGGAATTGATAAAATTGTTGGAAGATCTTCCGCTTAATCTAGACGGGAAATTATCAGAATTGTTGGCATCAAAACTAAATTCAGATTACTCCAAAATAAGCAAGATGTTCTCTGTTACAGAAAAACTTACTATCGAGAAATATTTTATCAAGTTGAAAATTGAAAAAGCAAAAGAATTGATTCAGGCCAAAGAATTAAATTTTACAGAGATAAGTCAGCACCTTGATTACAGCAACATGAACTATTTATCTCGTCAGTTTAAAAATGAAACGGGATTGAGTATGAGTGCATATAAAGATTTGAATAAAAATTTTAGGATTTCTTTAGACCAAATCCTATAAATATTATCTGTAATAGTAACAATATAAGGTCGTAACTTCCTATAATTTAGCAATTCAACCAAAAATCAATCACAATGAAAACTACTTTTTTAAAGTTCACCATGATCATCTTAGCCGTGGTTTCTTTTATTTCCTGTAAAGATGTAAAGGAAAATCAAACGGTAGAGATCAATACACCAGAAGAGGTGAAGCAGAATGAAAAGAATCTACCAGATGTTGCAGATCAGGCCTTTTTAGATGGAATGACCAGCAAGGTATGGCAGAATTATCTAGAGATAAAAATGGCTTTGGCTAATGATGATGCAGGAACTGTAAAAGATGTTGCCAGAGAAATGGCTAAATCTTTTTCAGCAGAAAGAGTAGCTATGAAAGAGATCGCTCAGAAAATGGCGGATACGGATGATGTTGAAGTGCAACGCAATCTTTTCGCTCAATTTACAGAAAAAGCAGGGCCTATGTTTGAAGATGCGCTTTCTGCAGGTACCATCTACCAAAAGTTTTGTCCTATGGCTTTTAATAACCAAGGAGCATATTGGTATGCCGCTGTAGAGGAAGTATCCAATCCATATTTTGGTGAAAAAATGCCAAACTGTGGAGCTGTGAGCAAGACCATTAAAAAATAATAAAACCTCAACCAACCAAAAAATCAAAAAAATATGGAATCATCAGAAAATAATCAACATAACATGAAGGGTAACAATTATGCCAAGTTCTTTATGATGCTTGGGTTGTCATTTGTTGCAATGTATATCACTATGTACTTAAATACGTATGAGTTTGATCATGTATATTTTAGCTTAACTCGTTTCTATATGAGTTGTTTAGGAATAGCAGCCATGGCTGTTATAATGCTATCTTTTATGCTGAATATGTATAAGAATAAGAAGAAAAATATTGCCATTTACATAGGTAGTTTGGTACTTTTTCTTGGAGCTTTAGGCTTAGTGAGAGCGCAAAGTCCTATAATTGGAGATGTGCTTTGGATGAAAGCGATGATCCCTCACCACTCTATTGCAATTCTTACCAGTAAAAGAGCAGATATTAAAGATCCTGAGGTGAAAAAGCTGGCAGAAGGAATTATAGAAGCTCAAGAAAAAGAGATCGCACAGATGAAAAAAATGCTTTATAGATTGGAGCACGAGAATAAATAATATTTGATTCATCCTATAGCTAATAAGTATACCGAAAAACGGGTCAGTTTTAAAGATCGATTTAAAAATAAAAAAATGTTTAATAACTATTATTTACTGACCTTATTATTGATGTCCAGTTTATCTGGATTTGCTCAAAGAGAACAGTCTGTAGAAGGAAATGTAGATGATCTTCCGGTTCATGAATACAAACTTGTACTTAAAGAAGAAATGGTTAATAAAGCCGGTAAAGAGGTAATGGGAATGACTGTAAATGGGAGTATTCCCGGTCCTAGCTTAAACTTTCAGGAAGGGGAATATGCTGTTATTTTGGTTACGAACAATATGAGTGTAGAAACTTCTGTTCACTGGCATGGAATGCTCTTACCTAACTTCTATGACGGGGTGCCTTATGTAAGTACTCCTCCAATTAAGCCTGGAGAAACTATGCGTTATGAATTTGCTATCAAACAATCTGGTACTTATTGGTATCATTCCCATACGATGTTGCAAGAGCAAAGCGGGGTTTATGGTTCAATAGTTATTCAGCCCAAGGAAGAAACACTTAAGTATGATAAAGATTTGGTGTTATTGTTGTCAGATTGGACCAATGAAAAACCTAAAGATGTACAACGAACTTTAAAACGTGGAAGCGAATGGTACAGTATTAAAAAAGGTACTGCTACTCCTTTAAATAAAGTTATTGAAAGAGGTGCTTTAGGAGCTCAACTCAATTTTTGGAAACAGCGAATGGAAGGGGCAGATATTGCAGATATTTATTATCCCGCATTTCTAATAAATGGTAAACAGGAAGTGGATTATCCAGACTTGGAACCCGGAGATAGAGTACGATTAAGAATTATAGACGGAGCCGCATCTACTTCTTTTTGGATGACCTTTGGAGGAGAAACTCCTACGTTGGTTTCGGCAGATGGAAAAGATGTAGTGCCGGTTGAGAAAAATAAAACCTTTATTGGAGTTGCAGAAACTTATGATTTTATAGTGACTATTCCTGAAGATGGAAAATTAGAATTCAGGATCATGGCACAAGATGGTTCTGGAACTGCATCTGCCTTTTTAGGAAAAGGGAAAGTTTTAGAAGCTGAAAAAATAGCGCGACCAGATAAGATTGCTATGATGCAGAAAATGGCCAAAATGGATATGACCATGGGCGCTCCTGCACTTAAATTCAGACCCGGAAAAGATGAACGTTTTGAAATGAAGCAACAATATGGAATGCATATGGATGCTTCAACTATGAAAATGGACATGGACCATGATGCCATGAAGATGGATCATTCCGGAATGGAAATGAAGAAAGATACCATGAAAATGGACCACTCCAAGATGGATCATTCAGCCAAGAAAATGGATATGAAGAAAGATACCATGAAAATGGGAAATTCTAAAATGGATCAATCAGCCATGAAAATGGATTCTAAGAAAGGTATGGATATGCCGGGAATAGATATGTTTTCAGAATATAATTACGACTACTTAAAAAGTCCGGAGAAAACAACATATTCTAAAGATCTTCCGGTTAATGATATCTTATTGAACTTAACAGGAAACATGCAGCGCTATGTTTGGAGTTTAAATGGAGTTCCGTTAGCAGAAGCTGACAAGATCAAGATAAAGCAAGGAGAAGTGACTAGAATCACTTTTAATAATCTTACCATGATGCATCACCCAATGCACCTTCATGGTCACTTTTTTAGAGTTATCAATAAGAATGGAGAATATTCGCCTTTAAAGCACACGGTGAATGTTCCTCCAATGCAACAAACTACCATAGAATTTTATGGGAATGAGTATGGAGATTGGTTCTTTCACTGTCATATTTTATATCATATGATGGGTGGAATGGCCAGAATTGTGAGTTATGATACTCCTCGAGATCCAAGAATGAAAGGATATCCAGAATCTAATCTAATTGCTGAAACCAATCAATTTTACACTTTGGGTAAGGTAGATGCTGCTTCTCACATGACGAGCTTAAATCTTACCGCTTCCAATATTCGAAATCAGTTTAATTTGAGAGCAGAATATGGATGGAATAAGAATATGGAAGCAGAATTTAGCTATGAATATTATTTATATGATTGGTTGCGAGTTTTTGGAGGGGTGAATTTAGAAAATGAGAACGATAAAAGTTTAGACCAATTAAATACCACTGCCATTGCCGGGATACGATATTTTACGCCATATATGTTTGATCTGGATGTAAGAATAGATAACAAACTGAGACCTCAAATTAGTCTTGGGAGAGAGATCATGATCTTTCCTAGATTATCTGTATTTGGAGAATATGAATATCAGGCAGATTTTGGGTGGGTAGATGATCTTCCCGCAGGTTCAAATTATAAAAAGGAAGAGACATTAACCGTTGGAGCTCAATACTTCTTATCTAAGAACTTTTCTGTTATGGGTAGTTATGATAATAGGTTTGGTGTTGGTGGTGGACTTTCAGTAAGATTTTAATTACTAATTAAAATATCAATATTATGAAAAATGTATTTAGAGTATCAATTGTAGCAATGCTGAGTTTGTTAGCAATTAGCTGCGGAACTACGCAAACAGCTTCTGAAGCTTTGGTAGAAAACGAATTTAGGAATGATGTCTACAAAGAAATAGTAAACGACCAAGCAAAATTCATGGAATTTATGAATGTTGTTCATAATAGCAAGGAGGCAGATTCTTGGTTACTGAAAGACCATATGCAAATGATGAAAAGTGGGAAAGTGATGGAAATCATGAAAGCCAACCCAGAGATGCAGTCAAAAATGAAGAAAATGATGCAGGATAAAATGGAGAGCGACCCGGAAATGCAGATGATGATGATGAATAAAATGAAGGCTAAAATGATGGAAGATCCAACCATGAAAAATACTATGATGCAAAATATGCATGCTGAAATGAAAGCAAATCCGGAAAAGGCTGAAATGATGATGGATAAAATGATCCAATTCTTACACGAAAACCCGGCTATGATGGATAAAATGAGAGCGAAAATGAGTGCCCATCAAGCGGAAATGGAAAAACAACAAAAAGCGGATAACAAGAACAAACAATAATTAACAAATTAATAATTTAAAAATCTAATTTTGTTGGTAGTTGTTTTCTGAGATGGATTAGCAAAGTTTCTGTTTCAATATCTTTTTGCTGAGAGCCTTTTCTTTGTTAGGATTGATAACCGTTTTAAGTGATTTTGTCCTTTGGATTATATCATCTCCAACCATTAGAAAAGTAATAAAATTAAAGAGATAAGAAGTTTAATTAAAAATAGAAATATTATGAAAAATAGAGTAAGAAATGTAGCGATGTTGATCTTTTTAGGAGGAAGTCTTTTGTTTGCTTCGTGTAAAGACAATAAGAATAATGAAGAAGATACAAATCATGAGATGAATTCTGAAGACCATATGGATCATGGTAATATGATGGACGATGATATGCATGACGCTGCAATGACAAAATCTTCAGCTAAGTTCAATAACGATCAGGTTGCTGCCATATATACTTATTATACCGAAATACAAGCAGCTCTGGCAGCAGATAAACCTCAAGATGCAAAAGACAATGCGAAGCTGATGGTTTCTTCCCTTTCCCAGGTAGAAGCAGCTAATGAAATGCTGGAACCAACCAAAAGAATTGCTAATACAGATGATATTAACCAACAGAGGGAAGCCTTTTCCACCCTTACAACCAAGATGGGTGCTATTTTAGAAGGGGCTTTATCTAGTGGTGAAGTTTACAAATTATACTGCCCAATGGCATTTGAAGGAAAAGGAGACTACTGGTATGCAAATTCTAAGGATATAAGAAATCCATATTTTGGAGCTCAAATGCTAAAATGCGGGAGAGTGGAAGAAACAATAAAATAATGTTGGCTTTTCAATCGAAATTCACATTAATTTATAATATTCTTAATGCTTATTAATTATTGTTATGGTTAACTTTGAGAATAATCAAAACCAATAATTATGAAAAATGATACGTTAATACATGCATTAGGAAACTGTATTAATCATTGTAACTATTGTGCAGATGCATGTTTAGATGAGAAAAATGTGCAAATGATGGTAGATTGTATTAGGACAGATAGGGTTTGTGCCGAAGTATGTTCTACTTTAAACCAGTTACTAGCTACAAATTATAAAGATGTAAACGATCTTATAAAATATTGTATTAAAGTTTGTGAGGATTGTGCAGCTGAATGCGGTAGGCATGAAGCAAAACATTGTAAAGACTGTGCAAAAGCTTGCCAGGAATGTGTAAGCGCTTGTAAAGCTTATTTAGCTTAGATAATTTTATTAATTAGTTGAATGTGATAGAGAACCCGGTAAACCCGGGTTTTTTACATCTTAAGATTGACTTAAGAATGATTATGCACATTTAAAGTCAACCTGTTTTCTGAATTATTCACAATAAATTTAATAAAATTAAAAAAATGAAAATACTAAAAGTAGTAGGGTGGGTTCTTCTAATCGCATTAATAGCGATTCAATTCATACCATCAAACCTAAATCAAGAAGAAGTAGATTATACAACAGATTTTGCTACAGTTTATAATGTTCCAGAAAACGTAAATAGAGTGCTGGAGACATCCTGTTATGATTGTCATAGTAATAATACTAAATATCCGTGGTATAATAGAATTCAACCGGTAGCGATGTATTTA
Source organism: Gillisia sp. Hel1_33_143 (assembly GCF_900104765.1). Classification (GTDB taxonomy): domain Bacteria; phylum Bacteroidota; class Bacteroidia; order Flavobacteriales; family Flavobacteriaceae; genus Gillisia. The sequence continues at coordinate 1,400,132 of NZ_LT629737.1, forward strand.
TCAGATCATGTAGAGGACGGAAAAAAGCATTTTAATTTTAGCGAATTTTCTTCTTATTCTTTAAAAAGACAGAAAAAGAAACTTGATGAGGTTGCACATGAAGTGGAAGATGGAGAAATGCCTTTAGATTCATATACTTTAGTTCATTGGGATGCAAAACTTTCTGAAGCCGATAAAAAATTGGTAATAGATTGGGCAAATGAATTAAATAGCAGTCTTTAAGATTTAGAAACCATCTATAGATAGAACTTTTGTGAATGTATCAGCTATCAATGCTAAGTATAGTTGCATTGTCATAATCTTAGAGGATAATCAGCTATATAAAAGGAATTAGATGGTCTTAGTTCTTAAGGCTAAATAATGAATAACTAATAAAATGAAACATATATATAATATAACAGGAATGACCTGCAACGGGTGTAGAGCCCATGTAGAAAAAATCCTGAAGGAAGTTGATGGAGTAGATAATGCTGATGTTAATTTGGAACATAATCAGGCTGTGATATTAATGGAGAAACAAATTCCTTTGTCAATTTTTGAGCAGGCCCTTAATGATGATGGCGGGAAATATAAAATTACCGATCTTAAAACTTCTACTACCAATAAAAAGTTAATGACTCATACATATACCGTAACAGGAATGACTTGTGATGGATGTAGAACTCATGTAGAAAATACGCTTAAGGGTATAAAGGGAGTTGAAGAAGCAGAAGTTAATTTGAAGAAAGAGCTAGCAGAAATTGCGATGCAAAAGCATATTCCTCTAGAAGTTTTTCAGCAAGCGCTTAAAGATCATGGTGGAAATTATGAGATTCATAACCAAGATCATTCAGCCTCTAAAGATGGTTTGATGACGCATACTTACGCTGTAGCCGGAATGACTTGTAATGGTTGCAGATCTCATGTAGAAAAAGCATTGCAGGAAGTTGAGGGAGTAGAAGAAGCGCATGTAGATCTTGACAAAGCAGAAGCTGAGATCAAGATGAAATCTCATATTCCTTTAAAGACTTTTCAAAAAGCATTGCAAGATGATGGAGATCATTATCAGATCTACAAACAAGGTGAGAAACCAAATGCATCTTCAGTAAAAATGGTGAAACCAAAAGGGGAAGGTACCGGAACCTTCTATTGCCCAATGCACTGTGAGGGGGATAAGACTTATGACCAACCCGGAGATTGTCCGGTTTGTGGGATGGATCTAGTAGAAGAAGTAAGTCTAAATTCAGGCGGTGAAAAATATACCTGCCCCATGCATCCTGAAATTATAGAAGATGAACCGGGTGACTGCCCTATCTGCGGTATGGATCTCGTACCTATGGAGGCGGATGTTTCTGCTGAAAAGAAATCATATCAAAAACTGCTGCGCAAATTTAAGATAGCAGTAGCCTTTACCTTGCCTATCTTTTTGATAGCAATGTCAGACATGATTCCTAATAATCCATTGTATGATGTAATGGAGCTTAAGTACTGGAATTGGGTGCAATTTGCGCTATCACTTCCTGTAGTTTTCTATGCTACTTGGATGTTCTTTGAAAGAGCGTGGCGCTCTATAAAATTCTGGAACTTGAATATGTTCACCTTAATTGGTATAGGTTCTGGAGTAGCATGGAGTTTTAGTGTATTTGGTTTGTTATTCCCAGATTTCTTTCCTGCTCAGTTTAAAACAGATGAAGGAACTGTGCATATTTATTTTGAAGCAGCCACGGTAATTTTAACCTTGGTACTTCTTGGTCAGTTATTAGAAGCAAGAGCACATAGTCGTACCAATTCTGCTATAAAAGCATTATTGAAATTGGCTCCTAATAAAGCTACCAGATTGGTAAATGGAAAGGAAGAAGTTATTGCAACAGACAAAATTGTGGTGGGAGATCTTCTTAGGGTAAAACCGGGAGATAAGATTCCTGTAGATGGTGTTATTGAAAAAGGAGAGACAAGTATAGATGAATCTATGATCACCGGAGAACCAATTCCTGTAGATAAAGCCGAAGGAGATAAAATAACTTCCGGAACTATCAATGGAAATCAAACCTTTACCATGAAGGCTGAAAAGGTAGGAGATGAAACCTTACTTTCTCAAATAGTTAAGATGGTGAATGATGCCAGTAGGTCTCAAGCACCAATTCAAAAATTAGCCGATAGAATTTCCGGGTATTTTGTACCTATTGTTGTCTTTATCTCTCTGTTAACTTTCGCGATTTGGGCTATCTACGGGCCAGATCCAGCCTATGTTTATGCTTTTATAAATGCCATTGCCGTTCTAATAATTGCTTGCCCGTGTGCTTTAGGGCTAGCCACGCCAATGTCTGTTATGGTGGGAGTTGGTAAAGGAGCACAAAACGGAGTGCTTATTAAAAATGCGGAAGCTTTAGAGCAGATGGATGACATTGATACACTTATAATCGATAAAACCGGAACCATAACAGAAGGAAAACCTTCAGTAGAAAAAGTGGTAAGTGTTGGAAATAATTCTTCAGAAGAAAAGGCTATCAAACAAATAGCTTCTGTAAATTCTTTAAGCGAGCATCCACTTGCGCAAGCTACCGTTAAATATGCTGAAGAAAAGAATATAGAAATATCAGAAGCATCTAATTTCAAATCGGTTACAGGAAAAGGAGTGATGGCTAATTTGGAAGGAAATTCCATTGCGATTGGTAATGATAAACTGATGAAGCAGATTAATGCAACAATTTCCGAAGAACTTCAAAAACAAATAAGTGCAGAGCAAAAGTTAGGAAAAACGGTATCTTATCTTGCAGTAGATGCTATTATTTCCGGCTATGTAACTATTACAGATCCAATTAAGAAGACCAGCAAAAAGGCTATTCAGAATTTGATGGATGCCGGAGTTGAGGTATATATGCTTACCGGAGATAATGAGAATACTGCCAAAGCAGTGGCAGACGAATTACATTTAAGCGGATTTAAAGCAGGTCTCTTGCCTCAAGATAAACTTAGTGAAGTAAAGCGTTTACAAGCAGAAGGTAAGAAAGTAGCCATGGCTGGAGACGGTATTAACGATGCTCCTGCCTTAGCGCAGTCTAACGTTGGGATTGCTATGGGTACTGGTACAGATGTAGCTATAGAAAGTGCTAAGATCACTTTAGTTAAAGGAGATCTTCATGGGGTGGTAAAAGCGAAAAAACTTAGTAATAAAGTAATGCGAAATATTAAGCAGAACTTATTTTTTGCGCTTATCTACAATTCTGTTGGAGTTCCTATTGCCGCGGGTGTTTTATATCCGTTCTTTGGATTGTTATTATCACCTATGATCGCTGCTTTAGCAATGAGTTTTAGCTCGGTTTCTGTAATTGCTAATGCCTTAAGATTAAAAAATTCTGATCTGGATTAATGCGGAGAGTTTATAATTTAAAATATGAGTATAAAAAAGGCGAAATGATATCATTCCGCCTTTTATCTTATAAGTCTAGAAGATTATTTTCTTCTTCTTTCCTCAGCCTTTTTGCCGTCTTTATTATTCCATTTCTTATCACCATCTTTTTTCATCTTATGATGTTTTTTAGCTTCGTGTTTATTTGCCATATATTTCCACTTTTTGAATTGATCTTCATTTAAGATCTTCTTCATCTTATCTTGCTGCGCCAATTGCATGTCTAAACGACGGTCCATCATTTTAAAACGATCTTTATCTGCCTTAGCATCATGTTTCATCGCTTTATGCTCGGCCATCATCTTATCATGCGCTTTTTCATTCTCAGTGAAAAGTTTCTGAAGATCATTTTGCTGAGATTGATTAAGATCTAATTTCAACGTCATCTTCTTAGATTTAAGAGTGGCTCTTTGTTCGGCAGTCATCTCAGATCTATCCTGACGATTCTTTCTCTCCTGCATCTGGTCTCTTTGTGCAAAAGTTGCTACAGAGAATAACATCATTACTATAATTCCTATTTTTTTCATTTTCAACTATTTTAAAGTTCTATTATAAGACTAGTAAAGATCAAATTGGTTTAATGCTAGGAAGGCTAAAGTGACCATAAAATAAAGAAACCTGCTGGGTAAGGGCCAACAGGTTTCAAAGTAAAAAACAAAACAAAACAAAAATTAACTCTTTGCTATAGGGTCTAGAATTAAATCTATGCGTTTTAAAGCATCTAATAGGTGATATCTAGTAAGTTGATCATTAGATCTGTTCACAGCGCTTCTAATGCTACGCTGCAGTGTAACCAATTCTCCACGTACAATTGGGCGAATATCACTTTGAGATACATCTACATTGGTTCTGGTAACATAAGATCTAAATCTTGCAGGGATCTTGCTCTGTTCTTCTGTCATTAATTTATCCATCTGCTCAATGTAAGCACGCTGTAGGTTTCTTCTGTATAGATCTATAGAACGACCAGAGTTTAGTTCACTCCATAGGCCTTTTCTAAGTTCTGTCATCATCTGCACTAAAGAATAGGCTTGCTTTCCATTAATCTCAGAATTTTCAATAAGTCTTCCCATTCTTCCGAAATCTAACAAGTTGTCTAGAGTTCTTTCTTGAAAACCTCTAACGCGCTCTAGATTCCCATCAAATTCGATCTTATTAAAGATGTCTTGATTGATCAACCATTGTGGAGTTGTAAATAATTCATCCTGAAGAAATTTCATGGCTTTCTTTTGATGATCTGCAGGAACATGAGTGTAAACGGCACCATCTTGATCGTATGTTTTATATTCCTCATATACACCACCAATATTCGCGGTTACATGACCCATGTATCTATTGTACTGACCTAAAACCTGACCATAAAGCGTTTTAAGATCTTCATAATCTTTACCATCTTCTGCAGTCCATTCTATAAGATTTGGAACAATTCTCTTCAAATTGGCAATTCCGTATTCACTTGCTAAAACTGCATCGTCACCAAGATCTTCCGTTTGAGAGCTTGGGTCTATTACACCGCTTTGCTGACTTCCGAATCTATACATTGGGTCTCCTGCATGTTTCAAGATCCATTGGTCTAGAACAGGTTTCTCTTCTTTTCCTTTTTTATCTAAAATTGGTCTGTAACCCCATTCTATTGCATATTTATCATAAACACCAATTTCTGGCATTAGAGCAACATCTCCATCACCAGGTTGTGCCACATAGTTAAACCTAGCATAATCCATAATAGATGGTGCAGTTCCATTTTTCTTAGTGAATTCTGGATCTCTTAGTTTCTCTACAGGATAAGCTACACTGCTTCCCATGTTATGAGGTAATCCTAAAGTATGTCCAACTTCATGAGAAGATACAAATCGAATCAATCTACCCATTACTTCATCTTTAAACTGAACTCCTCTAGCATCTTCATTAATAGCTGCTGTCTGTACAAAATACCAGTTTCTTAATAAGGTCATTACATTGTGGTACCAGTTAATGTCAGACTCTAAGATCTCTCCAGATCTAGGGTCGCTTACGTGAGGTCCATTAGCATTTGGAATAGGAGAGGCTAAATATCTTACTACAGAAAATCTTACATCTTCCGGGCTCCAATCTGGATCTTCCTCTTTTGTAGGAGCATCTTTTGCTATTATCGCATTTTTGAAACCGGCTGCTTCAAATGCTTTTTGCCAATCTTCTATACCTTGCTTAATAAAAGGTCTCCATTGCTCTGGAGTAGCTCTGTCTATATAATAAACAATTTGCTTCTTAGGTTCTACCAGTTCACCATTTTTGAACTTATCCATGTCCTCAGGCTTCACTTCTAGTCTCCATCGGTCTAAATATCGTACTGTTTTGCTTTCCTGAGCATTTAAACCGTAATCTACTTGTCCTCTCGCAAACCATCCTACACGCTGATCAAAATATCTTCTTTCCATAGGAACTACCGGAAGTAAGATCATAGAATTACTGAATTCCATAGAAATAGATCCTGTACTAGAATTAGACGGAGGATTTCCTGCATTATAAGTTTTTACGTGGCGAATCTCAATGTTTTCAGGATAACTTCTGATAGTATCTATGTATGATCTGCTATCATCTAATCTTGAAACTTTGTATTCTTTACGCTCTCTATCTGGAAGACCAAGTGCCATCACATCTTTAGTGTAAAGATCTGTTACATCTATAACATAACTTTTACTCAAAGAATCTTTACCCATAGCTTTTATAGGAAAAGATTGAAGAATAGGCTCGAAGTTAGAATTTACAACAGCCTCGTGTATTGGAAGAGAATCTGCAGCATAGATCTCGTAAGAAGCTACACGTAACAAGATATTATCGTTCTTTCTTTCCCATTTTTGAACTTGGGTATTCTGCTTACCACCACCAAAACCAATTCCATTAGCAGTTTTAGCAATTCTGGTAACAGTTAACATCTCGCGATTTAATAAACTGTCTGGTATTTCATAAAAATAATTGTCGTCTACCTTGTGAACAGTAAACATACCTTTGTCCGACTTTGCGTCTTTAGTGATCACTTTGTCAAAAGGTTTGATACCATCTTTTTTAGACTCTGGTTTTGCTGAAGCTGAGGCTGGAGCTTTTTTATTTGGCTGAAATACGGCACATCCCGAAACAGACAAAGACAAGGCAACCATCAAAAGCTTGAGAGAGAAGTTTTTCGTCATAAACTTGGTTTTAATTAGTTTTTTAGTTGAAAATGAAATGATCTTAAGTACGCAAAATATTGCTATAATTGAAAAAAGACCACCATTAGGTGGTCTTTAGACTCTTATAATTTCAAAAGGTTTAATTAGAAGTTAAAGAAATGTGAATGTTTTTAATTTCACTTCTCTTTATTTGATTTTAATTGAACCAATTTTCTACTTCCTCGAGTTGAAGTGCAGCTATTGGGAGTTTGTTCTTTTTACGCAAGCCGTTCAGTTTTTGGTGAACTTGGGTTGCTTTATTTTCTTTTAATTTAGAAACACTTATAAATTCATGCATCACAGTATCTACCCATTCTTGTGGCACCCCGATCTTAATGAAATCTTCAGGTTTTGGAGTAGGAGCTTTCTTTTCCGGTTTCATTTGTGGAAAGAATAAAACTTCTTGTATGGATTGTTTGTTGGTAAGGAACATAATTAATCTGTCCATTCCTATTCCAAGTCCAGATGTTGGTGGCATTCCATATTCTAAAGCTCTCAAGAAATCATTATCGATAAACATCGCTTCATCATCTCCTTTTTCTGAAAGCTTTAATTGCTCTTCAAAACGCGCACGTTGGTCTATAGGATCATTCAACTCAGAATATGCATTAGCAACTTCTTTTCCACAAACCATCAATTCAAAACGCTCTGTAAGCTCCGGATTATCTCTGTGCTCTTTACATAACGGACTCATTTCTTTTGGATAATCTGTAATAAATGTTGGTTGGATATAATTCCCTTCACATTTCTCTCCGAAGATCTCATCTATAAGTTTTCCTTTACCCATAGTATCATCTACATCGATGCCCATTCCTTTAGCAGCTTCGTACAGTTCTTTTTCAGACTTTCCTGTAATATCAAATCCAGTGAATTCAATAATTGCATCGGTCATGGTCACTCGTTTATAGGGCGCCTTAAAGTTTACATTATGCGTTCCAAAAGTAGCTTCGGTCTTCCCGTTTACTTCCATAGCACAGTGCTCTAAAAGATTTTCAGTGAATTCCATCATCCAGTTGTAGTCTTTGTAAGCTACATAGATCTCCATCGCAGTAAACTCTGGATTATGAGTTCTATCCATACCTTCATTTCTGAAGTTCTTAGAGAATTCATATACCCCATCAAAACCACCAACTATCAATCTTTTTAGATATAATTCATTCGCAATTCTAAGATACAAAGGCATATCCAACGCATTGTGATGCGTAATAAAAGGTCTTGCCGCAGCTCCCCCAGGAATTGGTTGCAATACCGGAGTTTCTACTTCAAAATAGCCACTTTCGTTAAAGAAGTTACGCATGGCATTAAAAAGCTTGGTACGCTTTACAAAGATCTCTTTCACCTTTGGATTTACCGCTAGATCTGCATAACGCTGGCGGTATCTTTGTTCAGGATCGTTAAACTCATCAAAGGTTTTACCTTCTTTATCTGTTTTTGGAAGCGGAAGTGGTCTTAAGGATTTACTCAATAAAGTAAAATCTTTAACCATAATGGTTTTTTCACCTACCTGAGTATTGAAAAGTTCTCCTTCAATTCCTATAAAATCACCTATATCAAGCAACTTCTTATAAACATCGTTGTACTTAGATTTATCTTCTCCGGTGCAAATTTCATCACGGTTAAAATAAACCTGAATCTTTCCATGAGAATCCTGAATTTCTGCAAAAGATGCTTTTCCTTGAATACGGCGAGACATTAATCTCCCGGCAACAATTACTTTTTCACCTTCAGTAAAATCAGATTTAATTCCAGAGGTAGTATGACTTACCGGAAATAAAGCGGCAGGATATGGATCGATATTTAATTTACGTAATGCGGAAAGTTTCTCCCTTCGTACAATTTCTTGTTCAGATAGCTGCATAAGATCTTTTTGTTTAAATAACTTACCCATTAGGATAAGAAGTTGCAAATATAATGACAATCAGGCAACCAATCAATTAGATTTCAAATTGAAAATCTGCTTTTCTGCAATCTGCTATATCAGGAGTTTTATAAGTCTTATCTTTGCATTGTAAAAATTTAAAACAGCAATTTAAATGAGTTTATGGAGAGTGCTCTTGTCAATTTTATTTCCTCCCCTTGCAGTGTATGATAGGGGTTGTGGTTCAATTTTGATAGTTTTAATATTAACTCTTTTAGGTTGGGTGCCGGGTGTAATTGCTGCACTAATCATTTTAAATAAAAGCAAGTAATGAATAAGAAGGTAGAGGTTCGAGATCTAGGATTAAAAGATTACAAGGAGACCTGGGATTATCAAGAACAGGTTTTTAAAGAAATTCTAGATCTAAAGATCAGAAATAGGAGAGAGAATCTTGATCTGGAAACGCCTAATTATTTGTTGATGGTGGAGCATCCACATGTCTATACTCTAGGAAAAAGTGGCGATCTGGAAAATCTTCTACTTTCTGAGGCGCAATTGAAATCTAAAAATGCTAGTTTCTATAAAATAAATAGAGGAGGAGACATCACTTATCATGGTCCCGGACAATTGGTGGGGTATCCAATTTTAGATCTTGAAAATTTCTTTACTGACATTCATAAATATTTAAGATTTCTGGAAGAGGCTATAATGTTAACGCTTTTGGAGTATGGTTTAAAACCACAGCGCAGTAAAGGCGAAACCGGAGTCTGGTTGGATGTAGATACACCTTTTGCTAGAAAGATATGTGCAATGGGCGTTCGTGCTAGTCGATGGGTTACCATGCATGGATTTGCATTGAACGTAAATGCCGATCTTGGTTATTTTGACAATATTATTCCCTGCGGAATTAAAGGCAAAGCGGTAACTTCATTAAATGTAGAACTTGGCCAAAAAGAGGTTTCTATGAAAGAAGTTGAAGAAAAAGTGTTGAAGCATTTTGCTAAGCTTTTTGAAGCAGAACAGGTATAAGTAGGTTTTTAAAGATCATAGATTAGTACAGCGTTTTCATCTCCTTTAACAGAAAACTGTATTGAATTTCCACTATTGTTAAGATCTAAATTAGAAGTTCCAAAAACAGGGAAGCCCGGTAGAAGTTCACCATCCTTATTAAAGATATAAACCTTTTTAGCCTGAGTATCTGTAATTCCGATAAAAGTCTTACCATTTACATTGAATATTTGTGGTTTGGTATAAATCCCAAAGTCTAGATTTACCTCATTCTTATCGATCTTCAGGATGTTTTCAGACAAGGTTACCTTGAGGTCTTCTTTAACCACTAATTTTAAGTGGACAGAATTCTCTACAGAAGATCTTGTAACCTTACCTTTTTCATTTATAGTTACTATTTTTCCATCCTCATTTACATTAACAAAGTTTCTAACTTCTGGATACCACTGGTTTTCGCCAAATTTTATCTTGTCTTTCACAGGGATTCTAGTTTTTCCCTGTCTGCTTAAAATATGAACCTGTCCATTTTCTTCTGAAACAAGGATGTAATCTTTTCTGTTTATTCTGATGTGTTTTGGAGGTAAAACTATCGTAGTTTTTGTCTTATTAAAATTGAATCCATCTACCCCTCGTGCCTTGGCATCTAGCATGTAGACCTGATTTTTTTGAGTGATAACAAATCTGTAATCTCTTTTGCTATCATAATCAAAAATACTAAGAGGTTGGGTGATGGCATCTTTATAATTTTTAGGAAAAGGTTTTACATCATTCCCATTCCTATCTAAAACTTCAAAAGAATTTTGAGTGGTAAAAGCCATTTGTAGATTTCCATTCTTGTATAGGTCTATCTGCTCAATGGCACCAATAATTCTTCCGTCCAGTTTTTTCTTCCAAAGAACTTTTCCATCGGTATTTAATAAATACAGTTCATTTTTTTCATTTTGAACCGCCACTTCCAGACTTTTGGTGTCGTGGTTTTTTACAAGAAAAGGTGTTGTGGCAATCTTACCATCTATTTTTAAAGGGGAATTTGCTTTTACAGTAGTAGAGACACCAGAGGGAATACTTCCGCTTTTTTTACTCATAACCGCATGAATATGAGAAAAATTGGAATCTTGAACGAATTGTACTGCCACTACTGGATAATCTTTAAGGTCTACTTTTTCCAGATCCTCCAAAAGTTCATCATTCACTACCTTTTTTAAGGCCTCTGTAAAATGTGAATTATTACCTACTATTAATAGACTGGAAGAACTGGCTAATTGTGAAACCGTCTCTTTGTAATAACCTTGTTTACTTAAGGTGGAATTATTTTGATAGCTAGAGATCAAATTTTCCAAAACGGTTATAGTTTCACCAAACAGTACAAATTCATCTGTAAAAGCATAGTATTTTAATTTCATTGGTGATACTAAAGGGGCTAAGAATTGAGAGTAATCTATATTGTTACTATAAATGGAAATATCTCTAAACTCAGAAGCTATATCCTGAGAATTGGAAATGGCATCGAAAGCCAATTCTGGATCTGTAGTGGTAAGAACAAGAGTGTTGCCGTATGTGTTAAAAATCACACCGGCTTCTCGTGTATAATTTAAAATATTGGTTTCAGGCAATTCTAAAGAATCAATTCTTGAAGCTTCTAGATTTTTATACAGTTTGCCAAAGTTTTGATAAGTAAAAGAATAAAATCCGCTGGCAGATGTTGGAGTGATGTCTGCTATTCTATTGGCTTGAGCAGTAATGTTGTCGAACAGCTTTAAACTGTTGTCTGCATCTTTACCGGAAATAGAGATCCCGTTTAGTTGAATGTCTTTTGAGTTAATATCAAAATCTAAAGACATCCATCCATCGCTAAAGTTGAGGGGAAGCGAATTTTCTTTAAATGTATTTTTTAGTGTCCTATCTAGTTGATCCTGATTAATTAGAATTGAAGTTTTGCTCTTATCTGCCGCCGCTAGTGCTTTTGAAAAGGTTTCACTGTTTTCTTCCTTTCTATTGATGCTTTCTAATAAAAGTGTTCTGGAATTACTCGCTATAAAGTCTCCATTTTTTACGGTTGTAAAAACCATTAAATTATCTAGAGTATATTTCTTGAAAGTTTCGCCTTCAATAGTTAAGGTTTCTACGGTTTTATTCTTTGTAGAATCAAGGTCAAAGAAACCTTCTTTAAATTCAGTAATATATAGGTATTCATAACCCGATTTGGATTTTGTAAAACTAAGTAAAGAAGATTTACCTGAAGAGGTAAATTTACTGATGTTCCTTAGTTCTTCTATAGGAAGGGATTTTAATAAAGTAATATTCTTTTGAAAAAACGCAGTGCTGTCTATCTTATTTATAAAAGTATACAGATCATTAGACTGAATTATAAAATCTGCCTTCTCAGAAACAAACTGTAAAGAGTTAGATTCTGAAGTTTTGTCTTGTTTGCAAGAGATAATAAGAAATAGGAATAAGTAGACTGCGTAATATTTTTTCATACAGTAGAAAATTTTAACTAAGGTGCTAAGTTATAATTCTAGTTTCAATTGATCGGGTAGCAGTTTAAAAGTTTGTCTATGATATTGAGTAGTTCCATACTTTGCAATAGCTTCTCTGTGTTCTTTGGTTGGATAGCCTTTATTCTTTTTCCAATTATACATGGGGTATTCTAGGTCTATTTTTTTCATATACTCATCTCTATAAGTTTTAGCCAGTATAGATGCAGCTGCAATATTTAAGTATTTCCCATCACCTTTCACTACACAGAGATGAGGAATGTCTTTATATGTTTTAAATCTGTTGCCATCTACAAGAATATGTTCTGGAATAGAAGATAGAAGATCTATGCTATGATGCATGGCAAGGAATGAGGCATTTAAAATGTTAATTTCATCAATTTTATGATTATCTACATGTGCCACGCCATAGCAAACAGCCTTTTTTTCGATAATTAGCCTTAATTCGTCTCTATTTTTACCTGTTACGATCTTAGAATCATTTAAAATTTTATTTTTAAATCTTTTGGGTAAAATAACAGCTGCTGCAACCACGGGACCAGCAAGACAGCCTCTTCCGGCTTCATCTGTACCACATTCTAATTGACTTTTGGAATAGGAATTTCTTAACATTAAGATAATAATTTAAAAATATTTACGCAACCTACGCAACCATTTGGTTTTTTGTGCATCTACTTAACAGCGTTGTGTTAAGATTTTAACACTTCAAGATCTTAGATTAGTACTTCATTAAGGAATATCAACGGTCTTGGGCGCAGGCTAATTCAAATTAACAAAATAATGAAAAAAAAATTAAATGTAATTCTAACACTATTTTTAGTGTTTGTGGTGCAATTAACCTTTGCACAGGAAAAAACCGTTACCGGAACGGTTAGCGATAATCAGGGGTTACCTCTTCCAGGGGTAAACGTTATTGTTAAGGGTACAAACAATGGAACACAAACAGACTTTGATGGAAATTTCCAAATTTCTACTGCTACAGGTCAGGTGATTGTATTCTCTTATGTTGGTTTTGCAACCCAAAGTCAAACAGTAGGTGCTTCTAATACTATTAATGTAACATTAGATGTAGATGCTGCCGCTTTAGATGAAGTAATTGTACTTGGATACAGCACTAAAGGTGTTGAAGAAGTTACAGGTTCATCTGTTCAATTAGGTGGTGAAGAAATAGCTAAGTCTCCTGCAGTTTCTGTAGAACAAGCTTTACAAGGTAAAGTAGCTGGTCTTCAAATCTCTCAATCTTCTGGTACTCCTGGTTCTATTCAGGATATCCGTATTAGAGGTATAAGTTCTATCAACGGAGCTAATGATCCTTTATATGTAATTGATGGAGTGCCGGTTTCTAACAACAACATTTCAGGAAGTGCTAACTATTCTTCTTTAAACCCATTAGCATCTATCAACAGTCAGGATATCGCAAGTATTACTGTACTTAAAGATGCATCTGCTACTGCTGCTTATGGAGCACGTGGATCTAACGGGGTTATTGTTGTTACAACTAAGTCTGGTGCATCTGGAGATACTAGTTTCACATTCTCTTCTCAAGTAGGTTTCCAAAATGACGCTTATAACAAGAGAGACGTTTTAACTGGTCCTCAGAGATATGAATTATTAGGTGAAGCTTTATTGCGTTCTTATGGACCTAATGGAACTGTAAGAGATCTTGGAGTAACTACTCCTGCTGAAGCTCGTGGTTTAATTCCATCTATTGATGCGAATTATGATGGTACTTCTGTGTACGATTGGGCTGGAGAAATTAGAAATGAAGATGCTTTAACTCAAAACTATACTTTTTCTGCTTCTGGTGGAGGTGAAAAGTCTAGCTTCTACGCTTCTTTAGGTTACAACAATACTGAAGCTACAGTAATTGGAAGTGATTTCGAAAGAATTAATGGGTCTTTAAACTTTGACAGAGATTTAAGAAGCAACTTAAAATTATCTCAGTCTATCAATGTTTCTAACATTACTCAAAACCCGGTATTAGAAAACGGTACTTTCTTCTCGAATCCTTTTATTACTAGAGTTCTTATGAACCCTTTCAATAATATTCGTAACGATGATGGTACTTATAATATCGATCTTCCTTTTGGTTCTCTTCCAAACATCTTCTACGTTAACGAAAACAACGTAACTAGAAATGCATTAACAAGAGCTATTACAAACACCAAATTAGATTGGGAATTATTTGATGGTCTTACTTTCTCTAATAGATTAGGTTTAGATTACCAATTAAACGAATACAACAACTACAATAACAGATACGAAGGTGACGGTGCTGAAGTAAACGGAACTATCGCTGTGTCTGATGAAAAGAACTTTAACTTGGTTTACCAAGGATCTTTAAACTATGGCTTCAAATTAGGTGAAGATCATAACTTTGATTTTACTGCTCTTTTTGAATACCAAAAAAATCAGAACTCTTACTTATTTGGATCAGGAGAAAACTTCCCAGTAGATGGTCTAATTCAAATTAACACTGCAAGTGCTAACTTTGATGCAGATTCACAATTTAGTGACTGGTATAATGTTTCTTATTTAGGGTTAATTAACTATAACTATGCTGGTAAATATGTGGTAGATGGAACAATTCGTCGTGAAGGTTCTTCTAGATTTGCTCCAGGAAATAGATTTGGTACTTTTGGATCTGTAGGTGCAGCTTGGAATATTCACAGAGAAGACTTTATGTCTAACTCAGTTTTTAACACGTTAAGACTAAGAACTTCTTATGGTATTACAGGTAACAACGGTGTAGGTCTTAATGCTTACCAACCATTGTTAACGTATAGTGCAAACTATGCAGATAACGGAGCAGGTTTCCCATCACAATTTGGAAATGCAGATCTTACTTGGGAAAAAGGTGAATCTTTTGACTTAGGAGTTTCTTTTGGATTACTTCAAAATAGAGTTTCTGGATCTTTTGCTTACTACAACCGTAGAACATATGATCTTTTATTAGATGTGCCATTATCTTTAACTACCGGGTTTGATGTACAAGCTAGAAACGTAGGAGAAATGGTGAATAAAGGTATCGAAGCAGAACTTGCTGTTGATGTTATTAAAACTGAAGACTTTACTTGGAATGTATCTGCTAACTACGCAACTGTAGATAACGAAGTTACCGAACTTGCTGTAGGTGCAGATGGTAATGATTTAGATACTGAAGCTGGAAGTAGCTACAAAACTACTCGTACAGGATTACCTTTACGTTCTTGGTTCATGAGAACTTGGGCTGGTGTAGATACAGAAACTGGTGCTCCAACTTGGTATGTTAACGGTAGAGATGGAGAAGTTACTTCAAACTACAACGCTGCTCAAAGAGTAGATCAAAATGCAAGTGCTTTACCAACTTATTCTGGAGGTTTAGGAATGAGATTTGATTATAGAGGTTTCTTTGCTGAAGGAAATGCTTACTTTGCAGGTGGACACAAGATCTACGAGCAATACGCGCAATTCTACTTAAGAACTAACTCATTTACATTAGGAACTTACAATGGTGCTGCAGAATTATTAGAGAGATGGCAACAACCAGGTGACGTTACAGACGTTCCAAAAGTAGATTACGGTACAAATGATAACTTCCATAATACATCATCTCGTCATTTATATGATGGTGACTATGTAAGATTGAAAAATGTTGCTGTAGGTTATTCTTTACCTTCTAGATTTGTAGAAACTATTGGTCTTGATGGGTTAACACTTACATTACGTGGAACAAATGTTGCTACATGGGTTAAGGATGATGGTTTAAAGCTAGATCCAGAAGTAAGAGCAAATGGATATACTGCATTAACTACACCTCCGGTTGAATCATATACTTTAGGTGTTAACATTAAATTTTAAGAAAAATGAAAAAGAGTTTTAAATACATATTTACAATTGCTTTAGGATTAGGGATTCTTTCTTCTTGTTCTGAAGACAATTTAGATCCAACTTTACAGCAATCTAAAGATATTGACCTTAGTGTTAATACTGTAAATGATCTACAGGCCGTAATTAATGGAGCCTATAACAGAATATCTCTTACAGATTATTACGGGAGAGATAAGATAATTTTAGGAGAGGTTTTTGCTGATAATGCTTCTTCTAACGCGAATTCAAACCGTTTCGTAACAGAAGCTAGAATGGACTTGCTGGCAACTTCTGGTATTTCAGAAACATTGTGGGCAAGAATGTACTCGGTTATTGGTTCTGCGAACATTGTAATTAATGCTAGTGATATTAGCGGAGATGAAGCTACTATCAATCAGATAAAAGGTCAAGCTTACGTTATTAGAGCTTTAGCTCATTTTGATCTAGTTACTTTCTACGGGCAACAAAATGTGAATGGTGGAAGTCTTTCTTCTGCAGGTGTTCCTTACGTAACTGCTTTTAGAGATGAGAACTCATTATTCCCAGCTCGTAATTCTGTACAAGAAGTAAGAGATATGGCTTATGCAGATTTAGAAATGGCTAAAAGCTTAATGGATGATAGTGTTGGAAATGTTGAGTTTATCAATACCTATGCTGCAAGTGCTATTGAAGCTAGAATCGCTAACTATTTTGGTGACTGGCAGAGATCTAAAGATGCTGCGGAAGAAGTAATTCTTTCTGGTAACTTTAGTGTAGTAGATGAATCTTCATTCTTAAATTCTTTTGCTATTGATGGGGCAGCTAATTCAATATTTGAAATAGCAAACTCAGAAACAGATAACGAAGGTATTGACGGTCTTGCTAACATTTACCAAGCTACAAACTATGGTGATGTTATCGCTTTACCAAATTTAGCTGCTATCTATGAAGATGGTGATGTTAGAGGGGTATCTACAGATGATAAAGAAGGTGTAATTACTTTATATGCAAATGGAACTTTGAGAAATACTGGAAAATATCCATCTTTATCTCCATTTAAAGATAATATCTCTGTTGTGAGATATGAAGAAGTAGTTTTAATATATGCTGAAGCTTTATTAGAAACTGGTGGTACAGATGCTCTTATGTATCTTAACATGATTCCTTCTAATAGAGGAGCATCAGAATATTCTGAGGCTACTAAAGCTAACATCTTGTTAGAAAGAAGAAAAGAATTAGCTTTTGAAGGATTTAGATTCCATGACTTAGCTAGAACTAAAATGGATATTCCTTTTGTAGATGTACAATTACAATTACATCAAGGTCCTGCATACGGAAGTTATAACTTTGCAATGCCAATTCCTCTTGCAGAAGATGATGCAAATGCTAATTTAGATCAGAATTTTGGTTACGGAGACTAATTAGTTCTTGTAATCTTATAATATTAAACCGCCCATTATGGGCGGTTTTTTGTTTTTATACAAACTCCTTCTGTTCGCTTAATTATTTTACTTTTGTAGAAGTTGATATATAAAAATGAAGCACCTTATTTTAGTTCTGTTTATTCTGGTACCTATAATCTTATTTGCTCAGGATCCTGCACCAAATACACCTACCCAAAAATCTCAGCAAGGGCCTGTTGGAAATAATAGTGCTGCAAGCCAAGATGTGCAAAAACAAGACTCTGCCGCAAAACCACCTATATCATTATATAGGATCATAACAGTTAAAAGAGATACAGTTATCCTAGATACTTCTTTAACCATTCAGAAAGATTATAAGTTCAACTATCTCAGAAAAGACAATTTTGAATTACTTCCTTTTAATAATGTTGGTCAAACCTATAATTCTTTAGCTAGAGATATTAAAAGTGAAGTGCTTATTCCAGAATTTGTAGCGCAGGCTCGTCATTTCAATTTTATGGAAGTAGAAGATATTTATTATTATCAGGTTCCAACTCCGCTCACAGAAGTTTATTTTAAGACCGTTCCCGAGCAAGGTCAAACCTTAGATGCATTCTTTACCATGAACACTTCAGAAAGATTAAATTTTTCTGTGGCTTATAAAGGACTTCGTTCACTGGGTAAATATCAAAATGCACTTACTAGTACTGGAAACTTTAGAGCGACATTTAATTATAATACCAGTGATGATAGGTACAGAATTAAAACACATTTTGTGTCTCAAGATCTATTAAACCAGGAAAATGGTGGATTGAGTGAAGATGCGCTTCAGCAATACCTAGATAAGGAACCAGAATTTGATGATAGATCTTTGTTGGAAATGAAATATGAAAATGCGGAGAATATACTTTATGGCAAAAGATTTTATTTAGATCAGGAGTATGATCTGGTAAAGGGAACTTCTAATGCTATTACGCTTCAACATATTTTAGATTTTAGCGATCAGAAATATATCTTTAGGCAAGATGAAGCTACACCAGAATATTATGGGGCTTCCTTTAGAGCTTCTAATTTAGAAGATAGAGTTTTGTCTAGACACATTAAGAATGTAGTAGGAGTTACCTATGAAAATTCTTTGCTTGGTAAACTAACCGCTAAGGGACAACACTCTTATTATAATTATGGATACAATTCCGTTATTTTTTTAGAAGAAGATAAGATCAATAATAGAATTGAGGGGGATAATTTTGGATTTGGTGCCGCTTATGAGAAAACTATTGGAGGATTTGATATCTATGCAGATGCCATGGCAAATATTGTTGGAGATTTTACTGGGTTCTATCTTACAGGGGGTGCAGGATATAAATTAAATCAAAACAATCAGCTAAGTGCAGAGATCAACATTAATGATCATGCTCCAAACTATAATTATCTATTGTATCAAAGTGATTACCTCAATTATAATTGGAGTAACGATTTTAGCAATCAAAGTCAGAGAAGTTTAAGTCTGCAGTTAAGGTCTTTAGATCTATTTAATGTCGAGGCAAGTATCAATCAAATAGATAATTATGCATATTTTGGAGTAGACGAGTCTAATGGCGTAAAACCTTTTCAATATAACGGTACCGTTAATTATTTAAAGGTGAAATTAGGGAAGGAGCTTACTTATGGTAAATTTGCATTAGATAATACAGTAATGTATCAAAATGTAACTTCAGGTAAAGATGTTTTTAATGTACCAGACCTTGTTACTAGAAATACACTCTATTTTAAAGATCACTGGTTTCAAAGAGCATTATATGTACAGACAGGATTAACATTTAAATATTTTAATGCGTATAATATGAATTCTTATGATCCGGTTCTGGCCGAGTTCTACGTTCAAAATAATGAGGAGCTTGGTGGCTATCCTATGGTAGACTTCTTTTTTAATGGACGGGTAAGGCAAACCAGGATCTTCTTTAAATTGGAAAATGTAAATACGCTTATTAATGGTAATAACAATTTTACTGCGCCGTCTTATCCATATAGAGATTTCTTAGTTAGATTTGGGTTAGTGTGGGATTTCTTTTTATAATCTCATTGTCTTATTAGATTTATCCATCTCGTATTAATAGTAGATCTTTTTTATTTACTAAAATATATATATTTTTTTGTGCGTTACCCTTTCTTTGGTCGGGTCGGGCGCTATGCTTGTAGTTATTAAAAGCCGGAAAGAGCTTTTACTAAGCTACCGCTTCGCTCCCTAACGCGTGTAGTTGAGATAGCTACAATTTCCAATTTGAACAAGAATTATAGGTTCTTGGCGTTAGATCTGGAAACTGCGATAAAATAATCAGAAGTTTAACGTTCGAAGTTTCAAAGCGTTAAGGCTACGTTAAAGAAATATTAGAAAAAAGATAAAATAAAGCTTGGTTATAAGAAAGAAAGCGGTGTATATTTGCAGCCGCTTTAGGCGCCACTGGTTAAGTGATGTAAGAAGCTTTGTTCTTTGTATAGTGATGAGTACCCGGTTAAAAAGCCTTGTTATTTTTAAAGATTTAAAGAGGCTAAAAAAAACTTAAAATAAGTTTGCTGGTTAGAGAAAAAGAGTTGTACATTTGCATCCGCTTTGAGAATGACATGAAGGTGTTGTTTGAGGAGTGAGAAAGTTCTTTACTAGTGTGGGTTGCGACGGTTTTTACTTCCTAATAAGAGGTTAAAAAAAACTTCAAAAAACTTTAAAATAAAGTTTGGAAGTTAAAGAAAAAGCGTTGTATATTTGCAGCCGCTTACACAGCGGATACGATCACTACAAAATACTGAATTGAAATCCCGGGATAGGGTAGTAAAAAAAAGAAGGTTCAACTCCTTTAATTTCACAATGAGCTCTTCGTTAAGAGGAGATCAACTAAGTTCATTGATATATTGAATTGACAGCGCGTTTCAAATGTTGTTCGTAAGAACGGCAGAAGAAACCAAAAGAATACGAATCAAGACTAGAATAGAATTTTGAGCTGTTATTATCTTTTCGGAGATAGTAATAGAAGAAGACCTTGTAATTGTTATATTATTTAAAGATTAACGATGAAGAGTTTGATCCTGGCTCAGGATGAACGCTAGCGGCAGGCTTAACACATGCAAGTCGAGGGGTAACGGGGTGCTTGCACCGCCGACGACCGGCGCACGGGTGCGTAACGCGTATACAACCTACCTTATAGAGGGGAATAGCCCAGAGAAATTTGGATTAATGCCCCATAGTATTATCGATTAGCATTAATTGATGATTAAACATTTATGGCTATAAGATGGGTATGCGTTCTATTAGCTAGATGGTAAGGTAACGGCTTACCATGGCTACGATAGATAGGGGTCCTGAGAGGGAGATCCCCCACACTGGTACTGAGACACGGACCAGACTCCTACGGGAGGCAGCAGTGAGGAATATTGGACAATGGGCGAGAGCCTGATCCAGCCATGCCGCGTGCAGGAAGACGGCCCTATGGGTTGTAAACTGCTTTTATACAGGAAGAAACACTCCCTTGCGAGGGAGCTTGACGGTACTGTACGAATAAGGATCGGCTAACTCCGTGCCAGCAGCCGCGGTAATACGGAGGATCCAAGCGTTATCCGGAATCATTGGGTTTAAAGGGTCCGTAGGCGGGACAATCAGTCAGCGGTGAAAGTCTGTGGCTCAACCATAGAATTGCCATTGATACTGTTGTTCTTGAATACTTATGAAGTGGTTGGAATATGTAGTGTAGCGGTGAAATGCATAGATATTACATAGAACACCGATTGCGAAGGCAGATCACTAATAATTTATTGACGCTGATGGACGAAAGCGTGGGTAGCGAACAGGATTAGATACCCTGGTAGTCCACGCCGTAAACGATGGTTACTAGCTGTTCGGTCGCAAGACTGAGTGGCTAAGCGAAAGTGATAAGTAACCCACCTGGGGAGTACGTTCGCAAGAATGAAACTCAAAGGAATTGACGGGGGCCCGCACAAGCGGTGGAGCATGTGGTTTAATTCGATGATACGCGAGGAACCTTACCAGGGCTTAAATGTAGATTGACAGGGGTGGAAACACCTTTTCCTTCGGGCAATTTACAAGGTGCTGCATGGTTGTCGTCAGCTCGTGCCGTGAGGTGTCAGGTTAAGTCCTATAACGAGCGCAACCCCTGTTGTTAGTTGCCAGCGAGTCAAGTCGGGAACTCTAACAAGACTGCCAGTGCAAACTGTGAGGAAGGTGGGGATGACGTCAAATCATCACGGCCCTTACGTCCTGGGCCACACACGTGCTACAATGGTAGGGACAGAGAGCAGCCACTGCGCAAGCAGGAGCGAATCTATAAACCCTATCTCAGTTCGGATCGGAGTCTGCAACTCGACTCCGTGAAGCTGGAATCGCTAGTAATCGCATATCAGCCATGATGCGGTGAATACGTTCCCGGGCCTTGTACACACCGCCCGTCAAGCCATGGAAGCTGGAAGCACCTGAAGTCCGTCACCGTAAGGAGCGGCCTAGGGTGAAGCTGGTAACTGGGGCTAAGTCGTAACAAGGTAGCCGTACCGGAAGGTGCGGCTGGAACACCTCCTTTCTAGAGTATTGCTTATTAAAGAGCAATCGCAGTTACAAAGCAGATCTCTTAAGATTTTGTTTTTGTCTTGATTCCTGTCAATTTAATTATTAAAGAATAAAGGGAGACCTTGAGAAATGTCTCTTAAATTAGACAGTCTCATAGCTCAGCTGGTTAGAGCGCTACACTGATAATGTAGAGGTCGGCAGTTCGAGTCTGCCTGAGACTACTTTTTATAGCGAGAGTTATAAAAGATGTTCATTAAAATTATAGGAAATTTTAGAAGTTGAGAATTCTAATCATTTTAATTCTGAATTCATAGTTCTGAATTTCGAAAATGGGGGATTAGCTCAGCTGGCTAGAGCGCCTGCCTTGCACGCAGGAGGTCATCGGTTCGACTCCGATATTCTCCACTATTCCTAGATCTTTTAGGTATAGGTAATTCAAACAACCAGGATACACTAGTATACTTCGTTTGGTTATCATCGAAAAGAGGTCGTTTAAGGGAAAAACGTTCATTGACATATTGGGAAATAAAGAATACGAGAAACATTAGGTGCTTACAAGTTAATTGTAAGTGCAAAAGAATAAATAATAATCGTTGTTATTAGAACTGCTGCACGGCGTTTTAATAATAACAGAGTAAATTAGGTAAAAGCACATAAGCTAAATAAGGGCGTATGGGGAATGCCTAGGCTCTCAGAGGCGATGAAGGACGTGATAAGCTGCGAAAAGCTGCGGGGATTGGCACACACAAATTGATCCGCAGATATCCGAATGGGGCAACCCAGTACATTGAAGATGTATTATCCGCAAGGAGGCGAACCCGGGGAACTGAAACATCTAAGTACCCGGAGGAGAAGAAAACAATAGTGATTGCGCAAGTAGCGGCGAGCGAACGCGCATTAGCCCAAACCAATGAGTTTACGGACTTATTGGGGTTGTAGGACCACGATATTTGATGCGTAATGAATTAGAACACTTTGGAAAGAGTGACCATAGAGGGTGATAGTCCCGTATAGGTAAAGAGCGTTATTGATAGTGGTATCCTGAGTAGTGCGGGGCACGAGAAACCCTGTATGAATTTGGCGGGACCATCCGCTAAGGCTAAATACTCCTGAGAGACCGATAGTGAACCAGTACCGTGAGGGAAAGGTGAAAAGAACCGTGAATAACGGAGTGAAATAGATCCTGAAACCATACGCTTACAAGCGGTCGGAGCCTTTAGGGGTGACGGCGTGCCTTTTGCATAATGAGCCTACGAGTTACCGTTGCCAGCAAGGTTAAGCCTTTAAGAGGTGGAGCCGTAGCGAAAGCGAGTCTTAATAGGGCGCTGTAGTTGGTAGTGGTAGACGCGAAACCGTGTGATCTACCCTTGGGCAGGTTGAAGCTGTGGTAACACATAGTGGAGGACCGAACCCGTTGACGTTGAAAAGTCTTGGGATGACCTGAGGGTAGGGGTGAAAGGCCAATCAAACTCGGAAATAGCTCGTACTCCCCGAAATGCATTTAGGTGCAGCGATAATTTAGTTTTATAGAGGTAGAGCTACTGATTGGATGCGGGGGCTTCACCGCCTACCAATTCCTGACAAACTCCGAATGCTATAAAATGATTTTTATCAGTGAGGGCATGGGTGCTAAGGTCCATGTCCGAGAGGGAAAGAACCCAGACCATCAGCTAAGGTCCCCAAATGTATATTAAGTTGAAAAAACGCGGTTGAACTGCCCAGACAGCTAGGATGTTGGCTTGGAAGCAGCCATTCATTTAAAGAGTGCGTAACAGCTCACTAGTCGAGCGGTTCGGCATGGATAATAATCGGGCATAAATATACTACCGAAGCTATGGATTTACAGATTACTGTAAGTGGTAGGGGAGCATTCTAATAGGGTTGAAGGTGTACTGCGAGGTATGCTGGACTAATTAGAAAAGAAAATGTAGGCATAAGTAACGATAATGCGGGCGAGAAACCCGCACACCGAAAGACTAAGGTTTCCTCAGCTATGCTAATCAGCTGAGGGTTAGTCGGGACCTAACGCGACCCCGAATGGGTTAGTGGATGGACAACAGATTAATATTTCTGTACCTGCCCCACGTTAAACGTGACGGAGGCGAAAAGTTAGTGCGTACTGACGGAATAGTACGTTGAAGCCAGTGGTAACACGGCAATAGTACACAAAAGCTTCGGCCGGCGTGATAATCTAGCAAATCGACTTCCAAGAAAAGCAAGTGGTGGCAGCCCGTACCGTAAACCGACACAGGTAGTTGGGATGAGAATTCTAAGGTGCTCGAGAGATTCATGGTTAAGGAACTAGGCAAAATCGACCCGTAACTTCGGGAGAAGGGTCGCCCATCTTCGGATGGGCCGCAGTGAAGAGGTCCAGGCGACTGTTTATCAAAAACACAGGGCTCTGCTAAATCGAAAGATGACGTATAGGGCCTGACACCTGCCCGGTGCTGGAAGGTTAAGAGGAGATGTTAGCTTCGGCGACGCATTGAATTGAAGCCCCAGTAAACGGCGGCCGTAACTATAACGGTCCTAAGGTAGCGAAATTCCTTGTCGGGTAAGTTCCGACCTGCACGAATGGTGCAACGATCTGGACACTGTCTCAACCATGAGCTCGGTGAAATTGTAGTATCGGTGAAGATGCCGATTACCCGCTGTGGGACGAAAAGACCCCGTGCACCTTTACTATAGCTTAGTATTGACTTTGGACAAGTGATGTGTAGGATAGGTGGGAGACGTTGAAGCTGCATCGCTAGGTGTGGTGGAGTCATTGTTGAAATACCACCCTTTACTTGTTTGAAGCCTAACTTCCAATGGAAGGACAATGCTTGGTGGGTAGTTTGACTGGGGTGGTCGCCTCCAAAAGAGTAACGGAGGCTTCTAAAGGTTCCCTCAGCACGCTTGGTAACCGTGCGTAGAGTGCAATGGCATAAGGGAGCTTGACTGAGAGACATACAGGTCGATCAGGTACGAAAGTAGAGCATAGTGATCCGGTGGTTCCGCATGGAAGGGCCATCGCTCAAAGGATAAAAGGTACGCCGGGGATAACAGGCTGATCTCCCCCAAGAGCTCACATCGACGGGGGGGTTTGGCACCTCGATGTCGGCTCGTCACATCCTGGGGCTGGAGAAGGTCCCAAGGGTTGGGCTGTTCGCCCATTAAAGTGGCACGCGAGCTGGGTTCAGAACGTCGTGAGACAGTTCGGTCTCTATCTACAGTGGGCGTTAGAAATTTGAGTGGATCTGACTCTAGTACGAGAGGACCGAGTTGGACGAACCTCTGGTGCACCAGTTGTCACGCCAGTGGCATTGCTGGGTAGCTACGTTCGGAAGGGATAAGCGCTGAAAGCATATAAGCGCGAAACCCACCACAAGATGAGATTTCTTTAAAGGACCGTGGGAGACTACCACGTTGATAGGCCATAGGTGTAAAGGCAGTAATGTCATAGCCGAGTGGTACTAATAATCCGTAAAGCTTAGTGCAGTTCCCATCCTAGTAATAGGATGGGAGCGAAAAACCTATCTAATTGCATTGTTATTTATCTAATTTTCTTCTATTGTTTATTTCCTATATATGTTATGTTATTAGAAGTTAGTTATACACTTTGGAGTGTATCACTGCTTAAAGATTTAAGGTGGCTATTGCATCGGGGCTCACCTCTTCCCATTCCGAACAGAGAAGTTAAGCCCGTTAGCGCAGATGGTACTGCTGTATTGTGGGAGAGTATGTCGTCGCCTTGTTTTTGAAAACCCCTTCATCACCAGATGAAGGGGTTTTTTTATACCCTATACTCAAATAGGAACAAC
The DNA here is from genome assembly GCF_900104765.1 of Gillisia sp. Hel1_33_143. Classification (GTDB taxonomy): domain Bacteria; phylum Bacteroidota; class Bacteroidia; order Flavobacteriales; family Flavobacteriaceae; genus Gillisia. The sequence goes on from NZ_LT629737.1 coordinate 1,425,676, forward strand.
CCAGCGTTACACATAATAAAACCCCTTCCGGATAGCGATATCCCGGAAAAGGGTGTTGTTGTTTTATATACCCAATTCGCAACACTTCAGTTCCTATAAAAAATACAAATCCCCATCTGGAGATTACCTCTGGATGGGGTGGTGTGTTTTTATATTAGAATTTTATGCTGACTCGGCCAGGGATTGTAGCAAGCTACCACGTAGCGCGAAAAGCCCGGTGATAAACCATCAGGTTTAGCGGGACGCATTAATCAATAGAGATACTACTATTATATTGCTAAAGTATTATGTTCTCTAACGTGCTATATATAACTTGAGGAGTAGATTTTACTGAGTGTTATAAAGTGTAGATCTAAAAAAAGCAGCCCTAAGGCTGCTTCAAAATATATATTAAGATAATTACTATTTATTTAAAATACTTCGGGAAATTACGATCTTCTGAATTTCTGAGGTTCCTTCATAGATCTGCGTAATTTTAGCATCACGCATTAAACGTTCTACATGATATTCTTTTACATATCCGTTCCCTCCATGCACTTGTACAGCTTCTACAGAAACATCCATAGCAACTTGGGATGCATATAGTTTAGCAATGGCTCCTGAAAGGTCATAATCACCACCATTATCTTTATCACAAGCTGCTTTCATCACCAAATGTCTTGCAGCTTCTATAGAAACATGCATATCTGCTAATTTAAACGCTATAGCCTGGTGATTGCAAATCTCAGTACCAAATGCTTTTCTAACCTTTGAGTATTCTAAAGCCAATTCATAAGCTCCAGCAGCAATTCCTAATGCTTGCGCTGCAATACCTATTCTTCCACCCGCTAGAGTTTTCATCGCAAATTTAAACCCAAATCCATCTTCTCCTATTCTATTTTCTTTTGGAACTTTAACATCGTTAAAAATAAGGGAATGTGTATCACTACCTCTTATTCCTAATTTTTGTTCTTTGGGTCCTATCTCAAATCCTTCCCAGGTTTTTTCTACTATAAAGGCATTGATACCTTTATGCTTTTTCTCCTTGTCTGTTTGTGCTATAACTAAATAAAAGTCTGCAGAACTACCGTTAGTAATCCAGTTTTTAGTTCCGTTTAAAATGTAGTGATCTCCTTTGTCTATTGCTGTAGTTCTTTGAGAAGTTGCATCACTTCCTGCTTCCGGTTCAGATAAACAAAAAGCTCCTATAGATTCTCCAGTAGTAAGTTTAGTAAGATATTTCTTTTTTTGCTCTTCAGATCCAAAAGTATCCAGTCCCCAACATACTAAAGAGTTATTTACGGACATTACTACAGATGCAGATGCATCTATTTTAGAAATTTCCTCCATTGCAAGAACGTAAGATACAGTGTCCATTCCACCACCGCCATATTCTGGAGATGCCATCATTCCAAGAAATCCTAATTCTCCCATTTTTTTGATCTGAGAGGATGGGAATTCCTGTTTTTCATCACGCTCAATCACCCCTGGTAACAGTTCAGATTTTGCAAAATCTCTTGCTGCATCCCGAATCATTATATGCTCTTCTGTAAGTTTAAAATCCATATGGTCAATTTATTTTAAAAATTCAATTTTTTGTCAGCAAAGATAAGATTTTGACCCCTATTATTCAATAAAGAATAATTATTTTTACGAATATGAAAAAAAATAGGTTTAAAGTTTTGGGGGTAATGTCTGGAACATCTCTAGATGGAATCGACATTGCTCTTGTTACATTTACTAGGTCTAAATCTTGGAGTTTCTCCATAGAAAATGCTTCCACTTATTCGTACTCTGCTATATGGAAGACTAGACTGTCAAATGCAATTCATTTTAATGACGAACAATTAGCTGTTTTAAATAATGATTATACTGCTTATTTAGCTGCACAAATAAATAAATTCAAAGAAGAGAATGGTGTCAACAATTTAGATGCCGTATGTAGTCACGGGCATACTATTAAGCATGAACCTGAAAATAATTATACGCTCCAAATTGGCAATCTTCCTGAATTGACAACTTTAATAAAAGAGAATGTGGTTTGTGATTTTAGGGTAGGTGATGTTGCATTGGGAGGTCAAGGTGCACCCTTAGTTCCCATTGGAGATGATCTGTTGTTTAATGAATATAACTATTGCTTAAACTTGGGTGGGTTCGCAAATATTTCTACAGAGAATATCACTAGAATTGCCTACGACATTTGCCCTGTGAACACCGTTTTAAATTTTTATGCTGAAAAGTTAGGTTATGATTATGATGATGAAGGAAAGATTGCTAGAGCTGGCCAATTGAATATAGAACTTTTAGAAGAACTTCAAAATTTAGATTTCTATAAAAAAGATCCACCTAAATCTTTAGGAATAGAATGGGTGAATGAAAATGTTTTTCCTATTCTTCAGAAGTATGAAGAGAATATTCCTTCTATTTTATGCACGTTTACACACCATGTTGCGCTTCAGATCACAAAAAATCTCGATAATTTAACATCATCTAAAGTACTGATTACTGGAGGAGGAAGTTTTAATACTTTTTTGATAGAATTAATTCAGAAGCGAACCAAGACTAAGATTGAAATTCCTTCAGCAACTATTATCAACTATAAAGAAGCTCTCATTTTTGGGTTCTTAGGAGTGTTAAAATTACTTGGTGAAAATAATGTGTTAAGTTCTGTTACCGGAGCCGCTCATGACCACTCTTCTGGCGTGATATTTGAACTTTAAATTTTTAGAAAATCCAACTTAACCGCATATTTGTTTTTTATATTTGCGATCAAACAGAATTATATATGAAAGAATTACTTAAGATATACGAAGATAAAGCTCCTGAAATAGTTTTTAACTGGAAAGACCGTGAAACTGAGGCTGAAGGCTGGACAGTGATCAACTCTTTAAGAGGTGGTGCTGCAGGTGGAGGTACCAGAATGAGACAAGGTCTTGATATGAATGAAGTGCTTTCTTTGGCAAAAACCATGGAAGTGAAATTTACCGTTTCCGGGCCTGCTATTGGTGGAGCAAAATCAGGAATTAATTTTGATCCAAATGATCCTCGTAAAAAAGGAGTTTTAGAACGTTGGTATAAAGCTGTTTCTCCTTTATTGAAAAGTTACTATGGAACCGGTGGAGATCTTAACGTAGATGAAATACATGAAGTAATTCCAATTACCGAGGATTGTGGTGTATGGCATCCTCAAGAAGGTGTTTTTAACGGACATTTTCAACCATCAGAAGCAGATAAGATCAATAGAATTGGTCAATTACGTCACGGGGTAATTAAAGTATTAGAAAATGAAGATTTTTCTCCAGATGTGAGTAGGAAATATACTGTAGCAGATATGATCACCGGTTATGGAGTTGCAGAGGCTGTTCATCATTATTACGATATTTATGGTGGAGATGTTAAAGGAAAGAAAGCAATTGTTCAAGGTTTTGGAAATGTAGGTTCTGCAGCAGCTTATTATCTTTCTCAAATGGGAGTGAAGGTTATTGGAATTATTGACCGTGTAGGAGGTTTAATTAATGAAGAAGGTTTCACTTTTGAAGAAATGAAAGCACTTTTCTTGAATAAAGATGGAAATACGTTAAAGCACGATAATCTAATTCCGTTTGAAGAGATCAATGAGAAGATATGGAATTTGAATGCTGATATTTTTGCACCGTGTGCAGCTTCTAGATTAGTTACTCAAAACCAAATTGATAATCTTATTAAAGGTGGGTTAGAAGTAATTTCTAGTGGTGCTAATGTTCCTTTTGCAGATAAAGAGATCTTCTTTGGATCTATTATGGAGCATACCGACGAGAAAGTAAGTGTAATTCCAGATTTTATTGCAAACTGTGGTATGGCTAGAGTTTTTGCCTATTTTATGGAAGGAAGAGTGCAGATGACAGATGAGTCTATATTTAATGATACTTCTGCAACTATTAGAAATGCAATTCAGAATACGTATAACTCAGATAATTCAAAAACAAATATTAGTAGAACCGCTTTTGAAATTGCGTTAAAGCAATTGGTTTAATGATATCTTTACAATTAAAATACTAATCTCACGTTACATTAAAAAACCTATACTAATTTATGATGTACTTTTTCCAAGAAGGTGACCTGGCACAAGCTGCTCAAGATGTGGAACCGGTTGTAGAAGAAAAAACCCTGTCGTTATTTGATCTAATGCTAAGTGGTGGCGTGGGAGGCCAGATAATTATCGGGATACTTTTTATCCTTTTATTTGCCGCCGTTTATATCTATTTTGAAAGGTTGTTTGCTATAAAAGCAGCTACCGAAGTTGATAAGAATTTTATGCTTCAAATTAAAGATAGCGTGCTTAACGGTAACATAGAATCTGCAAAAATAAGATGCGCGCAAACCAATACTCCGGTAGCAAGATTAACTGAAAAAGGAATTTCTAGAATTGGAAGTCCGTTAGAAGATATCAATACTGCTATTGAGAATGCAGGTAGGTTAGAGGTTTATAAATTAGAAAAGAATGTAAGTATTTTGGCAACCATTGCAGGTGCAGCACCAATGATTGGATTCTTAGGAACTGTAATAGGAATGGTATTGGCTTTTCATACCCTAGCTACAAGCAGTGGACAGGCGGAGATGGGATTATTAGCAGAAGGTATATATACTGCAATGACCACTACAGTTGCTGGTTTAATTGTGGGTATTATTGCATATATAGGTTATAATCACTTAGTGGTAAAAACAGATAAAGTGGTTCATCAAATGGAGGCAACAGCTGTAGATTTTCTTGATCTATTAAATGAACCAGCTTAATTATGAATTTAAGAAGTAGAAATAAAGTAAGCGCAGATTTTAGCATGAGCTCAATGACAGATATTGTATTCTTGTTATTGATATTTTTCATGCTAACCTCTCCGGCAATTACTCCAGAAGCTTTAGATCTAATTTTGCCTAAAGCTAAAGGAAAGACCACCAATACTTCCAGTTTATCTGTAAGTATTACAAAAGATCTACAAGTATATATTGATAATGACAGGGTAAGTCAAAGTGCGCTAGAAAGCACTTTGATATCTAAACTTACAGGAGTAGAAGATCCAACTATTATCTTAAGAGCAGAAGAAGGTGTTCCAATTGAAAAAGCAGTAAATGTGATGGATATTGCTAACAGAAATAGATATAAGATCGTATTAGCTGTGAAACCAGAAAGTGAGAAAAATTAGAAGCAAAATAGAACTATAAGTAAATATGCTTAAAACTAAACACGAAAAGAAATCTCTTACCATCACGGTAGTATTACACGTGTTGCTTCTATTGATATTAATTTTCTTCGGATTAACGTTTTTAGATCCTCCCCCGGAAAATGGGATTGCTATTAATTTTGGAACTTCTGATGTTGGCTCTGGAGAAAAACAGCCTACAGAAGCTATTAAATCTGCTCCAAAGCAAGCTTCACAACCTGTTGTTTCACAACCAAAGCCTGTGGTAGAGGAAGTTGTAACTCAGGAAAATGTAGAGGCACCTGTTATTGAAAAGAAGGTAGAAAAAAAACCTGTAGTTAAACAAAAACCAATAGTTCCCCCTAAAAAAGTAGAGCCTGCAAAAAAACCAGATCCAACGCCAGATAAATCTACTACAGATGCTATGAGTAGCATTTTAAATGGACCTAGAAGTGATGGTACAGCCTCTGGAGGCGAAGGAAACGATAATGTTGCAGGAGACAAAGGAAGTAGAGATGGTGATCCAAATGCCAGTTCTTATTACGGTAATGGAAAAGGACTTGATGGTGATGGCAATTACAAATTAGGTGGTCGGAGAGCGCTTAATAAGGAGAGATTCGTGCAAGATTGTAATGAGTCTGGAATTGTTGTGGTTCAAATTGAGGTTAATCAAAACGGTCAGGTTACAAAAGCCATCCCCGGTGTTAAAGGTACTACCAATAACGCTACCTGTTTAACAGACCCTGCAAGAAGAGCAGCAATGGCTACTAAGTTTAATAGTGACGCTAAAGCACCTTCAAAGCAAGTTGGTGTAATTATCTATAACTTCAAATTATCTGAATAAGTGCTTAACTATTCTCAAACTGTTGATTGGATGTTTCAGCAGTTGCCTATGTTTCAAAGAGTAGGCAATACCGCATTCAAAAAAGATCTCACCAACATAATTTTGTTTTCTGAGCATTTAAAAAACCCTGAAAGACAGTTTAAATCTATTCACGTTGGTGGTACTAACGGAAAGGGATCTACCAGTCATATGCTGGCTTCTATCTTTCAAGAGGCGGGTTATAAGGTTGGTTTATATACTTCTCCTCATTTAAAAGATTACAGAGAGCGCATAAAGATTAACGGAAAGGAAATTCCGGAAGAGAAGGTGGTTCACTTCATTTCTGAGAATATGGAATTTCTTGAGAAGAATCAGCTTTCATTTTTTGAAATGAGTGTGGGAATGGCCTTCAATTATTTCGCTGAAGAGAAAGTAGATATCGCTATAATAGAAGTTGGATTAGGAGGAAGGTTAGATTCTACGAATATTATTACTCCAGAACTTTCTGTGATCACCAATATTGGTTTAGATCATACCGCAATGTTAGGGGAAACTTTAGAAGTAATTGCAGGAGAAAAAGCAGGAATTATTAAGAAAAACATTCCCATAGTAATTGGCGAAAATCAACCGGAGACAAAACCAGTGTTTCAACAAAAAGCAGCTAACTTAAATGCGAAAATTATTTTTGCTGAAGATGAGTTGCAAACAGATCTTACTTCAGATCTAAAGGGTTCTTATCAACAACATAATATTCAAACTGTAGTTACAGCACTAGGAATACTTAATAGTACTGGTTGGAAAATAAGCTCCAAAGATGTAGAAAACGGACTTTTAAATGTAATTGTAAATACGGGTTTGCGTGGAAGGTGGGATGTCCTTCAGGATTCTCCAAAGGTTATTTGCGATACCGCTCATAACGCTGAAGGATTAACTTATGTGATGAAGCAGTTAAAACTAGAGCCCTATAAGAAACTACATATAGTGTTAGGGGTGGTTAATGATAAAGATCTAAGCAAAGTGCTACCGTTATTTCCAAAGAAAGCTATCTATTACTTTTGTAGACCTAATATACCAAGAGGTTTGGATGCGCATTTATTACAGAAAAGTGCCAATGTATATGAGTTAACAGGACAAGTTTATTCTTCTGTAAATGTAGCTTATGCTACTGCACTAGAAAGCGCCGATGCATCTGACGTTATTTTTGTTGGTGGTAGTACATTTGTAGTCGCAGAGGTACTCTAAACATAGTTTTTAGAGTCTATTTTCTGCATTTTAATCAGATAGAATAATATTTTAACCTTTTACTCGGGCGACATTTCTCTAAGGATAATCACTATAGCTTCTTATAAATATTTGATATTAAGCGTCTTGTGTAAGGCTAGGTTAAGACGGTGATAGAGCATAAAAGTTGACTTGAAAAAAATATATTGTTTTTTTAATTTATTGTTTGCGAAATAGAAAATCTAGACTATATTTGCATCCGCAATCACGCGAAAGCGGGCAATTAGCTCAGTTGGTTCAGAGCACCTCGTTTACACCGAGGGGGTCGGGGGTTCGAATCCCTCATTGCCCACACAAAAGGAGCGCAAATTTTAGTTGTGCTTTGGTTAAAATTTACTGTTATACCTTTGCTTAAAAGCATCGGGCAATTAGCTCAGTTGGTTCAGAGCACCTCGTTTACACCGAGGGGGTCGGGGGTTCGAATCCCTCATTGCCCACGAAAAAAGGCTTCCATTATATGGGAGCCTTTTTTTATTGCTAATTTTTATTGAAGTTTAAGATTTGTGATTAATTTGTAATCTTTTTCATAGCTGTACATATCAGTATTAATAGGTTTAATTTTAAAAACTCTTTTAAAAAAATGGCCTCTAGAATTAGAAGCCAATTATAAACCCTATCCATAATTTAACTCTTGGCCTTAAGTAGGTCCAGTACTCTTTCCAATGCCATTCCTCTAGATCCTTTTATAAGTATGTGCGTGTCTTTAAATTCTTCTTTTTTTATAGTATCAGCTAGCTCTTCAAAATCTTTAAACTTATAAAGATTGGTTGCTTTGTTAGTCGTATTGAAGAAGTGCTTTCCTACTAAGAAATTTCTATTGAAGTTCAATTTTTTTAAAAGCTCAATAATTTGTTCATGCTCTAATTTTGAACTATCTCCAAGCTCAAACATATCTCCTAAAATAACCATCTTATTAGCTGTAGGTAAATTTTTGAAACTCTCTAATGCGGCAGTCATACTTGTAGGATTCGCATTGTAAGCATCCATAATTACCGTGCAATCCTTAAGGTTTACAATCTGCGATCTATTATTTTCTGATTTATATTCTGTAATGGCTTTTTTTATGCTCTCTACAGGGACTTTGAAGTATTTTCCAATAGTTACTGCTGCAGCTATATTTATAGAGTTATAAGATCCGGTAAGGCTAGATATGTAGGATTGATTGTCTGCTTTAATTGCAGCTACCTTGTTATTCTCTATATACTCAATTTGTACGTTGGAATTAGAATTTTTTCCAAAAGTGTAGTGATTCGTGTCTAAGGTTTGATTTAATTGGTTAGGGTCGTCTAAATTCAGAAATAACAGTTTATTATTAGCTCTTAGAAATTCATATAATTCACTTTTAGCTTTTATTACACCTTCTAAGCTTCCAAAACCTTCTAAATGTGCTTTTCCAAAATTAGTTATATAACCATAATCTGGTTCTGCAATTTTGCAAAGACTTGCAATCTCCTTGGCATGATTAGCGCCCATTTCTACAATACCAAACTCTATACTGTTTTTCATTGAAAGCAAGGTTAGTGGCACGCCAATATGGTTATTTAGATTCCCTTGAGTTGCTACGGTTTCAAATTTACGCTTTAGTACTGCGTTTATTAGTTCTTTACTCGTGGTCTTTCCATTGCTTCCGGTAATTGCTAGAATTGGAATTTTGAGATAATTTCTATGATAGTTAGCCAGTTGTTGTAATGTTGTGAGAACATCATTTACAACAATGAGTTGTTCATTATCGCTTGAGGTTTCTAATTCGTCTATAACAGCATAGGAGGCTCCTTTTTTAATGGCATCTTTAGCAAATTTGTTACCATTAAAGTTATCTCCTTTTAGCGCTAAGAAAAGTTGATCTTTCTTCACATTCCTAGTATCCGTAGTTATTCCGCTGCTTTCAAGAAAAATTTGGTGTAATTGAGCTATTTTCATCTATAAATTTAAAAAGAAAAACGGTTTAAAAAGATTCATTTTTGTCAATTTAAAATCTTCTATTAGATTCTTAAATTAGAATCTATACTAGATCAATTATAACAAATTTGAAAACTTTTTAAACCGTCTTTATAAAGAGGTTATAAGAATTTAATTTCTTGCTGTTTTGTTTTTATTTTGTGATTTAGATCCAACTCTAGACATTGCATTTCGAAAACCTATAAAGTCTGTTGCCATATCTTGTGGGAAATATCTTCTTTGCGCCGGGTCTAACCAGTATGCTCTATCTCTCCAAGATCCACCTTTGTAAACTCTAACTTCATTACTTACTAAAGTAGTTCTTTCAGAGTCGTCATACTTAGGTTTTACATTTCCTAAACTATCTGAAGAGGTTGCAAAATTAGGTGAGTTATACATTCTCTTAGATGGGCTTGAAATTTCGTTAAAAGGCTCATAGTATCTAGAAGAGCTCTTATCTCCATCTCTATAGTCTCTGTTATCGCTTTCAGAAAAATTGGTTCTTAAATAAGTGTCCATTTCTGTAATAGGCTCTTGAGCAATTTCTCCTGGTAACCCTCTCGCAACGATCTTCCCGTTGCTTAAAGTGTCAAATTGAACTCCGTCTGGAGCTACTATTTTTACCGAACCGTCCTCATTAATTGAATTCTTAGTATAGACGTTTCCTCTATAATAGTTAAAATCGTTAAATTCATCATCTACAATAGGTCTGTATACATCTGCTACCCATTCTGCAACGTTTCCTGCCATATCATACAAACCGTAATCATTAGGTTCATAAGATTTAACTTCCGCAGTAATATCTGCGCCATCATCGCTCCATCCTGCAATTCCACCATAATCTCCGCTTCCTTGTTTAAAGTTGGCTAGTTGATCTCCTTGGCTTTGAGCTTCTCCAGAACGTGTGTATTGTCCGTCCCATGGATATTTCTTTCTTCCGCGGTAAGCGTTGTAATTTCTAATTCCAACCATTCCAAGAGCAGCGTATTCCCATTCAGCTTCAGTAGGAAGTCTGTACTCTGGTAATAACACTCCATCTTTACGTTGTACATAGATATTTTTCGCTCCGCTTCCAGGTTCTCCATCTACGCCGGTTTCAGCTGCAGTTCCTAATTTATCAGCATTCTTACCACCACGAGTAACTTCATCATTACCACCGTAAACTTTGCTAGGTGCATTCAAATAAGTTTCTGTATCAAAAGTAGAACCAGCGCTAATGTCTGTAAATCTGGCTCCTTCTTTACTGAAACCTTCTTTCTCTAACATTAATTCATTCACACGGTTTGTTCTCCACTTGCTAAATTCTACAGCTTGTATCCAGTTTACGCCAACCACGGGATAGTTACCATAAGCAGGGTGGCGAAGGTAGTTATTCACCATAGTTTCGTTAAAACCAAGGCGGTTTCTCCAAACTAAAGTATCTGGTACAGCACCTGTGTAAATATTTCTATAATTGGCCTCTTCTGGTGGGAATACATTTTTCAACCAGTCTAGATACTCCATATACATCATATTGGTAACTTCTGTCTCATCCATATAGAAAGACTGAATATGCTGTTGAGTTGGCGTATTATTCCAATCGTGCATTGGGTCATCTTGAACTTTACCCATAGTAAAGGTTCCTCCTTCTACAAAAATAAGACCCGGACCAGCTTCCTGCTCCTTATAGTCTGTCTTATATTGAAAACCACCGTCTTTAGAATTGATATCCCAGCCGGTTGCTCTCGAGTTATTTTTGTAATCTTTGGAATTGTTACAACTGAATAAGCTAGCGCCTAACGCGATAGCAAATAGTGTTTTAAAGGCAACATTAGTCCTCATATTTTTGTTCTCTTTATGTAGTAATTTAGGCTTTGCAATATAGTAATTAACGCGAAAATTACAAGATTATTTTAATAGATTCAAAATACCCTAATCTCCTAGTATTCTTGTTGGTGTGCATTTTGAAATTTGCTGTAAATATTGAACTTTGATCTTAATATATGTTATATTTCCGAATAATTTTAAGTATTATTGAATATATTACATTTTGTAAAAGCAATATATGTACCACATATTAGTTATAAATGAACATATAATATTGAAATGAAACTGAGTAAACTTCAACAATAAAGACAAAAGGGAGTTAGCTTAACAAGAATAAAAATATATATTTGTTAAACATTTATTGAAGTGATGAGAAAAATTACGATTCTATTTCTTGGTGTTGCCTTTTTATCTACTATGCAAGGTTATTCTCAAGATGAAAGAGATAGGGTAATTACAACTGCAGTTCCCTTTTTACTAATTGCTGCAGATGCTAGGGCTGCCGGTATGGGAGATCAGGGGGTTGCCACTTCTGCAGATGCCTTTTCGCAACAATGGAATCCGGCAAAATATGCATTCTCAGAATCACAACAAGGAGTAGGTGTGTCTTACACTCCGTACCTAAGCAATATTGTAAATGATATATTTCTAGGGAATCTTACTTATTTCAATAAGTTAGATGATAGAAGTGCTGTAGCCGCAAGTTTAAGATATTTTAGTTTAGGATCTATTGAGGCACAAGGAGGTTTTGATGAATCTCCATTAGTTTTAAGTCCTAACGAAATGACTTTAGATCTATCTTACTCTTTAAAATTAAATGAAAATTTCTCTATGGCAGTAGCGGGTAGATATTTAAGGTCTGATCTTAAACTGTCTGTAAATACGGAAGATGCCACTGCAGCTTCAAGTTTTGGAGTGGACGTAGCAGCATTCTATCAAAGCGAACCTATAGTGCTATCAAATTTTGATGGTAGAATTAGAGCAGGAGCTAATCTTTCCAACATAGGTCCGAAGATAAAGTATGATGAAGTAGGGCAGGAAAATTTTATTCCTACCAATTTAAAAGTTGGGGGAGGTTTTGATTTTATTTTTGATGCAGACAATAGGCTAGGAACTTATGTTGAGTTTAATAAGTTGTTGGTACCTACTCCAAAAGATTTTAATAATGACGGAAAGATAGATAGTTTTGATGAAGAAGAATACAATAATATTGGAGCTATAGAAGGTATATTCAAATCTTTTGGGGACGCTCCAGATGGTTTTTCTGAAGAATTGAGAGAAGTAACCTGGGCATTTGGGGGTGAGTATGTTTACAGAGATGCATTTTCACTGAGATCTGGATATTTTAATGAAAGCGATACTAAAGGTTCTAGAAAATTTGTAGCTATAGGAGCCGGTTTTAAATACGCTCCAGTAATTATAGATGTTTCCTATCTATTCTCCACTTCCAAAGTGGTGAGCCCATTAGAAGGTACTTTGAGATTTGGCCTCACGTTTAATTTTGGGGAGGCTTACACAAATAACTAGATTATATTATACTTTTTGATCTTAAATAGTTTTAAAAAAAATGGCTGCAGTTATGCGGCCTTTAAAATTTTATTATAAAATGAAATCTATTTCAATTACCTCAAATTTGGAGGTTTATGACTCTTTTGAAGAGTTGCCATCAGATATTCAAGCGCTAATGCACAGTGCATTTGAAGTTAGGGATAATGCATACGCTCCATACTCTAAATTTAAAGTTGGAGCTGCCATACTTTTAGATAATGAAGAGGTGGTAGTAGGTTCTAACCAGGAGAATGCATCATATCCATCTGGACTTTGCGCAGAGAGAACTGCTATTTATTATGCAGGAGCTAAATATCCGCAAGCAAAGATTTTAAAAATGGCGCTTTCTGCTAAGTCTATGAATCATAGAGTTGTAAGTCCTATTGCGCCTTGTGGAGCATGCAGGCAGGCTATTGCAGAATATGAAGTGAAACAGGATGCTCCTATAGAGATCTATTTTATGGGCGAATCTGGGAAAGTGGTAAAAGCACATTCATTAAAGGAGCTTTTACCCTTATTATTTGATAATGCATATCTATAACGATTTCGTTATTTTTTAATATTAAAACTGTTTTCAATTCTTATTGAAAATAGTATTTTTGTTATCCGCTAGGCAAAAACCACTGTCCGGCCTTAAATTAATTTGTAGATGAAGAAAATTACCAAAGCCACCTATTTGAAGTGGTACGAGGATATGCTATTCTGGCGTAAGTTTGAAGATAAACTGGCACAAGTTTATATTCAGCAAAAAGTGAGAGGTTTCCTGCATTTATATAATGGTCAAGAGGCAATCCTTGCTGGATCTTTACATGCAATGGATCTTACAAAAGATAAAATGATTACTGCTTATAGAAATCACGTTCAGCCTATTGGTATGGGTGTAGATCCTAAAAGAGTAATGGCAGAACTTTATGGAAAGAAGACCGGTACTTCTCAAGGTTTGGGAGGTTCTATGCATATATTTTCTAAAGAGCACCGTTTTTATGGAGGTCACGGCATTGTTGGTGGTCAGATTCCATTAGGGGCGGGTCTAGCATTTGCAGATAAATATTTTAAAAGAGATGCTGTAACGTTAACTTTTATGGGAGATGGCGCTATGCGTCAAGGTTCTCTTCATGAAACCCTAACGATGGCTGTAAACTGGAATTTACCAGTAGTTTTCTGTGTAGAGAATAATGGATATGCAATGGGAACATCTGTAGCAAGAACTTCTAAAAGTACAGATATCTGGAAAATGGGATTAGCGTATGATATGCCATGTGGGCCTGTAGATGCTATGAATCCTATTAAAGTTGCAGAAGCTATGTCTGAAGCTATCGATAGAGCTCGTTCTGGTAACGGACCAACGTTTCTGGAATTAAAAACTTATAGATATAGAGGTCACTCAATGAGTGATGCTCAAAAATATAGAACTAAAGACGAAGTTGCAGAATATCAAAAGATAGATCCAATTACTCAGGTTTTGGATATTATTAAAGATAAAAAGTATGCTACCGAAAAAGAGATTAAAGCTATAGATAAGCGCGTTAAGGATTTAGTTACTGAATGTGAACAATTTGCTGAAGAATCTGATTATCCAGATAAGAGCTTAATGTACGATGCTGTTTATGAGCAAAAAGATTATCCATTCCTATCAAATAAAGTAGAGTAGATTATGGCTGAAGTAATAAATATGCCACGTTTGAGCGACACAATGGAAGAAGGTGTTGTTGCAAAATGGCTAAAAAAAGAAGGTGAAAAGGTTGAAGAAGGCGATATACTTGCTGAAATTGAAACCGATAAAGCTACTATGGAATTTGAATCCTTTTATGAAGGGACATTATTGCATATTGGAATTGCTGAAGGGGAAACGGCACCTGTAGATACTTTACTGGCTATTATTGGTGAAGAGGGTGAAGATATTTCAGAGCTTTTAAAAGGTGGTTCAGGTTCTTCTAAAGAATTTAAAGATTCCTCAAAAGAAAAAGAAGTTAAGAAAGAAGATTCTTCAGAAAAAGAAACTAAAGAATCTAAAGAGACTAAAGAAGAGGAGTCTTCTGAAGACAATTCTAATGAAGGAGAATTGCCAGAGGGTGTGGAGATTATTACCATGCCAAGGTTGAGTGATACTATGGAAGAAGGGACTGTTGCTCAATGGTTGAAAAAAGAAGGAGATAAAGTTGAAGAAGGAGATATTCTTGCTGAAATAGAAACCGATAAGGCTACTATGGAATTTGAATCTTTCTATGAAGGAACTTTATTAAAAATAGGAATTGCTGAAGGCGAAACAGCCAAGGTAGATAGCTTGCTGGCAATTATAGGACCTGAAGGAACTGATGTTTCTGGAATTGGTTCTGGTAAAACTGCCGCTCCAAAGAAAAAGTCATCTTCTTCAGAGAGTGATTCTAAAGAAGAACAAACGGAAGAAACGTCTTCAAATGAAGATAGTTCATCTAAAACGCATTCAGACGGGAAGAGAATATTTGTTTCTCCTCTTGCCAAGAAAATGGCAGAAGATAAAGGAATTGACCTTTCTGCGGTTGAAGGTAGTGGTGAAAATGGGCGTATTGTAAAGAAAGATATAGAATCTTTTAAAGCATCAGATAAGCCAGCTGCAAAAGCAAAAGATTCTGCTAGCCCTGCTTCAGAAGAAAGTAAAGGCGGAGCTCGCCCTTACGTTCCGGCAGGAGAAGAAAGTTTTGAAGAGGTTAAAAACTCTCAAATGCGCAAGACCATAGCTAAACGTTTAGGAGAATCTAAATTTACAGCTCCACATTACTATCTAACTATAGAGGTGAATATGGAAGTGGCAATGGCATCAAGAAAACAAATTAATGAGCTTCCAGATGTGAAGGTTTCATTTAATGATATGGTGATCAAAGCTTCTGCAATGGCACTTAGAAAACACCCTAGAGTTAATTCTCAATGGACGGGAGATTCTACCAAGATTGCAAGTCATATCCACATGGGTGTTGCTGTAGCAGTAGAAGATGGTCTTGTTGTTCCGGTTCTTAAATTTGCAGACCAAATGTCAATGACGCAAATTGGTGGTAACGTAAAAGAACTAGCAGGTAAAGCGAGAAATAAAAAATTACAACCTTCAGAAATGGAAGGAAGTACTTTTACAGTTTCAAATCTTGGGATGTTTGGTATTACAGAATTTACAAGTATCATAAATCAGCCTAATTCAGCGATTCTATCTGTTGGAGCAATTGTAGAAAAACCAGTTGTTAAGGATGGTCAGATCGTTGTTGGAAACACAATGAAAGTTACCTTAGCGTGTGATCATAGAACCGTGGATGGTGCAACAGGCGCTGCTTTCTTACAAACATTGAAAAGCTATTTAGAAAATCCTGTTACAATGTTGGCATAGATCAACAAATAATGTAATATAATAAATCAAAATCCCGCGTAATAGCGGGATTTTTTTATCTTTAGATATATGAGAAAATTTGATATCAATTATTGCTTGTTGTTTTTATTTTTGGGCTTTGCCTCTTGTAATACAACCCAGAAATCATCAGAAACTATTAAAACAGAACAACCAGTAGTTTCGGCTACGGCCAATTACCAAGTTTCCGCAGTCGCTTTGAAAGAAAAGCTTAGCGTTTTAGCTGCAGATTCTTTAATGGGTAGAGCTACAGGAAGTAAAGGTGAAGGCATAGCTGCAGATTACATAGAAGCAAATTTCATAAAAAATAATATCCAACCGTATTTTGAAACGTATAGAGACCCTTTCGAGGTGGATAGTCTTACGGGATATAATATTGTAGGGGTAATTGAAGGTAGTGATCCTGTTCTTAAAGATCAGTATGTTGTTTTAGGGGCTCATTATGATCACATAGGTATGGGGAAAAAAGTGGGTAATGATTCTATAGCAAATGGAGCAAATGATGACGCTTCCGGGACAGTAGCAGTTATGGAAATTGCAGAGCAATTATCTAAAAACGGGAGTAATAAGAGAAGCGTGATCTTCGCGCTTTTCTCTGGGGAGGAGTTGGGATTAAAAGGGTCTAAGCACTTAGCCTCACGATTAAGAAAAGATGGTTTGGATGTTTACGTAATGTTCAATTTTGAAATGATAGGCGTTCCAATGAAGGATAAGAGCTACCAAGCTTATCTTACCGGATTTGAACGTTCTAACCTCGCAGAAAAATTCAATGAATATTCCAATGAAGAAGTTTTAGGATTCTTGCCGCAAGCAAAGAATTATAATCTCTTTATGAGAAGCGATAACTATTCATTTTTTACTGAATTTAATATACCTGCTCAGGCCTTGAGTACTTTTGATTTTACTAATTATGATTACTACCATCATGTTTTAGATGAATCCTCACAAATGGATTATGATCATATGGCTAGCTTTATTGAATCTGTACTTCCCGGGATAAAGCACATGTTGAACTCTTCAGAAAAAGAAATAAAATTAAATTAAGGATGAAGCATATAGTTATTACTGGAACTAGTAGAGGAATTGGTCTAGAAATGGTGAAATCATTTTCTAAACTTGGGCATAAAGTGTTAGCAATTTCTAGAAATGATGAGCCTGTAAAATCTTTAGATCTTAAGAATGTAGAAACTTTAGCTTTTGATATCACTTCAGAAAAAGACCTTGATACGCTTGCTGAGTATTTGTCTAGGAACTGGCAGAAGGTAGATGTGCTAATTAATAATGCAGGAGCTATTTTAAATAAGCCTTTTAAAGATTCTTCGTTAAGTGAATTTAAAAAAGTATATGATGTCAATGTATTTGGAGTTGTTGGAGTAACACAGAAGGTGATTCCTTTTATGGATAAAGATTCCCATGTAGTTAGTATTAGCAGTATGGGAGGAGTTCAAGGAAGTGTGAAATTTCCTGGTCTCTCTGCTTACAGTTCTAGCAAAGGTGCGGTAATTACATTAACAGAATTGTTAGCAGAAGAATATAAAGAAAATGGACCTAGCTTTAATGTGTTAGCATTGGGGGCTGTACAAACAGAGATGTTAGAAGAAGCTTTTCCTGGATATATGGCGCCACTGTCTGCTGCAGAAATGTCTGAGTATATTGTAGATTTCAGTTTAAAGGGTCATAAATATTATAATGGTAAAATGTTACAGGTGTCTAATAGTACCCCGTAAGTAGAAGGAGTATGTCAGATATTTTACAGAAATACCTCCCAAGTCATTCCGTGACTCCAATATTCAAATTGATAGAGGAGAATAGGGTTCATTTAAAAATTGTAAATGAGCGAGTGACAAGGCATGGGGATTATAGGAGAATGGCAGATGGCACGCATCAAATAACAGTGAATGCCAATCTAAATAAATATAGATTTCTAATTACATTGGTCCATGAGATTGCTCATTTGGTCGCCTTTGAACACTTCGGTCGTCGAATAAAACCTCATGGACAGGAATGGAAGCTTACCTTTAAAAACTTAATGTTGCCATTTATAAGAACAGAAATATTTCCTAAAGATCTGTTGCCGTTAATAGCAAATCATTTTAAGAATCCTAAGGCGAGTAGTGACACAGATGCAAGACTTTCTGTAGCTCTAAAGAATTTTGATTCTGAGAACGATAAAAACTATATTTTTGAGATCCCTCAGGGAGGTATTTTTAGAATATATAATGGTAAAGTCTTTAAGCGAGGTTCTAAACTAAGAAAGAGATATGAGTGTCTGGAAGTGGCAACGGGTAAAGTATATCTATTTCAACCCAATGCAGAGGTAGAACTTGTTGCGGGTTAATTAAAAAAATCTAAATATGACTACTATTTACAATCAGAATTATTACGCAGTGATTATGGCAGGTGGAGTTGGGTCTCGTTTCTGGCCTGTAAGCACTTCAAAATTTCCAAAACAGTTTCATGATATGTTGGGAGTGGGAAACAGTTTACTCCAGAAAACATTTAATAGACTCGCTAAGATCGTTCCTTACGAGAATATTCTAATTCTAACTAATGATGAGTATGTAGATCTTGTAATTGAGCAATTGCCAGAAATAGATAAAGATAAGATCATTGCAGAGCCTGCTATGAGAAATACCGCACCCTGTATTTTGTTAGCAGCAATGAAGATCAAAAAAATGAATTCTAATGGAGTTATGCTTGTAGCACCATCAGACCACTGGATAAAAGAAGAAGAGAAGTTTGAGAGTGATATCTGTAAAGCTTTTAAAGCAGCATCAGAACAGGATATTCTTATCACATTAGGTATTAAGCCAACTGGACCTAATACTGGATTTGGATATATTAAGTATGAAACTTCGGAAGGACAGGGTTTAAATAAAGTTGAAAAATTTACTGAAAAACCATCCTTAAGAAACGCAAAGAAGTTTTTGGAAGAAGGTAACTACGCATGGAATGCCGGGATATTTGTTTGGAAAGCCTCATATATTGTAGATTCGTTTAAAGAGCATTGTTCTGAAATGTTTCAGCTATTTGATAAAGGTTCAGAAATATTAAATACATCTAAAGAGCTAGAATTTATTGAAGAAGCTTATCCGGAAGCGCAAAACATTTCTATAGATTATGCTATTCTAGAAAAATCTGATCAGGTTTATGTAATTCCTGCAAATTTTGATTGGAATGATCTTGGAACCTGGGGAGCTTTATATACAGAACTTGCGAAAGATGATCATAACAACGCGATTGTAGGGGCGCAGTTAATACCTTTAGAAGCAAAAGACAATATGATCTACACTCATAAACAAAAAGTGGTTGTGGTAGATGGTTTGGAAGATTATATTATTGTAGACGAAGAAAATGTTTTAGTGATCGTTCCAAAAGAAAAGGAGCAGGAAATAAAAGAAATTAGAGCAAATGTTATTCAAAAATTTGGAGATAACTTCGGATAAGAATGGAAAATAAGGAAAATATAGGAAGTAACCCTCCGGTAGAAAATATAGACAAAACAGATTTTTCTCAGGCAGGAGGGATCTGGAAGGGAATAAAAGATTTTATTTCTGAACTTCTTGATATTAGAGATGATACTGATAGGGAATCTACTGTAGAAGCCATTAAGAAAGATATATCTTTTAAGGGGCATAATGCATGGATTCTTATATTTTCAATTTTTGTAGCCTCTATTGGACTAAATGTAAGTAGTACAGCTGTGGTTATAGGGGCGATGCTTATTTCTCCCTTAATGGGTCCTATAGTGGGTATAGGTCTTTCTGTAGCTATTAATGATGTAGATACCTTACGCAAATCTTTTATTAACTTAGGTGTGATGGTAGGGCTAAGTGTTCTAACTGCTTACACCTATTTTCTCATATCGCCTGTTAAGGAGGAAACACCAGAACTAATTGCCAGAACCTACCCTACCATCTTAGATGTACTTGTAGCTATTTTTGGTGGACTTGCTCTTATTGTTGCCAAGACTAAACGAGGAACTATTGCCAGTGTTATTTTTGGAGTTGCTATTGCTACCGCGTTAATGCCTCCTTTATGTACTGTTGGTTATGGATTGGCTATAGGGAAATGGTCTTATGCAGGCGGTGCGCTCTATTTATTTTCTATAAATGCCGTTTTTATAGCATTATCAACCTTTGTGGTATCTAAACTTTTAGGATTTCCATTAGTGAGATATGCTAACAGTAAGCGAAGAAAGCGGATTGCTCAATTGGCCTCTATAATTGCTATTATTGTAATGATCCCAAGTGTTATTTTATTTGTGAATTTACTAAATAAGCAGGTGTATGAGAGTAAAGCTAGAGAGTTTCTAAGTGAGGTGGTGCGCTATAGTGGAGCAGAATCTGTAAAATCCAATCAGGATTATGCAAAGAAAAGGCTTGAGGTTTATTTAATTGGAGTGCCGGTGCCAGAACCTACTTTAGCTTCCTGGAGAGAACAGTTAGCGGAGAACGAAGTTCTTAAAGGTTCAAAATTGATAGTTCACCAAGGGGTTTCTACTAGTGGTGATATGGCTTCTATCTCGAGTCAGGTTAAAAGTGGTATTTTGGAAGATCTTTATGTGAAGAATCAGGAAGTATTAGAAAATAAGGATGCTAAGATACAGCTGCTGGAAAATGAACTCATGAAATATAAATCTAGCGGATTTTCATTCAAAGATATAAGTGAGGAGATAAAAGTTAATTACAACAAGGTGGAAAGTCTAAGCTATGCAAATACGATCTCTACAAATTTTTCAAAAATAGATACCATTCCAACATTTAATGTGAGTTGGAAGAAGAATACCTCTAAATCTGAACAAAGAACAGAATTGGTTAAAATTCAGAAGTGGCTAGGCTTAAGATTAAAGTTGGATACTGTTTTGGTGAGAACTTATAATTAAAGAAATCTTTTAATGTCCCTGTAATTGGGCATCTCTAACTTTCTTAAATAGATTAGAAGAATACACAAAATCTGTTACGGTTTCATCTTCGGTCTTAAAGATCTGAGATTTATCTCCTTTCCATGCTAAAACTCCATCTTTTAGAAATGCGATATTCTCTCCAATTTCCAGAACAGAGTTCATATCGTGAGTAATGATCACTGTAGTGATGTCATACTCCTTGGTTAGATCATGAATAAGATTATCTATAACAGTGGCCGTTTTTGGATCTAACCCCGAGTTTGGTTCATCACAAAACAAATATTTAGGTTTGTTAACAATTGCTCTAGCTATAGAAACCCTTTTTTGCATTCCACCACTAATTTCTGAAGGGAGTTTGTTTTCTGAACCTTCTAGGTTTACTCTTTTTAAAACTTCAGCTACACGATCTTTCAAATCTCTTTTGCGAGATTTCGTAAACATTCTTAAAGGAAACATCACATTCTCCTCTACGGTCATAGAATCGAAAAGTGCGCCGCCTTGAAAAACCATCCCTATCTCTTTACGTAATTCTCTTTTCTCCTCATCACTAAAATTAGAGTAAGGTTTTCCGTCATATTCTATGGTTCCTTCATCAGGAATAAAAAGTCCGAGCATAGATTTAAGTAAAACACTCTTTCCTGATCCTGATTGGCCGATAATAAGGTTCGTCTTTCCGGTCTCGAAAACAAAATCAATACCTTTTAGGATCTTTTCACCATCAAAACCTTTATGTAGATTCTTTACTTCTATCATTAGCTAAGTAATAATTGAGTTACTATGTAATTGGTAATAATTAAAACCACACTTGTCCATACAAAAGAGGTGGTACTTGCTTTTCCAACTTCTAAAGAGCCACCTTTCATATAGTATCCATGATAGGCTGGTATGGTGGCTAAGATCATCGCAAATAAGAATGTCTTAATAAAAGCATATACCAAGTGGAAACTTATAAAGCTATCCTGTAATCCTGTTATAAAAGTATCTGCGCCTACAAATCCTCCAAGAACTGCTGCTGCAAAAGCTCCCATAATTCCTAAGAACATTGCAATTGCTATTACAAATGGGTAGGTAGCCATGGCAATGATCTTTGGAAATATCAAATAATTTAGGGAGTTTATTCCCATAACCTCTAACGCATCTATTTGCTCTGTTACTCGCATAGATCCAATACTAGAGGTAATAAAAGATCCAACTTTTCCTGCCATAATTATGGAAATAAAGGTTGGAGCAAATTCTAATATGATAGATTGACGTGCAGCAAAAGCAATTAGCGTCTTTGGAATAAGCGGATTGTTTAAGTTTAAGGCGGTTTGTATGGCCACAACTCCTCCAATAAAAAAGGAAATAAAAGCAACTATCCCAAGGGAGCCTATTATTAATTCATCAATTTCTTTGAAGATCAATTCTTTAAGTACAGAGCGTTTGGTCATTCGTCCAAACACGCCTTTAATCATTATAAAGTATTCACCAATGGAATGAAGGTAGCTCATTAAGCAATTTTTGTAAAGCTAAAATACTATTTTTTATCAGGAAACTATTTAACTAAGAATTAATCTTTAAGCGGATAGACTTTCTTAATTTTGGATCTTATAATAATTTCACAATTCAAGATGAAAAGACTTATTTTTTGCTTATTTATTGCAATTCAATCCTTATCAGGAACGGCACAAACTCCCAACCAGCATCCTCTTAATCCAGATAAACCAAAGTTGGTTGTTGGAGTAGTGGTAGATCAAATGAGGTATGATTATCTTACAAGGTTCTGGGATAAATTTGGTGAAGATGGCTTTAAAAGATTAATTAGGGAAGGTTATAATTTTAAGAACAATAATTTTAACTATGTTCCCACCTATACTGCTCCCGGACATACATCAATATATACTGGAACAACTCCAGAAAATCATGGTATAATTAGTAATGGGTGGTATGATAAATATGAAAAATCAGAGGTTTATTGTACAGAAGATGCTAGTGTTAATTCTATAGGGACTCAGTCTACGGCAGGTAAAATGTCTCCTCATAGAATGAATGCTACTACCGTTGCAGATGAAAATAGACTGTTTACACAGCTTAAAGGTAAAACTATTGGTATCTCATTAAAAGATAGAGGAGCTATACTTCCAGCTGGGCATACTGCAAATGCTGCCTATTGGTTTAATGGTAGAACAGAAGGTAAGTTCATTTCTAGTTCTTACTATATGGAAGAGCTTCCGGAGTGGGTGACAAAATTTAATTCTTCAAACAAAGTCAGATCTTATCTAAAGGAATGGAATACGATTAAAGATATTACTACTTATACAGAAAGTGGAAGTGATAAAAATACTTTTGAAGGTGGATTTGTTGGGCAAGAAACTGCCACTTTTCCTTATGATCTTAAGAAGTTAAGTTCAAAAAACGGGGATCTGGATATTTTGAAATCTACTCCTTACGGTAATTCTATCCTTGCGGATTTTGCAATTGCTACTTTGGAAGAGGAAGATCTTGGTGAAGATGAGTTTACAGATTTTTTTACAATTAGTTTTTCCAGCACAGATTATATAGGTCATAATTTTGGAGTAGATTCTAAGGAGGTGGAAGATGCCTATATTAGACTAGATGTAGACCTTTCGAGAATACTTAGATCTTTAGATGAAAAAGTAGGAGAAGGAAATTATACACTTTTTTTAACAGCAGATCATGGCGGTGGAGATGTACCATCTTATCTTCAATCTGTTAGGGTGCCGGGAGGATATTTTGATGAGCTGGTTTTTGAAAATGATTTAAAAGAGTTTTTAAAAGCTAATTACAAGAACGAAAAGCTTCTTGAAAGTGTTTCTAATTATCAGGTATTCTTCAATTATCAAGAAGTTTTAGATGCAGATATTTCTTTTGCTGATTTGGAGCAAGTTATTGCTCGTTATGCAATAAACTACAAACAGGTGAATAGAGTTTTTACTAGAACAAACTTAGAAGGAGCAAATTTTATGTCTGGATTAGCAGGTTTGGTTCAAAAAGGATTTAATCAGAAAAGAAGTGGAGATGTTGTTTTGGTTTTAGACCCAGCAACTATTACCTATTCTGTAACCGGTTCTACCCATGGTAGCGGTTATTCTTATGATACGCATGCGCCGCTTATCTTTTTTGGTAAAGGAATTCCGCATGGCAGCACAACAAAACCAAATGAAATTGTAGATATAGCTCCAACAATATCAACTTTATTAGGTATTCCAATGCCTAATTCTACTACAGGAAAACCACTCTATGAAATGTTAGATGCTTCAAAGAACTAAAATAATTTTTCGCTCATTTTTTTCCAGCGCAAATTTCTAATAAAGCGGCCTTCTTCTTCAGAAACAAGAAAGGGCTGCTTTTCTTTTTTAGCTTTATAATATCCGGCTATGTAATCTAAAAGGAGTGATGGTCTTTTCTTTAAAAGCGCCAATTTAGTGGATGCTATAATAGTTATAGGCAGTCCATAGCGTAATCTATAAAATGCTTTGCCTTGCTTATATTTTGAAGTTGAGGTATAAGTAGTTCCTGTTGGTTTTAGATGCTTGACAAGTAATGAAGTGTCTGTTTTAATTTTCCAGCCGTGATATTGCGCTAATAGCTCATCTACCGTGTCCCATCCCATTGCGACTTTTAGTTTGCCAATTTCTTTGAAACACTCTTTTCTATAAGCTTTTATAGCACCACGAATGTGATCTTTTCCCGTCAGATTTTCTACTACCCACTCATCCTTACTTAAAATACTACAAAAACCTCCCGCCATTCCAATTTGAGGATCAGATTGAAAATGGGAGACAATGGTTTCAATATAATTTAGAGGGAAAATAAGGTCTGCATCAAACTTGCAAATGATATTGTAGTCTTCATCAAGAGTTTCTAGGCCAGAGTTAAAAGCTTTTATAACCTTACTTCCGGGGGCGTGTTCTCCTTCTTTTAAAGTTGTTATAAAGGAAATATTATCATATTGGTCTTCAAATTCTTTAAGAATGTTCTCTGTATCATCTGTAGATCTATCATTTACAACTACAATTTTATGCGCTTTTAAGGTTTGATCAACTAAAGATTGAAGTGTTTTACTAAGAAATTGCGCTTCGTTATAAGCAGGTATTACAATATATACTTTCAATGAAATCAGTTGAGGATTACTAAAGAACTAATACGAAGATATAGAAAATCAGAATAGAAAATTAAGCATATTGAACTGTAGAGATATGTCTTTCTATCTTCTTTCTGCAAAGACAGCGTAATATCTGGGAGTAACTTTTCTAAGTAATGGTCTAACACCAAATTTACCCACCGGATTAGTCCACTTTAAAGTTTTTTTAATTTCCCATCCAGCCTTTTCTAGTAACCAGTTAAACTGCCAATCTTCAAATTCATGAAAATGTCTGTCTCTAAGATCATTCTTATTTTGATAGGCATCTGCAAACCATAATTTAAGTGGTACAGTAGCAATTAATTTTGTAGCCTGAATATCCCTCAATACGTTAAATGGGGCAACTAGATGTTCAAATATTTCGAAGGCGGTTACAGCATCATACTCACTAGATTTTACAGCATCTGTAACAAGGTCTAGATCTTCTCCATTGGTATTTTCAACTTGATAATTATGATCTTTCATGATCTTGGAAAATGGATTTTCCACTCCAAGATCTAAGATTTTTGCAGGAGGTGAAACCACATCTTCTAAGAACTCTATAGTTTTTTTGAAACGTTTATTCGGAAAAGTATTTTCGTACATTTTAATATTGGTAAACTACCGCATTGATATTCATTCCTGCTCCAACACTTGCAAGAATAATCACATCATCTTTATGAAGTTCCTGATCTTTTATTTTTCCTTTAACTACTAAATCTAAAAGAGTTGGTACAGTAGCAACACTGCTATTTCCAAGCTCGTGAATACTCATAGGCATCACATTTTCAGGAACCGGTAATTTGTGAAGTTTGTAGAATCTTTTTATGATAGCGTCATCCATTTTTTCATTGGCCTGATGAATAAAGATCTTCTTTACATCTTCAATAGTTTTTCCGCTCTTATCTAAGCAAGATTTCATTGCTTTTGGAACTTCCGTTAAGGCAAATTCGTAGATCTTTCTACCATTCATTTTAATATATCTGGTATTCTCATCGGCGGCCTCATTGTTAGATTTACCAAAGAAAATATGATGAGCTTCCTGATATGCAAAAGTGGCTGTTTCATGAGCTAAAAGGCCACCTTCTTTATCATTGGTAAGTTCAATTATTGCAGCACCGGCTCCATCCGAAAATATCATCGAGTCTCTATCAAATTTATCTACTACACGAGACAAAGCCTCTGCGCCAATAACTAAACATTTTTGAGCCATTCCAGCTTTCATAAAAGCTTGGGCTTGTATAATAGACTCAATCCAGCCTGGACATCCAAAGAGCACGTCGTAGCCAACACACTTTGGATTCTTAATCTTTAGGTTATGTTTTACTCTTGTAGCGATGCTAGGTACGGTATCACTTTGTGTGCTACCAAATTTTACATCTCCGTAGTTATGAGCAACAATAATATAATCTAACGTCTCTGCATCTATCCCAGAATCTTCAATGGCCCTTTGTGCAGCTACAGTAGCCATATCAGATGTGCTAAGCTCATCTTCTAGATACCTTCTTTCTTCTATTCCTGTAATGGCTTTAAATTTTGCAATGGTAACATCGTTATCATGAGGAAACTCAGAACCATCAATATTCAGAAATTCATGATTTAAAAAGTCTGAATTCTTTCTTTTCAAGTTTGGAATAAAACTTCCTATTCCAGTCATTTTTATGCTCATCTTCAGCTTGAAGTTTGGGATTGATTAACTAAATTAATAAATACAATCTTAGTATTGAATGTGAAAATTCAATATTTCTACGGATTTATTAATTTGATATTTTAAGTGGATTAAAATATTGATTTGATATTTAAAACATATAAAAATTGAGAATAACAAAAGGCGCAATTCACGCCTTTTGTTATTTCAAAGAAGCTATGCTTCCATGTATTCTTCTATTGGGTCACAAGTACAGATCAAATTTCTATCCCCGTAAGCGTCATCTACTCTTCTAACGGTTGGCCAAAATTTATTGTCTGCAACATATTCTAATGGAAATGCAGCTTGCTCTCTTGTGTATGGGAATTCCCATGTGTCTGAGGTAAGCATTGCCATAGTATGTGGTGCATTCTTAAGTATATTATTTTCATCTTCTGTACTAGAATCACTAATTTCTTTTCTAATAGAGATCAACGCATCGCAAAATCTGTCTAACTCCGCTTTACTTTCACTTTCTGTAGGCTCGATCATAAGTGTACCTGCTACAGGGAAAGAAACAGTAGGTGCATGGAAGCCATAATCCATCAATCTTTTTGCAATATCTACCACCTCAATTCCATTAGTTTTAAAAGGTCTGCAATCTATTATCATTTCATGTGCAGCTCTTCCTCTTTCTCCGGAATATAAGGTTTGATAATGTTCTTTAAGTCTGGATTTTATATAGTTAGCATTTAGAATTGCATATTCTGTAGATTGTTGTAGTCCTTTGCTTCCTAGCATAGTAATATATCCATAAGATATTAAACATACCAAAGAAGAACCCCAAGGGGCAGAAGATATAGCAGTTATAGCTTGTTCTCCACCGGTTTTTATTACCGGGTTTCCTGGTAAGAACGGAAGCAATTGTTTTGCAACACAAATTGGTCCAACTCCAGGTCCACCTCCTCCGTGAGGAATTGCAAAAGTTTTATGAAGATTTAAGTGACATACATCTGCTCCAATATTCCCAGGATTAGTTAATCCAACCTGAGCATTCATATTGGCACCGTCCATATATACCTGTCCACCATTATCATGAATAAGTTTAGTGATCTCCTTAATAGAAGATTCAAAAACCCCATGAGTAGAAGGATAAGTTACCATTAAAGCGGCAAGATTATCTTTATGTTTGAGTGTTTTTTCTCTAAGATCGTCTAAATCTATATTTCCTTCTTTAGTAGCTTTAGTAACCACAACCTTCATTCCTGCCATAACCGCAGATGCTGGGTTCGTTCCATGAGCAGAAGATGGAATAAGACATATGTTTCTATGAGAATCTCCTCTAGATTCGTGATAAGCTCTAATCACCATTAAACCTGCATATTCACCTTGAGCTCCAGAGTTTGGTTGAAGTGATGTGCCTGCAAAACCGGTAATTTCTGTAAGTTGATCTTCAAGGCGTTTTAATACTATTTGATAACCTTCAGCTTGCTCTATAGGAACAAATGGGTGAATATTACCCCACTTTGGATTGCTCAATGGGAGCATTTCTGAAGCTGCATTCAGTTTCATTGTACAAGATCCAAGAGCTATCATAGAGTGGTTCAATGAAAGATCCTTGCGTTCTAACTTTTTGATATAACGCATCAATTCTGTTTCTGAATGATAAGAATTGAAAACTTCATTTGTTAGAAAGTCTGTTTTTCTTGAAAGATCTGGAGTAATTGTGGTATCGCATCTCAATTCTGAAATTACGCTAACTTCTTTTTTCGAAACTTCAGCGAAAATTGCAGTTATGGCATTAAGATCTGCTACAGTGGTAGTTTCGTTTAAAGCAATAACCACGGTCTCAGCATCCGGATAATAGAAATTAATCTCTTTAGAATCTGCTAATTGCTGAATTTTGGCAGCATCAGCTTTAATGCTAATAGTGTCAAAATAGGTTTTGTTAAGTTGTTGGTATCCTAAGCTTTCTAATTGATGAGATAGAGTTACAGCAGAATTATGTACGGTATTAGCTATGTATTCCAATCCTTTAGGACCATGATAAACAGCATACATTCCTGCCATTACAGCAAGTAATACCTGAGCTGTACATATATTTGATGTTGCTTTATCTCTTTTTATATGTTGCTCCCTAGTTTGAAGTGCCATACGTAATGCACGGTTACCATTGGTGTCTTTAGTAACGCCAATAATTCTTCCTGGGATGCTTCTTTTATATTCTTCTCTAGTTGCAAAATATGCAGCGTGTGGTCCTCCATATCCTAATGGAATTCCAAAGCGTTGTGTGGTTCCAACTACAACATCTACACCTAATTCTCCGGGAGCTTGCAGTTTTACTAAACTCAAAATATCTGCAGCAACCACAGTCTTAATCTGAGCTTTCTTACAATTAGCTACAAATTCTCCATAGTTAAAAACTTCTCCAGATTTTCCTGGATATTGTAGCATAGCTCCAAAGTATTCTTCAGAAAAATCAAACGTTGTGTGATCTCCAATTACTAATTCTATACCTAACGGAGTTGCTCTGGTTTGAAGTAGAGATATGGTTTGTGGTAATACTTCTTCTGATATAAAGTATTTAACAACTTCATTCTTCTTTTGGTCTTTCTCTCTAATAGCAAAAAGAAGCGCCATTGCCTCTGCGGCTGAAGTAGATTCATCTAATAAAGATGCATTTGCTAATTCCATTCCCGTAAGATCACTTACCATGGTCTGGAAATTTAAAAGAGCCTCAAGTCTACCCTGAGCGATCTCTGCCTGATAAGGAGTATAGGCAGTATACCATCCCGGATTTTCAAGTATATTGCGCTGTATTACTGCAGGCAAAATAGCTTGATGATAACCCAGACCAATATAAGTTTTAAAAACCTTGTTCTTGGCTGCAAGTTTCCCAATGTGTTCTGCGAACTCATTTTCACTTAAAGCTGATGGTAGATTTAGAGGAGATTTTAATCTAATCTCGTCTGGGATAGTCTCGTAAATTAACTGGTCTAATGAATCAACACCAACCGTAGCTAGCATCTCTTGTATATCACTTTCTTTAGGGCCAATATGTCTTAGAGCAAATGAATCTGTTCTCATTAAAATAAAGTTGTGTTTCAAGCGGCAAAATTACATATTTTAAACGTAAATTTTTACAATTTAAGGCTTTAGACATGTTAAGATTTTTCAGGAACTTGTTATCTTTTAAAAAGGTGATATGAATGTATTAAAAATTATATTCAATTTTTATATTAATAGCAGTATTCATGTAGCTTTAGCTGTAGTTTCATTAACGGCTATTAGCACGTTGCAATTTAATGTTGAATGTAATTTTACGTTATTAAGTTTTATTTTTCTAGCAACTATCACTGGATACAATTTTGTAAAATATGCGGGGATAGCAAAACTTCATCATTTAAGCCTAGCTAAAAATCTGCGACTCATTCAGATATTTTCTTTACTTGCCTTTATAGGACTAGTCTTTCTTGTTTTTCAATTAAATATTACAGCGTTAATAGTTTCTGCAATTTTAGGGATATTCACAATTCTTTACGCATTACCGGTATTTGGACACCAGACTAATTTGAGAGGAGTGTCTGGAATTAAGATCTTTATTATTGCAATGGTTTGGTCTGGAGTTACAGTTTTGCTCCCAGTATTGAACAACTATAGTATTTACAATGTGGATGTAATCCTGGGGTTCATACAAAGATTTTTTTTTGTGATTGTAATTACCTTGCCCTTTGAAATTAGAGATCTTAAGTTTGATATGGCAAGATTAGGTACTATCCCTCAAATTTATGGAATTAGAAAAACAAGAATTATAGGTTTTCTAATGCTGGGCATTTTTATTTTGTTAGAATTCCTTAAAGTTGATACTAACATTGGTAATGTAATAGGTGTGATTTTAGTTGCTGTGATGTGTAGCTATTGTTTATCAAGATCAACCATAACCCAGTCTAAATATTTCTCTTCATTTTGGGTTGAAGGCATTCCTATAATATGGCTGTTTATACTTTTAGCTCTAGGTGAGATCAATTAGAAATCTCTTTATCGATCTTTTCTTGCCACTGCTTTTTCTGCTCTTCTGTACAGGTCTTAAGATCAGATTTTTCAATTAGCTCTGTAAGCTTATGGTTTTTGGTGGTGTATTTTTTACAAGGCCCGCAAATCGCAATATGTATTCTGATCTTTAGTTTTTCAAAAAAAGTTGCTTCATCGTATTGAGCCTTGTCACAACAATTAGTTGCTTCGGTACAGTTCACAAATAATGATCTTCTTTTACTCATATTAAAACCAGTTTTTTTCTAAGCACTCGGAAAGGGTTACTCGAGCTCGGTGAATTATCACCCACAAATTAGACGGAGTGATATCAAATTCATTACAAATGGTGTCTGTATCAAAACCATCTATAGTTTTCATCTTAAATATCTTAGCTTGCTTTTCTGTTAAGTTATCCATACAACTTAATATGGCCAGACCAAGTTCTTCATTTTCCATAACATCTTCAGCAGTCTTGTCAAACCTATCTGGAGCTTGTTCCTCCAGCCAGTCTCCATCATTTCCATCTTCAGAATAGTTGATCTTAACTTCAGCCTTTCCTTTTTTGGAATTTATTCTTCTATAATGGTCTATGATCTTTCTTTTTAAAATTGAGATGAGCCAAGTGCGCTCTGTAGCCTCTCCTTTAAAATTTTTCATAGACTTCAGTCCGGCTAAAAATGTCTCAGAAATAAGGTCGTTAGCAACCTCTCTATCATTTACCCTTACTATAGTGTAATTGAAGAGATAATCTGAATACTTATCTACCCATTTAGTAGCGTCTATTTTATTTGTTGACATAAGCTATTGGTATGCATTCAAAAATAGGGAAAAGTATGTATGAAACCTTAAATGTGAGGGATAGATTTAAGATTTCATACATGCCTTAAATTTATTCTTTTAAAAGTCCAGCTCTTTTTAGAAGTGCATCTGGTCTTGGTTCTTTCCCTCTAAAACGTTTATAAAGCGTCATTGGATGCTCTGTACCTCCCTTAGAGAGTATATTTTCTTTAAATTTTAAAGCAATCTCTTTGCTAAAAATACCTTCACTCTCAAAATATTCAAAAGTATCTGCATCCAAGACCTCAGCCCATTTATAAGAATAATACCCGGCAGAATATCCGCCCTGAAAGATGTGAGAAAATGCGGTACTCATACAATTCTCTTTTACTTCCGGATACGGTTTCGTGTCTTCAAAAGCTTTTTCTTCATGAACTTTTACATTAGAAACATTAGTTGGGTCTATACTATGCCAGCTCATATCTAATTTTCCGAAACTTATTTGGCGTATGGTAGCCATTCCTTCGTGAAAGTTTGCTGCTTTTTTGATCTTTTCTATTAATTCTAGCGGAATGATCTCTCCTGTTTTATAATGCTTTGCAAACAATTCTAAGGCTTCTTTTTGATAACACCAGTTTTCTAAAACCTGACTAGGTAGTTCTACAAAATCCCAAAACACACTAGTTCCGGAAAGGCTTGGGTATGTAGTATTTGCTAACATGCCATGTAATGCATGTCCAAATTCATGAAATAACGTAGTTACCTCGTTAAATGTTAAGAGTGAAGGAGTAGATTTTGAAGGTTTTGTAAAATTGCAAACTATGGATATGTGAGGTCTGTTGTTTACGCCGTCTTTAATTTTTTGAGAACGATAAACCGTCATCCATGCCCCATCACGCTTCCCTGGTCTAGGGTGAAAGTCTGCGTAAAAAAGGGCTATAATTTTTCCTGCAGTATCTGTAACGTTGTAGGTTTTAACATCTTCATGATATTTATCTACATTTTGAATTTCTTCAAAATTAAGATCGTAAAGTTTATTTGCAACCTGAAAAACTCCAGAGATCACATTTTCCAGCTGAAAATAAGGTTTTAGTTTTTCATCATCCAGATCAAACTTCTTTTGCTTCAGCTTTTCTCCATAATAAGCAGCATCCCATTTTTCCAACGTAGAAATACCATCAAGTTCTTTTGCATATGTAGCTAACTCTTCAAATTCGGCTATAGCTGCAGGTTTAGATTTGGCTAAAAGTTCTTCTAGAAAATCTTTAACTTTTTCAGGAGTTTCTGCCATTCTTTCTTCAAGAACAAAATCTGCATGCGTTTTATACCCTAGAAGATTGGCTCTCTCAAATCTATAATTTGCAATGTCCAGCACATTTTGTTGATTATCCAGATCATCATTATGGAAACCTTTAGCGCCAAAAGCCAAGGCCATCTTTTTTCTAAGTATTCTGTTGGCAGAATATTTCATAAAGGGAATGTAGCTTGGATATTCCAAGGTAAAAATCCATCCCTCTTTTTGTTTGGCTTCAGCGGTTTCTTTAGCTTCTTCCTTAACAGCATTTGGCAGTCCTTCCAGATCTTTTTCATCTGTAATTAATAACTCAAATCTATTGGTTTCTGCTAGCACGTTTTCTCCAAATTTTAAGCTCAATGAAGAAAGCTGTTTGTCAATTTCTCGCAATCTTTTCTTTTTATCTTCAGATAGATTTGCGCCATTTCTTGTAAATGCTTTATATTTTTGATCTAACAGCATTTCCTGCTCCGTAGAAAGTTCTAGCTCCTCCTTTTTATCATAAACAGCTTTTACACGCTTAAAAAGCTCCTTATTTAGAATAATGTCATTTTTAAAATCAGATAATAGAGGAGAGACCTCTTGTGCTATTTTCTGAATCTCATCATTGGTTTCTGCTGAATTTAGATTAAAGAATATGCTGGTAACAAGATCTAAATGCTCTCCAGAAAATTCTAATGCTTCTATAGTATTTGTAAAATTTGGATGGTCTTTTTGAGATGTGATGGCCTCAATTTCTGACTTTGCCTCTTGTATGCCTTGTAAAATTGCAGGTTTAAAATGCTCGTTCTTAATCTGTGAAAAAGGAGCTTTATCGAATTTAGGTAAGAGTGGATTTTCTGTATTCATATGCTATATTGATTAATGGGATAGGATTTTGAGCCTATTCGTTGATTATTTAGATATAATTAACGATACTTTTCAATTAAATCCCTTAAATTTCAGTTTGAAAAAATAAAACACTTTATTTGCTAAGATTTTGGTAGTCGCTATATAGTTTAGATTAATATATTTAGAATGGTTAATAAATGATATTTTTGAGCGAAAAGTACTACTGTAAAGGCCACGTTCTGCGTGGCTTTTTTTAGTTGTTTATATTCTTAGCTCCATCAAGAACCTTCTGTTTTAATCCTTCTTTATAAAAAATAATTTTATCCTGAACACATTTGTCTGAAGCACCAATAATCTGTGCTGCTAGAATTCCTGCATTTTTTGCGCCATTTAAAGCTACTGTTGCTACAGGAACTCCACCGGGCATCTGCAAAATAGATAAAATAGAATCCCATCCATCTATAGAGTTGCTAGATTTTACAGGTACTCCAATAACGGGAAGAGGAGACATAGATGCAACCATTCCAGGTAAGTGTGCCGCGCCACCAGCTCCGGCAATAATTACTTTTATGCCACGAGTGTGTGCATTCTTACTAAAATCAAAAAGTTTTTCGGGTGTTCTATGAGCAGAAACAATATCTACTTCTACTTCCAGATCAAATCCTTTTAAAATATCTATAGCTTCCTGCATTACCGGCATATCGCTGGTACTACCCATAATAATTGCAACTTTACTCATTTTCTATATTTAATAGTCCTACAACTGTTATGAACTAATTTAAATTATTCTGAAATTACTCTAATGGTATTTTTAACTTCTTCGGCAATCTTTCTTGCTTCTACTAGATCTTGGTTCACAATTGTAACATGTCCCATTTTTCTAAAAGGCCTAGTTATTTTTTTACCATAAATATGAGGCGTAACACCTGGAAGTTTCATAATATTTCCAATGTTCTCGTACACCACATTTCCTTCAAAACCTTCTTCTCCAGAAAGATTTACCATGATCCCTCCAACTTTACTAGAGGTATCTCCCAATGGAAGGTCTAAGATAGCACGTAAATGTTGTTCAAATTGATTGGTGTAACTAGCCTCTATACTATAATGCCCGCTATTATGGGGTCTAGGTGCTACTTCGTTGACTATGATTTCATCATCCTCCGTCTGAAACATTTCAACAGCAAGTAAGCCTACATGTTGAAAAGCCTCAGAAACTTTTTCAGCCAATTTTCTGGCCTTATCGGCGACAGTCTTATCAATTCTGGCAGGACAAATAACATATTCTACCTGATTGGCAGTTGGATGAAATTCCATCTCTACTACGGGGAAAGTTTTCATTTCTCCGGAAGGATTTCTAGCTACAATTACCGCTAGCTCATTTTTAAAGGGTATAAGCTCTTCTGCTATGCATTCGCCTTCAGAAATATTGCTAAGTTTATCTTCAGAATTAATAACCATCACACCTTTGCCATCATATCCTCCTGTAGCACTTTTCCATACAAATGGAAGATTAAGGCTCTTCTTCTCTACAGCGTTTATCAAATCAGCTTTATTTTTAAACACTGAAAAGTTTGCTGTTGGTATATGGTTGGATCTATAGAATTTTTTCTGAATTGCCTTATTTTGAATTTTTTCTAAGGTGCCAGAACTGGGATAAATTAAAATACCTTCTTTCTCTAATTGCTTTAGAGCTTCAAGATTTACCGATTCTATTTCAAAAGTTAGCAGATCCACCTTTCTTCCAAATTCCAATACCGTATCATAATCCATAAGATCACCTTGCACAAAATGATTAGCAGAAATCTTAGATGGCGCTTCTAGGCTTGGGTCTAGAACATTGGTATGAATATCATATTTTCGAGTCTCATAAAGCAACATTTTACCAAGTTGCCCTCCACCCAAAATTCCTAATTTAAAATCTGAAGAAAAGTAGTTGATCATAACTTTTGAAGAGTTTAGGCAAAATTAAATTTTTAGGATGGATTGACCGAAGTATTCTGTATTAAATCCGTA
The DNA here is from genome assembly GCF_900104765.1 of Gillisia sp. Hel1_33_143. GTDB lineage: Bacteria > Bacteroidota > Bacteroidia > Flavobacteriales > Flavobacteriaceae > Gillisia. The sequence goes on from NZ_LT629737.1 coordinate 1,461,201, forward strand.
AGATACATTCATATAGTAATAGTTTAGAATCCTTATCTTTGCTCCTTTAAAAAACTAAGCATTGATTCAATTACACGACCTTAAGTTTGAGCCATTTATTTCTGAAGAGAGAATAATTAAGGCCATAGAGCAGATCAGCAATAAAATTAATACCGAGTATAAAGGTAAAAACCCTGTTTTTCTTGGTGTTTTGAATGGTGCTTTTTTAGTGGCATCAGAAATTATAAAACGTTTTGAAGGAGATTGTGAAGTTTCTTTTGTGAAATTAGGTTCTTATCTAGGAACTGAAACCTCTGGAAATGTTCAAACGCTTTTAGGATTAACACAGTCTTTAAAAGATAGACATGTAATTGTAATAGAAGATATTGTAGATACAGGGAATACCTTAGAAGCTTTAAATACTATTTTAGTAGAGAAAGAGGTTAAGGATTTTAAAATTGCCAGTCTTTTTTTTAAGCCTGAAGCGTATAAAAAGAAGCATCCTGTAGATTATATAGGAATGGAAATTCCGAACGATTTTATAGTAGGATTTGGATTGGATTATGACGGCCTGGGAAGAAACTTGACTCAGGTTTATAAACTTAAAAAACAAAAAATGACAAATTTAGTATTGTTTGGGCCTCCGGGAGCCGGAAAAGGAACTCAGGCAAACGTTTTGAAAGATAAATACAAGCTTATACATATCTCTACTGGTGATGTTTTTAGGTATAACATTAAAAATGAAACGGAATTAGGAGTTCACGCAAAATCTTTTATGGATCAGGGAAAACTTGTTCCAGATGATGTAACTATAGCAATGTTAGCTGCCGAGGTTGACAAGAATGCTGGAGTAAACGGTTTTATCTTTGATGGATTTCCAAGAACCGCTGCTCAGGCAGAAGCACTTTCTATTTTATTGAAAGATAAGGGTACAGATGTATCTGCAATGATAGCTTTAGAAGTAGATGATGAAATTTTAGTGCAGAGATTGTTAGAACGTGGAAAAACCTCAGGAAGACCAGATGATGCAGATGAATCTATTATTAGAAATAGAATTAAGGTTTATTACGAAGAAACTGCAATTTTAAAGCAATTCTATCTTAAAGAAGATAAGTATTTTGGAGTTGATGGTGTGGGTACCATAGAAGAAATCACCCATAGAATAAGTAGTGTTATAGATTCTCTATAATATTTTTGAATTAAGAGACCAAGTAGGTTAAAATAGATTGATATGACAGAGGGGAATTTTGTAGATTATGTAAAAGTTCATGTATCATCCGGAAAGGGTGGGCAGGGTTCTGCGCATTTACGTAGAGAAAAATATATTGCCAAAGGTGGACCTGATGGAGGTGATGGTGGCCGTGGAGGGCATATTATCATTAAGGGAAATAAGAATTTATGGACCTTGTATCATCTAAAATTCAAAAGACATCTTAGAGCAGAACATGGGGAGCATGGTTCTAAACAAAGAAGTACCGGTGCAGATGGAGCAGATCAATATATTGAAGTTCCTTTGGGTACTGTAATTCGAGATACCGAAACTCAAAAGATCCTTCATGAAGTAACCGATGATGAACAAGAGATCATTGTAGCTGAAGGTGGAAAAGGAGGTCAAGGTAACTGGCATTTTAAAAGTTCTACAAATCAAACACCTCGATATGCACAGCCTGGTATAGATGGGCAAGAGGTGGATGTTACTTTAGAATTAAAAATTCTTGCAGATGTTGGTTTAGTTGGTTTTCCAAATGCAGGAAAATCTACGTTGTTATCGGTAATTACAGCCGCTAAACCTAAGATCGCAGACTATGAATTTACAACGCTAAAGCCTAATTTAGGAATAGTAGAGTATCGAGAATTTAAAACATTTGTTGTTGCAGATATTCCCGGTATTATTGAGGGTGCTGCGGAAGGAAAGGGTATTGGTCATAGATTCTTAAGACATATAGAACGTAACTCTACGTTATTATTCTTAGTTCCTGCAGATGCTCCGGATATTCCTAAGCAATATGAGATCTTATTAGATGAATTAAGAAGGTACAATCCGGAAATGCTGGATAAAGATAGGTTGGTAGCTATTTCTAAAAGTGATATGCTAGATGCAGAGTTAAAAGCAGAAATGAAAGTAGTATTAGATAAAGATTTAAATGCTCCATATATGTTTATTTCATCTGTAGCCCAGCAAGGATTGGTGGAATTAAAAGATAAATTATGGGAAATGCTAAATAAGCAGGTAGATTAAATTCTAATTCCTTTATAAAATTCATGGGATGATTTTTGCTAACTTTAGTAAAAATCATCCCATGAAACATTTAAAATACCTTCTATTATTATTGGTTGTAACATCTTGTAATGCACCTAGAGCAAGTTTTGATTATGATCCACAGGTTTCTTTTTCTCAATTTCAAACGTATAAGATCTATCCAGATCTGGTTTCAAAAATGAGTCAGCTAGATGAGCAGCGGGTACTCTCAATTTTAGATTCTGAACTAAATAGCAAAGGTTTTACCACTTCTAAGAATCCAGATGTATACATTAATTTTTATAGCTCCGAGTACCAATCTGATAGTAGGAATACTTTAGGAATTGGAGTAGGAGGTGGTGGAGGGAATATGGGAGTGGGAGTTTCTGGAGGAATTCCAATTCGTGGTCCACAAACTAATATGAGGTTAACTATAGATTTTATTACAGTAGAGAATGATGCTTTAATATGGCAAGCTGTAGTAGATAGTCAGTTTAACTTTAATGCATCTCCTGAAGTTAGGGAGGCTAAGTTGCAAAAAATGATTCAGGAAGCTTTAAAGGGCTATCCACCTGAGAAAAATTAAAACTCTTTTCGGTCTCATATTTAAAACTACTATTTTACTTATAGGTTAATAAATAAAAAAAGCCCCGTTAATACGGGGCTTTTTATTGGTTAGTTAGTTGTATTTATTAATTCATTATAGTAAACTCACTACGTCTGTTCTTAGCATATTGTGCATTGGTACATCCGGTTGGTTTAGTACAATCGTTTAATGGCATACTTTCACCATATCCTTTAGAAGTAAGTCTAGACTTATCAATTCCTTTGCTTACTAAGTAATCCAGGGTTGAAGCAGCACGTCTTTCAGATAATGACATATTGTATTTATCAGAACCTCTTGCATCTGCATGAGATCCAACTTCAATCTCTAAAGAAGGGTATTTATTCATGATAGCAACTACTTTATCTAAAGTAACTTCAGACTCTTTCTTGATAGTAGCTTTGTCAAAATCGAAATAGATATTGCCTACATCTTTTAATTGTTGTCTACCAGTTTCAGAGTTAGTTTCTCTATCATTCATTTCAACAACAGGAGGTGTATAGTCTTCTCTTGTGAAATTGTAAAGGTTATCTGTTCCTCGTCTATTAGATGCAAACCATCCTATGTTTTGATCTTCTTTAATAATGAAAGCGAAATCATCAAAAGAGCTGTTTGCAGATTCACCTAAGTTCTTAGCTTCAGAAAAATCACCCTCAGATTGATAGATGTCTAAGTTACCAAAACCTTCATGTCCATCAGAAGCGAAATAAAGAACGCCTTCTTCACTAATAAATGGAAACTGTTCTCTGTGAGCAGTGTTAATTCCTGTTCCTAAGTTTTGAGGTGTTCCATAAGTTCCATCTTCATTTACATCAACTACATAAATGTCAAAAGAACCATTACTTCCTGGCATATCACTAGCAAAATATAATTTGCTACCATCTGCGTTAAGGCTTGGGTGCTCTACAGAATAATCTTCACTAGAAAAAGGAAGTTTTTCAATGTTAGTCCATTTGCCATCTACCATCTTAGCGCTATAAATGCTAATGTTAGCTACTTTCTCGTCATTTTCATTCTTAACTCTCTTATCATTGGTACGATCAAAATACATGGTCATTCCATCTTTGCTAAAAGTTGCAGAACTTTCATGAGCATCTGTATTGATATCTCCAGGGAAAAGTACAAGTTCGCTTAAAGCTCCCTCATCATCAACACTAGCCGTATAAAGGTCTAAAGTTGGTCTCTTATCCCATGGATAAATTGGACGCTCTTGATTTCTAGTAGAAGCAAAAGTTACTTTATCTCCATAATAAGAAATTCCAAAATCTGCAGAAGCTGCATTGTTCATTACCTGTTTGGAGGTGTAAACATGAGTTACCGTTGTATCAAGATTTTTTCTAAACTTTTCAAAGTCATATTCTTTTCCATAAAATTCAGAAAAGTATTTATCTGCTTCTTTAAAGTTATTCGTTGCCATGGCTGCATGAGCATATCTAAATTTATAATCTGCAGCAACCTCTGGTCCGAATTTCAAGAATAAATTCTTGTAAACCTCAGACGCATTTTGCATCTGATTTGTAAAGAAATAAGCATCTCCTAAATTTTGAAGAACTTCTTGATCTTTATTATTTACCTTTTCATAGGCATCGGCAGCATCGATATACGCTCTTTGAGCAAAAAATCGATCTCCTTTTTTGATATCCGAGCCTTGGGCAAAGCTTGAAAAACCTATTAGGATTATTAAAATTGAACTATATAATTTTTTCATGTGTTTCTGGTTTTTAGAAGAATCTTGGTGATTTATCATATCCTTTAGATAATCCGAATAGATCAAAGTCAAATAATAACATGATCTCGTGACTTCCATCGTTGTAATCTCCAAGGTTAGAAGTTGTACGGTCATAAGCGTAACCCACCTTAATTTGTGGAGTTACTGCAAAATTGATCAATCCTGTTACAGAGTCATCAATTCTATAACCAACACCAGCTTCTAGTCTATTAAACATAAGAACATTGGCAGTGATATCTACAGAAAGTGGAGAACCTTGTACTCCTCTAGCCATAAATGCAGGTTTCAATTTAAAGTTTTCGTTAAGATCAAATACATATCCACCAGTAAGGTAGTAGTGTACATTCTCTTCACCATACTTTACTAAACCTTGTCTGTTCTCTAAGTGTTTAGAAGTAAACAAGTTTGGAGCAGAAGCACCTAAATAATAGTTATCGCCAAACCAGTATGCACCAACTCCAAATACTGGAAACACTTCATTTATATTTTGAAATGCAGGGTCATTTTGCTGATTAGTTTCTAATCCAGTTAGATTAGAGTCAAAGGTGGTTAATCCACCTTTAACTCCAAAAGATAACTTGTTAGACTCGTTCATAGGAATTACATATGCGAAATCTGCAGTGATGTTATTTTCTTTTTGAACTCCTCCTATCTCATCATGGATAACAGATAAGCCAACTTCAATACGTTCGCTTACCGGAGTATGAGCAAAGAAACTAAAGGTTTCTGGTGCACCATCTATTCCTACCCATTGTGATCTATAAATACCACCCAAATTAAGCATACCAGGATTATCTGTAGCATAGGCTGGGTTAATTACACTCATGTTATACATATATTGAGTGAAGAGCGGATCTTGCTGAGCTATACCTTTAAGTGAAAAAAGGATAATGCTCGTGAAGATTAAGTAATTTATTATTTTATTTTTCATTTCTTTCTAGTGTTTATCCTTTAGTTATCTACTTAAGTATAATTTTCCTTGCACTGGAGATGTAACTCCATCATTGTATTTCAGGATATAGAAGTAAACTCCCGCAGGTAATACATCGTTTCCTAGAGTTGTTTTTCTGTTAGAAATACCATCCCAGTCTCCTGTAGAAGCGTTTCCTTCAAAAACTACTTGACCCCATCTGTTAAATATCTCGATAGTATAGTTTGGATAATCTGTAGCGATATCTGGTATTACAAACTTATCATTGATCTGATCTCCGTTTGGAGAGAATCCTTCAGGAATTCCACAGAAACCAACTTTAACAACAATTGCAAGTCTTTCAGTGCTTTCACATCCAAAATCGCTATCTGTTGAAGTTGCATAGTACGTAATTCCATTTTGTAAAGTAGTAGAGGCTACAAGAGCAGTTCCTCCATCTTCAGAACTGTAAATAGATACATTGGTACCATTTACATTATCCACAAGATCCTGAACCGTTGGATTATCTTGTCTGCAGAACTCATTTCCTTCTAATTGAAGAGTAGGAGCATCAGAATCATTAATTGTTACATTAACCATTACTGCTGTAGATCCACAAGAGTTTTCATCTGCAGTTGCAACTGCGTAGTAGTCTTCTCCAGTAACTAATGGATCAGTACTTTCTGCAACAATTGTAAGTGTAGCATCTTCATACCATACTATGTTAGATCCGGTAGCAGAAAGATCTGCAACTGTTGGGTTGTTAATAAAACAGAATGTTTGATCTGCATCTGCAACAGGTGCATCAGAAATTCCATTTACAGTAATTGTAATAGTAGCTTCATCTGTTCCTATTGCACAATCCTCAGCTCCGTTAAGAGAGTATGTAAGAGTAACAACTCCTTCACCTGCAGCAGATGGATTAAATATACCATCTTGGTAAGGCGCACTAAAAGTACCTCTGTTTCTGTTAGCTTCAGGAAGTAAACTTCTTAAATCAACATCTTCAGTTTGGTCTACACAATAGCTGGCTGCTATATCATCGCCAGCGTCTGCAGTTTGTGGCTCCGTAACTGTAATTGTAAAAGTTGCAGTTTCTGTTCCAGTAGTACACTCATTATTATCATTTGAATAATCGACAACATATGTAAAAGTAGTAGTACCTACATTGTCCGCCGGATTAAATATACCATCTTCAAATCCTTCGAAAACACCAACTGTTAGTGCGTCGTCATTTAGATAATCGACAAGCGCAAAGCTGCTTTCTGTAGAACAGAAGTTCAAGGTTACATCTTCACCTGCATTAGCCGTTAGAGATTCTCTAACCGTAATAGTAAGATCAGCAGAATCAGTACAAGCTCCATTACCAACAGTGTATGTTGTAGTAAATGATGCAATTTTGTTAGACTGATATTGAGCAATGATTTCGCTGATAGTTGGATTGAATGTACCATTTCTATCAACCCCTTCTTCTAACAACCCTAAATAGAATCTTCTAACTTGAGTTGTATTAAAATTATCTACTTCAGCTTGGCAAACTTCTACGCTGTTATCAGCGCCAGCATTTGCATTACCTTCTGTGACATTGATTATAAATTGAGTAGAATCTGTTCCAATCAAACATGTGGTTGGATCATTTTCCGATACAGTATACGTAATATTGAAAACTCCAGCTGTAGTAACATCTAAAAGTCCATTATTAATCGATCCATTATCACTTGTAAATGTTCCACCAGCAATATTAGCAGAGGTAAGTAAACTTGAAAGATCTAATGTTCCTTGAGCAGTACATGCAGTTGCATCATCAATTGTTCCTGCATTAGCATTTTGAACTTCGTTAACATTAATAGTTATAGTTGCTACATCAGAACCGATAGCACAATCTGCAGCTCCATTAATAGAATACGTAATAGTAAATTCACCAACACCTACTGTAGAAGGGTTAAAAAGTCCATCTTCAAAAGGAGCGCTAAAAGTACCTCTTGTTGAATTTTGAACAGAAAGTAAGGTTCTTAAATCAATATTCTCATTCTGGTCTTCACAATAATTAATTGCGATATTTTCTCCAGCATTAGCTTCAACAACTTGGTTTACTGTTATAGTAAATTGAGTAGAATCTGTTCCAATCAAACATGTGGTTGGGTCATTTTCCGATACAGTATACGTAATATTGAAATCTCCAGCTGTAGTAACATCTAAAAGTCCATTATTAATCGATCCATTATCACTTGTAAATGTTCCACCAGCAATATTAGCAGAGGTAAGTAAACTTGAAAGATCTAATGTTCCTTGAGCAGTACATGCAGTTGCATCATCAATTGTTCCTGCATTAGCATTTTGAACTTCGTTAACATTAATAGTTATAGTTGCTACATCAGAACCGATAGCACAATCTGCAGCTCCATTAATAGAATACGTAATAGTAAATTCACCAACACCTACTGTAGAAGGGTTAAAAAGTCCATCTTCAAAAGGAGCGCTAAAAGTACCTCTTGTTGAATTTTGAACAGAAAGTAAGTTTCTTAAATCAATATTCTCATTCTGGTCTTCACAATAATTAACTACGATATTTTCTCCAGCATTTGCTTCAATGAGTTCATTTACGGTTATAGAAAAATTTGTAGAACTTGTTCCGCTTAAGCATGTAGTTAAATCGCTAGCTGTGACAGTATAAGTTATATCGAAGACACCAGCATTAGAGATGTCTAAAATGCCATTAGTAATAGTTCCATTTGAATTAGAGAAAGTACCTCCAATAGTATTTGCACTAGTTAAAAGGTTAAATAAATTGAAGCCTTCTTGATTAGTACATACAATTTCATTAGCGATGTCACCTACGTTAGCAACTACACTTGGAACAACAGTAACAGTTAAAGAAATATTGTTGCAAGATCCGTTACCGTATGTATAGGTCGTAGTGAAATCTCCTAATCCATCAGCATCATTTTGATACATTTGAGATATTTCTCTAGGTGTAGGATTAAAAGTTCCGTTTCTAGGCGTACCCTGAGGTAATAGATTAAGATAGTATTTTCTAATCTCATCAAAGCTAGGGAAAAGTGCATCAACATTACTTTCGCATACGATAGATGGTTCTGGAGAAGGTAAAGTTGTACCCTCGGATACAGTTACTGTAAATTCTTCTGTATCTTCACCTTCAAGGCAAGATTCAATGTCATTTTCGCTTACAGTATAAATTATGGTGAAAGTTCCAGTGCTAGATATATCTAAAACTCCGTTCGTAATTGGTGCGCCGTTTATAGTAAATGTTCCTCCTGAGGGATTACCAGAATTTAGAATACTATTCAAGTCCAAACTTGATTGAGAAGTACATGCTATCACATCTTCAATATTTCCTGCATTTGCTGGAGTTGTATCGGTAATTGTTAAGCTTATTGGTAATGAACTTACTCCACAGCTATTAGTAACATTGTAAGTTGTTACGAAAGTTGCCGAAGGAGCTCGGTTTTCGTTAGCTAAATAATTCAAAATTTGACCTCCCACTTCTTGTAAGCTAGGAGTAAAAGTTCCACTTAAATCTGTAATACCTCTTTCAGCTAATGCGTCATTATATAAAGCTATTGCAGCAGCAGGGTTTGTTAAGAAACCTGCAACTTCAGTAATACATTCTTCTAAAGCTATTGGAGCTCCTAGATCTGTTCCTTGTACAGTTATGGTGAAAGTAGTAGAATCTGAAGTTCCAGGAGTAGTGCATGCCTGTCCATCACCAACTGAATAGGTTATTGTATATGTTCCTGCTCCTATAGCTGGATCAAAATTACCATCATTATTAACACCAATACCAGTAAATGTACCATTAGGAGTTGCACCCTGACTTAATAATGAATTGTCAAGTATAACTATTTCTGTGGATTCACATGGCAATGTAATATTCGCTATAGATCCTGCATTTGCATCTTGAACTGGTACAACAGATACAGTAAGAATTACTGAAGATTGGCAATCACCTGTACCTAAAGTGTAAGTAGTAAGGTAGTCACCAACTTTATCAATATTATTCTGATACATTTCAGATAATTCTCTAGGGGTAGGATCGAATGTTCCATTTCTAGGAGTTCCAGACGCTAAAAGGTTTAAATAATATTTTCTTATTTCATCAAAGCTAGGAAATAGCGCATCTACATCAGATTCGCAAACAATACCAGTTGTAGGAGTTCCGAAATCTACAGAATTACTTCCTACAGTTATAGTGAAAGTAGTAGAATCTGAGGTTCCAGGTGTAGTACAAAGAGAACCATCACCTACCGAATAAGTAATTGTATATGTTCCAGGTCCTACAGAAGGATCAAAATTACCATCTGCGTTAATTCCTGTTCCAGTGAATTTTCCATCAACAGTAGCATTGGAACTTAAAATATCGTTGTTAAGAATTACAAGATTTGTATTTCCACAATCAACAATTATATCTTCAATGGTGCCTGCATTTGCATCCTGAACAGGGACTACACTAATAGTCAGATTTACAGAAGTCTCACAGCTTCCTTCACCTACCGTATAAGTAGTAGTAAAGTCACCAAGACCATCTGCATCGTTTTGATAAATTTGAGCTATTTGACCCGCATCTGGACTAAAAGTACCATTTCTTGGAACTCCAGATTCTAATAAACCTAAGTAAAAATTACGAATAGCATCTTCACTAGGAAACATAGCATCTACATCAGTTTCACAAACAATTCCTGGAGCTGGAGTATTAATTACAATAGGATCGGTTAATTCTACGAAAACTGGAGCTCTATCACCAGCAGAAGTTTCACAAGGAGGTGTAATACTACCTCTAGCGTTTACTACTTGGGCAGCGAAATATGTTTGCCCATTGATAAGTTGAGTGTTAGAAGCTAATGGAGAATTTGCAGTTTGAGATCTGTACCATCTTATTGCTTGAGTGTTATTGTAAGTTCCTTGAGCAACAAGATCTGCAACAGTTGCATTTTCACAAAATGTCTGTGTTGTTTCTACATTTGGAGCTACAATTTGATTAGGATTAAAACCAACTGCTACTCTAAACGAAGGACAGGAACCAGCTGCTGCGGTATTTGTTGGCACTTGACCAACAAAATAACTAGATCCAGCATTTAGTGTTGCACCAATTAATGGAGTAGTTGATTCTTCGGAGCCATAAACTTCAATACGGTAGTTGGTTTGTGGAACGAATAAATCTGCTAAATTATCAGAATTAAAGCTAGCTGGAGTACACGTGGTAAACTCAAATCCACTTACAACGCTGTTGGTTATTCTATTTGCAGGTCGCGGCGCATTTGTTACCGTAACAGATAAAGGAGATCTACAATCTCCAGTTGAATTGTTAACAAAATAAATTGCTCCATTTGTTAATAATTCATCTCCAGGAATGGCTTGAGTATCACCTTCTGTATCCGATGTTTGGAAAACCGGAAAACCGTCGGTATCAAGATCATCTATCGTTTGCAGATAGCAGAATGTTTGAGAAGCAGGAAAATCTCCTGGTTCAGGGCACGTTTGCCCAAATGAGGGCGAACTTCCAATTAATAAAATAAAGGCAAAAAAGAGCATAGAAATCCCCTTCTTTCCTAAAGTAAAATTTTGCATAGGCTAGGTGTTAAATTTGACATTAAATGATCGTTAATAATTACGGGTATTAAAACCGTCACAAATATTGCAATAAATTTCAACAATAAAGGCTCATTTAAGTATAATTTTAACAACAGCTTTAAAATACGTTAATGTTTTGTTAACCTGCTAATTGTCATTAGTTTTGGCGTAAGATTTTCTAGTGTAATTTCCGTTATATTCGATATATGAAAACAATCTTAATATTATTAGTTATCATAGTTACTCAAAGTTGCTATTCTCAAAATATTTCTAAAGAAATTAGCTCAAATATTCATAACGGTGAAGTAGGTAAAGCTGTAGAATTGTTGGAGGGAAATATTAAACATAATCCTAATGATATTTCTTCCATCAATATTCTGGGGGATATTTATAGTTATCAAAAAAAATGGGATGAAGCCATAGATTGCTATAAAAAACTTCTTGTCTTGGAAACGAATAATGCAGAGTATAATTTTAAATATGGAGGTGCTTTAGGAATGAAAGCTCTTTCAGTATCTAAAGTGCAAGCCGTAGTCTATATTTCTGATATTAAAACTTATTTGGAAAGAACTTTAGAACTTCAGTCTACTCATATAGAGGCGAGAAGGGCTTTAATAGAGCTTTATATTAAGCTCCCTGGGTTCTTAGGGGGTGATCATGAGCGCGCTGTTACCTTATCTCAAGAACTGTTTTATTTGAGTAAAGTAGATTTTTATTTGGCTAAAGCGTTTATTCTTAAAGAAGATGGTGATATTGCCGAGGCGAAAGTTTACTACAATAAAGCGTTTGTTTTATACAATCAGTTACCGGAGGGCAAAAGGAGGAATTCCTTAAATTATGAACTAGGAAAGATCGCTGCGGAGATGGATCTACAGTCATCTTTCGGTCTAAAATTATTGGATATATATATTCAAAAATATAATTACAAAGATATTTATTCTCTCGAATGGGCTTTTCTCAGAAAAGCTCAAATTCAGGCAGATCAAAAGAACAAACAAGAAGCTTACCTAGCAATAAATAAAGCTTTATCCATTAATAGTCAGTTCAAAGAGGGACATCAAGAAAGAAAAAGAATACAGAATCTATAACGTATTTACTATAATTTTGGCATAGAGGTTTGTTAATGAAATAAGTATATTTGCTCAAATTTCAGTTTATGAACTTACATTTTATTGCTATAGGTGGGAGCGCTATGCACAATCTAGCGCTTGCATTACATCATAAAGGCTACAAGGTTACAGGAAGTGACGATGCTATTTTTGAGCCTTCTAAATCTCGATTAGATAAATTTGGATTGTTGCCTCCCGAATGCGGATGGTTTCCGGAAAAGATAACCACTAATTTAGATGCAGTCATTTTAGGGATGCATGCTAAAGAGAATAATCCTGAACTGCAAAAATCCAAAGAGTTAAATATACCTATTTACTCTTATCCTGAATTCTTATACGAGCAATCAAAAAATAAAACACGAGTTGTTATTGGTGGTTCTCATGGGAAAACTACCATAACCTCCATGGTCTTACATGTAATGCATTATCATGATAAGGAAGTAGATTATATGGTGGGAGCTCAGCTAGAAGGTTTTGATACGATGGTGAACCTCACCGAGGATAATGACTTTATAGTATTAGAAGGAGACGAATATCTTTCTTCTCCTATAGATAGAAGACCAAAATTTCATTTATATAAACCGAATATTGCACTGCTAAGCGGAATTGCTTGGGATCATATTAACGTGTTTCCAACATATGATAATTATCTAGAACAATTTAAAATATTTGTAGATTCTATTATTAGTGGCGGAGTTATAGTTTTCAATGAAGAAGATAAAGATTTGAAAGAGGTTGTAAGCAATTCTGAAAATCAAATTAGAAAGCATGCATATGTTACTCCAGAATATAGGGTTGAAAATGGTATAACTATCTTAGATACTCCTGAAGGAGAATTGCCAATAGAGATTTTTGGTGCTCATAATCTAAATAATCTTGCCGGTGCGAAATGGATCTGCCAACATATGGGTATAGATGAAGATGATTTCTATGAAGCAATAAGTACATTTAAAGGGGCATCAAAGAGATTAGAGCAAATTGTAGCTTCAGATAGAACAGTAGTTTTTAAAGATTTTGCACATAGCCCATCCAAGGTTTCTGCTACCACAAAAGCTGTCAAGGATCAGTTTGTAGATAAAGAAGTTATAGCTTGTTTAGAATTACATACTTATAGCAGCCTTACTCCAGAATTTTTAAAACAATATAAAGACAGTCTAAATCCGGCCAATAAAGCGGTGGTATTTTATTCTCCGGAGGCTCTAGAGCTTAAAAAGCTTAATCCTATTTCTAAGGAACAGATCATAACTGCTTTTGGTAGGGAGGATCTTATTGTTTATACCAATGCTGTAGAATTTCAAAATTATTTGGAGACGCTAGATTATAATAATAAAGCAGTTTTACTTATGAGCAGCGGGAATTACGGCGGACTTAACTTTGATGATATTAAGAATTGGGCAAAATAACATGGGTTAAATTACAGTGCTGAAATTCAATTGTTTATATATTAAAATGTTCTTTGTTTTTTTATCTTTAATAAAAGAGATAAAATGAGCAAAGAACATTCTTCTTTTAGTATTAAAAATTGGGCGCTAGATGATCGCCCGCGAGAGAAATTACTACAAAAAGGCAAAACGAGTTTGAGTGATGCAGAACTGATCGCTATTTTAATTGGTTCTGGTAATTCTAAAGACAGCGCGGTAGAGCTAAGTAAGAAGATCTTATCTCATTGTAATAATAGCCTGAATTATTTAGGGAAATTATCTGTGCAACAACTCACACAATTTAGAGGTATTGGTGATGCTAAAGCTATCACTATTATTGCTGCAATGGAGCTTTCTCGCAGGCGTAGATATGAAGAAGCATTAGAGCTTGCAAAGATCTCAAGCAGCAATTCGGTTTTCGAGATTCTTCAACCAGTTATTGGGGAATTACAACATGAAGAATTTTGGATCTTATATCTAAATAATTCAAATAAGGTGATAGAGCAGTTTCAAATTAGTAAAGGAGGTATTACCGGAACGTTAGTAGATGTTAGAATTACTCTAAGAAAAGCATTGGAATTAGGTGCAGTTTCTCTAATTCTAGCGCATAACCATCCTTCCGGAAACTTAAATCCCAGTGAGGCAGACAAGCAGCTAACATCAAAACTAAAAACTGCAGCTGAAAGTCTTGATATTAAGATTCTAGATCATCTTATTGTTACTGAGAAAAGTTACTTTAGCTTTGCAGATGAAGGAATGCTCTAAGCTAAATATGCAATGCTCTTAATTTATACTCAAAAAATAACACCCAGAATAATTTATATTTTCAAGCATATATGTACTCACGTGCTAGGTTTGGACATTAAATTCACTACCAAAATAGAAGAATTTATTGCGCATCAAGGCATGAAGTTCTCTTATGGGAAGAAAAGGCTAGGAAATGAGCTATTTATTCAAAGTACAGAACTTCTATTAGAACAGGGTTTAAGCGATGTAGAGGTAAAGGTTCAGAAATGGGAACAGACAAAGTGCTTCTTTGCTGTTTCAGATAATAGCGATCTACCTTTCGATATTTTCGCTTCATCTTTTTACCTGCTCTCCAGGTATGAAGAATATCTTCCTCATGTAAAAGATGAATCGGGGAGATTCCCGGCATCAGAAAGTTTAGCTTATAAAAAATCTTTTATAAAAAGTCCGGTAGTAGATATTTGGGCTTATAAGTTTAAAGATCTTTTAGAACTCAGATTTCCAGACATAGAGATAAGAAAAAGGGACTATGTGGCTACAACAATCATTTCTGTAAGTCATGTTTTTAATTTTAAGAACAAAGGTTTTCTAAGAACCTTAACTGGAACTATAAAAGATATAAGCCGACTTAAATTTACAAGGGTTTCAGATAGGATCAAGGTATTATTAAGGTTAAAAAAAGATCCTTATAATGTTTTTGAAGACCTAATTAGTTTTATAAAGAGACATAAGGCTAAGATGGTATTTATGTTTCAATTAAGCGATTACAATGTGTATGACAGAAATATTAATCATAATAGACTTAATTATAAATCTATTATAAAATATATGGCAGACTATTCAAAAGTTGGATTAAGGCTTGGATATTTTGCTGTAAAAGAATTAAAAGCTCTTAAATCTGAAAAGAAACGTTTTGAAAATATAATTCATGGGCCTTTACAAAATGTGCTAAATAGTAAATATAATTTAATGCTTCCGGAGCATTACAGCTATCTAAACGAACTAGAGATCACTAATGACTATTCTATGGGCTATCCACAAACTCCAGGATTTAGAGCAGGAACTACTACGCCGTACTTATTTTTTGATATTAATATGGAGGTAACAACCCCGCTAACAGTGCATCCTTATATTTTTCACTCACAAATATGTCAATCCAAAAATCAGGCAGAGTTAGAAATTATTATAGATGATATGGCAGAACAACTTAAAGCGGTAGGAGCTCCATTTATCTCCGTTTTTAAAAATCGAGATTTTTCAGAATATTCAGATAAGAATTTACATTATTCACTATTAGAACGTATCCATGAAATTTGATAATATTCAACATGTTTATTTTGATTTAGACCATACTCTATGGGATTTTGATAAAAATTCTGCCTTAACATTTGAGATGATCCTGAAACAAGAACGTATAGATATCGATTTATCTGAATTCTTAGATGTCTATATTCCTATAAATAGCAATTATTGGGAATTGTATCGTAATGACCAGATCTCTAAAGAATCTCTAAGGTCTGGCAGGTTAAAAGATAGTTTTGAGCAACTAAAAATGAACATACCTCTAGAAACTGTTGATAGTCTTGCCACAAAATATTTAGAATACTTACCTCAGAATAATCATTTGCTAGAAGATACCCTGGAGATTTTAGAGTATTTGAAGCCCAACTATAAGTTACATATTATTACCAATGGTTTTGAAGAGGTACAGAATGATAAATTAAATAATTCTAAAATATCTAAATTCTTTACCACAATAACTACTTCAGAAGAGGCCGGGGTTAAAAAACCGAATACTAAGATCTTCAATTTAGCTTTAGAAAAAGCATCGGCATACCCGGAAAATAGTATTATGATTGGAGATAATTTTGAAGCTGATATCTTAGGTGCTAAGAATGCAGGAATGAAATTTCTATACTTTGACTATTATCAAAAGCGCGAAGTTTTAGAATGTCTTCAAATTCAAAAGTTAAAAGAGATATACGAGTATCTATAGCAATAAAGAATTCCTATATTCGTTTTATTACCCAAATCTTAAACCGAATGTACCTCCAGAAACTTTTATATAAGGTCCTGCTATTTTCCTTGATTATAATTGGTGCTATTTCGTGTGTTAAAGATGTAGATCTCGATCAAACCGATGAAATATCTCTTCAGCCAAAAATGCAAGTAGATCTATTGATATTTGATGTAGATGAAGTAGATTTTATAGATCCTGAAACTACTGCTTTAAGAACAGTTATTAAAGATACTGTAAGGCTTGAATTTCTAGATGATAGTTACATTCAAGATGATCTGGATAAAGTGGAATTTAGCTTTAAATATAGCAACACCTTCCCTCAAGATTTTAATACTACTATCTACCTGCTTTCAGAAAATGACAGAACACAGAGAAAAATAGATCTTACAGTGAAGGGAGGTTCTTCAACCTCTCCAGAAATTACAGAAATAATAGATTTTGTAGATACAGCTGAAATTGATATGATTAAGAGATCTATTAAAATGGTAGTTGAGGTTGCTGTAGTTCCTAATACAGAACCTTTTGTGGGGGAGCTTAAATTTCAATCTAAAGGCTTATTTTATTTTGTTTTTTAAGTTATGAGAATAGTCATAAGCATTATATTATTTCTGTGTTTTTCTGTGCTCACGGCTCAGAATAAGCAGTTGTTGTATAATGTTAGTGCGCTACCACAAACCCTAATGTCCAATCCTGGAGCCAATATTAATTTTGATGGACATATAGGTATTCCCTTTCTTTCTCAAATTAGTTTTGCTGTGGGTTCTTCTGGCGTAGATATGCACGATATCTTTAAAACTTCGAGCAATGGGATAAATTCAAGAATTACTAATACAATACAGCGCCTTACCAATCAAGACTACTTTATGGTGAATGAGCAAATTGAGATCTTGTCACTAGGCTGGAGAATTAATAAAGATAATTATCTCTCGGCAGGGGTCTATCAAGAAACAGATCTGTTTGCATATTTTCCTAAGGATCCTATGGTCTTAATTAATGAAGGGAATAATGATTATCTCAATGTTCCTTTTAAATTTGAGGATGTGAGTTTTACAGGAGAAGTGCTCACCGTTTATCATTTGGGTTGGAACAAAAGAATGGATAATAAACTTACGCTAGGGGCAAGGCTAAAGTTATATTCTGGAATTTTTAATGTGGAAAGTACAGACAATTCGGGAACTTTTACAACGCGCGAAACTCCAGAGGGTTTAAATTATTATAGACATTTCGCATCCGGTATAGATATAAGAGTAAATACCTCTGGGTATGCTTCTCTTAAAGATGATAGTAAAACTGTACAAGAAGCCTCCAAAGAAATATTAAAGCGATCTTTTTTTGGAGGTAATGTAGGTGCGGGTATAGATCTAGGTGCTACCTATAAAATAGATCAAAATTTTGTGGTAACAGGAGCTATACAGGATTTTGGTTTGATGTATCAAAGAGAAGATGTTGAAAATTATCTTTACTACGGAACTTATGAAACCAGTGGAATAGAACCACTTTTTCCAGAAGTGGCTCCCGGAGGAAAAGCAATTCCTTATTGGGATATTTTTGAAGATGAAGTAGATGCAAATTTGAAAGATGAAACTATTCAGGAGTCCTACATTACTTGGAGACCATTAAAGATAAATACAAGTTTGCAATATGGTTTTGGAGAGACCGTTGGCCCATGCAACTATCTAAGACCATTAAAAAGAAGATTTGAGAACATATTTGGGATACAACTATTTGGTGTAAAGAGGCCAAGAGGTCTAAAATATGCTTTTACGATGTTCTATGATAGGAAATTCACTCCAGATCTAAGAATGAAAATAACATATACGCTAGATGATTTTTCTTATGCAAATGTAGGATTAATGGTTTCAAAGAAAATTAATAATTTTAATCTCTATCTTGCGGCAGATAATCTTTTTGGATATATCAATTTAGCCAGGTCACAACATCAGGCGCTACAAATGGGACTTCAATTTATATTTATTAAATAATGAAAAACATAATTTATTCCGTAATATTTATAGTACTAGGTACACTTTCAAGTTTTGCTCAAGTCAATCCATACAAGTATGTAATCGTACCAAACGAATTTGAATTTTTAAGAGAAGCAGATCAATATCAATTGAATTCTCTCACTAAGTTTCTCTTTGAAAAATATGGGTTTACCGCCTTTTTAGAAGGAGAGCAACTACCTTTAGAATTAGCAGGAAATAGATGTAAAGCGCTTACCGCTTTTGTAAAGAATGAGTCTGGAATTTTTTCAACTAAATTCTACGTCGGATTAAAAGATTGTAATAATAAAGAGATCTTTATTTCTAAGGAAGGTACCAGTAGAACTAAAGAATACAAAGTAGCTTATCACGAAGCTCTAAGAGATGCATTTCAATCTGTAGCAGCGTTAAACTATAGCTACAATAATTCGGAGGCTCTAAAATCAACAGATAGTACAAGTAAAAAAGAAGATATTGCTGTTGTTGAGGTAGTGGCAGTTCCAACTGCAATTAATAGGAAGGACGAGCGTATAACAGGTAATAAATCTATGAAACAGCCTTCAGAAGATAGGGTAGATGCCAAGATCTCTGGTAATTTATCTTTCGAAATGAAGGGGAATACCTATATTCTAAAAAGATCTGACAATGGTTATAAATTTTTTCAGAATGGAATGACTGAACCTTTTGCTGCGCTTATAGCTTCAAATAAAGAAAATAGTTTTATCTACTCTTCAGTCACTAATCAGGGTATGGCTTATTTTAACAAAGATGGAGATCTTCTGATCGAAATACTAGACAGAGCTACAAATTCTATTAATACGCTTGTCTACAAATTAAAGAACTAATATCCATATTTGCCCTTCCAACGTTTTTTTAAAAAATCGCGTTGAGCATTTTCTCGCTGATTATTTCCTGGTTCGTAAAAGGTGGTATCTTTTACCTGATCTGGTAGAAATTCTGCGGCTGCAAAGTTGTTTTCATAATTATGAGCATATTGATAGTTATCACCGTAGCCAAGGTCTTTCATAAGTTTGGTAGGTGCATTTCTAATAGATAAAGGAACAGGAAGATTTCCGGTTTGTTTTACCAAACTTTGCGCTTTATTAATAGCCATATAGGAAGCATTGCTTTTAGCTGAAGTAGCGAGATAGATTACACACTGACTTAGAATAATTCGGGATTCAGGAAATCCAATAGTGGTTACCGCCTGAAATGTATTATTTGCCATGATAAGCGCCGTGGGATTGGCATTTCCAATATCTTCACTAGCAAGTATCAGCAATCTACGTGCTATGAATTTAACATCTTCACCGCCTTCAATCATACGTGCTAACCAATATACAGCCGCATTGGGATCACTGCCCCTTATAGATTTTATGAAAGCTGAAATGATGTCATAATGTTGCTCCCCAGTCTTATCGTAGAGAACGGTATTCTGTTGTACTTTGTTCATCACCATGTCATTGGTAATTTCTACCGGGGATTCTCCCGTGCTTACAAGAAGTTCAAATATGTTGAGAAGTTTTCTGGCATCGCCACCGCTTAACCGTAAGAGAGCTTCGGTTTCCGTTAGCTTAACATTCTTTTTATTGATAATAGGATCTTCTCTCATTGCCCGCTCTAATAGTGCAATAAGTTCTTCTTTCCCAAATGGTTGTAAAACATAGATCTGGCACCTAGAAAGTAGTGCAGAGATCACCTCGAAACTTGGATTTTCTGTAGTTGCGCCTATTAAAGTTACCCATCCTTTTTCTACTGCAGCTAATAACGAATCTTGTTGAGATTTACTAAACCTATGAATCTCATCTATAAACAAGATAGGATTCTTAGTTGTAAATAGTCCTTCCCCCTTTTTAGCCCTTTCAATAACTTCTCTTATATCCTTAACCCCGCTATTTATAGCACTAAGAGTATAAAAAGGTCTTTTGCTCTCCTGAGCTATTATATTAGCCAAAGTAGTTTTTCCAACTCCTGGAGGTCCCCATAAAATTAAAGAAGGAATCATTCCCTGTTTAATTTGCTGACTTAAGGCGCCTTTTTCTCCTACTAGGTGCTGCTGGCTTAAGTAATCTGCTAATTTCTTTGGTCTTAATCTCTCTGCTAAAGGTTCATTCATAATGCAAAGGTACTAATTAGACTCAAACCTAGATTATCTATATTGTTAAACGGGGATAGACATTTTGTCAAAAAAGTAATTTAAGCATGAGATTTGATTTAAGAAGATAGCGAAGAGATACCATTTAAGATGGTATTTAATTCTTAATTTTAAATATCAAATCACGTAATCATTGAAAGATAGTAATCCATTTAAATTTTCCACTAGAGTAATAGGGTATCCTTTACTTTTTGTACTTCTTATTTGGATGGTGTTTTGGGTGGAAATAAGATTTGGTTTAGATTTTAATTATTTAGGGATAAGACCTCGAGAAATTGTAGGTTTAAGAGGGGTGTTGTTATCGCCATTTATTCATGCAGATATAAAACACCTCTTTAATAATTCTATACCGCTACTTATATTAAGTATGGCGCTATTTTATTTTTATCGAGAGCTAAGTTGGAAGATCTTGATCTATGGAATATTGCTTACCGGTATTCTCACTTGGTTAATTGGTAGGCCGGCAAATCATATTGGTGCCAGTGGATTGATCTACTTGTTAGCTTCCTTTTTATTTTTTAAGGGTATATTCTCTAAATTCTATAGGCTGATGGCCTTATCATTTATCGTAGTTTTTTCTTACGGGGGAATGATGTGGTTTGTAATGCCAGTAGATCCTAGTATATCCTGGGAAGGGCATTTATCTGGATTTGTAGTAGGTCTTATTTTCTCTTTTATTTATAAAAAGGAAATAGTTGAACCTCCAAAATATGAATGGGAGCAGCCAGATTACAGCGAGGAAAATGACTTATTCATGCAGCATTTTGATGCTGATGGGAATTTTGTGGAACGCAAAGAAGAACCTGAATACCAAGAACCCGATTATCACTATATTTTTAAAAAATCTGAAGAAGAATAAATTAGAGACGTTGCCTTACAATTTCATATAAGAAAGCTCCACATGCTACAGATACATTTAGAGATCCAATTGTACCGAACATAGGTAGTTTTGCTCTATCGTTCACTATCTTTAAAACTGAAGGATTGATACCTCTTCCTTCACTTCCCATTACTAGCGCGGTAGGCTGATTTAAATTAGTGTCATATAACGTTGTATCACTTTTTTCTGTTGCTGCTACCACATTTACACCAGATCCCTGTAAGTAATATATGGCGTCTTTAATATGATTCACTTTACAAATAGGAATGTTGAATACTGCGCCGGCAGATGTCTTCACAGTATCTGCATTTACTGGAGCTCCACCTTTATTTTGAACAATAATGGCATGGACACCTGTACATTCTGCAGTTCTTATAATTGCTCCAAAATTTCTAGCATCTGTAATTTGGTCTAACAATAGAAATAGAGGAGTAGTAGCAGTATCTTCTAATACCTTTTGCACAACATCTTCCATTTCTGGAAACTCGATAGGAGAGATCTTTGCAACAACACCTTGATGGTTTCCTTGAGTAAGTTTTTGAAGTTTCTCTAAAGGAACATAAGAAATGTTGAAGCCTTTTTTGTTCAATAAAGTTAGAAGCTCTTGAAACAATGAATTATTAAGTCCTTTTTGAATATAGATCTTGTCTATATTCTTTTCACTTTGTATTGCTTCAATAACTGTTCTTATTCCAAAAATTGTAGTAGTATCTTCCATAAGGGCAAAGATAGGTTTTTCTTAAATCTTCCAAATAAAAAAAGCTGCCCAATTGGGCAGCTTTTAATTACTAATATTAAGTATTCTAATTACTCAGTACCACCATCATAAGTTGATTGGTCTGGGCTAGATACATCCCAGAAAACTGGAGTTTGTGCATCATCACCACCAATAGCTGTAGCAGCATCAATGTAATTAGCATTGTTCAAGTTTTGCTCATCTACAGGATATGTATATCTAAGAGGAACAAATGTTCCGCTATCTGTTGGTAAATTCAATGCAGGTGCATCATATAATCTCCAAACAGACCATCCTTGGAATGGGTTGTCAAACATTGCAATCCAGTATTGAGTTGCATATTGTTCAACAGAACCATCATAAGCTACAGAAGATTGTCCAAGATAAGCGTCTATAGCATCGCTTGAAATTCCCCAGTACTCTAAAGATGCAGTGATAGCAGCGTTGTAATGAGATTCTGCATCTCCACCAACGTTGTATCCAAGATCTGCCGCTTTAGAAAGGTTGAATTCAACCTCTGCGTAGTCTATTAATATTCCCTCTCTAGTAGGATCTAAGAATGGATCTCCAATATGGGTAAAAGACCCAAAGTTGTTACTTCCACCATAATCACCACCAACATATCCACCAGCGATGTTCTCATCAAAGTAAACTTCTCTTCTTGGATCTTCAAGAGCGTTCATGTAATCTACAATAGTTTCTGAAGCTAAGAAATCTGAACGACCACTCTGTACAAAATCTTCCCAAAGTGGGTTTGTGTTTGGATCGTTAGACTGATACTCTAAAGTTACGTTATCATCGTTAGATGTTAAAACTCCATCAGCAACTGCAGATTCTACAGTGGATTGAGAAAGACTTGGGTTTACATCTGCAAGTCTCATTCCTAATCTAAGTTTAAGGGAGTTGGCAAATTTTACCCATTTACCCATATCTCCTTTAAAGATAACATCTGCACTAGTGTACCCTTGTCCAGCGTTAAGTAAAGCATTTACGCTATTTAATCTTGAAACAAGATCTTCGTAGATTGCCATATCATCATCAAACTTAGGCTGAGGAAAAGCATCTGCTTGAACTGCTTCAGTGTAAGGGATATCTCCAAAAGAATCCACTAAAACATGCCATGCGTAAACTTCAACTACTTCTAGTTGACCTAAACGTGCATCAATTTCTGCTTGTTCAAGTTCTCCGTTTTCTCTTACTACTCTTTTAGCATCCTGAAGATCAAAGATCACATCTCTGTAAAATTCTGACCATACTGCATCTGGATTTTGACGAGCTGTAAAATCATAATTTGGTTCATCTAAGTACGTAGTAGTAGTTAGATATTGCCCGAAGAATCTAAATAAAGGTTCGTTAACGTTTGGGCTAGCCATATAATCCTCTAGACTTACCGTAGCATTCGTGAATAAAAAGTCTGAAGCTACCTCTGTTGGATTTTTAGGATCCCTGTTATAATTCTCATATTTCTCATCACTCTGACAGGACCAAAGCATTGCGAGCGCTGAAACAGCAACAATATATTTTTTCATATTTTTTTAATTAAAAGTTAAGTTTAACACTTGCACCAATCTCTCTCATTGTTGGATAAGCACCAGACTGATATCCTTGTACGTTTCCAGAACTTAAACCAGCTTCAGGATCAGAGTAAGGAATGTTCTTGTCTATGATCCAAAGGTTACGTCCAATTAATGCGATAGAACCGCTAGTAAATGGAGTTGAATCTAAGATCTTATCTCCAAAAGTATAGGTTACGTTCGCTTCTCTTAATTTTACGAATCCAGCGTCATACACATGCTCTGCACTAGGAGCTCTAGCGTACCCGTAAGGGTTTGCATATGTAGAAGCATCTGCTCTAACAGTGTTTGGAGAAGTATTAGTTACTTGGTAAGATCCATCAGGATTAAATGTAACCTGTCCTTGAACTCCGTCTAAAAGAACTCCACCAGAATTAGCAGCGTATGTTCCATCTTCATTTCTAACTACAGCATCTCTTACAGGATTACCTAAGTTATTGTCACCTACACTACTTGCATAGATACCAGTTGCTCTACCATACCAAGAATCAAGAGAGAAAATATCTCCACCTTTTTGGATATCGATTAGGAATCCTAAAGATAGGTTCTTGTATGCTAAAGTGTTTTGAATACCTCCAGTCCAATCTGGTTGGAAATCTCCGATAATGTAGTTTGAATTTGGAGTTTTTACGTAGTAACCATTAGCGTTAATTAATTTATTTCCGTCATTGTCATAAACAAAGTCAGAACCTCTAATAGTACCGTAAGGTTGTCCAGGAACAGCGTTAATAGAAATTCCACCTTGAGGAGAAGCTAATTGAAGGTTATCAATACCATCTGTTAACTCAAGTACAGTACTTTCGTTTTTAGCCCAGTTGATAGTCATATTCCAGTTAAAGTTCTCTGTTCTAATTGGGTTAAGGTTTAAAGAAACTTCAAAACCTTTGTTCTCAATAGTACCTGCGTTCAACAATTTAGAAGTAAATCCTGTTGCAGTAGAAACTGGTACCGGAGTAATTTGATCTTCAGTTTGGTTGTTGTAGTAAGATACATCAAATCCAACTCTTCTGTTGAAGAAATCTGCCTCTAAACCAAATTCGTAAGAATTAGTACGCTCAGGTTTTAAAGCTGGATTCTTTAAACTTCCGTTGTTACTCGCTACACCTGCACCATCAAAAGGAGCATATACAGTGTAAGTATTAAATACATTGTAAGGATCTGTGTCATTACCAACTTCAGCGTAGTTAGCTCTTAATTTCGCAAAGTTTAACCACTCTCCATCAATAATGTTAGAAAGGATAATACTTGTAGAAACAGAAGGGTAATAGAATACGTTATTATTGTCCTCTATAGGAAGCGTAGAAGAACGGTCTCTACGGATAGTTCCTTCTAGGTAGTAAGTATTTAAATATCCTACTCCACCTCTTGCATAGATACCATCTAACATTCTTGTGTTTTCGTACTCTAATGGAGGATTCATTGGGCTTGCACTGTTGCTTAAAGCGTAGAAACCTGGAGCGTTAAGACCACCATTTGTGGATGCTCTAATAGAATTTCTATCATTTCTTCTTAAGTTGAAACCAATGTTACCATCTAAGTTAAGATCTTCTGTAATGTCCTTGTTAATGTTAAGGATAAGATCATAGTTATATTCTGCAGCTCTGTTGTTGTAACGCTCGTATTTAGCGATATCTGCACTTCCTACGTTAATTCTTTCTTCTTGAAGTTCATCATAAGTATCAAAAGAGAATCTACCTAATAAGCTAAATACATCGTTGAATTCATAAGAAAGGTTTACGTTTCCAAAATATCTTGTACGAGTATCAGTTTGATAGTTTTCGTAGAATGTCCAGTAAGGGTTGTCTGAATATATTGGGGATAGGTCACTTGGACTGTTTGGGTTCCATGTAATGTTCTCTCCAGTAGCTTCATAAGCTCTTCTTTGTTCTTGCCAGTCTACGTTGGTTTGAAACCATTGTCTAAATTGTTGCATGATGTTTAAAGAACTGTATCCAGTACCATAACGACCTTTACCATTTGTTTTAGTAAAAGTAATGTTGGTTTGAGCGCTAAATTTATCTGTGAAATCGTGAGATCCACTAAATTTCAATGTATTTCTCTTAATGTTAGAGTTAGGTAAGTTACCTTCTTGATTTAAGTGAGTTCCACTAATTCTAAAAGAACTCTTGTCTGTTCCACCATCTAAAGCTACAGAGCTTATTGCAGTAAAACCAGTTTGCCAGATCGAGTTTGGATCATTAGCTCCTGCAACCCAAGGAGTTGCTTGCTGGTAGGTATCCAATTGTGGATAAATAGAATTCCACTGGTAGATGTTTCTGTTTGGGTCAAAAGCTGCACCAAAAGAAGCATCTTCAGTAAATGGAGTAGACTCATCTAAGATACCATCACCATCTACATCGTATAGGTTGAAATATCCATCTTCAGAATCATAATATGGTCCGTATCCAGCACCATATTGTTTTTGATATTCAGGAAGTGTTTCCATATCTGCATTGCTCACAGTAAGTGAAGATTGTACAGATACTCCAATTCCTTTTCCTTTTTTACCTTTTTTAGTCTCAATAATTACAACACCGTTAGCTGCTCTTGCTCCGTATAATGCAGTTGCCGCAGCACCTTTTAATACGTTAATAGATGCAATGTCATTCGGGTTGATATCTGAAGCAGCGTTACCATAATCGTAACCACCTCCACCACCACGTTGTGTAGCGTCGTTGGTGTTTATGTTACTAACAGGAGTACCGTCAATAACGAAAAGAGCTTGGTTGTCTCCAGTTAAAGAAGAACTACCACGAATTACAACGTTGGTAGAACCACCCATTGTTCCAGAGCTTTTAACGTTTAGACCTGCAACTTTACCAGAAAGAGAGTTTACAAAGTTTTGACTTGGATTGTCTGAAACTTCATCACCACTAACTTCTTGTGTGGCATAACCAAGAGACTTTTTCTCTCTTTTAATACCCAAGGCGGTAACAACTACCTCATCTAGTTGAGCAGAATCTGCTTCTAGAGTTACATCTACAGTTGCTGAATCTCCAACAGGATACTCTGCTTTTTTCAATCCGATGAAAGAGAAAACCAATACATCACCTCTAGAGGCCTGGATTGAGTAATTTCCGTCAAAATCAGACTGAACACCATTAGTTGTACCTTTTACAATAATGTTCACACCCGGAATCGGAACTCCGGATTCATCGACAACGGTACCCGTTATCGGTTGTTGCTGTGCAAAGGTTACTTGCACAACAAACGCTAGTAATAGCGTCAAAATTTTACTAAATTTTGTTTTCATTGTTAATTTGTTTTGAATTAGCCAGTTCCAAAAGTCCTAATAAAAGGCATAGTATGCAAACTAATGCACTAAAAATATTAAATTAGGATTAAAATATTGTTAATAATATTCTTTATTATACTCTACTACAACCGCTTATCTCAATAAATAGGGTTGGAGCTCTAAAATTATTTAACATATTGGCGATTAAGATTCTCTCTAAATGTTAAATATATTTGCGGAATTGCTATTGTTAATCTCATAATTGCACCTTCTTTTAGGAATGAATAATGTAAATAAGACAAGGCTACTGAAAATAAACACCTTAACATTTGAATTATTAGTTTTTATTGCTACCTTTGCAGACCCTAAAAAGTAGGGAAGGTAATTTTTAACAATAATTAGTGTAAAAGAAATTATGCCAACAATTTCACAATTAGTACGAAAAGGAAGAGCCAAAATAACCAAGAAGAGTAAATCGGCTGCTTTAGATTCGTGCCCTCAAAGAAGAGGTGTTTGTACGCGTGTTTATACCACTACTCCTAAGAAACCAAACTCTGCAATGCGTAAAGTTGCAAGGGTAAGGTTAACTAACGGAAAAGAGGTGAACGCATACATCCCTGGAGAAGGACACAATCTACAAGAGCACTCGATAGTATTGGTTAGAGGTGGAAGGGTAAAAGATTTGCCAGGAGTTAGATATCACATCGTTCGTGGTGCCTTAGATACCGCAGGTGTTGCAGGTAGAACTCAGCGTAGATCTAAATACGGAGCAAAACGCCCTAAGAAGTAATTAAAAACTTTTAATGTAAAGACATGAGAAAAAGACAGGCAAAAAAACGGCCTCTTTTACCAGATCCAAAATTTAATGATCAGTTAGTAACTCGTTTTGTTAACATGATGATGTGGGATGGTAAAAAATCGGTTTCCTTTAAAGTTTTCTACGATGCAATTGCAATAGTAGATGAGAAAAAACAAGATGAAGAGAAAACCGCTCTAGAAATTTGGAAAGATGCACTTTCTAATGTAATGCCACATGTTGAGGTGAGAAGCCGTCGTGTAGGTGGTGCAACATTTCAAATTCCAATGCAAATTAGACCAGATCGTAAAGTTTCAACTGCAATGAAGTGGTTGATCTCTTATTCGAGAAAACGTAACGAAAAATCTATGGCTCAGAGATTGGCTGGAGAGATTATTGCGGCGTCTAAAGAAGAAGGTGCTGCCGTTAAAAAACGTGTAGACACTCATAAAATGGCTGAAGCTAACAAAGCATTCTCTCACTTTAGATTCTAAAAAAAATGGCACAAAGAGATTTAAAATTCACAAGAAATATAGGTATTGCTGCGCATATTGATGCAGGTAAAACCACTACAACAGAACGTGTATTGTTCTACACCGGAGTTAGTCACAAGATTGGAGAAGTTCATGACGGTGCAGCAACTATGGACTGGATGGAGCAAGAGCAGGAAAGAGGTATTACAATTACTTCTGCTGCTACTCACTGTAAGTGGATGTATCGCGATCAGGAATATACTGTAAATATTATTGATACTCCAGGTCACGTAGATTTTACCGTAGAGGTAGAGCGTTCTTTACGTGTACTTGATGGTATGGTAGCTTTATTCAGTGCGGTTGATGGTGTTGAGCCACAATCTGAAACTGTATGGAGACAAGCAGATAAATATAGAGTACCACGTTTAGGATTTGTAAACAAAATGGACCGTCAGGGATCTGACTTCTTTAATGTTTGTAATCAAGTAAGAGAAATGCTAGGTGGAAACCCAGTGCCTCTTCAAATTCCTATTGGTGAAGAAAATGATTTTAAAGGTGTTGTAGATTTAATATCTAAAACAGCTCTTGTTTGGAATGAAGAAGATTTTGGAATGACCTATGAAACCATAGATATTCCAGCTGAATTGATGGATGATGTAAACAAGTACAGAACTTTATTGGTGGAAGCAGTAGCAGAATATGATGAAGCTTTAATGGAGAAATTCTTTGAAGACGAAAGTTCTATTACTGAAGATGAGATTATTGCTGCTCTTAGAGCTGCAACTATCGATATGTCTATTATTCCAATGATGTGTGGTTCTGCATTTAAGAACAAA
This sequence comes from Gillisia sp. Hel1_33_143, assembly GCF_900104765.1. Classification (GTDB taxonomy): domain Bacteria; phylum Bacteroidota; class Bacteroidia; order Flavobacteriales; family Flavobacteriaceae; genus Gillisia. The sequence continues at coordinate 1,490,215 of NZ_LT629737.1, forward strand.
GGTGTTCAAATGATGTTAGATGCGGTTATGCGTTACCTTCCATCTCCTGTAGATATTGATGCTATTATTGGTGTTAATCCAGATACAGAAGAAGAAGAGTCTCGTAAGCCTCATGTAGATTCTCCATTCTCTGCTTTAGCTTTTAAAATTGCTACAGATCCTTTCGTAGGTCGTTTAGCTTTCTTTAGAGTGTATTCTGGTGCTTTAGATGCAGGTTCTTACGTATTGAACAATCGTTCAGGTAAGAAAGAACGTATCTCTCGTATCTATCAGATGCATGCTAATAAGCAAGAGCCCATAGATAGAATTGAAGCTGGAGATATTGGAGCTGCAGTTGGTTTTAAAGATATTAAAACTGGAGATTCTCTTACAGATGAGAAACACCCAATTACTTTAGAATCTATGTCTTTCCCTAACCCGGTAATTGGTATTGCTGTAGAGCCTAAGACCAAAGCCGATGTTGATAAGATGGGTATGGCTTTAGCTAAATTAGCTGAAGAGGATCCAACTTTCCAAGTTAAGACAGATGAAGCTTCTGGACAAACTATTATCTCTGGAATGGGTGAATTACACCTTGAAATTCTTGTAGATCGTTTGAAAAGAGAATTCAAAGTAGAAGTTAATGAGGGTCAACCTCAAGTTGAATACAAGGAAACTATTACTAGAAGTGCAGATCATAGAGAAACTTATAAAAAGCAATCTGGTGGTCGTGGTAAATTTGGTGATATCGTTTTTGAAATGTCTCCTGCAGATGAGGACTTTAAAGGTCCAGGTCTTCAGTTTGTAGACGAAGTAAAAGGTGGACGTATTCCTAAAGAATTTATTCCTTCAGTAGAGAAAGGATTTAAAGAAGCTATGAAATCTGGTCCATTAGCTGGATTTAAGATGGATAGTTTGAAAGTTATCTTAAAAGATGGATCTTTCCACCCTGTGGATTCTGATCAACTTTCTTTCGAATTGGCTGCAAAAATGGGATATAAAGTTGCTGCTAAAAAAGCCGGAGCTGTTATTCTTGAGCCAATCATGAAAGTAGAAGTTGTTACTCCAGAAGAAAACATGGGAGATATCGTAGGTGACCTTAACAGAAGAAGAGGGCAGGTAAACGATATGTCAGACAGATCTGGTGCTAAAGTTATTAAAGCAGAAGTGCCGCTTTCAGAAATGTTTGGATATGTTACTACATTAAGAACATTATCTTCAGGTAGAGCAACCTCTACAATGGAATTTTCTCATTATGCTGAAACTCCTTCCAATGTTTCGGAAAGTGTTATAAAAGCAGCTAAGGGTACATCAAACGAATAATATTAGGGATATGAGTCAGAAAATCAGAATAAAACTAAAATCCTACGATCATAACTTGGTAGACAAGTCTGCAGAGAAGATCGTAAAGACCGTAAAAACTACGGGTGCTGTAGTAACGGGGCCAATCCCTTTACCTACTCACAAAAAAATATTTACTGTATTGCGTTCTCCTCACGTGAATAAAAAAGCGAGAGAACAATTTCAATTAAGCTCTTATAAAAGATTGTTGGACATCTATAGTTCATCATCTAAAACTATTGATGCTTTAATGAAATTGGAATTACCAAGCGGAGTAGAAGTAGAGATTAAAGTGTGATAAATGTTTTATCAATACTTCTTAATTGAGGAAAAGATAATAGATTTTAGCATGAAAGCTTAAGCTTTCAATACATGTCCTGAGCGATTGGCGAGGGAAAAACGGAGAAAAATACATTCAGGATTGGAGTATTTTCAATCCTGAATATTTTTAATAAATAATTTAATTTAATTAATAATTATGTCTGGGTTAATAGGAAAAAAAATAGGCATGACCAGCATTTTTGACGAGAACGGGAAAAATATTCCTTGTACCGTTATTCAAGCTGGACCATGTGTTATCACCCAAGTCAGAACCAATGAGGTTGACGGGTACGAAGCACTTCAACTTGGTTTCGATGACAAAAAGACTGCTAATAAGGCTGCCACTGGGCACGCTAAAAAGGCCGGTTCTGCAGCAATGCGTAAAGTCGTTGAATTCCAAGGATTTGAAGGAGAATACAAATTAGGAGACTCTATTACTGTTGATCAATTCGTGGAAGGCGAATTTGTTGACATTGCTGGTATCAGTAAAGGTAAAGGTTTTCAAGGTGTTGTAAAAAGACACGGTTTTGGTGGTGTAGGTCAAGCTACTCACGGACAACATAACCGTTTAAGAGCTCCAGGTTCTATTGGTGCAGCGTCATATCCTGCAAGAGTATTTAAGGGTATGCGTATGGCCGGTCGTATGGGAGGTGAAAAAGTGAAAGTAGAAAACTTAAGAGTTTTAAAAGTAGTTGCAGATAAAAATCTACTTGTTGTAAAAGGATGTGTTCCTGGTCACAAAAACTCATATGTAATCATTCAGAAGTAATGGAAGTAGCAGTTTTAGATATTAAAGGAAAAGAAACAGGTAGAAAGGTTAGTCTTTCTGACTCTGTTTTTGCAATAGAACCTAATAATCACGCAGTATATCTTGATGTAAAGCAATACTTGGCTAATCAACGCCAAGGAACGCATAAAGCAAAAGAGCGTGCGGAGATTACAGGAAGTACTCGTAAGATTAAGAAACAAAAAGGTACAGGTACTGCTCGTGCAGGAAGTATTAAATCTCCAGTTTTTAGAGGTGGAGGTAGAGTTTTTGGACCACGTCCAAGAAATTACGGGTTTAAATTGAACAAGAACCTTAAAAGATTGGCAAGAAAATCTGCTCTTTCTTTAAAGGCAAATGATAAGAATATTATCGTAGTAGAAGATTTTCAATTTGATACACCAAAAACCAAAAACTTCATCGATGTTTTGAAAGGTTTAGGGGTAGATAAGAAAAAATCTCTTATAGTCTTGGGTGACGCGAATAAAAATGTATATTTGTCGTCACGCAATTTAAAAGGCACCGAAGTTGTAAGTAGCTCAGAATTAAGCACTTACAAAATACTTAACGCAACAAGTCTTGTGTTTATGGAGGGTTCTTTAGAAGGAATTGAGTCGAATTTAAGTAAATAAATGCTATGAGTATCTTAATAAAACCTATTATTACAGAAAAAGCAACTGCAGATAGTGAGTTAATTAACCGCTATTCTTTCGTTGTTAATAATAAGGCGAATAAGATTGAAATCAAGAATGCAGTAGAATCTGCTTATGGTGTTTCAGTTACTAAAGTTCGCACAATTAATGTCCGTCCAGATCGTAAATCCCGTTTTACAAAAACAGGAGTGATCACTGGTAAAACAAGTGCTTATAAAAAAGCATATGTACAGGTGGCGGAAGGTGAAACTATTGATTTATACAGTAATCTTTAAGATTAAACAATGTCAGTTAGAAAATTAAAACCAATCACCCCTGGTCAGCGTTTTAGAGTAGTTAATGGTTTTGACGCCATTACTACTGATAAGCCGGAGAAGAGTTTAATAGCTCCGATTAAAAAATCAGGTGGTAGAAACAGTCAAGGAAAAATGACCATGCGCTATAAAGGTGGTGGTCACAAAAGACGTTACAGAGTAATAGACTTTAAGCGCGATAAGCATGGTATTCCTGCTACTGTTGCGACTATAGAATATGACCCGAACAGAACTGCTTTTATTGCACTTTTGAATTATCAAGATGGTGAAAAAAGATATGTTGTAGCTCAAAATGGATTGCAGGTAGGTCAGAACATCGTTTCTGACGCTGAATCTGCAGCACCGGAAATTGGAAATGCTATGCCTTTGAGCAGCATTCCATTGGGTACTATTATTTCTTGTATTGAATTACGTCCTGGACAAGGAGCTGTTATGGCTCGTAGTGCTGGAGCTTTTGCTCAATTAGTAGCAAGAGAAGGGAAGTATGCTACAATTAAACTTCCTTCTGGGGAGATCAGAAGAGTTCTTGTGACTTGTGTTGCAACTATCGGTGCTATTTCAAATAGCGATCACCAACTTATCGTTTCTGGTAAGGCTGGTAGAAGTAGATGGTTGGGAAGAAGACCAAGAACAAGACCGGTTGCGATGAACCCTGTAGATCACCCAATGGGTGGTGGTGAAGGTCGTGCATCTGGAGGTCACCCACGTTCTAGAAAAGGTTTACCTGCTAAAGGATTCAGAACCAGATCTAAAACAAAAGCGAGTAATAAATATATTGTAGAACGTAGAAAGAAATAATAAGATATGGCACGTTCATTAAAAAAGGGACCTTACGTTCACTATAAGTTAGATAAAAAGATTTCTCAAAACGTAGAATCTGGTAAAAAAGCAGTTATCAAGACATGGTCTAGAGCTTCTATGATTACACCAGATTTCGTTGGGCAAACTATTGCAGTTCATAACGGAAAACAATTTGTTCCTGTTTATGTTACTGAAAATATGGTAGGTCATAAATTAGGAGAGTTCTCACCAACAAGATCTTTTAGAGGTCACGTAGGTGCGAAAAACAAAGGTAAAAGATAATTGAAGCTATGGGAGTTCGTAAAAGAGAAAAAGCAGAGCAAACTAAGGAAGCTAAAAAGCAGATAGCATTTGCAAAACTGAATAACTGCCCTAGTTCGCCAAGAAAAATGCGACTAGTTGCAGATTTAGTACGAGGTGAACAAGTAGAGAGAGCGCTTCATATTTTAAAATTTAGCTCTAAGGATGCATCTCGCAAATTAGAAAAGTTATTACTTTCTGCGATTGCTAACTGGCAAGCTAAAAATGAAGATGCAAGTATCGAAGATGCTGAATTATTCGTAAAAGAAATACGCGTAGACGGTGGAAGTATGTTGAAGAGACTTCGTCCTGCCCCACAAGGTCGCGCTCACAGAATTAGAAAACGTTCCAACCACGTTACATTAGTGCTTGGAGACAACAATAATACACAAAGCTAAGAGTATGGGACAGAAAACAAATCCAATCGGGAATCGCCTTGGTATCATTAGAGGATGGGAATCCAACTGGTACGGAGGAAATGACTACGGCGATAAATTAGCCGAAGACGATAAGATTAGAAAATACATCCATGCTCGTTTATCAAAAGCGAGTGTATCTAGAGTGATCATTGAGCGTACTCTAAAACTTGTAACCGTTACTATCACTACTGCTAGACCTGGTATCATTATCGGGAAAGGTGGACAAGAGGTAGACAAGTTAAAAGAAGAGCTTAAGAAGATCACAGACAAGGAAGTTCAAATCAACATCTTTGAAATTAAAAGACCTGAGTTGGATGCGCATTTAGTAGCTTCTAGTGTTGCAAGACAAATTGAGAATCGTATCTCTTACCGTCGTGCAATTAAGATGGCTATTGCTGCAGCAATGAGAATGAATGCTGAAGGTATCAAAATTCAAATCTCTGGTAGATTGAATGGTGCTGAAATGGCTCGTTCAGAAGGTTATAAAGATGGAAGAATTCCATTGTCAACTTTTAGAGCCGATATTGATTATGCTTTAGTTGAGGCGCACACTACTTATGGTAGATTGGGTGTTAAAGTGTGGATCATGAAAGGTGAGGTTTACGGTAAAAGAGAACTTTCACCGCTTGTTGGCATGGCTAAGAAGCAAGGTGGAAAAACCGGAGGAGCCGCACGAGGTGGTAACAACAAATCACGTCGTAGAAAGTAATTTTTTAAAGTAAAGAAAAATGTTACAGCCTAAAAGAACAAAATATCGCAAAATGCAAAAGGGCCGTATGAAAGGTGTTTCTCAAAGAGGACACAGACTTTCAAACGGTACATTTGGGATTAAGTCATTAGACTCAAATTTCCTTACTGCACGTCAAATTGAAGCAGCGCGTATTGCCGCGACTCGTTATATGAAAAGAGAAGGTTCATTGTGGATTAAAATATTTCCAGATAAGCCTATTACAAAGAAACCTCTTGAAGTACGTATGGGTAAAGGTAAAGGTGCCGTAGAATATTGGGCAGCAGTTGTAAAACCAGGAAGAATCCTTTTCGAAATAGGAGGGGTACCTTACGATGTTGCAAAAGAGGCGTTACGTCTTGCAGCTCAAAAGCTTCCGGTTAAAACTAAGTTTATTGTAGCTAGAGATTTCGAAGCTTAATTAAGACACGTTATGAAACAATCAGAAGTAAGAGAATTATCTGTAGCTGAATTACAAGAAGAACTTGGTAAAACAAGAAAGGCATATGCAGATTTAAAAATGGCTCACGCAGTATCGCCATTAGAGAACCCAATACAGTTACGTACTGTAAGAAGATCTATAGCGAGATTAGCTACGGAGTTAACTAAAAGAGAACAACAATAAGTGTTATTCTGCTGAAAGATGGAAAAAAGAAATTTAAGAAAAGAACGTATAGGTGTAGTTACCAGTAATAAAATGCAGAAATCCATAGTGGTTGCTGAAGTTAAAAAGGTAAAACACCCTATGTATGGAAAGTTCGTTTTAAAAACGAAGAAATACGTAGCACACGACGAGACAAATGACTGCAACATTGGAGATACAGTAAAAATAATGGAAACACGTCCATTGAGTAAATCTAAATGTTGGAGATTAGTAGAAATTATAGAAAGAGCTAAATAAGATGGTACAACAAGAGTCTAGATTAAAAGTAGCAGACAATACCGGGGCAAAAGAAGTTTTGACCATTCGTGTATTAGGGGGTACAAAAAGAAGATACGCTTCTGTTGGAGACAAAATAGTTGTCAGTGTAAAAGAAGCTACACCTAATGGAAACATTAAAAAAGGTGCAGTTTCTACGGCAGTTGTTGTTCGTACCAAAAAAGAAGTGCGTAGACCAGACGGATCATATATCCGTTTTGATGATAACGCATGTGTTCTTTTGAATCCGGCTGGAGAAATGCGCGGTACTCGTGTATTTGGACCAGTAGCAAGAGAACTTCGTGATAAACAATTCATGAAGATTGTATCATTAGCACCAGAGGTGCTTTAATACATACATAAGATGACAAAGCTTAAAATAAAATCTGGAGATACCGTAAGAGTGAATGCTGGAGACCATAAAGGTCAAGAAGGTAAAGTTCAGAAGGTTCTTCGTGAGAAAAATAAAGCAATTGTGGAAGGTGTTAATATGGTTTCTAAACATGAGAAGCCAAGCGCATCTAATCCACAAGGAGGAATAGTAAAAAAGGAAGCACCAGTTCATATTTCTAATTTATCTCTAGTAGATAAAAAAGGAGACACTACACGTGTAGGTTATAGAACGGAAGATGGTAAGAAGGTGAGATTTTCCAAAAAATCTAATGAAGTAATATAGTTATGGCATACGTACCAAGACTTAAACAAGAATATAGAGATAAAATTATCTCTTCTCTTACAGAAGAATTCAGTTACTCTAACGTAATGCAGGTTCCAAAACTACAAAAGATAGTTTTAAGCCGCGGAGTTGGAGCAGCTGTAGCAGACAAAAAATTGATCGATCATGCAGTTGATGAACTAACTGCAATTACCGGTCAAAAAGCCGTATCTACAATGTCTAAGAAAGATGTTGCTTCATTTAAATTACGTAAAGGGATGCCAATTGGTGCCAAAGTTACGTTACGTGGAGATAGAATGTATGAATTCTTAGATCGTTTAATCACTTCAGCGCTACCTCGTGTACGTGACTTTAGTGGTATTAAAGCTACTGGTTTTGATGGTAGAGGAAATTACAATTTAGGTATTACAGAGCAAATTATATTCCCTGAGATCGATATCGATAAGGTGAATAGAATTAGCGGTATGGATATTACCTTTGTAACTTCTGCTCCTACAGATAAAGAAGCAAAATCATTGTTAACTGAACTAGGATTACCTTTTAAAAAGAATTAATTATGGCTAAAGAATCAATGAAAGCCCGTGAGGTGAAGAGACAAGAAACGGTAAAGAAATATGCTGAAAAACGTGAGGCTTTAAAAGCAGCTGGCGATTTTGAAGGTTTACAGAAATTACCAAAGAATGCCTCTCCAGTTCGTTTGCACAACCGTTGTAAATTAACCGGAAGACCTAAAGGGTATATGAGACAATTTGGTGTTTCTCGTGTTATGTTCAGAGAAATGGCAAATCAGGGATTAATTCCAGGTGTAAGAAAAGCAAGTTGGTAAATTTATAAATAGGTTTTAGGTTCGTCCCGGTAATTACCGGGTTCGAAAACCATTACCGCAAATCAAGTATATGACTACAGATCCTATTGCAGATTATTTAACAAGAATTAGAAACGCCGTAGCTGCCAACCACCGTGTTGTTGAGATACCGGCTTCTAATCTTAAAAAGGAGATCACTAAAATATTATTCGATCAAGGATATATTCTTAGTTACAAATTTGAAGATAATTCCACACAAGGAATTATTAAAATAGCTCTTAAGTATGACAAATTAACTAAAGAGCCAGTAATAAAAGAAATTCAACGAATAAGTAAACCCGGTTTACGTAAGTATGCTGGAGCTAACGAGCTACCTAGAATCTTAAACGGTCTTGGAGTTGCTATTGTTTCTACTTCTCACGGAGTAATGACAGGGAAGCAAGCCAAAGCTGAAAAAGTTGGTGGTGAAGTGTTGTGTTACGTTTACTAATACTTAAAGACTTAAGAAATGTCAAGAATAGGTAAAAGCCCAATCACAATTCCAGATGGCGTTACAGTAGACGTAAAGGACGGGATAGTGACGGTTAAAGGAAAATTAGGAGAGTTAAAACAAGAATTTAGCGATATCGAGATCAAGATCGAAGATGGAGTTATTACATTCGAGCGTTTCTCTGACAAGAAAGACCAGAAATCAAAACACGGTTTATACCGTGCGTTGGTAAATAATATGATTGAAGGAGTTTCAAATGGCTTTAGTAAGCAATTGGAATTGGTAGGTGTAGGTTATCGTGCATCTAACCAGGGAAATAAATTGGATTTAGCAATTGGATTCTCTCACAATATTGTATTTGAAGTGGCTCCAGAGGTTACTGTGGAAACAGTTTCAGATAAGGGTAAAAACCCAATCGTGAAATTAACTTCACATGATAAGCAATTGGTAGGCCAGATAGCATCTAAAATTCGTTCCTTCAGAGCTCCAGAGCCTTACAAAGGAAAAGGAATTAAGTTTGTAGGAGAACAATTAAGAAGAAAAGCAGGTAAATCAGCTTAATAAGAGTTTAGATATGGCATTTTCAAAACAAGATAGAAGAAATAAGATTAAGAAGAGGATTCGTAAGGACATTACGGGTACCCAAAGTCGTCCAAGATTGGCAGTATTTAGAAGTAATAAAGAAATTTATGCTCAGATAGTTGACGATGTGGAAGGAAAAACTTTGGTTGCAGCTTCTTCTAGAGATAAAGACGTGTCATCAGCAGAAGGCAATAAAATCGACAAAGCTACTTTAGTCGGAAAAAGCCTTGCTGAAAGAGCGCTAAAAGCCGGAATAGAAACTATTTCTTTTGATAGAGGTGGTTATTTATATCACGGAAGAGTTAAATCATTGGCAGATGGTGCCCGTGAAGGCGGACTAAAATTCTAATAAGATATGTATCAAGATTATAAAAATGTAGAACTTGTAAAGCCAGCCGGTCTTGAATTGAAAGATCGTTTGGTGGGAGTACAACGTGTTACAAAAGTTACTAAGGGTGGTAGAGCATTTGGTTTTTCTGCTATTGTAGTAGTAGGTGATGAAAACGGAGTTGTTGGTCAAGGTTTAGGTAAATCTAAAGAGGTTGCCGATGCTATTGCTAAAGCCGTGGAAGACGCAAAGAAAAACTTAGTGAGAATTCCTTTGAATAAAGGAACGATACCTCATGAGCAAAAAGGTAAATACGGAGGAGCAAGAATTTTGCTTATACCAGCAGCTACCGGTACTGGAGTTATAGCAGGTGGAGCAATTCGTGCCGTATTAGAATCTGTAGGAGTACATGATGTACTTTCTAAGAATCAAGGTTCTTCTAACCCTCATAACGTAGTTAAAGCCACTTTTGATGCATTATTGCAATTAAGAAGTGCTCAAACTGTAGCTAAGCAACGCGGAGTTACATTAGATAAAGTATTTAAAGGTTAATTCAAGGATAAAATGGGAAAGATAAAAGTAACACAGGTTAAAAGTGCGATCAAACGTACAGCAAACCAAAAACGTACTTTGGAAGCACTTGGTCTTAGAAAACTAAACCAAACTGTAGAGCACGAAAACACACCAAATATCCTTGGTATGGTAAATAAAGTTTCACACTTAGTTTCTTTTGAAGAAACAAAATAATAAATCACATGGATTTAAGTAACTTAAAACCTGCAGAAGGTTCAGTTCAAAGTAACAGCAAGCGTGTAGGACGTGGAGAAGGATCCGGTAAAGGTGGTACTGCCACTCGTGGTCACAAAGGTGCAAAATCTCGCTCTGGTTACTCAAAGAAGATTGGTTTTGAAGGTGGGCAAATGCCACTTCAAAGACGTGTACCGAAGTTTGGTTTTACAAACAGAAATCGTAAAGTATACCAAGGGATCAACTTAGATACCTTACAAACACTTGTAGATAATGGAAACGTAACAGATTCTGTTGATATGAATGTTTTGGTAGAAAACGGTCTTGTTAGAAAAAACGAGCAAGTTAAGATATTAGGTAGAGGAGAATTAAAAGCAAAGTTGAAAATATCTGTTCATAAATTTACTGCCTCAGCAAAGGATGCTATAGAAGCTGCCGGAGGTGAAGTAGTTACTTTATAATAGATAAACTATGAAATTTATCAATACTATTAAGAATATCTGGAAAATCGAGGAACTAAAAAATAGAATTTTAGTTACCCTAGGTCTATTGTTAGTTTACAGGTTTGGAGCCCAGGTTGTATTACCTGGGATCGATGCTGCACAGTTATCGAATCTTGCCAGTCAAACCGATAGTGGACTTTTGGGTCTTCTTAATGCCTTTACAGGAGGAGCATTTTCAAATGCTTCCGTATTCGCATTAGGGATCATGCCTTATATTTCTGCTTCTATCGTAGTGCAGTTAATGGGAATTGCGGTTCCTTACCTGCAAAAGCTTCAAAAAGAAGGAGAGAGTGGAAGAAGAAGAATTAATCAAATTACAAGATGGTTAACTATTGCAATTACCTTGGTTCAAGGTCCTGGTTATATCTATAACCTTTTTGCTACATTACCTCAAAGTGCATTCTTATTAGGGGATAACATTACCTTCATAGTTTCTTCAGTAATTATACTTACAACAGGTACCATCTTCGCGATGTGGCTTGGGGAGCGTATTACAGATAAAGGAATTGGTAACGGAATCTCATTATTAATTATGGTTGGTATCATCGCTCGTTTGCCTTTGGCTTTCGTTCAAGAATTCGCATCTCGCGTATTTGAATCTAACGGTGGTTTGATAATGATCTTAATAGAATTGGTGATTTGGTTTGCTATTATCTTTGCGTCTATCATGCTAGTAATGGCAGTAAGACAGATTCCAGTACAATATGCAAGAAGAAGTGCAACTGGTGGGTATGAGAAGAATGTATTTGGATCAAGACAGTATATTCCTCTTAAATTAAACGCATCTGGGGTAATGCCTATCATCTTTGCTCAGGCAATTATGTTTATTCCGGCAGCCGTTGCAGGTTTATCTGATGGGGAAACCTCTCAGGGGATCGCAGCTGCTTTCAGTAATATCTTCGGGTTCTGGTATAACCTTGTATTTGCTTTGTTAATCATTGTATTTACATACTTCTATACGGCTATAACAGTTCCAACTAATAAAATGGCAGATGATCTTAAGAGAAGTGGTGGTTTTATTCCAGGGATTCGTCCAGGAGGAGAAACTGCAGAATTTCTTGATAGAGTAATGTCTCAAATTACCCTTCCAGGGTCAGTTTTCCTAGCATTGATTGCAGTGTTCCCTGCTATCGTAATGCAATTGTTGGGTGTGCAGCAAAGTTGGGCATTGTTCTTTGGAGGTACTTCACTATTAATTTTAGTGGGGGTTGCGATTGATACTATGCAACAGGTAAACTCATATTTGCTTAATAGGCATTATGATGGCTTGATGAAAACAGGTAAAAATAGAAAAGCAGTAGCGTAACTATGGCAAAACAATCAGCAATAGAACAAGATGGTACTATAATCGAAGCGTTGTCTAATGCAATGTTTCGAGTAGAACTTGAAAACGGTCACGTTGTGACAGCTCATATCTCTGGAAAGATGCGTATGCATTACATTAAATTGTTACCAGGAGATAAAGTAAAATTGGAAATGAGCCCTTATGATTTATCTAAGGCTCGAATAACATACAGATACTAAAAACAAATTCAGGTAATTGCAAAATTTTTAATACTTTTGCAGTCTGAAAAATTTGTGATAGTAAAATGCTTAATCGCGGTTTTATTAATTACGATTAGGAAATACATAAACCTATAGAGATGAAAGTTAGAGCATCAGTTAAAAAAAGGAGTGCCGAGTGCAAGATTGTGCGAAGAAAAGGCAGACTTTACGTTATTAACAAAAAGAATCCTAGATTTAAACAAAGACAAGGCTAATTATGGCAAGAATTGCAGGGGTTGATATACCAAAACAAAAGCGAGGAGTTATAGCGTTAACCTATATCTTCGGAATTGGCAAAAGCAGATCTCAAGAGATCTTGAAAGAAGCCAAGGTAGATGAGAGCACCAAAGTTTCAGATTGGTCCGATGATGAAATCGGAAGAATTCGTGAAGCTGTGGGAACTTATAAAATTGAAGGTGAACTACGTTCAGAAGTACAAATGAGCATTAAACGTCTTATGGATATAGGATGTTACCGTGGTGTTCGTCATAGATCAGGACTTCCATTAAGAGGTCAACGTACCAAGAACAATTCACGTACCAGAAAAGGTAGAAGAAAAACAGTTGCTAATAAGAAGAAAGCAACTAAATAATAAGTAAGATGGCAAAAACTCAAAAAGCAGCTCAAAAGAAACGTAAAGTAATCGTTGAGTCTAATGGAGAAGCGCATGTTACTGCTTCTTTTAACAATATCATTATTTCTTTAACCAACAAAAAAGGAGATTTAATCTCTTGGTCTTCTGCCGGTAAAATGGGCTTTAGAGGGTCTAAGAAGAATACTCCTTACGCTGCACAATTAGCTGCAGAAGATTGTTCTAAAGTAGCTCATGAAGCTGGTTTGCGTAAAGTTAAGGTGTTTGTTAAAGGACCAGGAAATGGTAGAGAATCTGCAATCCGTTCTATTCACAATGCAGGAATTGAAGTAACAGAAATTATTGATGTTACTCCATTACCGCACAACGGATGTAGACCTCCAAAAAGACGTAGAGTTTAATTATTAAGTATAAACAAAGAAAGCACTATAGATTATCGAAGGACAGTGACCTTAATTCATAATCGCTTTTTTTTTTAAAAACAATTTTCAATGGCAAGATATACTGGTCCAAAGACTAAGATAGCACGTAAATTTGGCGAGGCTATATTCGGAGACGATAAGTCTTTCGAAAAAAGAAACTATCCTCCGGGACAACACGGTAATAACCGTAGAAGAGGGAAAAAATCTGAATATGCAATCCAATTAATGGAGAAGCAAAAGGCTAAATATACTTATGGTGTATTAGAGCGTCAATTCAGAAACATGTTTGAAAAAGCTACACGTTCACAAGGTATTACCGGTGAAGTACTTTTACAATTATGTGAGTCTCGTTTGGATAATGTTGTTTACAGAATGGGAATTTCTCCATCAAGACCTGGTGCGAGACAATTGGTTTCTCACAGACACATTACTGTAAACGGTGAAGTGATGAATATTCCTTCTTACCAGTTAAAGCCTGGAGATGTTGTAGGGGTAAGAGAAAAATCAAAATCTTTGGATGCAATTCAAAGTTCACTTTCTAATTCAAGTGCTACTTACGAGTGGATCACTTGGAACAATGATACTAAATTGGGAACTTATGTTTCCGTTCCTGGAAGAGTTCAAATTCCAGAAAATATAAATGAACAATTCATCGTCGAATTATATTCGAAATAATAATTCACAGAAGTCGTAATATGGCAATACTAAATTTTCAGAAGCCCGATAAAGTTATAATGATTGATTCAACCGATTTCGAAGGGAAATTTGAATTTCGCCCTTTGGAACCAGGATATGGATTGACTGTTGGTAACGCTTTAAGAAGAGTACTGTTATCATCATTAGAAGGATTTGCAATAACTTCAGTTCGCATTGAAGGTGTTGATCATGAATTCTCTACAATCCCTGGCGTGGTAGAAGATGTAACAGAAATTATATTGAACCTGAAACAAGTAAGGTTTAAAAGGCAAATTGATGAAATAGACAATGAAGCCGTTACAATTTCTGTTTCCGGTCAAGAACAGCTTACTGCTGGTCATTTCCAGAAATTTATCTCAGGTTTTCAAATTCTAAATCCAGATTTAGTTATTTGTAATTTAGATAAAAAAGTAAGTTTCAATATGGAGCTTACTGTGGAAAAAGGAAGAGGTTATGTTCCTGCAGAAGAGAACAAAAAAGCCAATGCTCCTTTAGGAACTATCTTTACAGATTCGGTATATACACCAATAAAAAATGTAAAGTATAGTATAGAGAATTACCGTGTTGAACAAAAAACCGATTATGAGAAATTGGTATTTGAGATCAGCAGTGATGGTTCTATTCATCCTAAGGATGCCTTAACTGAGGCAGCTAAAACCTTGATACACCACTTTATGTTGTTCTCTGATGAGCGTATAACTCTAGAGGCTGATGAAATTGCGCAAACTGAAACTTATGATGAAGAATCCCTTCATATGAGACAGTTGCTTAAAACCAAATTGGTAGATATGGATCTTTCTGTTAGAGCACTTAACTGTTTAAAGGCAGCTGAAGTTGATACCTTGGGAGATTTAGTATCTTACAATAAAAATGACTTAATGAAGTTCCGTAACTTCGGTAAGAAATCTTTAACCGAGCTTGAAGAGCTTGTGAATAATAAAGGTTTAAACTTTGGTATGGATCTATCAAAATATAAATTGGATAAAGACTAGTTTCCAGTTTCTGGATAATAGGTCTAAAAGAGAATAGTAATGAGACACGGAAAGAAAATAAATCACTTAGGAAGAAAAACGGCGCACCGTAAGTCTATGTTAGCAAACATGGCTTGTTCCCTAATTGAGCACAAGCGTATTAACACTACTGTTGCTAAAGCTAAAGCTTTAAAGCAGTTTGTTGAGCCTTTGGTTACCAAATCTAAAGAAGACACTACACACAATAGAAGATTAGTTTTTGCTAAACTTCGTCAAAAAGAATTCGTTGCAGAATTGTTTCGTGATGTAGCACCTAAGATTGGAGACCGTCCAGGAGGTTATACAAGAATTATAAAACTAGGTAATCGTTTAGGAGATAATGCTGATATGGCAATGATCGAATTTGTAGATTACAATGAAGTTTATAATCTTACTAAGCCAGAGAAGAAAAAATCTACTCGTAGAGCAGGTAAGAAAAAAGATGCTGATGCGGCTGCAGCTCCTGCTAAAGCAGAAAGCAAAAGCACAGAGAAAAAAGACGATAAAAAAGAAGAGTAGTAATGATTCTTTTAAATCAATTTAATAAAAAGGATAAGCCATTTAGGTTTATCCTTTTTTTTTGCTTTGTAGAGAAATCCTCGTCAAATTATCCTTATTAAAAAATCTTTAATATCTATCATGGTAAATTATTATTTAACAACTCTACAAGTGATATTGTAAAGATGTTTAAATTTGCCGCAACTTTGTAAACTAAGACATGAAATACCAATCTAGAAAAAAAGCGATTATCTTATTAGCAGACGGGACCATTTTTCATGGTAAATCTGTAGGAGATAAGGATGGAAGTGCCGTAGGTGAAGTTTGTTTCAATACGGGAATGACCGGTTATCAGGAGATCTTTACAGATCCATCTTATTTTGGGCAATTAATGGTGACAACCAATGCTCATATTGGTAATTATGGTACTATAAGGGAAGAAAATGAATCTGATAAAGCAAAAATATCAGGTTTGATCTGTAAGAATTTTAGTTACAACTATTCAAGACCTAGGGCAGAAGCTTCTTTAGAATCATTTTTAAACGATAGTAATCTATTTGCAATTTCGGATGTTGATACCAGAGCATTGGTTACTTATATCCGTGAGAATGGAGCTATGAATGCAATTATTTCTACAGACGTAGACAACATAGAGGGGCTTAAGGCTCAACTGGAAAAAGTTCCAGATATGAATGGTCTCGAATTAGCTTCTAAAGTTTCTACGAAGGAGCCCTATTATTTTGGTAATGAAAATGCCACCTATAAAATAGCAGCGCTAGATATAGGTATCAAAAAGAATATTTTAAGAAATCTTGCTGATAGAGATGCATATATAAAGGTGTTCCCATATAATGCTACTTATGAAGATTTAAGCAAATGGAAACCAGATGGTTACTTTCTGTCTAATGGCCCGGGAGATCCTAAACCATTATCAGATGCTATAGCTCTTACCAAAACTATTATAGAGAATAATCACCCTTTATTTGGAATATGTCTTGGTCATCAGGTCATTGCAATTGCCAATGATATATCAACATATAAAATGCACCATGGGCATAGAGGTATTAATCATCCTGTAAAAAATCTTAAAACCGGGAAAGGGGAAATCACATCTCAAAATCATGGTTTTGCAGTAGACAGAAAAGAGGCTGAAGCAAATCCCGAAATTAGCATCACTCATATTTGTTTAAATGACGATACTATTGGAGGATTAGAAATGACCAATAAAAATTGTTTTTCTGTACAATATCACCCCGAGGCGAGCCCTGGGCCGCACGATGCCAGTTATCTTTTTGACGAATTTATAGACAGAATTAAAGCGACAAAATAAAATTTGTAATTAATATTATGTAAAACTCGGGGTTTAAGCCTCGGGTTTTCTTATTTATATTCATTTTAAGCGTTAATTATGTAAAGATATTGTAATTAAAAATTAGATTTGCGGATAACCATCAATCAAAAACTAATTTAATGAAACAATTTTTTACTACACTATGCCTATTAATGGGGGTACTATCTTATTCTCAAAATTCAACTCAAAATCAATTCTCTTTAAATTTTTTAATTCCTTCTTTAGAATATGAAATTGCCGTAACTAAGAATACCACTGTAGATGCAGTATTAGGGATGGGATTTGGCTATCACGATGCTTCTTACCTAGATAATCCTGAATATGGCATTTATCCTCAATTCGAAACTCAATATAGATATTATTACAATCTTGATAAAAGAATGGAGAAAGGTAAAAAGACATCAGAGAACAGTGGGAATTATCTTGCTGCTGTAGGACTTATTGCTAGTGGTGATCCTATTTTAGGAGATATGCAATTAAATAATGATTATAGTGGTTTTGTTGGGCCGGCATGGGGATTGCAACGGGTTTACAGCGGAAATTTCAAGTTGAATTTGACTCTAGGATTAGGTTTAGGTTTTAATAATGTTGATAATGCCTATTTGGCCTCTCAAATATCCTTTCAGCTTGGGTTTAAGTTGGGGAAAGAAAACCCTGAGCGTAAATAGACGAAATTTTTATTATAAGAATTACAAATTGCGCTGATTGTTAAGTTTCCATACTAAATTTCATCTCTATCTATATAATAGCTATCAAATAAATATTCTTCATGAAAATCAATTTAATTTCAATTATTACATTTTTTTTAATATCAACATGTTATGCTCAAGTTCAATTTGAGAAGGGTTATTATATAGATGTTTCAGGAAATAGAATTTCGGGTTACATAGAAAATCAGGACTGGAATGATAATCCAGAAAGTTTCAACTTCAAGATCAATGAAAACTCAGAACCTGAATTCAAAACAATAGATAATATATTAGAATTTGGAGTTGCAAATTCAAGGTTTTTAAAGGCTAAGGTTCAAGTAGATCTTTCACGCAATCTGGTAAGAGAGTTAACTGAAAATCGAAGTCCAGAATTTACCACACGAGTTGTGTTACTAAGCTATTTGATAGACGGGCAGGCGGATCTTTTTCTATATAGAAAGAATGGTGTGCTTCGTTATTTCTTCAGAGAAGATAATAATATTCCGGAACAACTCATCTACAAAAGATATTTGATCTCTGGGAAGATAGCAATCAATAATTACTTTCAGCAACAACTGTTTGTGATGCTAAATTGCAGCAATAGAGATGTAGCAGATTATAAGAAAATTTCTTATAACAAAAGTGATCTTGAAAATTATTTTATAGATTACAATAAATGTAGTGATGCCGCTATCTCTAATTATGGCAAGAATAATTCATCGGGCAAATTAAATATAAAAGCATTGGTAGGAGCAGATTTTACTAATATGGATATCGAAAATGGTCTTAATGCTACAGGTATTTCTTTAGCTAATGAAATCTCTATTCGGGTTGGTGCAGAAATAGAATACGTTTTACCTTTTAATAAAAATAAATGGGCTGTTTTTGCGCAACCAGTCTATAGAAGTTTTAAGGCAGAAAAACATCTTACCAAAAGTTATGAATCAGATTTTTCAATAAACAGTAGGTCTGTAGAATTAGCTATTGGAGTTAGACATTATTTCTTCTTAAGTTCTACAACTAAGTTATTTGTAAACGCCGTTGTAAGTGCAGATCTTCCTGTAAATACAGAGGTTGCCTTTGCAAATACATTTATGAACGAAGATCCGTTTTTAGATGAATTTAAATCGGGATCGAGTTTTGGAGTAGGTGCTGGAGCTACTTTGTTCAACAAACTAGCGGTGGAATTTCGTTACAATTCTTCTCGAGACCTAAATGGTTCTAGGTTTGTTGATGGCACCTATAATTTAGATTTTGTGTCATCGTATGGCACTGCTTCGCTCATATTCACATATTCATTTTTGTAAATATCTACAGTATTAATCCTATTTCTATAGGCTTATTTACTAAAACGATGTAGTGAAAATTCCTTCTAAAACTTTCTGAATTCTTAAAAAATTGAGCTTCAATTTGTATCTTGTCATCTGATTACTATATAAAAACAAAATATAATATTATGAGTATAATTATCAATATTCACGCACGTCAGATATTTGATTCAAGAGGGAACCCTACTGTAGAAGTAGATGTAATTACAGAAAACGGAATTTTAGGTAGAGCAGCAGTACCTTCTGGAGCTTCTACAGGAGAGCATGAAGCTGTAGAGTTAAGAGACGGTGGAAAGGAATTCATGGGGAAAGGAGTTTCTAAGGCTGTAGATAATGTTAATTCTGTTCTTGCTGAAGAATTGTTAGGTTACTCTGTTTTTGATCAGAATTTGATAGATCAGGCAATGATCGAACTAGATGGTACCCCAAATAAAGCGAAGCTTGGAGCCAACGCTATTTTAGGAGTTTCTCTTGCGGTTGCTAAAGCGGCAGCGAATGAGTTAAATATGCCATTATATAGATATATTGGAGGAGTAAGTGCAAATACACTTCCAGTACCTATGATGAATATCATTAACGGTGGTTCTCATAGTGATGCTCCAATCGCATTTCAAGAATTTATGATCATGCCTGTGAAAGCAAAAACTTTCTCTCATGCTTTGCAAATGGGAACTGAGATCTTCCATAATCTTAAGAAAGTGTTACATGACAGAGGTTTAAGTACTGCTGTTGGTGATGAAGGTGGATTTGCTCCAACCTTAGATGGTACTGAGGATGCATTAGAAACTATTTTATTAGCAATTAAGAAAGCAGGGTATAAAGGAGGAGATGAAGTAATGATAGCTTTAGATTGTGCTGCAGCAGAATTCTATGAGAATGGTAAATACGATTATAAGAAATTTGAAGGTGAAGGTGGAGTAACAAGAAGCAGCGAAGAACAAGCAGATTATTTAGCAGAACTTGCTTCTAAATATCCAATCATCTCTATTGAAGATGGAATGGATGAAAATGACTGGGAAGGATGGAAATATCTTACAGATAAAATTGGAGATAAAGTTCAATTAGTAGGAGACGATCTTTTTGTAACTAATGTAGAAAGACTTTCTAGAGGTATAAATGAAGGAATTGCGAATTCAATTCTTATTAAAGTAAATCAGATAGGAACACTTACCGAAACCATTGCGGCTGTAAACATGGCTAAAAATGCAGGGTATACAAGTGTGATCTCTCATAGATCTGGAGAAACGGAAGATAATACAATAGCAGATCTTGCGGTAGCTTTAAACACAGGACAAATTAAAACAGGTTCTGCTTCAAGAAGTGATAGAATGGCCAAGTACAATCAACTTTTACGAATAGAAGAAGAACTAGGAAGTGTAGCTTATTTTCCGCAGATGAAAGCTTTTAAGATTTAATTAGAACGCGTTATTTATATATTAAATCCTCATCAATACCTGATGGGGATTTTTTTATCTTCATTTTTCCAAAAATATTGCTAAAGTTATTAGTGATATGGTAAATTACGATGGGTATTACGTGTCTTTTAGACACTATTTTTGTATTTTAGCTATCCGAAAAATTAATCAGAAAAAGTTATAATTATATGTCAAAAGTTGCTACGCTAGAGATCGATGGGAAGAAATATGAGTTCCCTATAACCATTGGAACTGAAAATGAAGTTGCCATTGATATTAAGAGTTTAAGAGGGGATGCGGGAGTGATTACTCTTGATCCTGGTTTTAAAAATACTGGAAGTTGTGAAAGTGCCATTACTTTTCTTGATGGTGAAAAAGGAATTTTAAGATATCGAGGATATTCTATAGAAGAACTTGCTGAAAAAGCAGATTTTCTAGAGGTTGTTTTCTTGTTGATCTTTGGAGAACTTCCAAGCAAGCAAGAGTTAGATAAATTTAAAGCTGATATCAAAGATCAGAGCGAGGTAAATCATGATATGAAAACTGTAATAAACGGTTTTCCACCTTCTGCTCACCCAATGGGGATGTTGTCTTCTTTAACTAGTGCTCTTATCGCCTTCAACCCAAAATCTGTAAATGTAGATTCTGAAGAAGATATGTATAAGGCAATCGTTAAGTTGTTGGCTAAATTCCCAACACTTGCAGCATGGACATTGCGTAAGAGAAATGATATGTCTATGGATAATAGAGATAACAATCTTGGGTATGTAGAAAGTTTGCTTAAAATGATGTTCGCTAAATCTGGTGAAGATTATAAATTAGATCAAACGGTAGTAGATGCTTTAGATAAATTATTAATTCTTCATGCAGATCATGAGCAAAACTGTTCAACATCTACTGTAAGAATAGTTGGTTCTTCTCATGCAGGATTATTTGCTTCAATATCAGCAGGAGTTTCTGCACTTTGGGGACCACTTCATGGTGGAGCTAACCAAGCTGTAATAGAAATGTTGGAAGAGATCAAAGCTGATGGTGGAGATACTTCAAAATTCTTAGATAAGGCTAAAGATAAAGATGATCCATTTAGATTAATGGGCTTTGGGCATAGAGTTTACAAAAACTTTGATCCACGCGCCAAGATCATTAAAAAAGCTGCCGATGAGGTTTTAGAAGCTTTAGGAGTAGACGATCCAATTTTGGATATCGCTAAGAGTTTGGAGAAAGCGGCTTTAGAAGATCCATATTTTGTAGAAAGAAAATTATATCCAAACGTAGATTTCTATTCAGGAATTATTTACCGTGCTATGGGGATTCCAACAGAGATGTTTACAGTAATGTTTGCAGTAGGACGTCTTCCAGGATGGATCGCACAATGGAGAGAAATGCGTTTAGGGAAAGAACCAATTGGTAGACCAAGACAAGTTTATATTGGAGAAAGCTTACGTGATTTTCAAGATATAGAAAAGAGATAATTATTATAAATATCTATATAAAAAAAGCTTCATTGTACAATGAAGCTTTTTTTATATTTGCTAAAAACCCACTAAAATGTTGAAATTGAACATCACCAGTGAAACTGCTCCTTTAAAGGCCGTAGTTTTAGGAACTGCTGTAAGTAATGGACCAACTCCAGAGCTTATAGATGCTTATGATCCCAAATCGGCTGAATTTATTGCTGCCGGCACCTATCCATTAGAAAAAGATATGGTTGCAGAGATGGAGGCTGTAGCTGCAGTTTTTGAAAAATACAAGATTCAGGTATTCAGACCTAAGATCATAGAAGATTACAATCAGATATTTACCAGAGATATTGCATTTGTTATAGATGATAAATTTATTAAGGCCAACATCTTACCAGATAGAGATGAGGAGATAGAGGCTATAAATCATGTTATCTCTCAAATAGATCCTTCTAAGGTTCTTACCATGCCAGAAGATGCTCATATGGAAGGTGGAGATGTAATGCCTTTTAAGAACTATATTTTGGTAGGAACTTATAAAGGAGAAGATTATAAAGATTTTATAACTGCCAGAACAAATATGAAAGGTGTGCAGTGGCTTCAGGAAGTTTTCCCTAATAGAAAAGTGAAATCCTTCAGCCTTAAAAAATCGAATACGATAGCAAAAGATAATGCCTTGCATTTAGATTGCTGTTTTCAACCGGTAGGAAAAGATAAAGCGATCATTTACAAAGGAGGATTCTTAATTGAAGAAGAATATGAATGGTTGGTTCGATTATTCGGAAAGGAAAACGTATTTGAGATCACTAGAGATGAAATGTACTATATGAATTCTAATGTGTTTTCAATTTCTGAAGAGGTAGTTATCTCAGAAAAGAATTTCACCAGACTAAATACATGGTTAAGAGAACAGAATATTACGGTAGAGGAGGTTCCTTATGCAGAAATTTCTAAACAGGAAGGTTTGCTAAGATGTTCAACATTACCATTAATTAGAGAATAGAAAGTAAATGAAGATGGAACAAATAACAAATACCGTTTTAATGGTACGTCCTGTTAATTTCAGGATGAATGAAGAAACTGCAGTAAATAATTATTTTCAGGAAGATCTTAAGTTAAAAAATGAAGAGATAAACAAACAGGCACAATCTGAATTTGATGCCTTTGTAGAAAAATTAATGAAGGTTGGGGTGAATGTTGTTGTGGTAGACGATGTTAAAGAACAAGATACTCCGGACTCTATATTTCCAAATAACTGGGTTTCTTTTCATCAAAGCGGAAGAGTTGGAATCTATCCTATGTTTGCAGAGAATAGAAGAAGAGAACGCCGAATGGAATTCTTTGAGCAATTAGAATCTCGTGGTTTTAAAATTGAAGATGTTATAGACTATACTGAGGCTGAAGATGAAGGCATCTTTTTAGAAGGTACAGGAAGTTTGATCTTAGACCGTGTAAATAGAAAAGCATATTGCGCACTTTCTCCAAGAGCAGATGAAGAATTATTCATAGAATTTTGTGAAGATTTTGAGTTTACTCCTGTTATTTTTACGGCAAATCAAGATGTAGATGGAAAGAGAATGGCTATCTATCATACCAATGTGATGATGTGTATTGCTGAAGATTTTGCAGTGATATGTGCAGATAGTATTGATGATGCTAAAGAAAAAAAGAATGTTCTGAAACATCTTAAAGAAGATGGGAAAGAGATCATTAGAATTTCAGAAGCACAAATTCATGAATTTGCGGGTAATATGTTACAAGTTAAAGGCGCAAATGATAAAAAGTATTTAGTAATGAGCGCTACCGCTCATAAAGCTTTAAATAAAGGTCAAGTTAATGCTATAGAGAAACATTGCGAAATTTTGAGTGCAGATCTTAATACCATAGAAACTTGTGGTGGTGGTAGTGCACGTTGCATGTTAGCTGAAGTTTTCTTACCTAAAAAATAAATTAAGAGGAAGTTTTTTTTACTACTTCCGCTTTCTTAAAAAGAGTTCTGGTAAGTAGTATAATTACTACTGCGGTAAAGAATGCAAAAGGGAGTGATCCTATTATTAGAAATTTTTGCATTGCTGTAAGTACGTCGCTGTCTGGTTTTATAGAGCCAAGAACTACAATAGCTTCAGAAAATATAAAAATAATTAAAGCCCAAATGAGTCGGAATTTCTTTTTCGGCTCTTTGTCTTTTTTGGAAGAAAACATGCTTAATACATAGATGGCAGAATCTACCGATGTAACCAAAAAGCTAATCAGCAACAATACCACCAGCAAATTCACTATTACAGATAAAGGATAATTCTGTAAGAATATGAATAGGGAGGTAAATACATTTCCAAATTCATTGTTATACGTGCCCCATTGTTCTATCAAATTAAATGCTGAAGATCCAAAAACACTGAACCAAAAGAAAGTTCCTAAAGATGGAATAATCAATACGCCTAATATCATTTCTCTTATGGTTCTTCCCTTTGAAATTCGAGCAATAAAGATTCCAGTAAAAGGAGCCCAAGCCAACCAAAACGCCCAATAATAATAGGTCCAATTGGTTAGAAACTCTTTCCCGGGATCGTAACTTCCATAAGCAATACTCAGCGGAATAAAATCTATAATATAGTGATAGGTAGCGGAGAGGAAATTGGAGAAGATCAACAACATATCGCTTTGTACAAATACAAAGAATAGTAAAATCAAGGTGAGATAAATATTCCAATTGGATATTCTCTTAATTCCTTTTTGCATTCCTTGCCAAGCAGATAAGAATGCGACTGCGCAAATTGCGAACACTAATACCAGAGTAGTTATTAGATCTCCTGATGGTTTAGAAAGTAAATGACTTATGCCTCCTTCTATTTGAGTAGTCCCCAGGCCAATAGCAGCTACCAGTCCTATTACGGTAGTAAGTATTGTAAGAATGTCTATACTATTTGGTAGATATTTAATTCGATTAAAATATGGCAAACTAGTGCCAAGTCTTATGTTATCTTTTTTGATGAAAATAGCATAGCCAACCAACAGAGCGAAAATTGCATAGAATGCCCATGCAGTAAATCCCCATTGGTAAAAGGTATATTCCAAAGCAATTACTTGGGGAGAACTTCCATTTTGTATAGGGTTATTCTGTAACATATAAACAGGTTCCTGCACACTTCGTAAAAGAATACCTGCTCCCATTCCTGCGCTATATAGCATTGCTATCCAAGACCATCTATTAAATTCTGGAGGAGAATTCCCTAATCTTAGGGCTCCAATTTTAGAGATTGCAATTGCTAACAGAAATAATACACAAATTAATCCTAGCCATAAATAAAATCCTCCAAACCATTCTCTTACCCAAATAGAGCCCACCTCAATAAGGTTGTAAAATGTGTTAGTAGCGAAGAAAATAAAAAGTGCTGTGAACAGTAATATTCCTGTAGAAAAAAGGAGTATTGAATTTTTGCTTATAAATGAATCGTTCATCAAAAAATCTTAATTAATTATCGCCTTTAGCAATTCTATTGATCATACCATCAAAGATAAAATAATGAAAAGGAAGCATAGTGTACCAATACAATCTACCCCAAATTCCTTTTGGTCTGAAAGTAGCAGTTTGATGAAGAATGTTGTTTTCATCTATTTCAAATTCTAACCAGGCTTCTCCGGGAACTTTCATTTCTGCGAATAGAAGCAATCTCTTTTCCTCTTTATCTGCAAGGAGCACTCGCCAGAAATCTAAGGAATCTCCAGCAGCTATTTGGGTGGGATGCGTTCTTCCTCTTCTAAGTCCAACTCCGCCAAAAAGTTTATCCATATAGCCTCTAATTTTCCATAGCCAATTTCCATAATACCACCCTCGCTGACCACCAATTGCCCAAATTCTTTCTAGAACTTCTTCTGGATTTTCCACTTTTATAGATTGTTCATCTTTTACACAACCAAAAGTTGGTACCTGAATATATTGATTGAGATCTTTTCTAAATCTCCCACTGCTCATAGAATCTTTCCAGCTAGATACAACTTGATTCTGTTCAATTTTGAAGAAGGCAAGTTTTATAGCTTCTTTATATGAAATAGGATGCAGATCTAAGATCTCCTGTAATCTCTTGTCATTAGAGATCACTTCTATTCTCATGCTGTCTACTAAATTAAGTGCAAGTTTGTATGAGGTAGAGGTAACAAAATATAACCAATACGATGAGATCTTTGGCGATAGAAAAGGAACATCTATAATCCATAAATTAAGCTCTCTTACTTCAGCATATTGTTGCATCATCTTTTTATAAGATAGAATGTCTGGGCCTCCAATATCAAAAGATTTATTATAGCATTGATCATTGCCTATAACTCCTGTTAAAAACTGAAGAACATCTCTAATTGCTATAGGTTGGCATTTGGTCTTTACCCAAGTAGGAGTAACCATAACCGGTAATTTTTCGCAAAGATCTCTAATGATCTCAAAGGAAGAGCTTCCAGATCCTACAATTATTGCAGCCCTAAGAACGGTAGTGTTATAATTGCCTTTATAAAGAATGTCTTCTACCTGTTTTCTTGATTTTAAATGTTTGGAAAGCTTTTCTTCATTTACAATACCGCTGAGGTAGATCACCTGTTTTACACTAGTGCCTTCCATTATAGTATTGAAATTCTTTGCTGCCTGAGATTCCTGACTATCAAAATCTTTTGTAGATCCTGTCATGGAGTGGATGAGATAATAAGCAATATCTATATTTTTTATAGATTCTGGAATTACTGGTTTTTCCAGAAAATCGATCTCCACAACCTCGATCTTCTTTCTTAATTCTTTGTTTACGGCGAGACGATTCTTGTCTCTTACGGCGCAGATAACTTCATGACCCAGCTCTAGTAATTGCGGTAAAAGTCTGAGTCCTATGTATCCATTGGCACCCGTAAGTAATATCCTCATTTGTATGTTTTATATTTTATAATTTAGGAATTAAATGATTACTTTCACTCCTATTAATAAATATTTATAAAATGAATAACACCCTAAAAATCGTTTTACTTATTTTAGGTTTTGGCTTGGTAGGATATGGACTCTACACATTAATTACTCCTGAAGTTTCTCTGCAGGCAGGACCTCTAAAAGTAGAGGCTCAGGGAGATAATACGCAATCTTATGCAATGATTGGTTTAGGAATTCTATCCTTAATTGGTGGATTGGCTTTTAGAAAACGGTAAACACTTCTTAACTAAAACACTTTATTGATAACAGTTATCACAGAAGAACTAATATATTCCACCCCAATTGCAATTACAATAAATCCTATAATCCTGGAGATAGCATTAATTCCGGAGGCACCAAGCATTTTTACGATGTAATGCGAGCTTTTTAGAACAAGAAAAGTTGCGAGGCAAACTGCAAGTATGGCTAACACGGTAATTATCCGTTCCGAAAAAACCTGATATTCCTCATACATTCCAATAAGCATAGAAATAGAGCCTGGCCCTGCTAACATGGGAATTGCCAAGGGAGTTAAGGAAACACCTTCCCGCTGGTAGGCGTCATCTTTTACACGCTTGTCCATACCTTTATGTTTGGAAAAAGATCCCGTTAATAAGGCAAATCCTGAGGTTACAATAATAAGTCCGCCGGCAATTCTTAAAGATTCTATGCTAATTCCAAAAAATTGAAGTAAATATCTTCCAGTGAAAAATGAAATCACTAAGATCACAAAAATATTTATCGCGGTAAGAAATGAAGTTTTAGATCGTTCCTTAGAAGAATCGTCTTGAGTTAATCCAACAAAAATAGGTACTGTTCCTAAAGGGTTAATAACAGAGAATAATGCTGCAAATACATATATAAATAATTCCATATGTTTTTGAGGCAAAGTTGCGTAGTTAATCTCAATTCAAAATCACTAGAAATTTAAGCTTGTATTATCTAAAAGCTTTTAAAGTGGAGCTTTGTAAAGTAAAAGTTATCTTAGATCTTCTAAATGGGTAGGAGAATTATCATTTCGATAATTTAAGATCTTCATCATATATTTATGAATCTGTGGGGTGTTTGCTTTCACCTTTATAAAATATTGGTCTTTATAAATGGAATATTCCTCTGCTTTACCTTTATAAAGATTTAGTTTATAATATGGTATAATAAGCGCATAAGTATCTAGCAGCGCTCTAAACATTACAATAATTCCCTTTGGTCTCATTTCTACATTGCAGATGTTGGTATTATTATCTAAGATTAATAGGTTATGGATATCTATACTGGTGCTTGTAATGTTTAATTTGGGAGATCCGGTTCCGTTAAGTTTAAAACGCTCTACCAACGTAAATGGTGGTCCAACTTCCGCATTAATCTTTTCCTTAATTTCTGGTCTGTTATAGCTTATATTCAATAACATAATCGCTTTTTTATAAAGATATGAAATTGAGCTTAAAGCGTTATAGCGTGCCATTAAAATCTATTATCTTTGCGGCTTATCACGCATTAAAAGAGAAAAGATCTAAAGAATGAGTATTCAGGAAAGCATAGAACAAGAGGTAAAAAGTGCATTATTGCAAAAATATGGGGTAAGCCTTGAAAATATTGAGTTTCAGCCTACCCGTAAAGATTTTGAAGGAGATATAACCATTGTAACTTTTCCTATGCTTAGGCAGATTAAAACGAACCCAGTTCAACTAGGGCAGTTTATAGGTGAAAGTTTAGTAAAATCTGTAGCTGTAATTTCAGGTTTTAATGTGGTGAAAGGATTCTTGAATCTTGTTTTAAGTGATTCATTTTATCTAGATTTCTTTGAAAAAGTTTCTTCTGAAGAAGATTTTGGTAAAGTGAAAATAACCGATAGTTCTAAAACCATAATGGTTGAATATTCTTCTCCTAATACAAATAAGCCATTGCACTTAGGCCACGTTAGAAATAATTTGCTAGGATACTCTGTTGCAGAGATCTTAAAGGCTAGCGGTAATAATGTATATAAGACTCAGATCATCAACGATCGTGGTATACATATTTGTAAATCTATGTTGGCTTGGAAAAAATTCGGAAATGAAGAAACTCCGGAGTCTACAGGATTAAAAGGCGATAAATTGGTAGGGAACTACTATGTAAAGTTCGACCAAGAGTATAAAAAGGAAATTTCAGAACTAGTTGCTCAAGGCAAAACGGAGGAGGAAGCAAAAGCTGAAGCACCAATCTTTGTGGAAGCTAAAAATATGTTGCTGAAGTGGGAAGATGGTGATACAGAGACCGTAGCACTATGGGAAAAAATGAATACATGGGTTTATAATGGTTTTGAAAAGACCTATGATGCCATGGGTGTAGATTTTGATAAGAATTACTACGAAAGTGAAACCTATTTATTAGGAAAAGATGTAGTAGCTCAAGGTCTTGAAAAAGGTGTTTTCTATAAGAAAGAAGATGGCAGTGTTTGGATAGATCTTACAGAAGATGGTTTGGATGAAAAAATAGTTCTGAGAAGTGATGGAACTGCGGTGTATATGACCCAAGATATTGGTACCGCTATACAGCGAGTTAAAGATTTTGATATCGATGGAATGGTTTATACCGTGGGTAATGAACAGGATTATCATTTTAAAGTGTTGTTCTTGATCTTGAAAAAACTTGGTTTTGAATGGGCGAACTACTTATACCATTTAAGTTATGGAATGGTAGATCTTCCTTCAGGTAAAATGAAGAGTAGGGAAGGTACTGTGGTAGATGCAGATGAGTTGATGGAACAAATGACTACTACAGCCAGAGAAATTTCAGAAGAATTAGGCAAGCTAGATGATTACTCACCAGAGGAGAAAGCAGATCTATATAAAATGATAGGCCTTGGTGCACTTAAATATTATATTCTGAAAGTAGATCCTAAGAAGCGAATATTATTTAATCCGGAAGAGTCTGTAGATTTTCAAGGAAATACAGGTCCATTTATTCAATATACCTATGCAAGAATACAATCTATCCTTAGAAAGGCAGAATTTGATCTTAACAAGAAGATAGAAATTGCTTCAGATTATGAGTTGCATGATAAAGAGCGTGCTCTAATAAAACAATTGCAATCTTATCCTGAAACAATTCAACTTGCTGCAGAGAATCATAGTCCGGCATTAATTGCAAACTATACGTACGATCTTGTAAAAGAATTCAATTCTTTCTACCAGAATGTAACCATTCTAGGAACAGAAGATATTTCAGAAAAAATGTTTAGAGTACAGCTTTCTAAGGTGGTTGGAGATGTAATAAAATCTGCATTCCAATTATTAGGAATACAGGTTCCAGAGAGAATGTAGATTTTTAATAGTATAAAATACAATAAATAATTAGCAAGTTTAGGCTGAGGTTAGTTTGTTAGAACATTGTTTCTAAATAAATGTTTTCACTTCAGTCTCAAATCATTAAATTTGCGATTCGCGGTAAAAGGCGGAAAACTTAAATCAGAAGAAAGAATTATGTTTGATAATTTAAGCGATAAGTTAGATAATGCCTTACACATATTAAAGGGGCACGGGCAAATTACGGAGGTAAACGTTGCAGAAACTTTGAAAGAGGTAAGAAGAGCGTTGGTAGATGCCGATGTTAATTATAAAATAGCCAAAGACTTTACCAGTGTTGTAAAGGAAAAAGCTTTAGGACAGGACGTGCTTACAGCTTTAAAGCCGGGCCAGTTAATGGTGAAGTTGGTTAAAGACGAGCTTACTGAATTAATGGGTGGCGAGGCTGAAGGTATTAATTTATCAGGGAATCCATCTATTATCTTAATGTCTGGATTGCAGGGTAGTGGTAAAACTACCTTTTCCGGGAAGCTTGCAAATTATCTTAAAACAAAAAAGACAAAGAATCCATTATTGGTTGCCTGTGATGTCTATAGACCTGCAGCGGTAAATCAATTACATGTAGTTGGAGACCAGATTGGGGTTGAGGTATATAGTGATGAAGGAAATCAAGATCCGGTTAAGATTGCACAAGATGCAATTGCACATGCAAAGAAAAATGGAAATAATGTTGTAATTATAGATACTGCAGGTCGTTTAGCGGTAGATGAGGCTATGATGACCGAGATAGCTAATATTCATGCAGCTATACAGCCACAAGAAACACTTTTTGTGGTAGATTCTATGACAGGGCAGGATGCGGTAAATACTGCAAAAGCCTTTAATGAGAAATTAAATTTTGACGGAGTTATACTTACCAAATTAGATGGTGATACCAGAGGTGGTGCAGCTATCTCTATTAAATCTGTAGTAAATAAACCAATTAAATTTATTGGTACAGGGGAGAAAATGGATGCAATAGATGTATTCTATCCTTCTCGTATGGCAGAGAGAATTCTTGGGATGGGAGATGTTATATCTCTTGTAGAGCGTGCTCAAGAACAGTATGATGAAGAAGAGGCTAGAAAACTTCAAAAGAAGATCGCTAAGAATCAATTTGGTTTCGATGATTTCTTAAACCAATTACAGCAAATCAAGAAAATGGGATCTATGAAAGATCTTATGGGAATGATCCCAGGTGCAGGAAAGATGCTTAAAGATGTAGATATAGATGATGATGCCTTTAAACATGTAGAGGCTATTATCTACTCTATGACTTTAGAAGAAAGAACTACACCAACAGTTATAAATGCCAACCGTAAAAGAAGAATTGCTAAAGGATCCGGAACTTCAGTTCAGCAGGTAAATCAATTATTAAAGCAATTCAACCAGATGGGGAAGATGATGAAGATGATGCAAGGTGGTGGCGGTAAAAAAATGATGCAGATGATGAAAGGGATGAAATAATCCTTTTTTTCATTTCTGAATAGCTAGATAGAATTTCAACAACACAAACAACTCAACAACCAAATGACAATTCTCGACGGTAAGAAAGTTAGCAATGATATTAAAAATGAAATTGCTGCTGAGGTTACTAAATTTAAAAATCGTGGTGAGAAGGTTCCTCATCTAGCGGCTATAATAGTAGGAAAAGATGGAGCTAGTCTTACGTATGTTAATAGTAAAGTTAAGGCATGTGAAAGAGTTGGATTTGAGTCTTCTCTTTACAGATTGCCACATACCGTAAGTGAACTGGAGCTGCTTGCAAAAATTGAGGAGCTTAATCAAAATGACGATATCGATGGCTTTATTGTGCAGTTGCCTTTGCCTTCACAAATAAATACCCAAAAAGTTTTAAACGCTGTAGATCCAGATAAAGATGTAGATGGTTTTCATCCTACAAATTTTGGAAAAATGGCTTTAGATATGACTACTTTTATACCTGCTACTCCATTTGGAATATTAGAATTACTAGAGCGTTATGATATTCCAACAAAAGGAAAGCACACGGTTGTAATTGGAAGAAGTTATATAGTAGGAAGGCCTATGAGCATTCTTATGGGACGTAGTGGGTTTCCCGGCAACTCTACAGTTACATTAACTCATGAATTCACTAAAAATATTACGCAGGTAACTTCACAGGCAGATATCATAATCATAGCAGTTGGAATACCAGATTTTCTAAAGGCAGAAATGATTAAAGATGATGCGGTAATTATAGATGTGGGGATTACTCGTGTGCCAGATGATTCTGAAAAAGGCTATGTGATAAAGGGAGACGTAGATTTTGAGAATGTAAGTAAAAGAGCTTCTTTTATAACTCCGGTACCCGGAGGAGTGGGGCCAATGACGGTTTCTATGTTATTAAAGAATACGTTACTTGCCAGAGAACGGCATAATGTAAGAGCGCTAGAAGCTAAAAAATCATAAAACAAAAGAGGGAATTAATAATTAATTCCCTCTTTTGTTTTTATATCTAGTTTCTTATGCTTCAACTTCAGAAGCCCCTTCTTCCAACTTCCAGTCTAAGTAGTTGTGAAGGTCAGATTCTATAAATCGTAATCCAAATGAAAGTACCGCTAGATCATCTATATATCCCAATCCTGGAATAAAATCTGGAATAATATCAAAAGGATTCAATACATATAAAAGTGAAAAAGCAATAGCGGCTATTGTAAACCATGGTACATTGCTGTAAATCCCTTTTCTATAATCTTGTAACATCCCGATCATGATCTTTCCAAGTTCAGTATATTTTTTAAGAGTGCTAGAATTCAATAATTTCTCTGAGATCTCTTTTTGATTGTTCATTACAACATCTACATCACCTTCATTCATTTTGGTGATCTCTCCACTCACGTAATCTTCGTTTATTAATTTTTTATTGCTGTTAAACATATTGGTTTTTTTTAGTTGTTATTTTATAAATTATCATATTCATTTCCATATTCTTTCTTGTAGATCTTCAGTATAAGTAAAAATAAAGAGATTAGCAAAGGTCCAAATATCAATCCTATAAATCCAAAGAGAGGAACTCCTACAACTACTCCAAATAGCGTTATTAATGGATGTACGCTAGAAAGTTTCTCTAAAATATAAAGTCTTACAAGGTTATCTGTAGCACCTACTATGGTAAATCCATAAATAAGTATTGCAATTGCTTGCCAGTCCTGCCCTTGTGAAAACATTAAAACTGTTACGGGTATAATTCCTAAAGCAGTTCCTATAAACGGGATCATAGATCCAATAATGGTAATCACAAACCAAAATAATGGGTCTGGAGCACCAAATATTAAATATCCAATTAATGCTATAAAGCCTTGAATAATAGCAACTAAAGGAATTCCAATAGCATTTGATCTTACAGAAATATCGCTTTCTTCTCCAATTAGCAATACATTTTCTTTATCTAAGGGGATATACTCTTCTACATGAGCCTGCATTTCTTTTCTATTGATAAGCATGTAGTAGAGTAAAAAGTACATAATTCCTATAGCAATAGTTGCATTAAAAGTACCTCCCGCCAAACTTTGTAAATTTGAAGAGATCCAGGATGTAATGGAAGAGCTATCTATATTATCACTAAAACTATATCCTAAGTAATGCTCTAATTTATCTGCTTGTCCTTTTACAGCCTCAACAACTTTTTCTGAATTAGAAACTGCCTGCCCTATTTTAGAAGAGAGCATCACCACAATTAGAACAATTGGTATTAATATTCCAACAAAGGAGCCTAACATAAGAACAGATGCCGCCAATGATTTCTTCCAGCCTCTATTCACAAGCTTCTCCATCCACTTGCGCATTAACACGTATAGCGTAATTGCACCTAGAACTCCGGAAAGGTAAGGAGCTATTTCTTTAAAAATCAAAACGCCCAAAAATACAATGAGTAGAAGTACAAACAGCTGTCGTACAAGATTGGGTTTAAGTAAATTCATTTACGTATTATTTGGCAAAAAGTTGATTCATATCTTTAAATGCTTTGAACTCTAATGCATTTCCAGATGGATCTTTAAAGAACATGGTAGATTGCTCTCCTGTTTTACCTTTAAACCTTACATATGGTTCTATTATAAAAGTTATATTTTTCTCCTTGAGCCTTTGTGCAAAGCTTTCGAAATCTTTCCATTGCAAAACAACACCAAAATGAGGAATAGGTACATCTTTTCCATCTACAGGATTTCCCTTAGAAGTTAGTTTTGGTTGAATTTCTTGCTCATGCAATACTAATTGATGTCCAAAAAAGTCGAAATCTACCCAATGCTCACTACTTCTTCCTTCTTCACAGCCTAGAGTATCTCTATAAAAAACTCTGTTTTCTTCAAGATTATGTACAGGGATTGCTAAATGGAAAGGTTGAATAGTGCTCATAATTTTAATTGTTTCTTAATGCGTATATAAGTTCAGATTTGGTCATTTTAGATCTACCTGCTATCTCTACTTCCTTAGCTTTTTTATAAAGCTCCTTTTTGGTTCGATCTTCGTAATTTTTAGATTTACCACCTTTAACTCCGGCGTTTGAAGTATTTGCAATTCTGGCAGATTTCTCTTTACTATAGCCTTTATCTCTTAAAGCTTCGTATTGATCTTCATTTTTTACGCTATTATCACCAGATGCCATTTTTATTTTAAAAATATAAAGATATCTTTAAAGAGGAGTTATCCCTACAGCTAATAATCTGTTAATATTTGTAGGGTGAATTAAAGTATTAAAGGGGTTATTTTCTTCTTGAAATTCTTTTGTCAAAAGATGTGCGCTCTTTTCTTTCTTTAGTTTCTTGCGACTTCTTATCTAACTTTTTGTTGGTATCTGCTTCATGAGTTTTTGCAGATGAAGAAACCATCTTATTAATAGTGTCAATTTCTTCTGGCGTTATATCTCTCCATTCTCCAGTAGGAATGTCTAAAGAAACATTCATGATTCTCACTCTCTTAAGGTTGACAACCTCGTATCCAAGATATTCGCACATTCTTCGAATCTGCCGATTTAAACCCTGTGTAAGTACTATTCTAAAATCAAATTTCCCAAGACGTTCCACTTCACATTTTTTGGTCATGGTGTCTAATATTGGAATTCCCATTCCCATTCTTTCTACAAAATTGGAGGTAACGGGACGATCTACGGTAACAATATATTCCTTCTCATGATTATTGCGAGCACGGAGGATCTTGTTTACTATATCTCCATCATCGGTTAGAAAGATTAAACCTTCACTCGCTTTATCCAATCTGCCTATTGGAAAAATGCGTTTTGGATAATTTATGTATTCTATAATATTATCCTTTTCAACACCAGTATCTGTAGTGCAAACAATACCTACTGGTTTATTAAAAGCCAGATAAACTGGTTTTTCGTTTTTGTTCTCTATGGTCTTCCCATCAACTCTAACAATATCCCCTTGAGCGATCTTCGTACCCATTTCTGGAACTTCCCCATTCAATGTTACTCTTCCTTGCTCAATTAATTTATCTGCCTCTCTTCTGGAACAGTAACCCGCTTCGCTTAAATATTTATTGATTCTGGTGAGTTGCATAGGATATAATAAATTAGGGTAGCAAAGATAAAGATTCAAATGCTAGTAAATAAGCAGATGACTTTTTAATAATTGCTACCCTGATAAAATATTGTAATTATTGAGCTTTTCTATTCTCAACAGCCACTTCATCTGTATCTTTTCTGTACTTAAGCATGGAAATACCGGCAATAAAGAAGATAAATCCAAGAATGGCCAAGGCCCAAGGATTCATCATTAAAGCTACACTTCCAAAAACACCTAAAACACCCATGATAAGTGCAATTGCTCCACCTATTAACATGATAACTGCTAAAATCTTAATCATAATGTAAATTATTGGTTAGAGGATAAAGGTAAATAAAGAAATTAATAAGAATTTCTAATTAACATTTTATAAACATTACAATCATTAAAGCTTATATGATAATCTCAGCATTTAAAGTGTTTTTAATAGATTACCAGCTTATCATAAAATACTTGATCTTAGCATTATCAGGAATTTGCGAAGCTGTGATTCTAGTATCCGTATCGTATCTTAGGCTAGTTGGAAGCTCTTTTTTATCTATGGTGAGGTAAAGATTAAGTTCATCAATAAAGACCACTGCAGAGTTTAGTGTATTTTCTATTCTGGAAATTCCGTAGTTCTTTACAACATCTCCAAAGGTGCTATTAATATTTAGGCCTTTGGAAGTTTCATAGCGCGCATCTAAGATCTGAATATATCCAACAGTACTGGTAGAATCAAATTGCTGCACAGGTTCTAAGATCAAAATTGGAGAGCCATCTTTATCGTAAATCTCTATATCATTAGCATTGCTAGAATATCCGTCATCTGCATTATTTCTTACGATAGAATCATTCTTAAAGATAGAGTCTAATTGGTTAATTCTTATCTCTTTTGTTAGAGTGCCAACTCTGCTGGCATCGATAAGGTAGGGATCAGAATCTTTATTACAAGAAATAATGGTAAAGGCTATTAGTATTAAAATTGATATTTTTTTCATGGTGTTATTTAAGTTCTTCAATTTATTTAAATGCTTTATTTAAAATGCTCATTACTCCTCTTATAAAGGTAGCGCTGGTGAGAACCTTGATAATAGCACTTTGAGGATCGCTCCTTCTTCTGCTAGATCTTGAGGTAGTTCTTTCTACTACTTGTCGCTCTTTCTTGGCTTTATCTTTTAGTTCTTCTTTTTGTGCCTGTTCTATTTTTTTGTTCAGGATCTCATAAGCACTTTCCCTGTCTATATCTATATTGTACTTAGAAATTAAGCTAGATCTTTTTATAAGCTCATCAATCTCTGAATTAGATAATATGTCCATTCTGCTCATTGGTGCTCTAAGCATTGTTGCAGCCAATGGCGTTGGACGTCCTTTTTCATCTAATGCCGAGATAAGCGCCTCTCCAATTCCTAACGATGTAAGTACAGATTTGGTATCATAAAATTCAGATATAGGATAATTCTCAGCAGTTAATTTGATCGCTTTTCTATCATTTGCAGTAAATGCTCTTAGTGAATGCTGAATTTTAAGGCCTAACTGACTTAGTATTTCTTTTGGAACATCGGTTGGATTCTGCGTAACAAAATAGATGCCAATTCCTTTAGATCTTATCAACTTAATAATACTTTCAATTTGATCTAGTAGTGCATCTGAAGCTTCTTTAAATATAAGATGAGCTTCATCAATAAATAATATGAGTTCTGGCGCTTCACTATCTCCCTTTTCTGGAAAGGTAGAATAGATCTCTGCTAGTAAGCTTAACATGAATGTGGAAAATAACTTAGGCTTATCTTGAATGTCATTCAGCCTTATAATATTAACATAGCCTTTCCCTTCGGGAGTTATTCTTACTAGATCATTAACTTCAAAAGAAGGTTCTCCAAAAAATCTGTCACCCCCTTGTTGTTCTAAAGCTACAATCTTACGAAGAATAGCTCCAGTGGAAGATTTAGACATACTTCCGTAATTTTCTTGAAATTCTTCCTTCCCATCTTCCGTAGCATAAAAAATGATCTTTTTTAGATCTTTAAGATCTAAAAGAGGAAGCATATTATCATCACAATATTTAAAGACTATAGATAAAATACCTGTTTGTGTTTCTGTAAGATCTAAAATTCTTGATAGAAGTACAGGTCCAAATTCGCTTACCGTAGCCTTTAATTTTACACCTTTTTGTTCTGAAAGGCTAAGAATTTCTACCGGTGAGGCTTGAGGTGTAAAGTTTATACCAATAAGATTGTGTCTGGCTGTAATTTTTTCATGACCAGGAGATGGTTTGGCAATGCCGCTAAGGTCTCCCTTTAAGTCCATCATTAAAACCGGAATCCCTTTTTCAGATAGATTTTCGGCAAGTATTTGCAAGGTCTTTGTTTTACCTGTTCCCGTAGCTCCCGCTATGAGTCCGTGGCGGTTTAGTGTTTTAAGGGGGATTTTTACTTGAGCGTCAGAAAAGGTTTCTCCATCCAACATTGCTGCGCCTATAACTATTGAGTCTCCTTTGGTGTTATAGCCGTTTTGGATACTTTTTATGAATTCTTCAGATCTTTCCATAATACTAAGTTATCATAAAAAAGGGAAAGGACTTTATATCAATCTCAAATCTCTATACTTATTGACCTCCTATTTTACAGCCGGACTTAACATTCGTAAAGTGCCTGTATCTGCGTTCATGCTAACCTTCAGTCCGTTAGGTAACGTAGAGTTGTCATCAATATGCCCAAACATAGCGCCAGAATATGCTGGAATATTTAATGGTTTTATATAATGATCTATCACTTCTTCAAAAGTTAAAGAGCCATATCCGCTGCCACCAGCATCACAGCCTGTACATTTACCAAAAACAAATCCGGAGATCTTGTCTAGTACTCCACCTAGCTGAAGTTGAGACATCATTCTATCTACAGCATATATCTCTTCACCTACATCTTCCAAGTATATTATTTTTCCATTCCAATCTTGAGGGAAGTATGGAGAGCCCATAATGCCGGTTAAAACAGAAAGATTTCCGCCCACTAGTATTCCTTCTGCAGTTCCAGGAGCGATTGTACGTGTTCTATTTTTTACCTGAGTAAGATTATCACCAATATCTTTTGGGTTTTCATAAGTAACTGCTTCCCCTTTAAAAATGATATTTTTAAATATCGAGTAACTAAAATTATTCCACGTAGAAACTGCTAACGGCCCGTGGAAAGTAACAAGACCGGTTTTGGTATATATCGCAAGATGCAATGCAGTAATGTCGCTATAGCCTATAAATACTTTCGGGTTCTTAGCAATAACATCATAGTTCAATTTGTCTAGAATTCTCGCGGCTCCAGAGCCTCCTCTTAAAGCTACAATTCCTTTTATTTCTGGATTGGCAAACATGTCGTTTAATTCTGAAGCGCGCTCCTCATCGGTTCCGGCAAGATGGCCATACCTGCTTTTTACATATTTTCCAAGCTTCACTTTTAGACCCATTGCCTCAAAATTTTCGACAGCGATCTCGTATGGTTCAGAATCGAAAATTGCAGAAGATGGACTCACAATTCCTATAGTGTCACCTTCAGATAAATGCTTTGGAAGTAGAAATTTTGGATCTTTAGAATTGATATCATCTTCAGCTAAGAAGGGAGATGTAAAAGAGGCTAATGAAACTCCTAATCCGCCAATACCAATATTTCTTAAAAAATTTCTTCTTTCCATTTTTATATGTTTTTCCTGAATTTAATTGAATGTTTAGCTATCTCTAAAAGCTTAATATTTTCAAACTTAATATTTCTCGTAGATATTTTTAAAGATTGGTTCTAATTGTTTTCTGATCTCTGAAGCGGGGCGTAAATAATTATTTTCCATAAAACTAAAGATTAATATTTTACCAGATTTTGCTTTAATATAGCCACTCAATGCCTGATTGTTACTTAACGTACCTGTTTTTGCGAATATATAAGCAGGCTCATTTACGAAATAATCTTTAAGAGTTCCAGACTTTCCTCCGGCGGGTAGCATTTTAAGTAATCTTTCTTGAGGTACTTCTTTTCTTATTTTTTTAAGCAATAAGACAATAGATCTTGGACTGAAGAGATTGTATCTTGATAACCCAGAACCGTCTATCCATTTTGTTTCCGGCAAATCTTTGAGGTAATTTCTTTTCATAAAGTCAATAGCTTTTTCTGGCGCAAGTGTATCAGATATCTTTAGCGATGCCATTAATAAGATTTGCTCTGCAATAAAGTTATCGCTGTCTTGGAGCATTTTATAGTAAATACTGTCTGATGGGAGGCTGTACAAGATGCGATCTATCTTCTGATTGCTATTTGTAATATTCAACACTTCAACCTTTTTATGTAGCGTATCACTTAGAAGTTGAGCGAAAAGCTGAGGTGTAGTTTTAAAAGGAATTATTTGTTCATTTTTTGAAGGTTTCCAATTGTCTGTATAAACCAGTTCATTCTTCTCAAGAACTCTTTTTACTTTTGAACTCGAGTGGTCTTCATTAGACTTTATCAAGATTTTCTGAAAATATGAGGGATATGTTCTAGGGGTGTTTTCAAGATAAGACTCACTTATACTAACCACATTACCATATATTGGGAATTCTGAACGCTCTGCCGAGTAATAATCGTTATAATCATCCCAAGCCCAGCCGGGACCAAAACCTGAAGTAGTTATGCTATGGGGCTGGTAATATAAATTCTGTTTACTTTCTTCTAGGAAGTTTAATACTTTAGATTCTGGTAAATTCTTGTATAACAGAGAAGGATCTCCTGTTCCTCTAAAAATTAAAGAATCTCCTGAAATTCGGTATTGAAGCGCAGGAACAGAATCTCCCAAGATCTTTAATCCTGTATAAAATGTAAATAATTTAGTGTTAGATGCTGGAATAAAATACTTATCTGCATTATAAGTATAGATCATTTTTTGACTATCAACATCATACAAAGCAAAACCGGTAAATCCCAATTGTAATACTTTAGAGTCTTTTAGATCTCTATTTAATTGCTTTTGTATAGAACAAGACTGAAGAAGACTTAAAAATATAACTATGGAGATTAATTTTAATACGTAAGCTATGAAGGTGTTCACGATTTGTTTTTTAAAAGGAGTGTGTAAGTTAGGATAATTAGCAAAATATAAGTTTAAGTTCTAGATCTTTTGAAGTGAATTAAAATCTGATATATTAGGTCTTAAAGTTTCCTTATCTTTGCCGGCTATGATTACAGAAGAAACTAAAGCATTGGTAGATAAAGGTATAATGCTTCCGCTTATGGAAGAATTTTATACTATTCAGGGAGAAGGATTTCATAAAGGAACAGCTGCATATTTTATTCGAATTGGTGGTTGTGATGTGGGATGCCACTGGTGTGACGTTAAAGAAAGTTGGGATGCTGGATTGCATCCGCCAACGCATGTAGGCGAAATTGTTGAAAAAGCAATTGCTCAAAGTAAAACCATTGTTATAACTGGAGGTGAACCGCTTACTTGGGATATGACTGCTCTTACAAATAACCTTAAGGCGAACGATTGCCAGATACATATTGAAACTTCTGGTGCCTATAAACTTTCAGGTACCTGGGATTGGATTTGTCTTTCTCCTAAAAAGATTAAATTACCTACAGAGGAGATCTATCCGCTAGCAAATGAATTAAAAGTGATAATTTTTAATAAGCACGATTTAATTTTCGCTGAAGAACAAGCTGCTAAAGTTAGTGAAGATTGTATATTATATCTTCAACCAGAGTGGAGTAATAGAGATAAAGTTATACCGTTAATAGTAGATTATGTTATGAATAATCCAAAATGGAAAGTTTCTCTACAAACACATAAATATCTTAATATCCCATAATAAAAAAGAGCTTGATAAATTATCAAGCTCTTTTTAGTTTTGTTAAGTTGTAATTACTTCGCTTTAGTAAAAGGTACCTCTACGAATTTATTATCCCAACCTGCTAACAATGAAGCGCCATCTTCTGTTGGCTCAAATGCCATAGAAAAGGATTCAATACTGGTAGGAGATTGCTTAACAGGTACAGTAATTCTTACCATATCTTTTTTATCGGTATACTCATAAGCTCCCCATGTGTGAACGCTATTATTTAAAATGATGGTCCATTCATTTTCCTGCGGAATTGTATAAATGGTATAAGTTCCTGCCTTAACCAAGTTGTTGGCGATCTTTACATCTTTGTACAATGTTAGTTCTGTAGATTCATTAGCTCCCGTTCTCCAAACCTCTCCATAAGGAACTAGGTTTCCAAATACCTGACGGTCTCTCTTTTGTGGTCTGCTATAAATTATTCTTGCAACAACTTCTTTATCTTTTGTTTTATACTCAATAAGATCCATTGGGCTGGCATCTAGTTTTGCAAAATTAGGCCCTTGTGTAGCACTCGCAGAAGTAGAATCTTGTGCAAAGCTAAGTGTACTGGTTAGTGATAGAAATCCTACCGCAGTAAAAAGAATTATTTTTTTCATAATACAATTTTCAAATTTGTTTTAAAGTTACAATTTAGATGCGATAGCCATTGTTAATGACATACTTAAACTTTGTTAAAATTAGAGCGTACTTACCAATTGAAAGTTTTTGATAAGAAATTTTACGCAATGACTTATTTTTTATATCTAATAAGCGTAAAAAAGTATTTAAAAATAATCAATTAAAGATATTAGGTTTTAATGTGTAACTAAAGTATTCATATTTGTTACATATTAAAATCAAAGTTATGTGTGGAATATTAGCCATTATTGGAAGAAAAGAAGAAAAAGTAGAAAGTATTCAAGCTCTTTCTAAGAGAATGAGTCACCGTGGACCGGATGAAAGTGATATGCATATTACAGAATCTGGCGCTATTTTAAGTCATGAGCGTCTAGCGATCATAGATATAAATACCGGGATACAACCAATCCAAGGAACTTCAAAAGCTTGGATGATTCATAATGGTGAAATATATAATTACAAGGCACTTAAAGAGAATGATTTGAAAGGGCACACTTTTAGAACTACTAGTGATTCTGAAGTTATTGTCCATCTATACGAAAAGTATGGTTATAGCTTTGTAGATAAGTTAGATGGAGACTTCGCTTTTGTGGTGGTAGATGGAAAAGATTTTATTGCAGCGAGAGATCCAATAGGGGTGAAACCATTGTATTATGGAACAGATGAGTTTGGTGCTAT
Source organism: Gillisia sp. Hel1_33_143 (assembly GCF_900104765.1). GTDB lineage: Bacteria > Bacteroidota > Bacteroidia > Flavobacteriales > Flavobacteriaceae > Gillisia. The sequence goes on from NZ_LT629737.1 coordinate 1,532,832, forward strand.
GTGGTTCTCAAGTGAAATGAAAGTTCTTGCAGATCAATGCGAAACTTTTGAAGCCTTTCCTCCGGGATATTACTATACTCCAGATACGGGCTTTGTGCAATATTACAAGCCAAAATGGTACAGACCAGAGAGAAGTGTGGAAGATGCAGATCTTACAAAGCTCAGAGAAGCGTTAATTACTGCAACCAGCAAACGATTAATGGCAGATGTACCTTTGGGAGTATTGTTAAGCGGAGGTCTAGATTCATCGCTAACCTCTTCTATAGCGGCAAGAATTTTAGCGCAAAGCGGAAAAAAATTGCATTCATTTTCTATAGGTTTAGATAGTTCTGCACCAGACCTAATAGCTGCGCGAAAAGTGGCGGATTTCTTAAAAACAGAACATCACGAAATTCATTTTACTGTTGAAGAAGGTATAGAGATCATTAAAAAATTAATATGGCATTTAGAAACGTATGATGTAACTTCAATTCGAGCAAGTACGCCTATGTATTTCCTTTCTAAAGCAATCACCGAAAAGGGAATTAAAGTAGTACTATCTGGTGAAGGTGCAGACGAGATTTTTGGCGGATATCTATACTTTAAAAATGCCCCTTCTGCTGAAGAATTTCAAAAGGAAACTGTAAGAAGAGTAAAAAGGTTGTCTACAGCAGATTGTTTAAGGGCAGATAAATCTACAATGGCTCATGGCTTAGAAGCCAGAGTACCTTTCTTAGATAAAGCATTTTTACAGACCGCTATGGAAATTGCTCCAGAATTTAAGATGCCATCTAGCCATGGAGGCATAGAAAAATTTATTCTTAGAAAAGCATTTGATACGCCAGAACAACCATTTTTACCAGATGAAGTATTGTGGAGACAAAAAGAGCAATTTAGCGATGGAGTTGGATATAGTTGGATAGATAGTTTAATAACATATGCATCTTCTAAAGTGAGTGATGTAGAGATGGAAACTGCCAAGAGTAAATATCCTGTAAATACGCCATCTACTAAAGAAGCATATTTTTACAGAGAGATATTTCATGGCTATTTTCCTCAGGATTGTGCAGCCAAATCTGTTAAAAGATGGATTCCTAAATGGCAAGCAGATTTAGACCCAAGTGGTAGAGCAAATACAACGCATATAGCCAAGGCAGATATGTCTAAAGTAGGGCAGAAAGTGTAGTGTTAAAATAGGGTTTTTCACAAAAATTGTTAATAACTTAAACGTATTGCGGTACGCTTCAAGCTAATAGCAACAAGGGTTTTGTTATATTTGTCTGTTATAAAAATAGACAAATTTTAACAGAATTATATATGAGCGAAGAAGCGAAAAAACACATTTATTCGGCGGATAGTATTCAGGCGCTGGAAGGAATGGAGCATGTACGCATGCGTCCTTCTATGTATATAGGAGATACCGGAGTACGTGGTTTGCACCATTTGGTTTACGAAGTAGTTGATAATTCTATTGATGAGGCCTTAGCGGGTCATTGTGACAAGATAAAAGTTACTATAGGTAAAGATGGAACAGTTACTACCGAAGATAACGGTAGGGGTATTCCGGTAGATCTACATAAAAAAGAAAACGTTTCTGCATTACAAGTTGTAATGACCAAAATTGGTGCGGGAGGTAAGTTTGATAAAGACTCATATAAAGTATCTGGTGGTTTGCACGGGGTAGGTGTGAGTTGTGTAAATGCACTTTCAGATGAATTAAAAGCTACAGTATACCGCGATGGTGTAATATGGCAACAAGAATATGAAAGAGGGAAGCCTCTTTATCCTGTGAAATCTGTTGGAGAAACAGAATTAACTGGAACGGTTGTTACATTTAGACCAGATCCTACAATTTTTCAGCAAACTACAGAATTTAACTATGATACTTTGGCAAGTAGAATGCGTGAGCTTTCCTATTTGAATAAAGGGATCACAATTATTCTTGAAGATGAAAGAGTTACTACTGAAGATGGGTCGGTTTTTTCTGAAGTGTTTCATTCTGATGAAGGGTTAAAGGAATTTATAAAATATCTTGATGGAAACCGTGAGCCTATCATAGGAGATGTAATTTCTATGGAAGGTGAGAAGAATGATATTCCTGTTGAGGTTGCTATGGTGTATAACACTTCTTTCAATGAAAATCTACACTCATATGTAAACAACATTAACACCCATGAAGGAGGAACGCATTTATCTGGATTTAGAAGAGGTTTAACAACCACTTTAAAGAAATATGCAGATGCTTCTGGAATGTTGGATAAATTGAAATTCGAGATCGCTGGAGATGATTTCCGTGAAGGATTAACGGCAATTATTTCGGTAAAGGTATCAGAACCACAATTTGAAGGTCAGACAAAAACTAAATTAGGTAACCGTGAGGTTACCGCAGCAGTATCTCAGGCAGTTTCTGAAATGTTAGAAAACTATTTGGAAGAGAATCCTGGAGATGCTAAGATAATTGTAGAAAAAGTGATCCTTGCCGCTCAGGCACGTCATGCCGCTAAGAAAGCGCGTGAAATGGTGCAGCGTAAAACGGTGATGAGCATTGGAGGTTTACCTGGGAAATTATCAGATTGTTCAGAGCAAGATCCTGCAAAATGCGAAGTGTACCTTGTGGAGGGAGATTCTGCAGGTGGAACTGCAAAGCAAGGAAGAGATAGAAACTTTCAAGCAATTTTGCCTTTAAGAGGTAAGATCTTGAATGTGGAAAAAGCAATGACTCATCGTGTGTTTGATAACGAAGAGATCAAGAATATTTATACTGCTCTTGGTGTAACTATTGGAACAGAAGAAGATAGTAAGGCTTTAAATTTATCTAAGCTGAGGTATCATAAAGTAGTGATAATGTGTGATGCCGACGTGGATGGTAGCCACATTGAGACGCTAATTCTTACATTCTTCTTCAGATACATGAAAGAATTAATAGAAAACGGACATATTTATATTGCAACTCCACCGCTTTATTTGGTTAAAAAAGGTCAGAAAAAGCAATATGCTTGGAGTGAAAAAGAGCGTGATGCGGTAGCAGAAAGCTTTAATGGTAGTGTTCAGATCCAACGATATAAAGGTCTTGGAGAAATGAACGCAGAACAATTATGGGATACCACTATGGATCCTGCTTTTAGAAAACTGCGTCAGGTTAATATAGACAATAGTAGTGAAGCAGATAGGATCTTTTCTATGTTGATGGGGGATGAAGTTCCACCAAGACGAGAATTTATAGAGAAAAATGCAGTCTATGCTAATATAGATATCTAATAAATATTTAAAGTCCACTTTTTAAAGTGGACTTTTTTTTGCCTTATCATAAACTTTTTAAGTTTCTTTCACAAAGCTTAAATTTTACTATTTTTACCTCGAACAATAAACCTACACCCCTTGAAAAAAATACACCTCTCTATTCTGGTAGCTGCCACACTATTAGGATTTTCTACCGTAAAAGCTCAAAGTGATCAAGATCTACTTGTTGATGATATGCTATTAATTGCAGAAAATTTTGCGACCCCTGGCGCTGAGGCTGCTTCTGTACAATCTTCTGCAGGTTGGTTTAACTCTGCACAAGATTTAGGTAAATGGAAAATTGATATTTCTATTCATGGAAATGCCTTATTCGTTCCAGGAAGTAAGCAAACTAAATTAGTGCAGAATGGAGATTTTAATATACTAAATGTGCAGGGAGGCTCCAATCTTTTAGCTCCAACCGTTTTTGGTAAAGATTCTGAAGGGGTTTATGAAGGTCAATTTTTAGGGCAAGATTTTACATTGGATGCTTTAGATGGTCTGGATAAAAAAATAGTGATCCACCCATTTCCACAATTAACTGTAGGCTTGCCTTATGGTACAGAGATAGCCGTTAGATATGTGCCGGAAGTAACACTCAATAATGTTGGAGTAAGTACTGCGGGAGCTGCAATCAAGCATAATTTTTCTCAATATATTAAACGTTATAGAGAAGAAGACTTTAGTATTTCTGGAGTAGTGGCATATAGTACCATCAATATCAATTACGAGTATGATCCAATTCAAATAAATGCAAATGGTTTGAACGTGCTAAACCTTAACGAAATTGAGGTTGATGCTAATATATGGATGGCTCAAGCCTTGGCTTCTAAATTATATGATAGTTTTGAAGTTTTTGGTGCTGTTGGAATTACTAATTCTAACTTTGATTATACATTAGGTGGAGGCGGACAGATATTGCCGCAATTAAATAGAGAATTGGGAGCGCTTGGAGGAACTGATGTCAATTTTAAGGCAGATCTTGGATTCAACCTATATTTTGAGGATTTTCAGTTTTCAACAATGTTAACTGCAGGAAGTTTTTTTAATGCGAATGTAGGCTTGCACTATCGCTTTAATTAACAGCACATTTAACCAATCCTTATTATAAGTCTTCTCTTAAATTTGTATTTTCGTAAAAAATAAATTTAATAACATAAAATACTTAAAATGAAAGTTACTATCGTAGGTGCTGGAGCAGTAGGTGCCAGTTGTGCTGAATATATTGCAATTAAAGACTTTGCTTCAGAAATAGTTTTATTAGATATCAAAGAAGGTGTTGCTGAAGGTAAGGCGATGGATTTAATGCAAACTGCAACTCTTAATGGATTTGATTCGAAAGTTACAGGTGCTACCAACGATTATTCTAAAACTGCAGGTAGTGATGTTGTTGTAATTACAAGTGGTATTCCTAGAAAACCGGGAATGACAAGAGAAGAATTAATAGGTATCAATGCAAACATCGTAAAAGAAGTTTCTTCTAACCTAATTCAGCATTCTCCAGATGCAATAATAATAGTGGTAAGTAATCCTATGGATACTATGACTTACCTTGTACATAAAACTACCGGACTTCCAAAAAATAGAATTATTGGAATGGGTGGAGCTTTAGATAGCGCACGTTTTAAATACCGTTTGAGTGAAGCTTTAGATTGCCCTCCTTCTGATGTAGATGGAATGGTAATAGGTGGACATAGCGATACAGGGATGGTGCCACTTACAAGATTGGCTACTAGAAATAGTATTCCTGTGAAAGCATTTTTATCTGAAGAACGCCTTACGCAGGTGTCTGAAGATACTAAAGTTGGTGGAGCAACGCTAACTAAGTTATTAGGAACAAGTGCATGGTATGCGCCAGGAGCAGCAGTATCTGCAATGGTTCAGGCTATTGGGTGTGATACTAAAAAGATGTTCCCTTGTTCTGCTTTATTAGAGGGTGAATACGGGTTAAATGATCTTTGTATTGGAGTTCCAGCAATTTTAGGTAAAAATGGTCTTGAAAAGATCGTTGAAATCGAACTTGATTCAGCTGAAAAAGCAAAAATCAAAGAAAGTGCAGAAGGAGTTAAAAAAACAAATGAATTATTAGAATTGTAATTCAATCATTATTAGCGGTTTAAGCTGATAAATATTTAGAAAAAAGGTCGCTTTATAAGCGGCCTTTTCTTTGTTTAAAAGTTAAATTTTTCAAAAAAAAATAATTGGGATTTGAATATTGAAGTCCTATATTTGTCCGTTTTAAAAATTGATACTAAATTTTAAGGAATAATGCAGAATAAAGGACTGATTAAGATTTTTGCTATTTTGTTCGCTTTGGTATGTATATACCAATTATCATTTACCTTCATCTCTACAGGTGTTGAAAGTGACGCAGAAGAATTTGCAACTCAGAAGATTAACACAAGCGTTGAAGACTATTCAGCAAAGAGAGATCTGGCGGAACAGAGGTATTTAGATTCTATTGGGAATGAAAGTATCTTTGCCGGAATTACTTATAATTCAGCTAAAGATAAAGAGTTGAATAAAGGTCTTGACCTTAAAGGAGGAATTAACGTGATACTTCAAATTTCTGTTAAAGATATTATAAGAGGTTTAGCAAATGATAGTAAAGACCCTGTTTTTAATAAAGCTATTGCTGAAGCAGATGCTGCACAAAAAGACAGTCAGGAAAGTTATATAGATCTATTCTTCGAAAAGTTCAATGAAAATGCGGGTGCTAAATTAGCTTCTCCAGATATTTTTGCGAACAAAACCCTTAGCGATCAGATCAACTATGAAATGTCTAATGGGGAAGTAGAACCTATTATTCGTGAAAAGGTAGATCAGTCAATTCTTTCTGCTTTTGAAGTATTAAGAAAAAGGATCGATAAGTTTGGGGTAACCCAGCCAAACATTCAGCGTTTAGGAAATTCTGGTCGTATCTTAGTTGAGCTTCCGGGAGCAAAAGATATTAACCGTGTAAAAGGTTTATTACAAAGCACTGCTCAATTAGAATTCTGGTATGTTTATAAGAATACAGATTTTGGTAATTTCTTGGTAAATGCAGATAGGGTTCTTGCAGAATCTATAACTAAAAATGAGACCAAGCCTGATACAAGTGCAGATACTACTGCTGCTATTACTGATGCAGATAAAGAGATCGAAGATCTTTTAGCTAGTGCAGAAGATACTACTGCGGAGGCTGTAACGGGTAACAATCCATTATTAGAATTATTAGTTGCTCCAGGAGGTCAAGGTAGCCCGGTGCTTGCAACATTCAATACTGCAGATACTTCTAAAGTACGTGAGTACTTAAATATGCCACAGGTTAGATCTTTACTACCTAATCAATTAAGATATGCGGAATTTGCTTGGGGTGTGCCAAGTGATAATTTCGTAGAATTATACGCATTAAAAGGAAATAGAGAAAATACTCCTAGCTTAACAGGAGATGTGATAACAGATGCGCAGCAATCTTACGATCAATTGGGTAGAGTTACGGTTTCTATGCAAATGAATGGAAAAGGAGCTAAAGTTTGGGAAGATATGACTGGTAAGGCTTACCAGGAACAAAGTAACATTGCAATTGTATTAGATAAAGTGGTGTATTCTGCACCAGGAGTTACTACCGGACCTATTTCTGGTGGTAGAAGTGAGATCTCAGGAGATTTTGATATTACAGAAGGTCAGGATTTAGCAAATGTGTTAAGAGCTGGTAAGTTACCTGCTTCTGCAGATATTATTCAAAGTGAAGTTGTAGGACCGTCTTTAGGTCAAGAAGCTATTGATAGTGGTATCAATTCATTCCTAATTGCATTAGCGTTAGTATTAATATGGATGATCTTTTACTACGGTAAAGCCGGATGGTATGCAGATATCGCACTAGCGGTAAACATTCTTTTCATCTTTGGAATATTGGCTGGATTAGGTGCTGTTCTTACTTTACCTGGTATTGCTGGTATCGTTTTAACTATAGGTATGTCTGTAGATGCAAACGTTCTTATATTTGAAAGGATTAAAGAAGAATTAGAGAAAGGAAAATCACAAGCGGAAGCTATTAAGGATGGTTTTGGAAATGCACTTTCTTCTATTTTAGATGCAAACATAACTACAGGTCTTACCGGATTAATTTTACTTGTATTAGGTACAGGTCCAATTAAAGGATTTGCTACTACCTTACTTATTGGTATTGCTACATCACTTTTTACTGCCATCTTTATTACAAGATTGTTGATTGACGGATATGGTAAGAATGGTAAATCTTTATTGTTCTCTACGTCTTTAACTAAGAACTTATTCAAGAACATGAATTTTGATTTCTTAGCAAAAAGAAAGATCGCTTTCATATTCTCCGGGATATTAGTTACCATTAGTATTATATCATTCTTGACTAATGGACTTAATCAGGGAGTAGATTTTATTGGAGGTAGAACTTACACAGTAAGGTTTGCGGAAGATGTGAATGCCACTGATGTTCAAAAAGATTTGGTAGCTACTTTTGGAAGTGCAGAAGCAAAAACATTTGGAGCAGATAATCAATTAAAGATTACCACAAAATATAAAGTAGAGGATGAAGGTGAAGCTGTAGATACAGAAATTCAGAATAAATTATATACCTCACTTAAGCCATACTTACCGGCAGATGTAACTTTTGAAGACTTTACTGTTGGTTCTAAAGATAGAGCGATAGGAATCATGTCTTCTATGAAGGTAGGACCAACCATTGCAGATGATATTAAAAATGATTCATTCTGGGCTGTTATTGGATCTTTAGTAGTGGTATTCTTATACATCTTATTAAGATTTAGAAAATGGCAATACAGTTTAGGAGCTGTGGTTGCAGTTTTCCATGATGTGGTAATTGTGTTGGGTATTTTCTCTCTAACGTACAATATCATGCCATTTAGCATGGAGATAGATCAAGCCTTTATTGCCGCGATCTTAACGGTAATTGGATACTCACTGAATGATACAGTGGTAGTGTTTGATAGAATTAGAGAATTCTTTAATGAGCACACTACATGGCCAATGGCACGTACTGTAAACTCTGCGCTTAATAGTACATTAGGTAGAACCTTGAATACCTCATTAACTACATTAGTGGTTTTAATTGCGATCTTTATCTTTGGAGGAGAAAGCTTAAGAGGATTTATGTTCGCAATGATCGTAGGGATTATAGTAGGTACTTATTCGTCATTATTCATAGCGACACCAGTAATGTTTGATAGTGTTAGAAAGAAAGCATTAGAAAGAAAACCTGTTACTGAAGAATAGTAATTAGGTATCTATAAATAAAAAGTCCGTCTTAATTAAGACGGACTTTTTATTTATATAATTTTCTTAGTTATGTGCTTTAATAGAATAGTATTAGAAACTTAAACGTTATAATTAATGTATGTTTTATTTCTGTTCTGAAAGTGGATAGAAATCTATCTTATCACCTACCTCTATATTTAGATGTTGAATCTCTCCTGCATTTAATTCCAATACAAATTTCGCAGGGGCTTTAGAAGGTAAGCTTGTCTCATCTAAAGGTTTTGCATTCTCTACATAGCTAACTACAGTGCTATCTTTAGAATAGTATATAATATCTAGTGGTATATATGTATTCTTCATATAGAAGGATCTTATATTTTCGTCCTGAAAGATAAAAAGCATCCCTTCATTCTTCTTCATACTCTTTCTGTACATCAAACCAGTTTGCTGCTCATAAGAATTGTCTGCAATCTCTATATCTATCTTTTCTATAGTATCTGCTGCCTTAAGTAAATAAAGCTCTCCTTCCTTCTTAAATTCAATTTCCGGAGTTTCTACTTTAGTGTCTTTTTGCTCCTCATTTCCGCAGGAAATTAAAATGGTAGCGATTAAAGCAAAGGTTAGATGTCTTAAGTTCTTCTTCATGCCTTTGTAGTTGTTTTTGAAGCTTGTGGTCTAAACATAAAATAGAATCCAGCAATTATAAAGGGTACGCTAAGCCATTGGCCAGTATTTAGTAACCAAGTACCTCTTTCTTCAACCTGAGCTTCTTTCATGAATTCTATAAAGAATCTAACCGTCCAAAGTAATACTAAGAAAAGTCCAAAAATATATCCTAAACGATCTTTTTTGTCAGTCTTCCAATATAAGAACCATAATAATAGAAATATCAACAGGTAGCAAAATGATTCGTAAAGTTGTGCAGGGTGTCTAGGGAAGGTTTCTCCAAGATTTTCGAAGATCACTCCATAGTCAGAATTTGTTGGTTTTCCAATGATCTCAGAATTCATAAAATTACCAATTCTAACAAAGATACCTCCGCTTGCAACAGGTATTACAATTCTATCTAATATCCATAAAACAGGTTTGTCTAAAACACGTTTTCTGTATAAATACATTGCTACTATAATCCCAATAGCTGCACCATGACTTGCTAAACCTCTAAAGCCTGTAAATTCAAATTCCGGCTTAAATTTAACAGGTAAAAAGATTTCTAACAGATTGTGTTGAAAATACTCCCAGTCATAGAATAGCACATGGCCCAATCTAGCGCCAATGAGAGTTGCTAATACTGTGTATACAAAAAGTGAATCTAATTTTTCAATAGGAATACCCTCTCTAACATATATACTTTTCATTATGTACCATCCCAGTCCAAAGGCAATTAAGAACATTAGGCTATAATAGTGAAGGGTAAAAAAACCAAGTTCTAAACCTTCTGAAGGACTCCAGGTAATTGCATTAAAAAGCATGTTGTAAATATTTTAATTAGGTTGGTAAATATACATATTTGCATGGTTTTGTAACTTAAAGCATGCAAATATTGAACAATGTATTAGGGAACAGGATCGTATCCAGAGCCACCCCACGGGTGACAGCTAAATATCCTTTTTAAACTAAGTTTGCCGCCTTTAAATAATCCGTGCTTCTTAAGTGCTACCAATGTATATTGAGAACATGTAGGGGTATACCTGCAGGCTGCAGGAGTTAAAGGCGATATTACTTTCTGGTAGAATCTTACCAGAAGAATAAACGGATATGCTAATTGGTTTTTGATCATAGATCAACAATTAGTAGTTAACTTATAGAAAAAGTTGTTCCTTCTTTTCCGTCTTTTAATTGAATTCCAAGATCTAGGAGCTTATCTCTTATTTGGTCGCTTGTAGCAAAGTCTTTATTATTCCTTGCTTGAGCTCTCATTTCAATAAGCATCTCAACAATTCCAGATAATTTTTCAGAACTATCTTCATTAGCAACAGCTACATCAATAAGGCCCAATACATCAAAAATAAATTCGTGCATGGTGGTTTTAAGAGCATCTCTATCTTCTGAGCTTATTTTCTCTTCACCATCTTTAATTCCATTTACTAACTTTACGGCCTCAAATAGATTAGCAATTAATATAGGACTGTTAAAATCATCGTTCATAGCGTCATAACAACGCTGTTTCCATTCACTTACTGAAAAAGACGAAGTTTCAGAAGTAGGTAACTCAGAAATACTTCTAAATGAATCCATCAATCTATTGAATCCTTTTTCACTTGCTAACAGGGCATCATTAGAAAAATCTAATATGCTTCTGTAATTAGCTTGTAGCATAAAGAACCGTGCAATAGATGGAGAAAAGCCTTTACTTAAATTTGAATTATCGCCACTAAATATTTCTGTAGGAAGTATATTATTTCCAGTAGATTTTGCCATTTTCTTACCATTTAAGGTAAGCATGTTTGCGTGCATCCAATAATTCACCGGAGTTTTCCCTGTAGAGGCTTCCCCTTGAGCAATCTCACATTCATGATGAGGAAACTTTAGGTCCATTCCACCTCCGTGAATATCGAATTCTTCGCCAAGATATTTCGTGCTCATTACGGTACACTCTAAGTGCCAACCTGGAAAACCGTCGCTCCATGGAGATGGCCATCTCATAATATGTTGGGGTTCTGCTTTTTTCCAAAGAGCGAAATCCTGTGGATTTTTCTTGTCACTTTGTGCGGCAAGTTCTCTGGTATTAGCGATCATATCCTCAATATTTCTTCCGCTTAATTTGCCATAATGATGATCTTCATTAAATTTTATCACATCAAAATATACAGAGCCGTTCACCTCATAGGCCAATCCTTTCTCTATAATAGTTTTGATGGTTTCAATTTGCTCCACAATATGTCCCGTAGCGGTAGGCTCTATACTTGGTGGCAGATTATTAAACTTCTCAAGAATGTTATGAAAATCTACGGTGTAGCGTTGCACTACTTCCATAGGTTCTATCTGTTCTAAACGTGCTTTTTTGGCTATTCGGTCTTCCCCGGTTTCTGCATCATTTTCTAAATGGCCAGCATCGGTTATGTTTCTAACGTAACGAACTTTATATCCTAAATGCTTTAGATATCTAAACACAAGGTCGAAAGAGATAAAGGTGCGACAATTTCCTAAATGAACATTGCTGTAAACGGTAGGTCCACAAACATACATTCCTATATGCCCTTCATTAATGGGGGTGAAAATTTCCTTTTCTCCCGTCATTGAATTATATATTTTTAAGCTCTGCTCTTTATATAGCGCCATAAAAATCTCTCTCTTTTAAATATTTATATCAAATAGGGTTAGAATGAAGTATCTAGCTTTATGTAGTCTAAGAATTCTCTCTTAGTGCCTGCATCTTTAAAAGCGCCTCCAAATTCACTGGTTACCGTGCTGCTTTCAATATCTCTAATACCTCTACTATTTACGCATAAATGTTTAGCGTCTATAACACACGCAACGTCATCTGTACCTAAAGCTTTTTGAAGTTCTTCAACAATTTGCATAGTAAGTCTTTCCTGAACTTGTGGTCTTTTTGCGAAATAATCCACAATTCTGTTCATTTTAGATAATCCTATTACAGAACCCTTAGAAATGTATGCTACGTGAGCCCTTCCAACAATTGGAAGCAAATGGTGTTCACACGTAGAATAAATGGTAATATTCTTTTCCACTAACATCTCACCATATTTATACTTATTCTCAAAAGTAGAAGCTTTAGGTTTATTGTCTGGTTGCAATCCAGAGAAGATCTCATTAACGAACATCTTAGCAACCCTTTGTGGTGTTCCCTTAAGACTATCATCGGTAAGATCCATACCTAGAGTATGCAGAATATGCTCAACATCTTTATTGATAATAGCAATCTTTTCTTGATTGCTTAACTCAAATGCATCATCTCTGATAGGATTTTCTGAATTTGAAGAAGCATGCGCATCTCCAATTTCTGTAATCTCGTTCTCTATATTGTCTATCTTCATAGTACTTTTTTGTATAGTAGTCGTAATCTCTTTAATTCGCTTGCAAAGATACATATTTTAAAGTTTTTTAAGCGAAAGTTTATTAAGAGCTACTGTCTATACTGACATGAAATTTGTTATTTTGTAGGTTCTTGGGAAAATGAATTATGAAGTCTGTTTTGAATTGTCTTTTTTTTATCTTTTTTACGCTATTCTGTGTAAGCAACTCTTTTGCTCAAGGTGATAGGTGTGAACGCATAAAACCGTTTTGTGCGGGAGATACGCAATTCGTATTTCCTAATTCCAATAAATTAAATAGTGATATTGCTAATGCTGAAGCAGGTCCGGATTATTCTTGCCTTGAGGAGCAATCTTATCCTGCATGGTTCTTTATGAAAATAGGAAAACCGGGAGATTTAAATTTTGAAATCACTCAAACTATAAATGCAGATGGATCTGGCTTAACACTAGATGTAGATTATGCAGCATGGGGGCCGTTTAGAGAAGGCGAAGATTTTTGCAGTGATAGTGCGTTGAGCGATGCGAATGCGGCGGGATGTAGTTACTCACCTGCGCCTATAGAGAACTTTAATCTTAAAGGTGCGAGAACCGGTGACATCTATGTGGTTCTAATTACAAACTTTTCTCAAGCGGAAGGTTATATCAGTTTAAAACAAATAAATACGGCAAGCCCAAATGCAGGGAATACAGATTGCTCGATAATTAGCTTGCTGGGTGAAGATCAAAATGTATGTGGATTAGATAGTGTAGAATTAAAGGTAGAAAATCTTTATGCTGATGTTTTTACCTGGTATAAAAAAGATGCTTCAACAGGAATATACGTCGAAATTCTTAATGAGACCACCTCTAAATATTCGGTTAATTCTTCAGGAGATTATAGAGTAGTGGCTATTAATGCCCTTACCAATACACAAGTTTCAGATGATGTATCTATTCAATTTAACGATGCGCCCATTGCACAAAAGCCAGAAGATCTTTCGAGTTGTAGTATCAATAATACTGCTAAGTTTAATCTGTCTTCTTTAACTCCGCAATTAAGCGCGAATTATATTGATACTATTGATAGTTTTTCAGCAACTTTCTACAAATCTCAGGCAGATCTAAATAATGATATTTCTATTGAGAATGCAAACGTTTATGAGGGTGTAGATGGGCAAATTCTCCTTGCAACCATCACCAATAATAGGACAGGTTGTATTTCAGAACCTGTAAGTTTCCAGCTAAAGATTGAAGACTCCTTAGAAATTGATTGGAATGATAGTATTTCAACTTGTGTTGATGCTAATGGGAAGCTGCTTAATTCTTTTAGTATTGGCCAGGATCTTGGAGATGATTATATTTATAATTGGACACCAGATAACGATCCGGATGGTGATGGTGTAGAAAATGCAATTTTTGTTGTTGATGAGATTGATGCTTCTAAAGGGTATTCTGTGGAAATTTCGAGTTTGTCTTCAGGTTGTACAGCCATTTTCAATACTACTGTTTTAAGTTATACCGTACCTACCTCAATTGAGGTAAACACTTCCGGGAACGACTTTGATGATGGATATCTGTTAGAAGTTTCGGTAATAAAGGGTGTAGGGGATGAGCCTCCTCTAGAATATAGATTGGATGATGGTATGTGGCAACAAAGTAATAACTTTAATGATGTTCCTGCCGGATTTTATACCGTTTCGGCAAGAGTTGTTGGTGGCTGTGGAAGTATCACTTCTGAAGAATTCGTTTTGATTGGCTACCCCAGGTTTTTTACACCTAATGGCGATGGCTACAATGATAGATGGAATGTAATAAATGACGAGAAAGTTTCTTACGTACGTTTATTCATTTATGATAGATTTGGAAAATTAATAAAACAACTCAACCCTAATGTAGGAGGTTGGAATGGTACTTACAACGGAAAAAATCTGCCATCAGACGATTATTGGTTTGTAGTAGAACTTCAAGATGCTTCTAGATCAATTAAACAATTCAAGGGGCATTTCACTCTAAAAAGATAGATCCGGAAATTCGCAGTGGAAGATCCGGATCGTTTGACTTTTAATTCAATATTTTTTAGATTCCAAAACTCACAGATAGTACAACATTAGAGAAATCTCGTTCAATACGAGAGGTGTTAGTTAATCCAACCTGATAGAATTGTGGGTTGTCTATTCTAGAAGCATGATCATAAGCAACATCTAACTTTATATTTCCAAAATTATAACCTAATCCGGCAGAATAACCATCTAGATTTCCAATAGTAGACTCGTTTTTATAGGGACTTTGCTCATATCTATAGCCTCCTCTTAGGCTCCAGTCTTCAATTCTATATTCTCCACCTACCTTAAAACTTGAGGTGGCTTGAAGATTACTGCTGATCAATTCATTCTGAAAATTAAATTCTGGATCGCTACTTGGAGTAAATTTAGTATTAGAATAATCTTTATAAGTGTAATCGAAACTAATTAAACCTTTGCTTCCAAACAATACTGCCAAGCTTCCTGTTAAGTTACCAGGTGTTCTTAAAGTATAATCTGGGTAAACATTTACAACGTTGGTAATTACATTTACTACTTCATCTGTATTAGCGCTATAAGATTGTATAGCCTGAGAAGATTCTTCTTGAATGCTGTACCAGGTTGGGGATTCATAAGAAACACCTAATCGTACATAATCGTTAACTTTAGCAATAGTTCCAAGTTGAAAGGAAAATCCATCTCCGGTAGTGCTTAAATTATTTCTGAATACGATCTCATTAATTTCGCTATTAGAATTCGTATTGAATTCGCTATACCTTGTTGATTTATCATAGTTAATAAAATGAGCATTTAGGTTAGCTCCAAAGTAAAGAAAATCCTTATAAGTAGTGGCTGCGTTAAATGTGAACTTACCGTTTAATCCTGTAGAAGCTAAAGCAAATTGCTGATCGAAATTTCCTGGTGCAATCGCAGAAGAATAAGAAGTATTGTCTAGATCGTTAGAATTTGGGTTGATAACAAATGCTTGATACCCTAAAAATGCCTGTTGTGCTCCAAACCCAATATTCTCACCAAGATAGCGGTAAAGATCTGCAATTGTCTCTCCATCTACGGTTTCTAGATTATCTAAAGGAACTCCATTAGCATAGCCTAGAAAATACTGATCTATAGAATTGCTGCTTATTCCGGTAGCTACATAATCATCTTTAAAGTTATTGGTAAGAGAATAATTAAAGCCTAAAGTTAATTTTTTCCAACTGTTTTCGGGATCATTACTGTTAAAAACCAAAACTGCACCGGCTTGCGAGAAATTAAAATCTGAATCGTCTGAGCTTGTGGTTCTATTACCGTAGCGGGTATCATTATTTCTACTGTTGTATTCTAATGAAACAGTACTGTAACTATTATTAAAAATAGCAGATCCAGCCGGGTTGATCTTCATTGCAGAAAGATCACCTCCCAGCGCTCCAAACGCACCGCTTAAAGCTTTAAATCTAGCCGTGCCGTATAATTGGGATGTAGAATATCTAACCGCATCTGTAATGTCTTGTGCTTGTGAAAAGGTCACAGACAAAAGGGCTATGACCAATAAGAATATTCTTTTCATGAATTTTTCTTTGAAAAATTAATTTTAATTATTTCTTCCTCTTGAAGATGATCTAGAGCTTCCTCCAGAACTTCTTGTAGTTCCAGAACTGCGGGATGAACCACTATTACTTCTTACGGTACCACTACTTCTTCTAGTAGTTGATGAAGAAGATCTTGTGCTACTGCTATTACTGCTTCTTGTTGATCTATAAACCGGAGAATTTGTAGAGCTTCGGTTCGATCTTGAATAACCATCGTAAGAACCAGATCTAGTATTGTAAGAATTAGATGATCTTCTACTTATACCATAATCGTCATTTGAATTTCTAATATTTCTTATACTTCTAGAATAACTAGAGTTTCTCCCACGATTTCCTAAGCTTGTAGCATTTCTAAGATCTGAAGATCTATTGCTACGGTAGGTCGAGGTAGAGTTTCTTCTTCCGGTGTTATAAGCTATGTTGTTCTGGTTGTAATAAGTATATCTATTTCCATAGAAGTTGTATGGATTGTACCATCCGCCTGCTCCATATAAAAATGGGTGCACGGCGTATCCATAACCATATCTATTTCCGTAGAATCCTCCATATCCAAAACCGTAAGGAAATCCCCAGTTACCTGGTCCATAATATCCAGGGCCCCATGGGTCAAAAATTCCACCTGCCCAATATGGATTATAGAATCCTCCATAGTACCCATTACCATAAAAACCATTGTTAATGATATTTATAGAGTAAGAATCTGGATTTGTGCCCCAGGCAGCATTACCGCCTTGGTAGTTGTATTCAATATCTCCTTCATAATCTCCATCACTAGAAGAGTAGTTCTCTACATCTGTAAAAACTGCTCCTTCGGCTAAGACATCGCCATATAATGCGGCTTCTTCTTCAAAAAGATTTTGATAATAATTTTTATTGCTTTCTTGATTTTCCATCTGTTCTGTCTCGCCATAAGTACGAGAAGAATCTCCGTAAACACTATCATTCTCATATCCAGAATAATGGTAGGAGCCACAAGAAGTAAACAAAAACAATGTTACAGGAGCTATGAAAAAAAGTATTTTCTTAGAAATGCTAGTATAAAGTTTCATAAGCTATGTATTTAATTGTTGAACATTACAAAATTAGTTAGTTTTGCGCTAACAGATCGTGGTTTTAACAAAACACGCGATATAGCTATAAATCCTCAATTTTTATGCCAAATACAAGTAATGAGTAAGAAACTAACTACACGCCACGATAACTATTCTAAATGGTATAATGAGCTGGTTGTCAATGCCAATCTAGCCGAGAACTCAGCAGTGAGAGGTTGTATGGTCATTAAACCCTACGGATATGCTATATGGGAAAAAATGCAGGCAGAATTAGATTCAAAGTTTAAAGAAACTGGTCATGAAAATGCCTATTTCCCACTTTTTGTCCCTAAAAGTTTATTTGAAGCAGAAGAGAAAAATGCAGAAGGATTTGCTAAAGAGTGCGCAGTAGTAACTCACTACAGGCTTAAAACCGATCCTGAAAATAGTTCTAAATTAATTGTAGATCCAGATGCTAAGCTCGAAGAAGAACTTATTGTAAGGCCAACTTCAGAAGCAATTATATGGAATACCTATAAGGGATGGATCCAGTCTTATAGAGATCTGCCAATTTTGATCAATCAATGGGCTAACGTTGTGAGATGGGAAATGCGAACCAGATTGTTCTTAAGAACTGCAGAGTTTTTATGGCAAGAAGGGCATACAGCGCATGCAACAAAAGCCGAAGCCATAGCAGAGGCAGAGCAAATGAATGATGTTTATGCAGAATTTGCAGAAAAGTTTATGGCTATTCCTGTTATTAAGGGAACTAAGTCTGAGAATGAACGTTTTGCAGGTGCAGAAGAAACCTATTGTATAGAGGCCTTAATGCAAGATGGAAAAGCTTTACAAGCAGGTACATCTCACTTTTTAGGTCAGAATTTTGCTAAAGCTTTCGATGTTAAATTTGCATCTAAAGAGGGGAAACTAGATTATGTTTGGGCAACTTCTTGGGGAGTATCAACCAGATTAATGGGGGCATTGATAATGACTCATAGTGATGATCAAGGCTTGGTGCTACCTCCAAACTTAGCTCCAATACAAGTGGTAATTGTACCTATTTATAAAGGAGATGAGCAATTAGCGCAAATTTCTGAGGTGGCCAATAAATTGGTAAAAGATCTTAGGGCAGTAGGGGTTTCTGTGAAGTTTGATGACAGAGATACTCAAAAGCCGGGATGGAAATTTGCTCAATATGAATTGCAAGGAGTTCCAGTACGTTTAGCAATTGGTCCTAAAGATCTTGAAAAAGGAAGTGTTGAACTTGCCAGAAGAGATACTCTTACCAAAGAAACTGTTTCGCAAGAAGATGTGGTAGATAAGATTAAAGGTTTGATGACCGAAATACAGGACAGCCTTTTTGAGAAAGCTTTAAAATTTAGAGATTCACATATTACAGAAGTGGAAACTTTTGAAGCTTTTAAAGATGTTCTAGAAAATAAGGGAGGTTTTATTTCTGCTCACTGGGATGGAACTTCTGAAACTGAATTAAAGATAAAAGAGCTTACTAAAGCCACGATTAGGTGTATTCCTATAGATGGTAGTAAAGAAGCCGGGAAATGCGTTCTTACAGGGGAGTACTCTAATCAAAGAGTGTTATTTGCGAAGGCATATTAAAAAGGGTTTAAGGGGAAAGCTTACTTAGCAATGGTTAAGTCTTTCTCTTTGTTATTTGAAATAGTGGGTCAAAGAAATAATTTTGAAAAGTTTTTTTCAAATGTAAATTGCTGTATTTCTGAAGCTAAAGAATTAATTTGAAAATAATTCAGAAAAAATTACTTCAGCGTTTGTACGATTGAAAAATAGTTGTATTTTTGCATCCGCATTAAAACAAATAATGGTCCGTTCGTCTAGGGGTTAGGACGCATGGTTTTCATCCATGTAACAGGGGTTCGATTCCCCTACGGACTACTAAGCAATTTTAAATTGCTAACATGTTCAGGTAAGAAGTTGAGTAGATTTTTTACAAGTTCAAATTGAAATAAATAATGGTCCGTTCGTCTAGGGGTTAGGACGCATGGTTTTCATCCATGTAACAGGGGTTCGATTCCCCTACGGACTACAATAAAAAATTAATTAAATAGTATTTGTAATGGCAAATCATAAGTCAGCGTTAAAGAGAATCCGTAGCAATGAGGCCAAGCGTCTTAGAAACCGCTACCAACATAAAACTACTAGAAACGCTATCAAGAAATTGAAAGAGGCTGATAAGAAAGATGCAGAGACTTTATATCCATCTGTTATCTCTATGATCGATAAATTAGCTAAGAAAAATATCATTCATGATAATAAAGCTTCTAATTTAAAGTCTAAATTAGCTAAAC
Source organism: Gillisia sp. Hel1_33_143 (assembly GCF_900104765.1). Taxonomy (GTDB): domain Bacteria; phylum Bacteroidota; class Bacteroidia; order Flavobacteriales; family Flavobacteriaceae; genus Gillisia. The sequence goes on from NZ_LT629737.1 coordinate 1,552,267, forward strand.
ACGTAGCAGCGCTTTAAGAAAGTCCTGTTGTATTAAGTATATTAACTGTTGTAAATATTTATTTGCAACAGTTTTTTTGTTATCTAAATTTTTAGAAATAGAAATCACTAAAGCGTTTGCTATGGTGATTTTTTAATTTTAAAATAGAGTGATGTGTATGTAAATGAAGGTTCTAGTTTCTTTGAAACTGAGAATTGATATTATCGATATAATTTAGAACTTCTTCTTGCCCAAGACCATTTTCGGAGGAGGTAACAAAGTATTCTGGCATTTCTGTCCAGGTCTCCAGCATTTTGGCTTTATAGTTTTCTACATTGCGATCTAAGGCGTTTGGCTTTAATTTGTCTGCCTTCGTAAAGATGATGCAAAATGGAATTCCATGCTCACCCAGATATTGCATAAATTCCATATCTATAGGCTGAGGTTCATGTCTGCTATCAATTAGCACAAATGCACAGATCATTTGTTCGCGTTGCTCGAAATAAGCAGTAATAAATTTTTGAAATGTTTTTTTGATACTTTTAGAAACTCTGGCATATCCATAGCCAGGAAGGTCTACCAAATGCCAATCTCCATTGATGAGGAAGTGATTTATAAGCTGCGTTTTTCCGGGTCTTCCAGAAGTTTTAGCTAAGCTTTTTCTGCTGGTGATCATATTGATCAAGGAAGACTTACCAACATTACTTCTACCAATAAATGCGTATTCCGGCAGGGAACTATTTGGGCATCTTGCAACCTCGCTGTTGCTTATTACAAATTCAGCGGTTTTAATCTTCATCTTTGGTAATCTTAAAATTCTCTTTTCTGAAGCCAGTCAAAGAATAATTCATTAAATAAATCTGGATGCTCCATCATAGCGGCATGTCCGCATTTGTCTATCCAGTAAAGGTCTGAGTCTGGTAAGAGTTTGTTGAAATCTTCTGCAACTTCTGGTGGAGTTACATTATCGTTCTTTCCCCATATTATACAAGTTGGAGTAGGCATATTTGGGAGATCTTTTGCCATGTTGTGTCTAATAGCGCTTTTTGCTATAGCTAGCGTTTTGATCAACTTATTTCTGTCTGTAACAGTAGTGTAAACTTCGTCTACAATTTCTTTTGTGGCTACTTCAGGATCGTAAAATACGTTTTGAGCTTTCTTCTTGATGAATTCATAATCTCCCCTACGTGGATAACTTTCACCCATTGCATTTTCATACAATCCAGAGCTTCCTGTTATAACCAGAGCTTTAACTAGTTCAGGATACATTTTTGTGCAAAGTAAAGCTATGTGTCCTCCTAAAGAATTACCAAGAAGTATCACTTCTTTATATCCTTTAAAATCTAAAAATTCTTTTATGAATTTCGCGAAATTCTGTACGCTAGTTTTAAGAAGTGGTCTGGAATATAATGGTAATTCTGGAATTAAAATCTTATATCCTTTCTCTGGGAAAAAGTCTACTACTCCATCAAAATTACTCAATCCGCCCATAAGTCCATGCAAAATAACTATCGGAGTACCTTCCCCTTTTTCTAGGTAGGTAAATTTCCCTTCTTGCTGTAAATTATGTTTCATTGATGCCCTTTGCGGTTAGCAATCGCAAATATAGCGATTTCAGTACAAGTATAATCATTTTTACTTAATACAACGGAGTTTCTCTAAAGCTTTTAATCGTGAAAATCTTATAAAAAAATGTGAAAATCGAAGCTAAAATATTCAATTCTAGCAAGGTGCTGAATCCGAACCGAATACATCTATTAAGAAGTGTTTCAGCTGAATAGGTGGTAAAACTTATCAACAAAGTGGTGAAAAGTGGTAAAATGTGGTAATATTTTCAATATATTTGAATCTATAAAGATTTGAAGTGGTAAACCTAATTGGAACTTACGAATGCAAGGTTGATGCAAAGGGCAGATTAATGATGCCGTCTGCATTAAAGAAGCAATTGTCTTCAGTTTTGCAGGAGGGTTTTGTATTGAAGCGTTCTGTTTTTCAGCCTTGTTTGGAATTATATCCTATGCATGAGTGGAATTTGATGATGGAAAAGATCAATGATCTAAATAGGTTCGTGAAAAAGAATGATGACTTTATTAGAAGATTTACCGCTGGTGTTAAAATAGTGGAAGTTGATGCAAATGGAAGATTGTTGATTCCTAAAGACCTTATTGGATTTGCTAAAATAGATAAAGAGATCGTTTTATCCTCTGCAATAAAAATAATTGAGATCTGGGATAAAGATAAATATGAAAATACCCTTGATGAATCTGCAGAAGATTTTGCAAGCTTGGCTGAAGAAGTAATGGGAAATTTAAATGGAAATGGAATATCATAATCCGGTATTATTAAATGAGTCTGTAGATGGTTTAAATATTAAGCCAGACGGAGTTTATGTAGATGTGACTTTTGGTGGTGGCGGACATTCTGCTGAAATTTTGAGCAGATTAGGTGAAAAGGGAAAATTATTCGGATTTGATCAAGATCCAGATGCTTTGGCTAATAAGTTAGACGATTCAAGATTTACCTTAATCCCGGAGAACTTTAGGTTTATAAAGAGATTTTTAAGATTTCATGGTATTAAACAGGTGGATGGAATTTTAGGAGATTTTGGCGTGTCTTCTCATCAGTTCAATGTGGCAGAACGCGGCTTTTCTACCCGTTTTGATTCTAAGTTGGACATGAGAATGAATCAGAAAAGCGTTTTGAGTGCATATGAGGTGGTAAATGATTATGAGCAGGATCAATTAAAGAAGCTTTTCTATGAATATGCAGATCTTCGAATAGCCCCAAAATTAGCGGCAGAGATCGTTAAGGCTAGAGAAGAAGCTCCTATAGATAGCAGTGAGCGTTTAAAAGAGGTTTTAAAACCTTTCTTATTTAAAGAAAAAGAGCATAAGATTTTAGCTCAGATCTATCAGGCTATAAGAATAGAAGTGAATCAGGAATTGGATGTGCTAAAAGAATTTTTAATACAAACTCCAGATCTGCTTAAAAAAGGAGGTAGGTTGAGTTTGATCTCTTATCATTCTTTAGAAGATAGATTGGTGAAAAGATACATAAGAAGTGGACTTTTTGAGGGCGAGCCGGAAAAAGATTTCTTCGGAAATATTTCTGTTCCACTTAAAAAAGTAGGAGGGTTGATTGTGCCTTCTTCAGAAGAGATCGCTTTAAATAATAGAGCGAGAAGTGCTAAGCTTAGAATAGCTAAAAGATTATAAGAGAAAAAAATAGTAATGCTTTCTGTAAAGAATTGAAGATGACGAAAAAGGAGATGAATAATGGAGTGTATGGTATTTTAAAAGCCAATTTTTTAATAAGCAGTGATGCGGTTAAGAATTGGAGGTTCATAGTTTTTTGTACACTCTTGGCTATTATAATGATCGCCTGTTCTCACAGCGCAGAAAGTAAAGTTCATCAAATTGCCAAATTAAGTGACGAGGTTAGAGCGCTAAGAAGTGAGTTTGTAGACAATCGTTCTTCCTTAATGAAGCTAAAGATGGAATCTAATATTATTAGAAGAATGGCAGATAGGGGTATTGAAACTTCTGAAATGCCACCATACAAAATTAAAATTAACATTACAGACTAACCCAAATAAACTGTGGCTACTACAGAGAAGCACATACTAAATAGATTATACATTATAGCGGGACTCATGTTTGTCTTTGCTGTGGCTATTGGGGTGCAGTTAATTAACATACAGTTTGTTGAAGGTGATAAGTATAGAAAATTAGCAGAAGACGGGGTATTTAAGAATTTTAAAATTCCTGCCAATAGAGGCAATCTATATGATGTAAATGGAAATTTACTGGCTACGTCGGTTCCAAAATACGACATCCGTTTTGACGCTGTAACCGTTTCTGATGAACACTTTGAAGAAAACGTCGTGCCTCTTTCTAAAAAGCTTGCAGCTATGTTCGGCAAAACATCTGCACAATGGTCTAAAGCTTTAAGAACAGCTAGGGTAAATAAGCACAGATACTTTTTGGTGGCTAAAAACCTTGGTTATTCAGACTATATGAGGGTGAAGGGCTTCCCGATGTTTAATTTGGGAGCGTATAAAGGTGGGATCATTGTGGAGCAACGTACCGTGAGAGAGCATCCTTTAGGGCTTATGGCAGCAAGAACTGTTGGTTACGAGCGCAAAGACGATCAGGGTTACTATACCAGAGTTGGTTTAGAAGGCGCTTTTGGGCCTTTCTTAGACGGAACAGATGGGCATAGATTAAAACAAAAAATTGCAAAAGGGCAATGGAAGCCTATTAGCGATAACAATGAAATAGAACCGCAAGATGGTTATGATGTAATATCTACTATAGATGTTAATATTCAGGATATAGCACATCATGCATTGCTCGCTCAATTAGAAAAATATCAGGCAGATCATGGAACTGTGGTGGTTATGGAAACCAAGACAGGAGAGATTAAGGCAATTTCTAATCTAGGTAGAACAGAAGATGGTTCTTATTATGAAAAATTGAATTATGCTGTTGGTGAAACTCATGAGCCAGGATCTACTTTTAAATTAATGTCTTTAGTTGTTGCTTTGGAAGATAAGGTAATAGATACCGGAACAGTGGTAGACACAGAGCAGGGAGTTTTCAAGGTTAAAGGGTATAAGGTAAGAGATTCTCATAGGGGAGGTTATGGTAAAATAAGTGCAGCTCGTGCTTTTGAGCTTTCTTCAAATGTTGGGGTGGTTAAATTAATTTATGACAATTATAAAGACCAGCCGCAAAAATTTGTAGATGGTCTTAATCGTATGAATCTTAATGAAAAATTAGATCTTTCTATTAAAGGAGAAGGTGCTCCTTACATCCCGAGTCCGGGAGATAAAAAATGGTCTGGATTATCTCTAGCATGGATGGCATATGGATATGGGAGTGTGCAGATATCACCTTTACAAACACTAACCTTTTATAATGCTATTGCTAACAATGGCGAAATGGTGAAGCCTCGATTTATTAGAGAGATCAAAGAGTGGGATAAAACCATTCTTAAGAATGATAGAAAAGTGATTAATCCTTCTATTTGTTCTATAGAGACCGTAAATAAAGTGAAGGCAATGATGGAGAATGTAGTTGTTAGAGGAACTGCAAAAAGTTTGTACTCACCAAACTTCTCTATGGCAGGAAAGACAGGAACTGCTCAAACAGAATATTGGATGAAAGACTGGAATTCTAATCCAAGATATATTTCATCTTTTGTAGGTTATTTCCCTGCAGACAATCCAAAATATACAAGTATAGTAATTATACACAAGCCTAATAACAGAGTAGGGTATTACGGTGCAGATGTTAGCGGGCCCGTTTTTAAAAGGATCGCTCAAAAAATTTATACAGATACTCCTTTAGAAGATACGATAGAATCTCTAGAGGTGGATAAGAAAGTAATTACTAAAGATTTCGAAAAGTATTTTTCTGAAGCTCAAAATAAGAAGGATGTTATGCCTAATGTTACAGGAATGCCTGTAATGGATGCTATTCCTTTATTAGAAAATCTTGGGTTAAATGTAATTATCGAAGGTAACGGAGTAGTGAAGAGACAATCTGTAGCTCCGGGAAAAAAGATCAAAGCAAATCAAAACGTAGCATTAAGTTTAAGTTGAAGAATTTAAAAGACATATTATATAAAGTTTCTATGGAAGCCGTAGTAGGTAAAACTGCTATTACTATAAATTCCATTCAGTTTGATTCTAGAAAAGTAGAGTTGAATGATGTTTTTGTAGCCATTAGAGGAACCTTATCCGATGGACACGAGTTTATAAAAAAAGCGGTAGCTCAAGGAGCTTTGGCCGTAGTTTGCGAAGAATTACCAGAAGATGTTGTAAATGGTGTTACCTATGTTCAGGTAGAGAATTCCCATTCTGCACTGGCCATAATGGCTGCAAATTATTATGATAATCCTTCTGAGAATTTAAAGTTGGTGGGAGTTACCGGAACAAATGGTAAAACTACGGTTGCCACCTTGCTTTATAATCTTTTTACTAAAGCCGGATACAAGGTTGGATTACTATCTACGGTTAAAGTGATGATCGCAGATACAGAATTTTCTGCCACACATACTACCCCAGATTCTTTAACGATAAATTCTTATCTAAGAAAGATGAATGCTGAAGGGTTGGAGTATTGCTTTATGGAAGTGAGTTCTCATGGAATTGCTCAGCATAGAACTACAGCATTACAATTTGCCGGTGGAATTTTTACCAATTTATCTCACGATCATTTAGACTATCATTCCAGTTTTGCGGAATATAGAGATGTAAAAAAGTCATTTTTTGACCACCTACCAGCCTCCGCTTTTGCTTTGGCTAATGTAGATGATAAAAATGGCCAAATAATGCTTCAGAATACAAAAGCAAAGAAGTATACCTATGCTTTAAAATCTTACGCAGATTATAGCGCACAGATTCTGGAAAATCAATTTAGTGGATTATTGCTGAAATTAAATGGAAATGAAGTTTGGTCTAGACTTATAGGAAACTTTAATGCTTATAACATTCTGGCAATTTATGCAGCTGCAGAGCTATTAGGCTTAGAAACTCAGGAATCTCTCAGAATTATTAGTGAATTGAATTCGGTAAGTGGAAGATTTCAGTATATAGTTTCTAAAGAAAAGATTACTGCTATAGTTGATTATGCACATACTCCAGATGCACTTCAAAATGTATTGGAAACCATCAATTCTATTAGAACAAAAAATGAAGAATTAATCACGGTTGTAGGCTGTGGAGGAGATAGAGATAGAACCAAGCGCCCAATTATGGGTAGGATAGCCGGAGCGCTAAGCACCAAAGTAGTTTTAACTAGTGATAATCCAAGAACTGAAGATCCAGAAAAGATCTTAGAAGAAGTTGAAGCAGGAGTGGAACCTCAGAATTTTAAAAAGATCATAGCTGTGGTGAATAGAAAACAAGCTATTAAAACTGCTTGTCAGCTTGCTAAACCCAATGATATCATTCTAATTGCAGGAAAAGGCCATGAGACCTATCAAGAGGTGAATGGTGTAAGATCAGATTTTGATGATCTTAAAATAGTAACAGAATTTCTAAGTCAGCTAAATAAGTAACCTCCTTTATTTTCGAGGAACTGTAAACCAAACTATGTTATACTATTTATTCAATTTTCTAGATAAAAATTACCAGGTGCCGGGAGCCGGTTTGTTTGAATTTATATCATTCAGATCTGCAATGGCTATTATTTTGTCTTTGGCAATTTCTACTATCTACGGAAAGAAGATCATAAATTATCTTCAGAAGAAGCAAATAGGAGAGAGTGTTAGAGATCTTGGATTAAAGGGGCAGAATGCCAAAGCAGGAACTCCTACTATGGGTGGTTTAATAATTATCATAGCCACATTAATTCCTGTTTTCTTATTTGCAAAACTTGAAAATATTTATGTCATCCTTTTAATAATTACCACAATTTGGATGGGGGTTATTGGGTTTATAGATGATTATATAAAAACCTTTAAGAAGAATAAAGAAGGTCTTGAAGGTAAATTTAAGGTTCTTGGGCAAATTGGTTTAGGATTAATTGTAGGGTGCACTATCTATTTTCACCCGGGAATAACTGTAAAAGAAGATGTTCAGATCACTAATAATGATCAAACAATGATGGTTGCAGCTGAAGATATTTCATCTGGAGCAGAGATCAAGAGCACTACGACCACTATTCCGTTTTTTAAGAATAATGAATTTAATTACTCTAGTTTGATATCATGGATAGATCCAGATTTAGCCAATTATGCATGGTTGATCTTTATTCCTATTGTAATCTTTATTGTTACCGCAGTTTCTAATGGAGCCAATTTAACCGATGGTATAGATGGCCTCGCGGCCGGTACCTCTGCTATTATAGTAGTAACTCTGGCGATTTTCGCGTGGGTTTCGGGTAACATCATATTCTCAGATTATCTCAATATCATGTATATACCAAGATCTGGAGAAATGACCATTTTTATCATGGCATTTGCCGGAGCTTTGGTTGGATTTTTATGGTATAACACCTTTCCTGCTCAGGTATTTATGGGAGATACAGGAAGCTTAACCATAGGAGGAATTATTGCGGTATTAGCAATCGCTACAAGAAAAGAATTAATGATCCCGGTATTATGTGGAATCTTTTTAATAGAAAACCTTTCTGTTGTTCTGCAGGTTGGTTGGTTCAAGATCACGAAAAAGAGATATGGAGAAGGAAGAAGAATATTTTTAATGTCTCCATTACATCATCACTATCAAAAGTTAGGAATGCATGAAAGTAAGATCGTAGTGAGATTCTGGATTGTTGGAATTTTCTTGGCGATTGTAACGGTAGTGACCTTAAAATTAAGATAACCAAAATTAACTGATGTCTGATAAAACTAAAATAGCAATTCTTGGAGCCGGCGAAAGTGGGGTTGGGACAGCTATATTGGCTAAAAAGCAGGGTTTTGATGTCTTTGTATCCGACTTCGGAAAGATAAAAGATAAATACAAAGCTGTTCTAGAAGAACTTGGAGTAGACTGGGAAGAAGCCGGTCATGATATACCAAGAATTTTAGATGCAGATGTGGTGATGAAGAGTCCTGGTATTCCAGAATCTGTAGCAATCGTTAAACAGCTTATAGAAAAAGGAGTGCCTGTAATTTCTGAAATTGAATTTGCAGCTACATATACCGATGCTAAGATCATAGGTATTACTGGAAGTAACGGTAAGACAACAGTTACAAAGTGGATCTATCATGTATTGAAGGCGGGTGGAATTTCTGTAGGAATGGCCGGTAATGTTGGGGATAGTTTTGCCAAGCAAGTTGCTGAAACTACTCCAGACTGGTATGTACTAGAACTTAGTAGCTTTCAGTTAGATGGTATTATAGATTTTAAGCCACATATTTCAGTTTTAACCAATATCACCCCAGATCATTTAGATAGATACAATTATAATTTAGATGAATATGTAGCTTCTAAATTCAGAATTACTGAAAATCAAACAGAACAAGATTATTTTATATACGATGCAGACGATCAAATTATTTCAGAATGGCTTAAAGATCATCCTGTAATAGCTCAGCAACTGCCATTTTCGCTTAAAGAAAAGCTTAAGAATGGTGCTTATGAAGAAGACAACAACATTAAAGTAAATATCAATAACTCCCAATTTATTATGCCGACAAAATCATTATCTCTAGAAGGTAAACACAACACTAAAAATGCAATGGCGGCTTCTACCGTATCGCAATTATTAAGAATTAGAAAAGAAACCATACGTGCAAGTATGGAGAATTTTCAAGGAGTAGAACACAGGCTGGAAAATGTTCTAAAGATCAATAACGTGCAATATATTAATGATTCTAAAGCTACAAATGTGAATGCCACCTATTATGCCTTAGAAAGCATGAAGGCAGAAACCGTTTGGATTGTTGGAGGAGTTGATAAGGGTAATAATTATGCAGAGTTACTACCTCTTGTAAATGAGAAAGTAAAAGCGATTATTTGTTTAGGAATAGACAATGCTAAGATCTTTGAATCTTTTGGGAATTGTGTAGATGTGATTGCAGAAACACAATCTATGGCAGAAGCTGTGAAAATGGCTTATTCTATAGCAGAAAGTTCAAATGTAGTGTTGTTATCTCCAGCTTGCGCAAGTTTTGATCTCTTCGAAAATTATGAAGATAGAGGTAGACAGTTTAAAGATGCAGTAAGAAATTTATAAGCAATATTAAGAATGACCTACGGGTTTAAAGATTAAAATGAACAACATCTTTTCAAATATTAAAGGAGATAAAGTTATTTGGGCCATCACCGGACTGTTGGCAATATTTTCATTTATTCCGGTGTATAGCGCAAGTAGTAATATTGCTTATTTGTATGGTGATGGGAGTACATTTAGTTATCTAATTGTTCATTTTTTTCATCTGTTGTTAGGTTTTTGTTTATTGTTTGCTATTCATAAGATTCCATATCATTACTTTAAAGGCTTGTCCATTTTAATGTTACCGGTAATTATATTGCTCTTACTTTATACCATTGCTCAGGGAACCACCATAGATGGTGCTTATGCTAGTAGATGGATACAAATACCTGTACTGGGAGTTACATTTCAAACATCTACTATGGCATCTGTAGTGTTAATGATTTACGTAGCCAGATATTTATCAAGAATAAAAGACAAGACCGTTACATTTAAGGAGTCTATTTTACCTCTTTGGATGCCGGTGTTTCTAGTATTGGCGCTTATTCTTCCGGCTAACTTTTCTACTACGGCAATTATTTTTACAATGGTGCTCATGTTGGTATTTCTAGGAGGATATCCTTTAAGATATATAGGGGTTATTATTGGAGCAGGAATTTTAGTGTTCAGTTTGTTTATTCTTACAGCAAAAGCATTTCCGGGTCTTCTTCCAAATAGGATAGATACATGGACAAGCAGAATTGAGAATTTTGCCAGTGATGAAGATACAGATGCAGATTATCAGATAGAAAAAGCTAAAATAGCAATTGCTAGAGGCGGTATTGCTGGAACCGGTATTGGAAAAAGTGTTCAAAGAAATTTTCTGCCGCAATCTTCTTCAGATTTTATCTATGCTATAATTGTTGAAGAAATGGGCCTAATAGGAGGCTTTCTGGTAATGTTAGCTTATTTGTTCCTGTTGTTTAGAATTGTAATTGTTGCCACTAAGGCAAATTCTGTTTTTGGGCAATTGGTTGTGATGGGAGTAGGTTTGCCTATAGTTTTTCAGGCATTGGTAAATATGGCAGTTGCTACAGAATTGTTTCCGGTTACTGGGCAAACCTTGCCTTTAATAAGTAATGGTGGTTCTTCTATTTGGATGACGTGTATGGCGTTGGGAATAGTGCTAAGTGTAAGCGCTAAGCGTGAAGAGGAGAAAATGACAGAAGATAGCATAGATGAAGAGAATCCGTTAGATATTTTAAGCGAAGCGATATGAGAGATCAGTTAAGAGTTATAATATCTGGAGGAGGGACAGGAGGACATATTTATCCTGCAATTTCTATTGCAGATGAGATACGAAGACGTCACCCAAATGCAGAGATCTTATTTGTAGGAGCACAGGATAGAATGGAAATGGTTAAAGTACCGGATGCCGGATATAGAATTGAAGGTTTATGGATCTCCGGACTTGACAGGCAGCAATTACTTAAGAATCTTGATTTTCCATTTAAGCTTATAAGCAGCTTATGGAAAGCTGGAAAAATTATAAAAAAATTTAAGCCAGATGTAGTAATTGGAACTGGTGGATTTGCCAGCGGACCTTTACTAAAAATGGCTAATATCAAGAAGATTCCAACTCTAATACAAGAGCAGAACTCATATCCTGGTATTACCAATAAATTATTAGGCAAAGATGCTTCAGTTATTTGTACCGCCTATGATAATCTAGAGCGATTCTTCCCTTCAGATAAAATAGTGAAAACAGGAAATCCTGTTAGGCAAGATATTATAGATGTTTCTACTAAAAGAGAAGAGGCTTTAAATTTTTTCGGTCTTCAAAAAAATAAAAAAACCTTACTAGTTCTTGGAGGTAGTTTAGGGGCAAGAAGGATCAATCAATTAATGGAAGCATTTAAAGATTGGTTAGTAGAAAAAGATCTTCAGATCATCTGGCAAACGGGTTCACTATATAATGAGGAATATAAAAAGTTAGATTCAGAATTTGTGCATACCCATGCCTATCTAAATAGAATGGATCTGGCTTACGCTGCCGCAGATATTATTATTTCTAGAGCTGGAGCGGGAAGTGTATCAGAATTGTGTCTGGTTGGAAAACCGGTGCTTTTTATTCCATCTCCAAATGTAGCCGAAAATCATCAGGCTAAAAACGCATTGGCTGTGGCTAATAAAAATGCAGCTTTGGTTCTTGATGAACAAGATCTAGCAAAAAGATTTGAAGAAACAATATCCATCTTATTAGATTCAGAAGAAGTAAGAATGGAGTTTTCAGAAAATATAAAGCAATTGGCACTGCCTTTAGCAACATCTGCCATTGTAAATGAAATTGAAAAATTAAAAATCATTAAATAGCTCTTTTGCAAATTGCTGAAAGAAATATATATATGGATCAATTCAAAGACATACAAAATCTATATTTTATCGGGGTCGGCGGTATAGGAATGAGCGCTTTGGCGAGATATTTCAATTCGTTAGGTAAGAAAGTTGCCGGTTATGATAAAACTTCTTCAGCGCTAACAAGAACTTTGGAAGCAGAAGGAATAGAGGTGAATTATGAAGATGAGTTAGATGCCATCCCAGAAGTGTTTAAAGATGTAAAACGGTCTTTGATAGTATATACTCCTGCAATTCCAAAAAACCATGAGCAGTATAATTATTTTCTCAAAGAACATTATCTTATAAAGAAAAGAGCGGTGGTGTTAGGGATGATCACTAAGGGTGTATTTACTCTAGCAGTTGCAGGAACTCATGGAAAGACTACTACAACAGCAATTTTAGCTCATTTACTAAAAGAAACAGGTGCTAAAGTTACCGCTTTCTTAGGTGGAATTAGTGAAGACATTCAGAGTAATATTATTTTGAACGGTCATGAAGTTATGGTGGTAGAAGCTGATGAGTTTGATAGGTCTTTTCTTAACCTATCTCCAAACATTGCGGCTATAACCTCTATGGATGCAGATCATTTGGATATTTATGGAAATGCCGAGCAACTTACAAACTCTTTTCTAGAGTTTGCAGCTCTAGTGCCAGAAGATGGAAAATTATTTTTTGTAAATGGATTACCTCTAACAGGAACCACTCTTGGTATAGAAGATGATTCAGATTATAGAGCTATTAATGTTAAAGTGGAGAACGGTGCATATCATTTTGATATGCATACTCCAACACAAGTTATAAAAGATTTAAAATGCAATCTACCCGGCAAACATAATTTGCAGAATGCTATAACAGCTCTGGCAATGGCGCTTCAATTTGGAACCCCACCCAATGAGTTATCCAGAGCTTTATATACTTTTAACGGGGTTAGACGAAGATTTACCTATAGAATTAATACGGAAGAGCTTGTTCTAATTGATGATTATGCACATCATCCATCAGAAATAGCTGCAGTGTATCAGGCAGTTAGAGAAATGCATGCAGGGAAAAAAGTCTTAGCTATTTTTCAGCCTCATCTTTTTTCCAGAACTAGAGATTTTGCTGAGGATTTTGCTAATAGTCTTAGTAAATTTGATGCTGTTAGATTAATGGATATTTATCCGGCGAGGGAGTTGCCTATGGAGGGAATTACTTCAAAATGGCTGTTGGAAAAGATCGAGAATAGGAATAAAGCTATGATCTCTAAAGATGAACTTTTGGAAGAGATCAAAAATACAGATTGTGAAGTAGTGGTAATGATGGGTGCAGGTAATATTGGAGAAGCAATATTAGAAGTTGAAAAATCTTTGAAAAAATGAAGATTAATTTTAACTACATAAAAGCAATATTGGTTTTAGCACTCGTTGTGTTCTTGTACGGATTTGCAGAGAAGCGAAATAATACAAGAAAACTAAAGGAAGTTGAGGTGAAATTCACTCAAAATGAGAACTTGTATATCACTGAGACAGCGGTTAATAAATTGTTAATACAAAATAGGTTAGCGCTTACGGGGGAAGGTAAAGAAACTTTAGATTTGAATAAGATGGAGACTGTTTTAAATAGTCAACCTATGATCGAGAATGCTGAGGTATTCTTAACATTGGATGGGACCCTAAAAACGAACATCCAACAAAGAAAACCTATAGGTAGAGTGCTTGGTAATAGTACATATTATATTGATAGGCTGGGAGCTAAGATGCCATTGTCTTCTTACTATTCTGCCAGGGTACCAATATTAAATGACATTAGTGATAATAGCATTGAAGAGGTGTATCCACTGTTAAAATATATAAGTGAAGATCCTTTTTATAGTGAACTTGTTACACAAATTAGCAGAGAGAACGGCGGTTTGTACAAATTAGAGTTAAGAAGGATAGATTTTAGTCTTTTCTTTGGGTCTGTAGACAGGGTAGAAGAAAAGATGAATAATTTCAAAGCTTTTTATAAGAAAGCTTTAAAAGATGATAAATTAAGTACTTACAAAATGGTGGACCTTCAATTTGGAAATCAGGTGGTGTGCACTAAAAAATAAGTTATGGAAGAGAACGATATTGCAGTAGGACTGGATATAGGAACCACAAAGATTGTGGCAATGATTGGGCGTAAGAATGAATATGGTAAGATGGAGATCATTGGGATTGGGAAATCCAAAAGTATGGGAGTTCATCGAGGGGTTGTAAATAATATTACTCAAACCATTCAATCTATTCAGCAGGCAATTCAGGAAGCAGAAGCAGATTCTGGATTAAAGATAAAAGAAGTAGTGGTTGGAATTGCCGGCCAGCATATTAGAAGCTTACAACACAGCGATTATATTACACGTCCAAATCCAGATGAGGTAATAGATTCTAGTGATATAGCAACGCTATGTAATCAGGTTCATAAATTGGTGATGCTTCCCGGAGAAGAGATCATTCATGTATTACCTCAAGAATTTAAGGTAGATGGGCAAGCAGAGATCAAGGAACCTATAGGAATGTATGGTGGAAGATTAGAAGCTAACTTTCATGTAGTAGTTGGGCAGGTTTCTTCTATCAGAAATATTGGTAGATGTGTGAAAAGCGCCGGGTTGGAGCTTTCTGCAGTAACCTTAGAGCCTTTGGCGTCTGCAAATGCAGTATTAAGTCAGGAAGAAAAAGAAGCCGGAGTTGCACTTATAGATATAGGAGGTGGAACTACAGATCTTGCCATTTTTAAAGATGGTATTATTAGACATACGGCGGTGATTCCTTTTGGAGGAAATGTGATTACCGAAGATATTAAGGAAGGTTGTTCTATTATAGAAAAGCAGGCAGAGTTATTGAAGATCAAATTTGGATCTGCTTGGCCTGGAGAAAATAAAGATAATGAGATTGTTTCTATTCCTGGATTAAGAGGAAGAGAACCTAAAGAGATCACTCTAAAGAATCTTTCTAAAATTATTCATGCCAGAGTGGTAGAGATCATTGAGCAGGTGTATTTAGAGATCAAGAATTATGGTCATGAAGAGCAAAAGAAAAAACTAATTGCAGGAATGGTGCTTACCGGTGGAGGAGCACAGTTAAAACATTTAAAGCAGTTAGCAGAATATATTACCGGTATGGATACTAGAATTGGATATCCTAATGAGCATTTAGCCGGAAATAGTGATAAAGAAACAACCAGCCCCTTATACGCAACCGCAGTGGGATTGGTATTGAATAGTTTAGAACAAAAGAATGCCAAATTTCAAGAGCAGGTAAGATTTACCGAGCCAGAGAAAGTAAATGAGGACTTAACGCCTACTTCAGAAAAATTCAAGACTGAAAATTCAAATTTAGAAGATGATTATGAAGAAGAGGAAATACAGGAGAGCAGTGCAAGAGCAGCGAAGAAAAGTATTTTTGATAAGTGGGCAGAGAAGTTTAAAGATTTTTTAGATAACGCAGAGTAAGAATATATAGAACCAGTAAAATAGGATTTATGAGCAGTACAGAATTCGAAAATATCGCATTCGATTTACCTAAAAACCAATCGAACGTCATCAAGGTTATTGGTGTTGGAGGTGGTGGAAGTAACGCGATCAATCACATGTTCATGCAAGGAATAAAAGGGGTTGATTTTGTTATTTGTAACACGGATTCCCAGGCCTTGGAAAACAGCACGGTTCCCAATAAAATTCAGTTAGGTGTAAGCCTTACAGAAGGATTAGGGGCTGGAGCAAACCCAGATGTAGGAGAGCAAGCCGCAATAGAGAGCTTTGAGGAGATTAAGCGCATGCTAGATACCAATACAAAAATGGTATTTATCACTGCCGGAATGGGTGGAGGTACTGGAACTGGTGCTGCTCCAATAATAGCCAAGCAAGCCAAAGAAATGGATATACTTACCGTAGGTATTGTAACCATTCCTTTTCAGTTTGAAGGTAAAATGAGAAATGAACAAGCTCAAAGAGGAGTTGAAAAACTAAGAGCGCAAGTAGATTCTCTTATCGTTATTAATAATAATAAGCTTAGAGAAGTCTATGGAAATCTTGGTTTTAAAGCCGGTTTCTCTAAAGCTGATGAAGTATTAGCAACGGCATCTCGTGGTATTGCAGAGGTAATTACACATCACTACACTCAAAACATCGATTTACGTGATGCTAAAACCGTACTTAGTAATAGTGGTACTGCTATAATGGGATCTGCTACAGCTGCTGGGGCTAGTAGAGCAAATGATGCTATTACCAAAGCGCTGGATTCTCCGTTATTAAATGATAATAAAATTAAAGGTGCCAAAAACGTTTTACTGCTTATTGTTTCTGGTGGCGAAGAGATCACTATCGATGAGATAGGAGAGATCAATGATCATATTCAGGCAGAAGCCGGACACAGCGCTAACATCATTATGGGAGTTGGTGAGGATGAAAGTCTGGAAGATGCTATTGCGGTGACTATTATTGCTACTGGTTTTAATGTAGAGCAACAAAATGAGATCGTTAATACAGAAACTAAAAAGATAATTCATACGCTAGAAGACGAGCAAAGAGCTGAACATAACTTTGGTCAGAAAAGATTTGATGCTGGACATGGATTTGCACAGGAAAAGAAAGAAGTAGTTGCTCCAAAAATAGTACATACGCTAGATGAGGAAGAGGATTTCGAGATTCAGGAAATAAAGCAAGAGGTGAAGAAGGAAGTAAGAGAAGATCTTAGAACTCCTCCTAGTGCAAGAATTATGAACGTGGAGTACGAGGAAGTTAATTATCATTCTGAAGAAGATTTTATAATTACAGATTCTCAAGAAGAGGAAGTAGATGAAGATTTTCAATCTACTATGGGGGATACTTCAAAAGATGAAGATCAATTTATGTTCACATTCGACTTTCCAATAAATAATGGAAAAGAAGAACAAAGAATTCCGGATAGAAATCAATCTTCTCCATCTTCAGAAAATAGAAGACAAGAAAATCCGCAGTCACCACAAGCACCCAAGACACCTCAGAATAATAGAATTGTACATTCATTAAATGAGGATACAAAAAAGATGGAAGTTAATGAGCCTATAGAAATTATTCCTGTTACAGAAAGTTCTGCTACCGGAGTAAAAAGATATAGCTTAGATGACTATATGGAGGTTGAGCAAATGCTTAAAAAATCCAAACCGGCTCCTAGAAAGGTAGAAGAAGAAGAGGTAGTTTTTGAGAAGAAGACCATAGCGCCGCAACCTTCACAAAATCCATCTAGAGGTAATGAATTAGACCCTTTTGATAATCCTATTTCTGAATCTTTAATAGAACGTGCAGCAGAGAGAAGAGCTAAAATGAAGGAGTTCAATTACAAGTTTAGAAGTAATGCTGCTCAAATAGATGAAATAGAAAAGCAACCAGCTTACAAACGCGCAGGAGTTGATCTAGACAGTTCCAGACATGGAGAAGAAAAGTTGTCTCGTACCACTTTAGGGAATGGTGATAATGATGAACTTCGCTTTAGAAGTAACAATTCTTTTTTGCACGATAATGTAGACTAATAACATATCTGCCCAGCAGAAAACCCAAAATTCCCTTACCGAATTTTGGGTTTTTATTTTTATCTTCGTCCCATAATTAAAATCAAAGAAATGAGTTTACAAGAGCGTATAATGACCGAGATGAAAGCCGCAATGCGTGCTAAAGACAGCCTTAAATTAGAAGCATTACGAGCAATAAAGGGAGGTATCTTGTTAGCTCAGACAGAAAGCGGATCTAAGGAAGCTATAACGGAAGATGCAGAATTAAAATTGCTTCAGAAACTAGTTAAGCAACGTAAAGACAGCGCCGTAATCTATAAAGAACAAGGCAGAGAAGATCTTGCGCAACCAGAATTAGACCAAGCAGCTGTTATTGAAGAATTTTTACCGGAACAACTAAGTGTTGTAGAGGTAGAAGCTAAAGTGGATGCTATTATTGCTGAAACCGGTGCAGAAGGGATGAAAGATATGGGGAAAGTTATGGGTGCTGCTTCGCAAGAACTTGCGGGAAAAGCAGATGGAAAAACCATTTCTATGATCGTAAAGCAGAAATTAAGCTAACTATCTAAATAAATTACCAATTAGTAATTATAGCATTAATAATATCTTATAATTTCTAATTGAAAAGGCTCCGTGGCGCAACTGAATAGCGCATCAGATTTCGGCTCTGAGGGTTGCAGGTTTGAATCCTGCCGGGGTCACTAATAAATGGAACGTCCTAATTGCAAACGAGTCTACTCGAATTTGTGATTAGGACGTTCTGTTTTCAAACCGAAGCTTTTAGGATTCCCGCAGCAAATCCTTCGTGACTTTCGCAGTTTTGATAAATCAAATCTTCAAACCGAATTTACTGGAATTTGAAATTAAAAAAATCCGTAGAGTACTATAAAGTTCTCTACGAATTTTTTTAATTTTTACTTTAAAGGAAAATGTTTCCTTTGAAAGTATGTAAGGCTAGATCTGATCTACAAATTTCTTAAAAACTTTTTTATGAAGTTCCAGATCAAGATCTGGAGAAACAGAAACACGAGCTATGTAATCTTTGTCACCTTCTTTTGTTGTTCCCTGAGTAGAGGTTGCTGGTATCGTCCAGTAACAACCTTTTAATTGACCATAGCTTACACAATACTTACTCTCGCTTGGAATTTCAGTAATCATTAAATTGATCAACTTCAGGTTTAGTTCTCTTTTATACGCTTCCTTTTCTTCTGCATTAGCCCCTTTTGTAGGAAGGTCTAGTGAAAATACCGAAGGTGTAAATCCTTCTGCTGCTAATTCTTCTGAAACAAAATTGATCTTGGCTTCCGGTAATGTTTCTTTAATAAAATTTACAAACTCTCGAGTATTCTTATAGGCGTCAAAAATCCTTTTATTCATTGACGGCAGCTGTTTAGCTAATATTTTATACTGAAGATCGGTAGCTTCGTTATCACATATACTAAGATGTAATGCTATTTTCTCCATCAATGCATCTATTTTATCATTTCCAACACAATACCCAGCGGTACATTGGCCACCACTAGGAAATTTAGAACCACTAGCATAGGAGATTGTTCTCACGGTAGATAAAATTTCACCTTCTCCTAAAAAGTGAAGATTAGGACAAAATGTTTGATCTAATATAAAAACCGGATCTATGGCAGTATCACCATTTGATGTTTTACGAACCGCGCTTAAGGCTTCTTTCAATTTCTGAAGATCTGGAACCTCTACTCTTGGATTTGTAGGTATTTCTGCAATAATATAAGGTACTGCATCTTCTTTAGCTACTGTATCTAAAATGGTATTTATACTTTGTACCATCTCATTATCTCCGTCTACCGGCAAATCTACCACTTCCACATTCTCAAGACAAGCTGCCACTCTTCTTGCCTGATCATTGGTGCCACCATAGCAGTTTGGCGGAACTATGAATTTTACAGCCTTTCCGGGGTGATTTATGTAAGCATCGTGAACAAGACCCATCATAATAGCATATTGAATAGAGAGTCCGCTAGAAGCTACAATAGGATCTAAATTAGTTCCTGTAATGACTTTTATAGATTTTAAAACACTGTTTTTATCTGCTTCATCTATATTTTTAAATTCTAAAGTTGAATGTGCTACCATCGCTTTAAGTGCGGTGAATGAATCTGCTGGAGTCATTGCTATGGTCTCTCTCCTTCTTACATGTTGAATGTCGGAAATATAATCTTCATTTTCTTCTCCGTTAACAATCATCACGCTTCCCAAAGAAGTATGAAAATTAACTAAGAAATCCATTCCTAAAGATTTAGATACTAATTCTGTATCTATATTTCCAACTTCTTTTTGTTCTGAAAGGTATATGGTAGTAGCTTCGGAGTTAAGCTTACTCAAATTTGGAATTTCTTTTATGCCTTCTATCTTCTGAAGATCGAACTTATAGTCATATATATTCTGTACTATTTCAGCATTAAAATGTAAGGGAAGATCTCCAGAATAGAAAATCTGAGTTTTTTTACGCTCCAAAGAATTTTTTCTAAGAATAGCTAGAATAGGCGTTGTTCTTGAAGAAAAACTAATTACATTATCTGCTTTGATATTGTTTAATTTTGCAATGCTCCATTCTAATAATGAGGATAAAGGATGTCCCAATCTTATATAATCATAAGCAGTAGGTAATATCTTTAGAGCTGCGGTGCTAGAATCGTTGCTATGGTATAAAGTTTCAAACTGATCTAAAAATTGAATTTTAGCCATTTTTTCATCATAAATATCTAATCGATGCGTTGTTAGATTCAACCAGTCTTTTGGCATATTTTCTAATACATCTTCTATATACTTCAATATTTTATCTTCTTTCATAATTTGATGCTTTGATAGCGGATAATATACATTAATTAGGATTTTTTAGACGTAATACTAACTAATTTCTTGCATAGTGAAATAGACTTTACTTATGCTTGAGACATTTAAAATAAATAACAGAAAGAAATCTTTATTACATGCAGACTGTAACGTGCTGAATATATTGAAATAACAAGGATAGAAATAGAAAACCACTATCAACAAATAGTTTCTAGTGGTTTTGTAATTAAATTTTAGAGATATCGCATATACTATTGCATACAAGAAAATATTAAATCCCTACATAAAATATATCCTTCAGTAGCAATGGTAACTAAAATAGTAGCAGCCACCTCTAATTTTTTGTAAATCTATAACTTTAGAGAAGTATAAAATTAGTCATTTAGTAAACGTGCTAGATTTCTTAGTAATCGTTAGGCTTAAGTTGCAGAGTAACAATAGTACCAGAACTTTGCTTTGAATTAATTTTTACTGCCGTATCGGTATCATAGCCCAACAATGATAATCGCTCTTTTACCAAAATAATTCCTTTGGAGACATGCAATTTATTATCTGAGATCTTCGAGATCCCAATCCCATTATCTTTAATTTTACATTCCAACGTCTTGTCGGGCAGTAATTTAAAAGACACTTTTAATGTAGGTTCAGAAATACTAGGGGGGAAGGCATGAATAAAAACATTCTCTACAAACGTTTGAAGTAGCATAGTTGGAATTTTTACATCATATACATCTATCTTGGAATCTACCGCTATATTTACATGGATCTTATTATTGAATCTTGTATTTTCAACCCGCATATATAGCTGAAGGTACTCTATTTCTTCTACCAGTAAGATGCATTGCTTAGTGCAATGATCTAAGTTTAACCTAATTAGTTTGGCAAAATCTCCCAGAAAGCTTGTAGCATTGTCTATATCTCTGTCTACGATGTAACTTTGTATTGAATTCATAGCGTTGAATATGAAATGGGGATTCATTTGCGCTAATAGTGCTTCCATCTTAGTTTCTTCCAAACGCTTTTGGATCATACTTTTTTGCTCTTCAAAATTTTTATTTTGTCTAATTTGAATTTTGTATAAGGTATATACCATCATAGAAATTATTGCGAAGATCAAAAACATAAACCACCATGTTTTCCAAAATGGTGGTTGTATTGCTAATTTAATTAAAGACTGAGTATAACTTAAACCTGTGCTTCTATCTAATACTCTTACTGTAATGTTGTAGTCTTTGGTGGGTAAGAATGGTAAGAAAATTTCTGGTTTAGATGATGGCGGACTCCAGTCCTCCTGTTCAGTTAATCTATATTGATAGGTTAATTTATGAGGGTAAGGATGAGCATTGGTACTAAATTTTAAGAGAATAGTGTTTTCGTTATAAGACAATACTATTTGCTCCTTTTGATTTTTCTCTTTAAAATTAAATTTGCGATTATTAATTAATACCTTTTTTAACCATATTTCATCTATTAACGATCTTAAAGTATTTACACTCTTTAGATCTATACTATAATATCCATTATCACTACCAACAAATAAATTATCATCAAATATAGTTGCGCTTAACAGTGGCTGCTGTAATCCTTGCTCTTCATCTAAAAAGATAAACTTGTTATTTTTATAAATTGTTATTCCCTTTTCGGTGCCTATTATCAACGCTCTATTATGACCTTTCAGAAATGAGATAGAATTACCAAGGATCTTTGCTCGAGGTATTTTCCTTAACAGTTGAAAAGTATCTTCATCATTTATAATAAAAACATCTCCGAATTCATTCGAAACTGCTAGATCATTTTCGATTGAAGTAATATGTTTTAATTTTTTTTCGTTCCATATATTTTCTTTAAAAAAAGACTTGAATTTGTTGTTCTCCCAACTATAAAGACCTGAAAAGATGGATATGAGATAGGTTTTACTAGCTTGCTGAAAACTATTTACCACCATGGTGGGCGTATTAGAATCTGCTGGATTATAATAAGTGTTTTCTAATTTGTCTAGATCATTAAATATCCTAAGTCCGCCATATGGGTTTGTTTCTATGAGATCTCCTTTTGTCGTAAAGTTGATCTCTTCGGAATGTAAGGGAAGGTATTTTGCAAGATCTCCGGCAGGTGTAATAGCAAATATTCCAATATTTGTGTTAAGCCAGAATTTATTGGCAGAGACCTTAATATCATAAAAATTAATTGCTTCTGCTCTAATATTGTAATCTAATTCGTAAAAATCGTCTTGATGTTTTGGTAATGGAATCCTAGTAGTACGAATGTAATTCTCTTGCCATTCTTTAAATTGGGAAAGTGATATAGTTAGCTCTTTTTCCTCCTTAGATAGAATAAGATCTTTATTTGATAATATTGCGGTTGTACTGTCAGTTTTGGCAAAGCCAAGGATTCGATGTTCTGGAAGACTATGAAATTTAATTTTATTGTTCAATTTTATCTCATAGTAGCCGGAATCTTTGGTTCCAATAAATAATTTATCAAATTTTTTACTGTAAGCTAAAGAAATAATCTGATTGCTTGAGACACTAAAATCTGAAGCTCTAGATACCATTTTATGGTTTATAATTTCATAGATCCCTCCATTACTATCATATATCCCCCAAGCGGCAGCAAAAATTTTATTATCCTTGGTCTTAACATAATCCCATATAATAGATTCTCCAACTTTTATTTTTGGATTGGGGCTATTACTTAAGTATTCAGAGATTTTGCCCTTTGTGTAAAAGCCCTTATTGCTACTGTAGATACTATCATTATTCTTTAAAATGGAATAATTATACTTATGGTTATTTACCTTAATTAATTTTTTTTGTTCATTCTCTGTAACAATTTTAAAGACGCCGGAATTGTAGGTGATCACAAACAACTCATTTTGATATTCCAAGAAATCCTGCACTCTAAATAGCGTAGTAGATGTTGCTGGTTTTAAAGATGATATTTTGAGAGTGTTTACATCAATAATCGAAACACCATCACTGGTACCTACCAACATAGAATTTCTATAAGAATATAGCTTAGTGATCTCGTTATTTACTAAGCCATCTTGCTCTGAGATCACTTTAAATTCTGTTCCGTTGTAAATGCTAATTCCCTCCCCGTAACTACCAAACCAGAGCCTATATTTTTTATCTTCAGCTATGGCCCAACAACTATTTAGCGCTAAACCATCTTCTACAAAAAAATTAGTAAAAATATCATTCTCTTTTTTTACCAACCCATTCTCAGTACCAATCCAAAGAACGTCTTTACTATCTATAAATAATGACCTAACGGTGTTGTTTGGTAATTCATTTGCCGCTGTATAATTTTTACTGGGAAAATTTTGCGCTACAGCAATTTGAACCCATAATAATAAGAGTGGGAGAAGTTTAATTATTCTGAAGTATTGCATTTATAAAATCTTCTTCTTTTCTAAAAGAAACCGGAAGTTTCTCCCCATTGGTTAATTCTACCTCTTTGTTTGCTTTGTGGTATCTAACCAAGTAATTCATATTGATTACATAGGATTTATGTATTCTTTTAAATGAAGTATCCGGAAGGATCTCCTCTACATATTTTAATGTTTTAGTTACGGTCTTACTTATGCCATCTATCTTTTTAATAAACGTATAATTGCTTTCTGCTTTACAATATAAGATTTGATTGGCATGAATAAGCTCATAACCCTCATTAGTAGGAAACGCTAATTTGCTAACATTCTGGTCATTCACATTTAAATTTTCTAGTAACAGTGCCAGCTTCTTTTGTGCAAAGCTTCCTTGATTCTTATCTTCAAATCTTTTGATAGCCGGGGCAAGATCTACATGATTAATAGGTTTTAATAAATAATCCAGAGCACTCCGTTTGATAGCTTTTATAGCGAATTGATTATAGGCAGTAATAAAAATGACCTGAAATTTTATAACCTCAAAATATTTGAAAAGCTCAAATCCATTCTTTTCCGGCATTTGAATATCTAAAAATACTAGCTCCGGTTCATGATCTTTTATTGCTATCACACCTTCATCTACAGAATTGCATTTCTGTACTATATTAAACTTATTTGGGAAGTACCTTTCCAGGGTTTTTTCAAGTAAACTTTGAGCGTTAAGTTCATCGTCTATAATAACTGCTTTTATCATAAAATAAAACTACTAATAAATCCTGAATTAGTCTCTTTTTAACTCTCAAAGCTTATAGATAGTAGCTATTTTTGATATTTTCAGAGATTCAAAATATCTTATTTTTGGAAAAATATTAGAATTCAAGTTAGTGGTTTATTACTTTGATCACATTGTATATCTAAAAATAATACATCAGCCACTAATTTGTATTTTGAAACAACATTTTCAAGAGGTGTATAACTATATTGATAATGGATAATTTTATAATATTGGCAGGTAATCCAATATTCTTTTATGAAACAGAGAACAGATAATCCTAAGAAAGAAAAGAAAGCTTGGCCTACTAAAGATGCTATGGCACAGATCTATGAGAAGAATCTTTGGGGTTCTAATCAATCTGAATTCTATTCTGGGTTAGGATCTCACGATCCTGAAATTATAAATCCATATTTAGAAGTAGTAAGCTCTTTTCTATCAACTTTTAATCCTCGATTAACAGTTTGTGATCTGGGTTGTGGCGATTTTAATGTTGGTAGTAAGTTAATTGATTTTACTAAAAAATATTATGCGATAGATATAGTAGAATCTCTAATTGAATACAATAAAACAAGGTTTAAGGAAGAAGATCTAAAATTTTTATGTTTAGATATTGCGGAAGATAGTTTGCCGGTAGCAGATTGTGTTATAGTAAGACAGGTTTTGCAACATCTGTCTAATGCTGAGGTGGCGCGTGTTGTGAAAAAATTAATAGATTTTAAATATGTTATTTTAACAGAACACCTTCCCGATAAAAATTTTGAGCCCAATATGGATATAATTTCCGGGCAGGGAACACGGTTGAAAAAGAATAGTGGCATTAATTTGTTGGCTTCGCCTTTCAACTTAGAAGTTTATAGGCAAAGAGAACTATTGTCGGTTAGATCTCCAAATTTTAAAGGCTTCATAGTAACAACTTTATATCAGCTTTACTGAGTACTATTTTAGTGCTTATTAAATGAGAAATATTTAAAAATCATCAGGTTTTTGTGAAAGCGTGGAATAATTATTCATCATCCTGTTTAAATTTTAACCAGGTTTCAAGAAGAAAAATTTCTATCCTTCCTTTGTTATTAGAATCAATGATTTCTTGAACATTTTCTTCTTCAGCAGCTAGATAGATTAGTCTTCCTATTTGTTTTTCGGATAAGCCAATAGCGTTCTGTAAAAAATCACGATGTCCTTCTAAGATGCCAATGTTTTTTATTTTTCGTTCTAGTTTAATGTTCTTTTTTAATTGTTTTGTTCTACCATTAATAGCATTTAGAATTGGATCTACCTCCAACGAACCGCCTAGAAGCCCAAGAAGATGTATCCATTTGAAATCTCCTGCGGTTTCTAGTCTTCTTTCATATTGTGTATAGGATCTTATCTCTTTAAGTATTATGCCAAGACTTACTGCATTTATTTTAGAAACATCAGTAATATTAACTTCTTCTAATTGATTAGTAATATTTGTCATACTTATAATGAGGTTGTTATTCTCGATATTTTTAGCATCCACAAATTCAATGTGATCTTTCATTCCTATATGGGAGAAAATAAGAGTATCTCCCAATTTGGTGAGAAGAGAGAATTCTCCATTCATATCTGTGATTAAAGATCTGCCGGTAGATATATTTTTGAGATATACATTCTCCAGAATACTAAGATTATTCAGCACTCGGCCATCTAGCATAGTTCGTTCCTGCGCATTTGTACATAGCGTAAAAAAGCAAACACAAAGTGCATAAAAAATTTTTGATTTTCCCATTTTTGGTTTGCAGACTAAAGTTTTTCTGAATTAGAACTACATCAGAATTTCTTGTAGCCCAATATACTATTTAATACAAATGGTAATTATATGAAATTTATATAATATTGCTAGATATTGTGATGGCTTATTAAGGAGAAGAAGATTATACTGAAGGTATCTAGTTTAAAATGTATAACAAATTCATAATCATTATTAATACAGATATAATAGAAAAAAACCTTCCAAAATAGTGGAAGGTTTTTTCATTTTTAAATAGAATAATTTAAAGTAGTTAAGATATAACCTCTTATTTACTCCATGCATATGGTTGAAATCCTTTATCTAAAGGAGTTTGAGCTACACGATTAGTATAGTTGCTTATCACCTTTTGAGACAATCCAAGAATAATTTCTAATAAGTGTCTCTGATTATATCCTGCAGCGTAGAATGCATCTATTTCTTCTTGAGAAATATTACCTCGGTTTCTAGTTAAGGATAAAGTTGCGTTGTGTAGCGCTTGAAGCTTATCTGATGGTAACTCTGTTCTATTTCTTAGAGCGTCAGATATTGCATCATCTACTTTCATTGCTTTTGAAATACCTGTATGTGCAGGTACACAGTAATGGCATTCGTGTTCTACATTTATAGTTTGCCATACAACGGTAAGTTCGTCATTATTGAATGATGAATTTACAAATAGCTCATGCAGGTTTTGGTAAGCTTCTAATAATTCTGGAGCTTCTGCCAATACACCATGTAAATTTGGAACATAGCCATAAGCTTTTTGGGATTTTTCCAGTAAAGACTTACTCTTCTCCGGAGCGGTTTCTAAAGTGTGAACTTTTAAATTTTCATTTTTTGAAGTACTCATAATTGTAAATATTTGAATTAATTATTATTATTGTTAAATCTTCTTTTTTTAGCCTTCTAGTAATCCCAGTTATTAGCGAGATTTACCATATACTGATTAACCGTTGCTTTTTTGAATTTCTTGTAAAGTGAATCTGTTTGACGTTGAGAGAAGTAGGCGGTAAGCCCAGGGTTTCTATTAGTAAGATTCATATTAAATTCAGAGGAATTCGCAGATTTTTTCGCTGTTCTTCTAAGAAGTTTGGTTAGGTCTGCTTTAGAGAAACTCTCCTCTCCAATAGGGTAATTAACATTTGATTCTTTAGCAGATCTAAGAAAAGATCTATAGCTAAAATTTTTTTCTGATAAGACATCAGCGGTATAGCTTATTGTTGTGTTATCAACAGATAAAGCTTGTTCTTCCGATCTTAGATTTTCATAGCTTCTATAGTCCATTTGTGCAGTGGTAGAAATTGAATATAAAATCAAGGTGAGCGTTATATATAAATTTTTCATGACTGTGATTTTATAACTAACCAAACGGTTAGTTTGTGATTAAAAAAAATGTTATAGGTCTTTAAAGACATTTTCAATATAATTCTCTAGTTGTTTATTTGTAAAGATTCGTGTAGCAGAAGACAAACCAAACATTGCTATTGTTAGAAAATCAGCTTGCTGCTCTATTACAGAGGTGTTTTCATTTTCTTCAACTTTTAAAGTATTGAGAAATAGCTGTTTTACTTCATCCATAAAGTCAGTTAAGACTTGTTTAATATTTTCATCTGCATCGGTCCCTATTTCATTCGCGGTATTTGTTACTAAACAACCTTTACCAAACTCGGTCTCTCTGGTGAACTCAATAAAATCGTAAAAATATTGTTTGATTCCTGCAACTCCACTTGGAGCATCCTTTAGCTTTAGGAGTATAAGATTTAATTTTTGTTTATAGCATTTTAAGCTTTCCAAGAAAACACCATTTTTACTTCCAAAGCTAGAGTATATAGAAAACTTATTGATGCCCATTTCTTTTTCCAGCATATGCATAGAAGTAGTTTCATACCCATTGCGCCAGAAAAGGTTCATAGCCTTTTCAATAACTTCTTCTTCTATATATTCTTTTTTTCTAGCCATATTTCTAATTACAGTACAAAGCTAAACGATTAGTTAGTAATGGCAAAACATTTTAGATAAATTTAATACTTAACCTGTATAACCTAAAATATATTGCTGTTATTTGATGATCTCACTACTTCCTATTTTAAGATCTTCTACCAATAATTTTTCTTGTTGTGCGATCTCTTCTCTAGCTTGGAATATATATTTTTTGTCGTCTTTAGGGGTAGCAGCTAGTCTTTTAAGACTTTCAGTATCTAATTTTATAAACTTATCTGCTTGTTCTTTGGTTGCACCAGCATCAAAACCCATATAGAACAAAAGATCGCTAGCCATTTTTACAGAGGTGTCTAGAGATTCTCTGTAAATATCATCTATTCCTATATTATGTAACTTATATGCATCGTCTCTATTTCTAGCGCGAACCATGAGTTTAAGATCTGGGTATTTACTCTTTAATTTTTTCATTAAACCGGGTGTTAGATCTGGGTTGTCTAAAGCCGAAATAAGAAAATCTGCCTCTGCTATTCCTGCAGATTCTAGAAGATCTAATCTGGATACATCTCCATAGTAAACCTCGAATCCCATTTTTCTTAGAAAATCTACTCTGTTAGAATTTTGCTCAATTACCGTAGTTTTTACTCCGTGTGCCCTAAGAAACCTACCTATGGTACTTCCAAAGTGTCCGAAGCCTAATAAAATTACCTTATGTTTCTGCTCTATAGAATCCATAGGTCTCTTAATAGATTCTATGGTTCCAATTTTAGGGAGCACTAATCGTTCATTAATAATCCAAAGAATAGGTGTAAGTGTCATGGTAAGCGCCGTAACTACTAATAAAATATCCATTTGATCTTGGTTAAAAATATTAAGCTGAAACGCAAAGGATATCAACACAAAAGCAAATTCTCCAATTTGCGCCAATCCTACAGTTAGTAATAATCTTTGGTCTAATTTCAATTTAAATATTAAGCCAACAATATATAGAATGCTTGCCTTTACTACTATTACCCCGATTACCAACGCAGCAATTAATAATGGTTCTTCTGCAATTACTCTAAAATTGATGGAAGCGCCTACGGCCATAAAGAATAATCCTAAAAGCAGGCCTTTAAAAGGGTCTAAGGTGCTTTCCAGCTCATGCTTAAATTCACTAGTTGCAAGTACCACCCCGCCAAGGAAAGCTCCCAGAGCAGGACTCAACCCAACCAAACCCATAACATAAGATATACCTACAACTATTAATAAAGCTGCAGCTACCAGAAGTTCTCGAACTTCAGTTTTAGCAACCAATCTTAACATAGGAACAATTAAATATCTACCGGTAAATATTATCAGTACCACAGAAGATATAATAGATAATGCCTGCAATCCTATTGGTAGGTTGTCAAGAAGATTTTCATGCGCTTTGCTCGCATCTACAACGGGAGTATCTGCTGTAGATATTTCTGATAATAAAGGGAGTAATCCAAGCATTATAATGACTATAATATCCTGAAAAAGTAAGATTGAAAAAGAGGAAGCGCCGTAGGAAGTATTCATCAAACCCTTCTCTTTGTTAGTTTGCAATGTTATGGCAGTAGAAGAAAGCGCTACCGCCATGGCAATAGTGAGCGATATATGCCATTCTAGATTCAGAGCATAAAATATTAGATAGGTGAGGAGCATGGTACCAAAAACTTGAGTGAATCCCATCCCCAAGATTATCTTTCGCATCTTCCAAAAATTGCTAGGTTGAATCTCCAAACCTATAAGGAAAAGCATCATAACCACTCCAAATTCTGCAAATTCTAAAATGTCTTCTCCTTCGTGACCAATAAAACCAAAAATGTAGGGGCCAATAAGAATTCCAGCAAGTAGATATCCAATAACAGAACTTAATCCTAACTTTTTTACCAACGGAACACAAATAATAGCTGCGGCAAGAAAGACTATAGCTTCAAAAAGAATACTTCCACTCATTGGTTTTGTTTATATATAAATTGATGTATAAGAAGCTTTAAAGTTAATCAATATGATATATATCTGATACTCTAATAGCTAAAGCTCCTAAAGTCGGCTTAAGCAATTAAGAATTACATGAAACATAAAAAAGCTTATCTAATTTACAACTACCAAATTTTTTTTCTAATTGAAGAATTTGACTAAAAGGAGGTTATTGAAAGAACAAGGAACCATTGAGATGTACCTTGGAAAAGTTCAGGAAAGTGTGTGCAATATTTAAAAGAAAAATACCAGCCTAAGAGTTGCAAATAGTCCCTACCCAATTTGCAGCTTCTTATTGACTGGCATTTTATAGCTTTTTTAGGTATCTAAAATAGTATCCTGGATATCTATTTTTATTCTCCTTCAAATGTAGTATTTCTCTTACTTCTAATTTTACGGTTTTCCGTACAATGAAGATATTTTCATTAAAATTTAATATGTGCAATTTTCTTTTCTAGCTGGTAGATCACTAATGAGGAATGTTTATGATAACACAAAGATCTCTAAAACTGCTAATTTACTATCTTTAACGTACGTTCGTTTAAAAAATGAACAGATCATAAATCCTTAAATAATGTCGAAAATGAGTTTTAAAGATATGTTCGATTTTCTCAATCGATTAGAAAATAATAATCATAAAGAATGGATGGATGAGCATAGGAATGAATATCACCAGATTCGAGATTGGTATATAGAATGGCTTAATAAGCTAGATATTAAACTTTCTATGGTAGATTCAAATTATACACATACTACGGGGAAACAGGCAATTAATAGAATTAATAATAATCTGCTTTTTCATCCTAATAAACCGGTATACAAAGATCATTTTGGAGCTGCGTTAGATAAAACAAAAGGTTTGGGAGATTTTTATATTCACTTAGGTATTCATGGCAGTTTTGTTGCGGGTGGAATTCACAATCCTAAAAATGATATTTTAAAAAGTATAAGAGGAGCATTGGATTATGATGGTGAAGAATTTGTGAAGATCTTAAACAAACCTTCCTTTAAAAGGAACTTTGGCGCAATGATGGAAAGCGATATGCTTAAAACTGCTCCCAAAGGATATTCACAAGATCATAGATTCATAGATCTTATGAGATATAAAAGCTTTTCCATAAAATATGATTTGGATCCTCAGGAAATCATGGCATCTAACTTTCAAGATAAGCTTATTGATATATATCAAGAAATGCTCCCTTTTAGAAGATATCTGAATCATGCACTTACGGTTTAGAAAAGTTTGCTCTAATTGACTCTCGTATAGTTAGATGACTATTACTTGAAATTCAATATTTTTAGTGTAAATGCTATTTTGATAGAGTTATTGAATGCTTTTTATAGAATTTTTTGATATATTTATGTTAATGCGTTAAACCTATTCTAATTTTGAATTCTCGTTGAGTGGTTTTTTTAATTTTACCCTTGTTAATTTGAAAAAATAAATTCATCATGGTAGCATACTATAATCAAAGACAGATAAAGACCGAAATGAAAGCTCTTATTCAGGATTATCTGAAATCCTGCTCTAACTGTGAAGAATTGCCGGCAGATTTAGTTGATCTTATAAAACATAATTTTTTAGCTAAATATGTATCTTATAATTCTGAACTTCATTCTATAGAAATTGGAGTGGAAGTATCAGATAAACCATCTTCTCTAATTAGTTATCCTCAAATAAAAGTGTATCAATTTCCAATAGATGATAAAAAAAATAAATGGCTGAAAAAGTCACTAAAAACTTCTAAAACAGATCTTGCGTTCTACGGAAGACTTCTAAATAAAAGAAGTACCATATATAAAAATGCAGATGTAGTAGTAATGTAATTATTAATAATCTCAGATATTAAAAAGCAGCTTAAATTTTAAGCTGCTTTTTTTATTTGCTTCTATTAGTTTGTATCACTCCCATATTTAACTAAAATTTTCCGCATATCTCTACATACATGATTTTAGTCAGTATCATAAATAGTCTTTCTTTTTAGATTTGAATCATGCTTCATTTTTCAATTATTATTATAGCTATTAAGATAGAAATGAAGCAATCTTAGATCTATTAAATATTTTAAAACTGTTGGCTTTGGTAACATCTGTTACTGTATAACTGCAGATCTAAGCATAATTTTGAATTATAAATCTTGCATTCGCAGCTGAGCAAATAATCTTTAAGCGATTGCATAAAAACTTAATTATTATGAAAGTAGAACAGATTTACACAGGATGTTTAGCGCATGCAGCATATTATATTGAAAGTAATGGTGAGGCTGCTATTTTCGATCCTTTAAGAGAAGTAGAACCTTATTTAGAGCGAGCTAAAAGTGATAAGGCAATAATAAAGTATGTTTTTGAAACCCATTTTCATGCAGATTTTGTAAGTGGGCATTTAGATTTACAGAAAAAAGCAGGAGCAGAGATCGTATTTGGTCCCGGTGCTGCTCCTGCTTATAAAGCAACTATTGCAAAGGATGGAGAAATTTTCTCGGTTGGAAAGTACAAGGTAAAAGTTATTCATACTCCCGGACATACCATGGAGAGTACCACTTATTTGCTTATAGACGAAAATGATAAAGAACATGGAATTATAACCGGAGATACTTTGTTTATAGGAGATGTAGGTAGGCCAGATCTTGCTCAACATGTTGTTTCAGATCTTACGGAGGAGAAGTTAGCCGGACATCTCTTTGATTCTTTACGTAATAAGATCATGCCTTTAAGCGATGATCTTATAGTTTATCCAAATCATGGTGCGGGTTCTGCTTGTGGTAAAATGATGAGTAAAGAGACTAAAGACACTTTAGGGAACCAAAAGAAATTTAATTACGCATTACGCCCAGATATGACTAAGGAGGAATTTATTAAAGAGCTTCTTACCGGTCTTACAGCACCTCCCGTATATTTTCCTCAAAATGTTCTCTTGAATATTAAAGGATATGAAAGTCTAGACAAAGTTAGAGAGCGTGCTAACATTCCATTATCCACACAAGATTTTGAAGCCGTAGCTAATGAATCTGGTGCGCTAATGTTGGATACAAGAGATGCTGAGGTTTTTGCTAAAGGATTTGTGCCGAATAGTATTAATATTGGACTAGATGGAAGTTTTGCACAATGGGTGGGAGAATTGATACCAGATGTAAAACAGCAAATTTTACTTATTACAGATCCGGGAAATCAGGAGGAAACCATAACAAGATTATCTCGTGTAGGGTATGATAATACTATTGGCTTTCTAAAAGGAGGGTTTGATGAATGGAAAAAGGATGGGAAACCTGTTAATTCTGTAAACCGTATAGATGCAACAGAATTTGCGGAACTAAATAAAGATAACTCGGTGACCTTTGATGTTCGTAAAAAGAGCGAATTCGATTCTGAACATCTCTTGGAGGCAGAGAATATTCCTCTAAATGAGATAAATAAGCATCTCTCAGAAATTCCAAAGGATAAGAAAGTTTATTTACATTGTGCCGGTGGATATAGAAGTATGATCGCATCCTCTATATTAAAGCAAAGAGGATGGGATAATATTACCGACATTCGAGGAGGGTTTAAAGCACTTGCAGAAACCAAGATTCCAAAATCTAAATATGTATGTCCTTCAACCTTATTATAATTTATATATAAATAAAAAAAAACGGTTCGAATATTTCGAACCGTTTTTTTTTTTTGTGCTATCATCAAGCTTAGTTGCTTTTAACAATATTATCTAAGATCATCTTAGCATGAATTCTGGAATTTTCTATGAACCATTTGTGAGTTTCCATACCGCCACAAATAACTCCGGCAAGATAAATACCAGGAACATTAGTTTCCATAGTATTCTCATCATATTCCGGAATTTTCCGCCCATCATCTGATAGATCTATACCAATATCTTTCAAAAATTTGAAATTCGGTCTATATCCGGTTAGTAAAAGCACAAAGTCATTTTCTATAGTTACATCCCCATCTTCCGTAGATATAATTACTTCATTTTCTTTAATATCTGAAAGCGATGAATTAAAATAAGCTTTAATACTTCCTTCTTCGATCCTATTTATAATATCGGGTCTAACCCAATATTTAACGCGGTTACCAATTTCTTCTTTTCTCACTATCATAGTAACATCTCCGCCTTTTCTATAAATCTCTAAAGCAGCATCTACAGCAGAGTTGCTAGCTCCAACAACTATTGTTTTTTGAGTAGCAAAATAATGCGGATCGTTGTAATAGTGATTTACTTTTGGTAGATTTTCTCCCGGAATGTTCAAATAATTTGGAATGTCATAAAAACCAGTTGCCACCACCACATTCTTAGCGGTATAGGCATTTTTACTTGTTTTAACAACATGGGCATCTTCATTTTTTGAATCTACAGCTATAACCGTCTCAAAAAGATGAATATTAAGAGAATTATTAGAGACAATTCTTCGGTAATATTCTAAGGCTTCTGCCCTTTTAGGTTTAGCATTGGTACTAATAAATGGGATATTGTCTAACTCTAACTTTTCTGAAGAAGAAAAGAAAGACATATTTGTAGGGTAGTGGTAGAGAGAATTTACAAGACATCCTTTCTCGATAATAAGATAGGAAAGTCCATTTTTTTCTGCCTCTAAGGCGCAGGCAATTCCTATAGGACCACCACCAATAATTATTATTTCGTACTCTTTAGTTTGAATTTGCAATTTCTTTAAGTCCTTTAATAGTTTCAAGTTGATCTTCCGCCTTAAAAACATAGCTTCCTGCTACTAATACATCTGCACCAGCTTTTGTAAGTCCAGCTGCATTTTTGTCTGTAACACCCCCATCAACTTCAATAAGTGTTTGCGCGCCCGCTTCTTCTATGATTTGCTTTAAGTGTTTTACCTTATTATAAGTATTTTCAATAAAACTCTGACCACCAAACCCCGGGTTAACGCTCATTACAAGAACTAAGTCGATATCTTTTATAATATCTTTCAAAAGATCTACATTGGTATGAGGATTAATGGCTACTCCAGCTTTCATGCCTTCAGCTTTTATTGCCTGAATAGTTCTATGTAGATGAGTGCAGGCCTCATAATGAACCGTAAGTATATCAGACCCTAACGCTGCAAACTCTTTAATGTATCTATCTGGATCTACGATCATTAAATGTACATCGATGGTTTTCTTAGCATGTTTTGCAATAGCCTTTAGAACAGGCATTCCGTAAGAAATGTTCGGGACAAAAACACCATCCATGATATCTATGTGAAACCAATCTGCCTCACTATTATTAATCATTTCTAGATCTCGTTGCAGATTCCCAAAATCTGCAGCTAAGACAGATGGTGCAATTAATTTTGTGCTCATAATTTTATGTTGTGTTGTTTCTGCGCACAAAAATAAGAAGAATAAAACGTAATCTGTTTAATTTACAAAGGCGTTGAGCATGGTTTGAACAACTTTTTGCGAACCTTGATCTAAAGTTTGAATATTATTTAAATACCTGCTTAAAGTCTCTTCATCGTACTTTCGATGTTCAGATAAAAAATCACTTTTATAATCATCAAAACTCCCTGCGGCTATCTCTTTTCCAAAGATCTTTATAATATTATGATGCCGTGGGTCTTTTTTAATTCCCTCAAATAATTTTAAGATTATTTCTTTATTACCCTCTATTACTTGTAGAAAATTTCCATCAGAATATAATAATAAGCCTTTTATGTGATGTGTATTATTCCAGTTTTCACTCCAACTAAGTACCTCATCTATTTGTTCCGAAGTTAGGTTAATGTCTGCAGTGCTAACATAACTTATTGCGTAATTCATTCCAGTCATTTAGTGTTTCATATAAAAATAATGAAAAATTATGAGTTGTTTAATTAGATCCATACCGTAAAAAGTAAATTTTTTATATTAAAAAACCCCGGTCATCACTCCGGGGTTCATTCATCAATCAAAAAACGAACAGTTACCCCCGATAGATATCGGGACTATACTGTTGTCATCGTCTATGGGATGATTATCCCAAATATGTTTTTAATATTTTACTTCTAGAAGTATGTTTTAATCTTCTAATCGCTTTCTCTTTAATTTGTCTTACACGCTCTCTGGTAAGGTCAAAAGTTTCACCAATTTCTTCCAAGGTCATTGGGTGTTGATCTCCCAATCCAAAGTAAAGACGAATCACATCGGCCTCACGTGGAGTTAAAGTTTCAAGAGCACGTTCAATCTCTGTACGTAAAGATTCGTGTAATAATTCTCTGTCTGGGTTTGGAGATTCTCCAGAACGTAATACATCGTAAAGGTTAGAATCTTCCCCTTCTACTAAAGGAGCATCCATAGATACGTGACGTCCAGAGTTCTTCATAGACTCTTTTACGTCATTAATGGTCATATCTAGTTCCTTTGCAATTTCTTCTGCACTTGGTGGACGCTCGTGAGATTGTTCCAAGAAAGCAAAAGTTTTATTGATCTTGTTAATAGATCCAATTTTGTTAAGCGGTAAACGTACAATTCTAGATTGCTCAGCCAAAGCTTGCAAAATAGACTGACGGATCCACCATACAGCGTAAGATATAAATTTGAAACCACGAGTTTCATCAAAACGTTTTGCTGCTTTGATCAAACCTAAGTTACCTTCGTTAATTAGATCGGGAAGAGTTAATCCCTGATTTTGATATTGTTTAGCTACAGATACCACAAAACGTAAATTCGCCTTTGTGAGTTTCTCCAAAGCTCGGTCATCACCCGCTTTAATTCGTTGCGCTAATTCTACCTCTTCATCGGCAGTAATCAGGTCAACTTTACCAATTTCTTGCAAATACTTATCTAGCGAAGCAGTCTCACGGTTGGTAACCTGCTTCGTAATCTTAAGTTGTCTCATCTATCTTCTCCTTGGATTTTTAATTATGAATAGCTCCTGTATTAAGTTATACGTAAAGAGAGCTTAAAATGTTACAAAACTCTTATTATTTTTTATTTGGGCGTTTCCCTACGGGTCGGGCTATGTGCTTCAAGTCCTCGCTCCCTGCAGTCGCTGCGGGCTTTTCGCTACTATCCCTAACGCAAAAATCAAACAAAAAAAATGCTCTGAAATTTTCAGAGCATTTAATATATTAGAGAAGAAACTAATTAATCGTTTCTGTTTTCTCTTGGTTTTCTGTCATCACGACCTCGGTTGTCTCTAGAACCACCTCTGTTGTCACGACCTCTATCATTTCTATCATTTTCTCTTGGTGGTCTTGGTTGGTAACCTTCTGGTTTTTCCAATAAAGCCTTACGAGAAACTTTTTCTTTACGTGTTTTTGGATCTACTCCAAAGTATTTAACATCCATAACGTCTCCAATATTTACAATATCAGTTACATTATCGGTGCGTTCCCAAGCTAACTCAGAAATGTGTAATAATACTTCGTTTCCTGGTGCATCTATATATTCTACTACCGCTCCAAAATCAAGAACTTTAATAACTTTCACTTCGTAAACGCTACCTTTTTCTGGTTTGAAGGTAATAGATTCTATTTTAGCAAGAACTTTACTGATTCCTTCTTGTCCAGTTCCTAAGATCTCAACAACTCCTTCTTCGGTAACAGGATCTTCGTTAATAACGATAGTAGTCCCTGTAGATTTCTGAAGTTCTTGAATCACTTTTCCTCCTGGTCCAATTAAAGCACCAATAAATTCATTCTTAATACGAACAGATACCATTTTAGGAGCATATTCTTTCACATCTTCGCGTGGAGTAGAGATGGTTTCAGTTAATTTCTCAAGAATGTGTAAACGTCCGTCTCTTGCTTGTTTTAATGCACTTACAAGAATTTCGTAAGAAAGTCCTTTTACTTTAATATCCATCTGGCAAGCGGTAATTCCATCTGCCGTTCCGGTTACTTTAAAGTCCATATCTCCTAAGTGATCTTCATCCCCAAGAATATCAGAAAGCACTGCATATTTCCCAGAGTCACCATCAGAAATTAATCCCATTGCAATACCAGAAACAGGTTTCTTCATTTGGATACCTGCATCCATCAATGCCATTGTTCCGGCACAAACAGTTGCCATAGAAGAAGAACCGTTAGATTCTAATACTTCAGAAACAACTCTTACAGTATAAGGACAATCTGAAGGGATCATTCCTTTTAATGCACGTTGAGCTAAATTTCCGTGTCCAACTTCTCTACGGGAAGTACCTCTAATTGGGCGAGCTTCTCCAGTTGAAAAAGGAGGGAAGTTATAATGTAAATAGAATGTTTCTTCACCTTCAAAAGATGGCATATCTATTTGGTTTGCTTCTCTAGAAGTTCCTAAAGTTACCGTAGCCAAAGCTTGAGTTTCCCCACGTGTAAAAATAGAAGAACCGTGTACAGATGGTAAGTAATCTACTTCACACCAAATTGGTCTAACATCTGTAGTTTTCCTACCATCTAAACGTAATCCTTCATTTAAAGTAAGATCTCTTACCGCAGCCTTTTCAGCTTTGTAATAATATTTAGAAACCATCCCACCATATTCTGAAAGTTCTTCTTCAGAAAATGTTGCTTTGATCTCTTCTTTTATAGTATCGAATGCAGCGCTACGTTCGTGCTTAGCAGAACCTGCTTGAGCTACTGCATAAACTTTATCATAAGCCATATCATGGATCTTTTTCTTAAGATCTTCATTCTCTGGCTCTGCGTCGTACTCTCTAGTTGCTTTTTTACCAACAGCTTCAGCTAATCTTACTTGAGCTGCACATTGAACTTTAATAGCTTCGTGTGCTGCTTTGATAGCTTCCGTCATTTCTTCTTCAGAAATTTCGTTCATCTCACCTTCAACCATCATAACTGAATCTGCAGATGCACCAATAACCATTTCCAGGTCAGATTCTGCTAATTGCGCTCTAGATGGGTTAATGATGAATTCACCATTTACTCTACCTACACGTACTTCAGAAATTGGGCATTCAAAAGGAAAGTCTGAAAGTTGAATAGCTGCAGATGCTGCTAATCCTGCCATTGCATCCGGCATCACGTCATCGTCATGAGACATAAGTTGGATCATCACTTGAGTTTCTGCGTGATAATCTTTAGGGAATAATGGTCTTAAAACACGGTCTACTAAACGCATTGTTAAAACTTCACCATCACTAGGGCGTGCTTCTCTCTTAAAGAAACCACCAGGATAACGACCTGCTGCCGCAAATTTTTCGCGATAATCTACCGTTAATGGAAGAAAATCTACATCGCTTTGTTTGTAGTTTGAAACTACAGTACATAACAACATACATTTTCCAGATTGCACAACTACTGAACCATGTGCCTGTTTTGCTAATTTACCGGTTTCGATAGAGATCTCTCTACCATCACCAAGGTCAATAACCTCTTTAAATGTTTTTGGAATCATAATGTTTTTGAATTCTACACCTGTAATAATAAACAGGGATTGTTAAACAAAGGTCTCCCGTGAACTGTCTCATCGGGATTGTGTTGTGTTGTTGTTGTAGTGTTGGTTGACCAATGAAAAACTACTCTTATTCTAATCTAAGAGCGACAATTTTAAGAAAGAACATTAAGCAAATCTACGTGCTTATTATATATAAAAAAAGGGGGCATGAGCCCCCTTTAAAATTTATTTTCTCAATCCTAATTCCTTAACAATAGCACGATATCTCATGATATCTTTCTTCATTAAGTAATCAAGGAGTCTTCTTCTTTTACCTACTAGTAATACTAGAGATCTTTCTGTGTTATAATCTTTACGATTAGTTCTCAGGTGATCTGATAGGTGGGAAATACGGTGAGTAAATAATGCGATTTGCCCTTCAGCAGAACCGGTATCATTTTTACCTTTACCGTGTTTAGCGAATAGATCTTGTTTTTCTTCTATGGATAAATACATTCCAATATTAATTTTAATGATTTTTATGTATAAACAGATTTTCTGTCAAGCGGCAAAGATACTATATTTTTCTTATAAATTATTCTCAAGTCAAATTTTAATATTTCAGCCTTTCTATAGATAGCATTCTGATATATTATTTTCTAACCGGTTGATTAAGAACTAAGTCTAAGTATAAGTTAATCTTATCTTTTAATTCTGATCTTGGAGTTATAAAATCTAAAAATCCATGCTCTTTTAAATACTCTGCAGTCTGAAAATCCTTTGGTAGATCTTGACCTGTAGTATCTTTTACAATCCTTGGTCCAGCAAATCCAATAAGTGCTCCAGGTTCAGAAATATTAATATCTCCTAGCATTGCGAAAGAAGCCGTGGTTCCTCCTGTTGTTGGATCTGTGCATAAAGAAATGTAAGGAATGTTAGCATCTGCCAATTGTGCTAATTTTACAGATGTTTTAGCCATTTGCATTAAAGATAGTGCAGCTTCCATCATTCTCGCCCCTCCAGATTTAGAGATCATCATAAATGGCAATTTGCGTTCTAAAGCATAATCTGCCGCACGAGCAATCTTTTCTCCTACTACAGATCCCATAGAACCTCCAATAAAGCTAAAATCCATACAAGCTATCACTATATCTTTACCTTTAGATTTTCCAACCGCGGTACGAACAGCATCTTTCAATCCGGTTTTTTCTTGTGCTTCTTTTAACCTATCTGTATATTTTTTAGTATCCTCAAAATTTAAGGGATCTTTAGAAGAAATGTTTTTATCTAATTCCTTGAACTTGTTATCATCAAAAAGAATTTTAAAATATTCTACACTTCCAATTCTAACGTGATAACCATCTTCCGGGCTTACATAGAAATTGTTCTCCAGTTGCTCTGCATCTACAATTTTACCTGTTGGAGATTTATACCATAATCCTTTTGGTACATCTTTCTTTTCTTCGGTAGGGGTTTGTATACCTTTTTGAGTTCTTTTAAACCAGGCCATAGTCTTAATTATTTTAAATTTCTTGAGTATATCTAAAAGAGAGATAACTTAATCAAGAAACCTATTAGAAAGAGAACAGCCGGAATAGTATATATTCCAGCTGTCAATAATTTGTTTATTATAAAGTGTTTACGTTATTAAGGTCTTCAAAAGCTTGCTTTAATCTAGCTTTAAAAGTTAATTCACCTTCACGTAACCATACTCGTGGGTCGTAATGTTTTTTATTTGGTACTTCTGCACCATCAGGATTTCCAATTTGAGCTTTTAAATAATCTTTTTTGTCGCCCATATAATTGCGTATACCTTCTGTAAAAGCATATTGAAGATCTGTATCAATATTCATTTTAATAACTCCGTAACCAATAGCTTCACGAATTTCTTCTAAAGTAGATCCACTACCTCCATGAAATACAAAATCTATGTGGTTTTCTTCAAGGTTATGTTTTTTACTCAAAAATTCCTGAGAATTTTTCAGAATCTTTGGAGTAAGTTTTACGTTTCCTGGCTTGTAAACTCCATGAACATTTCCAAAAGCAGCAGCAATTGTAAATTGGTCACTTACTTTGCTTAATTCTTCATAAGCATAAGCAACTTCTTCTGGCTGGGTATATAATTTAGAATCGTCTACATCAGAATTGTCTACACCATCTTCTTCACCACCGGTAATTCCCAATTCAATTTCTAAGGTCATTCCCATTTTTTTCATTCTCTCTAAATATTTCTTAGAGATCTCTATGTTCTCTTCAATAGGTTCTTCAGAAAGATCTATCATATGAGAGCTGAATAAAGGAAATCCAAACTGTTCAAAATTCTTTTCACTTGCATCTAGTAAACCATCAATCCAAGGTAAAAGTTTTTTTGCGCAATGGTCTGTATGTAAGATCACAGTAGCACCGTAAACTTTTGCTAATTCATGAAT
Source organism: Gillisia sp. Hel1_33_143 (assembly GCF_900104765.1). Classification (GTDB taxonomy): domain Bacteria; phylum Bacteroidota; class Bacteroidia; order Flavobacteriales; family Flavobacteriaceae; genus Gillisia. The sequence continues at coordinate 1,594,157 of NZ_LT629737.1, forward strand.
ATGTTTAGCTCCTGCAACGCCACCAGCAATTGCAGCTTGTTGATTTTCGTTAGACAGACCTTTCCCTGCATTAAATTGAGCTCCTCCATTTGAGAACTGTATAATTACCGGAGCGTTCAATTCTGCCGCTGTTTCAAGTACAGCATTTATTGTATTAGATCCTGTAACGTTTACTGCGGGTAAAGCAAAACCTTTACTTTTTGCGTATTTAAAGATCTCTTGAACTTCTTTTCCTGTGGCTACACCGGGTTTTATATTGTGACTCATAATATTGTATATCAAATTAAGGTTTACAAAAATAAGAAAATAACTTTGGTTAGAACGGATAATTGATACCTACATTATAAACAGCATGGCTAAAATTATAATTTCTAAACCATCTATTTCCAAGGTCTTGTTCTGGATCATACGTTTTAAAACCTACATCAAACCTTAGAACAAAAAAGTTAAAATCATATCTTAATCCAGCGCCAGATCCTACTGCAATATCTCTAAGGTCTGAGAATGATGTGAACGTTGCGGCAGGATCTGTAACTACATCTTCCACATTCCAGATATTTCCTACATCTATAAAAAATGCTGAATTTAGAGCGCCAAATAAGTTGTATCTATATTCTGCATTAAAAGCCAACTTCATGTTTGCTTCATTAAATTCATTTCTTCCACCTGTACTTCCAGGTCCTAGATCGTATGCTTGCCACGCTCTGTTATCATTAGGTCCCCCAGCAAAGAAACTTCTAATAAAAGGGATGCTGTTGGCATTTCCAAATGGTACAGCAATACCACCAAATGCTCGAACGGCAAAAATGTTTTTATTTCCAAGGTCCCAATGTTTGATATAATCTATTTCTGTTTTTAGGTATTGAGAGAAATTTACGCCCACTATGCTATAAACTCCATTTTCATCCTTTTGGGCGCCAGATAGTTCTGATAGAGCCCATAAAAAGTTTCCTGCAGACTCAATTTTAAATCGAAATCTTGAGAAATCATTATCGTATAAATTCTCTTTGTTATTATTGATGTAAGTGAAATTTGTAGCAAAGATCAGATTATTCTCCGTAAGTCTATTTTTTCTCTCGTTGATATTATCGATCTCTTGAATTTGATCTGAATTTAATCCGGTGGTAGAAGAATTCTCTGAGGTAACATCTTTCAAGAAATTATCTGCACCATTAGGGATGCTCAAATTCCCATCACTATTTAAATAATTTGGATTAGTACTAACCCCAGGAGTATTTATTATTTCATTTAAATTGATGTAAGAATTCTGATACACATTAAAGTAATTATCAGTATTTAAATTCCGAACATATTGAATGTTTAGCAAGTCTAATTTGTCTGAAATATTCTTGGATGGATTCCAGCTATAATTTAAGATCCCATTTAAATTACGTTTGTCTAATCCTATATTATTCTGTGTACTAACTCCCAAACTTAAGCTGGTAAATGGCGACATATATTTTGGAATGATCCTATCTGTTTTTATCGGTAAGAAAATTCTAGGGATTACTAATTTAATGTCTGCTCCCAATTCAGAGATATTGAAAAATTGATCTCTTGAACTTCCCTGTGCTGCATCTGTAGAAGAACCTACACTTCCTCTTCCCGAGATCTCGAAAGTTTCTGCACCTTTGAAGATATTTCGAATAAGCAGGGAACCTCCAAAGCCAATTCCAAAATCTTGAATATTACTTTGAGAAATATCAAAATCAAAGCTCAGTGAATACTTTTGTTGGGGAGTAAGAAAAATATTAGCTACTAGATCTGTATTTGTGCTATCTGTAGGATCTGGAACGTACTCAATATTTGGGTATTTAAAGATTCGTAAAGAACTCATTCGGTTATAAGTTCGGGTTCTATCGGTATCTTTAAAGATCTCGCCGGGTTTTATGAAAATAGCATCTGTAATTGCCTGCGGTTTATAATTTAATTCATCAAAACTATAGATCTTATACCCCTTATATGAGGCACTATCTGTTACCGGTTTATATCTGTTCTCAAACGTATAATCTGTGAAAACATTTACCTTGCTTATCTTATGAATTTTAAAAGGTACGCGAGAGGTAGTATCGCCACGTTCTACCATTCTATCTTTTACAATAATGGTCGTATTAACTTTATGATCTGTACCAACAGTATCTGCTTCAAAACTCAAATATTCCTGATCAAAATAATACACTCCATTATTTCTGAAAATAGTATTAAGCCTGTCTCTTTCAGCATTATAATCTAAAGTTCTGTATTGAACTCCAGATACAATTTTAGATTCATCCGTATGTAGATTGTATAATGAATCAATAACTTTTGATTGCATTCTTTGTTTGATAGAATCTACAATGTAAGGGTCGTGGCTATTTACAAAAAACTCGATCTCACCTCGTTTTCTATCTTTTGGATTAATGGTGAAATCTGTCTCTGCATTAAACCAACCATTATTGAAATACCAAGATTTTAATCTATTGCTAGATTTTTTGGCAAGTTCTTTATTAATAATAACTGGAGCTTCTCCTGTGTTCTCTATCCATTTATTAATTCCAACATAAGATTCTCGCATGCGCTGAACCTGTTTCTTAGAATAAATGGAATTCAATCTTTCAATTCTATTCGGTTTTTTATTCAACCAATCTACAAATACAGAGTCGGGGTCTGGTTTCGCTAAATTGTAAAAATGGAGCCTTAGAGGTAGTCCTAATAATTTTGCGTTAGGTTCTTGATACAGCTGACTGTAGATTCTTGAGTCTTTTGATTTCTCGCCATTCAGGAAAATAGTGTTCTCTGTAAGAAGTAATTCATTAGCGTCAACCCTTTTTACCGCGTTGCACGAAACTATTATAACCAGGATTAAAATAAATAACGATATTTTTGCAAGCAAGCGTTTCAATAAGGCAGAATTAAGAATTCAAAAATAGATTATTTGTATGGTAAGCAAAAGCCAAATTAAGTTAATAACAAGTCTTGAGCAAAAAAAAAACCGAACTAAAAATGGCTTATTTGTAGTTGAAGGTAAAAAAGGAATTAACGAGCTTTTAAAATCTAATGTAGCGTTAGATTCTTTATTTACAACAGAATCTATTTTTAATGCTCCAAAGGTTAAAACGCATTTAATTAGCGAGCAAGAACTACAGAAGATTAGTAGACTTAAAACTGCTCAAACAGCGGTAGCCTTGTTTAAAATTCCTGTAGAAATCTCAATTAATTTAGAGGGTCTTATAGTTGCATTAGATGGGGTAAGAGATCCAGGTAATTTGGGGACAATAATAAGACTTTGCGATTGGTTTGGAATTGAACAGCTGATTTGTTCTGTAGATACGGTAGACTGTTATAATTCAAAAGTAGTGCAAGCCACAATGGGAAGTATTGCAAGAGTAGCTATTTCTTATGTAAATCTTGAAGAATTTCTGAAGGAGCAGAACTCTTCACAGGTGTTGGGTGCTTTTCTAGAGGGAAGAAATATTTATGAAACTAAACTTCCTAAAAAAGGAATTGTAGTATTGGGAAATGAAGCTAATGGAATTTCTTCAGATATAGAAAATCTGGTAACTCAAAAAATTAATATTCCTCAATACGGAAAATCTGAAGAAACTGAAAGTTTGAATGTGGCAACTGCAACGGCTATACTGTTAGGCGAATTTAGACGACAGGAGAATTATTGAAAAGTGAAATTTAAAAATATACCTCTAGACCTCATTTTATCTACATTTCCTGTAAATATACTATTTGGATCTGAATCTCTAACAAGTTCATCATTTATAGCGAAAACACCACGTAGTGAAGGTGAAAGTTTAAAATAATAGAAATAAAGGTCTATGCCAATTCCAACTTCATAGTAGTATGTAAGAGTTTTCATTCTAAACTGTCCAACACTATTATCGTCAGGGTTATTTTCATTACTAGAAAGGTTTAAAGATGATGATAATCCTCCCACTACAAATGGTTTGAAATTGTACATCCTATCTGCAGAGAATTTTAGCAATAAAGGAACATGAACATAAGTTGCGTTTATTTCTCTTATGGTATTTTGATCTGCTTTTAAAAGTTGAAAATTTCTACGGTTAAAGCTAACTCCAGGTTCAAGTCTAAGATCTAAATTGTTGTTCAATTTAAGATTTCCAATTAGTCCAACATTAAAACCTATAGTACGTTCTACATTATAGCCTTTATCTTGAAAAGGTTTATTAGGTTGAAACTCTTTAAGGTCAAAATCCAGGTCATACGTGTTAAAACCTAAAAAATATCCCCAAGACCATCTCTTATTATCAAAATTCTCATTATTGATAAGTCCATCAGAAAATATCTGAGCGTTCCCTTGCAAACTGTATAAGAACAGCGCTATAATGGCAAAATATTTTTTCATATTAATTTTTAGAAGCAGTGTAAATTGTGGCAACTCCAAATGTTTGAGGTCTATCTTCTACATTTATAAACCCAATTTTGCGCAAAATATTGTTGAACTTTTCACCATATGGAAAAGCGGCAGCACTCTCACTTAGATAAGAATAAGCTACTTTGTCTTTAGAAAACAATTTTCCGATTGCAGGCAGCATAACAGTAGAGTGGAATTTATAGCCTTGTTTGAAAGGAAATTTTGTTGGAACAGAAGTTTCTAGAACCACAAAGATTCCTTTTGGTTTTAGTACTCTATATATTTCTGTGAGCCCTTTTTCAAGATTTTCAAAATTCCTAACCCCAAAGGCTACAGTAATGGCATCAAAACTATTCTCTTCAAAAGGTAAAGCTTCCGAATCTGCCTGTACCATTTTAATTTTATCAGATAATTTCTCTGAAGCGATCTTTTTCCTACCAACAGAGAGCATTCCTTCAGAAATATCTAAGCCTATAATTTCTGTTGCACCAGTTTTTGCTAAGCTTATAGCGAGGTCTCCAGTTCCTGTGGCAATATCTAGTGCAGACTTTGGTTTTGTAGCCTCAACGAGTTTTATCACCTTTTTTCTCCATTTAACATCTATTCCAAAAGAAATAACGCGGTTAAGGCCGTCATAATTCTCAGAAATATTATCAAACATCTGCTCTACTTGCTCTTTTTTATTGAGGGAAGAACCTTTATAAGGGGTGATTTTTTTTTCCATTGGGGCAAATTTAGCTCAAAGATAATGGATAAGAAATAATTGTACAGATAACTTTCTAACTTTCTTACATCTACAAAGTATAAAAAAATCTAAACATAAGGTATAAATTGATAATACGGTTTTTTCCTCTTCATAATTAGTTTGTACTAAAAGTCATTTTAGAAAATAGATCCCAAATAACAATTCCAGTACTTACAGAAATATTTAAAGAATGTTTACTACCTAATTGTGGGATCTCAATTACTCCATCACAAAGATTTACTACTTTTTGTTGAACACCTTTTACCTCATTTCCAAACACAATAGCATATTTATTATTAAGTTCTGTCTTAAAATTATGTAGCATAGTGGAATTTTCTGCCTGCTCTATGGCATATACTTTTATTCCTTCTTCTTTCAGCTTAAAAATAACATCTAACGTATCTTCAGCATAGCTCCAACTTACGGTTTCGGTTGCTCCAAGTGCTGTTTTGTGAATATCTTTATGAGGAGGTTGTGCCGTTATACCACACAAATAGATTTTCTCAATTAGAAATGCATCAGAAGTTCTAAAAACAGATCCAATATTATTTAAACTTCTAATGTTGTCTAAAATTACAATGATTGGAGTTTTTTTAGCTTCTTTAAATTCAGAAATACTTTTCCTGTCTAACTCGCTATTTTTAAGCTTTCTCTTTTCCATAATAGCAAAAGTAGCAATTATCATTTCAATTTTTCAGAGCAATACCTGCTTTATGATAGTATCAATTATATAAATTTGATACTACTATATAAAGTGATAATAATCTTATATTTAGGCAACTTTAATCAGCCATACAATGAAGAAATATTATTTTATACTTAGCATTTTGATGCTTACTTCCAACTTAATTTTTGCTCAATCAGAAAAAGAGAAAACTCAAGAAACGGTAAATAAAAATGTTATTAAAGGGCATATCTATTTTTTAACAGATGATCTATTAAGAGGTAGGGAAACAGGTACTTCAGAAAATAAAATTGCAGCTTCTTATTTGGCGAACGTGCTAAGAGGTTATGGTGCAAAGCCAAATCCGTTAACCGGAACTTATTATCAAGACGTTCTTCTGAAAAAGACAGAAGCACCTATATCTTTCGCTGTTTCTTTAAATAATATGGATAGGAAGGATGCTATTGCATTAGTGCCTGCAAAGCTGGATTTTAACGGTAGAGGTATATATGTAGGACATGGGCTGGAAGAGGATTATAAAGATCTTGATGTAAAAGGGAAGTTGGTTGTTTTGCTCTCCGGAAATTCAAAAAATAATGAATTAAGGACTGCGTTTGGCTTAACATCACAAAAGACAGATTTAGCTAAAGAAGCAGGTGCTATTGGAATTGTAGAAATGGTTAGTAATGGAGAGGTTGATTGGAGTGCTATAGCTCATCATTTCAATGCTGATAAATTAGAGAATATTAAGAAAAATGATACCTTAGAAAGGTCTAACGATATACCTTATGTTTGGATCAAAGAATTTGGAGGAGTGCCTTCAGATTTAAAAATTGGGCAAGAGATCGCTGTTAAATTAGAAATAAATGCTCCTAACGAGACTGAAGTACATTCTCAAAATGTAATTGGGATCATAGAAGGAACAGATCCAAAGTTAAAAAATGAGTACATTATTTATTCTGCACATTATGATCATGTAGGGATTGGTGAGCCAGATGCCACAGGAGATACTATTTATAACGGTGCCAGAGATAACGCTGTAGGTACCACAACCGTTTTAAGTGTTGCAGAAAATCTATCAAAACATCCAACCAAACGTTCCGCTCTGTTTATTTTGTTTACTGGGGAAGAAAAGGGGTTGTTAGGTAGTTCTTATTACACAGAAAATCCGGTTTTACCTTTAAAACAAATGGTATACTGTTTTAATAGTGATAATGGAGGTTATAATGATACTTCTGTTGCCACCATTGTTGGTCTGGAAAGAACTACTGCTAATAAAAATATTAAGCAAGCCGCTAAAGAATTTGGACTAACCGCAATAGACGATCCAGCTCCGGAGCAGAATTTATTTGATAGAAGTGATAATGTAAATTTTGCTAAAAAGGGAATTCCTGCTCCAACCTTTTCGTTAGGATTTAGATCTTTTGATGGGGAGGTTACTAAATATTATCATCAGGCTGGAGATGAGGCAGAGAGTTTGGACTATGAATATTTACTTAAGTTCTTTCAATCCTATGTTTTATCTGCGAGATTGATTGCTAATGATCCTAAGACACCGTTTTGGATATCGGGAGATAAATATGAAAATGCAGGCAAAGCTCTTTATATTGAATAAAAATGATCGAAATAAAACTTTTTACCTTTTATATCTACATGCTTTTAAAATAAATTTATGAGAAAAATTCTACTAACTTTTGCTCTAATTGGTTTTTCAATTCCTTCAATTAACGCACAGGATAAAACTGTGAGAGAAGTAACCAAAGATGATTATGAAAGAGCTACAAAATATCTCGGAGCCAGTGTAAGAGATCTAGTAACTCATGGAGGTGTAAATCCAAATTGGTTAAAGAATGGAAATTTTTGGTATAATGTGAATACGGCAGATGGAACACAGTATATATTCGTAAATGCTAATAATGGAAAAAAATCTAGTTATAATTCTGTAGAATCGCTCTTAAAAGCCCATTCTCAATCTAAGGAGGAAAAGTCAACAGCTGCATCTTATTATGATGTGGTTTCACCAGACGGTAAGAAAGCAGCTTTTATAAGAGATTGGAATTTATGGATAAAAGATCTGAATTCAGATGAAGAATTTCAATTAACCACAGATGGAGTTGAAAACTTTGGATATGCTACAGACAATGCCGGATGGCGTAAAAGTGATAGGCCAGTTTTGCTTTGGTCTCCAGATTCAAAGAAAATAGCCACTTATCGGCAAGATCAAAGACATGTGAGCGATATGTATTTGGTTTCTACAAATGTTGGAGCCCCTAAGCTACAGCAATGGAAATACCCAATAGCGGAAGATTCTGCAGTTATTCAGATAAAACGTGTAATTATAGATGTAGAAAATTCCACCATAATACCTTTAAAAGTGGAAAACGATCCTAGAAGAGGAAGTTTATGTGATGATATTTCTTGCTCAGGATCTTTTGATGATAATGAATGGAGTGCAGATTCTAAGCAGCTAGCCTTTGTTTCAACTTCTAGAGATCATAAAATAGCAAAACTTAGAATAGCCAATGCCGCCACAGGAGAAGTACGTGATATTTTTGAAGAAACGGTAGCTACGCAATATGAGTCTGGTCAAGGTGCAATTAATTGGAAATTTTTACCAAAATCAAATGAGATCATCTGGTATTCTGAACGAGATGATTGGGGGCATTTATATTTATATGATGCTAGATCTGGCGAATTAAAAAATCAGATTACCAAGGGAGATTATGTGGTAACAAAGGTTTTAAAGGTAGATATAGATAAACGTGAGATCTATTTTGAAGCTAATGGAAGAGAGAAGGATTCAGATCCATATTTCAGTCATTTCTATAAGATAGATTTTAAAGGTGAAAATTTAAAACTATTAACTCCGGAAAATTCAAATCATTCTATCTCTTTTTCTCCTGAAGCACGGTTTTTTGTCGATAATTATTCAACTCCTTCAAAACCAAATACAGCGGTTCTTAGGGACATGAATGGAAAGCTAATTTCTAACTTAGAAAAGGAAGATATTTCTAGTTTAAAGCAAATTGGATGGAAAGCTCCAACACAGATCACTGTAAGATCTAAAAATGATAAATGGGATCTTTATGGATTGATGTTTACTCCATCAGATCTGGATAGTACAAAAACATATCCGGTGGTGAATTATATCTATCCCGGACCGCAAGGAGGCGGAGTTGGAAGTAGATCTTTTTCAGTTTCCAGAAGTGATCATCAAGCTTTAGCCGAGTTGGGTTTTGTGGTAGTAATAATCGATGGAGCCTGTAATCCGGGTAGATCTAAATCTTTTCATGATGCTTGTTATGGTAATATGGCAGATAATACTTTAGAAGATCAAATCTCAGGAATCAAACAATTAGCTAAAAAATATTCATTTTTAGATCTCAATAGCGTTGGAATTTGGGGGCATTCTGGTGGAGGTTTCGCTACCGCAGCCGCAATGTTCAAATATCCTGAATTTTATAAAGTGGGGATTTCAGAATCTGGAAATCATGATAGCAGAAATTATGAAGATGACTGGGGAGAAAGATATATTGGGCTTTTAACTAAGGATGAAGCAGGGAATTCTAATTATGATGATCAGGCTAACGCTAAATTTGCGAAAAATTTGAAAGCGAAATTGTTATTGGCGCATGGGGGATTAGATGATAATGTTCCTCCTTACAACACCTATCTGGTTGTTGATGCTTTGGTAAAAGCTAATAAAGATTTTGATCTGATAATTTTTCCTAATGCCAGACATGGGTTTGGGAAAGATAGCTACTACATGATGCGTAGAAGATGGGATTATTTTGTAGAAAATTTAATGGGGGCAAAACTTCCAACTGAATTTAAAATAGAGCCAAATAAAAAATAGAAATTTTCAACAAGTAAGTTTCTGACGATTTCTCGTCTTAATTTTCATTAGATAGGGTGAGAATCAATACTTTTCATCCTATCCTTAATTAAATTAATTCCATTTGCCAAGACAAAAATTATCCATGCAGCCAAATAAGATCAATCTTAAGGAAAGCTTTGCTTCTTTAAAGTTTGTTCCAAGATTCTTTAAAGAGATAAGAAGAGTTAATCCGGGCTTGTTCTATATCAACATCCTATGCAGATTTATCAATGCGATTTTACCGCTAATTTTATTATGGATAGGTAAAATTATTATTGACGAAGTAGTGGTGCAAATGGCTGCTGATGTTAAAGATTATGATAGACTGTGGCTTTTTGTTGGAGCCGAATTTGGCTTAGCAATACTCTCAGATTTAATGAGCAGAGCTATCAATTTAACAGACGCTTTGCTTGGAGACCAATATTCTATTGATACTTCGGTAAGGATCATAAAGAAAACTGCAGAGCTGAATTTAGATCAGTTAGAAGATTCAGAATTCTATGATAAACTGGAAAGGGCACGTCAACAAACTACTGGTCGAGTAGGGTTGATGTCTAATATTCTAACCCAAGCAGAAGATGTGATTGTGATAATCTCATTATTGGGTGGGGTAGTAGTTTTTGAACCTTGGCTGCTCATTCTGCTGGTGGTTTCCATCATTCCAACCATTATCAATGAAATTAAATTCAGCGGAACAAGTTATTCGCTTGCTAGAAGCTGGACTCAGGAACGTAGAGAATTAGATTATTTAAGATATGCAGGTGCCAGTGATGTAACTGCTAAAGAGGTGAAATTATTCGGACTTTCGGGATATCTGGCAGAAAGGTTTAAAGAATTATCAGATAAATATTACAAAGAAAGTAAGAAGCTTGCAAAACAACGCGCTAGTTGGGGTTCTATGTTCAACGTAATTGGAACCGGAGCTTATTATGGTGCGTATGTATTTATAGTTTTTAGAACGGTAGCAGGATTTCTAACCTTGGGTGATCTTACTTTCCTTTCCGGATCTTTCAACAGGCTTCGTGCAAAATTACAAGGCTTCTTTACCAGATTTACTGCGATTACGGAAAGTGCCCTTTATCTTCAAGATTACTTCGAATTCTTAGATCTTCAATATGAAGAAAATCAGGTTGACGAAGCTTTGCCTCTTCCGAAGAAGATTCAAAAAGGATTTGAATTCAAAAATGTAGGTTTTAAATATCCAAAGTCTGAAAGATGGGTGGTTAGAAATATTAATTTTGACTTAAGAGCTGGTGAGAAATTAGCTTTTGTAGGTGAAAATGGAGCCGGGAAAACTACATTAATAAAATTGTTGCTTAGATTCTATGAACCTACCGAAGGTGAAATTCTGTTAGATGGAGTTCCAATCAACAAATATCATCAGGCACAATATCAGCAATACTTTGGAGTGATCTTTCAGGATTTTGTAAAATTTGAACTGACCTTGAGAGAGAATATCGCTATGGGAGAGATTTCAGAAATTGGCGATCAGAGTAGGATTGATGGCGCTGCCCAGAAAAGTTTGGCAGATGAGGTGGTTTCAGAATTACCTGGAGGTTATGATCAGCAACTTGGAAAACGGTTCAAGAATGGTAAAGATCTTTCCGGCGGACAGTGGCAAAAGATCGCTATTGCCAGAGCTTACATGAAGAATTCTGAAATTCTTATTCTCGACGAGCCTACTTCAGCCTTAGATGCAAGAGCAGAAACCGAAGCTTTTGACAGATTCATTAAGCTAACCGAAGGAAAAACGGCCGTTATTATTTCGCATAGATTTAGTACGGTGAGAATTGCAGATAGAATTATGGTACTTAAACACGGGGAAGTTCTGGAAATTGGAACTCACGAAGAGTTAATGAAGAATGATAAGCTGTATGCAGAATTATTTAATCTTCAAGCGGCAGGATATCAGTAAAATACATTAGAATTTTATGTAATTTAAAGGAATGGTATTTTATAAATTAATCCTTTACTTAGATATGAAAATTTTAAGCCTTCCGAAGTTATTAGTATTGCTAATTCTTTGTTCTACCACTGTTTTTTCTCAGAACAAATCCGATAGTAAATTAGATTCGAAAACCAGCGATTATCTTACGTATATAGATCCTGAGATAAAATTTACTGGAGGCATCAAGATGATTCCTATCACTACAGATCAAGGCACTTTTAATGTGTATACCAAACAAGTTGGGAATAATCCCACGATGAAAGTGTTGCTGCTTCATGGAGGCCCGGGTGGGACTCATGAATTCTTTGAAAGTTTTGATGGCTTTTTACCTGCAGAAGGAATTGAGTATTTTTATTACGATCAGTTAGGATCTTATTATAGCGATCAGCCTTCAGACAAAAGCCTTTGGACTAATGAAAGATTTGTGGATGGGGTAGAGCAAGTTAGAAAAGCTTTGGGTCTTAATGAGGATAATTTTTATTTGTTTGGGCAGTCTTGGGGTGGAATTCTTGCTATGGAATATGCTTTAAAATATCAAGATCATTTAAAAGGACTTATAATTTCCAATATGATGGCCAGTGCGCCGGAGTATAATAAATATGCGGAAGATGTTATAGGGCCACAAATGGATCCTAAAGTTTTAGCTGAAGTGAAAGAGCTAGAAGCGAAAGGAGACTTCGAAAATCCGCGATATATGGAATTGCTTTTAAAACATCATTATACAGAACACCTGTTAAGAATGCCTGTTGAAAAATGGCCAAATTCTATCAATAGAGCTTTTGATCATTTAAATCCGGAAGTGTATGTATATATGCAAGGTCCGAGTGAATTTGGTATTGCCGGGGATGCTACCTTAAAAGATTGGGATGTATCCAAGAGATTGAAAGAAATTAAAGTACCCACCTTAGTTATTGGTGCAAAATATGACACTATGGATCCTGAGTATATGAAATGGATGTCTACTGAAGTTCAAAATGGGCGTTATTTATATTGTCCCAATGGAAGTCATCTTTCTCAATATGACGATCAAGAACATTTCTTTCCTGGCTTGATAAAATTCATCAAGGATATAGATTCTGCAAACTTTAGTGAATAATTAAGTTGTGTAGATTTCTGAAGAGGTGTTTATTGAAAATGAGGGAATATTTTAGAGAAGTCAGGTTGAGTATTTCGACTTCGCTCAATACAGGCTATAGTCGAAACCTAAATCTTTACTACCAAATAGTTCTCGACTTCGCTCGAACAGACAATGAAAGATTTACTTTAAAGTTTAAAAGAACCTGGTTGTGGATAATTTTAAAATAAATGCTTTAGCTTAAATTTCAATTAAAAAATGGAATAAGTACTTTAGCAACAAATTAATCCATTAGATTTTGGCAGCCAAAAAAGCAAAAGAAACCACCCCGTTAATGAAACAATATAATAGCATCAAGGATAAATATCCCGATGCCTTGCTGTTGTTTCGCGTAGGAGATTTTTATGAAACTTTTGGAGAAGATGCGGTTAAAACCGCTCGCATCTTAAATATAGTTCTTACTAAAAGAGGTAACGGGAGCGAAGTGGAAACCGCTTTGGCAGGATTTCCACATCATGCTTTGAATACTTATTTGCCAAAACTGGTAAAAGCAGGTTTACGTGTGGCCATTTGCGATCAATTAGAAGATCCAAAAATGACCAAAACCATCGTAAAACGTGGTGTTACCGAATTGATCACTCCCGGTGTTTCCATGAATGATGAGGTGTTGAACAGCAAAACCAATAATTTTTTGTGTGCTATTCACTACGGTAAGAAGATCATGGGAATTTCATTTCTTGATGTTTCTACCGGGGAATTCTTAACTGCTCAGGGGAATGCAGAGTATATAGATAAGTTGCTTCAAAATTTTGGTCCGAGTGAGGTGCTTGTTCAGAAAAATCATAAGAAAGATTTTACAAAGACCTTTGGAGATTCCTTTCACTGTTTTTATCTGGAAGACTGGATCTTTAAATTGGATTATGCCTATGAGTCTTTAAATGAACATTTTCAAACCAAATCTTTAAAAGGTTTTGGAATAGATCATTTAGCGGAAGGCATCATATCTTCCGGAGCTATTTTATATTATCTAGGAGAAACCCAGCATCATAAACTTCAGCATATAGCATCTATTACCAGAATTGCTGAAGAAGAGTATGTATGGATGGATAGGTTCACCATCAGGAATTTAGAATTATATCATTCCAACGCCCAAAATGCGGTTACTTTATTAGATGTTATAGACAAGACTATTTCCCCAATGGGAGGGAGAATGATGAAACGCTGGCTGGCACTTCCGCTTAAAAACGTTCAGAAGATAAAGGCAAGGCACAAAGTGGTTGCTCATCTTATAGAGAATAGAGCAGAGCTGGATAACATTCAGAAAAATATAAAAAAGATCAGCGATCTGGAACGTTTGATCTCTAAAGTGGCAACAGGAAAGATCTGTCCGAGGGAAGTACTTCACCTCAAAAATTCATTAGATGCTATTGCTCCGGTAAAAGAGCTGGCTATGAATAGCAAAGAAGAAGCTCTAAAAGTTTTAGGAGATAGGTTGCAAAGTTGTGAAGTGCTGAGAAATAAGATTGAAGAAACCTTACATGAAGATGCTCCTGTAAATATTGTAAAAGGAAATGTGGTTGCTAAAGGTTTCCATGAAGAGTTAGATAATTTAAGAAATCTTGCTTTCTCCGGGAAAGATTATTTAGATGGAATGTTGCAAAGAGAAAGTAAGGAAACCGGAATTACTTCTCTTAAAATTGGAAGCAACAATGTTTATGGATATTATATAGAAGTTAGAAATTCTCATAAAGATAAAGTTCCGGAAGCTTGGATACGCAAGCAAACTTTGGTGAATGCCGAAAGATATATCACGGAAGAATTAAAAGAATATGAAGGAAAAATTCTGGGGGCAGAAGAAAAGATCCTTCAGTTAGAACAACAAATATTTGGAGAGCTTGTAACATGGTTAGCAGATTATATTCAGCCGGTACAACAAAATGCACGGTTGATAGGGGAGTTGGATTGTTTGTGCTCTTTTGCTATACATGCAATTACCGAGAATTATTCAAAACCTGAAATTGAAGATTCTTTTGAGCTCGATATTAAAGAAGGAAGACATCCGGTTATAGAAAAGCAGTTGCCACACGGGGAAACTTATGTTGCTAACAATTCTTTTTTAGATAGAGATGCGCAGCAGATCATTATGATCACCGGGCCAAACATGAGTGGTAAATCGGCTATATTAAGACAAACTGCATTGATAGTGCTTTTGGCTCAAATGGGAAGTTTTGTGCCGGCAGAATCGGCTAGAATTGGTTTGGTAGATAAGATCTTTACCAGAGTAGGAGCCAGCGATAATATTTCTATGGGAGAATCTACGTTTATGGTGGAGATGAATGAGACTGCAAGTATATTGAATAATATTTCTGAAAGAAGTTTAGTGCTACTTGATGAAATTGGTCGTGGAACTAGTACTTATGATGGAATTTCGATTGCCTGGGCAATCACCGAATATTTACATGAGCATCCTGCACATCCAAAAACTTTATTTGCTACTCATTATCATGAATTGAATGAGATGGGAGAAATCTTTAAGCGGATCAAGAATTATAATGTTTCTGTAAAAGAGTTAAAAGACAATGTTCTTTTTCTAAGAAAATTGACTCCGGGAGGAAGTGAGCATAGTTTTGGAATTCATGTAGCTAAAATGGCGGGAATGCCACAGCAGGTATTGAACAGGGCAAATAAGATCATGAAAAAACTAGAAAAATCTCATCAGATGCAAGATTCGGGAGAAATTTTAAAAAATTCTGCAGAAAAAGATATGCAGTTGAGCTTTTTTAATTTGGACGACCCATTGCTTCAAGATCTTAAAGAAGAATTGTTGCATATTGATATTGACACACTTACGCCTGTGGAAGCTTTAATGAAGCTAAGTGAAATTAAACGCATGCTTACCAGCAAACAAAAAACGAAGGTCTAAAAGTGTATTTTTTTTAAAAAATCCTTTGGTAATACAAGAATTGTATTAAATTTGCAACCGCAATACGCCACAAGGCATTGCGCTCTCAAGGTTATCGAGAGTATGTTCTTACAAATCGCGAAAATAGCTCAGTTGGTAGAGCGCCACCTTGCCAAGGTGGAGGTCGCGGGTTCGAATCCCGTTTTTCGCTCGGAAAGTAGCGAAAAAAGAAAAATTTTCGCAATATATAATATCCACGCTCGGATGGTGGAATTGGTAGACACGTTGGACTTAAAATCCAATGATCAGCAACGGTCGTGCGGGTTCAAGTCCCGCTCCGAGTACATTGAAAACCCCTGATAACACAGGGGTTTTTTAGTTTTTAGGAATCTCGTTTTTATCATGAAAAAGAAAAACGTACCTAGATTCGAACCTATAAATTCTCATCTTTCTATTGAGATCTCTATGGCGCAAAAGAGATATTCTGCACCTAAACTTTTTATTCCTCGGGTTAATGGTAAACCTACCGTAGCTCCGGGAAAACGCTGGTATGCCTATTTCTATTGGAGGACCTCTCCCAATGGACCTTTAGATAGAAAATTCTCCTACACTAAGAAAATGAATAGGCTACCATCTGCCAAAGAGCGGAGAGCTGCCGGGAATCACCTGGTTTCTATTTTACATACTGCTTTAGAGCGAGGATGGATTCCGGATGCTGAAGAGCGTAAAGCTAAAAAAGTGGTGAAACGTGGAGACTCTATGATTCTTGCAGATGCTTTAAATTATGCCTATAAGATCAAGGCCAAGGGAGGTAAAAGCATTACTACACTTAAAGGGTATCAATTCCACAAAGACCGGTTCCTGGAATGGGCAAAGGCTAATGGGTATTATGGATTAAATCCGGATAGATTTAGCGTAGATCATTTTTATGAGTTCCTGGACTGGCTTCGATTTGAGTATGTAAATGAAAAAACCGGACTTGAAATGTCTGGATCTTCCATAAACAATCATAAGGCCAGCTTATCTGCTTTGTTTACCACTATGAAGAATGAGCGGCTTATTTCTGTAAATTTCATCAAGGATATTCCTGATATAGATTCTGAACCGATAAATAATAAAGCCTTTACTCATGAGGAATTGGCACTCCTAAAAGCTGAAATGCAACGATCAGATCCATATCTTATCCCACTCTTTAGTTTTATATTATATCCATTACTCCGGCCCAGAGAAATTTGCAGATTAAAAGTAAATTCTTTGAATACCGA
Organism: Gillisia sp. Hel1_33_143; assembly: GCF_900104765.1. Taxonomy (GTDB): domain Bacteria; phylum Bacteroidota; class Bacteroidia; order Flavobacteriales; family Flavobacteriaceae; genus Gillisia. The sequence goes on from NZ_LT629737.1 coordinate 1,610,996, forward strand.
CAATTGGCTGATCAAGGTGCAAACTAAAACTGAGATCTTGAGTGTAAGAAGAATTATTGACAAGCTTAAGCCCACTATTGAAGGCATGAAGCTTGAGGAATATCCTGGGGAATTCTACCTTTTTACCAATAGAGATCAACCTGCAGACTGGGACGCAAGTTTGCAGTCTCGCTACGATCATTTTTCTAAGCGTTTTAAAATTATAAAAGACAATTTGGGTTTTGGAAGAGAATATGGTTTGTATTCCGGACGACACACGGCAATTATGGATTTATATGATTCCCTTCTGGGCCAAGGATATGGAGAAATGAAAGCGCTGCTGGAGCTAATGCCACACACTACGCATAAAAGTGTAGCCGGTATTAAAGCTTATATAAGAAGACACCGCAAAACTATCCCTGCAGATCATTCAGATCTTTTTACCATAGACTTCTAATAATCAACCTATAGGTTTATTTTATATATTTGAGTATATTCCTGCAACTTGACGAAGTAGAGCTATGTTCACCTTGGTAACGGTCGCAGTCTTTAAATAGGGGGAGATGTAAGCTAGGTTCGAATCCTGCCTTCCAGCTCTGCAGGAATTTTTTAATTTTTTTATATTAATTAACTGGTGATGGATACAACAGAATTTAAAACCAAACTCGACAATAGAGAATTTTGGGGTGTTAATTCAGAAGAAATGTGGGAAGCTGCCAGAGAGTGGGAAATGCAATCTAATATAGATGTTAATATTTGCCAATGGAGCTGGGACTGTGGTTTAAAACTGGATTATGATGGAGATATTTGCAAAATCAGTTCTCGTTTTTATCCACCTCACAAACATGCTGCACCGGAAAAATGGTCTGGATCTATTTCTGTAATAATCGGTGATGAATATATTCACAATCATAAGGTAGAATCTGATACTCTGGATATGCTAAAAATCACAGTTGAAAAATATGTTTCAACCATTCTAGATAAAATTAATTCCAATATTAAAGCAGCTTTTTAATGGCAAAATCCAAATTCGATAATATTCTAGACGCTGCTCTTGGAATTTCAGGAGGCTACAATTTTCATGAAGCCTATCTCGATGAAGCAATGCAAATTAATGAAGAAAAGCTAAGGTTTTTGGAGAGGACTTCTAGATCTAAAATAGAATTCGAGAATGGCGGCTTTATTTCTTCTCATTCTGCAGATGATAAGAATGCCGGACGTGGATTACGTCCATTTGTTCCGCATCCGTGCCAGGATGAAGAATTTGCTTTAAGCAAATTATTTCAAAAAATTGGAAGAGAGGATGCAAAAAAAGTAGACTTCAAAATTTATGATGAAATATTCATGAGGACCTTAAAAAACAAGCGCTCTGAATAGAAATACAATTTTTCTATAAATTTATATACAATAAACCTTCAAAATTATATAATGGCAAAAGTGAAGAATAGCAATCAAAATCCTGAATCTTTTACTATTTCCGTTACAGAAAAGGACGGCAGAAAGAGTGAAACAAAACACGTTACTGAAGATATCGTGAAATCATGGGATATAGATGCAGAGTTTGTCGCTTGTAATGAGGGCTACATTGATCGATTAAGAGAAGGTCTAAACAATAAATGCCAAACTTTATGTAGACCAATGGTTTTTCTTGACGAAAATGGAAATGAGCAAACAGTCTGGCAAAATATTGATGGCTCCTGGTCTTAAAAAGTCTCACTTTCTACATCTACCTTCATTCTTTTTTCAGACAAGATCTTCCTGGTTAATTTCTTAATAATATGCAGCTCGTTGTACTTCTTGCTAAGTGCAGCAATAGATATATTTTCAAAAACAGAACATTCAAAATTTTCTTTAAAGGTTTTAGAGTTTATTCTAAAATAGATCCAGGTTTTCCACCTGTCTTTGGTAACATTATCTAAACTCAAGGTTTTTGAAAGTGATGCAGAACAGGTTGGTAAATTATTAGCGTCAAAACCATCGTACACAGAAAAGTCTATCTTAGATTTTTTTGAAGGATACACTGCAGTGGTTATATTTTTATTTCGCTCTACGGCCAGAGGCTGCACATCCATCTTAATTTCTACTGTTTCATTCCCTTCTTCATCGATGTCTGAATATACTTGTCCGTTTTTATTATAAAATACCTGTTCTTTATTGGCATAACTCAGCTTGTAAAACCTGTTAGAGTTATGAGTGATCTTTTTATCCGGATCTTCTAAATGACTGTGATCTACACTCGGCTTTTTTAATATAGAATCTTGAGTGAAGTTAATTTCTACATAACGCTCATTAGGGGTAATATCTAAATTTAACCAGTTCTTCATCTCATTTACAAACTCCCCAAAAGTTTGATCCGGCATAAAATTGGAAAGAGTGAATACAGAAGGGAATTCGTTTAACTGTCCTCCCTTAAAAGAATATTCAAAATTGTTAAAATCTGTAATACTTTGATTGGTTTGAAGGATTTTTAACTGAATAATAATCGGGCTGAAATTATCTAATTCTTCCACGTTCACGCTAAATTTCTCATCCAACGTTACTCTGTTATCTTTAGATAATGCCTGGAATAAAATGGTACGTTCTTGAGATAAAGAATCTTCTCTAAAAATGGTGAATTCGAAATATCGGGCCAATACAGGATCCAGATTAATGTTATAATCTATCTCATAAGTTCCCTGGGAAAGTGGGGTGATTTTCTTTTCATAAATACCGTACACAATTCTATTAAATACCACCTCCGTAGAAGTTGGCATTCCAAAAGAAAAGTTTACATATTCAGATCCTCTAAATTTTTCTAAGTAATTCTGCGGAATATACACCGCTTTTTTTAGCACTTCATCCTTAAAAATATCGCCAATAACTTTCTTCCCTGCAGTTTTAAATCCGAATTTAAGGATCTCCAAAAGATAGGGGCAAGGTGCCAGGACATTTCTATTGATGTACACCGGTTCTGGACCAGAGGTATCAACCTCGTTCCCTAAATACGCACCATTGCTGTAATTATTTACAAAACCTTCAAAAAGATCATAATTTGTTTCTTTACTTATCTCCGGGCGATAGATCATAGGAAATGCAAACGCCGAATACGGCCAATTGCTTTGAGATTTACTCCTGGCAAAAGTCAAAATATCTGCTGCAACATTCACTGGCCATGGTAGGTCTTTTAAATCTGTATCATAAGTGCTTATGTTTTCTTCTCCAAATGTGATATTACATTCAATTATTTTTCCTGTGATCTGGCCTAAAAACAAAGTTGCAGGGTAGTGATTATCTCCCACAATTAATCTTCCCGTAATTTTAGTATCGAGATCTGAAATATTTTCTAACGTTGGAATTCCTAATTTGGTAAGCAATTCTGCATCTCCTTTAATAGCAAAAGGCAAAGTGTAATTTCTGTCTATATCATCATTAAAAATATCATTCTGCTCTGCCAGAGAGATTCCGGTATTGCTAAGATCATATTGGAAGGTTGCTGTTTGAAAAATGATCATTCTACGGCTATTTTAAATTTCAAATCAATATTTCTGTTGGTTCTCCTGGTTTCAGATTCTGTAAGGCTTCTAAAGTTCCTAAGCACTTCAAATCTAGCATTGCCATGCTGCAACCATATTTTTTTTGCAGCTAAGATTCTGGTTAGAAAAACTTCTTCAGCTTCAGAATAGATATTCCCGGTGCTCAAGCTAAAACTCTTAGGGTTTTTTACTTCTATAACGGTAGAATATTCTTTACCGCCTCTACTATTTACCGCTACCACACTATCTTCTTCTGAAGTGATTTTAAAAATACTGTCTGCATTAAAAATCTCCGGACAATCCCATTCATTCAACCAGATAATCTGAGTGGTGGGTAACGCAGTAGCTTTAACAGTAACAGTTAGATTAATTGGACCAGCTGCAATTTGTATGCTGTCTCCTTTACTCAGTTCATAATCTGAAAGCTGAATAAAAACTCCATAAATGTTGGATCCGTTAATGTTCAATAACACATTCCCGGTGTAAGCTCCAGTAATGGTTGCTTGTTCTATAGCTTCATCACTCATAAAATTAAAAGCGATTACAGCATCTGCAGGAACGGTAATTTTACTCGGCAAATAGGTAAGAATATTTTGTTTTTTTGGAGTGCTTCCGTTTAAAAAAGTAATATTTTGATAAGCAGCTCTTTCTTCCAATACAGCATTCCCTAGTTGTTTGTCATATACCGTAAAATCATAACGAATAGGTATTACAGGAATAAAGCTGTGGGTATAAAGTTCTGGCAGTAACTGAGGTTTTAATAATAGATCTGTTTCCTGGCCAATAAGTACCGAAGCTGCATTTTTAAAGAAAGGAACTCGCTTTCTATATTTTTTAGTTTCCAGCGTTCCCTGAGTAGTAAAATCTAGTACCGTTTCTGCATTTACAACAGCGTTGGTCATGTTAAGCGTTACTCGATCTTCTGCAAAATAAAAGCCATTATTTTCTATTCCGGCAGTTTCTTCTTTTACAATTTGTAGTAATACGCTTACAATACTAACTCCATAAGTACTGCTTACGGTAATCTCAGCAGGATATGCTCCTACTTCCAAGATTTCAGTATTAACAGTACTAACTTCAATTCTATTAACACCGGCAAGCGCATTGTCTGGAGTAATTTGAAGCCAGTTTACATTACTGGAAACGTTAATGGAGACAGAGGCATCTATATTTATAGATTTTACTTTATCTGGGATGGCTTGATAGGCTTCAGAAAACTCTAAAACGTTAGGAGTTACAATTAGATAATCTTCCTCATTATCTGTACCTGAAATATAAAAATATACAATTCCTTCTAGCTGGCTATCTCCATCATCTACCACAAAATGGGCAACATTGGTATAGGCATCTAAACCTGCTGGATCTGCAGTTAAGGATATGGTAGAATTTTCGGAGCCGTTATCTGCAGAAAAAGTAAGCCAGGGTTGATCTGAAACAATGCTCCAGTTATTTAGCGTAGAGATGGCTAAAAATTGAGCAGCTGGAGGAACCTCTCCTCTTTTATATTGAAAAACAAAGCTCTTTTTACTTAGTGATAGAGGCGTATAAGCCAACACTCTTAAATTTACTTTTAAGGTGCAGGTTTGGGTACCAATAACCGGAAAAGATTCTACTCTCCCTTTAATTTTGACTTCTGCCGTTTGTAAACCAACACTTAAATTATTGGCATAGGCAGGATCTATGGCAATGTTGTAAAACAATTTTGTAACATGCCCATCATCTTCCTTCTCTAGGTCAGTTAAAATAACCTTGAGCCAAGAAGGTTTTTCTGCTACTTCTACTGTGCTAATGTTAGCAAATGGATATTGCGGAGTTAATTCTACTACCGTGTTTGGAATTGCACTAGAATTTTTCCTGTAGGTAATGCTTAATATACTTGGATTAAATATTGCCATTGTTATTTTTTAATTTTTGCTTTAGCTATTACAGCGTCTAATTTCTTTTCAGCCTCTTTTCGTTTTTGTTCAGCTTCATATCCAAAGTAGATATCTCCAGTTATTCCTACTGCCTCCAAAATAGATTCTAAAAGTTGTATTTGTCTGGAACCATCACCTCCAGATCCGGAACCGGAATTGGAAGGCAGCGTTAAAGTATCTGTTCCAACATCTCCACCATCGGCATATAAACCTAATTTGCTTTTTCTTTTTTTCTCCAGATAATTAATTATCTCCGGAACTTCTGGATCTTTTCTTACAACTTCCGGAATTACATATTCGTTTACATGGACAACTCCAGCCACTTCGTGACCAGTTTCATCTTTATATCCCATTCCAAAAAGTGTAGTATCACCTCCTTTAGCAAAACCCGCAATAGCACTTCCGGCAATTGATCCTAATTGAATGGCTGCATTTATTTTTACTGCTGCAGCTTGGTTTAAACCTGTAGCGGTATTTATAGCCACCCACGGCATACCAAATGTTAATGGAGCTGCTGCAACAGCTGCTGTATTTGCAATTGCTGTATTTGCACTAATTGCTGCTAAAGATTTTGCGGTATTTGTAAAGACTTCTGCAGCTGCCATTCCTTTTTCAATTAAGAACAAGGCTTTATAGATTCCTTTTTTGTTTTGGAAAACCGACTTTAAAACATCAACACCTGCAAATGCTGCGTTTGTTTTTGCCATTTCAAGATCTTTAGTTGCCTGAACTGAAGCTTCTGCCCACTTTTTTTCTAGGTCGTGTTGTTTAGAAAGTCCCTGTTCTTTAATCTCATAGATCTTATCTTGATGATTTTTCTCTAGTAACTGCTTAAATTGGTTTTTCTCATCGGTAGTTAATTCAATCTTTTTAAGCTCCTCCTCAAATTTCTCCAGATCTTTTTGATATCTAATTTCCTCTGCCTCCAGGCGCTTTTCTTCATCAGTTTCCTTTTGGGCGATAGAAAGTTCATCTATCAAGGCTTGTTTGCGTTCCTGGAATGCTTTTAAGTTTTCCAGCTCTTTTTCTTGCTGCTTTGCATCATATTCGGCATTAATGGCATCTGTTACCTCTTTTGAAGCTTCCAACTCCGCAGCTTTTGCCAATTCACGCTCACGTTCTAATTCAATTTTTTTCTTATCTGTATCTGCCTCTCGATCTTCTTTTCTCTTTGCATATTCTTTTTGAAGATTTTCAATAGTTTCCAGACGTTTTTTCTCATTTGCAATAGCTTCTTTAGCTCTAGATTCTGCAAGTTTTGCTGCTTCTTTTTGCTCTTTTAAATTATTAGAATTGGATACTTCCGGAGCATTTACTTTTGTTTTTTCGGCATCACGTTGTGCAGCAGCAGCTTTTTCTCGTTTTGCCTGTTTTTTATCAAACTCATCTCCTTTTTTCTCCCATGCTGCAAAGAAATTATCTGAACCTGTGAAAGCTTCTTTAGTGGCTTGTACAGATTGAAAAATAAATTTTCTAAATCCTGTATCGACTTTAGATAGACCCTCAAGAACAGAATTCATTCCTTCAAAAAATCCAGCTTTAAAATTGATCCAGGCAACACTTATATCGTTAACAAAGGCTGAATATTGATCGGACTTAAGCGCATCGTTCTGTGCTTCTTCCAATCTGTTATTAGCATCTGCCACTCTTTGAAGCTCTGCCTCTAAAGGTGTTAGTGCTCTTTCTTGATCAATTAGAGATCTATTAACAGCCTCGAAAATTAAAAGAGCTCCACCTGCATCTTCTCCAGCACCTTTAAAAAGATCTGCAGTTAACAACTGTGCCTGCTGTGCATTCAATCCAATATTTTCAGCTTCACCCGCAACTAAGCCTAAGGCATCTTTTACAGTGATGCTTCCATCCTGAATTCCATTAAAAAGTTTATCTGTGAATTCCTTTCCAAAGGCGTTTTCTAAGGCCTCACGAGAAGCCTCAGTTTCTTCCATAAGACTTAAAGAGAATTCTTTAATAGCATCCGGTAGTTTATCAGAATAGATCTTCATATCTATTCCTGTATTCACGATTCTTTGAAAATCTTCTACAGTGAATCCTGCCTGAGCAAAAAGCTTTGGATATTCTTTAATGCTATCCAGAAATTCTGTATTCTCTTTTCCACCTCTAATAAGGCCATTTTCAATTCTATCAAACGCTTCTTCATAAGAAATTCCAAATGCCTCGACCAATGTAGAAGCTGCAGTAAGAGATTCTTTAAAATCGGTGCCAAAGGTTTTTTCAAGTGCTGTAGCTCTAACACGTGCCTGGTCTAAAGCTTCGCCACTTAACTGCGTGATCTGTTGGGTGATTCTATTAGCTTCTAAAGCGGCTTCGTTATATTTAAACCATTCTTTTGCAGCAATACCAATACCTGCAAGTGCAACTAGCGCTAACCCTATAGGAGTAGCAATAAATTTAAGGGAGGCAATAGTGGCGGTTCTAATTTGGGCAGTGACTCCTGCCATTGCTGTTTTAAATGCTAATACATCACCAGATCGGAACGCTGAAAAAGCATCAGCAAAATTATTTCCAAACTCCTGCATTGCAGAGGCCTGTTCATCTATAGTATCTGTAGAGCGGGCAATTTCCTCTCTAAATGCTTTTTGAGCTGCAATTTGTTTTTTTCTTTCAGCTTCAATTATAGCCAGATCTTTATTAGCTTTTATATATTCTTCCGTTCCTTCTGTATTCTTATTCACTTCCCGTCTGAGATTATACATCTCTCTAGTAAGATCCTTCATGGTATTTTCTACCTCTCGACCATTTACCTTTATAGTAAGATTTAATGCGTTATTATTTGCCATCAGTAGAATTGAATTTAATTATCATTTGTTCCAGGAGTACTTCTACACTTTGTCCTCGGGTTTTCGATAGTTCGGTGGTCAAATAGTCCACAGCTCCGCTTTTAATGTAGATGTCACTAAAAATTTCTCGTGCTGGCAGATTAAAAGAATGCCGCTTTCGTTGTGTTCTTGTTTTTTCATACCGATCAGCTTTTAAATAAACAGATGTTGCCGATCTTTGGCCTGTAAAACCGTAGTTAAGTATGTAACCAGTTTTAGTAGATTGTAGGTTAAGCCCCAATAATTTATAGTCTCCCATTTTTTCCTTAATCCTGGTGGATTTTAGAAGTGGTTTTTTCCCATTGGTTCCTTTACCTCTTAGGTTCAGTTTTTGCTCCAAAACACTATGCAAATAGGCTTGTGCCATCTTTGCGGCAGTTCTTCCTATTTGCTTTTCTTTGGATTTAATTTCGTCAGCAGTCATATTAACAGGTTAAGTCAATATCATCCCAATCTGCAGCATCTAACTTTAAAGACTCATCACCAGCAATAATTCCTGTGAATTGAAATCCATATAAAGCTTCAGTAAATATTGGTCCTTCTTTTACCCATTTCACTGTCTCCGACTGAAATTTATTATGTAAAAAATGACCTGTAACGCGTGCATCATAACGCATCCTGGCAATGATCTTTAGACCAATTCTTTCACATTGATCCAGCATTTCATTCTGTTGATCAAAATTTCCGGCACGACATTTTTGATATATTGAAAAATAGAATCTACGGTTGACCTTAGAAGAATGAATTGAGGAGCCTTCTGTGTCTCCTTCAGGACTTTCCACTACCATGGCAGGAAAATTTATCCCACTTCTAAAACTTCCAGTTATTTCTTCCAGATCCATCCTGAAGAATGATTTCTCCGGAAAGTCTTTTAAATTTTTATTCAGACTCTCGAAATAGTCTATAATTGGCTTGTGGGTTGGGGCGCTCATTCTTTCTTATTTTTCATTTCTATAAGCTCATTTTCATAAGGGCCAAAGAAATCGTGGATATTCAGGTTTTGAACCAGATCTAGTTTAGAGTGATCAAACTGGATCTTGAAGTGCAGCAGCTTTCCGAAAGGAGTATAGGATACTTGAATCTTTTTAATTTTCTTCTCCCCTTTTTCGGGTGCCGGAAAAACATGTGGATACTGTTTTACGATATAGTTCCGGCAACCTTCATACGTATATGCAACGGCCAGCTTTTTTCTGTACCGCAACCTTTTGATAGCTTTTACATCTTTCTCCACAAAAAACTTATCGAAGCTTCTGCGTGGATCTATTTCTTTTGAGGAGGATCCGGCCGGACGGTAAAGTGTAGCACACAGCATATCCAGATATCTTATATCCTGCGTTTTTCTCCAGTTATAATACAGCGAGTCTATAAAAGAAAACTCCTTTATGCTGATGTTCTGAAGACGATCTGCAGGAGGGAAATAAGTTTCCTTTTTTAACCGAAATGCAGGAATAAAATTTGTCCTGGTAATTTCTCCAAGAAGAAATTTTACATAATCCTGATATTCTTCTGATGGAATTTGCCATAATGCAATCCATACTTTTCCGAAATTATTAACCCTGAGAAGGTTTTTCACTAAGGCTACATACAGCTTAGAATAATGCGCAGGTTGAAATTCTTTAGGATGGCAATCTTTTAATTTGTGGAAGTGCTCCAGCGCTGCAGCAACTCCGCAAAGTTGAACTGCTGTGAGTTGGTTCCAACTCCTGGCCATAGTAATGTTTCTGCCAAAAAGGACTAATGCCATATAGAGGAAAAGATCCTTTACCGGCGTAATGATGTAGTATCTAAAAAATTCCTTCATACCTCAAATTTGATCTTTGAAGGCATGAGAAAAAAGGACAGGGAAATTCAGTGAGCAGTGAGCTGTGTACCAGTAGTATTTAAATGCTTAGTTTTCTCGTTTTAAAATAAAAAAACAGCAATATTAATCCGGCAATTATCCCGAAGATGATCCCAAGGTTTGCTCCCCAGGAGATAGATTCTCTTTCCACTTTTTTCCCTTTTTCTTTTACGGTGGAATCTTTGTTGCTTTTGCTATTATCTTCTTTGGAGGAAGCTTTGGAACCATTGGTGGTATTGGTAGAATTTTCTTTTTTATTTGTAATGTCCAGGGCAGCATTTTGCCAGGTAACGGTGTTACCAGTCACATTCAAAGAAGAAGGTTTTTCCGGATCTTGAGGCGTTGCTTTAATATTCTTTTCCTGAATATTAGAAATGCTGGTACTTTCAAATACTTCTGAATCTGAAGTCTTGATCTCGTTTTGTGTGATCTCTGAGAGTTTTTCTACTTTCTTTTGAGTCTCAGCTTTTCTGGAACTGCAAGCACTAAATATTGTTAGTGCCAGGATTGCAAATAGTAATTTTGTTTTCATATATAATTGTTTATACGCGTTCCATCCAACCGTTGAAGTATTTTTCTTGCGATGGTTTTTTCTCGCAGATCTCTTTGTATTTGCAGAATTGCAAACCGTTGAGCACCTTTAAAAGAATACGATCATTCCCACAGGCTCTATAAGCGCTTAATGTTGCAGGACCTATCTTTCCATCAACGTTTAGATCTTTATAACTTCTGCCATCTCTATTCATTAAATTGAGTGCTTCCTGAAGAAACATTTTTGCGGTGACCTGGCCCATGTTAACAGCAGTATCAAAAAGCTCTAGCGCTACTTCATACTTCAACATTTGGTCTGCACCACAGGCTTTCCAGTAATCTTCAAAATAGATCTTCTTGGCCATATCTAGCGTTAGATTTTTGATATCTAAATGCGGATAGGCTCTTTTAGAAATTCCGTACTTGGTTTCTCCTCCACGGTCTGTTGGGTCGTTAACATAACCACCTTCAATTCCTATTAATGTTTCAAAAGCTTTTTCGAAAGATGTCATGGAGCTGGAGTAAAATTTGTGGTTTTTTGAGCCTGTTGGAGTTGCCTATATTCAAATTCTTTCATGATCTTGGCTGGCAATTCCTCCAATTTCTTAGAAGTGTCGTCATGATAGATCTTGCTTTGCTCGGCAATTCTTTCTGTAACATCTACTATCTTTCTATTGGTTTCATTCTGATCTTTAGACATGGTGACAAAAGCTTCTCCTAAAGTATCTGCTCGAACTCTATCGCTTTTGCTATAATCATGAACAACTTTAAATAGATAACCAACGGCAATGATCAGCGTTAAAATGATCAATCCTGGTAATCCATAATCTGCATATCTAGAAAGAGATGCATCTATTTGTAGGGGTAAAAACATATTAATCTGATTTTCTATTTTGAATGCTCTGATTATCTCTAAGCATCTTTTTAATATCCTTGTCGGCCTGAGCAGGAGTAATGCTGTAATCATCTATGGTTACATTAATCACTTTGCAATTATCACAATCTATTACTGTGATTATAAAGTGGTATTGTTTCTCCACATTTTCTTGAGTGAGTGTGCCTGCTGCACCTTTAAAAGTCTTTCCGTAAAGTGGATTGTAAAGTCCGGCGGTGCCATTTTCCACATACATTACTGTAAGATCGAGATCTCGCACATCTGTAGGAGGTAGCTCTTGAGCAATGCCACAGCTACTTAAACTGAAACTTATTAATAGGAGCAATAAAAGTTTTTTCATTTTTTGGGAATTAAAGATTTATAAAAATTGGTGTTGACTCGCTGGAGTTCTTTGGGATCTACATAGTACATAAGCCGGGTAGAGCTCATGATCTCATTGAAGGCAGGATCAGATTTTGGAAGATCTTCTACACAGATATGTTTTAAATCGAAAGCGTGACCAAGTTCATGCAGCAAAGTGAGTTTGAATATTTGCGGATGATCTAAAAGGGTAGAGTCTAACTCTATGGTATGTCTATTTCCTATTCTTTGGTGATATCCATACACTCTCATTATCCAAGGACCTTCCAAAACAGGAGGGATGTCTTTCACCACAATACTATCTATCTCATTAATGCGGTAGAAGGAGCGTGTGTCATTCTTAAAATTCTCTGAAATAAATTCTTCCAGAATTGGATAGACCTTATCTGGAGCATTGGTGTACATGTTCTGTCCGGCAACCGGCATCATGCAAAAGAGCGCTATGTATAGGAAAAATCTCATGAGTATTTTTCCAGAAATGATTTGGTTTTCTCTATAGTTTGAAGCCTAGACTGCAGGCGTGCATAAAATTCTGTTTTAAATCGTGCTGCATAGATGCCAGATTGCATTGCATTTTGACAGTGGGCAGATTCTATTACATTTAAAAAGGAAACCAGAAGATGGCCTTTTCTATTTAAGTTGCCTAGAGCATCATTCCAACCCAAGACTTCACTTATAGTTTCATGAGTATTTCCAAAAGGATATTCTTTTGAGTTGGTGAGGAAGAACCAATTGAAAAATCCACCGAAAGCAACATTCCCTAATTGATCTATGCCTATGGCGATTCCAACAAAAAACTTGGCGGTACCGGAAATGATATCTCTTGCTTTGCGATCTTCTTTTTTAAAGCTGAAGATGATCTTCCAGAGCATGGATGGGATTACACACAGTAGAAAAACAAATGCTGCAAGAATAATAAGTAAAAATGCACCTATTAGGTTTCCTATATTATTGAAGAATTCTCCAAGCCATGTTCCAAGGCGTTTTAAAAAGTTTCGGACTTTCATAATGCTTATTTATTTAAAGATTATAAAAGTCCGAAGTCAATATATTTTAAAAAAGGACAGGGAAATTAGCTAGGTTCAAATTCAAATTGAATGCCTACAATCTCTCCATTCATCTCCAATTTATTTAGGAAGAAACCAATAGCCAATGGATCTGTAATGTGAATTTCTGGAGAGTCTAGAGTGCCACCAGTAAAGTAATCTAAAGCAGCTTCATAAGTTGGATATCCATACTCTGTAATTACGGCTCCTTCTGGCAGCACTCCGTTATTTTCTTGCAAATAGTTCATAAGCGGAATATTCTCAAACCAAGCAATTGTTTTTTGAAAGTCTGCCTCTGTAGAATTTTCATCCGGCACAAAGGCAGCATCATAAACAGGGTTAGGGTATTTAAAGTAGGTAGTCTCATTGGTGCTATTTTCATAGTTACTTTCTAAGCCTATAAACTCTACCTTTTTTTGATAGAGAATTACTTCTTTGCCATCGTTTAAATAGGCAAGTACAAAAACTACTGCTAAGTAATTTTCTTTGCGCTTTAAAATGATCTCGCGATCTTCTATATACGCGTTGCTAAATTCTCCTTGGTGCAATTGTGGAGAGATGTATTTTCCGGATGTTGGTATTAGTTTCATATATAAATCAGTTTTAGATTAATAATGCTCAATTCAGATATATATGCTTTAATCTTTAAATCACCTGAACTAACGAAAGCTGAAGTATATCTAATTATACCATCAACAATATAGTATGTTTGAGCACCCACTCTTTTTATGGAACAAACAGACTCTAATGCTACATTTTTTAAATCACCTTTTATTGTAGTTCCTTCACGCCAGATGTATTGTGCTAATGCTGGATTGCTATTAGCATAAGGATAATCCCAAACAAAAAATCCATAAACATCTGCATTTGAAGAATTAATTAAGGTAACTCCTTGATTAGGAGTATATCCCTGATCTGGGTTTGCTTCAATAGGGGAGGTTAAAAAATTAAATCTAAGTTCAAAATCTACTCCATCAGGAATAATAAAATCTGCTGTGTTCAAATAACCTACAGCAGGAGAATCTTTAACAGCGAGCTTAAACTCTCCATTTATAGCCGTATTTACTTGTCCAGAAGTGATTACCCAATCATTATTTGTTGGTACTTTAACATCTCCAAAAGAAACAATAAAACGATTTGTGAAAACAGAAGAATTCCCATTGTTAATAGTAATAGCAAATGTTCCTTCAACGTTACCAGTAGTTAACCCGACAAGCAATTCATTATCCGAAATAAAACTTACCGTGTTGACCGTTTGTCCTGAAATAAGCACAGTTGTATTAGGGTTAAAATAAGCTCCAAGAAGTCTTACTGATGTACCTGTGCTTGGTAATGAAGAAACAGGTAAAACATTATTTAATACTGGTGCATAATTTGTAGATATTCCAAATATTTGATTTGCTCTTAATTTTGTAGTTCCCATAATTATAGAAGATAATAATCAATTAATATTTTTTCTGGACCTTCAGCATCTACAAGTGGCGCAACAACAAATTCTATTGAAGTAGTTGAAACTTCTGTATAATCATCTGCTAGTTTTTGGCGTATCCCGTTACGATATACCTTTATTTTTCCTGCAGCATAAGCTGAAGGAAGTGTAAATATTTTATTGGTTCCGTTAATAGTTCCGGTAGGGGTAATTCCTACTTGTTCATTAGAAGAGCCACCTGCAGCAGGCAGATTAATAATAGGATTAGCAGGATCTGAATTATCTACTGCAGTACCACTAACAGAATTAACTGCTCCTGCAGGACCAGGAGGACCTACTTGGCTATTTAAATAATCCTGTTCTGTTCCAACATTACCTTCATCAAGCCAAAGTTGATAATTAGATTTTCCTTGAGGTCCCGGCTGCCCTTCCAGGCTAGTTAGGTAATCTTGTAAGGTTCCGTTATTTCCTTCATCGAGCCATAATTGATACGCACTCTTTCCTTCTACTCCTTGAACACTGGCAATCCATTCTGCTTCTGTACCAACAAAGCCGTTATCTACTGCACTTTGATAAGCAGACTTTCCTGCTGCACCTTGAATACTTGTTATCCATTCTGCTTCTGTTCCCACAAAGCCATTATCTAAGGCACTTTGATAGGCAGATTTCCCTTGAAGACTTACTAACCAATCAGCTTCAGTTCCTTCAAATCCAAAAGCAACTGCTAATTGATACGCTGAGAGACCGTTGTTTCCATCTTTTCCAAAGTCTTTATAACCTCCATCATAATAAAGAGAGGCTACTTTAGAATCTTTAGCGATGTACCAAACGTCTTCTAATCCCGGATCTGGAAAGTTTACCTTAGAATTAAATCTTTGAATTGGAGCCACTAATCCCGGCTCAGACCAAACTCCATTTATAACTCTTGCAATGGTTTGCGGATTGCCATTAGCAGGATCTATAACTCCAAATCCATCTTCTTCCGCATTTGGAAAGGTGGCTTCAAAAAGTGCAAGCGTACCTTTAAAGCCGTAGAACTTGGAACCTTCATTGGCTCTGGAAAGTTCATCTATACGAATAGCATGATCTTCCTGTATGTCTGCAATCTCCTTAATATCTTCAGCAACAACTTCTGTATCCCTATTAATGGAGGGATTGATATTTCGTTTATTTTTTAGGTTCTCGCTTGGTCGTTTTGCTAAAGCCATGGATTATATACTTAAAATTGAGTTGGTATTATAGGTAGGATCTTTAACCGGTAGCTTTTCTTTTAAAGCAAACTGAGCAAATCTGGAAGGATTACTTCGCAGGTAGTCTACCAAAATTTTAACCTGCTGAATGCCATCTTCCTGTTTAGCTCTTTCCAGTTTTTCCATTTCTAAGGCTGAAAGCAATGTCTTTTTCTCCCCGGGAATTTCCTCCAGGGAAACAAAGAAACCTTCTGGAGACAGATTAAAAGATCCTTCGCGAGCCAGTTCACTTATACAAAATGGAACCTGTGCTGCCTGGCATAATTCCAGCGCCTTTTTTTCTTCTGGGGTGGATCCATGCTTTATTTGAAAAGCCGTCTCTGCTCCTAACAGATTCATGAAGTACTTAGTCTCTGACTTAAGTAGGTGCGGGCGTAATCTCAGGAAGGTGAGACGGCTATTATTTATGTTAAAATGTTTTTCGAATTCTTTAGTTTGTCTGGTAAAGAGCTCATTAAAATTTGTGTATCCGGAAGAAGCAATCCATTGTGGAAATTCATCCTGGTTCTCTTCCATGATCTCCAGGGCTTCATCTAAAGCTTGCTGTCCTGTTTGAACCAAATAACGGCGCATGTCTCTTAATTTTGACCAGTCGGCAGGATCTGAATTTCCGTTTTTTACCGTGAAAATACCGGCATCGCTCATTTGCATGGTGAGTATTTTACTAGCCTCAAACATGGCCAGGTTACTCGAAGCTTCATGCAAAAGTTCTAACACCTCTAGCTGGACAGCTTCTAAAGGATCTGCTAATTCATAGGCGGCATACATTGCCCTACCTATAACAGGTTTAATTTGTTTGCGCTCTACTTTTTTAAGGTAGGGTGCTATTTTCTCATAACTGAAATTGTCATTTACAGTGATGTGTTTTTTGAAAATCTCTATATTTTTGACAAGGAGGCTCATTTCTTCTTTTTGATTTTATATTTTAGAATCAGATCTGTTATTTTAACCATAGCGTTTACTAATGCCTCAAAAATGACCCATGTAAACAATAAGTGTATAATTGTATTGATCATTTTCTAAAATTTTTGTTGACTTCCTGTAGGATTAGCATCTAAAGTGGTTAGCTCTGTAATGGCAAAATCGCCTTCCAGATCTTCTGGCCACTCGTTATAATCGCGGAGCAGTCTCCACATTTCCAGACTTATTTCACGTTTAGTTTTGAAAAGAGAATTAACAATGCTAAAGGCTTCACGTTTATCGCTTCCTGAGCTGCCATTAATTTTACCTCCGGGAATTCCTACTCCCATAAGATTAGGATCTACTCCCCAGGCACTCATAATTTCTGAGTTACCGGCAGAGGAATCTAAAAGTCCTTTTCCTTCAGAAGTATTCCCATCTTTAAGCGGTACCACTTCTATCCCTTTAACCCAGTCTCCATTCTCATCTTTAAATACAACAGACTGTATGGATTTTCCGGCGTTTTTATTACCAGAAAGATGCTCGTCTATTTTATTGGTAAGCTCCTGGCGGATCTCTTGTTTTCTAGTGGGCGTGAAATTTTCCCAATCGTCCTGATACATTTTCAAGAAGTATTCTTCAGAGATGTAAACCATGTATTTCACATTCAACTCTTTTTCAGAATAATTCTTCTTGAATTCCGGGATCTGATTTACTACAGTCATCCAGCCATTAAGAAATACAGAATGCTGTTCTGGTTCCGGGTAGTAGATCTCATCTATTAAAGGATAAAATATAGGCATGAAGAATTTATGGATCTTCTTGGCTTTACAATATTCCTTTACCTGTTCTGCACTGCAGTAACTATCTATTACAGCTGTTTTTTGAACAAAAGGACTGTCCTGGTTTAAACCACTATTCCATTTGTGAGCATAATAGCAGTTCTCAATTAATCCGGTTTTTTGATTGATAGTTTCATAGCGCATCTTATAAGTCTGGTAACGGCGTACTGAAACTATTCTACTGTAGTCATTGCTTAGTATATATTCCGGCCATCCAAGAGACCACATTTCAAGATCTGCAATCACCTCTGTAAAAACCCGATGCATTTTATTCTGCTTAAAGAAATCTGATATTTCTTTCACTGAACTTATGGGAACCACTTTGCGATTCTCTTTTCCATCATCGGTGGAATCTTGTCTCCAAAGTTTGAATCCTTGTCCGTAATGAGCTGCTCTATTGAATCTGTGACTGGTACGTGAGGCACCGTTTTTCTTCATCTCCTTCATGTAGCGCTCCGGATACAAATTATCATCACCCCACTTAGCTATTTTGCTGCTACCTTTTTCTTCAACCGGGATATGGGAATGCGTTTCTTTAGAACTATCTATTCTAAAAGCTGCCGTTTTTCCAAATCCAAAACTTAGAAATTTATTTTGTTGAATTATATGTGTCATTAATAAAGGACTTTTTTACCGTTGAAAGTTTCGATGTACATGTAATGCACTTTTTTAATTTCTCCATTCTCCAGCCTGATATTTCGGGTTTTTTGATCGTAGTGATTTGGTTTTTTCTTGATCACTTTTTTCTTTTCTGAAGGCTTGAAGTTTTGCAGGGCATAAATGCTATGAGGATCCATTGATTTTTCCTGCATAACCAGTTTGGCATTCTCGAAGTATTTTAATTTACCACCGGTTTTTGAATTCCGATTTAAGGTCCTGTATGAGATATCAAATTTCACAGCGCGACCTTCTTTATTTGGTGTACGCATGATCTCCAGGACTTCATTGATATAAATTGATTCTTCTACCATACCGCTAAATTGAAGAAGGAGCAGTTGATAAAAAAGGACAGGCATTTTGCTGTCCTTTTTTAAGGTAGCGTGAAATGCCAATTTTATGCTTAAACCTCAAAAAATTGGCACTTACTACTACACAAGATTCCCATTTTGAAAAGATCCTGGCTTCCTATTTAAATGAAGGAATTCAGCTTTCTCCTTTTCAATTGGATATGAAAAACCGCATTAAGACCTCATTTTCATTATTGCTCAATTGGCATAGCCGGGAGCAGGCGGCAAAAGTTCTCCAGGAACAATTTGATATTTCTCAGGCTACTGCTTATAGAGATATTGGGAATGCCCTCAAGATATATGGAGATCTCAATAAGGCTAGTAAAGAAGGGATGCGCTACATCATTCTGGAGTACAACCAGAAATTACTGCAGCTGGCCACCAAAGAAAAAAACCTCGCAGAAATGGGAAAAGCACTTGACAGAATGATCAAGCTTGCTGAATTGGATAAAGAGGAAAACCTGGTGAATCTAGAAAAACTCGCCAATATGGATATTACCATCACTATTGGTAAAAAAGCTGAAAAAGCAATTGTTGAGAGCAATAGTAAAGGTGTGGTGGATCTGAATGATATGGAAGCTGAAGATATAAGCTATGAAACTATAGAAGAGGAGGATCCAGATGGTAATTAATAAGAAAAAGGTTCAACTTAATCTAGCTCAGGCCATGGCCTGGAAAGCGAAGCAAAAAGTTAAATATCTTGAACTTGGAAGGGGAACCGGTAAAACGACTTTTTTAGGATTTGACTCTTTAGAATTGGTTAAACAGATGCCGAGGGCCTCTTTTGCAATGGTAGGATCTACATATAGTCAGATCCTTTCTAGGTTTATGCCAGCCATTAAAGAGGGGCTTGAGTTATTTGGAGTCTATGAGAATGTAGATTATGTGGTTGGTTCTATGGCAGGGAAGCGAATGGGCTTTAAAATGCCCTGGCAATCTCCAGATGCTTTCAATAATATATGGCATTTCTCAAATGGCTGTATTTTTCAGTTTGTGAGCTTAGATCATAAAGATAGTGGTAGGGGATTAAACTCTTACGCTATTAGAGGAGATGAAGCTGCACTTCTGGACGAGGAGAAGATTGCCATTAACGTAAAGAACACCAACAGAGCCCTAAAAGATGTGTATAAAAAGTCTCCGCTATTACATAGCGAGGTTTGGACATCTTCCACGCCATTGACTAAGAAAGGCCGTTGGTTTACCGAAAAGGAGAAAGCAGCTTTAAAAGATCCAAAAAAGATCTACTTCTTAAAGGCAACGGCAAAAGTGAATCTCCACAATCTTAGACCAGATTATTTTGAGTATATGCGCGATTCTTATCGTGATGATGTAGTGTATAATGCTGAGATGTTGAATATACGGCCCAAAGAGATCACCGATGGGTTTTATCCACAATTGACAGCTGATCACTATTATAAAGACTATGACCTTGGATATCTGGAGACTGTTCCACCGCTTAAAGATCTATCTGGTAGATCGTTCAACTGTAAACAGGATCTTGATCTGCAGAAAGGAAAGCGGCTAATCATTTCGGTAGACTGGGGTGCAAGCATCAACTCTATGACGGTATCTCAATTACAGGATGATACCTATAGAGTGATCAAAGAGTTCTATGTAAAGACCCCAAAGATCCTGGATCATTTATTCCTGGAAGAGTTTATTCCTTATTACGAATCCCACAACTGCAAGGAGGTGTACTTCTATTATGACCGTACAGGAAACAATGCCACCGCAAATAGTAAGCTCACCTATGCAGACCAGGCGCGTGCAATCCTAAAGGATAATGGATGGAAGGTATTTACTATGACCACCGGAACTAACCCTTCTTATATGGATAAGTTTCAACTAATCAACACGGCATTTAAAGAAGACGGTAGATTCCGTGGGATCCCGAAGATTAGAATTAACGAGGCAAACTGTCCCAACCTGATCATCTCGATGGAGAATGCGGAATCTTTGGATAGGGGTAAAGGAATAGAGAAAGACAAACGATCGGAGAGAAGGAAGGGAGTAGACCAGGAGCATGCCACTCACCTTAGTGATACATTTGATTATCCTTTCTTCTCCATGTTCTGGGCAAAGTTCAAGGGGTGGAAGGTTGAAAAAGAGGACCGCCCGATCTCGACATTTGGGTAGGCAGCGAAGAGGGGGAGTTGATTCATATTTCCGTGATTTTTGGCGATGGCAAAAGTCATTTCCATATAGGTTACGGCCTTTACATCGGCTTGACATTTGAGAAAAAATAAAAGCAATTTGACACTTAAAAAACTGATTAACAGAAAAGTAAGTTTTTACTTTTGAGAATAACGAGAATTTATGAGAACAGAGTACATTTCAGAAATCAAAAAACTGCTTCAAGAAAATTTTGAACCTGTGCAGTCAACCTTTGCCGCAGATGAATATACAGAGCGAAAGACCTTAAAGGAAATCTATAAATTTATTACAAATATATTGCCGGCTGACTGGGTTTATGAAAGCGACGTCTACACGATACTGGAAGAATTAGGATTCAAAAGTTTTATGTACACCTTACCTGCCCAAATAACTGAAGATGGAGATATAATACCGGAGAAAAGTTTTCTTTATTATTTTTTGAACAAAAAAACAGCCGCTATTTAAGCGGCTGTAATTTCTAATCTAGGTATTTATATCCGGTCTTTTCAAACAGTTCTTTTTTGTATAATTCGATTACATCTGCATCCGAACTTCCATGTTCAATCGCTTCTATTAAAGGGTAATGTTCGCTTCTTAAAATTTCTGTAAAGGTCATTATTGCTGCTTTTATCTATGTCTAAGCTAACACTCTTATTCCCATTCACGAAGCTTTAAAAGCTAAATAAAAGCTATTGTTCTTTTAAAAATAAATCAACTTCTTCAGCTGCTAATTTTACCCCATTTTTTAGAACCTGGAACTCCAGATTATTTTCAGTCATATATTTTACCCATCGCTTCACTTCAACATCAGAATATTTAGGATCCAGCTCTATTCCTCTGCACGATCTCCAGTGTTTTTCGCAGGCTATTAAAGTACTACCTGAACCAAGGAAGCCATCAAAGACAATATCCCGTTGTTTAGAACTATTTGTTATTAGATAACTCATTAGCTCAATTGGCTTCATTGTAGGGTGGTCTACGCTCTTTGTAGGCCTGTCGAACTCTAGTACTGTTCGTTGTTTTCGGTCGCTGTACCATGGATGAGCTGCACCTTGTTTCCAACCATAAAGGCAAGGTTCATGAAGCCAATGATAATCCTGTCGGCTCATAACTATAGAGTTCTTTTTCCAGATTAAACACTGAGAAAATTTAAAACCAGCATCTACTAAAGCACTACGGAAATTTACTCCTTCAGTATCCGCATGGAAAACATAAATAGGAGCTCCTTCTTCTGAAAAATTAAAAGCTTGACTGTAGAAATCATATAGAAATTGATAAAAGGAGTTCTTATCCATTTTATCATTGGCAATTTTATCACGCTTTTGAGTAGCTCCTCCAGTATAATCTACATTATAAGGTGGATCTGTAACGGTAAGATTGATCTTCTCTTGGTTTAAAAGCGTTTTAAACACTTCCTGACTCGTACTGTCGCCACAAATTATACGATGAACCAGCTCCTTCTTAAGGCTTCGGAGCTCGTAAATATCACCCTCAATGGATATCGGTTCCTTTGGTGGTTCAGGATCAAACTCTTTTTCTTCTTCTTCCAGAAATTCCTCCGGAATTAGATCCTCCAGTACATCAATATCACCAATATTCAATCCTAGAGATTCTAGATCTATATCTGCAAAATGCTCTTCGAGAACATCTACATCCCAAAATCCGGCAGGAACGTTAGAGGTGATGTTATACTCCTTAAATTCAATTTCGGTTAATGGACGGTTCGGGATCCTTACATCAATAAGTTCCTCTCCGCGGTCCAGGAGCATAAGTATTTTTACTCTCTGGTGACCGGCAACAATAACATTATCTGTATTGACTGCGGGTACTTCTGCAAGGTTAAATTTCCGGAGGCTGTTGATCAGCTTCTCCTTTTTTTCTTCGGTTAAGATCCGAGGATTGAATTCGTAAGGGACCAGGTCCTTTACTTTTCTTTTTTCATTGTGCCACTCAAGCGGTGCGAGTAGCGTGGTTTCAGTTAAATTGTTTAAATTTGTCATTCTCACTAAGTTTATTAATAATTAATTTGACCCAATCGATTGGGAAGACCTTGGTCCTCCAGTCCCGGTTGGGTTTAATTATTATGACTTAGTGAGATATTTTGTAGTAAGCTGGGGGACTTTTATAAGCGGTCCTCGATTTTTTGTATGTTGAGCTCGTGCTCGTGAATAGATTTGAGTGTTCTGTTAATTTGTTCCTGGATCTTGATGCGTTCCGGCTTTCTGGTTTCCTTAATCATTTCCTCCTTCCAGTTTTCAATTCTCTTTTGCTTTTTATGAATGTAATTGCCAAGGTTTACTTTCTTCAGGTACAGCTGTTGTGCTGTTAGTTTAGAGAAGTCTTCAGCAGTTTTTAGAGGTAGGAGTGTTTTATACTTGGTCCAGTGATCTATTTCTTTCCAGATCATTGATTTTTCATGATCTAAAGCTTCTATTTGAAGTATTATTTCTAAAGCTTCCTTTTCCTTTCTAGGAGGCAGATCGTTGAATACAAACTTTAATTCGCACATCTGGTACCAGATATCACTCATTCTCCTATAGCGTGGGCGTAGTTCTTTAGGAAGATCTCCAAGGCGTATCTTTTTTACTTGTTCCTGGACACTTCTGTGAATGAGATCTGCACGCTCTGCTTTTATCTGTACGCTTACCGGTGGAGTAATAATCTTTACAGGAACCGGTATTTTCTTTTCCTGTACGGGTTTAGCTTTCGTGATATTTTTTAGTTGCCTAAGCTCGTAGATAAGTGTAGATAGATTCTTTTGGGAATAACCTCTGTTTAGATTTTGAAGAATTCTATTCTTCATTACCGAAGATCCAGAGTAGAGCTGTAAGCCCTTCTCGTACTTTTTATTTTTGTCCTGAAGCCATTCATTTATTTCTTCCATACTGCTAATTTGCAAATGGCAGGAGTCAGAATAAAGGACACAAAAAAACCACTCCGGGAGAGGAGTGGTTTTCTAACTAAAAAATCAAATTTAAATGAAGAAAAGAAATATGTTATTCCGGATGTTATCTCTGGGAATATTTTCTGGCATTGGATAATTCAAAATATTAATTCTATTTTCTCCTAATGCCAAGCTTTGCCATCCAACATCTCTACTATTTTTTAGAGAATCTTTGTCAAAGGTTTTTAAAGCATTAGTCTGCGTCAAATTAAAAGAAAATTGTAAGTCGGTTTTTTTAGCAGCGACTTCAGCTGAAGTAAGATATTTATTACTAATAACATCGTTTCGTAAAACAAAATGATCAGCAGTAAGGTTAACTACATTTAACTCTAGATCTTGAGAATCCACAAAAGAAGAGTCTGTCGAATTTTTGGTCAGGTCGGCTGTAGTGGATCCGAATCCCGTAAAGCACATTAGTCCAATGCACAATATTAAAACCAGCGATTTCGCTTTCATAATTTAATTTTTAAGAGCTTTAAGTCTCACATCTACAATTCCGGCTACGGTCTTTGATTCTGTTAGGCTGGCCAGGATCTCAATTTCTTCAGCTGTTCTGGCGTTTGCAACCAGAGAAACTATTTCCTTCACGGTAAGTTTTTGCTTCTTTAAAAAAGATCCAGCTCCAGGGCCTAATTTTATCCAGGGAAAGACCCGGCGGTTAAGTCTGTAAATTGAAAATGCTTTCTCATCACTAACTTCTAGTCTAGAGTCTACCTTTCCTATTTCAGGAATATCATAACGGCCGGGTGCTATTGTAAATGCTTTCTTCATATTTTACTATGGTAATGGAGCTGGAGCAGGGAATTCTTGAATTGTTCCAGCATAATTAGGAGCCATATAAGCCTGGGTATCTTTAATTTTGATAACCGTCTGTTTTGCTTCTCCTGGTTTTTTCCCAGAGGTTGCACCAACTTCAGCAATATAAGCCGGGCTTAACTCGCTACCTATTTGCTTCACATCACCATTCTTTTCTTTGATGATATACAGCATAGGCACGTTGGTATAACGTCTCATATAACCGGCTACTCTAGCGTTGGTTCCCTTAACGGCAGCTCCAAGGCTGTTCTCCATAGAAATACTTCCAACTTCCCCAACTTGAACGGAATCAACCGAACCGCTAAAAGGAATGAAATCTACTCTATGAAAACCTTTACCTTCTTTAAAGGTGTGAGCTTCTGCAATGGTTGCCAATTCTTCATTGGTTAAAGCCGTTTTAAGGTCCTTTGGTTTTGCGATGCTTAAGAAATCCTTTATAGGAGATCCAAATACACCTACTTCGCTTATTCCAGCAACTACTTCATCTTGAGGACAAGAATCAAGATTTTCGATTGGAATTACATCTTCGCATTCTACTGCCATGATCTTATAATATTTGAGTTAGGTGGCCACAGTTTCCATAAACCAGTTCAGAAATTACTTCCTCTGTGTCGAGGATCTCTTTCTGGCTCATCGGGTGACCATCAATATTCAGTGTTTTTGGAGCGGTGGACTTGAATTTCCACTTCCTTCCACGGTCATCTTCATAGAATTCCGTTTCTTTTTCTGCTTCAATCCTAGCAGCTTCAGCTTCCGCTTCTTCAGCAGCAACTCTTTCAGCTTCCAATTCTGCAGCTTCAGATTCTTCTGTTACAGTTTCTTTAGATCCTGTTACGGTTTCAGCTTCTTCTGTTACACTTTCTTCAGATCCTGTTACAGTTTCCGTAGATTCTGTAGCAACCTGAGCAAGTTCTGCTTCCTTAGCAACAATTGCTGCTTCTAGCTTCGCGTTGGTGTCCAGACCTTCGGTATCAATACCTAGGTCTGCACATCTCGCTTTTAATTCAGTTTTATTCATCGGTCAGGATTTTAAACAACTGGAGCGGTAACACCGTCCTCGCCGTAATATTTCTGGTTTCTCTCAGTAGAACCTAGTCCTCTGGTAGTGTCAACATCATTAGAGATATAAACAAGTTCATTGATAAGGAAGTCATATCCTTTCCAGAATTCCATAAAGTATTTCACTTTGTAATCCTGCTTTTGCACGTCTGTAATTGCCGGAGCTCCATCAAATACATCGATTAACCTTTTAAAGTTATTCTCAGTAGTTGAGAAGAATAGACCATCAGTCATTCCTGGTACCGCTACAATCTCCCTCTTACCAAGACGGGTTCTCATTGCGTTATCCTGGAATTTGTTTTGACCGAATTGATCTTCATAAGCAAGTTGGTAACGCTCTGCGTCATTCTCGCTAACAAAGATTTTCTTCACTTTGTTCTTAGTCTTCTTTGGAAGACCACGCTCATATTTAGTCATCTGTGCAACAATATTTGCATCAGTTACTGCGTCAATCGGAATACGGTAAGGCATATTGTTAGCCTCAATTGCAGCATCATAAGCTAAAAGATCTGCTAATAGTTTATTTAAACCGTTCATAGAGAATCCAAACTCAGTAAGACGTGCAGGATTATAAACTCCTTCTACCTCAAGAGTGGCAAGGTTGTCTATAACCGTTGGCAAAAGCTCATTCTCTATAATATACTTAGAGATTGGCATGTCTTCTTTAGAAAGGTCTTCTTGATAAAGGAAAGCCCAGTAAGATCCAAGAATATCAGCAGGAACAATTGCGAAGTTTACCTTTTGATGAAAATCTCTTAAAATTTTGTGCTCAATTTGAAGAACACCAAGTTCATTCCATTGAGTTCCAAAACCTTGAACCACATTACTTAAAAGCGTGTGGGCTGAAGGGAATTTTCCTTTAACCTTTGTTAAAGGCTGGGTGTGTTTATCCAAAACACTGGTTGAGCGATTAATTGCTGCAGGTACCAGTCCAGGATTATTAGCTAAGAATTCACCAGATTCTTTGACGATGTCATTAATTTCCATTGTTATTTGGTATTGTAGATTGAAGAATTAAAATCGATGTAAGGAAACTTATTAGGTTTCTCTTCTGGGGCTCCGGTAGCCGTATGAGTTGCTCCGGGTTTTTTGTTAAGCACTTCAATTTGTGCTGTAAGGGCGGTTTGAACAGCTTCTGCTGTTGCGTCATCGGCAATGTTTTCTACACCGGCCAATGTTGCTGCAGCTTTTAAGGCTGTAATAAGGGCAGTAGCTTTTCCAGATTCATCTGTTAATGCCGCTTGGTGGGCATCTTTTTCTACTTGCAGAGCTGCTTCAGCTGTTGCCTTGGCATCCTGCGCATTTTTAAGAGCTGTGGCAGATGCCGACAGTGATCTCTCAATAGTGTTTTTCTGGTCCTCGTTTAGATAGCTTCCATTGTCATTAACGGCCAACGGCGCTTTTAATCCAAGGGTAGCTTCCAAATTCGGGAAGGAATTGGGTTTGCTCATTTTATTTTTGGGTTTTGTGTTTTTTGTGGGAATAGTGAAAGACATCGCTGCATATTTTTCGAATAGCTGCTTTGGTGACATGTTTACTGCGTCGCTCGGAACCTGTGCTTTTTTCTTCTGGATAATAGTATCGTAGAATCCAGATTCTTTTGCCTCGTCTGAAGTGAACCAGTTGTCTTTGTAATTCAAGTAAGTTTCGGCAACTTCTTCAGCAGTAATTCCCAGGCGCGCTTCTATAGCGGTTCCAAGGGCTTTATCAATTTTTTCTGAAGCTTGTAATTGTTCCTCTACTTCTTTTTTGTTTCCGTAGAAACCAGAAGAGGAATTGTGAATCATTAAAAGTGAATTGCTGAAAGCGTGAATCTCATCTCCGGCCAAAAGAATAAGGGCGGCCATAGATGCACAGATACCATCATTATAGGTATGGATGTATTTTTCTGAAGCGAAGAGAACATTATAAATTGCCAGACCTTCAAAAACATAACCGCCTGGAGAGTTTACACGCACATGAATAACATCTGCGTCTTTTTCTACCTCTTTAAATTCATCTGCAAATTTTGCTGCAGTATTAATTTCTTCATAGGTATCCCAGTCAATCCCGCCAATAACACCATAGATATAGATGGTAGCTTCGCGAGCTGCTAAATTTTTAACTACATTAAAGTAAGGGAGTTTAAGTTCTGCCAAAATCAAATATTGTTCGTTCACTATTATGGAAGAACAATATTAGAAGGCTAGCCTACTGGAAAAAAGGACATTACAATGAGCCTGCTAACTGGAAGGCAAGACCGCGATTTATTACCGGGAATTCTGCTTCACTTCCTGCGAAATATATAGGAGCACCATAGGTTTCCCCTTGTAAAGAGATCGTGAAACCTTTAAGGCCTAATTTATTAGGAGAGTGGAGTTCGTCATAAGAAAATAGAAGTGGCTGTAGCTGCGTTCCATATAAATGGGAGTGCGTGATCCTTACCATAAAAGCAACAACTTCTCTATTCTGAAAGCTCTCCAGAAGATCCTGAATTGCTTCATCTTGTGGTACCACCGGAAACGAAATGCCGTGATTCCAGATGGTATTACCGTTATTATTTTTAGGGCTGCTAGATAAGCTGTGCTTGTCTCTCATAAAGGGAACTACCATTGCCTGGAAGCTTTCGGGAAGTGAGTTTATAATACCCAAAACATCATTCTTTGGAGTGAGATGATCAAAGGCTGGAAGCTTGGAAGCTTCTATAATTAAAATCTTGTAAAAAGTATCAAGATTTGTTTCATCTATTAGGTTACACAGGTTGTAGATCATAATCTATTTTTGAGGGACAAATTGTGAAACTTCACATTTTGTCCCGGAGGGTGAAACGGTGTTGAAATTGGATAAAATCTCATCCTTTTTCCTCTTAAAATCACGATATAAAGTCTCTATTTTTATATCTTCTTCATCGATATTGAAAAAGTCAAGATATCTGCGCATCGATTGTAAAAAAAGTTTTTCATTTAAATGATCATTGATCAACATATTGCGAAAAAGCTCCTCTCTAAATTTCTTATCTACCTGATCATTGAATAGTTGAGCATTCTCTTTTGTTATCACCAATCCCGTTTTGGAGTAATAGGTTTCAGAAACTTCTGCCCGAAATACTTTAGTGAATTTCTTTTTAGTACAGCGTACATCATAATTCCTTCCTTGTATAGAAAGTACAAGAGATCCTATATAAGTAGACCTGTTGGCTATAATATAATCGCTCCCACAAATTACCAAGAGATATTTATAAACGTGATTTGCTACAGGGATGTTTTGAGTAACAGAACAACTAGCAATTTCAGGGGGAGTAATTTGGGACATACTTTATTTGATTTGTTCAAATATAAATTATAATCCAATGTTAAAAAAAGGACATAGCTCAACAATAACGGAAGATAAAAATGTTAACAAAATTAAAAGATAGGGACGAGTTATTTTCTTTAAACAAAATCAGATGATTTATTAAAAGAATTATAATAGTATCTTTCCGGGCTTTAAAAAAAGAATATGCCAGAATTTACTCCTGCAGAAATGGCCAGCAACATCTATCATTTAATGCTTGCACAATTAGATGGACCACAAAAAGAAGAACGCGCCAGATCTTGTGCCGGTATTTCTATTAATAAGTTGATCATGTATGGTGCAGATAAAGCCTACTGGACGCAGGTGAGAATTGCCCTGGGAAATATAAAGAATTGACATTATCCCGAACATAACACCAAATAAGAGGAATTAAAACTCCTCTTATCTCGAGTTAGGTGCAATAATTAGCGTTTATGGTAGCTAATCATCCGACAATACTCCGATCTGTACGCAGAAGCTATTAAGTTTGTTTTCGTTCGCTAATAACTGACACCTAACTGCGGTTATAAAAAAGGCTTTAATCCCAGCATTTTTCTGGTGTACTTTTGTCTTCAGGATAACCCCATTCAGAAAACCGTTCTTTGTTTTTAGGTTCTAGAACGTCTAATAGAGAGATAATGCCATCAATCCCTTCTTGCTTATTTTCAGAGTTATAAACTGTTTCGAGAATTTGTTCTGCTAGGTTTCTTTTTGTCATAATTTCATATTTAGTTAATAGTATATTTTGTTTTCATTACCGCCCTTTTCATAACCCGCGTAGTTATCTTTGGGGTGGGGTAGTTGTGTTATCTACATTAGGCTGGTTGCAACCACAAATAATAGGTCGCTTCGCTTTGCCAACTTCGCTGAACTCCAATTGCTGTGAGTATTTTTCTACAAGTCGATACATTTGATCAACACATATTGCAACTCCAAATCCTTGAGCTGTTTCTAATTCTTCTCCCAATTGTAAAATTCCTGTAATTAATTCTTTCTTTGTCACAATCTGAATGTTTTTAGTTATTATTCCGAAACTGGTGTTAATCCGCTTCGTTAGCGTAAATACTATATTTTTTCGCCGTATAAATTATAGCCCTGCTTTTCACACAGCTTTAAATGATGGTAATAAGTAGCCCAATTATCTTTATTTCTCACTAACCATCCCCATTCACAGCAAAGCTTATGAAACCACCATTTTAAAGGCAGCTTATACCATTCAGTTTGTATTTTACTCCAACTCATAATTTTACATTTTTTATATACGCAAGAGCTTCTTGTCCCTGCAATAGTATTTTATTCGGTTCTGAATTATAGTCTTTATGATCAAACTGTACATAAGCAACGCTATCCTCTCCATGTGCACAACAGGCGTTCATAACATTTGGGAGCGTTCCAATACAGCCATCATGACCTTCTGGAGTTCTATTTTTATTGCAGTGGGAGCAATGGTCTTTTCCGTATCCATCTAGATAATTTGCCATAATTTCAGATTTAAAGGAAATCAATAATCTCAAAAGTAATTTCCTTAATTTCTTTCCAATACGCTATAAAAAAAGAGACTCCTGTTGTTGGTAACAATAGGAATCCATACCTAAGAAATATCTCAAATGGTTCCGGTAATTTTTGATCTCCGTATACAGCAAGAAGTATAAACAAAACAAAAAGGGTGAACACAAGAAAGATCATTGTAGCTAATAATAATAGTTTAGATATTTTTTTCATTTTAAGTTTTATTTTTGCTTCAACTAAGAAGCGGTTTATTTAAAATTTGATTTTTTAATTTCCTCTTTCCAAAATATTTCCACCTGATTTACGAGATCTTCCATGCTAAGAACCGCTCGATCTTCATCCTCTATAGCACTTATTTCATCCCTAAATAAAACAAGCATCTGGCCGCAGGCTCCAAAAAATGCTCTTTTAATTTCCTGCCTTTGAATAGGATGCATTTGATTTTCCGTTAATCCGGTTATTTTTAGATACTTCTCGTACTGGTACTCCAGCTCTAATTCTTTACTCATAATAAGTTGCGGTGTTTTAGCCAGATGGCATAGGTAATTACTCCACTCATCTCATCTGGATGGTTAATTTTATATTCTTTTTTAAAATAGGTATGATAAGGTGATTTAGGATCCCATAATTTATAAAGGTTCCTAATATGCATAGATATCCCTCCGGAGAACATACCATGGCAAAAGATGCTAAAATTTGAAGCATTCATAATATCCAGCTCTTTAATTCCCTTAAACATTGGATACAAATCGGTTATAATTATTTTTAATTGAGATACATTAATGCATAATTGATGACCAAACAATTTCTGAGCTTCCGGGTTTACTTGGTTAATTCTAAATGCACATTTTTCACAATAGAATTTTTGAGTAGAGTAATTATAGAAAATAGCATTTTTATTACTGCAAGCGGTCCGTTTACATTCTTCTGAAAAAATTCCTTTCATATCGCTACTTCTAATGAGTTTAAATATTTCTTGTATCTCTTAATACCTCGGGCAATAGTTGTTGCGGAAACACCTAGATCTTTTCCTATACTGGAAAGTGATTCTCCTTTTATAACATGCCTTTCAAAACACTGTGCAGTTTGCTCTTTAGAAAGCTTACTTAAGGAGATACTGTTTTGGAATTTACGCTTCTCAGTAATTTTATGAGCTTTGCTCCAGAAGAGATTATTGGGGTGGATGTTCTCTATATTTCCATCTTTATACAAGGCGTAATACCTTCCATCCTGCGGTTTTTCTGGACCGTAAGTTTCCAGGATTAATTTTGGTACCGAGTATCGTATTCCTTCTATACTTACCACATTTAAAATATTATTTTCCCGGGCTTTATGATCTTTAATTTCTAAAGTCTCATTTAAATATTTAAAGGTAGATCCATCTGCACTTATTCTTAGATCTCGAAATTTTGGGTGTCTTTTAAATTCCATCAGTATTAATTTTTGCGTTAGTTGTTAATAGTTTCGTTTAATCTCTTTCTTATCAATGCTTAGATTATATAGATCTGCAGATACTTTTACTTTCATCCGGTTCTTATAGACGAGCTCGTAATACTTACTGAAGGGAGTAGTAACAATCTGTACAAAATCCGGGGAAGATCTTTTTATGAGATTGTAAGCGTACCTATGATCATCAAATAACTGTTTTTCAAAAAGGCTGACTTCTAATTGAAACCGTTCTTCCCTGGTTAAGCGTTTTTTAAGAGGGTTGATAATGTGTTTTTCCTTAAAAATATCGGTGTATTTATTAGGAATCGTTTTTACGTGAGTATCATCAAGAAAAACTTTGGTTCTGGCAGTCTCGTTAATGTGTATCATAACTCAAGAGCTTCTTTAATTTTGTCCAGTCTCATTTTATCTACAATTGTTTGACACTTTATAACTTCGTAGCCTTGTTCTTCTAGATAACTTATGATCTCATATTCTTGATGATCACTTATAGAACAATTACATTCTGCATCATTTGCATCTACCATAGAAAGTTCATCTCCAGCATAATCTTCTATTTCAGAATTATCTATATTCTCCAAAAGGAGATTATCAAAGTCAAAATCATAAGTTTTACGATCATACTCCTTGATTACTTTTTCATGTTTTCCCAAGTCTGTATTCCAAAATTGCTCTTCAATTGTTACTTTTAAAATTTTTGCCATGATTTTTATATTTTGCGTTAGTATTTATTTATTCTCTTTATTAAAATAAGCCAGGTAATAATACATCTGCTTGTCTTCATCCCATCCCTTTTCCAAATAGGTGCTGGCAGCTTTAGAACCCTTTACTACCTTAATACTTATACCAGTGTCTAGATTGATCTCTCCCTTCACCTTTTTCATGCACTCGTTAACCATCTCATTAGAAATAGAAAAATCACTGAAATCCTGAACGCTGTATTTAGGACCTTCCAACATTTTAAAGTTTTCAAATTCTTGAATAAAACTTTCTGGATGATCTATCCAGGAAGCTTCCGTAAAAACTTCACCTAAATATTCCTCTTCTATAAATTCGTCTCTGGAGGCAAAGTGGGAGTAGGTGTCATTAATAAATTCCATCTGCGTTTGTTTATCTTCTGCAGGTAAAATCACTTTATTAGCAAAGGCTTCACAAAATTTCAGGTATTTTTTTGTTTTATAATGATCATCTTCCAGCTCTTCCAGGTTCAGGAAATTTTCCATCCAGTATTTAGAATCATATTTATTAGAGTCTATATATAAAATCCTAAACCCGGTCTTGCTTTCTGGATCTGTAAGAATTAACGCTCCTTTATCTAGTTTATCTAGATTTACACCCTGTTGAAGATTCATTTCAAGTCTGCTGGTGCCTTTCTCAAATTGAAGGAAGTCAGACTTCAGCTCACTTTTAAAGATTCCAAAACCTTCAACCTTTTCATTATCAATTATAATATTTGAAAGCTGGCAGATATAAACTTCTCCGGATTTAATGTGTGGATGGGTTCCCTGGTTGTAAAGATGCTCTGCAATATCTTTGTGTAGCTCTGTATTATAAGGAACAAACAAATGGGCTATAGGCATATCTTCTGAAAATTTAAAATACTGCTCTTCTTTTTCGCGAAAAGGCTTCAGAAAAAATTCTTTTAATAGCGGGCGAATTTCATCACTAATCTCGTAAGGTTCTTGAGAAAAAAATACACCTTCTCCACGGCATTTGTTACCAACCTGATGGATGTAAAGATTCTCTATATTAGCGTTGTATAAGTTGATCATAATTTTAATTTTTGCGTTAGTTGTTAATCTTGTTTTATAAAAAATAGGAAATCGTTAATGCCTTTTCTGCAGTAGATCTGGCCCGATTTTATAAGCTGCCTCAAATATTCCTGGACAAGAGAGAATATTAAATCACTTTTTAGATAAATAGCAACCATGGAAATTCCGGATCCATTGCCGGTAATTTTGGAATTCTCTCTAATAATCTCCAGTATCTTTTCCATGTTATAATTCTGAATTTATGGTGAACACTTTGCCATCTGAAGTTGCAGGGAGTGCGCTGTCTAATTCCTGTATTAAACGAGAACACTTTGCCTGGTGTAAAGAACTTGGAGTTCCGGAGTCCAGATAATATTGCAAACTGTCTAAGGCTACAAAAGCGGTGAAAATTGCCAGTTTTAGGCCGCTATCTTTCTGGTGCGCACAAAGCTTCTTGTAGATCTCAAAACCATAACTCGATAAAATAGCGCAGTGAATATGCGCCTGAGCCGTTTTTTTATGCTGAACCTGAGCTCTTAAATAGCCCAGGTAATAATGAGCAGCTTCATTAAGAACCTCCAGATCTACAGCATCTAATTTTTTAAGTGGAATCTTTTGATTGTTCATAGCGCTTAACTTTCACCTATCATTGGTTTTCCTGCGGTCTTATTATCAAAAAACATGATCTTCTTTACAGCTTCGCCATGCTTTTTCTGAAGTCTGGATCCCATCTGGCCAGAGATCATTTCCAGCCTTCCGTACTTTTTATCTTCCTTGAAGTAAGAATACCATACAATCTTATCATCGGTTTGTAAGTACGCCACCATTTTAACCAGGCTGCATTCCTGGCAGTTATTGGTATTTCCGTGTGAGCATTCATTTCTATTCATAATTTGCGTTAGTTTAAGCGTTATATTTATTGAGGTTTGCCGCCTCTGCATCTATTAAATTTTTAAGTCCGTCTACAATAGTTTTGTTCAAATTGTGCCTGCAATACCTGTGTAATTCTTCAAAAGGAATTTTACCGTACAGATATTTTCTAACAGCAGCTCTCGCTTTTTCGTAATCTGAAAGGGATTTTTCATTGGTACCAGGTTTTACAGATCTATATCCAAACTTATCTACCCGGTCCAGTTTAATTTTCTTTTTTCGTGCCTGGTGTTTTTGCTGTTTTTCGAGACGGTTTTTCTTGCGAGTTTCTTTTTTCTTTTCGTTGGCTTTAAATTGTTTTTCCAGATACCAGAAACCTACTTCTTTGGCATCTCTTCGCTGTGTATCTAAATAATCGTTGATGTATAGAAATTGCCAGTCTCTCTTTTTGCCCCAACGCTCGGCATGATCTACCATCCACAACCATTTTTTAAACTCGGCGAGCATGGTTTTTTTATCGTAATACCTGCCGGAGAAATTCTTCAATTTTTTATCGGCAAGCTCCTCAAAACCTCGGTAAAATGCACCTGCAGCACTTTGATTTTCACGCTTTAATCGGGAAATCACCTTCATAAATTCCTGAAAGATCAGTTCACTAAATACCGGCTGGCTTAAAATTCCGTTTCTGGCTTCCCACTCCAATTTTTCCATTGGCGGCACGTGGTGAACATGTACATTTTGCGAAAGTTCCTGGCTAAGTGTCCAGGTATTCTGGATCCTGTTCTCCAGTTCTTCAGAAAAATGTATCGGTACATTTTTTTCGCGGCCCGGCGAAACCTGTTCTTGTTTTTTCTCCACTTCTGGAGAATTTTTAATTAAATTTTCAGTATCAGCACTTGCTTTTGGTTCCGGGTTTTCCTCGCTTTTGGTGACCCTGTAATTGTTTCCTGTAGCTGATGTAGTCACGCTTTTTTGCGTGACGTTCCTTATCTGGGGACTGCCAACGGCATCCCCTTTATTTTCATTATCATTTTCACCTGTTCTTGTATTACAATCACTATAGGTGGGTTTTCCCGTTTTAAATTTCACAACTAACTGACTGTTAGCGTTTTGAAGTTTTGTGAAATTCTGGTCTTTTACCTCCAAAATTTCAGGGTTAAACGCTACAGAAAAGCCCATATTTCTACCGTGAGATTTGTATTTAATAAGGATTCCGGCCTCTACTAAGTTGTGAACATGGTTCAGTATAGCATCGTTCTGAAAAGGGCACTGAGGCACTCCCTCGACCTTATATCGCTTTATGTTTTCGCTATTGGTTAATAAACGTGGCAATGTTCCGGCGGTAGTTACTCCGGCATTTAATTTTCGGGCGTTGTTGGATCTTATTTGGGCTGCATAAAAGAATACCAGGTGCGCAAAGGTTACAGCTATCTCGCTCTTTAGCTTTTTGTAGGTTCTCATAAAATAATGAGTTCCGTGCGCTCTATTAAACTCTAGAACTTTTTGGTTATATGCCATTGGTTCCAGTCCGGAAATTTTTTCCTGCTGCTTATATTCCTGGAATAATACTTTTTGCTCTGTAGTATGCGGATCTGATTTTAATGCCAGGCGAAGCTCTCTATTGATCTTCTGAATTCCGGAGCTTTTTTCATCCTGGGCTTTATTGTACGCCTCTGCAAATTTCTTGGCGTTCTGGATGGTGGTATTAATGGCTTCGCTATCCATATAGGGATACTTATACGCCTTTTTGGTAGGGCTTTTTGAAGATCCTTGAGGGAGGAGCTCCAAATTCTGGCGCATAAGTGAACCTATAGACATTTGCTGGGAGGACTCTTGTAATTGCATACTTTATAGTTTTATAATCAAATGCGGGCAGGGGTAGGGTTCTCCATCCCTGCGGCACTTGGTTTGGAGGCTAAGCCTCGCTTTTGGTCTTGTTAAAAAATGGGGTAGGTAGGGCCACCCCAAAATTTGTTGGGTATTATACTTTTAATAAAAACCGGCCGGTTGTAACCTATACCTAACCTTAACTTTAACCATCCTAAAAGGCCGGCCGGTCTTTGGTGAGAGGGAAGGAATCGAACCTTCAAAATCGAGCTACTCGCGTATAGTTTTTTCGATTACCAGTATCTGGCGCGATCACCCATTCGCAGCCTCTCACTTACGTATTTCAAAAACCTCGTCAGGCCAATTGGACTCTCATTTTTATACGGATCTGTTATCCAAATATTTACTTAGCTGATCATACTAAGTGAGCTTTGTGAAAAGGGCAGGATTCGAACCTGCACGATGCTCCTTTGCGAGGATAGGGTATTAATCCTAGGATACCCGATAGTGGAATCCAACCACTCGTTCATCTTGCCGTTAAGCTAGCGTCTGCCAATTTCGCCACCTCTCCAATAATATTATTTCTTGAGATCTGCTTTCCAGATCCTATATTCCTCTTTCAATTTTTCCAGTTCTTCCTGGTTCCCGTTGCGCTCTTCTTTTGTTATCCTGGTAAGTAATCCAACTGCCTTTTTGGTTTGCTTTCTAAGATCTCGTTCATACTTCCTGCGCTGCGCACGGGGGAGCTCCTTTCCTGCTATATTATCATATTCTCGCTGTTGGAGCGTCTCATTAATAGCCAGGGCAATTTTGTTTGTTGGTCCCATATTTATTAGCTGTTCATAAAATTAGATATCATCATTTCTGTGTTCTCTAGTCTCCATTCTTCTCCTAGTTGATCTGCTACTTTATCCAGGAGACTTTTCTTCTCTTTTTTAGGAATGGCTTTTAGCTCTTCATTGGCTAAGATCCATTCTTTAAATGCCTGCTGCTGTTCCAACGGTAGGGCGTTGAAAACAGGTTTAATAATATCAGCAGTCATGGTACTCATTAATTCAAATCTTATTTAGTTATGGGAAATGACTTCAACTTTTCTCTATAATAACTAAGTTGTAATGAGTAGATCTTGCGCAGATCTGCCTTCTCTTTAAAACAAAGGTTAGAATGCTTCAACATCTCCAAATTGGCTTCAATTCGAGATATTTTCTGCTTGTAAAAAGTGATGTCTTTTCTAAAAATCATTTTACACTCTATTAAAATATTGGCCTACACCTTCTTGCCAAGCTCTTACTAACAGGCCATGTTTAGAATGTACTCCGGCTTTTTGTTTTAACTCTGCGTCATGTTGGTTATAGGTGCTTTCAGCTATTTTCATCTTCATTGCGATCACTAAATTTTTATGATCTTCCAGCATCTCGTCCAACATGAAAATCTCCCGGTTCTTTAATGGATTTCCGTTGAGCTTAATGGTTTTAAATTTTAGGGAAATGCAGTTTCGGGTATGTCTGTAGTTTTCTGGTTCCTGCAGAACTCCATCAATCATATCTGCATGATTATCGGTGCCGCCATACATGAAATATGTATAGAGTTCTAATTGCCTAGCTCTAGAGACTATTTTTCCATCTTCCTTATAAGTAGAAAGCACGGTTCTAGCATCTAAATTGCTGTTGTAGGCATTCATTAAGGTGCGAGTGTCTTCTGGAGAGAGCTCATTAAAATTATGAGTGCTTCCGTTTTGCGTGAATTTAACCTCTAAGGTGTCCCAGCATCCAAAGAATTCAATGTTGCTGTCTCCTGGTAATAAACCTGCAATTAAGTGTTGCGAGTGTTGTAGCGATGTTGTACTTTTGTTGTTCATGATCTATTAATTTGCGTTAGTAATTATGAATAAAGCCTGAAGTTGCTGCTTCAGGCTTTGCTTTTTTATAAGAGTTTGGGTTTGATAAGGCTACTACAATACAGATTGCCGTAAATACTACTGTAATTGCAAAAAGCATTAAGATCCTGGTTAAAACTGTATATAATTTATCCTGCACTAATAGCTTTATAAGCTCCTGGTCTCTGGTATTTTTACTATTCATGATCTGGAGGAGTTACCGGTTCTAAAATCTTTGCTCTCCTTACTGCCTCTCTCTCTTCTTTTTCTTTAAGCTCTTTAGCTAAAGCGAACATTCCATCTTCTACCTTTTTATTTGATTGTTTTCTATTGATCACTCTAGATAAATAAGAAGTGGAAAAAGGTTGGTTGAATTTATTAAAGATCATGTGCTGGTTGAAGTAAATAGAAATCTTGGCGAGATAGTTCCCACCAATGCGATCTTTTAATTGTATACTTTGGGTTGCGCTTATCATATAATTCTTCTATTGTATGTAACAAACAACTTCTTTATATTTGTTCAAGGTGTTGTTCATTGTTAACGACAAAACAAACATACAACAAAAAAAGTGTAATACACTAAATAAAGTGTAAAATAATTTTGTTAAAATTTGGCTATGGAAGATTTTGAAGAGCTTAAAGCGCTGTATTTGCAGCTACAGGGAAAGAAACCTAAGACCAAAGACGATCTGTATACAATGACAGAAATACGGAAGATTGTGGAGAGCGCGCAGGAAATTATTCGAAATAATGATGTGAACCATGCAGCAATAGATTCTTTTAATGAGGTACTGGATAGAATTACTTATTTTGAAAATTATGGAGCTTCCTCAGAATTTATTGAGAATGTAATAGAAGTAAAAGAGCGAGCTATACAGGCGTTTCAACAATTTTTTGATAGAGCTCAGGGCATAAACGTTTAAGATTGTAGCTATTAAGCATGTGGGTTCTTAGCTCTTTTGAAGTGGATACTTTTTGTCTGGAAATGGCAGATCTTTCATGATTGTCCTCGATGTCAAAAATATCCATTACAAGAAGGTCTTTATAATCTGGATCTCGGCTTTTTATAAAGAGGGTTTTTACTTCCTTATCAGTGTCGGTGATAATGTTCCCGAAAAATCGATTTGATTTAGCGGTAAGCGGACAAACATCGAAACCTAATAAAGTTAAGTAGGCATGTAGTTCTTTCATAAAGAATAAAGTTGACAAACGAATATACAATAAAAAAAGTGTAATGGACATTCGAATTAAAAAATCGATTGAGACAATAAATCATATAATTGATGATTTAAAATTCGATAATCCGAAACAATTTTCTGATTCGTTAGATTTTGATCGGCCAGAAAGGATATACAAAGTTTTACGTGGTCAAGTTTCAATAAGTAGAAATTTAGCAGAAATAATTAATAAAAAATATCCACAATATAGTATTGACTGGCTTCTCACTGGCGAGGGAGAAATAACAAAAGGGCCAGAAAAGAAAGAAATGCAGGCTAATGATGAGCAAAGTCATTACCGTAAGGGAAATGAAGACAATTATGCACTGCTTTCAGAAAAAATTGATGCAATTAACGATAATGTGATCGCTCTTGCTGAAGGAACTAAAAAGAATTTTGAAAGTATGAGCCTGGGGTTGGTTCAGCTTATGAAAAATGACATGAAATTGATTCAGTTCGTAGAAAAGCTGGATCCAGAAAAAATAGGAGAAGCCACTTTAAAGTTGGATGCGTTTATGCAGCGCCATGAAAACAGTTAAGAAGAGGACTAAAAGTCCTCAAAATAGCGATCTAATTTTTTGCGATCAGCAGTAGTATAAAGATTTCTATTTTCTAAATAATACACAAATTGAAGCATTCGCTCTACAGCAGTAAGCGTTTTTAAATAATCGATTTTCATAATAGGTTATTTGGTTAAAAATGTAGATCTGCGTAGGGGCGCCAAAAATAATTTTTAAACCTAACCGATGGGAATATTTGACATTTTTAAGAAAAAAGCTGTCACTGAAAAAGTTACTGCAGTTAAAGAAGAAAAGAAGGAAGAAACAATTTCGCAAAGTTTTATAAAAAATGGAGTGCGTTTCACATTTCCTGGTCATACAATGATCGAACTTTTAGAAGATAAGTTTGATAAAATTAAGATCTTAAGGTTTGTTTTTACTTCTGGATATGGCTTAGATAAGTATATGCTTTTTACAAAAAAATCAGAGGCCTTTTTTATTGGTTTCAGAGCAGAAGGAGATCAGATCTTTTTAATTATATCTACCTATCAAAAAGAAATTAAACTTAGTAAAGATGATTCATTGAAAGTCTTATTTACAAATGATGAATTATCAGAATTCAGGTTAGATAAAAACGGATACAAAAGCGATAAAGATGAGGGTGGTGTTATAATCGAAAGTGTTATATCCATTGATGAAGAGATATTAAGACGTTTTGTTGAAAATGATATCCAACAAATGAGATTACAAACTAAAGACGGAATAAATCATAATATCGATGTCGCATTAGACAAGGCTGAGAGGTTTTGTGAAGCAGTATTTGCTTTTCATTATTCCTTAAAAAATTTCTATCAAAAAGGTGAATACACTAAAGAGAAAGACTATTTAAATTCTAAATAAAACGTGTCAATTTTGAGTTCTGGATTCGTGCCTAGAAAAAAATTAAAAAGTAAACTGTAAAAATGTAACTCATTAAAAACCAAGGAGGTTTTCTATAAAAACTAGGAAGAACAGTACTTAAAATCCAATGATCAGCAACGGTCGTGCGGGTTCAAGTCCCGCTCCGAGTACAAAAACCCTCTTTATCTTTATGATTTAGAGGGTTTTCTGTTTTATAGAATTAAAGTTCTCTCATCGCTCCTGTAATATTTCAAACCATTGAGAAGAGATAATGCCAATTTGAGCATTAAAGGAGGCAATCACAGGAATACTGCGATAGCCGATTTTTAGCGTCTTATCTAAATAATGTTTTTAGACAACCTTTTCGATCCTGATTTTTACGGATTTGCTTATCGGGGTATTGCTTCTTTCAGCGAAGTGATTGAAAGGTACTAATGGGTTAGTTTCCGGAAAATATGCAGCCACATTGCCAAATGGAATTTTATATGGTAAAACTTTGAACTTATAAGCCATCCTCTTCTTATTATCATAAGTACTGGACAAGTCTACAATGTCAAATTTCTTTAAATTTCTTCTATCCATATCGGCCTGGTTCATAAAAATAACGCGGCGCTCATTATAAACTCCACGATATCTATCATCTAGACCATAA
Source organism: Gillisia sp. Hel1_33_143 (assembly GCF_900104765.1). Taxonomy (GTDB): domain Bacteria; phylum Bacteroidota; class Bacteroidia; order Flavobacteriales; family Flavobacteriaceae; genus Gillisia. The sequence goes on from NZ_LT629737.1 coordinate 1,652,176, forward strand.
ATTGTGGTATTAAACTGGTCATGACTTCTAATAGTCATCAGCATAAGTTCATCTTCTTGTAATTTATGGTCGGGAAGTCTGTTTATGCTAATCTGAGCCTTTCCATTGAGAAGCATGCTAAAATCTCTATGGCGAGAATTATTAGGTAGATAATAACCAAAACCTTTAGATTGTTTGCTGGTCTTTTCAAAACCTTTAGCTACCAGATCTATTTTCTCCCTTATAAGCTCATAATCTTCACCCATAGCCTTCCAAGACACGGGATGATCTTGCTTAAAGAAAGTATGCCCTAGGTTTCCAATAATTTCTGGTTCACTCATGATATTTGAAGAGGCCGGTTTTAACACACCTTTAGATTGTCTTACGCGCCCCATGCTACTTTCCATAGTTAGAAAACGAGTATTGCCGTTCTTCTCATCTTTTTCAGACCTACCAAAAGTTGGTAATATTAATGCGGTTTTACCTGTAACCAGATGAGATCGATTTAATTTTGTACTTATTTGAACTGTTAATTTACAATTGTTCAAAGCCTCTGCAGTATAATCTGTGTCTGATGCAGCCATTAAGAAATTACCACCCAAAGCCACAAAAATACTCGCTTTCCCGGAATGCATTGCCTCCATAGATTCTACCACATCAATTCCTTTTTTGGTTGGTGGGTTAAACCCCATGTGCTTTTTAATACGTTCATTAAAATCTTCATCTATATAGTGCATAATCCCTACGCTGCGATCTCCTTGAACATTACTATGTCCACGAACAGGGCAGGTACCTGTATTAGGTTTTCCAATTGCACCTTTTAAAAGCAAAAGATTTACGTATTCTCTAATGGTCTCAACACCATTTTTATGTTGGGTTAAACCCATAGCCCAGCAAATAATGATCTTAGATTTTTTAGCTAATATTTCTACAGCCTGATTAATTTTTTCGTTAGATACACCAGTCATCATTAATAATTCTTCCTCATCAAAAGATTTGAGATCTTCTATCAATTCTGAATAGCCCTGTGTATAGTCATTTAAAAATTCATGATCAAAAACAGATTCATCTAAAACATCTCTTTCAGCTAAACGTTTTAAGATGAGCTTTACTAAAGGAATATCCTGATTGATATTTACAGCTAAATGTAAATCTGCAATGTCTTGGCCCGTACCCACCAATCCTTTTAAATTTTTAGGATTTTTGAAATTCACAAGTCCGGTTTCCTCAAGTGGATTTATTGCAATGATGTATCCACCGTTTTCCTTACATTTTTCTAAAGCCGTTAACATTCTAGGGTGGTTGGTACCAGGATTTTGTCCTGCTATAATGATAACCTCTGCCTCGTAAAAATCTTCTAATTTTGTACTTCCTTTTCCTATTCCTAATGTTTCGTTTAATGCAACACCACTAGATTCATGGCACATATTACTGCAATCTGGCATATTATTGGTTCCGTAAGCACGTACAAACATTCCGTATAAAAATGCTGCCTCATTACTGGAGCGACCAGAAGTGTAAAAAATTGCTTCATTTGGAGACTCAAGTTCACCTAATTCTTTAGAAATAAGATCGAATGCCCCTTGCCATGAAATAGGTTCGTAATGTATCTTTCCTTCTCTTAAAACCACCGGCTCTACTAATCTTCCAAATTTGTTTAGTTGAAAATCTGTTAATTCAGATAGTTCTTCAATGGAGTATTTCTTAAAAAATTTTGCATCTATTTGACTGTGAGTTGCTTCATCTGCCAATGCTTTTGCACCGTTCTCACAATATTCTCCAATTTTAGAAGGGTTTTCAGGATCTGGCCATGCGCAACTTGGGCAATCAAATCCATCTTGTTGGTTAATTGTAAATAGACCACGCATAGAATCTACCACGCCCATTTCTTTAAATGTATGTTTGATGGTTTCCTTTATCGCAAGTTTTCCCGCAGCATGGGTAATAGGATCACTAAATTTTAGATCTCGAAATTCTGTAGGACCTCTATGATTTACTTTTCTATTGTTCTTATTTTCCATGTTAATTCGCGAGAGATTTAGGGTTAGGATAATTATTAGATTCATCTTCGCCTCGATCTTCCAGGCACGTGAAATCTTTTTCTAGTAGAATATCTATTGTTCTATTATTATTGGTTGGGGCAGTATGGGAAAAACCAACTTTGTTGTTAAAATACCATCCTTCTATAAGTTTTTCAGGAACGTGTAAGAAGATTTTATTGTTCGTAAAATCTATGGCTAATTCTTTAACATCAGATACACCCACAGCGTAGCTAAAATCTATACTCGGGAAGTTAGTTATTTCTTCTATGTAGTTGGTTCTGCATAAAATTTCTACTTCATCTTTAGTCAATCTAAAACGCACAGAATTTCCACGAATTCTTATTTTCATTGCAACTTTCTTTAAATTAAAACTGATTTTTCATCAGCTACTCTTTAAAGTTAAATGATTTCAGTTAAAAATTTTACAAAAGCGGTACAATTTGAGAATACTTTAATAACCTTTTAAGTATCAATAAAACTTAGCTTCTATTCAAGGTATTTTCTGAAAGGCTTTATAAGATTTTTAATTTGAAATTACAGTCTAGCTTTAAGTCACAGATAGGTATGAAATATGGAATATTTAAACGCTAATTACAATCAGGAAATAATATGTAGCTTCTAGAAAAAGCATAAATTTATCATAGAAATTAGGTATTTTATATAACAGTATATCGGTTTTTTTAAAAAAAAATCTAGAGAAATATACTTACACAATATTTATGATGAGATCAGATTTAGAAGTCTTCATTTTAGCCGGAGGAAAAAGTAGAAGGATGGGTTCTGAGAAAGGGCTTGTAAATTTTCATGGAGAACCCATGATAGCGCGTATACTAAAGGTACTTGAAGAATTAGATCTTCCAGTGCGTATTATTAGCAGTAATAGTGATTATTTAGAATTTGGAACTCCGGTATATCAAGATCTTATTCCAGATAAGGGGCCTCTTGGAGGTTTGTATACGGCATTAGAAATATCAAGCGCTCCAAAGATCATTTTGCTTGCTTGTGATATGCCATCTATTAATATTGAAGCACTTCACAAACTTATAGAAATGTCTAATTCCGAAGAATTGATTGTAGCTACAGATGGTAAGACTATTTCTCCATTTTTTGCATGTTATCCCAATTCTATTAAAGCCGATGTTAAAAGAGCAATATTAGAAGATAAGCTAAAGATGCTGGATTTTATTTATAATCATCCACATAAGATATTGAATTTAATAGCCGTTGGAGAAAGAGAAGTGTTGCAAAATTTGAACACTATGAAAGAATTAAACGAAGCAGAAAATAATAGTAAATAAAACAGGACAACAGAAGAAATACAGCTAATTAAGAATGCTAAATTGAAGATATGATTGTAAATACTACTAATGAGGGTTGGGAAATTTTTTCTCATTCTGCTCATGGTTTATTAGCGGGAAATATTGCAAATCATCTTGCTGAAAAATTTAAACATGAAAATTGGATTGCAACATTAACTGCTATTATTGAGCATGATGATAGGCAATTAAATTTTGAAGAAAAGAATTATCTTACTGAAATAGGCACTCCTTTAGATTTTCTTGATGAGCACAGAACAACCCATGATATTTTGAGTAGGTCTCAAAGACTTTTAGATGAAGCACAGAAAAAGTCTACGTGGGTAGCAATATTTATTATGCATCATCTACAATTTATATATAGTGAGGATGCTAAAGAGAGCAAAAGGGTTTCTAAGTTCTTGTCCAATCTGGAAGCAAAGAAAAAGAACTTTATGAGCAACTATAAACTAAGTTCTAGTGATGTAGATAGTATATATCAAATCATGGTTTTTGCAGATAGGTGCTCATTAATAATGTGTCAGAACGGAATACCATCTCTAGGTAGAAAGTTAGAAATAAATACTAGTATTGGGGGTAAAACCTATTTTATAATGCAAAATGAAGCTGAGCAAGTTAGGATTGAACCATGGATTTTTGAACCCTCAGAATTTAAAATTACCTGCGAATATAAACTATTAGAAAAAAGTTCTTTTTCTAGTAATAAGCAATTTGAAACCGAATTAGAAAAGTCTTCTATAAGAATTAAAGAGTGGACACTTAAAAAATAATTTGCGTACTTAAGAACAATTTCACATCTACACGTAATTTAAAGTTAAATCTATTTTATAGCATTTCGCTCTGAATGAAATGGAGTAATTTTTAATTTTGAAATGTTAAAATTTAATAACTAAACATCATTAATATGAGATCTGTTTGGAATGGAAGTATTGGGTTTGGATTGGTATCAATTCCGGTAAAATTATATTCAGCTTCAGAGGAGCGGGGGCTAGATCTAGACATGTTGGACGTTCATGATGAGGCTCATATAAAATATAAGCGTGTAAATGAAAAAACCGGAAAAGAGGTAAAATGGAAAGATATTGTAAAGGGCTATAAGTTAGATGATAAGTATGTTATTCTAGAGGACGAAGATTTTGACAATGCGAATATCAAAAAGAGTAAGACCATAGATATAGAGTCTTTTGTAGAGGAGACAGAAGTTGCAGATGTGCTTTTTAAAAAACCTTATTTTATTGAACCTCAAAAGGAGAGTGGGAAATCCTACAATTTACTTCGTAATGCTTTAAAGAAAACGGGTAAATTAGGAGTCGCAACTTTTGTGATGCGTCAAAAAGAGAACCTATGTCTTATAGGGGTTTATAAAGACGTTTTGGTGTTGCATGTAATAAGATTTTCTCATGAGATAAGAGATGCTGAAGAGCTTAAGATACCTAAAACAAAGGTACTTAAGAAAGAAGCCGAGATGGCAGAGTCTTTAATAGAACAATACACAGAAAAGTTCGACTTTAAAAAATACAAAGATGTGTATAATACGCAGTTATTAAAGATCATCAAACAAAAGTCTAAAGGCAAAAAGAGCAAAATAGATAAAGTAGAAGATACGCCTACAGCAGCTAAAGATCTAATGGCTCAATTAAAGGCTAGTCTTGAGCGTAAAAATTCCAAAGCATCTTAACGTGGGCCTCGATAAATATAATAATAAGAGAGACTTTAAAAATACCCGAGAACCCGAAGGAAGATTAGATAATTCAAATTTAAATAGATTTGTAGTGCAGCGTCATGAGGCGAGTTCTTTGCATTACGATGTGCGTTTAGAAATGGGTGGTGCCCTTAAAAGTTGGGCGGTGCCAAAAGGGCCTTCGATGAATCCAGAAGATAAGAGACTTGCTGTAGCAACAGAAGATCATCCTGTTGAATATCTCACTTTTGAAGGTGTTATTCCTAAAGGTAATTATGGAGCAGGGTCTATGAGTATTTGGGATGAAGGAACTTACAGCACAAAATCTGATGCACTAGAAGAATATGAAGCTGGAAAATTGAATGTTCATTTTTCTGGACGAAAGCTGAAAGGATTATTTTCTTTAGTGAAAACCTCCTATCAGGGTAAAGAAAATCATTGGTTATTAATAAAAACATCGGATGCTTATTCCTTAGTACAGACTTATGATGCAGAGATATATAAAGAGGAGCTCAGTCTGGATCATAACTTATCTCAAAGAACTTCCCTTTTAGATAGTACTATCAAACCAATGTTAGCAGCACCGGGTTTGGAGGTTTTTAATAGCCCAGATTGGATCTATGAAATTAAATATGATGGTTACAGGGTTATCGCACATATACATGAAGGTGAAGTTTTATTGCAATCAAGAAATGGGATTTTACTTAATAATAAATTTCCAGAAGTAGTAGACGAGCTAAAGAGTTATATGCATAATTCGGTTTTAGATGGTGAGGTTATATTTGTAGATAATAATGGAATTCCTCAATTTCAGGAGTTACAAAATTATCCAGAAACTACTAAAAAAGGAACTTTGCAGTTTATGGTTTTTGATTTGCTATACCTTAACGGACATAATACAATACATCTACCTTTAATAGATAGAAAATCTTTATTAAAAGATCTTATTGCTGAAAGTAATACAATTGTTTATTGTGAACATATCTCGGGCATGGGCAAGGCTTTGTATAATAGAGCTGTAGATCTTGGAATGGAGGGCATTATTGCGAAAAAAGCAAGTTCTACCTATGAACCTGGTTATAGAAGTGAAGATTGGTTGAAAATAAAACCAACAAAAAGTAGTGAGGCTATAATATGCGGTTATACAGTTTCAGACAAAAATAATAGAGCTTTTGGATCTCTAATTCTTGGGATGGTTAATGATGAAAAATTGGTTTACGTAGGGAATTGCGGAACTGGTTTTTCTGATAAAAATTTACAAGAAATTAAAAGTAAATTAGATCCTTACATAGTAAAAGAACATCCATTTGAAACTAGCCCTAATTTAAAAGGAAGAAATGCCATTTGGGTAAAACCAGTTCTTATTGGTGAGATCACTTTTTCAGAATGGACCAAAGATCACAAATTGCGGCATCCGGTTTTTAAAGGTTTGAGGCAAGATAAGGAACTTCCAGATACAATTATAGCTCCATCAATTCTGAAAGAATCAGGAACTTATTATTCACCAGACTCAAAAATAAATGCTAGTGATGAGAATGTCTTAACACTTAATGGAGTTCATGTTCCTATCTCAAATTTAGAAAAAGTTTATTGGCCAGAAAGCGGCTTACTAAAATATGATCTAATAGATTATTATCTTCAAATAGAAGAATACATAGTTCCTTATTTAAAAAACCGGCCTCAAAATTTACACAGACATCCCAATGGAATAGCAAAGCCAGGTTTTTATCAGAAAGATAATGAATATCTACCAAGATGGATAGCTACAGAAAAGATAGAGTCTAGAGCTGCAAAGAAGACAATAGAATATCTTTTATGTCAAAATGAGGCAAGTTTATTATATATGGCCAATTTAGGGTGTATTGAGATCAACCCGTGGCATTCTACCATTCAGCATTTAAATAATCCAGATTATTGCATTATAGATCTAGATCCTTCAGAAAAAAATTCTTTTCAGGAAGTATTAGAGACTACACGTGTAGCAGGATCAATATTGCAACAAGCAGAGATCCCAGCTTTTTATAAAACTTCAGGATCTAGTGGTATGCACATTTATATACCATTAGGTGCTCAATATACGTATGGAGAATCTGTGAATTTTGCGAAACTCATTTGCATTTATATTCAGGAGCAGCTTCCTTTACTAACAACGTTAGAGCGTAGTTTGAGAAAGCGCGGACCAAAAATATACTTAGATTATCTACAAAATAGAAAGGGACAGACCATAGTAGCACCATATAGTGCAAGACCAAAGCCGGGAGCTACCGTTTCTGCACCTGTAACCTGGCAAGAAGTAGAAGCCGGATTTAATATTATAGATTTTCACATCAAAAATATGCCTCAACGTTTAGCGCAAAAAGGAGATCTATTTAAAAATCTGTTAACAGAATCATTAGATATGGGAACGGCTTTAATAAAATTAGATGGCATATTTAATTAAAGATTTTTAAAAGTATAAGGCGGAAACTTATATCGGTTGAAGCTGTAGTTTGAGAATATCTATTTTGAAACTACTATGGCTTAGAAGCAACGGAAGAAAATAATGCCGACAAGTTTCCAACAAATAAGCCCTACCCAATTTGTCTTTCACCAGCCGGCACCTTTTCATTTTACAAAATAACTTGCACGATTAGTGAAAGTTTATAATCAAATTCAAGCTTAAAGTAAAGATGTTTCACATCTCTATGAACTAAAAACAGAATCTTTTTTTTACAAAATGGTTATACATTGCTCATATTGAATGAGTAACAATATATGATGTAATTAGCAGGACAAAAGGTAGGGTTCTTCCTAGGGCGAAAATAAGCAAAAACAGATAATCTTTGTTAGAAAAATGAGAATTTTGTATAATTTTAATTGATTATGATAGTAATTTCATTTTTAAAACCTTTAGCATTGGTTATTGAATTGTTCTGATTTGTAACATCATAAAAACAAAAAAAAGGTCATGAAAATGATTTCATGACCTTGAGGATATAATGTAAAATTACTTTATTGAGGCTAATTTCTTTTAGCTCGTTTATATTGATTTGGCCATTCTAAATCCATTTTCAATTCTTTAGCAGCTTCTAATGGGAAATAGGGAGTTCTCAAAAATTCTCTAGCCATTAAAATAAGATCTGCCTTCTTGTTTTCTAATATTTCTTCTGCTTGCTGAGGTTCAACAATTAATCCTACGGCGCCTGTAAGAATATTGGCTTCACGTTTAATTCTTTCTGCAAAACCAACTTGATATCCTTTTTCAGCAGGAATTACAGCATCTGGTATCAATCCTCCAGAAGAACAATCTATAAGATCTACACCTTCTTCTTTTAAGAGCTTAGATAATTTTACAGATTCTTCAATGTTCCATCCGCCATCTGCCCAATCTGTAGCAGAAATTCTAACAAATAAGGGGAGTTCTTTTGGCCATACTTTTCTTATTTCTTTGGTAACTTCTAATACCAATCTACTTCTGTTCTCAAAAGATCCTCCATATTCGTCGGTTCTTTTATTGCTTAATGGTGATAAAAATTCATGTAATAAATATCCATGAGCAGCATGGATCTCAACCACTTTAAATCCTGCTTTATAAGATCTCTCTGCAGCTTCTTTGAAATCTGATATTACTTTATTTATTCCTTTTTTATCTAACTCTATTGGAGCAGGATCATTTTCATTAAAAGGAACGGCACTAGGTGCTACAGTTTCCCATCCACCATTTTCTGGTTGTACTCTGTTACCACCTTCCCAAGGGGGAGCACAAGAGGCCTTTCTTCCAGCATGCGCTAGTTGAATCCCAATTTGTGTGCCTTGAGCTTCTACAAAATCTACAATTTCTGCAAGTCGTTCCATATGTTCATCTTTCCAGATTCCCATATCTCTTGGAGTAATTCTTCCTTCAGGAGAGATTGATGCTGCTTCGGTAAGTATAAGACCGGCACCTCCCACAGCTCGGCTACCTAAATGTACCAAATGCCAGTTATTACTAAATCCATCTTCGCTACTATACATACACATTGGTGAAACGGTAAGTCTATTTTTTATATGTAGATCTCCAATTTGGATTGGAGAGAATAATGCAGGTTCTTTTGTACTCATAATGTCTTATATATTTTGAATTTAACTGAATTTTGATGTCATTTTAGTCGTAGAGGAGTAGGTACATTACTATATCAAACTATAAAATTGCCATAAAATATATGATTATACAAGATTGAAAATTATTGTATCACAAAATCAAAATACGTGTTTGGAAATGGCTCCCCTCGTAATGTAAAATGCCACCACTCTTCAGAATAAGATCTAAATCCATTTCTGCTCATCACCAATTTTAAAAGTTCTCTGTTCTTATGTTGTTTTGCTGTAATACTGGTGGTATACAAATGGGAAACTTCTCCAAAGAAATCATAAGTTCCACCCATGTCTAGTTCTTCCAAGGTATTAGCATCAATAATTGTTAAGTCTATTGTAGAACCCCTGGAATGACCAGATCTTGTAGCAATATACCCTAGATTAAAAAGGTTGCGTTTGTCTTGCTCTGGATAGAACTCCTCTTTACCTATTGTATCTTCCGGTTTTTTTGCCCATTCTATAAAATAATTTACAGCTCGTTGAGGGCGATAGGCATCAAATATCTTTAAACACAACCCTCGAGCTTCTAATTCTAATTGTACGTTTTTTAGCGCTTCTGCAGCTTGTTTTGTAAGAATAACTTCAGCTTCATTATATCCAGGAAGAGGTCTTCCAACAAAATTATGAGTACCTGCATATCTTAGATCTACCTGAATATCTGGAATAACCTGCTTTACTTTTACAAATTCTTTTGGTACAGCATTTTCATTGCAAATCTGCAGATTTGTTATGGTGAAGAGAGAAATCAGAAAAACAATATGCTTCATTTATAGCTTCAATTTTTTGGAAAGTTAATTAAAAAATGCGCTTTAGAGGGGGGTATCTTTTTAAGATATCAGATGCTTTACATATCTTGAGGCTTAAAAAAAATTTATGGTTAGAAAATTTTCGATAATAGTGCTCGCAGCGGCACTCGCAACAGGCTGTAAGAGCCAGGATATAATTTCCGGTAAGAACGGTAAAAGTGCTCAAACCACAACAGAGCAGAAAAAGAAAAGCAATGGTCTAAAATCTTATGCTGAGGTAATTACTAAAGAAGCTAAGTCTGATGAAGGCCTATTTACAACTCATCAGGTAGGAGATAAATTATATTTTGAGATTCCATTAACACTTTTTGAAAAAGATATGTTATTGGTTTCAAGAATTGCAAAAGTGCCTTCAGGTTATGGCGGAGGCTATGTAAATGCAGGTTCTAAAGTAAATGAACAGGTGGTGCGCTGGTATAAGCGAAATAACACTATAGACATGAAGGTGATAAGTTTTGAAAATCAAAGCGATGAAGAATCACCAATTTATAAGTCTGTTTCTGCAAATAACTTTTCTCCAATTCTCTTTAGTTCTAAAATAGAAGCTTATAGCACAGATTCTACTAAAGTTGTGATTGAAGTGGGAGAGCTTTTTGAATCTGAAGTTGCTGCTATAGATGGACTTTCTCCTTCACTTAGAAAAGAATACAAAGTTAAAAAGTTTGATAAAAGCAGGTCTTATATAGAATCTGCACATGCCTATCCTAAGAATGTTGAGGTAAGACATGTGATGACCTATGAGGCAGAAACACCACCGGAAAGAGATCAAGCCGGTACAATTTCACTTTTAATGAATCAATCTATGATCTTATTGCCAGATGATAAGATGCAACCAAGAATTGCAGATGATAGGGTGGGATGGTTTAGTGTTAAGAAGTATGATTATGATTCAGATCAGTTAAAATCTGATGATTATGAAATTATTAGACGATGGAGATTGGTTCCAAAAGATATGGAAGCTTATAAGCGCGGAGAATTGGTAGAACCTGTAAAGCCAATTGTCTATTATCTAGATCCGGCAACTCCTTTAAAATGGCGACCATATTTTAAACAAGGTATAGAAGATTGGAATAAGGCTTTTGAAGAGGCAGGATTTAAAAATGCAATTATCGCAAAAGATCCTCCTAGTAAAGAAGAAAATCCAGAGTTTAGTCCGGAAGATATAAGATATTCTGTAGTTAGATATGTAGCTAGTACTACCAGAAATGCTGTAGGCCCTTCAGTTATAGATCCTAGAACAGGAGAGATCATAGAAAGTGATATTATCTGGTACCACAATCATTTAAGATCTTATAGAAATAGATTTATGATAGAAGCTGGAGCTCAGAATCCTGCTGCAAGAAGTTTGAATACTCCAAAGAAAGAAATTGGAGAGATGATGCGTATGGTTATTGCACATGAGGTGGGACATGCATTAGGCCTGCCACATAATATGAAAGCTAGTGCTGCGTATCCCACAGATTCTTTAAGATCTGCTAGTTTTACTCAAGAATACGGTCTAACTCCCTCTATAATGGATTATGCGCGTGTAAACTATGTAGCTCAACCGGAAGATAAAGGGGTAAGATATATTAGAATGATGGGACCATATGACAAATATGCTATTAATTGGGGGTATAGATATTTGCCATCTGCTCAAAATTCTAAAGCAGAAAAGAAGACCTTAGATGCATGGATCTTAGAAAAGTCTGGAGATCCTATCTATGAATTTGGTGGGGGATATGACGGTGTAGATCCTCAAGCTCAAAGAGAAAGTTTAGGTAAAGATCAGGTAAAGGCGAGTGAATACGGACTCGCAAATCTAAAAAGAGTAGTTCCAAACTTAGTAGAATGGACGGCTGCAGATGGTAAAAATTATGATGATCTAGAAGAAGTATATAAAGAGCTTATCAATTTATGGAGAGGATATATCTACCATGTAGTTACAAATGTTGGTGGTGTGTATGAGACCAGAAAAACTAGTGATCAAGACGGTTTGGTGTACGCCGCTGTTCCCAAAGAGATACAAAAGGATGCAGTTAGGTTTTTAAACCAAAATGCTTTTAACACTCCAGATTGGTTGTTAGAAAAAGATATTTTAAATAGAATTGAGGCTTCTGGTGCTATAGAAAGAATTCAGAATTTACAAACAAGAGCATTAAACTATCTTTTAGATGAAGGTAGAATTAAAAGAATGGTGAGCAATGAGCAAATGAATGCAAGAGACGCCTATAGCGCAGTAGAATTTATGGAAGATCTTAGAAAAGGGATCTTTTCAGAATTGTATGCTGGAAAGATGGTAGATGCTTATAGAAGAAACTTACAACGATCTTTTGTGGATGAAGCAGCTCAATATGTGCAAGAATTAAAAGCTCAGGAAGATCAGAAAATCTTAAAGTCTGATGTTATTGCGCTAATGAGAGGAGAGATGCAGCGTCTAAAGTCTGATCTAAATTCAAGAAAGATGAGATCTTCAGATCAATTAACTAGATTTCATTGGGCAGATCTAATCGCTAGAATAGATGCAGGTTTAAGAATAGAGTAGCTACTCAATAAATCTATTTACATTTAATTAAAAAGAGGTAATTCCTATGAGAATTACCTCTTTTTTTATATGCATACTCCAAAATTAGATCTTACCATAGGTGTTCGCTGTTCTAGGTTGGTCTGGAGAGATCCTATCATTTTTAAACCAATTTTTCATTCTATTGTAATCTAAAAAGTAACTAACGCGTAAAGACAAACTATTTATCTGGGGCTGATCGAACAGTATGTTGAAATTATTAGAGAAATTAATTTTTGAATTTTCTATGTAACTGTCTATCGCATTTCTGTAAAGTAACGTTAGCTGGCTTCCCGGAGCGAACCACCACGAATATCTAAGATCTATGTTCCAACTATTATAAGTAGTGTCAAATGTATTCTCATATCCATTTCGGAGATCTAAGGTGCCGTTAGGCTGTAGATTAAAAAATTGATCATATTGAACTTCGGTATAGTAATGTCTAAATGCCAGATTTAGCGCCATTTTATTATTGAAAATATATCTTGACTCTAAAGAATTTATAATGGTATTTCTATTCCTAGAACCTATTACGATCTCATCACCTAAAAGATCTACAAAACCTTGCTCCTTATCAGAAAGGCTAATAGTAGTAGAAAGTAATACTTTAAATTTATCAGAAACTTGAAAGCTTGGATTCACATCGATATTTAAGATGCCACGTCCTTTTTCATCATATTTATACCAATCTGCAGACGCAGATAATCGTAGCTTTTTACGGTAATCTGTACTAAAATATATCCATTGGTCATAATAAGAAGGAAGCTCTAGATACCTTCCGGCTACTCGTGGTTCATAAATATCCTGTGTTCCTAATGGAGTAGTTTCAAAACCAAATCCAAAATTGAAGAATTCTTTTGTAGTAAAGCTCGAATTAAAATTTAAGATCAGATTACTAAAAAGGTCTGGTTCTAATCTACGCTGATGGAAAACATTAAAGTTAAGGTACATTGTATTTAAGAAGCCTTTAGGTTGCAAATACCTATATCCGTAATATCCCGAATAATTAATGTAATTGGTAAATCCTGAATATCCTAGGTCATTAATATCATAATCTTTGCTTCTATAGTCCATCTGAACATTCAACCGGTTCTTTCCGTTAATCTTCGCAATTCCAAGAACTCCTTCTGTTCCAAATTTTGTTCCTTCATCCATTACCCAGCTACCTTCTGCATTCGCCCAATAATTCATGGTATTCTTTTTATTGGTAAGATCTAGATAAAGCCCGGTAGCGTTGGCATCTCTAAAGTTTCCATCTCTTGTAGTATTAGTATTTACTATAGATACAGAAGAATTCTCTCCAAAGCGTTGGTCTAGTACAAGTATGTTATAATTGGTTAGTGGTTCTACTAATTGTTTTCTGAAAGTATTATTCTCTGTATTTTTTATAGTAGCGTATGTCTTTTTGGTAACGGCATTGAAAAAACCTATTCCTAATCCGTTATCTGTTCTTCCAGAAATCTTTAACGCGTTCAAAAGATCTACTGTAGTAGGAAATGAGGTAAACTCTTCATTTTCTAATAATTCTGGTCTTCCAGAGGGGTTTCCTCCAACTCTTCTGGAGTAAAAAAGATTCCCTTTAGAAAATAATTCTGTCCCTTCAGTAAAGAAGGGTCTTTGCTCATTATACTGAACTTCAAAAGCAGAAAGGTTTAAGACAGCATCATCAAATTTGGTTTGTCCAAAATCTGGTATAAGTATCATGTCTAAGGTAAACGCATCATTAATTCCATATTTAAGATCCATTCCTCCATTCACGCTTACCTCTGTAGTTCCATCATAATTATTTAGATACGTAGAAATGTAAGGTTGAAATGAGAGACGGGTAGGAGTGTTGATATTTTGAATTCCGTAGATCTCTCCATCGTAGATAGAAAAGGAACCTTTAGAATTATCTACAGGGCTCCAGCTATATCTAGCACCACTCCTTCTATACTCACGTTCCATATTTAATCCCCATTCCTGAATATTTTTCTTAGGGAATCTAAGTTCAGAGTATGGGATAAATATTTCTACAACCCAGTCTTTTTCATTTATTTGAACCGCACTATACCAAACTCCATTCCAACTGGAATCTTCATTATCGTTGGTCATTTTAGCGTCGTACTGTACCCCAGCAGCAGTTATTATAAACTGTAGACTTTGTTGTCTATCATTATAGCCATTTAAGAGAATAAAGAAAAAATCGTCATTACCAATATTGTCACGTTCGGTTAGTTCTTTAGGGATATTTGTAATGTTTGGATCATTTAGGGTGGCTCCAAAATATATACCTAGATCATCGTACACGATCTTTACATTGGTTTGAAGGCTATCTGGTATGGCAATTCCATTAGTAGGCGTTCGTTCTACAAAATTGGTAGCTATAGGTGCGTTTATCCATGCTTCATCATCTAAAATCCCATCAATTTTTGGTGCATTAGCAATTCTAATGATATTTATGGATTTTCTGGGGATGGTATCGTTTTCCTGAGCATGGTTAAGCTGAAAAATGAAGATTGTGATGATGATGAATAAGATAGATTTCATTGATGAAGTTTCTTAATAGACACCACTTTAGGTAAATTGTTGCAGAAAATATTGAATTATTAATTTAAAATTTATAAATCGCTATAATTTAGGAGAATATGAGGGTGATTTTTAGTGATCTTTGATCGGTCTTTTTGAGAGATAGGAATAAAAAAACCGTCATTTAAGACGGTTAAACTAAAAAATGGAAAATAAGAATTATTAATTATTCCATATCATCTGCAGCTTCTTCACCATTCACATCATCTGCATCGTGAATTTCTTCATCAATTTCTTGTTTCAATTTTTCAGCGCCTTCTTCCATTTTATCACCGGCTTTTTCAGCACCTTCTTTAATGTCTTTTCCAATAGCTTTAGCAGCATCTTCGGTTTTCTGTTGGGTAGATTCTCTGCAGGAAGTTAGAGAACCGGTAATTCCGCAGATCATAAGTACTAATAAAAATTTTCTCATGGGTTTAGATTTTAGATATTAATTTAATTAAAAAAAGCCATCACAAAGAAATTTGAGATGGCTTTTTAAATATTATAGTGAAATACTATTGCATGTCGTCTGCAGCTTCTTCACCGTTAACATCGTCAGTTCCTTGAACTTCTTCATTCATTTCATTAGATGCATCTTGTGCAGCTCCTTCAATTTCGTTTCCAGCAGCTTCAGTGTTGCTTTCGATGTCGTTTCCAACAGCTTCAACAGCATCTTCAGATTTCTCTTCTGTAGTTTCTCTACAAGAGTAAAGAGATAAAGTTAAAACTGCTCCTAATAATAATAAAGATAATTTTTTCATTGTGAAATATGTTTAATTAGTTGAACAGCAAATTTAAACTAATTTTTAATTTTGCCAAGAACTCTTTTCAGTTAAATATTTCCAATATCTTTTAGGTACATGTTGTATGTGAAGGCGCATATTTACTCGAGATTTGATGTTTGTGCTTTTAAAATATTGTTGCCATAATTGTTCAAATTCTATCTCTTCATCCTTATAAACTGCAGAATTTTGCGTATTTAGATCATTATTTTTTGTAATTTCAAGACTTATATAGTTGGTTTTTTGCAAATTATAGTATAAGCCTATTTTTCTTTTAAGGTCATATATTATCCAATTTTGATCTGCATATCTTCTTTCAAAATGATCTAATATAATTGGAAGCACATTAAAGTCTGGCTCCATTACTGCGAAAAATATGTTGTCTTTGGTGAGCTTGAACCTAATAAAAGCTTCCATTCTGTGCTTTTCCCGATGAACCATTTTTACGATCTGCTGAATTTCGAGAATAACAGGATTAGAAAAATCCTTATCTACAGGAATTTTAGAGAAAAATATAAGCTTTATATAACTTAATAATTTCATCTCAATGCCCATTTGCTCGCTCAGAAAAGCGTAATGTACTTTTCTTACAACTGCTGAAGACCCTTTTTTTATAAGTCCGGAAGTGACTCTTTTTGCTTTGGAATTATCTGTTAGTACACTTTCTATAGTAGAGAACATATCGGGTTGTAATTGCTCTGAATATGAAATCCCCAGAACATTAATTTTCTCATCGAAGATTTGAAAAATGCAAGTGAGAAAGCCTTCAAAGCTGCCGTCATAACTTAAATGAACTGGTTTTGTTACCATTTAGCTTCAAATAAACTTAATTGATTGCTGTAATCTTTTCTGAATTTTGATGCAGAATTCTGTAATATGAGTCCTTTTATTTTTACTGCTGTGAGATCTCTTTTTTCAAAATCTCGAGAATCGCACGTAATAAAATATTTTGCTCTGTTTATAGCAATACCAATCTTTTTAAGATGATCCCAATTTAACTTGCTATATCTTCTTGCTTCAATTATTTTGTAAACAGACTTAAGGCCTATTCCCGGAATCCTTGTGATAAGGCTTTTATCTGCTCTATTAATATCTATAGGGAACATGTCTAAATTTCTTAATGCCCAGCTAAGCTTTGGATCTATTTCTAAGTCTAGGTTTTGATTCTCCTCATTTAGAAGTTCTCGAATGTCGAATCCGTAAAACCTAAGCAACCAATCTGTTTGATACAATCTATTCTCTCTTAGCAGCGGCACCGGGCTTCCTAAAGCAGGCAGTCTGGAATCTTGAGCGATTGGAATATATCCTGAATAGTATACTCGTTTCATCTGGAATTTCTTGTAATAATAAGCTGCAGAGTACATCACGTCTCTATCACTTTCTCCGGTAGCCCCAACTATCATTTGAGTGCTTTGGCCTGCGGGTGCATATTTAGGAGTGCTTCGAATCAATTTTTTTTCGTTTTGATAAATTTGAATACTATTTTTAACCGCTTCCATAGGTTTTATAAAGTCTTCATGCTTTTTATCTGGTGCCAATAATTTTAATCCTGAAATGGTTGGGATCTCAATGTTTACCGAAAGCCTATCTGCATAAAGACCGGCTTCTCTCATTAACTCATCACTGGCTCCAGGTATAGATTTTAGATGTATATAACCATTGAAGTTTTCTTCTAATCTCAGTTTTTTAGCCACTTGCACCAAACGCTCCATGGTATGATCTGGACTTTTAAAGATCCCGGAACTTAAGAATAAGCCTTCTATATAATTTCTTCTATAGAAATTCATGGTTAGGCTTACTACTTCTTCCACTTTAAATGCGGCTCTTTTTATATCGTTACTTTTTCTGGTAACGCAATAGGCACAATCAAAAATACAGTGGTTAGTTAATAATATTTTGAGAAGCGATACACATCTACCATCTTCTGTATAGCTATGGCAAATTCCCACGCCATCACTGTTACCCAATCCCTTATTTTTGTTAGATCTTTTGCTTCCACTACTGGAGCATGAAATATCATACTTTGCGGCATCTGCCAGAATATCTAATTTTTCTTTAATTCTTTCGAAAGACATATTTTTAAGATTTGGTGTGAACTTCTTTTCGTTCTTCTAAACTTTTCATTTTTTCCAATCGGTGGCCTGTAGCCAAATTTTCTTCAGCAAAACGTGGGTCTGTGATGTAGGATTCTTTTCTCATCTTACTGACTTCAATACTCAAAAAATCAAATTCTTCCGTCACTTTTCCGAAGAGAGCATAAACTCCGGGGCCTCTAAAACTAAATTTCTTTGCTACTGGTGGAAACAGGATCGTATCAAAAAATTGACCTTGGCTATCTATAAAGGTTCCAAAATGCATGCGGTCTCCTTTAGCAGTCTTTGTGTTTTTAACGGTCACCAAATAGCCGTAGATCAAAATATTCCGATTTAAAAAATCTTTAAGATCTTTCTGGCCATGTGTGGTTTTAGGATCTTCTTTAAGAAGTTCAAAATGGCCACACAAAGGGAATCCTAAAAGCTCTATTTGCTCAAAAGCTTCTTCTAAACTGGTAGTGTTAAGTGCAGGAAGTGTAAAATTTTTATGCTTCGGAACAAAAAGCGGTAACTGGTCTGGACGTTTTGGAGCTTTGCTAAGCTTAAAATGTGCTTCCCATAAGAGCTTATATTTATCTACTCCTGTAAACCGAAAAGAGTTGATCCTTATAAGGATGCTTAATTGCTCAATCCCAATACTTACTCTATTAATAAAATCTTCTAAAGATTTAAAAGCACCATGAAAATTTCTATTTTCTATAATTCTTTGTGCGGCGCGCTGCTCCAGTTCTTTTAGATATCCAAAGCCCAGATAGATGGTTTTCCCTTGTATGGTATTGTGAAAATCGCCTTTATTTATACAAGGTGGTTCTATAGTAGCACCCTGCATTTTAGCCTCATGCACATACATCTCTGGTGAATAAAAGCCTCCGCCATTATTAAGTGTTGCCACCATATATTCTAACGGAAAATAAGTTTTTAAAAATAAACTCTGATAGCTTTCTACAGCATAGCTGGCAGAATGGCCTTTAGCAAAAGCATATCCTGCAAAACTTTTTATTTGATCCCAAACTTCAAAAATGGTCTTCTCTGCTATTTTCTTTTCTTTACAATTAGAAATGAACTTTTCTTCTACCTGCTGAAATTCTGCTCTGGAACGATACTTTCCGCTCATTCCTCTTCTTAGCACATCTGCTTCTCCTAAGCTAAGTCCGGCAAAGTAATGCGCTACTTTTATCACATCTTCTTGATAGACCATAATTCCATAAGTATCTGGCATAATACGAGCTAGTTCTGGGTGCGCATTGCTGCGGCGTTCTGGATATCTATGTCTCATAATATATTCTCGCATCATTCCGCTTTTAGCAACACCGGGTCTGATGATAGAGCTTGCTGCTACCAAACCTAAATAAGTATCGGTTTGAAGTTTTCTTAGCAACATGCGCATCGCCGGAGATTCTACGTAAAAACAACCAATACAAGAAGCTTCCCTAACCAGCTTATTAATATTAGGATCCTCTTTCATTTTATGTATATCATGAATATCAAAAGGTGCAGCATTTGGCTGATTTTGTTCAATAATTTCTAAAGAATCCCTAATCTTTCCTAAACCCCGCTGCGCTAGGATATCAAACTTATATAAGCCAACATCTTCGGCAATTACCATATCAAATTGTACCGTAGGAAATCCCTTTGGAGGCAGGTCTAAAGCAGAGAAATAGGTGAGGGGTTTGTCTGAAATTAAGATACCTCCTGCATGTATACTAATGTAATTTGGCATTCCTTGAATAAGATCGCCATATTTAAGCACGATCTTATGCAGATTGTCTATTTCAGATTTTGGAAGATATCCATCACATAGCTTGTCTATATCTTCTTTTGGCAACCCAAAAACCTTTCCTAATTCTCGTATTACTGCTTTGTACTGAAAAGTGTTATAAGTTGCTAACAGCGCAGTATTCGGAAACTCTTCAAAAATAAATCGGGTGATATCTGCTCTGTCATTCCAGGCAAAATCTATATCAAAATCTGGCGGACTCGTTCTGTATTCATTGATAAAACGCTCAAAATATAGATCGAGTTCTATGGGATCTACCTCGGTGATCTGTAGTAAATAAGCAACAATGCTATTTGCACCACTTCCTCTACCTACATAAAAATATCCTTTTTCACGAGCATATTCACAGATGCGCCAATTCAGAAGAAAGTAAGAGACAAAGTTTAATTGCTTGATCACCTTCAGTTCAGAATTCATACGGGTATAAACCTCTTCTTTAGCTTCAGGATATCTAAAGGATACCGCTTTCTGGCATAATTCATCTAGCAATTGCTCATCAGACGCTCTACTTTCTCTAAATATCTGCTGATTTTGAGGCTTCCTATTTGCTGAAAAATCGAAATTAATTTGACACTCGTCTAGTAATTTCTGAGTATTCTCCAGTATAAACGGGAAGTCTTCAAATTTTTCTTTCAACTGTTCTAGCGGAAGCATTCTTTCATCGATACCTGCCTGCTCTTCTGGCTGAAGCTTGCTTAGAATAGTATTATTGTCTATAGCGCGTAAAAGTCGATGTGCGTTGAAATCTCTTTTATTTCTAAAGGTTACAGGCTGTAACACCACCAATTTTGTGGTGAGTTCTCTCAGTTTTGAAAATCTAAGTTTTCGCAATTCGCTCACAGAAACCCCTATAAATTCATTGGGTTGAAATTGAGTGATCTCTGCCGCCATGATTTTCTCGAACGGATAGATCACAAAAGCTTCTTTAAAAACAGGAGCTTTTTCGGGGATCTTAGATTTTTGGTGCAGATGTGTAGATAGATAATCGTTAAGCTCTTTAAAACCTTCGTTATTTTTGGCAATAGCTACAAATTGTTGCTGTGCACCATTTCTAAAATCAATTCCCAATACAGGTGCTATGTTATATTCTGAAGCTTTTCTCACAAAATTTAAACATGCAGAAGTGTTGTTGATATCTGTAAGTACCAACTTTTGAACATGATTTTCCTTGGCCAGTTCCAGTAAATCAATTTCTGAAAAAGTGCCGAAGCGCATGCTATAATATGTGTGGTTATTTAGATACAAGCTAATAGGGAGTAATTAGTAGTTAGTATGGAGTAGTGAGTATTCAGTGTTTGGTTGTTGTTGATTTTTTATACTTATATTTTTTTCATTCTTCTTTTAAAATTTCAATTTTCAATTACTGTTTTCTATGTGCTAAGACCACCGGAGGTTCTCCGTTAAAAGGATTGGTAAAGCGGCCAATGGTTTTTGCACCCATGGATGCAGCCCGTATCACACTTCTGTCTCCATACCTGTTTCTTATTTTATCCATTGCATTGTAGAGGTGAAGTACTTCTTCATTGTCATCAAATAGATTGATCTGATAATTTCCTCCTGCTAAATGGCTAAATCTTATTCCTATTAAGCGTACCAGCAACCTTCGGTTATAAAGCTTTTTAAAAATATCTTGTATGAGCGGTATCAAAACATGATCTGCACTGGTATAAGGAATTTTAAGCTGCTTGGTATACGTATTGAAATCTGAATATCGAATCTTCACCGCTACACAAGAAGTAAGTTTATCTCCACGCCTTAATTGATAGGCGAGATTTTCTGTCATAGCAATTAAGATGGCAGAAAGTCGCTGTACATCTATAGTATCCTTATCAAAAGTTCGCTCTGTAGAAATAGATTTACGCTCTGAATAGGGAATAACGGGGGTATGATCTATTCCCTGTGCTCTGTTCCAAATAGTAGTACCGTTAGACCCTAAAACCTTCTGCATCATTTCCAGCGGCATTTCCTGAATGGTCTTGATCTGGCGTACTCCTAAATTCCGAAGGGTTTGATAGGTTTTATCTCCCACCATGGGTATCTTTTTTACTGAAAGTGGTGCTAAAAACTCTTTTTCAAAACCAGAATCTATTTTGAGCTGATTGTTGGGTTTTGCCTCATTGGTAGCTACTTTAGATACGATCTTATTCACAGAAAGGCCAAAAGAGATGGGAAGTCCGGTTTCTCGGGTGATCTTTTTTCTCAATTCTGAAGCATATTTATAACAACCAAAAAAGCGATCCATTCCGGTGAGATCTGCGTAAAACTCATCGATGCTCGATTTTTCAAATAGCGGAACATCGATTTTGATAATATCTGTTACATCTTTAGAATATTTGGTATACGTGCTTGCGTTTCCTCTAATAACTGTAGCCTCCGGGCAGAGTTGTTTAGCTAATTTCATAGACATTCCGGAGTGCACCCCAAAAGCACGCGTTTCATAACTACAAGCAGCAACCACCCCACGATCGCTAGTACCACCCACCAATAGCGGTCTATGTTGAAGGCGCGTATCTATTAACCTTTCTACAGAAACATAGAAAGTATCAAGATCTAGATGTAACACGGTTTTCTCCATAATTTCTTTTCCTTTTGATATTAGCTCAAATTGGAATCTTTACAAAATTATGGAATAATTCCATTAAATAGGAAATAATCCAATGTTAAAATTGGACTTATTCCAAAAAAAGTTATATTTGTGTATGGGAACAGATGTAACACTGGAGGTTAAGCGCTTTAAAGAAATTCGTGAAGACCATAATTTTACCCAGACCGAGTTTGCGGAATTACTGGGAATTAAAAATTCTACTGCTGATATTGAGCGTGGAAGAACAAAGCTATCTGGCAAGATGGTAGCAGAATTACTGCGCCAGTTTGGGGTGAATCCGCTTTGGATCTTTGGCGATAGCAATCAGAAATTCTTACCAATTAATAGAGGAGACGTAAGTCCAAAGGTGGTTACTGTAAATAGTGGGGAAGAAGAGAATATTGTGTTGGTAAATCAAAAGGCGGCAGCCGGATATCCTCATAATGTTCAAGATGTAGAGTGGTATCATCAACTTCCTGCTTTCGATATTCCTTTACCAGAATATAGAAATGCCAGTTATAGAGGATTTCAAGTGGAAGGAGATAGTATGATGCCTAATCTAAGACCCGGAGAATGGGTGTTAGGGAAAGCTATTTCCAGTGTTAATGAAGTGAGTTATAGTAAGATTTATGTAGTAGTATTATATGATTCTGTACTGGTAAAGAAAATTCAGAAATTAGAAGACCCACAAAAAGCCGTGCTAATCTCTTTAAATGAAGAATATGCACCCATTCAAATTCAGGTAAATGATATTCAAGAACTGTGGCAAATTAATAGTAAATTGACTTTTAGTGTAGATGCTACTTCAGAAAGTGGATTGTTAAGGCAACTACAACAATCTATGGATGAGCTTAAAAGCGAGTTCAAAACTTTAAAACAATAAAAAAATCCATCCCTTTATAGGATGGATTTTTTGGTTTAAGTTGGATTGAAAATGCGAGTTAATCTACTGCATCTTCAACATCATCTGCTACTTTCTCTACAGTAGATTTCTCTCTGCAAGAAGTAAAGGCAATACTTGTTGTAAAAGTAAGTGCCATCAATAAGATTAATCTTTTCATAATTTAAATTTTAAAACATTCAATTGGTTAGTTGAACTTAAGAAAGCTTAAAAAAAGCGATATTACATATCGTCATTTCCTTCAACTTCATCTTCTACTTCGTTAGCTGCATTATTAACTGCATCTCCTGCATCGTTAGCTGCATCTTCAACGTCATCTGCCACGTCGTCCATGTCATCTTCAACATCATCCATATCATCGCTTACCTCCATTTTATCGTCAGAGTCTGCAGTGTTGGTATCTCTACATGAAGTGAAAACTGCAGATAAAGAAAAAGCTGTTGCTAATACTAGAATTGATTTTTTCATAATTATTTGTTTTATCAGGTTTAATATTGGTTAGTTCGTTTATTTATTAATTAGCAATAATATATAAAATTAAGTAAATTTCAATATAAAATGTAAGAATATACAATTAATTGTCGTCTCCTATAGTTTCGATCTTTTTATCGATTTCTTTATTAACCTCTCCATCTACCTTTTTAGCAGTTCTTTCTAAGATCCCTTCTTTTTCTTCTGCTTCTACTTTTACAGGTTCTGCCTTTTCAACTCTAACTTCACGTACTATGGTCTCTTTCTCTACATTGTCTCTACACGAAGTAAGACTTGCAACTGTGGTTACTAATAACGCGGTTATGTATATAACTCGTTTCATACTATAAAATTTGCGATTTGTAAAGATCGAAATTACTACTATTAAGCTATGGGCAGTCTCGTTTTTAGAATATTTTAATATAAATTAAAATGAAATTTAGTTTTCAGCCTACATTTCATGAGTTTTTAACGCTGTATTTTTTAAATATTCACGCACCATTTCTGTAGCTCCTATATTTTCTTGTATATAGCTTTTCGAAATTCTTCCTGTTTCAGCTCTAAATGCTTGATCACAAAGGAGTTTATTTACAATTAATGTGAAATCTTCTGTGTCTGATACAGAATATAGTCCTTGAAGTTCTTTTAGCTGAACAGCTTCCGGGAACTTATTGAAATTCTTTCCTATAATAATAGGTATACCAAAAGTAGCCGGTTCTAAGATGTTATGCAGCCCTGTATTACCAGCAGCGCCCCCTACGTAGGCAATATCTGCGTAATGATAGATCTTACTCAAAAGACCAATTGTATCTATTATAAATACATCGTAATCTTGTATAACCTTGTTGTTTTTTTCTGAAAATAAAAGGGTTTTCTTAGTAAGCTTACTCCTAAAACTAGCTATTTGATTTGCCTTGATCTGATGTGGTGCTATGATAAACTTTACGTTGGCAGAAGAATTGTTTATGAGTTCATGTAACATAAGTTCATCTTCAGGCCATGTACTTCCTGCCACTACACATGCTTTATCTGCTTTGAAGGTTTCAATGAAATCTAATTTGTTATTGTGAGATAACTGTTTGGCAACTCTATCAAATCTTGTATCTCCACTAACACTTATATTATTAAAACCTATCGTACTTAAAAGCTCTTTTGACCTTAAATTCTGAACAAAGAAATGCTCGAAGGTTTCGAGATATTTTATCATCCATTTGCCATATGCTTTAAAGAAAACCATATCTTCTCTAAATCCACCAGAGACAAGCAAAGTTCTTATACCTCGATCCTTAAGTTCTGAGAGATAATTAGGCCAGAATTCATATTTAATAAAGAATACAAGATCTGGATGAACCAGATCTAAGAATTGGTTGGCATTTGCTGCAGTATCTAATGGTAAGTATACTATAGCATCTGCAACATTAGAGTTTTTCTTTATTTCATATCCGGAAGGAGAGAAAAAGCTAACCACAATTTTATGTGATGGGTATAAGTCTTTAACAATTTCTATTATTGGTAATCCTTGTTCAAATTCTCCTAAAGATGCGGCGTGAAACCATATTACAGCATCATCGCTCTTAATTTTGTCTTTCAAAATAGAAAAGGTTGCCTTTCTTCCATTTACAAAAAGTTTCATCTTTTCACTAAAAATGGAGGTAATGGGAAGCAAGCTTTTAATGATCTTAATTAATATGTTATAAGCTAGTTTCAATCGATTTTATTTTAACGGCTAAAATACCGCTTTCCTAAAAATAGCATTGGTGAAAGGGGCTATATTTTGTATTTTCGTTGTCTTAGAATTAAAGATACATGAAAAAGATACAAATGGTTGACCTTCAGGGTCAGTATAGTCTAATTAAAGATCAGGTTAATAATTCTCTTCAGGAAATAATGGAAACTTCGGCATATATAAATGGACCGGAAGTTCAGGCATTTCAGAAGGAATTAGAGGAATATTTAGGAGTAAAACATGTAATTCCATGTGCTAATGGAACTGATGCATTACAAATTGCAATGATGGGATTAGATCTTAAGCCCGGAGATGAGGTTATAACGGCAGATTTTACATTTGCTGCTACTGTAGAAGTTATTGCACTCCTACAACTTACTCCTGTTTTGGTTGATGTAGAACCAGATACGTTTAATATAGATCCGGAAGCTATTAGAAGAGCAATTACACCAAAAACAAAAGCTATAGTTCCGGTACATTTGTTTGGGCAAACTGCAAATATGAATACTATTATGGAAATTGCTAAAGAGCATGATCTTTATGTTATTGAAGATAATGCACAGGCAATTGGAGCAGATTTTCATTCTAAAGAGGCAAAAACCTACAAAACCGGGACTATAGGGCATGTCGGGTCTACATCATTTTTCCCTTCTAAAAATCTTGGAGCGTATGGAGATGGTGGAGCTATCTTTACTAATGATGATGATCTAGCGCATATGATTCGTGGTATCGTAAATCATGGTATGTACGAGAGATATCATCATGATGTGGTTGGAGTAAATTCTAGATTGGATAGTTTTCAGGCAGCTGTTTTAAGAGCAAAGCTACCAAACTTGGATATGTATAACGAAGCTAGAAAAAAGGCGGCGTTTATGTATAATGATTATTTTAAAGGACAAGAACATATTCAGGTTCCATTTAGATCTGGAGATTGTGATACTCATGTATTCCATCAATACACATTAAAGATCACTAATGGAAAGCGAGATGCATTGGTGAAACATTTAAATGAAAAGGGAATTCCGTGTGGTGTTTATTATCCAATTCCTTTGCATAGTCAAAAAGCATATGTAGATGCAAGATATAATGAAGCAGATTTCCCTGTTACCAATCAGTTAGTGAAGGAAGTTATTTCTTTACCTATGCATACAGAGTTAGAGGAAGACCAAATAGAGCTGATCTGTAAAACGGTAATAGATTTTGTAAACTCTTAAATTTTTAAATATGAAGAAACTATTATTGTTTTGCATTGGAATAGCATGCTCCGGAGTAATTAATGCTCAGGATATCTATATTCAAAGTGGTAAACTTATAGATACTAAAAATGGAAAAGTTCTCAATGAAAAGACCATAATCGTTTCTGGAAATACTATAAAAAGTATTGAAAATGGATTTGTAGCACCAGCTACAGAGGCTGATAGTTTAATAGATCTTAGAACTATGACAGTTCTTCCCGGACTTACAGATATGCACGTACATCTGGAAGGGCAATCCAATCCAACTGAATATCTGGAAGAATTTACAAGTAATGAACCAGATGTGGCATTTAGATCTGTAGGTTTTGCTAAAAGTACGCTTTTAGCGGGGTTTACTACGGTAAGAGATCTAGGAGGAAGCGGTGTAAATATAGCTTTAAGAAATGCTATTAATAAAAAGGAGATCTCTGGTCCAAGAATTTTTACTGCCGGTAAATCATTAGCCTCTACTGGAGGTCATGCAGACCCTACCAATGGTAGAAGCAGAGATCTTATGGGAGATCCGGGACCTAAAGAAGGTGTGGTGAATAATGTAGATGATGCTAGAAAAGCGGTAAGGCAAC
Source organism: Gillisia sp. Hel1_33_143 (assembly GCF_900104765.1). Classification (GTDB taxonomy): domain Bacteria; phylum Bacteroidota; class Bacteroidia; order Flavobacteriales; family Flavobacteriaceae; genus Gillisia. The sequence goes on from NZ_LT629737.1 coordinate 1,679,358, forward strand.
GTTATAAAAATGGCGCAGACCTTATTAAAATAACTGCAACTGGAGGGGTTCTTAGTGTGGCGAAAAGTAGTTCTAATCCTCAGTTTACTTTAGAAGAGATAAAGGCAATTACAGAGACTGCTAAAGATTATGGTTTTCATGTTGCCGCTCATGCACATGGAGATGATGGGATGCAAAGAGCTGTAAAAGGTGGTGTTCTTACTATTGAACATGGTACTTTAATGAGTGAAGAAACCATGGAAGTGATGAAACAATATAAAGCTTATTTAGTACCAACAATTACAGCAGGAAAAGAAGTAACAGAGAATGCAAAGATCAAAAATTACTATCCTGCTATTGTAGTCCCTAAAGCCTTAGAAATAGGGCCAAAGATTCAGAATACATTTTCTAAGGCCTATAAAAAAGGAGTGATGATCGCCTTTGGAACAGATGCAGGAGTATATCCGCATGGAGAGAATGCAAAAGAATTTAGTTATATGGTAGAGGCAGGAATGCCGGCAATGGAAGCAATACAAAGTGCTACGATTACCCCTGCAAAGATCTTAAATGTTGAAAATAGCTCAGGGCAATTAGCGCCTGGCTTTCATGCTGATATTATAGCCGTACAGGAAGATCCTACTCAAAATATAAAGACTTTGGAAAATGTACGGTTTGTAATGAAAGACGGCAAGACCTATAAAAACCTTTAGATTATAAATACACATTAAAAGAAAAGCCCTCATCATTTGATGAGGGCTTTTTTTATTTTCTATTAAAAATTCTAATTCGTTTTAATTATTATTTCTTCAGAAATTAAATTTCCATCTGTAGTAATTCCTTCAATAAAGAGTGATAGTTCTGGTTGTAACGTATTTAGAACTTTAAAACTAGCCGCACCATTTTTTTCAAGGCTAATATTAGAAATCCAGTCTATAACCCCATAATGCTTAAAGGCGTCACTTGTATAAGATGTATATTTTGGAGCATAGAATTCTTTATCTGTAGTAAATCCATTTCCATTTATGATCTCTTTAATTGTTTCTTTTGAAGAGATTCCAATACCTCTTCCTTTACGGGTTGTGATCTCAATAACACCATTATTACCATTCATTCCATAACCAAGTCCATTTTTGCTAATAATAATAGATTCTACTTCAGAAGTTTTAAGATAAACTAGCGGAGAAGTATCTGCACCCAATCGCATTCCGTTAAAGAAAATTTGTGGAATAGGTGGTCTGTTTTCATCTAGTGATGAGGGGGTTCTATTTTCAATAACTAAATTCCCATAACCACCTTGTAAAACTCTAAATCCGTTAGCTCCAATATAATCTGTAATAAATAAATATCTACGGGCTAACTCTTCAGTAATCGTTACCTCTGGCTTTATCACTTTTAGATCATTACGATATTTATCGGTCTTTTTATTTTCTCCAATTAACTGTATGGTATCAAGACTTTCTGTGTCTCCTACAAAATCATTAAAATTTACGTTAGAATTGTCAGTAACTTTTACATGGCGACTACTATAGGCATCCTTAAGCTCAGATCGTGTTTTATTAGGAGATATTGTTGCGTAAATAGCAGGTTTAGAGATCTTACTATTTCTATCATTCATCAATCCATAAGATAGTGAGGAACTATCTTGAACATATACATTTTGAAGTTGGAACGTATTATCCTCTTTTATTTCTACCATTTCGAATAATCCAGTTTCTTCAGATTTTATAAAAACTGTATTTTCTTTCTTTTCATTTCTATCAGAAACTTTACCATCTATGTTAAACCCTTTTTCGTGCGCTACTAATTTAGGAGTGCTAGAGTTTGCAATATCTTTCCAGCTATATTTGCTCCAGCCTTGAGTAAGCATTAGAATATCCAGATCATAATCTACTTTTCTCTCATTGGTATCAGAGAAATAATAAGCTCCATTTTCCAAGTTACCAGATAGGTAAGGCTTTAAATAGAATGCAGAGAGAATATTGTGCCTGGGTTTATAAGCTTTTGTAGCTGCAGGAAGTACAGATACACTTAAAGAGTTGTTATTTATAGCGGTTACCGCTTTAAGATCTATTCTAATAGAATCTGTAATGGAGCTAGATACAGTTGCTTTAACTCGTTTTCTACCTATATTATTTCTATTAAAGAATAAGCGCTCCAAAATTGGATTGAAATCTTCATCAAAAATAGTAACCGTATTAATTCCCGGGTAAAGAGAATCTTTACTCACATTCATTGTTACTTCTAATTTGTCTTTTGGAAATTGAAAGGCAAAATCTTTAATGTTCCCATTTTGATGAATAGCCGCGAAGAAAGTTTTGTCTTTAACTAATTCTTCAGAACTAGCATTGGAATTAACTTTAAAAATTATTTGATCATTTAAATTATTACCAGCAATATTAAATCCGGTAACATCTATATTTGGTAATGGCTTTTTTATTTTCTTACCATTTTCTGTTGTAACCTCTATACTATAGCTCTCCTTGGTAGTAGGTAAGAAATTAAATTTAGAAAGTCCGAATTGATTAGATTTAAAAGTAAGTAGAACTTCCCCAGATCCATTTAATAGCTTGCCATCATAAAAGAATGTAGAACTCCCATTAGAGTCAATTAACTTTATACCGATATTATTTCGAACATCAGCAAGAATATGGCCACCTTCCGGAAGTACCTGCAGATCAAAATTCATATCCTTGGAAGTATTTGAATCTGCGGAATCGCCTAAAATTTCGAAAGCCTGTACGTAAGACAGATCTTCTTTGAAATTTTCCATATACTTTGTGGAAGCCTTGATAAAATACCTTCCTGCGGTATAGTTTTTATTAGAAAGATCTATAAAAATAGAGCCTTTGCCTTGAGCAATTAGAACTGTTTTTGATGCTACAAATTCTCCAGAATCCTTAAAGATCTCTAAGTTGAGATTCATAGTTTCCGCATTAGGAGAATTTAATGTGGCATTGTACACATAGGCAGAAAGCCATAAATTCTCTTGTTTTAGGAAAGAGGTCTTGTTTAAATGTAAAAAAACAGATTCTCTGTTGAGTTTGAAATAACTGGTGTAGTTATTTTCAAAACTTTCTAGTTCAGAGGATCTGTTTTGAGCGTTGCTATTGAGTGCAATTAGGCACGAGATAATAATTACAAATAAGTTTTTCATTCTTAATTAAATTATCTTCTAGAGTAGGGCCTAAAAGGTGGGGGTTTTAAATACTAGCTGAAGAGACTTCAGAACTTCTGTTTATTTTTTTTACTAATCCTTGTAATACTTTTCCTGGTCCAACTTCTGTGAAATTTGTAGCACCATCTGCGATCATGTTCTGAACAGATTGGGTCCATTTAACCGGAGCTGTTAATTGAAATACCAAGTTTTTTTTGATCTCTGCAGGATCTGTTACCGCGGTAGTACTCACATTCTGATAAATTGGGCAGATAGGTTCACTAAATAAAGTAGACTCTATAGCTTCGGCCAATTCTTTTCTAGCTGGTTCCATTAATGGGGAATGAAATGCTCCACCTACAGGTAATAATAATGCCCTCTTAGCGCCACGCTCCTTTAAAAGCTCACATGCTTTTTCTACTGCACTTGTGGCTCCAGAAATTACAAGTTGACCCGGGCAGTTATAATTCGCGGCAACTACAGTGCCCTCAACTTGTGCGCAAACTGCTTCCACTAATTCATCTTCCAGACCCAAAACCGCAGCCATTGTAGATGGTTCCAACTCGCAGGCATGTTGCATTGCCATAGCCCTTTTTGAAACTAGCCTTAGTGCAGCTTCAAACTCTAGAGTCTTATTTGCTACCAGTGCAGAAATTTCACCTAAGGAGTGTCCTGCAACCATATCTGGCTTAAAGCTATCTCCCATGATGGTGCTAAGAATCACAGAGTGTAAGAAAATTGCAGGTTGAGTTACTTTGGTTTGTTTTAGATCTTCAGCAGAACCTTCAAACATGACGTCTGTAATTGAAAAGCCTAAAATATCATTGGCTTTTTCAAATAAAGCTTGCGCATCATGAGATTTTTCGTAAAGGTCTAATCCCATTCCTGAGAATTGTGCCCCTTGACCGGGAAATATGTAAGCGTTCATTTTATTTAATTTTAATTCAGCTAAAATAGAAATAATAAAAAAGACCTCACAAGAATTATTCCTTATGAGGTCTTTTTAAATGTTAAAACAATAAATTAAACGTTCAGCTTTCCTTTTTCTCCAACATCTGCTTTATCTCCGGTAAGCGCTGCAACTCCCATTTTAAATAAGCTTATATATTTATTTTGCTTTGTATCCCAATAATATGCTTCATTCGGATCAAATTTAATAGCTGTAAGATTTGGATCATCTACACCGTCAAACCACGCATCATCTGTTTTTCCATAAAGATCTTTTAAGATGGATTTATCTGTAACGATGCTCGCATGTCCAAAAATGCTAATAAATTCCATATCTGATGGCTTACTATATAATAGCTGTACCTTAGAATCTCTAACAATATTAGTATTGTGGTCACTATTCATTCCGCTCAAGAACCAAATATCACCATTTTCATCTACCTTTTTTGTAGACATTGGTATAGCGCTAATAGGGGTTGTCTTAAGGTCTGTAAGCATCATACAGAAATCTATATCATCAACCAATTTCATCATTTTGTCAAGCGCATCTTGACTTGTAAGATTTTTTGTGCTCATAACTTTTTTTGATTTTCAACTAAATTACCTTAAAGCTTTATGACAAAGCGCTAACAAAATGCCAAAAGATAACTGCGGCATGTTAAGAAATGTGAAATCAGTTAAATTTCATTAGAATTTGTTCAACACGAGATTTGTAGCCAAGTCCAAATATATTGAGATGTACTAAAAGATAATATAGTTGCCAGATCTCAAGGCGCTCCTTAAATCCATCTATAATAGGGAATTGTAGGTGGTAACTTTGGAATAATTTCTCATTAAATCCACCAAACATATGCATTAATGCCAGATCTAGTTCTCTGGGTGCAAAACTCACAGCAGGATCTATTAAACAAGGTTTGCCTTGTTCATTAATAATAAAATTACCATTCCATAGATCTCCATGTGTTAATGCCGGAGCTTCATTAGGGATTAAATTTGAAATATTCTTGAAAAAGTTCTTATAGGAATCATTCAGATAGCCATTATCTTTTGCCAGTTGAAGCTGCGGCTCCAATCTTTGCGAGATGTAAAATTCTGAAGCTGATGAATTCCAGCTATTATATTGACGGAGATTTGCGATGTAATTATCTTCTTTAAAACCAAAATTCTCTGAAGTAGTTTGATGTAACTTTGCTAATTGATTTCCAAATACCTCCCAAAAATCCTCGTTAGGGGTAGTAGCTCTCTTATATTCTAATAATAAATAGGCGTGATGCTTATATTCACCAGTAAAAAGGGCTTTAGGAATATCTATGCAATTTGGAGCAGCTAGTGCATTTAATCCAGTCATTTCTGCCGCGAACATCCCCGGAAATTTGTTGGCATTGTTAATCTTAATTACCAACTTTTCATTGGTAGCGGAGGTTAGAAGAAAAACTTCATTAATATCGCCACCGGTTAAAGCAGAAGAATATTTCAGATCAAAATTGATCTCACTTGAAGCTCTTTCAATTAGCTTTTTAAAATCATTATTTCCTGTCATAGGTTAGATAAGTAAATGCATAATCATGCTTTTCATCCTTATCGTGAAATACTTTAGACACTAAATCCCACTTGCTTTCATCAATCTCAGGAAAAAAGGTATCGGCTTCAAAAGTTCCATGAACTCTCGTAAGTTCTATTCTATCTGCTAGTTCTAAGCCCATTTTATAAATCTCTCCACCGCCAATTATAAAAGTCTGTGGATCTTCATTAGAGAATTCTATTGCTCGCTCTATGGAGTGAACTACAATAATACCTTCTTTCTTATAATTATCTTTTCTTGTAATTACTAGGTGTGTTCTTTTAGGTAAAGGCTTCGGGAAAGATTCAAATGTTTTTCGGCCCATAATTATATGATGTCCGGACGTAAGTTCTTTAAACCTTTTAAAATCATCTGGTAAATGCCATACAAGATCATTCTCTTTTCCTAATGCATTATTCTCTCCAGCAGCTGCAATTATTGTAAGCATAATTATTTCTGATTATATGGATTTGAATTAGTGTTATCTGGTGTAATCGGTTTAATACGAGAAGTATCTTTAGGGGGAAGTGGGTACTCTCTATCTACTTGTTGTTGTAACTCTGCAATTTTATCCTTTTGCTTTTTCACCAATTTGTCTAGTTGCTTTTGTTCCCATTCTTTCCCCATAAATGCGCTTGTAACAAATACATTAATAACGTGAATTAAGAAAAAGAATGTCCATAGTAAAATTGCCCAAACAAACCAATTATAGCCCAACGGCATAAAATCTTCTCTATATCCAATAACAACATTCACTACTATTAAGAGTACGGCTCCCACCAAAAATATTACAAAATGTTGAAAAAGTCTTTTCTTTTGTATTGCTCTTAATCTAGCATTCTCATACAACTCACGTTGCTCGGAATCTAGTTTACCTGGGTTTTTCTTTTTAGAGAACATATTTAGAATTACATTAGTATTCATTCAAATTTAAAGGTTTTTAAACCAATGTTAAAGCGCTTATGAAGAATTTAAGAAAACCCTTCCCGGTTCTAGCTCAATATATTTATTTTAATACTGCTGCATCCGGACTATTGTCTGAAAAGGTATTGGAGTTTAGACAAGATCATGATCTTGATTTTTTGATTTCCGGGAGTATCCTTAAAGATAAACAAGGCAAGTTAATCTCTCAAGTTCGAGAGAGTGTGGGCAAGTTCTTTAAATGTGAACCTCATAGAGTAGCTTTGGTACCTAATTTTTCTTTCGGATTTAATACTCTGATGGAAAGTATAGACAAGTCTAAAAAAGTTCTTTTGCTAGAAGGAGACTATCCATCTATAAATTGGGCTGTAACTTCTAGAGATTTTAATATATGTTATGCAGATTTAAATGAAAATTTAGAAGCTAATATTGAAGCTGCTATAGAAGGTCATAAGCCAGATGTCTTCGCCTTTAGTATCATTCAGTACATAAGCGGTATAAAACTTTCTATCTCATTTTTAAAAACACTAAAGGAGAAGTATCCAGACATCATCTTTGTTGCAGACGGCACTCAGTTTTGTGGTACTGAAGATTTCAATTTTGATGATTCTGGAATAGATGTTCTACTATGTAGTTCTTATAAATGGTTAAACGCAGGTTATGGAAATGGCTTTGTTCTTTTTAACGAAAATGTACAAGGGAAAATAGCGCCTAGATCCTTAGGCTTTAACTCGGTTAAAGGAAAATATAAAGAAGCAGAAGGAAATCTTATAGGAAAATTTGAACCAGGCCATCAAGACACTCTAAATTTTGGAAGTTTAAAAGTTGCTCTAGAGTTATTAACTGAGGTTGGAATGGAAAAAGTTCAAAGTAATATATTAGAACTTAGCAAGCAGGCTAAAAAAGAATTCGCATCATTAGGCCTTTTACAAGAAGATGTTGTTAATAGAGATACTCACTCTTCGATCTTTAATATAAAAGGCGATGACAAGCTATTTAATTATCTTAGAAGTAATAATGTAATTTGTGCTCAAAGGGGAAAAGGAATTAGATTGAGTTTCCATTATTTCAATACTTCAGAAGAGATAGAAAATTTAGTGCAGTTGCTTAAAAAGTTCCTTAATAAGTAATTAAATTACTTACTCAGTAACCTTTATCTCTTTCCAGAATGCAACATAATTTTCTATAGGTTTTGCAGCATGACTTGTATTGGGGTAGTACCAGGCGGCATCCTTATTTATTTTATCTCCTACAGTTACATTATAATAAGAGGCAACTCCTTTCCATGGGCAGCGTGAGGTAGTGTCACTGTTATTAAAGAATTCAGACTTTATAGATTCTTTCGGGAAATAGTGATTGTTCTCTACGATCTTAGTGTCATTACTTTCAGCAATTACGGTATTGTTCCAAATAGCCTTCATATTATTGTTTTTTAAAAATGTAGTTCTTATAATATTTTTTTTCGTCAACAAAGGAGTGGGTTACTTTTAAACCTGCTTCTTCCGCGAGCCACTCTACAACAGCATCATCATATTTTTGTGATATCTCTGTATGAATTGTCTCCCACGCATCAAAATGAATATCTATTCCCAGACTTTCTATACTTACATTTTGCTCTTCTCTACTTACCAAAAAGCTTTTTGCAGTGCCAGACTCCGGATCATAAGTTTCCCAGTGAGAAAAAGTTTCTAAGTTAAAATTACCTCCAAGCTCAGAATTTATTCTTGCGAGCAAATTTTTGTTGAAGGCAGCGGTAACCCCCGTTTTATCGTTGTAGGCTTCCAGTATGATTTCCGGGTCTTTCTTTTGATCAAATCCCATAAAAAGCATATCCTCATCACTCATTGCAATTTGAATATGTTTTAGAAAATCTATAGCATCTGTATGTAGAAGGTTACCAATATTTGAACCCAATACAAGAATTACCTTTTTTCGGGTATTATAATCTGACAGTTTTTCTAATGTTTTGAAATAGGTTCCTTGCTGAATCTTTACCTGAACTTCTGGGATCTCCTTTTTAAGAGAATCTTCCAGTTCTAGAAGTACATTCTCGCTTATATCTATTGGTAGATAATTAAAGTGTATTTTTTGAGCTACTAATTCTTTAAGCAGAAGTTTCGTCTTTTTACCATCACCTGCCCCCAGCTCAATTAGATCAAAACCTTTATCGCTCTTAAATATTTCTGTAATTTCTGAAGTATGATCTTTTAGAATATTGAATTCACAATTGGTTAAATAATATTCCGGTAAGTTCATGATATCTTGAAACAACTTATCGCCCTTTTTATCATAAATATACTTTGACAATAAATATTTAGGATAGGTACTTAGCCCTATATGTACATCTTCTTCAAATGCTGAAGAAAAAGTGGTCTTTATATTTTCTTTCATCTTTAATTGTAAAATTATCTAGCCAACCTTAATCCTGTGAATTGCCATCTTAATTGGGTTTGGAAAAAGTTTCTATAAGTGGCTCTGGTATGATCTTTAGAGGTTGCAACAGAACCCCCTCGAAGTACTTTTTGATTTACCATGAACTTCCCATTGTACTCTCCAAGTGCCCCAGGAGCTTTCGTATAATTAGGGTAGGGGCTATATGCACTTTCTGTCCATTCCCATCTGCTTCCCCAATCAAAATTCTTTTGAGCAATTTCCCATTCAAATTCTGTGGGCAATCTCATTTCTTTCCATTGAGAGTATGCAAATGCTTCAAAATAGGAGATGTGAGTAACGGGAGCTTCCAATTTTAAATCTTTTAAACCTTGAAGGGTGTATTGTTGCCATTTACCATCTATGTGGTGCCAGTATGCAGGAGATTTAATGTTGTTGATATTCACCCATTCCCATCCTTCAGCATGCCATAATAATACATCCTTGTAACCTCCGGCTTCAATAAATTCAAGATACTCTTTATTGGTAACTAACTTATTTGCTATTTCGTAATCCTGAAGGTACACTTTATGTCTCCCAAGTTCATTATCATAACAAAAAGAATCAGTATCATGCCCTATTTCATAGATACCGGCAGGTACTGTTATCCACTCAGTCTCATATTTCTGAATGGGATTTTCTTTAAATGTTAGATTGTAATGAGGGAGTAAGGGGTTATTTCCTAATATGTATTTAATATCCGTAAGGAGTAACTCCTGGTGTTGTTTTTCATGATGACAACCAATCTCTATCACTTCTAGCATTTTTTTAGAAAAATTGGAAGTATTTTCAAAAAGCTTCATCATTGCATCAGTCACATGCTTTCTGTAAGAATAGATCCAAGCAACTGTGGGTCGAGAAAGATTACCTCTATCTGTTCTTACCACTTTCTCACCAACGCTTTCATAATAACTGTTGAATACAAAAGCAGTGTGATCGTCAAAAAGCACATAATCCTTATAAAATTCCTTAAGAACAAATTCTTCGAAGAACCAGGTGGTATGGCCTAGATGCCATTTAGGTGGAGAAACATCTACTACGGGTTGCACCACGTAATCTTCTGTTTCTAGAAAAGAACATATTTGCTCTGTATCTTTTCTTGTATTTGTAAATAAGTTAAGTAATTTGTTTTTTGAGATCATATAAGTAGTAATAGAGGCTACTACTCAAAGTTACAATAATTTAGAAATGACAGAAATATACATGAGTTAAGGAGGAGTTAAAAAATAACTCGCCCTTAATTCAATATTAACCGATTTTAAATACCTAAAAGTTAAGGGGGATGGTATATTCGATAGGAGTAGGTTTTCCGGCTAAACTACCTGGCTTCATTTTAGGCATCTTCATGATCATTTCTTTAGCAGCAGCATTTATTTTAGCGTCCTTTCCCTCAATAGATGTAACTTCAACCATTCCTTCTTTATTGATGACCATAGAAATTATTGCCTTCCCTCTAAGGAATTCTCCTTTGCTATTCTTAGGATATTTATAATTTTCGCGTACGTGTTGTCCTAACATCTTATTAAAACAAGCTTTTGTGTCTTTGCTATTTTCGCAACCAGGCCATACGGGCGCAATTTCTGTAGTTGAAACAGAATTACCAGAAACTTTTACTCCTTCTTGTGCAAAAGAAATGCTTGCTACAAAAAACAAAACAACAAATGAAATTACTTTTTCCATGATTTACGTAGATTTTAGTGCCCTAAATTTGGGTTGTAAGGCGTTGAGGTAGGTCTAGTACAATTATTATACCGCTACTTTTCCTTTTATATGCGGGTGCGGATCATAATTTTCAAGACTGAAATCTTCAAATTTAAAACTGAAGATATCTTTAACCTCAGGATTTATTTTAATTTGAGGTAATTTACGAAGATCTCTAGATAACTGCAATTCTACTTGTTCAAAATGATTGTTATAGATATGCGCATCTCCAAAGGTATGTATGAAATCTCCGGGTTCATAACCACATACCTGAGCCATCATCATGGTAAATAGAGCGTAGGAGGCTATATTAAAAGGTACGCCAAGAAATACATCTGCACTGCGCTGATAAAGTTGACAAGACAACTTTCCATCTGCAACATAGAATTGGAAAAAAGCATGACATGGTGGTAAAGCAGCCTTTCCATTGGCTACATTTTCAGAAAAAGTTTTTGAAGTATCGGGCATTACGGATGGATTCCAAGCAGAAACCAACATTCTTCTACTATTTGGGTTTTTCTTTAAAGTCTCAACTATCTCTTTAATCTGGTCTATATCTTCTCCATTCCAATTTCTCCACTGGTAACCATATACAGGTCCAAGATCGCCATTTTCATCAGCCCATTCATTCCAGATCCTTACCCCGTTATCTTGAAGATATTTTACGTTGGTGTCTCCGTTTAAGAACCACAACAGCTCATATACTATAGACTTTAAATGAAGCTTTTTGGTAGTTACCATTGGAAATCCTTCGCTAAGGTCAAATCTCATTTGGTATCCAAAAACGCTTTTGGTACCTGTACCTGTGCGATCTCCTTTTTGTACCCCGTTATCCAGAATATGTTTTATAAGGTCGTGATATTGTTTCATAACTTTAAAATAGTCCTTTTATAATAGAAATGGTATTGTAAGAATAGCTAAAATATGGAATAGAAGAGTAGGATAAAACTTTGAGGTTCTACCAATTATTAATAGTTATTAACTACATAATTTTAATATAGGAACTGCTATTTAACCTATAATCATCCCAGCTAACGTGGCAGAAAGTAAAGACGCTATGGTACCACCAATTAGTGCTTTAAGTCCAAATTCTGAAAGGGTTTTCCTTTTGCCGGGAGCTAAAGAGCCAATACCTCCAATTTGAATTCCTATAGAAGCAAAGTTGGCAAATCCACAGAGCATATAGGTAGCCATAATCACAGATTTCTCATAGTTAAGGCTTAATGCATTTGCAGGATTCTTAAGATCTGCAAGCTGAATATATCCAACAAATTCACTAGCAGCTAGCTTTATACCTAATAATTGCCCCATTAGCATCATATCTTCTTTAGCCACACCAATTAACCACATTAAAGGCGCAAATACAGTTCCTAATATAGATTCTAAAGAGAATTTAGTATAAGGTGTGTAAGTTGCCAAAAGTGAGTTTAAATGAGTGAGAGAACCAAAGTATCCCAGAATATAGTTTATCATGGCTATAAACGCGATAAATACAAGAAGCATAGCGGCAACATTTGCAGCCAATTTTAAACCTTCTGTGGTTCCATTTGCTATTGCATCTAGTATATTAGATCCAATCTTTTCTGAAGAGATCTCAACATTGGTATTTACCGGTTCCTGTTGCGGATATAGTATTTTAGAGATTACAATAGCACCCGGAGCTGCCATTACAGAGGCTGCTAATAAATGTTTTGCAAATTGAAGTCTTAATTCTGGATCGTCTCCTCCCAGAAAACCTATATAGGCAGCTAATACACCACCTGCTACGGTTGCCATACCACCAATCATTACCAGTAATATTTCAGAACGATTCATTCTTTCCAAATAGGCTTTGATCATTAATGGTGCTTCTGTTTGTCCTAAAAAGATATTCCCGGCTACACTTAAACTTTCTGCTCCAGATATTCCCATTAGTTTGGTTAGAACCTTAGCTAAACCTTTAACTACCAATTGAATTACTCCTAAATAGAATAATACTGATGTAAGTGCCGAGAAGAAGATAATTGTGGGTAATACTTGGAATAGAAATATGAACCCAAAACTGTCCACATCCATCATTCCTCCTAATAAGAATTCACTTCCTGCTCGGGTAAAGTCTAAAATGAGTACAAAGATGTTTCCAACAAATTCAAAGATCCTTTGAACAAAACCTATCTTTAATACACCAATTGCCAATAATAATTGAGCACCAAGTCCTATTCCCACAGTTTTCCAGCTTATAGCTTTTCTGGCGCTACTAAATAAATATGCTATTAATAGTAATACGAACATTCCCAGAACTCCGCGCCATATACTGGAAAAAGAAATACCAGAACTTGGGATCATGGTTTTTTCTGTAGCTACCGGAAGAACCTCAGAAATTGTTTGAGGAGATTCTTTGAAAGTGTATGTACTATTATTATCTAGGATTACAAGTGAAGAATCTGTAAGTTCAGAAATTCGAAAGTTTCTAATGGTATCTTTTGGCGCGCTGTAAAAGAAAACCAATAAATTGTTCTGATAGAGATAATCTCCTTTGGCTTTTACAGAATCCTCTTGATTGGTTCTGATCTCAAACTGACCTTCGTCTAAAATCAATTTGTCTCTGTCTGAAAAATTATTTTGGATGATGCTGGTGTCTTGTACGGACTGATAGCTCCAATTTTTAGAAATGCTTTGGGAATGGGCCGTAACTATTCCGAATAAAATAAAGAACAGGCAATACCAGTAATTCTTCATAAACAAATGCTTATTTGCGTTTTGAAATTTCATCTCTTAAACGCGCAGCTTTTTCGTAGTCTTCATTCTTAACTGCTTGAGAGAGTAACGTTTCGAGTTCGTCTAATGACATGTTTTTATAATTGGGTCCCGGAGTTTCCATTTCCTCTGCATGTATATCATCTACATCCATAGTCATGCTTTCTCTTCCGGTAGGAGGTGTCATGGTGCCAGTTTCTCCTTTAAGGAAGATCCCGGCTTTATCTAAAATATTCTTATAAGTAAAAATTGGAGCATCAAACCTTAAGGCAAGTGCAATAGCATCGCTAGTTCTGGCATCTATGATCTCTTCTATCTTATCGCGTTCACAAATAAGACTAGAATAAAATACTCCATCTACGAGTTTGTGAATAATTACCTGTTTCACGATGATGTTGAATCGTTCACAGAAGTTTTTGAAAAGATCGTGGGTAAGGGGTCTAGGTGGTTTTATCTCTTTCTCTAGAGCAATGGCAATAGATTGTGCCTCGAAAGCTCCAATAACAATTGGTAGTTTTCTTTCCCCATCAACTTCACTAAGTATTAGTGCGTAAGCTCCATTTTGGGTTTGACTATAAGATATTCCTTTTATGTTAAGGCGTACTAAGCTCATATAGCAATAATTGAAAAGGGCTGTCTAAAATAAGGACAATGTTACCATATTTAGACAGCCCTTTTAAGGGGTGCAAGTTAAAAAAATTATGCGTTTTTCGCTTTAAATTCTTTTAGTTTTTCATTAAGCTTTGGTATAATCTCAAACGCATCTCCTACTACTCCGTAATCTGCAGCTTTAAAGAAAGGTGCTTCCGGGTCATTATTTATAACGACTTTAGTTTTAGAAGAGTTGATTCCTGCTAAGTGTTGGATAGCTCCAGAGATACCAATAGCAATGTATAAGTTAGAAGCTACAGGTTTACCAGTTTGCCCTACGTGCTCGCTATGAGGTCTCCATCCCATATCGCTTACAGGTTTGGAACAAGCGGTAGCTGCTCCAAGAGTATCTGCTAATTCTTCTATCATACCCCAGTTTTCAGGTCCTTTAAGTCCTCTACCACCAGAAACAACAATTTCTGCATCTGCAATAGTCACGGTATTTTTAGCTTTATCTACATTGGTAACTTTAACAGAAAAATCTTCTGCTGTAAGCGTTGCGTCAAAATCTTCTGAAGTTGCAGAAGCTTGATTTTCCTTTAGACCAAAAGCATTCTTAGATAGCCCTATGATCTTAACATCTGTATCAATTTTTGTGAAATTGAATGCCTTGTTAGTAAATGCTGTTCTTTTAACAACAAATGGACTTTGGCTTTCTGGTAATGCAACAACATTAGAAGCATACCCAGCATTTAAATGCACTGCTAAAAGTGGTGCTAAATATTTGCTATTAGCACTTTGGCTAAGTACCAACACTTTAGTTTCTTCTTTCTTTGCAGCTTGTGTTAGAACATCTGCATAAGCTTCAGCATTAAAGTTTGATAATTTATCGTTATTTACTTTTAAAACTTTATCTACTCCATAAGTTCCAAGTTCTGAAGTGTTTTCTACATTAAAAGTTACTGCGGTAACAGTAGTTTGCAACATTTGTGCAACTTCTCTAGCGTAAGAAGCTACCTCAAAAGATGCTTTTTTAAATTTTCCGTCTTCGGATTCTATATATACTAAAACTGACATATCTTTAATTTTTTGTTATTGAATAAATGAATTCTGATTATGCATTATCATTAAATCGATCTCTCAATTTGAAAAGGCAATAATTAGATCACTTTTGCTTCATTGTGCAATAGGTTGATCAATTCATCTAAATTGTCTGGATCGATCAATTTCACAGCTCCTTTAGGTGCTGGTTTTTCAAACTTTTCAGCCTCTGTTTGAGCAACTACCTCTATCGGAGCAACTACATTAAGAGGTTTTTTACGCGCTTGCATAATCCCTCTCATGTTTGGTATTCTAAGATCGCTCTCTTCTACCAATCCTTTTTGTCCACCAATTACTAATGGTAAAGAAGTAGTAACACTTTCTTTACCCCCGTCAATCTCACGAATGGCTTTAGCTTCAGTTCCTTCAATTTCAATACCTATGCATGTGTTTACAAAATTTGCGCTAAGCAAAGCTGCTAACATTCCTGGTACCATTCCTCCATTATAATCAATAGATTCTCTTCCGGCAATTATTAAATCATATCCACCTTCTTTTGCTACATTGGCAAGTTGTTTTGCAACCTGAAATCCATCTGTAGCAGGAGTATTTACTCTAATAGCATTATCTGCTCCAATTGCTAAAGCTTTTCTCAATGTAGGTTCTGTTTCTGCACCTCCCACATTTACTACATCTACACTTGCACCTTGCTTTTCTTTAAACCACATAGCACGGGTTAGACCAAATTCATCATTAGGATTTATTACAAACTGAACCCCATTAGTATCAAACTGGGTATCATTATCTGTAAAATTGATCTTTGAAGTAGTGTCCGGTACGTGACTAATACACACTAATATTTTCATCTATATACTCTTTTTGAATGATTTATTTTTAATGTTTACGAAGATAAGGAAATTAAATCGAAATTTACTATGCATGCATAGTAAATATTTTATCTAGAAGTAGTAGTTAAACTTTTTTGAATTACTATTTTTGTTTTTTTAAGTCTACAATTAATATTTTATCATAGAATGAAGACAATTCAGTTTAGAGAAGCCGTTCAACAGGCAATGAGCGAGGAGATGCGTAAAGATGATACCATTTATTTAATGGGAGAAGAAGTGGCAGAATATAATGGAGCTTATAAAGCGTCTAAAGGGATGTTGGATGAGTTTGGTCCAGATCGTGTAATTGATACTCCAATTGCAGAGCTAGGTTTTTCTGGAATTGCTATTGGAAGTGCTATGAATGGCAATAGGCCAATTGTGGAGTTCATGACTTTTAATTTCTCTTTAGTTGGAATAGATCAAATTATCAACAACGCTGCTAAGATGCGCCAAATGAGTGGTGGGCAATTTAATATTCCTATCGTTTTTAGAGGGCCAACAGCTTCTGCAGGTCAATTAGCTGCTACCCACTCTCAAGCTTTTGAAAGCTGGTATGCAAACTGTCCTGGACTTAAAGTGGTAATTCCATCAAATCCATACGATGCTAAAGGTTTATTGAAATCTGCAATTAGAGATGATGATCCTGTTATCTTTATGGAGAGCGAGCAAATGTATGGTGACAAGGGAGAAGTGCCTGAAGAAGAATACACTATTCCTTTAGGAGTTGCAGATATTAAAAGAGAAGGAACAGATGTAACTATAGTTTCTTTTGGTAAGATCATCAAAGAAGCTTACAAAGCTGCAGAAGAATTAGAAAAAGAAAATATTTCTTGTGAGATCATAGATCTTAGAACTATCCGCCCTATGGACCATGACACTATATTGAAGTCTGTGAAGAAAACAAACAGATTAGTGATCTTAGAAGAGGCATGGCCTTTTGGAAATATTGCTACAGAAATAACCTATCAGGTGCAAGCAAATGCTTTTGATTATTTGGATGCCCCTATTATAAAGATCAATACGGCAGATACTCCAGCGCCATATTCACCAGAACTATTCAAAGAATGGTTGCCAAATAGTGAAGATGTTGTTAAAGCTGTGAAAAAGGTGCTTTACAAGTAATAAGATAAACATATCTTTGCGGCTTCATCTTAACAGATGAAGCTTTTTTTTGCCCTATTATGAAAAACTTCCTTGCCTTTTCCTTATTATTTCTAGTATCTTTCTTTGCTTTTTCTCAAACCAGAATTGAGGGGAAAGTGGTAGATGAATCTGGAATTCCATTGCCATTTGTTAATGTTATATTCTTAAATTCTTCTGAGGGAACTACCTCTAGTGAGAATGGAGATTTTTATTTAGAGTCTAAGAAAAGTTACAAAGCACTAGAGATTTCTTATATAGGATATACCACTTTAGAAGTTCCATTAAAGAATGGGGATAATCTCAATTTAAAGGTGGTATTAAAAGAAGCCTCAGAATCTTTGGATGAAGTTGTGATCTATCGCGGTAAAACTTCAAAAAAGAACAATCCGGCAATAGATATACTTCGGAAGATATGGGAAAATAGAAGAAAGAATGGTGTAAAGGAGTTTGATCAATATCAATATAGAAGGTATGAGAAGCTAGAATTCGATCTAAATTCTATAGATAGCGCACTGGTTGAAAGTCCTATTTTTAACGGGATGGAATTTATATTTGATGATCTAGATACTAATGCTTTTACCGGTAAAGCTTATTTGCCAATTTTCTTAAATGAAGCAGTTTCTAAAGTTTATGGAGATAATACTAACGGCCAGTTAAGAGAAGAGTTACTTGGAAATAAGAATTCTGGATTTAGCAAAAATCAAACCTTGATCTCAGATCTTAAAGATATTTATGATGAGGTAGATATTTACGATAACTATTTACAGTTCTTCGATAAAAGTTTTATAAGTCCACTTTCTACTACAGGTGTTAATAATTACAATTATGTATTACGAGATAGCTCATTTATTGGTGATAAATGGTGCTATAACATCTTATATTATCCAAGAAGAAAGAATGAATTAACCTTTAGTGGAGATTTTTGGGTAAATGATACTACTTGGGCGGTGAAGAAGATTAATCTTGAGATGGATGAAAGTGCCAATATAAATTGGGTAAATGGTGTATATATAGAACAGGAATTTGATGTTTTAAATGATTCTGTTTTCTTAATGACTAGAGATTTCTTTCAAGCAAACTTTGCACTTCAAAAGAAAAAAGATGCTCGAGGAGTTTACGGAAAGCGTACTGTTCTCTATGATAATTATGAATTCAATAAAAAGAAATCTGCAGAATTCTACAATAGGCCTTTAAATAAATTTCAAGAAACCAAGTACGATAAGAGCGATGAGTTTTGGGCCGAGAATAGGCTTGAATCCTTAAATGGAGATGAGCGAGGGGTATATGATCTTATAGATACCTTACAAACTGTAAAGGCATTTAATAGGATTTACGATGTTACCACCACGCTTGCTACTGGTTATATAGAATTAAATGATTTTGACTTTGGTCCCATCTATTCTACGGTAGGTTTCAACGATGTTGAAGGCCTTAGATTACGTGCCGGTGGTAGAACTTATTTTGGTTTTAATGATCTTTGGAGATTAGAAGGATATGGAGCCTATGGATTTAAAGACAATCAATTTAAATATGGGATCTCTGGAAAAGTATTATTAGATAGAAGATCTAGATTAACCTTATCTGGAGGAAATAGAAGAGATATAGAGCAATTAGGAACCAATCTTACCAATTCTACAGATGTATTAGGCAGAAGTTTAGCTTCTTCATCACTTATTAATGTGGGAAATAATGACAAGCTTAGTTCTATAAATCTTTCGGTATTAGCTTTGGAAATAGAACCTTTCAAAAATTTCACATTTAGGGTGGGGGCATCCTATAGATTCTTAAAACCTGCTTCTCCAACTTTTAGCTTAGATTATTATACAGATGAAGCCAGAACCCAAACTGCTTCTAATATAAATCAAACAGAGATCTCTACCATTGTTAGTTTTACTCCTGGAAGAGAAACTTCTGGATACGGCGTAGAGCGAAATGTAGTGAATGAAGGAGATTTTCCAACATTCTTTCTTAATTATAGCGTTGGAGTAAAAGACTATTTCAATAGCGATTTTAATTATAAGAAGGTTCAATTATTTTATAATCAGCCATGGATGGTTGGAGGTTTTGGGAAAGCCAATTTTAGTTTGGAAGCAGGAAAAACTTTTGGAGAAGTTCCACTGGGTCTTCTAAATGTGGTTCCTGGAAATCAGACCTATTTTCAATTATTCAACACTTTTTCGCTTCTTAATTTCTATGAGTTTGTTACAGATACCTATGCTGCAGTTCATTTTGAACACAATTTTAATGGAAGACTGTTCTCTAGAGTTCCGCTTCTAAGAGACCTTAATCTAAGGGAGATTGTTGGGGTGAAAGGAGTATGGGGAGAACTTTCGGATGATAATAAAAGATTAGATGCTTCTGGCTTAGAGCTTATAGCTCCTAGTAATGAGCCATATTATGAGTATAGCGTAGGAATAGGAAATATTTTAAAATTTATTAGAATAGACGCCCATTTTAGAGGGAATTATTTTAATAATGTAGACGCTAGATCTTTTGGGGTAACAGCAGCTTTCGGATTTCACTTTTAAATAATGATTTTAAGGTTGAAATGTGCTATATTTGCGCCCTCGAAAATAGAATAATAAACACGTATACAATGTCTGAGACTTTTGATGTATTGATAGAAATCCCTAAAGGGAGTAGAAATAAGTATGAGTATGATTTTGAATTAAAGAAAGTTCGTTATGATAGAATGATCTTTTCTTCTATGATGTACCCTGCAGATTATGGTTTTATTCCAAATACCCTTGCGTTAGACAGCGATCCGCTAGACGTATTGGTATTGGTTGCAGAACCAACTTTTCCAGGAATTGTAATGGAAGTTAAACCAATTGGAGTATTCCATATGGCAGATGAGAAAGGTCCGGATGAGAAAATTATCTGTGTGCCGGTTTCAGATCCTATCTGGAATAGAATTAATGATCTTCCAGAACTTAATGGTCACCTTACTAAAGAGATCGAGCATTTCTTTAAAGTTTACAAAGATCTTGAAAAGAAAAAAGTAGATGTTGGTGGATGGGGAAATGCTGCTGAAGCAAAAGAAATTATTCAACAATGTATCGACAGATATAAGAATTATGAAGGTGATAAGGAGAGATTTGGGATATAAACCCAATCCTTTTACATAATCATTAAATATTTAAAAGCAATAACCTTAAAAAGTTATTGCTTTTTTAATTATCTACGTTTCACTACATTAGCTTAATTAACTAATAATTAACAAGCTAATATGGAGTCAATAATGATTTATGTGCCTATTGTTTTGGCCATTTTCGGTCTAATTTACATGTGGATTAAAAAGTCTTGGGTATTAAAACAGGACGCCGGAGACGGAAAAATGAATGAAATAGCTACTCACATCTATGAAGGTGCATTAGCTTTTTTAAAATCTGAATACAAAATACTTACCTTTTTTGTAATAGCCGCAAGTATAGCCTTAGCGGTTGTTTCGTTTATAGTACCCACTACACATTGGCTTATTGTAGTAGCTTTTATCTTCGGAGCTTTCTTTTCTGCCTTGGCAGGGAATATGGGGATGAAAATTGCAACACAAACTAACGTAAGAACTACTCAGGCGGCAAGAACCAGTTTGCCACAAGCTTTAAAAGTAGCTTTTAGTGGAGGAACCGTTATGGGGTTGGGTGTGGCAGGATTAGCAGTTTTGGGGCTCACTTCCTTCTTTATATTTTTCTATCATTATTTCATGGGTGGCGTTTGGACTAATACAGATCAAATGACAATAGTATTGGAAACGCTGGCAGGATTTTCTTTAGGAGCAGAATCTATTGCGTTATTTGCGAGAGTTGGAGGAGGAATCTATACCAAAGCTGCAGATGTGGGTGCAGATCTTGTGGGTAAGGTGGAAGCCGGAATTCCAGAAGACGATCCAAGGAACCCTGCAACCATAGCAGATAATGTTGGGGATAACGTGGGAGATGTTGCTGGAATGGGCGCAGATCTTTTTGGAAGTTATGTAGCAACCGTATTAGCGGCCATGGTTCTTGGGAATTATGTTATAAAAGACATGGGTGGAGATATAATTCAGGAAGGATTTGGAGGAATTGGTCCTATTTTACTGCCAATGGCAATTGCAGGAGTAGGAATTATTATTTCTATTGCAGGAACCCTGTTGGTAAAGATCAGTAGTAACTCAGCTAAAGAGAAGGAAGTTCAGCAGGCTCTTAATATTGGAAACTGGGTATCTATAGTTTTAGTGATGGTGGCATGTTTCTTTCTGGTTAGAATGTTACTACCTGCAGAAACTATGACAATGGGATTCTTTGTAGGCGGCCAAGAGGGGTTTGAATATAAAAGTATTTCTTCTATGAGAGTTTTCTATGCCACTTTAGTTGGATTGGGAGTAGGAGGATTTATATCTGCAGTCACAGAATATTATACAGGACTTGGTAAAAAACCAGTGCTCTCCATAGTACAGAAATCCAGTACAGGTGCAGGAACCAATATTATTGCCGGTTTAGCAACAGGAATGATCTCTACTTTTTCTTCAGTTTTATTATTTGCTGCAGCAATATGGGCATCATACGCCCTTGCAGGATTTTATGGTGTTGCCATAGCAGCTTCAGCAATGATGGCCACAACTGCCATGCAATTAGCTATAGATGCTTTTGGACCTATTTCTGACAATGCTGGTGGTATTGCAGAAATGAGTGAATTACCTGCAGAAGTGCGCGAGCGTACAGATATTTTAGACTCTGTAGGGAATACCACAGCGGCTACTGGAAAAGGTTTTGCTATTGCCTCTGCAGCGTTAACATCTTTAGCTTTGTTTGCGGCTTATGTTACTTTTACTGGAATAGATGGGATCAATATTTTTAAAGCTCCAGTGCTAGCAATGTTATTTGTTGGAGGAATGGTGCCGGTAGTATTCTCTGCATTGGCAATGAATTCTGTAGGAAAGGCTGCTATGGAGATGGTAAACGAAGTAAGAAGACAGTTTAAAGAGATTCCAGGAATTATGGAGGGAACCGGAAAACCTGAATACGATAAGTGCGTAGCGATCTCTACAGATGCTGCACTAAAAGAAATGTTATTACCGGGAGTTCTTACAATAGGATTTCCAATCTTAATTGCGTTTTTCCCAATGCTTTTTGGTTATGAAAATATTTTAATTGCAGAAATGTTAGGAGGTTATATGGCTGGAGTAACTGTGAGCGGGGTATTATGGGCGATTTTTCAGAATAACGCAGGAGGAGCCTGGGACAATGCTAAAAAATCTTTTGAAGCTGGAGTTCTTATAAATGGAGAGATGACCTATAAAGGTTCTGAAGCTCATAAAGCGGCGGTAACCGGAGATACCGTTGGAGATCCTTTTAAAGACACCTCGGGCCCATCTATGAATATCCTTATTAAACTAACATGCCTTATAGGTTTAGTAATTGCTCCTATTCTAGGAGGAAATTCTGTAGGAGATATTGATGCTATTAATGGAGAAGCATCTACATTGCAAACAGAAACTATCACCTCAGATTCCAACTTAAATTCAACAAAACAAGTAGAAGTTAATATCACTTCAGAAGGGAATAATACAATAGCTAAAGTTAGAACTACCACCATTAAAGATGGAGAGACAGATGTAAAAGTTAAAACCTTTTCCGGTTCTAGAGAAGAAGTACAGGAAAGCTTAGATAATATGTAATAATTTTTATAAGACTTAATAAATCAAAAGATCTTCAGTCACAACGATTGAAGATCTTTTTTTTAGTTCAGAAATTAAAGCGAACTTATTCTTTTGCTTTTTTATTTAAACGCTTTTCTGCAAGATCGTCCAATTTTTGATCTGCATTATATTCCTCGTCTAATGTTTTTTGTAATTTTTTCGCAATTTTATCATGCCCCAGTTCTTTGGCAAAACGCACAGCAGTACCATAACCTGAGATCTCATAATGTTCTACACGCTGAGCTTCAGCAATTAATCCTGCATCTTTAACTTCAGGATCTGCCTTTTCATCTATCATAGATTGTGCTTCTCTAATAAGACCTTCCATAGCTTTGCATTTTTCTCCCGTTGGTTTAATAGATAACTCTTCACAAACCTCTTCAATACGCTCTTTATGAATCTTGGTTTATTCTAAATGCCCTTCAAAAGCTTTCTTTAATTGTGAATCATGAGCTGCTTTTACCATTTTTGGTAAGGCATCCAAAAGTTGACTTTCAGCACTGTAAAGGTCTTTTAATTGATGTTCAAATAAATCTTCTAAATTTTTCATGATGGTTTAATTTTTAATGGTTATCCATCAAAATTAATCTGTAAAAGAATTGGTAGTAGTTAAAGCTGTAATAATAAAAACAAAATTTTTGCTCACCAATTATTAAATATCAGCTAATTAATTTGCTCTAAAACTTCTAGAAAAATTATTCATTTTATATAGAACTTTTCAACCTAGACTGGCTTCTCTTAAAGTTTATCTAAAATTGCTGCCTAAAATCTTTGGTAGATTGTAATAATAGTAAATTACCCCTTCTTTTAATTTTTAAATATTATCATGCTCAAAAGAATAAAGAAACTATTTGGTGAAAACAAGATCGATAATGTTCTTATAACCCCTTATAGAAGTTACGGCACCAGTCATCATCTATATTTACTAGGGAGAGCGTTGGATGATGTGCCTCTTAAAATTCTTGAAGATCAAAACATTTTTACTAATCTCAAAAATGCATACAAGCAGTTTAACAGTTATGAGATAAGAAATGCTAAGATTAGAGTTAAGGTAGGAGAGGAGATACAACTGCAAGGAACAACCAATGGAGAAGGCTACTACTTGTTTGATGAGAAAACTACTATAGATCTTTCTAATTTTGTAAATGAAGAAGGTTGGTTAACAGCAGAAATATTCTATGAGAATGAAATAGCCCCGAACACCACTTTGGTAAATGATCATTTTCAGGGAGAATTACTTATACCAGAGAAAAATGCGGAATACGGAGTAATAAGTGATATAGATGATACTATAATGCACACAGGGGTGACTTCTTTTCTTAAATGGAGGTTGCTTAAAAATTCTCTGTTAACAAATGCATATGATAGGATACCATTAAAAGGAGCAGCAGAACTATATCAAAAATTTCATCTGGGAAAAAGTGGTAAAAATAAGAACCCAATGTTTTATTTAAGTAATAGTCCGTGGAACTTATATCAATATCTTAAATTGTTTTTAGATTTTAATAAGTTTCCAAAAGGACCAATGTTATTAAGAAACTTTAGAGGCCCTTTTGATCAGTCTTTAAAACCAGAAAAACCTCATAAGCAAAAAGAGATCATAAATATCTTGAATACCTATCCTGAGCTAAATTTTATTTTGATTGGAGATAGTGGAGAGCACGACGCTACTATTTATACAGAAATTGCAGAAAAATATGCAGATAGGATCTTGGCAATCTATTTAAGAAGCGTAACCCACAAAAAAAGTATGAGGCGTGTACAAGGGGTTATAGATGGATTTAAATCTGTTCCTGTTTTAATGGTAGAGAATTCTATAGATGCAGAGGCTCATGCAAGAGAAAATGGTTGGATATAGAATTAAAATATAATCATATAAAAAAAGGGAGCTATTTTAGCTCCCTTTTTTTATTTTCCTGCAGCTTCTACAGGAGATTTTCTTGGCATAGTTCCAAATACTACATCCCATAGCGGAGACGAAACTCCATAAGCTCTATCTGGCTCTCTATAATGATGAATACTATGGTGATGCCATAAGATCTTTAGAAAATTGTTAGGAACCTTAAAGGCATGCACAGAGTAGTGTACTCCTAAGTAAGCTGTATAACCCATTAAGAAACCAGCTAAAAATCCAAAGGCATAATCGCCCATAATACCTCTATATATTACAAAAAATATAGTAGCTAATATTAAGCTTAAAACAGGAGGCATGGCCAATCTGTCTTTATCTTTTGGATAATCATGATGAACACCGTGCATAGTATATACAAATTTTTCCCTTTTTGGATTGGTAACAGGAAGGTGGTATAAATACCTATGCATAAGATATTCTATAAATGTAAAAAAGAACAAGCCGCCTAAGAATAGTAAGATCATGTTAGGGACTTCAAAACCTTTTTCAACAATTCCGAAATAGATAAGAATTGCAGATATCACCGTGAAAATTATTAAAGGTGCAGCAATATGAGTGTGTGTAAGTTTCTCTAAGATCGGGTTAGAAAATAATTTAGCCGATCCTTTATGATTAGGTCTTCTTTTTGAATTGCTCATAACAACATTTATTAAAATAAGCCGTTTATTTCGGCATCTATCTTATTAATTATATTTCCGAGATCCTCAGGTTCATCCACAAAGTTGATATCATCTACATCTATAATAAGTAAGTTCCCTTTGTCGTAATTATGAATCCAGGCCTCGTAGCGCTCATTTAATCTACTAAGATAATCAATAGAGATAGAATTTTCATAATCTCTACCTCGTTTATGAATTTGAGAAACCAGATTTGGAATGCTGCTTCTTAGATAAATTAAAAGGTCTGGTCCTTGAACAACGCTTTCCATAAGGTCAAAAAGAGATTTATAATTTTCGAAATCCCTATTAGGCATTAATCCCATAGAATGAAGATTGGGAGCAAATATATGCGCATCTTCATATATGGTTCTATCCTGAATGATATTTTTTCCGCTCTCTCTAATCTGAAGCACCTGTCTAAATCTACTATTTAAAAAGTATATCTGTAAATTGAAAGACCATCGTTCCATTTTATTATAGAAATCTTCTAAATATGGATTTTCAAGTACATCTTCAAATTGAGGTTCCCATTGGTAATGTTTTGCTAATAATTTGGTAAGGGTGGTTTTTCCTGCCCCTATATTTCCCGCAATGGCTACGTGCATAATTTATATTTAATGGCTAGTTAGAGTTGAAGCTCTTGAAATTAATTTAAAGTGGATAAAGATACAAGTTTTCCTGAAAAAACAACCGTGCATTGATAATAGGTAGCATCTAAATTCTTTAATAAGTTTAACAGTTGAGGTTAATTTTATACAAACTAAAATCACACTACGAATCATTAAGATATCTTACAAAAAAACAAAAAATCAATATGTACAAGTATTTAATTTTGACGGTTTTTATTGGAATATTTGGGTCTTGCAGTAATACTGATGATACAGACGATGTAATAACTCAAACTGAGGCACCAAATGTAGTGGGAACAAAATATGCTGTAAGTAAGAATAATTTTATGGAAACCTATTCCACATTTTTAGAATCGCTCAATTCGAACGATGCTATAACCATAGTTGCAGAGGTAGATCATTCATCAAACGCTAGTTCTATAGGAAGTGTACTTAATCCTATAAGAATTGTTTTCTTTGGAAATCCTGCACTTGGAACTCCTTTAATGCAAAAGAATCAATTAGCAGGATTAGATCTTCCACAAAAGGTTTTATTTATTCAAAATTCTGCAGATTCTGTTTACGTTATTTATAACAGCGCTCAATATTTAGAGTCTAGGCACAATTTGGGAGGAGTTTCTACTTTAGATAAAATTTCAACTGCTTTAGAAAATTTAACTAAATCTTCTACATCTTCAGATGTTCAAAGTGCAACAAAAGTAGGAGTGGATTTCAAAGAAGGTGTAATTTCTAAAGAAAGTGCTCAAAATTTTGAAACTACTTATAACACTTTGCTAAATAGTATTTCTACTAATGATAATCTAAAAGTAATTGCTCAATTAGATCATCAAGCAAATGCAGCCAAAGTATCATTAGAGTTAAGGCCAACTAAAGTCATTATTTTCGGAAACCCAAATCTTGGAACACCATTGATGCAGGATAAGCAAGCTATAGGTTTAGATCTGCCACAGAAAATGTTGGTTTGGGAAGCAGAAGATGGTACCGTGAATATTTCTTATAATGATCCTTCTTATCTTGCTAAAAGACATCAAATTGAAGGAAAAGTAGATGTTATAAATCAAATTACTGAAGCCCTGAACAAGCTTTCAGACGCTGCGGCAGGGCTGTAATCAATTTCAATTTCTTAAAATCTTAAACCATTTAAAAACTTCAGAGTTCTCATAGCAACCAGAACATTTAGAAAACATCCAAAGACAATCAATAAAATCTGTGATCATGTGAAAGAGAAGTCCTATGAAGATTAATCTCAATATTTTATTCTTTGTAAAGATGATTCCAAGAATGTAAGTTGCAATAGCCACCTCAGAATGTAAAGGGTGGAAACCAATACTGCATCTATTAGGAGCAAAGATGGGAACTGCTAAAAGATGATCTAGATCTACCAGCATGGTTGCAATTAGGATCAACCAATTTCGTTTCCAATTCTTTTTATCATATAAATAAGCTATTATGCCAATAGCCAGAAAATGAAGGGAATAATGTAGTACTGTTTGCATTCTTATATAAAATAGAAAAACCCATAGCATATTATATACTTATGGGTTTTTAATGTTATGTTTATTTTAATCGCATATAAAACCGTGTGGGGTAGTAAAGCTTTTAGTGCTTTCATGCCAAGGAAATGCTTGGTTATATTTGCTGTTTTCCCAATAAAATTTACTTCTTTCTTTAGGATGATTTCCAATTTCATTCATGGTTTCAGAATCAAAAAGTCTTCCATTTACCATAGTGTAAATTACAGAATTGGAGTTTTGAATATCCTCTAAAGGATTTTTATCCAACACGATCAGATCGGCAAGTTTTCCAACTTCTAAAGATCCAATTTCCTTATCCATTCCTAAGTAATGAGCTCCGGTAATGGTGGCAGATCTTAAAGCTTCCATATTACTCATGCCTCCCATTTGTAATAACCACAATTCCCAATGTGCACCAAGACCTTGTAATTGTCCGTGGGCTCCAAGATTTACTTTTACACCGGCATCTGCTAATTTTTTAACTGCTTTTGATACTAAGATCGGTCCATTCTCGTATTCTTCATCTGGCACCATTGTACGGTTTCTAGATCTAGAATCTACAATATATCTTGGAGTAAAGTTCAATAACCTTTCGTTTTCCCAAACATTGGTCTTTTGGTACCAATAATATTCTCCGTTAATGCCACCATAATTTACAATTAGAGTAGGGGTGTAGCCGGTTTTGCTATTTCCCCAAAGAGTTAATACGTCTTTATATACTGGAGCTACAGGTATGTTATGCTCAATTCCCGTATGTCCATCCATGATCATACTCATATTGGTGAAAAATGTACTTCCTCCTTCCGGAACTACATTCATATCTAACTCTTTTGCAGCCTGCATAATTTGCTGACGTTGCTCTCTTCTAGGCTGATTGTAACTTTTTACCGAGTTGGCTCCATAAGCCTTTGTTCTTCTTAAAGCAGATCTTGCGTCATCTAAATTATTGATAACTGCTTTAAAATCTCCCTCGGCTCCATAAAGAATCATTCCTGTAGAAAAAATTCTAGGTCCTACCATTTCTCCGCTTTGTACCAATTCTGAAAGTCCGAATACAGTTTCACTTAATGCTGAAGGATCATGAGAGGTTGTAACACCAAAAGCAAGATTTGCATATGCAGGCCAATGTTTTTGAGGGCTTATTCCTGCTCTAAAAGCTCCAAGATGAGCATGTACATCTACTATTCCAGGCATAATGGTTTTGCCTGCTACATCATAAACTTTAGCTCCGCCCGGAATATTAACTTCTGAAGATTTTCCAACGGCAAGGATCTTGTTCTCCTTGATAATTATTGTTCCATCTTCGATTATTTGCCCACCATTCATTGTAATTATACGAGCATTTTTGAATGCGATCTCTCCAGAAGGAACATAAGTTTTTGCTTCTAGGCCAATTTTGATCCCTTTCTCGGTAATTGGTGAAACAGCATCAGATGAGTTTTCTAAATAGGTAAATTTGTTAGCTACTTCATTGGTGAAATATTCGTCACCTAAAGTCCAGTGAACCTGTTTGGAATTATTAGACCAGTGTAGATTTACACCTGCATCCTTAGTGATTTTAGTCACTGGGAATGTTTTAGTTTTAGCATCCAGATCTATAGGCTTTCCGGTTATTACAAAAGGCGCCAAATAAGCTTCATGTAAATTTGTAAAAACTAACCATTCATTGTTTGGGCTAGGCACCAATCTATTGGCATATTTTGAATTAAAATGAGTTCGTTCATCATTTCCATTTAGATCGATACTCTTTAAACTTTTTGTGAGTTCTCCAAAAAAAGTACCACCGATTTGATAAATAATTCGTGAGTCGTCTTTATTAAATACAGGATAAGCACCTTCTTTAATAAGTATTTTCATATTCTTTCCATCAGCATCCATAAGATAGATTCCGGGATCGTTGGTAAAAGTTTGACCAAGATCTGAGTTTCCATCTTCCTTCATAAATACTATAGACTTTCCATCGTTAGAAAAAGATGGAGTTCTGTAGATACTTTTCTGGGTAGTAATAGTTTTTTGATCTCCACCAGAAATATTCATGGTTTTTATCTGCCCTTTAGATTCGTCATTCCAAGTAACGTAAACAATTAGATCGCCATTTGGTGAGAAACTAGGTTCATATTCAAAATCTTTACCTTCTGTAAGTCGCTGAGGTTTTCCGTTAGGTAACTTCTTTTTCCATAAATAGCCAACCGCATGAAATATCAAGGTTTTTCCATCTGGAGAAGTCACCGCATCTCTAATTGATCTAGGAGTGAATTTATTTTCAAAAACTGGAGTCTTAGCGCGGTGTGCTTCCGCAATTTTAATTTTTGTGTCTACTTGAAATGGAATATTGGTAACCTCAAGATTGTCAATATTTATATTTTTGATCTTTCCTTCACTCCAGAAAACGATACTTTTGTCTCCGGGCATCCATGAGAATCCTGGATATACACCAAAAATAGCCCAAGCCTCTTGCTGGTCTTTACTTAAACTATCATAAATGGGCCATTCTTCTCCTGTTTCAAGGTCATGAATAAATAACACCGATTTTGTTCTTACTCTCTTTACAAAAGCAAGTTTTTTACCATCTCGAGAAACTTCTGGTCTTGCAGCTCCGCCAGGTCCACCTGTAATAGTTTCGGTTTTTCCTGTTTTAAAATCATAGCGTTTTATAACATAGATCTGCTTGTTTGGATCTTTGTTATACTGAAAATTTCCACCAGGGTACATATCTTCACTATAATAAAGATATCTCCCATCCGGAGAAATACCAGGCTCATTTACATCTTGCTGATCATTCTTGCGCTCTGTAAGTTGAAGTCCGGCGCTACCGGCAATATGATATTGCCACATTTCTCCTGCCCCTAAAGAACGTTCTGAAGTAAAATGTTTTCTTGCGATTATAGAATTTCCATCTTTGGTCCAAACCGCATTATTTAGTAAATGAAAATCTTCTTTGGTGATCTGCTTGGCATCTGTACCATCCAAATTCATAGTCCAAATATTATCTCCTCCGCCCGCATCACTGGTAAAAGAGAGTCTTTTTCCATCTGGACTAAACCTTGGCTGAACTTCAAAAGGCATTCCTTCTCTTAAAGCAGTAGCTTTTCCTCCAGAAATTGGCATAATATAAATATCACCTAGTAAGTCAAAAGCGATTTTTGATCCATCTGGACTTACATCTAGATCCATCCAAGTACCTTCATCGGTGCTTAAGGACACTTCATTTATCTTCCAATCTTTTGTATAGGGATTTGCAACATCCCAAGATTCATTTTTGTCTTTATTATTTTCCTTTTCCTGTGAGAAAATGGTAGAGGTAGACATTACTATAAGTAATGCCATAAGAAATTTATGAAGCATATTATTTAATTTAAGAAGTCTAAAGATACTATTTCTTTTATTTTTTCCGATTTTGCATTTCTAATGAAAGATCAAAATATTAAATCTGAAAAACCTCAACAAAAACCGGAAGTTTGGTTGAGAGGTCCTGTTCAAGGAATACCAAACCTGTTGCAACCGGCAGCGCATGCTTTACTGCAAGCAGGTGAGGATATGCATAGCTATGCAGATAATTTTCCGAAGGAACTTTTATGGCGAAAACCTGCAGGACGGGCTTCGGTAGGATTTCATCTACAACACTTAACGGGAGTGTTGGACAGGATGCTTACATATGCAAGAAAGGAAAACCTAAGCGATCTTCAATTTAAACATTTAAAGAAAGAAGGAGCCGAGAATCCTGAGATTTCAACAATCCAATTATTACAAGATTTCGATACTAAGGTTTCGGAAGCATTGCAGTATTTTAAGACTGTTGATGCAGATACTCTAACTGAAGAAAGATCTGTAGGAAGAAAAAAAATGCCTTCAACTCACTTGGGCTTACTTTTTCACGCAGCCGAGCATAGTCAAAGGCATATAGGACAAATGTTGGTAACTATTAGTATTCTAAAAGAGCGATCTTAATTTAATTATTCTCTTCTGATATTGGAATAGTAAGCAATGGTATATTGCCATTTTTAAGCAATTCTAAAGAGACACTTTCAGATAACAGATTATGAAGAAAACTATGCTTGTGATTCCCCACAATTAAAAGATCCACCTCCAGTTTTCTTGCTTCTGCCAATACGGCTTCTACAGTAGATCCCTGAATTAGCAAAGCACTTTTTTCAATCTCCGGAGCTAAGAAGGTATTACAAATGTCATGTAGTTGTTTATGTTCTCCTTTCAACTCATCTGCTCTAAAATCTCTTATATATTGAGGTCCGGCTTCATAACCAACAAAATCGGGATGTGGAGCAGCAACATGAACAACCCAAACTTTTGCTTCAAATTTTAAAGCTAACATTTCTGTGTAAGCCATAAGTTCACCAATAGCATCATTAAAATCTATAGCTACTAGAATTGTTTTAAGATTGTTCATAATTTTTATTTATTACAATTTTATAGGAATTGAATTGATCAATATCCTTTTTTTCTTTCAACTACATTTAAAAGATCTTGCTCTTGGCTCATTCGTTCGTAATTATCAGCCATTTGTGGTACTACTTTCTTCGGATTCGTAACGCTTGCAATATGCGGTGTGATCTTAATTTTACTATGATTCCAAAAGGGATGTTCCTGTGGTAAAGGCTCTTTTCTGAAAACATCTAGACTAGCGCCACATAATTGCTCACTATCAATCATTTCCAAAAGATCTTGTTCTACCAAATGTTCACCTCGAGCTACATTAATAACATGGGCACCTTTTGGTAGTTTTTCAAAAAGCTCTTTATTTAAAATGTTTTCTGTTTCAGGGGTTAATGGGAGTAAACACACCAATATCTCTGCATTACTCAAAAATTCTGTTAGATTTTCATCTCCGCAAAAAGTATGTATTCCATCTATATCTTTGGTAGATTTAGACCAGCCATAAACATTAAAGCCAACGTTTTTTAAGGTGTTGGCAACGCCTTTTCCAAGCACACCTAATCCCATAATTCCAATCTTAGTGTTTTCTATACTTCGATAGGAAGTTGGTTCCCAATTTTTCTGACTGTAATAATGAGAAATGTTTCTCATTTTATCCATGATTAGAGCTAAAACAAATGCGCTCATATCTTCTGTAAGCTGCTCGTCTACAACACGAGTGATTTTGATATTTTCTGGGATGTCTGGATCACTTGTTATATGATCTACTCCTGCACCCATAGAAGCTATCACTTTTAAATTAGGATAATTTTTGAAAATACCTCTTGGGTGCTTCCAAGAAATGGCATATTCCACCTCTTCCTTATCATGATCTTCTGGATATACATAAATATTCATTCCCGGGTGCTCATTTTTTAAAGCTTTAACCCAAGCTTCGGGGTTTCTCCCCGGACTTACTACTAAAACTGACATTGTTTGATTTTTTACTTATTAGTATCTAATTCACAAATGCACTATAGCCTGTAATGGCTCTACCAACAATTAATGAATTAATTTCTTTTGTTCCTTCATAGCTATAAATCGCTTCGGCATCTGCTACAAATCTTGCTACATCATATTCCAGCAAAATCCCATTTCCACCTAATACTTCTCGTGCTCTACTTACTACATCTCTAGTTCTCATACTACAGAATACTTTAGCTAGCGATGCATGCTCATCTGTTAGTATCTCTTGATCTTGTAATTCTGAAAGTCTGGTAACCATAGTTTGCATAGCGGTAAGATTAGAAAGCATTTCAACTAGATGGTTCTGTACTAGTTGATAGGAAGCAATAGGTCTTCCAAATTGTTCTCGTTTTTTGGTGTATTTTAATGCACTTTCATAAGCACCTCTTGCGCATCCAACCGCTTGCCACGCAACCCCGGCTCGTGTCATTCTTAGAACTTTTGCAGTATCTCTAAAAGAATTGGCGTTTTGCAATCTGTCTGATTCTGGAACCACACAGTCTGTAAGAGTGATGAGTGCATTTTGCACAATTCTTAACGCCATTTTATCTTCCATCTTTTCTGCATGGAATCCTGGATTTCCCTTGCGTATTAAAAATCCTTTTACTTGATTACTGTCTTCATCTCTTGCCCAAATTATTATAACATCAGCAAAAGTTGCATTTCCTATCCATTTCTTTTCACCATTTAAGATCCAATTCTCCCCATCGAACCTACAGGTAGTTTCCATTCCCCCGGCCACTCCAGATCCAACATTAGGTTCTGTAAGTCCAAAGGCTCCAATCTTTTCTAATTTTTGCATTTGTGGCAACCATTCTTGTTTTTGTTCTTCACTTCCACATAAATAAATAGATCCCATGGCGAGGCCGCTATGAACTCCAAAAAAGGTGGAAATAGAAACATCTACTCGTGCCATTTCCTGCGCAATTATTCCCTCCATTAAAAAAGGTAAATTAGGGCAGCCATATCCTTCATAAGGAATACCGGCAATATCTAATTGTTTGAATTTTTCGATAATCTCAAATGGAAATTTGGCTCTGTTCCAGTGATCGTTCACTAAAGGTTTTACCTCATCTTCCATAAAGTTTCGCACTTTAAGTTGAAGTGTTCTTTGTTCTGGAGTTAGTTTAAGATCGAGATTATAAAAATCTCCATCTATAGGAGGTAAGTCATGCTGACCTTTTTTCTTTTTAGTTTTTAACATTTTCATCAAGCCCTTCAACTGTCGCTCATCTAATGTGCCTAAGGCCTTCATAGCTTCGGGTAGATCTATCTGTTCATTGATTTTAGCGAGTTGGTCCATATCAACCGATTTTAATAGGTTGATCGTATTCTTAACTTTTCCGAAGATTGACATAGAAGTGTTTTTGATTCCATCTAAAATTAAGGATTAATAGAGCTCCTAGTTGTTAAAGCTTTCCGAAGAAAAAGTCAAAAAAAAGGCCGTCATTTCTGACAGCCTTTTTAGCTTTATTCTTCTTTATACCAAATCGAGCGGTATCGAGATGTTAATGGATATATTTATGTTGTCTATAACCCTTCGACTCCGCTAAGGGTGACAAATAACAGTCATTATAATTTTGCCACATCGAGCGTAGTCGAGATGAAAAAATATTACAATCCGAATGCTTCTTTTACTTTATCTACGTAATCTAACTTTTCCCAAGTAAATAATTCTACTTCGCGAGTGATCTTCCCAGAATACGGACTTTCAAAAACCTTGGTAATGGTACGAGGTTCTTTCCCCATATGTCCATAAGCTGCAGTTTCTCTGTAGATAGGATTTCTTAATTTCAATCTATCTTCAATTGCCGAGGGTCTCATATCAAATATCTCTGCTACTTTTTTCGCTATTTCTCCATTGCTAAGATCTACTTTTTTACTTCCGTAGGTGTCAACATAAATGGAGGTTGGTTCAACAACTCCAATTGCATAAGAAACCTGCACTAAAACCTCATCTGCAACTCCCGCTGCTACAAGATTTTTAGCAATATGTCTGGTTGCATAGGCAGCAGAACGGTCTACCTTACTTGGATCTTTTCCTGAAAATGCACCACCACCGTGAGCGCCTTTTCCACCATACGTATCTACAATGATCTTTCTTCCGGTAAGTCCGGCATCTCCATGAGGTCCACCAATCACAAATTTCCCAGTTGGGTTAATGTGGTAAGTGATCTCTTCATCAAACAATTCCTGAACATATTCCGGAAGTTGAGTTTTTACTCTAGGAATTAAAATTTCAACAATATCTTTTTTGATCTTGTTCAACATCTTAATATCATCCGGATCAAAATCGTCATGCTGCGTAGAAACTACAATGGCAACAATTCTTTGTGGCACATTATCATCACTATACTCAATAGTAACCTGACTTTTAGAATCGGGCCTTAGGTAAGAGATTTCTTTATTTTCTCTTCTAAGTTTAGCAAGTTCTATCAAAATTTTATGAGAAATATCTAGTGCCAAAGGCATATAATTCTCAGTTTCTTTGGTAGCATAGCCAAACATCATCCCTTGATCTCCAGCACCTTGCTCTTCTTTATTTCCGCGATCTACCCCTTGGTTAATATCTTGAGATTGTTCATGGATCAATGAGATCACACCACAAGAATCACCACTAAATTTATAAGCGCCTTTGGTGTAACCAATATCATTAATTACCTCACGGGCAATATTTTGCACATCTATATAAGTGTTACTTCTCACTTCTCCGGCAAGTACTACTTGTCCTGTAGTTACTAAGGTTTCACAAGCAACTTTGGAGTTTTCATCAAAAGCAAGAAAATTATCTAAAAGGGTGTCGCTAATTTGATCTGCAACTTTATCTGGGTGTCCTTCAGAAACACTCTCTGAAGTGAATAAATAAGCCATTTTCGAAATTTAAATTAATAGTGTAGAAAACTATTTGACGTGAAAGGCTAGAGGAGTTTACACTGCTTTAGCATTTTTTAAGGGTTGCAATCAGTCAAATCATTCCCTGTAATAATTAAAGCAAATGTATAAAATAAGATTGAAATGCCTTATCCTTTAACGTCAAATTAAAAGTTGTTGGGCGCTCCGCTTCGCTAAAAAGCTCGCGTCTGGCTATCTCGGCTCGCTTCCCGATAAAAAAATATCGGGAGAGCTCAAACAACCGTTCTATCCATAGCGCAAAATATAACTCTTAAAATTAATTACTCTAAACACTGATTTTTAGAGGCTTATGAATAATAATTCAAAAAAATATAAAATTATGTTTGTTTTATAAAACTTTCTGTCGTTAACTTTGCGGTATAGAATTAAAAAAAATGAATCAAGTAATGTGTAATATGTATATGATGATGTGGGGAAACCTCGCAGCGTACTCTATTGCATAACACTTAACTTATAAGAAATGCAAAAAGCCGCTGCCAACCGCAGCGGCTTTTTTGTTTCCATAAATCGCCATTAAATAAATTTAAATTCTAAAAATAAGAACATGATTAAATATTTCGCAATAGCAACTAATATGTATCAAATGATGCAAATGTGTATGATGTACGCAACAAACCGCTATTGCCAAAAATTCAGGATATAAATTAGTTTTATATAGTTCAATTCCTAAATCCCTCTGGCAAACAAACAAGCCAGAGGGATTTTTTTTTACAACAAAGTCAAGATCAATTATCAATTATCAAAAATTAATTTACTCAATACTCAATACTCAATACTAATTACTAACTACTAAATTCAATAAAAATGAGCACACAACAATTCGCAACCAACGCATTACACGCAGGACATGATGTAACCGCCAATGGAGGAACCAGAGCAGTTCCTTTATATCAAACTTCATCCTACGTTTTTAAGAATTCAGATCACGCTGCAAATCTTTTCTCTTTATCAGAACCTGGATTTATCTACACCAGACTTAACAATCCTACCAATGATGTCTTGGAGCAACGATTAGCATCTTTAGAGGGTGGGATAGGAGCAGTGGTTACAGCATCTGGTGCAGCAGCTATCAATACTACCTTATTGACATTACTTCGCTCCGGAGATCATATTGTTGCTTCTAGTAGCCTTTATGGTGGAACCTATAATCTGTTAAGTGTCACTTTACCAAGATTTGGGATCACCACCACTTTTGTAGATCCATCTGATCCTGAAAATTTTAAAAAAGCATCCAAAGAAAATACCAGAGTTTATTTTATAGAATCGCTTGGAAATCCAAAGCTGGATGTGTTAGACATTCAAGAGATCTCTAAGCGAGCAAAAGAACATAAGGTTCCGTTGATAGTAGATAATACGGTTGCCACTCCCTCTCTTTTAAATCCAATAAAATATGGAGCCGATATCGTAATTCATTCGTTGACCAAATACATCAACGGGAACGGAACTTCTTTGGGAGGCGTAATTATAGATGCCGGAAAATTTGATTGGGCGAACGGGAAATTTCCGGAGTTTACAGAACCTTCTGCCGGATATCATGGTTTAGTATATCACGATGCTTTAAAAGAAGCAGCCTTTATTGCCAAAGTAAGAATAGAAGGTTTGAGAGATCATGGTGCCGCATTAAGTCCATTTAATGCCTTTCAGATCATTCAAGGATTGGAAACTTTAGAATTACGAATTAAGAAACACAGTGAAAATGCATTGGCACTGGCCAAATGGTTACAAGAACAAACTCAGGTAAAATGGGTGAATTATCCCGGACTTGAAAACAATGAGTATTATGAGCTAGCTCAAAAATATCTTCCAAAAGGGCAGAGTGGAATCGTAACCTTTGGAGTGGAAGGCGGATTTGAAGCTGCAAAAGTTATTGCAGACGAAACTAACATCTTCTCGCTACTTGCAAATATTGGAGATACAAAGTCTTTAATTATTCATCCTGCAAGTACAACCCATCAGCAATTGAGTGACGAGCAACAAGAATCTACAGGAGTTACCAAAGATCTTATTAGGCTTTCTGTAGGTCTGGAGGATCTAGAAGATTTGAAGGCAGATCTTCAACAGGCCTTTTCAAAAATAGGAAGTAAAATTCTTCAATAATGTTTGTTGGTGGATCAAGGCAGCCGGAATGTTCAAATCCTCATGCGGCAGTTTCGGTTGCCCTTGATCAAATCAATAATTAAAAGTAGCAACAATGCTTCAAGAAATAAAAATATCAGAATTTAAAAATAGTTCAGGCGGCGTTCAGAACATTCATCTTACGTATGAGATTTTCGGGAAGCCATTGGCAAGTGCTCCTTTAGTGCTTATCAATCATGCGCTTACGGGCAACTCTTTGGTAATTGGAAATACCGGTTGGTGGAAAGAGATCGTAGGAGATGGTAAAAGTATAGATACCCAAGAATATACCATCTTGGCTTTTAACGTCCCGGGAAATGGATATGATGGTAAGAAAGATCATCTGCTTAATAATTATAAAGAATTTACCCTACGGGACATTGCTAAGATCTATCAAATAGCACTTAATCAGCTTGGAATTACTAAGATATTTGCAGGTATTGGAGGGTCTATTGGCGGAGCGTTGCTTTGGGAACAGGCAGTTTTAAGTCCGGAACTTTTTGAACATATTATTCCCGTTGCATCAGATTATAAAGCCACACATTGGGTAAAAGCACTGTGTAAAGTGCAAGAACAGATCTTGAATAATTCAAATACCCCGGTTGCCGATGCCAGAATGCAGGCAATGACCTTTTATAGAAGTCCGCAATCTTTTATTTCAAAATTTGGATCACTGCATGGAGAACAGAATTCTAATTGGAATATAGAGGGTTGGTTAGAGCATCACGGTAGAAAACTGGAAGAGAGATTTCAGTTGGCGTCTTATAGACTGATGAATCATCTATTAACAACAGCAGATATCAGTCTTGGCAATGGAGATCATATAACTGCAGCTTCCAAGATCAATTCTAACATTCATATAATAACTATTAATTCTGATGGATTTTTTACCCCTTCTGAAAATTGGGAAACCTACGTAAATCTATCACTCATCAAAACTAACATCAGTATCCATGAGATTAACTCTATTCACGGGCATGATGCCTTTTTAATAGAATATGCTCAGGTAGCAACATTTTTAAAGCCAATATTCAACATTAATAAAACACAAAATGAAAAAGATAAACATAGTACTGTTTGGAGTAGGTAACGTAGGGAGTACTTTGATCAAACAAATATTAGAAACCAGACAGAGCATTTTAAAATCTTTAAATGTAGAGATCAATATTCCTATAGTGGTAAATTCTAAGATCGCTTTTTTCGAACAAAAAACGGTGAGACCTTCATGGGAAACAGATTTTAAAGCATTTGGACATCCTTATAAGATTTCAAATATTATCAATCATGTTAAAGCGGAAGGATTGCAGAATGTAATTGCGGTAGATGCCACCGCCAGCGAAGATTTTGTAAAGAATTATAAAGAGCTAATTAGAAACGGGTTTCATATTGTAGCCGCTAATAAGGCCGCCAATACCTTATCTGAAAAATTCTATAAAGACCTTAGAGTTGAGCTTAAAAAGCACAATAGACAATTCTTATACGAAACCAACGTAGGAGCAGGATTGCCAATTATCAAAACATTACAAGATCTACACATTGCCGGAGAGGAGGTCACTAAAATGAGAGGTGTTTTTTCGGGTTCTCTGAGTTATATTTTCAATACTTTTTCTAATGAGAACAAGTTGTTTTCTGAAGTATTGCAGGAGGCGAGAGAGAAGGGACTTACAGAACCAGATCCAAGAATAGACCTTTCTGGGAAAGATGTTGGAAGAAAATTGTTAATTCTTGCAAGAGAGATCAAGATCAAGAAAGAACTTTCAGAAATTACAATAGAAAATCTTATTCCTAGTCATCTTAACGGGAAAAGTTCTATTGCTCATTTTATAGATAATCAGAAAGATCTTAATATTGGGTTTGATGAACGTAAATCGAACTTAAAAAAGGATGAGGTGTTACGACATATTGGAGAATTGGATGTCGCCACCGGAAAATTAGAAGTGAAGTTGGTTTCAGAAAAAAGAAGTTCTCCATTTGGAAGTCTTCAGCAAGCAGATGCTTCTTTTGAGATTTATACCAAATCTTATGGAGAAAGGCCCATCGTAATTCAAGGAGCAGGTGCTGGTGCCGCTGTAACTTCCAGAGGAGTTCTCTCTGATATTTTAAAGCTTTCAGAAAAGATAGAATTTAAAAATTAATTTAAATTTGCATTAATATTATTCAAGGATCTCTATGTTTTTGAACAGAACTATTTCTCTAAAATTGTTTAGATTTGGATAAAATCAAACTTTATGAAAATCAATCTAAAACGCCTAAACGATAATTACCTTTTTGAAACTAAAAATGAACGTGGAGACGTCGTTCTTTTAGATAACAAATCGGAAGATGAGCCAAAAGGATCAAGCCCGATGGATCTTCTTCTACGAGGAATTGCCGGATGTAGCAGTATAGATGTGGTAATGATCTTAAAGAAACAACAACATGAGTTGGAAGATCTTCAAGTAGAAGTAGAAGGTTTTCGTGAAGATGGAGCTATTCCAAATGTTTTCAAAAAGATCCAATTAGACTTTATTCTTAAGGGAGATGTACCCGCAGCAAAGGTTGAAAGAGCAGTAAAATTATCTATGGATAAATATTGTTCGGTATCAAAAATGTTAGAAAAAGCAGCAGAAATAGCTTATAGTATAACTCTTAACGGAGAGAAGCTTAGCTAATGGTTGCTTTTGAAACAAGAATAGTTAGAACCTGGGAGCCTTCTAAATGGTTAAGAATCTTAGGAGCATTGCTTTTAGTAGGTAGCGGAATTACATTATATGTTTGGAAGCCAGATATTAGGTGGCTCATGATCTTATCTGGAATAGTATATTTGATATCTTTCATATTTGCATTAAGCTTTTCATTCATAAAACCTAAAAATCTAGGAATAATCTCTATTACAGAAGATAGAATACAAGTAAATCTAAAAGAGGAGAAAAGAGAATTTCAAATTTCAGAACTTTTAGAATTAGGTTTAGATTATAAAGGCTATGCAAGTATTTGGAAGCACTCCATCTATGGAAATAAAAATCATCTCTATTTTACGAATAGTTCTAACGATATATTCGACTATGAGATAGTAATAGAAAACAAAGAGAAAAAGGAAGAACTAAAGCAATTTTTAGAAGATTTATCAGTGACTCATCAGTTAAAAGTGGCACATTCAGGACTTTCTTCATTTTAATATTTCAATCTTTATCTATGAAAATTAGGCACGATAAGACGGAGAATTTATTGGTTATAAATGACAATTTAGGATCTCAGAATTTGATCATAAGCACCATGTTGATCCTAACTCTAATAAATGCTGTCATAAATTTATTTTTAGTGCTTAATGATGCACAAAAAAGTATGTTTGGTTATATATATGTTCTATTGGGTGTGTTCTCAGCAGTAGTTCTAATTTATAGATATGTTAAAAAAACTTCTAAGAATAGAATTGGGCTGAATAATATCAAATCTCTACAAGAGAAAGACTTATTTGGTAGGAACAGGTATTCATTAATGTTAGATAACGGAAAATCTCGAGACCTCCCAGAATTAAGATCTGAGGAGGATATTGATGATCTAAAAAACGTATTACAGCACTCTACTTTAAAAGAAGAAGTCTAGCACGACCATTTAAAATTTAATGATATTTCGACTTACTTCTTGTAAGTATTTGACCTAATTTACCTGCGTCTAAAACCCATTTATACGTTTTTGCGTAAATGTGTTTGAATATTAAAAAAAAACCAGAGATCTTGTAATGTACAGCCAGATCATTAGATGCAGCGGTATTTTTACGAACAAGTTACATTTGCCCCATATATGAAGAGAATTACCCTGTTGTTAATTTTGCTTATAAGCTCTAACTCTTATTCGCAAGATGAGATCAAAAAATATTATTCATTAGACGCCAATTATTTTTACGGTACCATTTTAGAACACAATCCGGATATTTCTCATCTTATTACCGGACATCCGAGCGGTTTCATTTTAAGCTTGAATCAAAAGACATATGGCTTAAAAGAATGGGAGCGTAGATATAACTATCCAGATTTCGGGTATTCTTTCTCTTATCAAGATATGCAAAATCAATATCTTGGAAAGAATTATGCGCTCTACGCTCATTTTAACTTCTATTTCTTCAAGAGAAACCTAATGTTTAGAATTGGGCAGGGAATTGCATATGCCAGTAACCCCTATAATCCGGAAACCAATTATATAAACAATGCTTATGGTTCAAGATTTTTGAGTTCTACCTATTTAATGGGAAACTATTCCAGGCAAAATATCTATAAGGGTTTTGGAATACAGGCAGGGATATCTTTAATTCACTATTCCAATGCCGATTTTAAATCTCCTAATAACAGCACTAATACCATGGCTTTTAATATTGGTGTGAATTATCTGTTAGATGCAGAAAATACTCCAGACTTTGTGCCTAGAGATCCGGAAGACAAAAAATACACTGAGCCATTCCACTATAATTTCGCACTTCGCGGTGGCGTTAATACTACCGGGGTAATTGGTTCTAAGCAATATCCTTTTTTAACTATTTCTGCCTATGCAGATAAGGTTATTAATAAAAAGAGTACGTTGCAGGCAGGAACTGATATATTCTTTTCTAAAGCACTAGAAGAATACATCTATTTCCAGTCTGTTGCCTTTCCTCAGGGAGAGACCGTGGGAGATGAAGATGCTAAGAGAGTAGGGCTTTTTGTGGGTCATTTACTAACATTCAATAAATTATCTCTAGTAACTCAATTAGGCTATTATGTGTACTACCCTTATGATAATTATGTAGAGCAAGTCTATAATAGAATAGGTTTACAAAGAAAGATCTCTGATGATTTTTGGGCTTCGGTTACCGTTCGATCTCATGCAGCAAATGCAGAAGCAGTAGAATTTTCACTTGGATATAGATTATAAGATGAAAGCGATAAAAATAATATTCTGTATCATTCTAACAGTAACGTTTTTGGGTTGCGATAAAGAAGATGCCCCGGGTTGTTTTAAAACAGCAGGTTCTATAATAACTGAAGAAGTAGCGGTTTCTCCTTTTAACGAAATCATTGTATATGAAAGGGTTAAACTTTATATAGATCAGGGTGAAGAACAGCGAATAGTTATAGAATCTGGAGAAAATCTAATAAATGATGTTAGTGTTGAGGTAGTAGATAACAGGTTGAGCATTCGCAATGAGAATTCATGTAATCTGTTTCGGGATTATGAGATCACCAAAGTTTATGTAACGGTTAAAGATCTTACCTGGTTACAAAATAGCAGCGGTAGTACTATAGAAACTACAGGCGTTATAAAATTAGAAGACCTATGGCTAAGATCTGTTAATCAGGAAAGGGATCTTTCTATACATACTAATGGAGATTTTAAACTAGAGCTTGATGTTCAAAATCTTAGAATAACAAACGATAATGTTTCTAATTATTTTCTATCGGGGAAAGCAGATAAAGTGAATGCATTTTTTGCAGCAGGAGATGGAAGAATGGAAGCTGCAGATCTAATTGTAAAAGATTATCAGATATTTCATAGAGGAACAAATAAGTTGATCATCAATCCTCAACAATCTATTAGAGCAGAATTAAGAAGTAGCGGAGATGTGATCTCAAAGAATAGACCACCTGTGGTGAAGGTGGATGAATA
The DNA here is from genome assembly GCF_900104765.1 of Gillisia sp. Hel1_33_143. Lineage (GTDB taxonomy): Bacteria > Bacteroidota > Bacteroidia > Flavobacteriales > Flavobacteriaceae > Gillisia. Next base: position 1,722,888 of record NZ_LT629737.1, read on the forward strand.
TTACACAGGTAGGCTTATTTTTGAGTAGAGGTTAACTCTGAAAATAACGTTTCTAAATTTTTAGATTTTCTGTTTAGCTGAAGTGTTTTAAGTCCGTTATCGTGAGCAAAGTCAAAAACCGCAGGGCGCATGTCTTTGTTCGTGTCAAATTTTAGTTCATAATGAAATCCTCCTAAGTTCTTAGCTGAAACTAAGTGAGGCAAGACATTTAATGCCACTTCTTCAATGCGGTAATCAAACTCTACCTGAATGATCTGTTCTTTTTGCTCCTGCAGTTCCTTCATTTTCTTATCGGCTACAATTACACCTTTGTCAATAATGATCACCCGGTCGCATATAGCTTCTACTTCCTGCATGATGTGTGTGGAGAGAAATACTGTTTTTTCTTTTCCAACCTTTAAGATCAAATTCCGGATCTCTGTAAGCTGATTTGGATCTAGCCCGGTAGTAGGTTCATCCAAAATAAGCACTTCAGGATCGTGTAAAAGTGCGGCAGCAAGACCAACTCTTTGGCGATACCCTTTAGAAAGTTGTTCGATCTTTTTATTGGCTTCCGGCAAAAGACCTGTCATTTCTATCACTTCTTCAATTCTCGACTTTTTGATCTTAAATATAGAAGCATTAAAAGAAAGGTATTCTCTTACATACATTTCGGTATAAAGTGGATTATGCTCCGGTAAATATCCTACAGAGCGCTGTACTGCTTTCAAATCATCCGAGATCGCGATATTGTTTACGCTGGCAATACCTTCAGAAGCGCTCAAATATCCTGTTAGAATTTTCATCAAAGTAGATTTTCCGGCACCATTAGGACCAAGAAAACCAACGATCTCCCCTCTTTTAATACTAAAGTTTACAGTATCAAGAGCTTTTTGATCGCCATAGAATTTTGAGATGTTTTCAACCGAAATAGACATAATAAAGCTTTTTTCAAAAGTAAGAATTAATTCAGCATCTAATACTTTCCGAGATTTTTATAGCGTTTGATTTTGCGATTTTTCATGAAAAAAGTAAGTATCAGATTTTGATTATTCAAAACCTAATTTTAGAAACTACAATAGTTCTCGACTCCGCTCGAACTGACATCATTTCTAAAATCTACATTCTTCTTTTGCGACTTGTAAAAAAACATTTAAATTGAATTGATACTGAAATGAGTTCAGCAAAAAAAAATAATAATGATGTCTCCCCTAGCGGAGTCAGGGGGTCAATAACAGTTTAAACGAAACCGTTTGAGTATAAAAAGTAAATTTTTATAAGGTGTTTTAATTTTTAATTTTAAATTAGCAGTATTCAATTACAGACATGAACAACTTTAATTCTTGGAACGCTTGTTATTATTTTTATTTCTACACCAGAGATAAGATCGGGAGCGCCATGTAATTAAGTAAGCAAATTATATATAAAAGGTCCTGATTTTTAAATCAGGACCTTTTTTTTATTTCAATTTTAAAATGGATAAATTAATAGGAATTCAAGGAATACAAGGTTCATTTCATCATTTAGTAGCTCAGCAATATTTTGGGCAGCAAGTAAATGTTTTGGAAGCTATGTCTTTTCATGAGATGGTGAATAGCCTTGTTTCTGGGGAATCTCAAGAAGCTGTGATGGCCATAGAAAATTCTATTGCCGGTTCTATTCTTCCCAATTACGCCTTGATAGATGAAAATGAACTTCAGATTATTGGAGAGCATTATATTCCTATTAATATGAATTTGATGTCGATTCCAGGACAGAAAATAACCGATATCAAAAAAGTATTTTCACACCCAATGGCTTTGCTTCAGTGTAAAGAATTCTTTAAGAATTATCCGCATATAAAACTTATTGAAGATACCGATACTGCTGAAGTTGCTAGAAGAATTTCAGAAAAAGGGAGCATGGGAATTGCTGCAGTAGCAAGTGAAGCAGCTGCAAAAATCTTTGGGTTAGAAATTTTAGCTTCCGGTATTCATACAAAAAAGAGCAACGCTACCAGATTCTGGATCATCAGTAAGATCAAAAAAGAACCAAACGGAGAAGTATTAAATAAAGCTTCAATGAAATTTGAATTGGAAAGCACTCGTGGAAGTCTGGTTTCTGTACTAAACATTTTCAGAGATTTTAATTTGGACATGACCAAGATCCAATCGATGCCAATAATTGAAACGCCCTGGAAATATTCATTTTTTGTAGATGTGATTTTTGAAGATCATTCAGAATTCTTGAAAGCCATGGAAATAATTACAGTAATGACAGATCATTTAAAAATTTTAGGAACATATAAAAATCGCTTATAATGATACAGGCCAATAGATTGAATCAGGTACAGGAGTATTATTTTTCTTCTAAGTTGAGAGAGGTACGTGCATTAGAAGCGCAGGGTAAACCTATCATTAATTTAGGAATTGGAAGCCCGGATCTTCCTCCACCAATGCAGGTGGTAGAGGGATTAACTAAAGCGCTTTCTCAATCTGCGGCGCATCAATATCAGCCTTATAAGGGAACTTCAGATTTTAGAAATGCAATACAAGAATTCTATAAATCTCATTATAGTGTTGAATTGGCTTCAGAAACAGAGATTCTTCCGTTAATGGGAAGTAAAGAAGGGATACTTCATATTTCTATGGCTTTTTTAAATGAAGGTGATGAAGTTTTAATTCCGAATCCTGGATATCCAACGTATTCTTCGGTTACAGAATTGGTTGGAGCCAAAGCGGTAAAATATCAACTTTCAGAAGAGAGAAATTGGTTGCCAGATTTGCGAGAATTAGCCAAAAATGATCTTAGCAAGGTAAAGTTAATGTGGGTGAACTATCCACATATGCCAACCGGCGCTTCTGCCACGAAACAGGTTTTCAAAGATTTAGTGGCATTTGCCAAAAAACATCAAATTTTGGTAGTGAATGACAATCCGTATAGCTTTATTTTAAACGAACATCCGTTGAGTATTTTAGAAGTTGAAGGAGCTAAAGAAGTGGCTTTAGAACTTAATTCCCTCAGCAAAAGTTTTAATATGTCTGGCTGGAGAGTGGGAATGGTTTGCGGAAGTGAAGAAAATTTGAATAGCATCTTAAAAGTAAAATCTAATATGGATAGCGGCATGTTTTATCCGCTACAAGCCGGAGCTGCTATTGCGCTAAGATTGTCTAAAGAATGGTTTCGATCTTTAAATGAAATATATTTAAAAAGAAAGAAGCTGATTTTGGAGTTATCAGTTGCGTTGGATTGTATTCCCACAAAAGATCAAACAGGGATGTTCGTATGGGCAAAAATTCCTGATGGAACTACTTCAGAATTGATAGTAGATAAACTGTTACATGAGTATGATCTTTTTATAACTCCCGGTTTTATCTTCGGAAGTCAGGGAGAAGGTTATGTACGGTTTTCATTATGTACTCCGGAAGAAACGATTCTAGAAGCAATTAAAAGAGTGAAGCAATGAGAGTGCATATAATTGGAGTTGGATTGATCGGCGGTTCGTTTGCGCTTGATATTAGAAATACATATTCTAATGTTACCTTGGTGGGAATAGACAAAAATCAGGAAAACCAAAAGCGAGCTTTGGAATTGGAACTTGTAGATGAAGTTGCCGAAATTGAAGACGTTGCAACTTCAGATATTGTAATTATTGCCGTTCCTGTAGATGTAAGTTTAAATGTAGTAAAGCAGGTTTTAGATCTGGTAAAAGACGATGCTATTGTTATAGATACCGGGTCTACTAAAGGTAAATTATGTGAAGAGATTGCAATTCATGAAAAGAGGAGAAATTTCTTGGCCGCTCATCCAATTGCCGGAACAGAATTTTCCGGTCCCGATGCTGCGATTGCTAATCTTTTTAGGAATAAAACAAATATTATTTGTGAGGTAGAGAAGACCACTTTTAAGCTTCAGGAAAAAGCTTTAGATCTTTTTCAGAAATTAGGCATGAGAATTTGTTATATGGATGCTAAGTCTCACGACAGACATATTGCGTATGTTTCGCATTTGTCGCACATCAGTTCTTTTATGTTAGGGAAAACGGTGCTGGAAAAAGAGAAGAATGAGCGTAATATTTTTGATCTTGCCGGAAGTGGATTTGCTTCTACGGTAAGATTGGCAAAGAGTTCACCAGCCATGTGGACCCCGATATTTGAGCAGAATAAGGAAAATGTAGTGGAAATTTTAAATGAATATATATTGAATCTCGTCAATTTTAAAAATCTATTAGAAGATGATAATTTTGAAGAAGTATATCAAGAAATGGAAACTACCAATCATATAAAAGCCATTTTAAATGGCATTAACTAAAATTAGAATTATTTAAAAAATATTGAAAATGGAAAATAAAAAAGAACTTGGAAATTGGTTAAAGAAGTTTGGTCTTGATCACCCGCTAGTAATTGCAGGACCTTGTAGTGCTGAAACGGAAGAGCAGGTAGTAAAGATCGCTCATCAATTAAAAGATAGCGATGTAAGTGTGCTGCGTGCAGGAATTTGGAAACCAAGAACCAGACCCGGAAATTTTGAAGGAGTTGGTGCTTTAGGTTTAAAATGGATGCAAACCGCAAAAGAAGAAACAGGATTGTTAACTACTACAGAAGTAGCGAATCCAAACCATGTAGAACTGGCTTTAAAGCATGATGTAGATATTCTTTGGATTGGGGCAAGAACTACAGTTTCGCCATTTATAGTTCAGGAAATTGCAGATGCTTTAAAAGGAACTGATAAAACAGTCTTGGTTAAAAACCCTGTAAATCCAGATCTGTCGTTATGGTTAGGTGCGGTGGAAAGACTTTATACAGCAGATATCAAGAATCTTGGAGTGATTCATAGAGGATTTTCAGCGTATGAAAAAACAAAATACAGAAACAATCCGGAGTGGCAAATTGCGATAGATCTTCAAAATAAGTTTCCAGATCTACCTTTAATTTTAGATCCATCTCATATTGCAGGTAGAAGAGATCTTATTTTCGATCTATGTCAAACCGCTTTAGATCTTAATTATGATGGGTTGATGGTAGAAACTCATTACGATCCGGATAATGCGTGGAGTGATGCCGCTCAACAAATTACACCGGCTACGTTGGTACAGATCATGAAAGATCTGAAGATTAGAAAAGAAGTAGGCGAGAGCGAAGAATTTCAGAAGAATTTGCAAAATCTTAGAGCTAAGATCGATATTGCAGATAATCAGTTACTAGATGTGATGTCTAAAAGAATGAAAATCTCAGACGAAATTGGAAAGATCAAGAAAACTCAAAATGTGGCAATTTTACAAACTTCAAGATGGAATGAGATTTTAGGAAAAATGATCTTGGAAGGAGAACAGCAAGGTTTAAGTGAAGAATTCATCTTAAAATTGTTCAAAGCTATTCATCAGGAATCTATAAATCATCAGAAAAAAGTAATTAGCGAATAAGCATGGGATTTCGCACCTTTGTAGTATGAAAGGAATAGTTTACAAATCTACCGGAAGTTGGTATCACGTTAAGGCTGAAGATAATAAGGTCTATAGATGTCGTATCAAAGGGAAATTTAGAATGCAAGGCATAAAGAGTACCAATCCGGTAGCTGTTGGCGATAAGGTGGAATTTGATCTGGAAGAAACCGGAGATGATGTTTTTGGAGTTATCAAAACTATAGAAGAAAGGGAGAATTATATTATTAGAAAATCTGTAAATCTTTCTAAGCAAACACACATTATTGCTTCGAATATAGATCAAGCCTTTCTTTTAGTAACGCTAAACAATCCACCTACGTTTACAACTTTTATAGACAGGTTTTTAGTAACCGCAGAGGCATATCATATTAAAACGATCTTGCTTTTTAATAAAATAGATACTTATACGCCGGAAGAGACCGATGAGATAAGATATCTTGCAGCGCTCTACAGAGAAATTGGATATGAGTGTATAGGAATTTCGGCGATGACCGGAAAAAATTTGGATAAGGTTAAAGAGAAAATGATAGGCAAAACCAGTATGTTCTCAGGGCATAGTGGTACCGGTAAATCTACGCTCATCAATGCGTTAGAACCATCATTAGATCTTAAAACCTCTGTAATAAGCACACAACATAAACAAGGGCAACATACCACAACATTTGCAGAAATGTACGATCTTAGTTTTGATGCAAGAATTATTGATACTCCCGGAATTAAAGGTTTTGGGATCGTGGAAATGGAAAATGAAGAATTAGGAAATAATTTTCCTGAATTTTTTGCAGTTAAGCAAAACTGTAAATTCCATAATTGTATTCATGTGGAAGAGCCAAAATGTGCAGTAAAAGATGGTTTGGAGGAGGGGAGCATAGCCTGGTCTAGGTATAAAAGTTATTTGCAGATCATGGCAGGAGAAGATGAGCAGCAATATAGAATAGATAATTATACCGAAGAATGAAGGTAATCTTACAAAGAGTTACTCAAGCTTCGGTTTCTATTGAAAACAAAGTAAAAGCTAGTATAGATCAAGGACTTTTAATTCTGCTAGGAATTGAAAATGAAGATACTTCAGAAGATATTAGCTGGTTATGTAAAAAGATCTTAAACATGCGCATCTTTAATGATGAAAATGAAGTAATGAATTTATCTTTAGATGACATACAGGGAGAAATTCTGCTTATAAGTCAGTTTACCTTGCATGCCAGCACCAAAAAAGGGAATAGACCAAGTTATATAAAGGCTGCTAAGCCAGACGTTGCAATTCCGCTTTACAAGAAGTTTATTCAGGAAATGCAATCACTGCTAGGAAAAGAGATAAGTACAGGAACTTTTGGTGCAGATATGAAAGTTTCATTGTTAAATGATGGTCCGGTTACCATCATCATAGATTCAAAGAATAGAGAATAATTTTGCATATTCTTAATTAAATCTTAATTTTAGCGAAATACTTTTCCTAAAATGCGATTGAAAATTCTATTTATTCTGTTAATAGCAGGATATTCTTCTATTTCCTACGGTCAGGAAAAAGATCTGGCTATATCAAAAATTCCATTTCAACTTTTACTCAATGTAAATTCTGTTGTTAGAAATGAAGAGCTACTTATAGAGGTAGAAGATGTAGATAAAATGAGCATCATTACCAAAAAAGTGATCACCGTTTTAAATGCCAATGGAGATGATTCTGCTATTGCTTATCAATATTACGATGATAATATTAAGATCAGAAAGCAGTTCCTTAAAGTTTATAATGCTACAGGTAATGAGATTAAAGAGTATAAGCAGCGAGATTTTAAGGATGTAAGCGGCGTTAGTACCAATGACCTATTTTCAGATAACAGGATTAGTTATTTAGATTATACACCTACTGAATATCCATACACTATAGAATATTATTGTGAGATAAAATCTGGAAATACGGCCTTTATTAGATCTTGGATGCCGGTAAAGCGTTATGCCCAAAGTGTTGAGGAATCTAATTATATTCTGAATAACCCGAAGTTAATAGGCTTAAGGGTTATAAAAAATAATATGAGCAATCGTATCTCCAATTCTGGAGATGATTTTAATTTGAAGTATAAAGCAGAAAATTTACCTGCATATAATTATGAGAATTTAAGTCCGCCTTTAGAAACCTATACTCCTTATGTGAAAGTCGCTTTAGATAAATTCTCTCTGGTGGGTGTAGAGGGAGAAGCAACTACCTGGAAAGATTTTGGAAAATGGCAATATGAGCATTTGCTAAAAGGTAGAGACGTCTTGCCTGCTAAAACCGTGCAGGATCTGGAAGTGCTTACAAAAGGAATTTCAGATACTCTTGAGAAAGCAAGATTGATCTATGAGTATGCTCAGAATAAAACCAGATACATAAGTATACAACTTGGAATTGGCGGATGGATGCCTATGCTGGCTTCTGATGTTGATAATCTTGGTTATGGAGATTGTAAAGCGCTTACCAATTACACCAAATCTTTATTGGAGAGTCAAGGAATATCTTCTAACTATGCCATAGTATTTGCCGGAGATGAGAAAGAGAGTATAGATAAGGATATAGTTTCTATGCAGGGAAATCATGTAATTCTTAACGTACCTCAACAAGGAGAAGAAGTGTGGTTGGAATGTACAAGTCAGACTCATCCCTTCAATTATTTAGGGGATTTTACAGATAATCGAGATGTTCTGTTAGTAAAACCAAATGGAGGAGAAATTGTAACTACCAAAAAGTATAAGGCTTCAGAGAATGTTATTCATACTACTACTCATCTAGAGCTAGGTTCAGATAGAAGTTTTAAGGCTGAAGGTAAGAGAAGTTCTAAAGGAATTGAATATGGTAATATATATCCCATTGCAAAGATCGATGAGCAAAAGCAAAAAACATATTACAAGAATGTGCTGGGACATATAAATTATCTTGAACTTGAGAATATAGTACATACCAATAATAAACGGGCTCAAAATTTTGAAGAAACTCTTACATTTTCCGGTGCTAACTTTGGCACCACTGCAGGTTCAAGGATCTTAATCCCTCTAAATATCTTTAAAATTGAAGGAGAAGATGTTCCCCGCTACAAACCGAGAAAATTGGATCTAGAAATATTAAGAGGTAAAACAGTGATAGATGAGCTTATCATTAGCATTCCAGAAAATTATACTATTGAAACCCTACCTAAAGCTATAGATATTAATAATCAATTTGGGAGCTACAACTTTCAGGTTAGTGCTATAGCAGATAAAGAATTTAAGGTTACCAGAAAATATGTTTTAAACGATGGACTTTGGAAAAAAGAAGAATACACTGCCTTTCGTAATTTCATGAATCAGATAAATCTATTGAATAATCAAAAGGCTGTAATAGCTATTATAAATCAATAAATAATTATGAAAAAATTCTACTTGGGTTGTTTACTTATTCTATTTGTATTTAATGTGAATGCACAGAATTATAAATACGGCAAAGTTTCTAAAAAAGAAGTTGCTGCTACTTCTTATGAGAAAGATTCTTCTGCAAATGCCGCGGTGTTATATAGAGAACAACATATCTATTATGATTATTCCAAGGCAGAGGGTTTTCAAGTAATAGAAGAAGTTTTTGAACGTGTTAAGATCTACAATAAAGAGGGATTTGACTGGGCAACAAGAAATATAGATTATTATGTTTCCGGGAATAATAAAGAAAGTATTTCCAGCCTAAAGGGAGAAACATATAATATAGAAAATGGTAAATTAACCTCTGTAAAATTAGATAAAGATGCCATTTTTGAAGAAGAGGTAAATAAATATAGAGAGCGTATAAAATTTACGATGCCGGCGGTAAAGGCAGGTAGCGTTATAGAATTTAAATACATTAGAACTTCGCCATTTATAACATCTATAGATGATATTCCACTTCAATACACCATTCCTATTAAAAACTTAGACTTCCAGATAGCGATTCCAGAATATTATACGTTTAATACTCACTTTAATCCAAGAAGTACGTTAAGATATGATCTAACCAGCCATACCGGTAGATCTAGTTATAATATTAGTAGTGTTTCCAGGTCTGGTGGTTATGTTCAGAAGAGTAATGCCACTGTACAGAAATTAGAATTTTCAAAAACAATCTATGAGATAAATCAAGAGGAAATTCCGGCATTAAAAAGTGAACCTTATATAGATTACCTGCGTAATTATGCAGGGTTTTTAAAGATGGAGCTGGTATTTATTAAATACCCAAATTCTAATATTGAGAACTATGCTCTAACCTGGGAAAATGTTGCAGAAAAGATCCAATCTCATCCAGAATTTGGAGATCAGCTAGAGAAATCCAGATATTTTGAAGATGATCTTGATGCTGTTTTGGTTGGTAAATCTGGAGTAGAAGATAAAATTAGCGCAATTCTTGAATTTGTTAAATCTAAGGTGAAGTGGAATGATTACTTAGGGTATTATACAGACGAGGGTGTAAAAGAAGCATATAAAGAAGGTTCTGGAAATTCTGCGGATATCAACTTAATGCTTACCGCTATGCTTAAATATGCTGGATTAGACGCAAACCCGGTTTTGATAAGTACTAAAAGCAATGGAATTCCTGTGTTTCCTACCAGAAATGGTTTCAATTATGTAGTGGCTTCTGTAAAATATAATAACAAAACTACCTTGATAGATGCTACAGATAAAAATGCTTTGCCTAATATTTTACCGGAACATGCTCAAAACTGGTTAGGGAGATTAGTAAGAACAGATGGATCTTCAGAATTAATAGAGTTAATGAATTTAGGGGTTTCTGAAACTAAGAAGATCTTAAAGATTAAGTTTGAGGATGCTCTTTCTATTAATGGCAGTTTTACTCAAATTGCTAGCGGGTATTCAGCTAAAGAATTTAGAGATGAGCATGAGAATATGAGCGAAGAGAATTTAATAAAAGAATTGGAAGAGGGAAAAGGAAACATTGAGATTCTGGATGTAAAGTTAAAAAATGATGATAGTAATTATGCTGAGGTTACAGAGATCTTCAATTTTAAACTTAAAAACGGAGTAGAAAAGATAAGTGACAATGTGTACATAAAACCTATGTTCTTTATGGCGCAAAGCACAAATCCGTTTAAAGCTGATGAGAGAAAACTTCCTATATTCTTTAAGTACCCATCTACAGAATCTAAAACGGTTTATATGCAAATTCCCGATAATTACAAGGTAGAATCTTTGCCGGAAAGTAAAATGTTTGATCTAAACGAAGGTCAAGGAAGTTATAAATTCATAATTTTGCAAAGTGGAAATTTTATCAAGGTCACTTCTGAATTAAAAATGAATAACATTGTGTACACGCCAGATGATTACCAGAATTTGAAGAGGTTTTATGATGGTATGGTAGCATTAAATTCTGAAGCGATTGTACTAACCAAAATATAATATGGAAATTAAGAACGCACAGCTAGAAGTAGATAATTGGATAAAGGAGCACGGGGTGCGCTATTTTAATGAACTTACAAATATGGCACAGCTTACAGAAGAAGTAGGTGAGGTGGCCAGAATTATAGCTCGCAGATATGGGGAGCAAAGTGAGAAAGAAAGCGATAAGAATAAAGATCTTGGAGAAGAACTGGCAGATGTAATGTTTGTAGTGTTGTGTCTTGCAAATCAAACAGGAATAGATCTTCAGGAAGCATTTGATAAAAAGTTAGATCTCAAGACCAAAAGAGATCATGATCGCCATCAGAACAATCAAAAACTGAAATAATGCTTTTTCAAAAGATCTTTAAGCTAAAAGCTTTTTGGAAATCTGTTCTCGTGTTGGGAATGGGTTTCGTTATAGTATATAATCTTTTTACCATGTTCATAGAGTTCGGAGGATTCGATTTCTCCGGATTTTATGATAAAAAATTAGCAGATGGGAAATGGATTAGATTTGTGCTGGCTTCTATATTTTCTGCTTTTGTCTATGGTTTGATAATAGCCTATGGAAAATTTTATATGAAGTTAAAAAATGGTGAAAATTAAAATTGACAGCATTAAATTCACTTAATTTGCCTGCTTAATATTCTTTTAAGCTATGACCATTCAATTACCACAGTCTTCTTTAAACATCTCGTCATCATTGAAAATCACTGGTTCTAAAAGTGAATCTAATCGAGGGTTGATCTTGCAGGCACTATTCCCGGAAATTACATTAGAAAATCTTTCTAATAGTGATGATACTATGGTTCTACAAAAAGCTTTAAAGCTTGTAAATGGAGTGGTAGATATACATCATGCTGGTACAGCAATGAGATTCTTAACTGCCTATTTTGCTGCGAAACCAGGATGTGATGTGGTGCTTACCGGTAGTAAAAGAATGCAGGAGCGGCCAATTAGATTATTGGTAGAAGCCTTGCAAAGTATGGGAGCGGAGATCTCCTATAATCATGAAGAAGGATATCCTCCTATAAATATTAAGGGGAGTAATCTGCAGAGACGTAGTGTAAATTTACAGGCTAATATTAGCAGTCAGTATATTTCTGCAATAATGCTAATAGCTGCCTCACTTCCAAGTGGAATAGAGATCAATCTAATAGGGCCAGTTACTTCTGTACCTTATATTAATATGACGTTAGATCTTCTTAAATTAGTTGGAATTAAAGGAGAATTCAATAAGAACAGAATTAACATAGAGCCATGTTCTAAGTTATCCCCCGTAACTGTAAATATTGAATCTGATTGGAGCTCTGCATCCTATTTTTATGCTATGATGGCTATCTCTAAAGATGCCGAAATTAGATTGTCTAATTATAGAGCGTCCAGCTTGCAAGGAGATTCTTGTATTGCAAAGATCTATGCTCAATTTGGGGTAGAAACAGAGTATCTGGAAGATGAAATAATCCTCAGAAAGATCCCGCATAGCAAACCTCTTAGAATTTATGAGAATTTAGTTAATGCTCCAGATATAGCTCAAACCATTGCCGTTACTTGTTTGGCGTTAGGGATAGAGTGCGAACTTACAGGGCTTCATACCTTAAAGATCAAAGAAACAGATAGGTTGGTGGCTCTAAAGAACGAGATGGAGAAACTAGGCGCAACGGTAGAAATTGGAGAAGACCGATTGATACTATCTTCTCAAAGCAATTTAAAGGAAAATGTGGCTATAGAAACTTATAATGATCATAGAATGGCTATGGCTTTTGCACCACTTGCTTTAAAAGTACCAATTACAATAAACAATGCAGATGTAGTATCAAAATCGTACCCTGGATTTTGGAATGATCTTCAAAATATTGGTTTCAATTGTGTGGAAGGCGCTTAAACATAGAGATTTCCTAAATAAATAGCCATTTGCTTGACAACCCCTATGTTGAGGTTGTATATTTGCAGCCTTTAAAAAATGTAACTATGGGAATGAAACTTTCACAATTCAATTTTGAACTTCCAAAAGAACTTTTGGCGGAATACCCTGCAGAGAACAGGGATGAAGCTAGATTGATGGTTCTTAACAGGAAAGAACAAACAATTGAACATAAACAATTCAAAGATCTAATAGATTATTTTGAGCCAGAAGATGTGATGGTTCTTAACAATACGAAGGTTTTTCCTGCTCGTCTTTATGGAAATAAAGAAAAAACAGGCGCAAGAATCGAGGTTTTTTTATTGAGAGAGTTAAATGCTGAAACGAAACTTTGGGATGTTTTGGTAGATCCTGCAAGAAAGATAAGAATTGGTAACAAGCTTTACTTTGGTGACGATGAAAGTTTGGTTGCGGAAGTTATAGATAATACTACTTCAAGAGGTAGAACCCTACGTTTTTTATATGATGGTTCTTACGAAGAGTTTAGAAAAAAATTACAAGACCTAGGAGAAACTCCACTTCCTAAATATATTAAAAGAGAAGTGCAACCTGAAGATCAGGAAAGATATCAAACCATTTATGCTAAAAAAGAAGGAGCTGTTGCTGCGCCAACTGCCGGACTTCACTTTTCTAAGCATTTATTAAAAAGATTGGAAATTAAAGGGATAGATTTTGCTGAGGTAACTCTTCATGTTGGTCTTGGAACTTTTAACCCGGTGGAGGTAGAAGATCTTTCTAAACATAAAATGGATAGTGAAGAAGCTTTTATTGAAACTAACGCTACCAATACAATTAACCAAGCAATACAGGATCGTCGCAGAATTTGTGCTGTAGGAACTACGGTAATGAGAGTTTTAGAAAGCGCGGTTTCTTCAAATCATACATTAAATGAATTTAGTGGTTGGACCAATAAATTTATTTTCCCTCCATATGATTTTAGTATTGCAAATTGTATGATCACCAATTTCCATACCCCAAAATCTACTTTAATGATGATGGTGTCTGCTTTTGCTGGTCATGATTTTATGAAAAAAGCATATGCTGAAGCTATTAAAGAAGAGTATAAATTCTATACTTATGGTGATGCCATGTTGATTATCTAATAGCAACTTATAATATTATAAAGTCACGATTTTACAGATTTGAAACTGTAGGATCGTGGCTTTTTTATTTTATAGAGCCAAGTCAAATTTTAATTTGAAGATTTACGATGATTGAAAATACTGAAATTAGGTTCTTTACAGAGAAATCCTAATAATCTTCTTACTTTTGCATCGTGAAAAATGATAAGAAAGATATACGGGCTTTAACCAAACAGCAACTACAGGAATTTTTTGTTTCTCAAGGAGATAAATCATTTCGTGGAACTCAGGTTTACGAGTGGTTGTGGGTGAAGAGTGCCTATAGTTTTGAAGATATGACCAATATCTCCAAGCAAACCAGACAAATGCTGGAAGATAACTTCGTGATCAATCATATTAGGGTAGATCAAATGCAGCGCAGTAGTGATGGTACTATTAAGAATGCTGTAAAATTACACGATAATCTTACGGTTGAATCTGTTCTTATTCCAACTCCTAAAAGAACCACTGCTTGTGTTTCTTCTCAAGTTGGTTGTAGTCTGGATTGTAAATTCTGTGCTACCGCAACTTTAAAGAGAATGCGAAATTTAAATCCTGATGAAATTTACGATCAGGTAGTAGCTATAGATAATGAAAGCAGGTTGTATTTTGATAAGCCACTTTCAAACATTGTATTTATGGGAATGGGAGAGCCTCTCATGAACTATAATAATGTTATGAAGGCAGTAGAGAAGATCACTTCAAAAGAAGGTCTGGGAATGTCTGCTAAGCGAATTACCATATCTACTTCCGGAGTTCCAAAAATGATCAAGAAATTGGCAGATGATGAAGTTAAGATCAAATTGGCAGTTTCTTTACATTCTGCAATAGATGAAGTTAGAACCACCATCATGCCTTTTAATGAAACCTTTCCATTATCAGATCTTAAAGAGGCATTAGAATATTGGTATTCTAAAACCAAAAGTAGAATTACTTATGAGTATATAGTTTGGGAAGGTATCAACGATACCCCAAAAGATGCAGAAGCGTTAGTGAGATTCTGTAAATATGTGCCATGTAAGGTGAATTTAATTGAATATAATCCAATAGACGATGGTGTTTTTCAACAAGCATCTTCTAAAGCTACTCATATGTATGAAGCTATGTTGGAACAAAATGGTATTACAGTTACAGTGAGAAGATCTCGCGGAAAAGATATTGATGCTGCTTGTGGGCAACTTGCTAATAAATCATCGTAACGTTCAAATTTATAATTTTTAGCTATTTTTAAATCCTTATGAAGGTCATCTCTCAAATAAAATTGCCGGTAGAAAAAGAGATGGAGCTTTTTGAAAAGAAGTTCTTTGAGTCCATGTCTTCAAAAGTCGCACTCTTAAATAGAATAACACATTACATTGTAAATAGAAAGGGGAAGCAAATGCGCCCTATGTTCGTGTTTCTGGTAGCTAAAATGGTTTCTGAAGGAAATGTGAACGAGCGTACCTATCGTGGCGCAGCGGTTATTGAATTGATTCACACAGCCACCTTAGTGCACGATGATGTGGTGGACGATTCTAACAGGAGAAGAGGTTTCTTTAGCATCAATGCGCTTTGGAAGAATAAAATCGCAGTCCTAGTTGGAGATTATCTGCTTTCTAAAGGATTACTGCTTTCTATAGATAATAACGATTTTGATTTGCTGAAGATCATTTCTGTGGCTGTAAAGGAGATGAGTGAAGGAGAATTGCTTCAAATTGAAAAAGCCAGAAAGTTAGATATTACAGAAGCGGTGTATTATGATATCATCCGTCAAAAAACAGCAACGCTTATTGCTGCGTGTTGTAGTTTAGGAGCAGCTTCGGTAAAACCGGAATCTTTAGAAATTGCTAAAATGAGAAGATTTGGTGAGTTGATAGGGATGGCATTTCAAATTAAAGATGACCTTTTTGATTATGGAGATGAACAAATAGGAAAACCTACTGGTATCGATATCAAAGAACAAAAAATGACTTTACCTCTTATTTATACCTTAAATAATTCTTCAGCAAAAGATAAGAAGTGGATCATTAATTCTGTGAAGAATCATAATAAAGATAAAAAACGTGTAAAAGAGGTAATAACCTTTGTAAAAACTAGCGGTGGCTTAGATTATGCAGTTAAGCGAATGAAAGAATATCAAAAAGAGGCACTTGCAATCTTAGATGATTATCCAGAATCTCCTTTTAAAGACTCCTTGATCTTAATGGTTAATTACGTAATAGATCGCAAAAAATAATATCTTAATTATTCTGTCCTACCTAGCGGAGTCCAGATGTAATACAGAACTTGTTTTCACCATCTCTTTAGACCCTGAAACATATTTAGATGGCCTATTTTTATCTTTTGTCCCATCGAGCGGAGACGAGATGTTTACTATCATTTTTAGATGATTAGTCTGCGTCAAAAATCAATTTTAAAAACTTTTTTAAAATTTTTCATACCCTCAGGCAACCTTTTGTAATTTAAACTCGTCTTATAAATAGATGGTTTAATTGAAACATTAGTGAAGGTCATTCAACTTTTTAATCAGGAATCTAAATTAATTGCCCGAGCTGCTAAGCAGAATCGGGAAGCTCAACAACGCATCTATGATCTATATAGCGCTAAGATGTTAAGTGTTTGCAGAACGTATATCAAAGATCTTCAGCATGCAGAAGATGTAATGATAAAAGGCTTTCTAAAAGTTTTTACTCACTTAAATGATTTTAAGGAAGAGGGAAGTTTTGAAGGCTGGATAAGAAAGATCATGGTTAGAGAAAGTATCTCTTTTTTAAGAATTCAGAAAAGAATAGAATTTCAAGAAGAGTTTACAGAAGATAGAAGTTTTGATGATGTTAATTCGAATTTTGAGGTAGAGCATATTCAGCAATTAATAGATGAATTGCCAGAAGGTTATAGAGTAGTTTTTGTGATGTATGCTATTGAAGGATATAAACATCAAGAGATCGCAGAAACATTAAACATCACCGTTGGAACCTCAAAATCTCAATTGTTCAAGGCCAGAAAAATGTTACAAGAAAGTTTAAAGACACAAAATAGTATAGGTTATGGGACGCCTTAAGTTTGAAAAAGAGTTTAAAGAAAAGCTGGATCGTAGAGAGATGAAGCCTTCAGAAAATAGTTGGAATAAATTAAGTTCTCAATTAGATTCAGAAGAAAAAACTTCCAAAATAAATGTTTGGTGGTTGGGGATTGCTGCTACTTTTTTAGCAGGTATATTAATTATTGGACTTCAATATAGAAATTCTGCGGTAGAAAGTTCTCCACAAGTGGTAGATGCTCCGGTAGATAACGTAGATACAGAGCAGCATGAGCCGTTAAATGAGAATTCAGAAGAAGTAGAAGTAGTGAATACATCAATAATTAATAAAAATAATATAAGATCTCAAGAGGCAGTTGCTCAAAATTCCTCAACAGCTAAAAGTGCAGGACTTCAAAAATCTGGAGATGCTACTAGAAAAGAAAAGGTCAGAAAAACTGCTTCAAAAGAGGAGGGTATTCAGGTAGCAAGTGTCGCAGAGCCTCAAATTATAACTTCAAAAGAAGATATACTTATATCCAAAAAATTGAGTGAAGTTATCGCTCAGGTTAACAGTATGAATTCTGATGGGAATTCTATTACAGATATTGAGGTAGAGCAATTACTTGTTCGTGCTGCCAGGGAAATAGAAAAAGATCGGAATTACAATTTTTCTGTAGGTAAAATAGATCCGGAAGACCTTTTAAGATCTGTAGAGATAGATATGGAGCATTCTTTTAGAGATAAAGTATTTGATGTGCTTAAAGAGGGGTATTTAAAAGCCAAAACCGCCGTTGCAAATAGGAATTATTAGTTTAAAATTAGTCATAAAAATCTTCTTTCTTAGAAGTAAACAAAAATTCATTCATCAATCAGGTCTGAAACTGTTCCTCCCATATACATTTGGGAGGACAGTGAAAGATTTTAAAAATCAATCATCATGAGAACAATTACAATTTACTTGAGTATTTTATTTATGTCTTTAGCTATGTCTTCTATGCATGCTCAAAACGACAGTATTCCTGCCAAAGCGGAAAGAATTCAGGAACTAAAAGATAAGATCATTAATGAAGAAAAAGATCTGCTAAGAATTGAACTTGAAGGAATCAATTACAGACTGGAAAGAGAGTATATAACTAAAGAAGAAGCAGATAAGCAAAAGGAAGAGGCTGCTAAAACCCATGCGCTTAATATTGAGAACAGGATCGCCATCTTAGAAAATCAGATAGCTTTAAGGCAAAGAGACGGGAATAAAACCTATTTAGCTCTGGAAATTTTTGAAGATGGAAAAGCATTAAATTTAAAGTTCGATGAGGGAGAATCTAAAAGAAAATTTGATAGAAGAACCACCAGCGATCTCGTGATAGCCGTTGGACTTAACAATGCTATTTCAGAAGATAATTCTATAGATGATTCAGATTTTAAAATTGGTGGTAGCCGTTTCTTCGAAATAGGGTGGGCATGGAAGACTAGAGTTTTTCAGAATTCAAATTTTATGCGAGTGAAATACGGAGTTTCTTTTCAGTTTAACGGATTAAAACCTACAGATAATCGAGTATTTGTAGAAAATGGAGAGCTTACTGAATTAGAGGAATTTGAATTTGATCTTAATAAATCCAAATTTAGAACAGATAATCTTGTTTTTCCTCTTCATTTTGAATTTGGTCCTTCTAAGAAAACAGAAACCGAGAATTATTATAGATATTCTACTAATAACAAGTTTAAGATAGGATTGGGAGGATATGCCGGTTTTAACATTGGAGAAAGACAAAAATTAAAGTACAGAGAAGATGGAGATAAGAAGAAAGATAAATTAAAAGGTGATTACAATACCAATGATTTTATTTACGGTCTTAGCGGTTATCTAAGTTTTGGTGGAACTGCCTTATATGTAAAATATGATCTTAATCCATTATTTAAAGATCCGAATATAGACTTGCACAACATATCATTAGGTTTAAGATTTGATATAGATTAAAGTTAGTATTTACTTCTTAACTCTTTGTTTATTAGATAATTGAATAAGGTTAGTTTTATAATTTTATGTTGATTTGGCTTGAGTTTTGATGTAATAATAGTGACAATCTGCTAAGTTGTTAAAGAGAATGGTTTCCGGCATAAGTGGAATCGTTCTCTTTTTTTATTGTTACATTTGACGATTCATAAAAACTTCATTTCCCACTACATTGATATCTAAAAATACCATCGATCAGGTTTTTGAGACCTCTAGAGTTGAAGAGGTGCTGGGTGACTTTGTTCAGCTTAAAAAATCTGGTAGTAATTTTAAAGGTTTAAGTCCGTTTACAGATGAGCGCTCTCCAAGTTTTATGGTCTCTCCTGTAAAACAAATTTGGAAGGATTTCTCTAGTGGAAAAGGAGGTAATGTGGTTGCCTTTCTAATGGAGCACGAACATTTTACCTATCCTGAGGCTATAAAGTATCTGGCTAAAAAATATAATATTGAGATTGAAGAAACCGAGCAGTCTGATGAGCAAAAGCAACAAGCAGATGAACGAGAGAGTATGTATTTGGTTTCAGAATTTGCAAGCACCTATTTTCAGAATACTTTATTAAAAACAGAACAAGGAAAAGCAATTGGTTTAAGCTATTTCAAAGAACGTGGATTTACAGATGAAACCATCAGAAAATTTAAGCTTGGTTACTGTTTAGATGAATGGGATGCATTTACTTCTGAAGCTATTAGAAAAGGATATAAGCTAGATTATCTTGAGAAGACCGGATTATCAATTGTAAAAGGAGAGAAACAATTCGATAGATTTAAAGGAAGAGTAATGTTTCCAATACATTCGATGTCTGGACGGGTGCTTGGATTTGGAGGACGAATTTTAACCAACGATAAGAAAGCTGCCAAATATCTGAACTCTCCGGAAAGTGATATTTACCATAAAAGCAAAGTACTATACGGTATACATTACGCTAAACAAGCTATCGCCAAAGAAGATAATTGCTTTTTGGTAGAAGGATATACAGATGTTATTCAGTTTCATCAGAGCGGTGTGGAGAACACGGTATCCTCTTCTGGAACAGCTCTAACACAGGAGCAGATCAGATTGGTCAATAGGTTAACTAAAAATATTACGGTTCTTTTTGATGGAGATGCTGCAGGAATGAGAGCTTCTATTCGCGGAATAGATCTTATTCTGGAACAGGGAATGAATGTGAGAGTTTGTGTATTTCCTGATGGTGAAGACCCAGATAGCTTTGCAAAGAATCATTCTCAGGCAGAATTAGCAGAATTCTTATCAGAGAACTCCAAAGATTTTATAGAATTTAAAGCATCCTTGTTATATCAGGATGTGAAGAATGATCCTATAAAAAGAGCTAATCTCATACAGGATATGGTCTCTAGTATCGCTAAGATCCCAAATCAGATTCAGCAGGAAGTTTATATTCAGGAATGTTCTAGGATCATGGATATTTCGGAAGATGTACTTTTCTCAACCTTATCTCAGATCCTAGTTAAAGAAGGCAAGGCTACAGCAGCTAAACCTGCAAAAACTAAATCTTTTGAAGTTGTAAAGGAAACAGCTGCAGAAAGAACAAAAGTAGATGAACAATTTGAGCTTGAACGCAAGATCATTAGTTTACTAATGCTTTATGGTACTGTCGAAGAAGAGTTTGAAGATATGATCTGGAAAGAAAATGCCCAAGGAGATCTGGTTTTAGAACCTGTGGTGCACAAGGCGAAAGTTTTCGAGAAGATCTTTTTAGACCTGCAAGAAGATGAGATTGCTTTTACTAATGATCATTTTAAAGAATTGTATACTAAAAGTATCAATCATTTAAATGCAAATGGCTCTTTAAATATGGAGTTGTTTGTAAATGAATTAGATGCAGATCTGTCTTCTGAGGTTACTACCATTTTAATGGAAGAAGAACAATATGTTCTTCACGATTGGGAGCGAATGGATATTATTGTAAAAACAAAAGATACCACGATCTCTAGATTAGTGAACGAAACCATTCTGTCTCTTAGAAGATATCTTATCAATCAAAAGATAAATGAGCTTTCTGCAAGTATTCGGGAGGCTAATGATGCTGAATTTGCCCAGGCAACTATAATCGATATTATGGATTATCAATCATTAAAAATGATCCTTTCCAGTAAATTAAATAGAGTTATGTAACTCTTAATTGAAGCATCCTCGCTTGATTTATAAGATCTGCAAGATTATCTACTTTCAATTTTTTAAGTAATCTGGTTTTATAGGTACTTACCGTTTTTTCGTTGATAGCTAATGCTTCTGCAATGTCTTTATTTCTTTTTCCATTAGAAAGAAGATTTAATACTTCACTCTCTCTGGTAGACAATTTTTTAAATTTTGCAATAAGTCCATTGCTTAAGGTAGCTCCAGAATTTATTTTATCGGTAATGCTCTTGTTAAGATATATTCCACCTCTAGCCACCTGTTGAATGGCTTGTTGCAGATTTTCTGTAGAAACTGTTTTGGATACATATCCTGATGCTCCTGCTTTTATAGCACTTAAGGCATACATCTCTTCAGGATGACAGCTAAATACCAGCATTTTGGTACCTGGATATTCATTCTTGATATTCCTTAAAGCGGTAATGCCGTTTATTTGCGGTAGATCTAACTCCATTACTAAAACATCAGGAATTTGATGTTTTAGAAATTTGAATAATTCATTTCCGCTAGTTACGTTTCCAATGACCTCAAGATTTTCGTTAGTCTTTAGAAGTGCTGTAATTCCTTCTTTAGTGATTGGATGATGATCTGCAATTAAAACTGTACTCATATGAAATGCTTAGCACTAAAATTAACAGTACGTGGGGGTTGCAATTTAGCTGGTTAGTAATGTATTAAATAAAATTAACCGTTATAAATTTCAATTTCTAGTCTTAGCAGATATATTCGTTAAAAGTATTATTATTTAAGATGAACGGGTATCTCACACACCGGAATCGGATTCATTTTGTGCTGATTCATTCTGTTGAGTCTGATGTAAATTTTGAAGACTTCTTTTTCTCTGCTAGTAAATTCCTCCACATTAACATCTGGGGTATCCTGTTTCATGGCCCATTCCAATTCGTCATAAGATGCTCCTAATTGATCTTCATCACTTCTATCATCTCCAAACAATCCATCTGTAGGAGCCGCTGTAATGATCTCATTGTTGATGTTAAGATATTTTGCAATCTCATAAACTTCACTTTTAGTAAGATCTGCAATAGGACTTAGATCTACACCTCCGTCTCCATATTTGGTGAAAAATCCTACACCAAAATCTTCCACTTTATTACCCGTACCTGCAACTAGATATCTATGTAATCCTGCAAAATAGTAAAGGGTGGTCATTCTTAGTCTGGCTCTGGTATTTGCTAAACTTAGATCTTTGGTAGCGCTTACTTCTGCCTGAGGAACTGCAGTCATAAATTGTTCAAAAACATTGGTAAGGTCTACGGGGAGGCTAGAAATATTTGCAAATTGCTGCTTTAAAGAAGTAATATGATTTTGTGCTCTGGTAACCTGGGTAGGAGCCTGATGTATTGGCATTTCTAAACATAAGGTGCGCAAACCTGTTCTGGCGCAAAGAGTAGAAGTAACGGCAGAGTCTATACCTCCACTAATTCCAATTACAAATCCATTCATAGATGCAGAAACTGCATAATCTTTTAGCCAAGTAACTATGTGCTCTACTACCTTTTCTGTATCCATATTTTGGGTGTTTAAATTTGTAAGTAATACCTTTGTAAGCAAATTTAGCATTAAATCATAATTTATAAAAACGGGTTAAGTTAAACGCTTCACAATATATGCTCATGTTTAGAAAAACTTTTTTGGTGCTAACACTGTTCTTAGTCTTTGCTTGTAATGAAGACTCCAAACAAAGGGAGGAAATAGATAAAATTAATATAGAATTCAAAGTAGAAAGATTTGACCAAAAGTTTGCTAACGCCGAGCCTGAAGATCTTCCTCAATTAAAACGTGATTATCCATTCTTATTTCCTGCACAGTATCCAGATAGTGTATGGGTAAATAAGATGCAAGATTCCATTCAATTAGAATTAAATACAGAAGTAACTGCTGCTTTTAAAGATTTCTCTAAAGAAGAGGATGAGCTAAAAACATTATTTCAACATATTAAATATTACTTCCCATCGTTTAAGGCACCAACTGTTATAACTGTTACTTCAGATGTAGATTATAGAAATAAGGTCTTACTAACACCAGATTTTCTATTTATAGCATTGGATACCTATTTAGGAAAGGACCATCAATTTTATATGGGAATACAAGAATATTTAAAAAAGAACTTTGAAAGAGCGCAAATTCTACCAGACGTTGCATCACAATATGCAGAGAGATATGTGCCACAACCACAAAAAAAGAACTTTTTGGCTACCATGCTCTATTATGGAAAGCTATTATACTTAAAAGACAGATGGTTGCCAGATACCCCAGATTTTGAAAAAATAGGATATACCGAAGAAGAATTGAAATGGGCAGATGCTAACGAGGAACAGATATGGAGATACTTTGTAGATAAAGAACTGATTTTTGATTCTGATACAAAGCTGTATAGCAGATTTTTGTATCCGGCACCTTTCTCAAAATTTTATCTGGAATTAGATAATGAATCTCCAGCAATGCTTGGCCAGTACATTGGTTGGCATATTATAAGAGATTATATGGATAAGAACGATGTAAGTTTACAGGAGATGTTAGACACAGATGCTGAAACAATCTTTAATAAAGCAAAATATAAACCGAAGAAATAATGTCAGAATATAAAAAATCAGAAATAAACATTGAAGTGATATTGGACGAGAATCGTGTTCCGGAAGAACTTTATTGGAGTGCCCAAGATGGCGATATTTATAAAGAAGAGGCAAAGGCTATGTTACTTTCTATGTGGGATAGCAAACAGCAAGAAACATTAAGAGTAGATCTTTGGACAAAAGATATGCCGGTAGATGAAATGAAAAAGTTCTTTCACCAAACTCTTGTAGCTATGAGCGATACTTTTAATCGTGCAACTCAGGATGAGAAAATGACAGCTACTATGAAAGATTTCTGTGATTACTTTGCAGAAAAAATGGAACTAAAAAAGTAGTATTTTAAAATTTATACGTTAGGCCAGAATAGAATCCAATATAGTAAGGCTTATAATCTTGCGTATTGTTAAATGTATTTAATTGGTACTTCAATATTGGTTCTAGATGCAATTGAAGTTTAGGTACGATCTTATAGTTAAGCCCCATTCCTAAATTTGCAGTAAAACTCAAATTATTAAGGTTCTCTACTTTAGAAGCTACGTTATTAAAATTATCTGAAGTTATAGATATTTTATTCTTATTTAAGATTAAGGTGCTAAAGCCAGTAATAAAGCTAAAGCCAAATTTTTTATTAAGAATAAAATACTCTATTTCTGTTGGGACTTCTATAAACCCTATATTCTGATCAATTTTAACAGCAGCTTCCACCACATCGGTGGTTGTAAGTAAGGCGGAGTTTACAGAAAAATCATTTCCAATGGCTTTAGAATTTAATACTGAAGCATACGTAGTATTCTGAAAATTGTCTTTAAGTTCTACCTGACTAATTCCTGATCTTATTTTTAATCTTTCGGTTACAAGATATCCAAAGGAAACTCCATATGAAGTTGATGTAAGACCACCTGCATTACTTGCAATTTGATTACTCAAAGAACTTCCGCTTCCTAAATTATCGAAATAAAGCGCTGCAGCATTTGCAGAAATACTAAATCTATCAAAGTTAGATGAGCTTTCTGCTAGTTCCTCTTTTTCAGGTTTTAGCATGGGCTGAATGATTTTGGTAATTTTTTTAGTTGGCTCATTAATTCCAATATTTCTCTTAAAGGTAGAGTGATCTCCAAGCTTAACACCCTCAGAGTTCAATGAAATACTTTTTGAAGATATATTTGCCTTTCTCTTTGTATTTATAATTTGATCAGAATGTGAACTTGAGCTTTGATGTTGATCTGTACCTAATACAGTAGTATAAAATTGTTCTTGCTTGCTATTTTTCGAATTAGAAGAATTCTCTTTAGATATCAAAGCGCCAGTACCAACAATTTCATTCTGATTTTTGATCATAGGCAAATGCTTTTCGTTCTCTAAAGTAGGGGGATTACTGTCATTTATTTTATCAACTTTTATTGAATTTTCACTGTTGTGATCTGTAATTGTTGGAGATGTATGTTGTACAAAACTGTTTCTTAATAATAGTGCTACAATTATTAGAGCAGCGGCAGTTCCTCCTAAATAATACCAAAGTGGAACTATTCTATACTTACGTTTTTTTAGAGGTAGCTGTGATGAGATTCCTTCCCAAATATCATCTGGTGGATTTATTTCTGCATCTTTAAATTTATCGCTAAAGATCTTATCTATGTTCTTATTTTGCTTCATAACTCTCTCGCCATTTTATTTAATTTATATGAAATAATAGTTTCCTTTAACTTTAGCCTTGCGCGTGCTAAATTAGATTTGGAGGTTCCTACAGAGATCTTTAGAATGTCAGAAATTTCTTTATGAGAATATCCATCTAGCGCGTATAAGCAGAATACCAATCTGTATTGATCTGGAAGACCCTGAATTAATGTCATTAGATATTCAAAAGACAGTGCTTCCTCTTCAATTTCTAATGATATCTCTTCATTTGGAATTAAATTATCTTCAATTTTCACAAAGATCGATTTACCTTGATATTCCTTCAGGGCGTTATTGATCATTATTCTTGTCATCCAGCCTTCAAAACTACCGTTGCCTTTATAGGACGAAATGTTCTGATATATCTTTATAAAACCATCGTGTAGACTATCTTTAGCTTGCTCATAGCTGCTGGAATATTTTAGGCATATCACAAAGAATTTGGGAGAAAATGATCTATAGAGATTTTCTTGAGCTACTTTGTCATGCTCTTTGCATCTCCTTATTAAATTCTCAATATCCAATGTTTTCTCGTTTAGCGTGGTGGTGGTTAGCTTAATTGTTGTGTAGATTATACTTTTAAATGTAATCTCTATTCTTTTTTATCTAAACAGAATTATTTTGAGCACTTAATCCTAAAGTAAATATCAAAATTAGAACAGATGCTTTAGTTTTTTAGAGTCTAATTAGGTTCTTGAATATTACGTGAGTCTCCTTAAAGTCTTTGTTCAATGTCAACATAAAAATGAGCATTTTACGTTAAAAATTATTCCTTCGCATACTCAAGTCCAAGACCATCGCAAGCATTGTAAGTATTTCTTAATTTAAGGTCGTTAGCAAAATAGAGATACTCAGTTAAACTTTGAGAGTAACAATTTGCGAGTAATGTGCTGTTGGTATCAAATGTAGTTTCTAAATATTTAACAGAATTATCAGTATTCATGAATTCAGATTCATCTAATAATCTATAGGTTCCTGTGGCCATTAAGATAGTATCTTTTGTAGTTCTTGTTTTTGTAAATGTGCCATCATAGTTGAGCATATAATCCTCCTGCCACTCCATATCTAAGCCTTCAGTCACAGTTGAGGAAAAACTTCCGGTTATTTTAACTAGAGACCATTTTCCTTTATAAGTTAATACATCGGTATCGTCTGTAGATTCTTTACTACAAGAAAATAGTACGGTAAGTATAAGAATTATTGCAAGGATATTTTTCATAGTTGGTAATTTAGGTGAAATTAGATTTTTATACGCATTCATATTTATATGACCTAAATATTCTAAATGGTTGCGTTAATTCTAAATAAATTTAATTTTTTCTAATTTCAGGAAGATATACTTATAAAAACAAAACCCCTACTGTTTTAATAGTAGGGGTTTATAAATAATATTGGAAATATTTCTAGCCGTTCATAGAAAGTAGAAATTCTTCGTTATTCTTAGTTTGTTTAAATCTCTGGTTGATGAATTCCATTGCTTCTACAGGATTCATATCAGAAAGATACTTTCTCATTACCCACATACGTTGCAAAGTGTTCTCGTCTAATAAAAGATCATCACGACGTGTACTAGAAGATGTAAGGTCTATAGCAGGGAAAATTCTTCTGTTTGCAATTTTTCTATCTAATTGAAGTTCCATGTTTCCAGTACCTTTAAATTCCTCAAAGATAACTTCATCCATTTTAGAACCTGTATCTGTAAGTGCCGTAGCAATAATAGAAAGAGAACCTCCATTTTCTATATTTCTGGCTGCACCAAAGAAACGTTTAGGCTTATGTAAAGCATTAGCATCTACACCACCACTCAACACTTTACCACTTGCTGGCTGCACTGTATTGTAAGCTCTTGCCAATCTGGTAATAGAATCTAGTAAGATTACTACATCATGTCCGCATTCCACCATTCTTTTAGCTTTTTCAAGCACAATATTAGCAACTCTTACATGTTCATGGGCTTCACGGTCAAAAGTAGAAGCAACAACTTCTCCCTTAACATTGCGCTGCATGTCTGTAACTTCTTCTGGTCGCTCATCTATTAATAGAATGATTTGGTAAACTTCGGGATGATTTGCTGCAATGGCATTAGCGATGTCTTTTAGTAACATCGTTTTTCCCGTTTTAGGTTGAGAAACAATCATTCCACGTTGTCCTTTTCCAATTGGGGAGAACAAGTCTATAATTCTTGTAGAAACGGTACTTTCTCTTTCTGCTAAATTAAATTTCTCTTTCGGAAAAAGAGGGGTTAAATGTTCAAAAGAGATCCTGTCCCTTACAACTTGTGGATCTAGACCATTAATCTTGGTAATTTTTATAAGTGGGAAATATTTCTCTCCTTCTTTTGGAGGTCTAATTTGCCCAAGTACAGTATCTCCTGTTTTTAGACCAAATAATCTAATTTGAGATTGAGATACATAAATATCATCTGGTGAAGAAAGGTAATTATAATCTGAAGAGCGAAGAAAACCATAGTTGTCTTGCATAATATCCAGTACTCCTTCACTTTCTATAATTGCATCAAATTCATAATCTGGCTCGCGGTAACGGTTTCTATTATCACGGTTACCATTATTCTTTGGAGAATTAGAATTATTCCCAGAATTGGTGTTATGATTTTGATCTTTATTGCCTTGGTTACGAGTATCTTTTCGCGGCTCTCTATTATTGTCTCTACTGTTATCTCTGGAATTTCTGTTATTGTCTCTATCTCTACTGGAATTAGAATTAGAGTTCGAATTAGAATTTCCATTCTTATCATCTCTTCTAGGAGAATGAGATTTTTCGGTAGGCTTTTTTACTTCTTCTTTAGCTTTTGCGCCTTCGTTCTTCTTTTCTGAAGATTTTACAGGAGCTGGTTTTTTGGCTTCTGTTACATTATCTGGCTTATTATTTTGCTCCGGTTTAACCTGATTTTCCTCGCGCTTTTTAGCTGGTTTACGTTCTGAACCTATTTTAGATTTTACAGGCTTTTCGTCTGTCTTTTCATTACTGATAGGTTTAGAAGCAGTAGTATCATCGTTTAAAACTTCTTTTACCTTATTAGGGTTTGCTGCTTGATAGTCTAGAATTTGATATACTAGATCTAATTTCTTTTGAGTGCGATATTTTGGGACATTCAAAGATTTGGCAATGTCTTGAAGCTCAGGTAACTTCTTAGCTTTTAATTCTGAAATTTCAAACATGTATAAGTATGAATAAGTTGGTGTTTGGTTTTGAATTTACTTCTCGAGGAAGAATCGAAAAAAATATGGAGTCTTAAGTAACCTATATTGAACCGGTTACGCATTATATATGCAATAATACAACTTTATTTTAAATTTTTGAATACCTATTTTAAAAAGAAAACTTAATTTTGTTGTCAATATTTAAGATTTCAAATGTTACAACGAATACAATCTGTTTACTTATTAATTGCCGCGTTATTAAGTGGGGTGTTAATATTTTTTGTTTCTTTGTGGAGCAATGAGGCTGGAGAGCCTACATATGTTGAAGATGTTATGCTGGCTCTGGGCGTATTTTTAGGGTCTGCCATCTTATCGTTCATCACCATATTTTTATTTAATAATAGAAAGCTTCAATTTATCTTGGGGCGTATCAATATAATTTTAAACTTTTTTTTGCTAGGAGTTTTTGTGTATTGGTCTCTAACTGTACCTGGAGAGATGGAAATCTCTGAGAAAGGTATTGGGATGTTTATTCCTATTCTTTCTATCGTTTTTTTAGTGTTAGCCAATAAAGCTATCCAAAAGGATGAAGATCTTGTAAAATCTGTAGACCGGTTACGATAAACCTATTATCTTAGTGTTATTAGTGCGTAAAAACCCAGAGCGAAAGCTCTGGGTTTTTTAGTTGTAATTATTCCAGCTCTATCACTTCGAGATCAAAAATTCGCTCTCCTTCAATTTTAAATCTAAGCATAGTTCTCTTTTTATGAAATCCGTGTTTTCCTGCTGCGCCCGGATTCATATGCAATAAGTTTAAATTTTTATCATTCATTACCTTCAGAATATGAGAGTGCCCAGAGATAAATAATTTAGGTGGATTAATTTTGATCTCCTCTTTTACAGCTGGAGAATATTTATTGGGATATCCACCAATATGGGTGATCCACACATCTACTCCTTCACAAAAAAATCGTTGATTTAATGGAAACTCTTTTCTTACTTCATGATCATCAATATTCCCGAAAACGGCGCGTAGAGGCTTTACTTTTTTAAGTTGGTCTGTAACAGAAATTAATCCTATATCTCCTGCATGCCAGACCTCATCTGCCTGTTCTGCATAAAATAATATTCTGTCATCTATATGGCTATGGGTATCGCTTAATAATAAGATCTTCTTCAAAACTGCTTAAAACGTTAATTTATAATTACATATAAAACTCGGGGGAGATGCTTCCTGTGAGTTGCTAAGTTTGCCGTATCTTTGCAGGCAATCACGTAAAAGTATCAATTTACATTGAGATATTTTGTAGAACTAGCATATAATGGAAAGGCGTATCATGGTTGGCAAAACCAGCCAGATGCTATTTCTGTTCAGGAAACTTTAGAGAAGGCATTGTTCACCTTATTGCAGGTGGAAACCCCTGTGGTAGGAGCTGGGCGTACAGATGCGGGCGTCCATGCTACGCAATATTTCGCTCATTTTGATGCAGATTCTCTTGGAGATCTTCAGGATTGGGTGTATAAATTAAATTCTGTATTACCACCTGATATTGCGGTGTATGATTTGTTTAAAGTTACCGACCAAGCTCATGCTCGGTTTAACGCAGTTAGTAGAAGTTATCAATATCATATAGTGCTTCGTAAAGATCCATTTAATTTTGATGCAGCTCATTACGTGAAGAATCCTTTGGATGTACAGAAGATGAATAAGGCGGCAAGCACCCTTATGAACTATGTAGATTTTAAATGTTTTTCCAAATCTAAGACAGACGTTAATACTTATAACTGTACGATAACTCATGCAGCTTGGAGGAAAGAAGGCGATAAGCTAGTGTTTTATATCACTGCCAATCGTTTTTTGAGAAATATGGTGAGAGCCATTGTAGGGACTTTGCTTGATATTGGTCTTGGCAAAACAGCAGAACATAGGCTTGATGAAATAATTGAGAGTCGAGACAGGCAAAATGCAGGAACTTCGGTGCCTGCTAAAGGTTTGTATTTAACAGAAATTGAATATCCAACATCTATTTTAATTAAATAAATGGCATCAGCAACAGGAAATGCTTTTGATTTTACACTTTTCAAAAGATTAATAAGATATACAAATCCCTACAAATGGACTTTTTATTTTGTAGGATTTGCGGCAGTTTTATTGTCATTTTTCGCGGTTTTTAGACCGTATCTTTTACAGATCACCATAGATGATTCTATAGTGCCTAAAGACAATGATAATTTGGTGTATTACATCTCTTTGATGTTGATAGCGCTTATGTTGGAAGTGATCTTTCAGTTCTGTTTTATTTATTTTGCAAACTGGTTGGGCCAAGAGGTAATTCGAGATCTCCGGGTGAATCTTTTCAAGCATATGCTTCAATTTAAAATGAAGTATTATGATAAATCTGCTGTAGGTAGATTGGTAACCAGAGCTGTGAGCGACATCGAGACCATTGCAAGCATTTTCAGCGAAGGTCTTTTTATGATTGCTAGTGATCTTTTAAAAATGATTGTTGTCTTAGGTTTTATGTTCTATAATAGCTGGCAACTAACACTTTTGGTGCTATTAGTACTTCCTTTCATATTATATGCTACCAGAGTGTTTCAAAAGAAAATGAAGATCGCTTTTGAAGATGTAAGAAATCAAGTAGCAAATCTAAACACCTTTGTGCAGGAAAGAATTACCGGGATGAAAATCGTTCAGCTCTTTACAAGAGAGCAGACAGAGTATGATAATTTTAAAGAGATCAATGATAAGCATAGAAAAGCATGGGTTAAAACCGTGTGGTATAACTCTATATTTTTCCCAATTGCAGAAATGTCTACTTCTATTACCATTGGTCTTATTGTTTGGTACGGTGGTTTAAGAGTGGTAGAAAGTGATGCGCTTAGTTTGGGTATCATTATTATGTTTATTGAACTGGCTCAAATGTTGTTTAGACCTTTACGCCAAATAGCAGATAAGTTTAATACCCTTCAAATGGGGATGGTTGCCGCTAATCGTGTATTTGCAATATTAGATACAGATGCTATTATTAAAAATGAAGGTACTATCGAGATTAAAAATCTTAAAGGTAATATTGAATTTAAAGACGTGCGTTTTGGGTATATAGAAGATGAAGAAGTGCTTAAAGGAGTTTCATTTAAAGCAAATGCCGGAGATACTATAGCGATAGTGGGTTCTACAGGGGCCGGAAAGACAACTATTATTAATCTGCTGAATAGATTCTATGAAATTAATAGCGGACAAATTCTTACTGATGATATTGATATCACTAAAATTACGCTGCAATCTCTAAGATCTGAAATTGCTGTGGTGCTGCAAAATGTTTTCTTGTTTGCAGATACTATTTTAAATAATATCACCCTTCATAACCCAAATGTTACTGAGCAGGACGTTATTAATGCTGCTAAAGAAATAGGGGTGCACGATTTTATTAACTCTCTTCCAAACGGATATCATTATAACGTGAAGGAAAGAGGGGTAATGCTATCTTCTGGGCAAAGACAATTAATCTCTTTCTTAAGAGCTTATGTGAGTAATCCTAGTATTCTTATCCTAGATGAAGCTACCTCGTCTATAGATTCTTATAGTGAGCAGTTAATACAGGATGCTACAGATAAGATCACAGAGGGCAGAACATCCATTGTAATTGCACACAGGTTGGCTACTATTAAAAAAGCAGACAAAATTATAGTTATGGATGCTGGGCAAATTGTAGAAATGGGAACACATAAAGAATTACTTCAGGTACAAGGTGGTTTTTACAAAAATCTATATGAGGTGCAATTTATGGCAGAAGAGTCTATATAATT
The DNA here is from genome assembly GCF_900104765.1 of Gillisia sp. Hel1_33_143. Taxonomy (GTDB): domain Bacteria; phylum Bacteroidota; class Bacteroidia; order Flavobacteriales; family Flavobacteriaceae; genus Gillisia. Next base: position 1,755,110 of record NZ_LT629737.1, read on the forward strand.
TCTAAGTAAGATCTTCTTTTAGCTTGTTGATAAGTTCCTCATTATCTTCAAAGATCACGAATTCACCATCTTTTAGATAAGATATCTGGCCTGTTTCTTCGCTAACTACTAAAGCCAATGCATCGGTCTTTTCAGTAATTCCCACTGCAGCCCTATGTCTTAATCCGAATCTTAAAGGAATAGTTCTATCATTAGAAACCGGAAGTATTACTCTGGTGGCGGTAATTTTATTGTCTTCAACAACTAAAGCACCATCATGTAAAGGGGAGTTTTTGAAGAAAATAGATTCTATAATTGGTTGGTTTAATGTAATGTTCATGGCATCTCCAGAATTCTTTACGAAATCTAGTTTTGTGCTCTTTTGAATAATGATGAGGGCTCCGGTAAAGGTTTTCCCCATGTTTTCACAAGCCTTTACTATTGCGGTTAAATTGGTCTTTATTTGTGTATCATCTTTTACGAACCTGAAGGATCTTAAGAATTTTCTTCTGTGGGTAAAGTTGGTAGAACCAATCATTAATAAGAATTTTCTTATTTCTTGCTGAAATACTACGATCAATGCAAAGATTCCTGCCCCTATAAATTCACCCAGTACATTACTCAGCAATTCCATTTGCAGCAGTTGGGTGATCTTCCAAACTACCCAGATGATCACAATCCCCACAAAAATGTTTACAGCAACGGTACCTTTAACGAGTTTATATAGATAGAATAGCAGTATTGCTAAAAACACAATATCTACTATATCTAAAATACGAAGGTTTAAGAAATCCAAATTCTGAGGCTTTGTGTAAAAATAGAAAATATACGCTTAGTTTGGCAGAAGAGATGTTAATTTCACAACTTCCATAGCTTCCTTTGCATCATGCACTCTCAAAATATTTGCACCTTTGGTAATAGCTATAGTGTTTAAGACTGTCGTGCCGTTTAAAGCGTCTTCAGCGCTGCATTCTAAAGTCTTATAAATAGTAGACTTTCTAGATAATCCAGCAAGAATTGGAAGATCTAGATTTTTTAAAAGTTCGAGCTTACCAAGTAATTCAAAATTTTGAGCAATATTCTTTGAAAATCCAAAGCCCGGATCTATTATTACATCGTTAATTCCTAGTGCTTTTGTTTTATTTATTATTTCTGAAAAGTAGTAGATCACATCCTGAGTTAGATCCTTATAATCTGTAAGATCTTTCATGGTTCTTGGATTACCCCTCATATGCATTGCGATGTAAGGTGATTGATATTTAGCAATTAAAGTTAGCATCTTATTATCTAGATGTCCGCCAGAGATATCGTTAATTATTGCTGCTCCGGCATCAAGGCATTTTTCAGCAACCTCACTTCTAAAAGTATCTATAGATAAAAGAGTTTCCGGAAAGTTTTTAAGTATAGATGTTATTGCAGGAATAACGCGTTCTAATTCCTCGGCTGTACTAATATCTGTTGCACCTGGTCTACTACTATAGCCTCCCAGGTCTAAAAAAGTAGCTCCTTCATTCAGCATTTTTTCAGCAGATACCAATAAACTTTCTTCTGAATCTTTTCTGCTTTCAGAATAGAAGGAATCTGGAGTTAAGTTTAGTATTCCCATTACTTTTGGCGTAGTGAGATCTATAAGGGTGCCTTTACAGTTAATTGTCATTCTTTAAAGCTTATAATTTTGAAGTTGAATTACCTCTGGTAAATTAACTTTGACTATCTAAATTATTTGACCGAAATTTACGGAAATTAGACTGTTTTTTATGAAGGATACTTCAAAACAATATGATGCGGTAGTAGAAATATGTCGCTCTTTGTTTTCAAATAAAATGAGAGATTATGGAAGTGCTTGGAGAATTTTAAGACTTCCTTCTCTAACCGATCAAATTTTTATTAAAGCGCAACGCATTCGTGGACTTCAGGAAAACGAGGTTAGAAAAGTGGATGAAGATGAAATTCCTGAATTTATTGGGATCATTAATTACGCTATCATGGCGCTTATTCAATTAGAGAAGGGAATCGCTGCACAACCAGATCTTTCTTTAAAAGAGGCAATTTCGTTTTATGATAAACATATTTCTGAGACTAAATCCTTGATGGAAAATAAGAATCATGATTATGGAGAAGCTTGGAGAGAGATGAGAATTAGTTCTCTTACAGATCTAATCCTTCAGAAATTATTAAGAGTTAAGCAAATTGAAAATAATAAAGGAAAGACTTTGGTAAGTGAAGGTTTGGATGCTAATTATCAAGACATGATTAATTATGCCATCTTCGCCTTAATCCTTTTGGAGGAAGAGGAGGCTTAAATTTAGAATTTATGAATAGTGCAGTCTTACCTCAAATGCATATTGGATTTACTAGATATCGTAAATAGCTGTTATTATTTAAGCTTGCTACAGATGCCGTATTATATACTATAGTTATCTCAATTTTAAAATATCAAGTTAAGATAAAACCAGATTAAACATGAAAGTATTTGTAGGAATTACACGAATCTTTGTTGGGATCTTATTTATGATCTCTGGTTTTATTAAACTTAATGACCCTATTGGTTTTTCATTTAAGCTTCAGGAATATTTTAGTGCGGAGGTATTAAATCTTGAATTTCTTGCTCCATTTGCATTAGCAATTGCTGTGATCTTGGTTGTTTTTGAATTGGTGCTAGGGGTGATGCTTATTATAGGATATTTACCAAAATTTACATTATGGAGCTTATTGCTCATGATACTTTTCTTCACTTTCCTAACATTCTATTCAGCTTATTTTAATAAAGTAACAGATTGTGGATGTTTTGGAGATGCTTTGCCATTAACGCCTTGGCAGTCTTTTTATAAAGATGCTTTTCTATTAGTGTTGATATTAATTCTGTTCTTCAACCCGAAATTGATTACTCCAATTTTAGTGCCTGCATCTCATAGATGGGTGATTTTCTTGGCATTTATGTTAAGTTTCCTTTTTGGATATTACGTGTTAATGCATTTGCCACTTATAGATTTTAGAGCCTATAAAATTGGGAATAACATTCAAGAACAATTGGTTCTCCCACAAGATGCGCAGAAAGCGGAAGTGGAGTATAGATGGAAATTTATTCAGAATGGAGAAGAGGTAGTGATAAAAAATAATGGCATTTATCCGCAAGTTAAAGGTGAATATTTAGGAGTGGAAACCAAGGTTATAAAAGAAGGAGATCTACCGGCTATTCCATATTTTAAGATCGAGAAGAATGGAAAAGATCGTACATACGAATTTTTAGCAGAAGAAAAGCTAATAATGATCGTTGCGTATAATTTAAGAAATACTGAAACTCAAGGTTATAAAGAAATAAAGCTACTTACAGATAGCGCTTTAAGAAACGGATATACCGTGATTGGCCTTACAGCTTCCGGAAAAGACAAGCAAGAAGAATTAATTGAGAAGTTCGACCTCGGATTCGAATTTTATCAGTCTGATGAAACTGGATTGAAGGCGATAGTTAGATCTAATCCTGGAATATTGGTACTCACCAAAGGAACCATCACTCAAAAGAAACACTGGTTTGATGCCGCAGAAATTGGATTGTAATGGCTACTATTTCAAATAGTCTTGTTAATCTTTAAGGCTATGTTTCTACTTATCAATATATTTGTAATTCTTGAAAATTAACTGCTTTTTAGATAGCATCCAATTAAATAATTATCATCTAAAACTTCCATTGCATAGGTTGAAGGAAGTTTAATTAACATTTAAATAATTAGAATGAGAAAGAATATTGTTGCCGGAAACTGGAAAATGAATAATGATCTTGCCGAAACTCAGGAATTATTATCGCACTTAAAAATGCAATTGGTAAAAGAGCCTAAAGCAGATGTTTATGTAGCACCATCTTATATAAGTTTATTTAGTGCTTTTGAATCGCTAAAAGGAACCGCTATAGAGGTAGCCGCACAGAACATGCATTTTGCAGAGAACGGAGCTTACACAGGTGAAATTTCTGCAAAAATGTTGAAAAGTGTAGGAGTAAAGACAGTAATTCTGGGTCATAGTGAGCGTCGTGCTTATTTTAATGAAACCGATGAATTGTTGGCAAAGAAGGTAGATGCTGCTTTAGAAAATGAAATGACGGTGATCTTTTGTTTTGGTGAAGAATTAAAAGATAGAAAAGCAGACCAACATTTTGAGGTGGTAAAAAATCAATTAGAAAATGGTATTTTTCATATTTCTAAAGATGCTTGTAAAAATGTGATCTTAGCCTATGAACCGGTTTGGGCAATAGGAACAGGAGAAACAGCATCTCCAGAACAAGCTCAGGAAATTCATGCCTACGTTAGAAAAATGCTTACAGAAAAATTTGGTGAGACCATCGCGCAAGATGTTTCCATTTTGTATGGAGGAAGTGTAAAGCCAGATAATGCTAAAGATATCTTTGGTAAAGAAGATGTTGATGGAGGACTTATTGGTGGTGCCAGCTTAAATGCAGTGGACTTTTTAGCTATTGTAAATTCTTTTGAATAAAATATGAATTACTTAGAATTTCAGTTCAAAATAGAACCGCTTCAACCTGCTTCAGAGATCCTGATCGCAGAATTAGGAAATGTTGGTTTTGAGAGCTTTGTAGAAAATGAAGAAGGGATTACTGCCTATATTCAGGTTAACGAATTTCAAGAAGGATCATTAAAAGATATATATGTTCTAAATTCCGACGAATTTGAAATAAGTTATACTACTTCAGAAATCGAGCAAGTGAATTGGAACAGTGAGTGGGAGAAGAACTTTAACCCAATTATAGTAGATAATAAATGTTCTGTTCGAGCTCCATTTCATGTAAAGCCAGAAACTGAATTTGATATAGTTATAGAGCCTAAAATGTCTTTTGGAACCGGCCATCATGCAACTACGCATATGATGCTTCAGCATATCTTAAAAGATGATTGGAGAGATCTGTCTGTGTTAGACATGGGCTGTGGAACAGGAGTTTTGGCAATACTTGCAGGGATGAAAGGTGCTAATCCTATAGATGCAATAGATATAGATAATTGGTGTTATCTAAATACGATGGAAAATGTGGAGCGCAACAATGCCAATAACATATCTGTTTATGAAGGTACGGCAGCGCTTTTAGAAGGTAGATCTTATGATAGAATTATAGCTAATATCAATAGAAATATATTATTAGAAGATATAAGTGTCTATTCACAATGTTTAAAATCTGGAGGAAAATTATATTTAAGCGGATTTTATGTGGAAGATATTCCAATGATAGAGAAAGAGTGCAATGCTAATAATTTAAATATAGAGGCAACACTGGATAGAGAAAATTGGGCTGCAGTAAGTTTTACTAAGGTTTAATTTTTTATTAATTAGTATCTTTGTAACTGAATTTCAATATATTAAAAACTGAAGATGAGCACGAAAGAAGAAGTATTGGAAAGAGTAAAGACCAGTACAAAAAAGCAACAGAATTACGAGATCGTTCTATTTAATGATGATCATAACACCTTTGATCATGTTATAGAAACACTGATCACTACTTGTGAGCATACCGCAGAGCAAGCAGAGCAATGTGCAATTTTAGTACATTATAAAGGGAAATGTACCGTAAAGACAGGAGATTATAAAGATCTTAAACCTAGATGCTCTAAATTATTAGATGCGGGTTTAAGTGCTGAAATAATGGGGTAATCTCATCAATTTAAGTGTTAAATATCCAATAATGTAGGTTTTTTCTTACTTTATTGGATATTTTGTTTTATGTTTATAGGAACCAAAGTAAGGTTTTAAATACCCCCATCTAACCCTAACTTAAATTCCTACTTATGAAAATTAAAAAATTACCATTACTATTATTGGCATCTGGATTGTTTTTCACTTCTTGTCAGAAAGATGATATTTCAGATACTACCTTAGATGATTCTTTAAGTGCAACTTCAGAATTAACCCCGGAAACCATTGATAAAATAAAGGCATTACACTTTAATCCTGTAGATGCTACTGTTGGAAAGATCATGCTACCAGACGGTAGTTATGAGAAAACCTATATTGTGGAAGGAGATATTGCTTTAAATTCATCTCAATTAAATAATATGAGTACTGCAGAGATCACTAATAAGCAGTATAGAACCAATAACCTAGTTAGTAATAATAGAACTATAAGAGTAATTGGATATACTGGTGGTTCTCAAGCCTTAACTACTAAGCAGCGCACAGCATTACAATATGCTATTAACAATTACAATGCATTAAACATTGGTCTTACTTTTACCTTAACCTTTGGAACTAACTATTCTCCTTATGATATTGTGGTTTACCAAACAAATAACGGTCAAGCAGGTGGAGTAGCAGGATTCCCTAGTGGAGGAAATCCTTATAAATACGTGCAGATCTATAGTGGTATGGAGAGCTATAGTGTAGATACTAATGAGCATGTGATGACACATGAAATTGGACATACCTTAGGAATGCGTCACACAGATTGGTTTAGCCGCCAGAGTTGTGGGCAATCTGGAGAATCTGCAGGAGCAGATGGAGCTGTATTAATTCCAGGAACACCTAGCGGGTATGATGCTACTTCTGTAATGTTAGCTTGTTTCAGCGCTAATGAAGATGGAGAATTTGGTGCAAATGATATTACTGCCTTTGAATACCTTTACTAATAATTAATACGGGGGTATTTAAAACTTTAAAAAAAATGGATATATTTATATCCATTTTTTCTTTTTATAAAATAAATCAAATTAATCTTTCTTGAATTTAAAATAAAACATATATTTGCACTCGCAAAAAGGCCTCGTGGCGCAACTGAATAGCGCACTTGATTACGGCTCAAGAGGTTGCTGGTTTGAATCCAGCCGAGGTCACAATAAGATCCTAATTATCTATTATAGATAGTTAGGATTTTTTTATGCTCAAAATTGACTTTAAGCTGATATCAAATTAGTTGATTGATGTTTTTATGTTGATATACCGCAAATTTAGTAATCGCGTCTTTATTAAACCTGTAAAAATTTTATGTGTAATTAACTGAAGCTTAGAGTTAAAATATTTATTTCATAATCTCACGTTGTCTTTATTTAGGTGTTACAAGATATTGTAAAACAGATTGTTAGGATTAATTTCTCTAGAAGTTATAGTTGGATGTTCAAAAATGGATTAAAAGTATTTTAAGTTATCATAAAGATTTATAGTCTCTTTCATTAAATTACTCCCATTAACCTACTTACTTATGTCCCCAGATAATAGCCTAAAAGAGAACTTCTACGATCTTTTGTCACGTGATATTTCTATTCTAGAATGGATTACAAAAGAAACTATATATGGAATTTGGGTTGTAAATCAAGGCTATCCAAGAAATTTTTGGGCTAATGATGCTTTTTTAAAGAATTCTGGATTTACCTCTGTAGCTGCACTTATTACAGATCTTGATTCTTTATTATTTTCATCAGAATTAGAAAAAATACAGAAAATTTTGCAAGATTCTTCAGAAGAGATTTCTGATGTAAAATTGTCTTTTAATTTTCAGAAGGATTATAGAGGTGAGGTAGAGCTTCAGGCCTATGTGCAAAAAGTTGTAGATACTAATGGGGAATGGTTATATATCTTCAAATTTTTAAGAATTGATACCGATGAGAATAATATTGATTTCTTACTGAATACACTAGATAAAGCTAAGAACAAGTTGTCTATTTATCATGAAACCAATAAGATAGCAGAAGTTGGTGGTTGGGAGGTAGATCTCGTTAATAATAAATTGTCTTGGACCAGAGTAACAAAAGCGATACATGAAGTTGATGCAGATTATGAACCAGATATTAGTTCAGGGCTCAATTTTTATAAGCCGGGTAGGAGTAGAGATAAGATCACGAAATTATTTGAAAATGCCATAACCAAAGGAGTCCCTTTTGATACCAAGTTAAAGCTTATTACAGCTAAGAATAGGGAGATATGGGTTAGATCTTTGGGAAAACCTGAATTTAAAAATGGGAAATGTGTGAGGGTCTATGGAGCCTTTCAAAATATTGATAGAGAAAAAAGAATTCAGTTAGAATTTGAAAGAACCAAAGAGCAATATGAAATGATTTTTAATAACTCTGCAATAGGTAATGTATTGGTGCATAGTTCTGGAAAATTGTTAGAGGTAAATCCTGCTACCTTAAAGATTTTTGGTTTTGAGAAAGAAGATATGGAGACAGCAATGTCCTTAACTTTTAAAGATCTTATTCATAAAGATTTTCTGCAAGCTGCTGTCAAACAGCGAAAAATGTTGGTATCTGGAGAAGTAGATAGCTATCAATTAGAATCTAAATTCTACAAAAAGGATGGTTCTCTAATATGGTGTAGAACAAACTCATCTATAATTAGATCTTTAGAAGATGCTGGAGATCTTATTATTACTCAAATAGAAGATATTAACGATACCAAAGAGTTAGAGTTTAAAGCGAGTGAGAACTCAAAAAGATTTAAAGCAGCATTTGAATATTCTCCAAATGGAATGGGAGTGGTAAGTCTGGCTGGTAATTGGCAGATGGTCAACCAAAATCTGGCAAGTATGTTTGGGTTTTCCAAAGAGGAGTTTAAAGAGAAATCTTTTAAAGAGCTTACTCATGAAGATGATTTTAAAAAGGATACAGCATTGCTTGGTTCCCTTTTAAATAGAGAAATTGAAACGTATAGTGTAGAAAAAAGATTTATTCATAAAAGCGGCAGAACCATATTTGGGTTGCTAAATGTTTCCACTATACTTGGGGAGAATGGGCAGCCACTATATTTAATTGGACAAATTAGCGATATTACAAAACGTATCGTTTCTGAAAGGGCATTGCAAAAAAGCTTAAATGAGCTTCAGTGTTTGATGGATGCAACTTCTCAGATAGCCATTATTCAAACAGATCTGAAGGGTAAAGTGGAAAAGTTTAATAAAGGAGCAGAAAACCTTTTAGGTTATAAAGAAGAAGAGATAAAATATACTTTTAACGCCACCGGTTTTCATGATGAAGAGGAAATTGAAAGTAGAGCCCTAACACTTAGCAATAAATATAATAAGAACATTTCAGGATTTGAGATATTCTCTTATCCGGCACAAAGAGGTGAGTACGATGCTCGAGAATGGACCTATATACGTAAAGACGGGAGTAGGTTTACGGTGCAGCTTATAGTGACTTCTATTACCAATCATAGAGGTAAAATAACCGGATTTCTTGGCGTAGCAACAGACATTTCTCAGCTTAAAGAGATGGAGGTCTCTTTAATAAATGCAAAGATCAAGGCAGAAGCAGCCAGTAAATCTAAATCTGAATTTCTGGCGAATATGAGCCATGAAATTAGAACTCCATTAAATGGAATTATAGGGTTTACAGATCTTCTTATGAGAACAGAGCTAGAGAACTCTCAGCAAAAATATATGCATACCGTCTATAATTCTGCAAATTCTTTAATGGACATTATAAACGATGTTTTAGATTTTTCTAAAATTGAAGCAGGTAAATTAGAACTAAGTGTAGAAAGAACAGATCTTATTGAGCTTTGCGATCAAACCGTAGATATTATTAAGCATCAAGCCCACAAAAAAGGATTAGAAGTCTTGATGAATATTTCCCCATCTTTAAGAAGGTATGTTTATGCAGATGCTGTAAGGTTGAGGCAAATTCTTACCAACCTTTTGGGTAATTCAGTTAAGTTCACTCAAAAAGGTGAAATAGAATTAAGCATTTCTTCAGAAACAGTAGAAGGAAGTGAAAATGATAGAATCTTAACTTTTTCAATTAGAGATACAGGAATTGGAATTGCCCCTCAAAATCTAAAAAAGATATTCCATGCTTTTGATCAGGAAGATGCCTCTACAACTAGAAAGTATGGAGGTAGTGGCTTGGGCTTGTCTATTAGTAATAAGCTTTTAAATCTTATGGATAGTAAATTAGAGCTAAGAAGTGTACTCAATGAGGGGAGTGAGTTCTATTTTAAAGTAAGACTTAGCACAGATAAGGAGGTTAATTATATCTCTAGACCTAGCAAAAATGTAAAAAATGTGCTGGTAATAGATGACAATACTAATAACAGAATTATCTTAAAAGATATGTTGGCCGCTAATAATATAGATTCTCAAGAATGTGCCAATGGAGTAGAAGCCTTAAACATACTTAAAAGAGGAGAACAGAATTTTGATCTAGCTATTGTAGATTTTAATATGCCATATATGAATGGTATTAGTGTTATAGATCAAATAAGGAATAATCTCAAATTAACATCTAATGATCTTCCTGTTATTCTTTTACACAGTTCTACAGAAGATGATGAAATTTTAAAAGGTTGTAAGAGATTGGATGTTAGATTTAATATTCCAAAACCTATACAGATACATACCTTGTATAAGATGATAGATGAAATTGAAGAACCGGGAGTAGAGCCACAAGCTGCACCTAGAGATTTACAATTTTCCATGGATAGTTCAAAAGTTTACAATATTCTTATAGTGGAGGACAATCCTGTAAACAAATTTCTTGCGAAGACTATTATTAAAAAAGTTTTACCAAATGCAAATTTGCTGGAGGCAGAAAATGGAGAAGATGCCGTTACCATCTTTCAGCAATTTAATCTGGACCTCATTTTTATGGATATTCAAATGCCGGTTATGGGAGGAATTGAAGCTACAAGAGAAATTAGAAAAGTCGAGAAGGAAAATTCCTACACTCCAATTGTTGCTCTTACTGCTCGAACCGTTAAGAATGAAGAAGAACTTTGTTTGGAATCTGGAATGGACGATTATCTTACAAAGCCAGTGGTAATGGAAGATATGAGACTAATGATGGTTAAACATCTTAAAACAGATTAATTCATATTTTCTATTAAATAGGGAAAGAATATTTTCTAAAATTCTTATTTGCACCCTTGCGAAATACTATGTATATTATAGTTTTGCTAACACTAGTCTGATTCTATTTAAAGTGATACTTTTGGAGACTAGTTTAGATAGTACAATTTTGTCCCAAATACCCCAGTATGAATAATTTACCCCAAAATGATTTTTTTCAAGTGCTTCTTATTGAAAGGTCTGAGGTTGAAAGTATGCATTTTATCGATGTAATGAATAGACATCATAACAACGTATGTGTTCAGGTTTGTAAGAATAGTTTTGATGCAGTACAATGGGTGCAAGAGAATAATGCGGATGTAATTGTTATAGAAGAAGATGCTCAACCTATGAGTGCATCTCAAACTATAGACTATCTTATGTTGGAGCTAAATTCAGAAACGCCTGTTTTTGTCACGGCTACTTCTTCCCAAGACAGATATTATCAGCATTTAATTCTCAAACCCTTTACAGAAAGATCACTATTCGCGCTATTTGATGCTACATCAGTAGTAATTAAGGCTGCGGAAATCCCACTTTATTCTTTGAACTATTTGATGGATATATCAGATGGAGATACAGATTTTATAATGGAAACCTTAGATGTTTTTAAGTCTTCAGTAAAAGAGAAAATGAGGGAGCTAGATGCAGCCTCTAAAGAAGGAGATAAGAAAGAGGTTGGTGGCATAGCTCATAATATTAAACCTTCTTTTGAAATGTTAGAAAATGAAGAAGGAACAAGTATTTGCAATGAACTTACCTATTACAAGGCTGAGACAGCAATCCCAGAACTAGTTGCTAGACTCAAATTAATATTTGAGGAAATTGTAGAACAAATAGATGCAGATTTTTCAACTAAAAATATATAGATGCAACGTATTCTTATCATAGAAGATAATCCAATGATCGTTAAATCTTTAGAGTTTAAACTCAGCAAAGATGGCTATCATGTGGTTACAGCCATAGATGGAAGAGAAGCCATGAATATTTTAGGAGAACAATCTTTTGATCTAGTTTTAACAGATCTTATGCTTCCTTTTGTTACTGGCAACCAGCTTATAAAACACATAAAGGAGAGTTCTCCCGAAACTTCAATTATTGTTCTTTCTACTTCTAAGCAGGAAAAAACTATTATGGAAGCCTTTAACTTTGGAGTAGACGATTTTATTACCAAGCCTTTTAACCCCAATGAGCTAACACTACGTGTAAAAAGATCACTTAAGAAAATTTAATATGAGTTTATGGATGATTTCTTTAGACATATTACCAATAATGGGAATTGGATCCTGCAATTAAATATAGTTTTTGCAGCTTTTTTCCTGAGTATAACATTGGGCTTTGTCTTCGCTATTATTTATCTGCGTATTTCAAAAATTATTAAGAATAGAGAAATTGGGAAGCAAAAGGAGTTATTTTCCAATTATATTATGCTTTATTTATTTGATACCAATATACCTTCCGTAGAAGAAGTAAAGCAATTTAAGCAGCAACATATACAGACTAAACTTTCTGAAAAGATCGCCGTTAAGGTTTTGCTTATTTTTGAAGAAAATTTTAAGGGTGAAACCAATCAGAAAATAAAAGAATTATTCTACCTGTGGGATCTTCGTAAAATTGTTGATAAAGACCTTAATAGTGGAAAGTGGTATAAGATAGCAAGAGCTATCTATGTAGCTGCAGAGCTTAATCTTAATGATTTTAGTAAGAATATTGAACAATATTTGGATGCTGAAAAAGACGAACTTAGGCAACAAGCAATTCTTTATTTTATCCAACTTTCTGATAAGAGTCCGCTTTTGTTCTTATCAAAAATTAAAAAGCCTTTGACGCTTTGGGAGCAAATTTATATTGAAGAATGTTTGAAAAGTAACTATACAGGAGAGATTCCAGATTTTTCCACATGGTTAAATAGTGATCTGTCGAGTGTAAAGATCTTCTCCATTAAAATGATTGGAGAATATAATCAATATGAGAATATTCCAAACCTGCTACCATTTTTAGAAAGTAAAGATTTAGATATAAAAAAGGAAACTATTCATAGCTTAGGTAATTTAGGCTATCCGGAGTTGCTTATTTATTTAAAAGAAACATTTCAAAATGAAGTGCCAGCCTTAAAAAGTTTTATTCTGAAAACTGTGATGAAAATTGGAGTTATAGAAGATGTTCTGGAGTTGGAATCAATGATTCCGGTGGAAGATTGGGGAACTAGGCAAACCTTATTTAAGATCAAAAAAAGATGGAATAAAAAAGAATTTGCATTTTCCACAGTTTAATTTCACCTTGTAACAGATTATCAAAATTCTTCAAATGATTATAGTTTGAACATACATCAAATTACAGAAATTGCAAGCTGGCTATTCTTATTATATGGAATTATAATTTGTTCTGGATATTGTTTTGCAGCTATCTTCTCTTTTTTGGAAATAAGAGATTATAAAAGGAAGAATAATTTTCAGGCAGAATTCGCACTTCTTCAATCTTCTAGTCTTCCTACTATTTCTATTTTAGCTCCTGCATATAATGAAGAAGCGAATGTGGTAGAAAATGTTCGTTCATTACTCACTCTTAACTATCCTTCTTATGAAATTGTTATAATAAATGATGGGAGTAAAGATGAAACGCTACAAAGATTAATAGACACTTTTAAATTAGAACTGGAAGAATTCTTATATCATCCTTTTATACCGTCTAAAGAGGTAAGAGGTATCTATAAATCTAAAAATGAATCTTTCAAAAATCTTACAATTATAGATAAGGTTAATGGTGGAAAGGCAGATGCGCTAAATACGGGTATTAACGTGTGTGACAATGATATAATCTGTTGTATAGATGTAGATTGTATTTTAGAGTCTGATGCATTGCTTAAATTAGTAAAACCATTTCTTAATAATTCTAAGAAAGTTATTGCTTCCGGTGGTATTATTAGAGTTGCAAATTCTTGTACTATTGAAGATGGCAGAATTTTAGAAGTAAAGCTGCCAGATACTTTCTTAGCCAGAGCTCAGATCATAGAATATTTTAGAGCTTTCTTAATGGGAAGAATGGCATGGTCTAGATTAGATGGTTTATTGCTTATTTCCGGAGCGTTTGGGATGTTCGATAAGGAAACGGTTATTGCGGTTGGAGGTTACAACCATGAAACCGTTGGAGAAGATATGGAGTTGCTGGTAAGAATGAGAAAGAAGATGAGAGAGGATAAAGTTCAATACACGGTTGGATTTGTACCGAATCCGCTTTGCTGGACAGAAGTGCCTCAAAATTGGGATGTATTACATAGGCAACGTAACAGGTGGACCCGAGGTACTGCAGAAACATTAATGTTACATAAGAAAATGCTTTTCAATCCTAAATACGGTGTTCTGGGATTACTTAGTACACCTTATTGGTTCTTTTTTGAATGGTTAGCGCCTATAATTGAGTTTTTAGGACTTGTTTATTTAATATTGATCACAATTTTCACAACTCCCAATTACTGGGTCTATTTAATATTTTTTGGAGTAGTATATACCTTTGCAATCTTGTTCTCAATTACTGCACTATTCTTTGAAGAATTTTCTTTTCAGCAATACAAAAGGCCTAAGTACATTATAAAGCTGCTGGGAACAATTTTATTAGAGCCATTAATATATCATCCATTTGTAATGTGGGCTTCTGTAAAAGGTAATTGGGATCTAATTCATGGAAAGAAAACTTGGGGTGCCATGGCAAGAACGGGTCTGGGAAGTAAAAAGTCTTAAAGTTGTTTGTCTCTAACCTATGGAAAACGGATAAAATTTTGTAGATTAATTATAATAATCTTAGAACGATTTTCTGTTTCTTAGAATGGTAATATAAAGCCAATTTATATCACATTTTCCCTACTTAAATTAAATAATCTTAAGGTAAATGAATTGTGTAATTATTGATGATGAGGAGTTACCCAAAAAGATCTTAGCCAAATTGATTTCTCAAACAACGGCGTTAGATCTTATTGAAGTATTTGATAATCCCATTGAGGGGCTGAAGTTCATCAATAACGACGAGAATACTATAGATCTAATTTTTTTAGATATCCTGATGCCCAATTTCTCAGGATTCGATTTATTACGCGCAATAAGATCTAATGCACAAATAATTCTAATCTCCTCTGCTAAAGATTATGCGCTTAACGCATTTGAATATTCCAATATTACCGATTATTTACTCAAACCTTTTCAGAAAGATCGATTTAATAAAGCGATAGATAAAGCTGTTTTACAAAATAATAATTTGAATATTCTTAATAGTAGATCCACAACGGTGGGGCTATCTGAATCAGAAAAGGAGATCTTCATAAACACAGATAAGCGTCTTATAAAAATTAAGGTTTCAGAGATAGAATATATCGAAGCTAGTGGAAATTTTATAAATATAAAGACCTTTAATCAAATGCATCTTACGTATTCTTCCTTGAAGAAAATAGAAGCCAAATTGCCTGCCTCTTCTTTTATTCGAGTTCATAGGTCTTTTATCATTAATTATAAAGAGATCATAGATATACAGGATAACAGTGTTTTGATAAATAACAAGCTAATTCCTATTAGTAGAAGATATAAGACACAGCTCATTAAAAGGATCAACCTTTTATAATTACACTCTTATTTTAAAAACCTTACCACTTATCTTTTAAAAGCTACCACTTAAATAATTTATTCCAGTAGATATTTTCCTATGTATACTTTTGTTTAGAATCTGTAGGGGAATGTTCACATTCTTTCGGTGAGTCCCTACAACCCGCCTTACAGATTCTTTTGTAATTACATTTATTATTTAATCCTGCTTATGACTAGAAAAGAAGTAGATGGCACGATTAATTTATCTGGTAAATTAACTTCAGGTAACGTATCTGAAATTGAGATCTGTTTGCAAGAAGCATTAACAGAAACCGCAGATCTGGTAATTAATCTTAACGATCTTATATCTATCGATGTTTCTGGATACTTTATGTTATTTATTTTCAAGAAGAATGCTGTTCTAGCAAATAAGAAGGTTACAT
The DNA here is from genome assembly GCF_900104765.1 of Gillisia sp. Hel1_33_143. Classification (GTDB taxonomy): domain Bacteria; phylum Bacteroidota; class Bacteroidia; order Flavobacteriales; family Flavobacteriaceae; genus Gillisia. The sequence continues at coordinate 1,770,919 of NZ_LT629737.1, forward strand.
ATCTAATTAGCAACACACCAATTATTACTGGTAGCATAAACGGTATCAATCCGCCCAAATTGGCGCTCTAAGTCTGCTGCCTCATCAAGAATATTTTTTTAATATTTAGATGCTGAACACTTAAATGAAGTTTGCAGCTACTTGCCATATTGTAGATCTATCCAAAGAAAGATCTGCTTATATGCTTCCTCTCTTACAGGTAAGGGTGATAGTATAAGATCATGCATTCCATCTTTAATAGTACATAATTTTATATCTCCCTGAAGTGCTTTTCCATATTTATGGATATCGTCAATATTAAGAACGGCATCTCCTTTTTTTACATCATCTATCCATTGCTTGGTGTAGATCGATCTACTGCTATGTAAAATAAGCATAGGAACATCTATTGTAGTATGATGGTGAACCTGTCTCTGAGCTTGGTGAATAGCATTTATAAAGCCCAGATTTACCTTTGGAATTTTGTGTGGTTTCCAAGTAAGGGAATAATCCCATTCTCCAAATTTTTCTTGATGTAAGCTATACCCATAAAGCTTGGTAAACCCGCTAGAAATTAGTAGATCTGGTTTATGTTGTCCTATAAAAGATAGCATAGGAATGCCCAACTTTCTTTCTATACTATTTAGATTAAAACTATAGAACGGACTGTTACAAATAATTCCTTGAAATTTTTCACTGTGAAGATTACGCCCTGCGTAATTGGTAAGTATTAATCCGCCGGTAGAATGCCCCATTAGTATAACCTGAGCATTTTCTTCAGATCTAATGATATCTAAAGATCTTTCAATCTCTTCATCATATTCCAGAAGACTGCGCACATTATTCATTTTTTGATGTTTAAGCAGGGAACGTCCATATTTTCTAAGGTCTAATGCATAGAAGTTATAACCCTTAGCATTGAAGCGTTTCGCCAGCTCTTTTTGAAAAAAGTAATCATTAAAACCATGAATATACAAGACCGCTTTAAATGTTGGAATTTTAGATTTTCTGCGCACTAAGGTTGCGAGAACTTTCCCCTCATAATCATCTTTAAGATCTAAGGTGCATTGTTCAAAATCTTCACCCAGAACATCTTTTGAATAATTCGTATTAATTAAATGTTCTATGGACATAGTTTATTCGGGTGATTGTGAGATGGTTTGTTTGTCTTTTTTAAGATATGATGATATCTTAAATTGAAGTAATATAAGCATTGCAAAGAAGGTTACCACTATAATTATTAGTAGCATTGTTATTTCTGAATGAATAGAAGTTAACCCGCCTTCATAAAATGCTATTTTTCTGAATCCGCTAAGAAATTGAGTTAATGGTATAAACTGGGCTACATTGGTAATTGCTGTAGGAATTGCTAGTGTGGGCCATGTGAAACCACTTAGTACGAATGCTGGAGTAGAAATAACCATTAAAAGCTCTGTAGCTTTCAATTGGCTGGGAATTGCAATAGAGAAAAGCATCCCAATATTCATAGATGCTAATGTTAAAAGAGAAGCTAAGACTAGCATTGGCAACGTGAAAATAGAAATCTCTATATTAAAAAATGGAATTAAGAGGCTAACTATGATCCACATTAGAGGAATCATTAGTAAAAATGGTGTAGATTTTAAAGTGATATGGTAAAGAGACCACTTGCTTTCTTTTACTAATTTGCCAAAATATCCATCTTCAAAATCTCTAGCAAAAACCAACGCCATCGCCAAAAAGATGATTTGTTGCATTATAGCGGCAATAAGCCCTGGTAGCATAAAGTATAAGTAATTCCCGGAAGAATTATATAATTTATTGAAATTGATCTTAAAGCTTTCGTAGGCATTCATAGCTTCATTAGGGTGCATCCCCTGTTTTTTAAGACCTTCTATTTCAATTCCTGCATTTATCGTCATTAATACAGATTGTATATTTTTACTAGTAGTATTAGCATTTAAGATATTTGCCATATTAAGATCTACTCGTACTTCAGGATGTCTTTTCTGAAGAATAGCGGCTTCAAAATTTGCAGGAAATGTAACTACTGCGGCATATTGCTCTTCCGGCATTTCTGCCATAATATTACCAGGAGTAAACCTTAGATCTTTTACTAATAGCGTTTCATTATCATTAAAAGCATCAATAATTTTATCTGTAGTTGGACTGTGATCTTGGTCTATAATAAGTATAGGCAAATCTATAACTTTTGCCTGCCCATATACATACCCAAATAAAACTCCGTAAAGAATTGGTGCGCCAAAAAAAATGGCAAGTAAAACATTGTTTGAAAAAATCCTTTGGAATTCTATCCGTATTAATCTTATAAAATCTTTCATAGACTTTATTGTTTAATTATAACTGTGGCATTAGCAAAGAAGGATTGTTCTTTATTTGTTGAAGTAGGAACAACTTTTAGCTCATAGATAGATTCTGAGAGATCATATAGTGGAGCAGTACTTGTAATATCTGCGTACTGGGCTAATTGCTTAATAGATTTTACTTTTGCTTTGATCTCTTGTTCTGTATATGGATTAACAAGAACTAATTCTTTTCCTACCTCAAAATTATAGATGTTAGATTCTGGTACTGTGAATCTGAAATATAGGCTGCTCCTAGCATAACCGTTAAAGAGGACGAAACCTGGAGAAAGTAATTCTCCCTCCTTCAGGCTAATAGTTTCAATAGACATATTTGTTGGTGCAATCATATATTTTTCTTTAGAAGCAGAAAGAACTTCTTCCTTTGCGCCGAGAGCTCTTTGTAATTGCCCTTGAGCCTGATCTATCTGCTCAGATCTAGCGCCGCTTGTGGCTTCTTTTCGTTTTGCGTTTAGAGCTTCTACCTGTGCTTGTGCCATTTCCAACTTCATTTCTACCTCATCAAACTGCTGTTTGCTTATTAAGGAATCCTTGTACATATTTAGCATTCTATTATAAGATTCTTTAGCAAATTCCAATTGCGCTCGTCCAGAATTTAGTTGCCCATCAATTTGATTGATTTGATCTTTTGTAGCACCATTATTTGCCATATCTAATTGACCTTGAGCGGATGTTATCGCGCCATTAGCCTGCATCACTTTAGCATTAACTTCTGGAATATCTATAATGGCAAGAGTGTCTCCTTTATTAACAATTTGCCCTTCTTCAACATATATTTTACTAAGCCTACCAGCTATTTTTCCACTAACAGAAATAGTTTCAAATTTAACTTTGCCTATGTATGGACTCAAAGCCTCCTTATCATTACAAGACTGGAGCATATAGATGGTTAGTAAAGCAATGGCCAATGTTTTGAATATTTTCATTTCAATATTAATTTTAATTGTAGAAAGAAGTAATTATACCTTTTGCATGAAGCAATTCTGTAACTGCTCTGCGCTGATCGAAATAAGATTCTTGCAATTTGAAATTAGCTTTTTCTAGATCTGTAAGTGCATTCAAAACTTCCGTAATAGTGGCGAGATTGTTCTTATACTGCTTATTTACCATGGTATAGGTAGCATTTGCCAGATCTATTTCTTTCTCAACAATCTTTGTATTTTGAATTGAAGACTCTAAGGTTAGTTTCGCTTTAATTATGGATAGATCTATCATCTCTTCTGCCTCTTCAATTTGCTTGCGATATTTCTGACTTTCAATCATAGACTTTTTGCTTTTCAATACTGCTTGAAAACCGTCGAATACATTCCACGAAACACCAACGCCTAAAAACCATTTTGGATCTAGTAAGGATAAGTCATCCTCAATAAATTCATAATGTCCTTTTAAACCAAGTTTAGGAATATAACTACTTTTCTCCATCTTAGATTTAAATAATGTCGCCAGCTCTGCTTCTTCTAAGGCTTTTACCTCATTTCTTTTTTCAGTTGAGGTACTTGAAGAATTTTCAAGCGAATCTAATTGAGGTGCTAGTTGCATTAACCTTTCTTTAGATTCTCCAGTAAGCTGATGTAAAGATTCGATAATTAGAACTCTGTTATGATCATACTCTAATTCCTTGCCGTTTAATTGCTGCTGAGCGAGCTCTATCTTTTTTCTACTTATAGGGGTTGCTAACCCATTTTCTATGGCCTTTTTAATATAATATTCCTGATCATCTAAATATTCTTTAGAGGTAGAAATAACTTTTTTGGAAGCATACACCAACGCTAGCTTGTCATAATATTCTATGATTTTTAAGGCAATTTTATCCTTATCTGCTAAGCCTTTATAAATTATGGAAGTTTTTTTATGTTCACTAGCTCGTACCGCGTTGGTAACTTCTAAACCGCTAAAAAGAGTCCAGTTTAGATCTACAGAAGATTTTAAGATATTCTTATCCTGTAAATTTGGAATATCTGTTAACGGAATATTTTCAGGAAAAGGTGCATTAAATGGAATGCCAATGGCTTCTTTTACTAATAATTTTTGAGTAGAAATTAGAAGATTCTGTGTGTCTGAGTCAAAAGTTATGTCGTCATCAAGTCTTGTAAAACTTCCGTTGAAGGTAAGCTTTGGAAGTAGTGCAGATTTTGCAAGCAAAGCATCTACTTTGGCTTGTTCTGCTTCAAATTGATTGATATTTAATGAATGACTTTTATCAATAGCTTTTTGAATTAGGTATTTAAGGGCTGGATCTAATTCTTGAGCATTAGAAACTGTGGCGTTAAGCGAGGTAATAATTATATAAATTAATACAATTTTATTGAGCTTTAATCGCATCTTACTATTTTAAGAATTCTCCTGTAAATATAATAAACATAGTAATTACTTAGTTTAATTAAGAATATAAATAGTTATTATTTACTTTTTTAAGTATTAAGTTTAAAAAAGGTTAAAATGATACATAATAAAGTTTTTAATCTAAAAAAAGCTGCATTCTTTAGAGATATGCAGCTTTTTCATAAACGTCTTTGTGCTAATACTTAAGTAGCAATCTATTCATCTAAGAAAGAGAGCAGCGGTGTTATAAAACTATCAAATTGCTCTATATGAGGTAAGTGTCCTACATTTTTAATTTCTATAAGTTTAGAATTTGGAATCTGTTGTTGAGCTTTTTTACCCAATTCATTATAAAGTCCCATTTGATCTCTAATGGTATCCTCTACCAGAGCTTTACCTAATGCGGTTCTATCTCTGGTACCAATAATCAATAAAGTAGGAGAGGAGATCTCTGTAAATTCATAGATCACTGGTTGTGTAAAGATCATATCATAAGTTAATGCAGCATTCCAAGCGATGGTCTTATAATCTGAGTTTAGTGTCCATCCTGCAAGTAAATTCACCCATTGCTCATATTCTGGTTTCCACTTATTATCGTAGTAACTTTCAAGTTGATATTTCTTTATGCTTTTATAATTGTTCTTCAATTCGTTCTTATACCACCATGCTACCGATTTATATGGAACTTTTAATTTCCAATCCTCTAATCCGATTGGATTTTCCAAGATCAATTTTGTTGTGTTTTCTGGATACATCAAAGCAAAACGAGTTGCCAGCATTCCGCCCATAGAATGTCCTAAAATAGCAGTTTTGGTCACTCCTATAGAATCTAATAAGGTTTTGGTATTTTGAGCCAGTTGCTGGAAGGTATATTGAAAATGTGGAGGTTTAGAAGATTTCCCAAAACCTATCTGATCTGGAACTATAACTCTATAACCTTCTTTTTGTAGCGCATCAATTGTAGTCTTCCAATAAGCACCATTAAAATTCTTGCCGTGCATAAGCACTATATTATTCCCATTATAGTTATCGGGTTTTATATCCATATAAGCCATCTCCAAGATCTGGTCTTGAATGCTGAGTTGAATTGTGGACACAGAATAAGGGTATTCATAATTAGATAACTTTATATCTAACCATTGTAGCTCTTTATCTTGAGCCGATAACAATTGAAAACTGCTAACTAAAATTAGCAGTAGTATTAGATTTTTCTTCATTGCTTAAAAAATTTATGACTTAGTAAAAATCGACAAGATCTCCATTAGCAATAATTGAGAATGGAGATCTAAGATTCTTTATAATTTTATCTTTTTTATGGTAAAATCCATATTAGTAATCTCACCGTTGATCTCATTAATTCTGGAATTGGTAAAATAAAGCTCATCTTGATAAATGCTAAAGGTATCTGCCCATCTTATCTTTTCTCCTTTAGCAAGAACAGTAATAAGATTAGATGAAATATTGAATTTCATGATACTATGATTTTCCAGATCTGCTAAATAGAGATTTCCTTTTTTGTCTAATATCATTCCATCTGGTGCAGATGTTTTAGCAATAAATTTCACACCTTTTTCAATCTCTTCTGACGTTCCATTCACTAAAAGATCAGTAGAAATGGCATATAGGCTATATCCGGTAAGCGCATGGTAGTAAAGAATATTATTTTCCGTGTCTAAAGCAATACCATCGGAATGAATTACATTCTTCCATTTTTTTCCATCTATGATGAGATGATCTGTTTCTGTAAGGGTAGAATTATGATCATTTAATACTCTATTTGAAGCTCCTGTTTTTAGATCTAAAATTATAATTCCGGCATGTCCGGAATCTGTTAAATATACTTTCTGTTTTTTCTTATCTATTCTAAGATCATTGATGTAAGAATCTTTATGAAAACTAGCATCCTCTAAAATGTAGGTGCGTTTTAAATTATTATTCTCCAAGTCAAAGACAAAAATTCTTGGATTATCTATTACCCCTTGAAATAAAGAATTTCTAGTGTCTAATACATATAGATCATTTTCAAAAGCGAGTACAGATTGTACTCCAATAAATACAGAGTCTTTTGCCGGAGACCCAACTTCCCATGTGTTCCAGCTTTTGTTAGGATAAGCGTTGGAAGAACCATTTTCTAGAACTTCTACTACAGAATTCTCAACTCCTTTTCTCCATCTAGGAAAATTGGCAAACATTCTGCCTCTATCGCTAATACTTAATCCGGTAACCTGTTGCTCGCTAAAACTTGCAACATTTTCAATTTCATTATCTGTAGGAGCTGGAATACTAAGAGACTTGCATCCTGCCAGAGATATTAATCCAATCAATAAAATTATCTTCTTCATCTTTAAATAGTATATAATTAAACAAGCATTGCTCTAAAAATTTTAAAGCAATGCTTGTTGTAAGTTGTAGGTGTCTCCAATAAAGTCGGAGAGGGGAGTGGTAACTTACAGCATATTAGATTTTTCAGTCTAATCTATAAGTTTAAAAAGCATAAATTAGAACAAATCTGCCATGCTTATAATTACTTTTCCTTTTGCCTTTCCTGTAGCTAGATATTCATAAGCGTCTATACCATCTTCAAAAGAATATATAAGATCTACAATAGGCTTTATAGTGTCATCTTCTACTAAGATTTTTACTTCTTCCAACTGCTTGGCGTTGGGCTGCATCCATGTAAGCTTGTACTCTGCAGATTTTTCTTTCTTTAGTTTTGCTAACTTCTCAGGTAAGGAATAATCTTTTATTCCCATTTGTTTTGCAGTTTCCTCATCTGGAGGACCTACAATAGTAGTAACCCTTCCGCCTTCTTTAATGATCTCGAAAGCATCAAAAGTATAATCGTCTCCCAGCGTATCAAAAACTATATCTAAGTTATTCGCAACCTCTTTATAATCTTCGGTTTTATAATCTATTACTCGATCTGCTCCTAGTGCCTTTACCCAATCTACATTTTTTGTGCTTGTGGTGGTATAAACTATTGCGCCTTTGTATTTAGCAAACTGTATAGCAAAACTTCCAACACCCCCAGAACCAGCATGTATAAGAATTCTATCTCCCTCTTTAATATTTACTTTCTCTAAAGCCTGCATGGCAGTTAATCCTGTTAGCGGAAGTGCACTCGCCTGTTCAAAAGAAATGTTTTCTGGTTTTAGTGCAACCATATCAATATTAATGGCAACAAATTCTGCAACCGTTCCCATTTGCTCTTGTGGAACTCTAGAATAAATTTCATCTCCAATTTCAAAGTTCTTAACCTTGGAACCTTTTTCTACTACAACGCCACTTACATCGTAACCAATGGTTGCAGGAAGTTTTAAGGATAACATATCCTTTAATTTACCTTCCGCAAGTTTATAATCTATTGGATTTAGAGAAGCCGCTTTTACCGCTACCAGAATGTCATTATCATTAAATGATGGTTTGTCTACCTCTTGTATGGAAAGACTATCTTTAATTTCTCCATATTTAGTTATTTGTAAAGCTTTCATAATTATTTATTTTAAGTTGATTGAGATGCAATTACCTCATTTTTTAAGTCTTTATTGAGTAGGTTAATTAGTTTATCTAATGTCTCTTTTAAAGAAATAATATCTTTAAGTTCTACTTCTTCTGAAATTAAAGATCTTAAAAGAGTTTGTGGAATTGGAATAGCTTCCTTTTTATAATTTAATCCTTTTTTAGTTAGTTCTACAACTATGCTCCGCTCATCTTTTACAGATCTTGTACGCTTTAGCAATTCCATTTGTTCCATTCTCTTAATTAATGGCGATAGCGTATTCGTATTTAATTGTAAGTTAATCCCTATCTGATTAACGGTTAATTTCTCATGTTCCCAAAGAACCAGCATTACCAAATATTGCGGATAAGTAAGTCCCATTTTCTCTAAATATGGCTTATAAGCTTTGGTAATAAGTCTGGAAACTGAATATATAGGGAAACAAATCTGGTTCTCTAATTTAAGTTGATCTTCTATTTTCATGCATTACTTCTTTGCATTTCTCCAAGCGGTCCATGCACCAGAAGACCACAATACCCATGCGATTAATACAGGCTGAAAAAATAATCTAATGAGTCTGGCTCTATCAGAATTCAAGGCACCAAAAGCATCTTTCCCATCCAAATATTGAGCTACGTTCCCTGGAAATACCAGAATAAAGAATATCGCTAATGTCCAACCAATATTAACACGCTGTTTTTTCCAAAATAAAAGGGCTAATCCCAAAGCCATTTCTACTATTCCAGAAAGAATTACTACAAGATCTTTACTCATAGGAAGCCAATCTGGTACCTGAGCTTGAAAATCTACTCTGTTAAATGTTAGATGACTAAATCCTGCGTAGATCATAAAGACCGCAAGTACTATTCTAAAGATCTTTTGTGTTAAGCTAGTTTGAATTACATTTTCCATATTGAATTTTTAGTCTTTTAATATTTATATCGTGCACGATACAAATATAAGGCTATTATCTAACATCCTTATAAAGCGTGAAAAAGGGGAATGATATATTAACATATTAAAGCGATTCTTTATCCCAAAAATATTAATTACACCATCATAAAATTATTATCATCCCTTAAAATAATTGTACTATATAATTGAGAGTTAGCTATTTATTATGAGATATATTCTAAAAGGTATGAGCTTTTTAAAGTTAAAGATAGTTGACTTTACAGCGCATTAAAGTTGTGTTAATCTTTGTTGATCAACATTCAAACCAATCAATAAGGAATATAATTCTACAATTATGGTGACAAAAAACAGTCTTACTACTTTTATTTCTGATTGCTGAAATACTCAGTTTGCAAAATTTTAAAATTTGATAGAAATATGGGGAAGATTCCATAATATTCTATTTTCACCATCAAAATAATAAATTAGATTCTAATACTAACCATTGTAGATTCGGAAAGGACTCTTTAGAAGGTCAGGATTTTATTAGTACTACATTTTCAGGATCACCTAGAGCCAAAATACGAGTTACTGCAAGACACAGTCTTAGTTTTTATGGTTAATGCTCCAGTAATTTTACGCCATTGCAAAACCCAAAATAAGATACATAATAGAAGTTATAATTCCTCCAATTATTGCATAAGGCAACTGCGTTCTTACATGATCTATATGATCACTTGCAGATGCCATAGAAGAAATAATAGAAGTATCTGATATTGGAGAACAATGGTCTCCAAAGACTCCACCTCCCAAAGTTGCTGCAATAATAAGTGGTAATTCTGCTTGATGTGCATTTGCCATAGGAATAGAAACGGCTAGCATAATTGCAAACGTTCCCCAGGAAGTACCTGTAGAGAATGCAATAAAAGAACTTATAATAAATACCACTACAGGTAAGAATTCTGGAGATAACCATTCTTTAGAAGAGTTAGCTATAAACTGGCCGGTTCCTAATTGATTACATGCATCTCCAATGGCAAAAGCTAAAAGCATAAGGAGCGCCAACGGCATCAATTCACTAATCCCTTTTATTACCAGATCTATCATTTCTTTAGTTTTCATGATCCCTTGAGATCTATATAAGATCATAGCAACCAAAATGGCGGTGCAAACTGCATACAACACAGATGAAGAGCCAGAACCTTGACCAATAGCCTGATAAAGATGATCTCCAAATGAAGTATATTCTTCTACTGCTGCCCATCCTGTAGCTGCTAAATTTATAGGCATCATAAATACCATTGTAGCCAATGGAATGATCATATTATAAGCTTTGGCCTTAATGCCTTCTTTTGGTTTATAAGAAGTAATTGTGTCTGAAAGCATAGGCTTTGAATTTTCATTAAAGAGCTCTCCGGTTTCCTGAACTCTCTTTTCAGCTTTAGCCATAGGGCCTATATCTTTTCTAAATACGATTACAAGAAAAACTATTATAATGGCTAGAATGGGATAAAAGTTATAAGCAATTGAAGAAAGCATCAGGGAGAATGGATTTTCCAGGCCTTGGGTTAGTAATAAGCCCATAATGAATGCTCCCCATGCATTAAACGGAATTAAAATGGAGGTAGGGGCAGAACTGGAGTCTGCAATATAAGCTAACTTTTCTCTTGATATCTTTAGCTTATCAAATACAGGTCTATATAAAGTTCCAACCGTTAATGAGCTAATACTTGTTTCTACGAATAGTAAAATACCTGTTAATAGTGCAAGTAACTGAATAATGACCTTGCTATAACCGGTTTGCTTTTTCTCAAAATAACCAATTAATACATTCAATTTACCGATAAAACCCTCAACACCTCTAGAATATTGGATAAAAAGTAAAAGTGCACCTACCAGTGCACTGAACATAATAGTTCTGGTATTGCCTTCAGATTTAAATACGTTTACCAAACCCTCTATTGCAGCAACAGTGCCGGTTAGAAAATTCCAATCATTCATGATGATCCACGAGAACCAGATCCCAAATAGTAAGGCTATATAAACCTGTTTGGTTTTTAAAGCAAGAATTATAGCTATTACTGGAGGTAGGATGGAAAGCAAACCGTAATTTTCCATAGGCGTAGTAAACAGTGGTAATTTGATTTTTGAAAGAAGCAATAAATATATAAAAACAATTCCAACTACAATATTTTGGAACTAAGAGGCGCCTGAATTAATTGGTTATTTTATTTAAAATTACGACCTCAGTATTTTAAAAAATACGCTCAAGAAGAGCTACTAAAACTTTCTTGAGCGAATTTAATTGTAGGAATTATTCTTTAAGCAAGGTCTCATTGAATAGTTTTAAAATCCTTTTATATTCATCTGTCCAGCTACTAGGCTCTACAAATCCGTGATCTTCCAAAGGATAAACAGCAAGTTCCCAATTGTTCTTACCTAATTCAATTAACCTTTGTGATAATCTAACTACGTCTTGAAAATGTACATTTACATCTAACATCCCATGTTCTATTAATAAATTTCCTTTTAGTCCTTCAGCAAAATAAATGGGAGAAGAGCGTTTATAAGCTATAGGGTCATCTACCGGATTATTCAGAATGTTAGAAGTATATCCATGGTTGTAGTGAGCCCAATCTGTTACAGATCTTAATGCAGCGCCAGAGGTAAAAGTTTCCGGTTCATTGAACATTGCCATAAGTGTTATAAAACCACCATAACTACCTCCATATATGCCAACTTTATCTTTATCTATCCCTAATTCTTTAACTAAATAAGTTGCACCGTCTACTTGGTCTGATAGGTCTTTACCTCCCATATGTCTATAGATCGCGGTTCTCCAATCTCTTCCATAACCTGCACTTCCTCTATAATCTATGTCTAATACGGTATAACCAAGGTCTGTAAGTAAATTATGGAACATATATTCTCTAAAATAGCTAGACCACCATTTATGCGCATTCTGAAGATATCCTGCTCCATGAACAAAGATCACGGCGGCTCCATTTTTAGCAGTTGCACTAGGTTTATAGATTCTTGCAGGAACCATGGCTCCGTCTTCAGCCTTAAAGTTTACAATTTCTGGATCTCTCCACGGGTACGCTTTAAATTCTTCTGATAATCCTGAGGTGAGTTGAGTGGCATTATCTTTTTGCTGGGTTTTCTTAAGAAATAGTTCCCATGGCTTATTACTATATGAATATAAAATAGCCATACGCTTTTCATCTGGGGAGAGATACACATCGTTATTCCCTGTCATGCTTGTAAGCTTTTCCATTTTACCTCCCATAAGAGGCATTTTATAAAAATGTCTTTCTTCAGGTCCCACTTCAGAGGTGGTTAAGAACCAACTTTTGTCATCTTTTGATATAAATGGATCAAAAACTTCAAAACTACCTTTTGTAAGTTGTTTTTTATTTCCGGTATCTACATTAAGAACATATAAATGAGAATACCCAGATTCTTCAGATTGAAAATAAATATTCTTATTATCTGGAAGCCATCCCATAGTCTCATAACCTGCAGCATATCCTATCCCGGGACCATTTATCCATGCCTCATCTCTTTGTCTGTCTAGGCTTTTTAAAACTCCTGTGGCTAGATCTAAACTTGCAATCCACCTATCTTTATTATCTTGAGACCTAATATTTACTATAGCTCGGTTTCCATCTTCAGAAAAATAAGTAGCAGCTGGAATAACTTCACGCACTTCTTTTTCCCAATTCTTTTCGGGATAATCTTTAGTGTAATCTGGAAGATCTGTAATACCAGGCAATCCATCAGTTTTCACAACATAAACACTGTCATTCTCTACAGAATAGATAAGCAGTTCTTCTTTTTCGATCTCATTTCCAACTTTGGATCTTGCAGGTAGATTTACAGTATATCCGGAAGCATCTGCATAGTTCGGAACATCTGTATATTTATTTTTCACCGGAGTGGTAAGATTAAAAGTAGCAAATTTGCCATCTGGAGAAAGGTGTAGGTTAGAAACTTCTTTATCTCCTGTATAAAAGATTGTTGGATCTTTTTGAATGCTATTATAATATGCTGCAGATTCTTCTCGTTTAATTTTGCGCTGATTCACAACTTCGAGGAGTCCTAGGTTTTCATTTTCCAACCATTCATCTTTAGTAGATAGTTTCTCGTCTTTCTCAGGTTCATTTCCAGACTTTATATTGGTGATCTTTTCTATGAAACCTGTTTTTAAATGAAACAGATATAAATTGTTTTTCATAATGAAGCTTACCAAATTTTCATCTTTTAAAAATTCAGCATTCCTAACATTCTCTCCTAGATCTAAAAGTATTCTGGAAGCATTGTCTTTAGAACTGAAAAGCATTAACTTTCCATCTTTTGTGTACAGTTTTGCACTTTTATCTTTATTATAAGTTCCATTGAAAGTGAGTGTTTTTATCTCTTTCTGGCCAACTTTAACAATCTTCTCCGGAGCATTAAGCTGTATTTTATACAAAGAATCTGACGGGTCTTTCTGCAGATTATAGTTGAAATAGAGAGTGCCTCCATTTTCAGCCCATTTTACATTAGAAGGAAACGTCCCCATCCATTTAGGATCTTTCATTATTTTCTCTACACTAAGACTAGATTGTTGAGCTGTTATTATTTGAAAGCTAAAGAAAAGTAAAATGGTAAAACTTAATATTTTGAAGTGTGAATGCATGGTAAATACCCGGTTTAGATGATGATGTTTTTTTGAATTTAGAAAGATATGAAAATTATGTGGTTAGCATTTTATCTTAGTACTTGTTAAATTTATGTAGAACCACATTCATTATTTTCATATGGAATTTATGGATACCTCTACAGTATTTTTTATCTTTCGCGAATGAAGAAAATTGAAGAATTAATTAGAGATATTCCAGACTTTCCAAAAGCTGGAATACAATTTAAAGATATAACTCCATTGCTTCAAGATCCGGAAAGAGTAAGAGAAGCAGTTACAAGTTTTGCTAAATCTTTAGAGGGGAAGACAATTCATAAAGTTGTAGGAATTGAAGCTCGTGGATTTCTATTTGGTATGTTGCTGGCAGAAAAATTGAATGCTGGTTTTGTGCCTATACGAAAGCCTGGGAAACTTCCATATAAAACTTTTAGTGAAGAGTATGATCTAGAATATGGTTCTAATACGCTAGAGATTCATCAAGATGCGATTAAAAAGGGAGAGAATGTAATTATTCATGACGATGTGCTCGCTACAGGAGGTACAGCAGAGGCAGCTTGTAAATTGGTAGAAAGAATGGGTGGTAATATTGTTGAATGTAATTTTATAATGGAGCTAAGCTTTTTAAAAGGATCAGATAAAATAAAAGCTTATAAATTACACTCTTTGATAACCTACTAAACAGCTTAATTTTAAAATATAGACTTAAGTAGAGAAGTTAAATTACAATATTTTACGTTAATTTTTGAAGTAACAATGTTGTGATAAGAGTAGATTTATTTGAACCTATAAAATAAAAAAGCCGAAAGCATATAGCTTTCGGCTTTTTAGATCATTAAAATTGTAAGATCTAGTATAGATATTCAAAAGCTACGATATCAAACTCTCCAAAATTACCAGTTTCACTAGCGCTAAAGCAGGAAGCCATGATAGAATTTGGATCATATCTGTATGGAGTACCTGGAATATGAACAGCTCCACTTGGGTTTGCTAATTCTCCAAAACTTGGACGTCCACAGCTTTCACGCGTAAACCAGTCGCTATGGCGCATTCCTAAAGTATGTCCAATTTCATGTGTCATTACGTGCTCATTAACACTTAGGCTGTATTGTTCCATTCCAGAAAAGATCTGTACGAATTGGTAAGGATTTCCGTTAGATGGGAATCCTGCTACCCCACCAGCAGCACCTGGAGATTGAAAGATGATAATATCTGCATTTGCCAGATCTGTTCCGAAAGAAAGACTGAAATCTAAACTAATATCAAGATCATTATAATTCTGTACTGCCAACGTAAGTGCTTGTTTTTGTTTAGCAGTCAATCCCTGACTTGATGGTGCATTAAAACCAAGAACTCTAATTGTTTTAGGAGTGCTAACTAGGTTATAAGTACGGTATTGCTTATCTGTAATACCAACGCCACTCATTTCGTTTATCTGACTTTCAGAAAGCATGATATCATCTTCCACTAGATAAGAAGTAACTGTAGAACCATCAGGTCTGTCTACAGCTCTTTTTTCTATACCATCTGTATTGAAATTAAGTGCTTTTAATTTTTTAATAATGTCTTTTGGTACTGCTGCAGATTGTGCATCTGTGGTTTCCAATTCTGTAGACGAGTTGTCATCTGTAGAACAGGCGGTAAATAATAGTCCTGCGATGAGGGCTGCTGCGTAAAACTTAATTTTCATAATTAGTGGTTTTAGTTTGTAGTTATTTTTTCTAATAATGCATTAAAGTATTAATATTTTTAGGATATAGTTAACGTTTGTGTTTAATTTTTAAGATTTTCGATAATGAAAGATATTTATCAGATGAAATGTATATTTCAACAATACTTTTGAAATACTTTTACTACAAATCTTAAAACCTTGATATGAAAGAATATATAATTATTTAGTTAGAATTCTAATCTAATGAGTTCTTGGTAACCCATAATTTCCATCCTAAAATAGCTTTTTGAATGTTGGTTGCCTTTTGAAGATTTACTCGATTCTTAGATAGAGATGGCAAGGCTTTCTTATTTATCCTAGAAAGAGTCTTAAAGAATTGCTTTTTCATAAAATTGGTTGATTTCTTTCAAAGATATTGAAATTGAGTAATTTATGTAAAAAAATTAAAGCTTGTAGCTATATGAATTACATAAATCTACAAGCTAATTATTAAAATTTAGTGAGAGAGAGTGGTTTACTTCTTTTTTAATGTAATTACAATTACTCCATTCTTCCCTCTTTCTCCATATTTTTTAATGGCTGTTTTATCTTTTAGGATATATAAACTCTTAATGCTTTCTGGATCTATAGCGTCTGTGCTAAAATCTTTACTTTTTATCTCACCATTTACAACCACCAGAATATCTTTATATTTAGGTGTGATATTTAATTTTTTGTCTCCAGATGCTGTTTTTACGATATTAATAGTATCATCTAACTCAGATTGATCTGTTCCAGATTTAGTGCTAATTTCAATAACCCCATATTTACCTTCGTTACCATATTTTTGAGTTGCATTTTCACCTTTTAAAACATTTACATTTTCAATTGTTTCTGGAGAAATGGTGTTAATGTCAAAACCTAAAGGCAATTTTTTACCGTTTAGAATTGTCAATATCTTTTTGTCTTGGGGAGAAGTAACAGTTATGCTTTTCTCTTTAGAACTTTTAGATTGATACACTTCTACCGTATCAACTATTTGAATTCGATTTTTTGGTTTGGTAGTATCGCGCTCAAAATAGGTGACAGGGTTACTAGTGTTAATGCTATAATTTTGTCCGGTCAGCCCGCTAGATCCAGAATTACCTGTTGGATAGTATACCTTTTCTGAACCTGAAGAGAATAAATAGGTTGATTTATTCGTAGAAGATCGCTTTATAATTGGCTCAACCACCTCTTCCTTGTTTAGTTTTGAAACAGTGACGGTAGTATCATTAGGCAATGAAATTGTTATAGGAGAGACTGTAGATTGAAATTCAACCTTTTGATCTTCATCAAAGATTATTTCTATTGGCTTTATAGGAGTATTTCCAGATCTTTCGAACTTGCCAGACTCATTATTATTTAAGTTCAAATAAATTATATGTATTTCGGTAAGAAAGCCTTGTTCAGAATATTTCAAATCTTGAAACTGAAGCTCTATTCCATACTTTTTAAAATTTTCGCTGATAGTTTTAAGCATCTCTGTAGTATGTGTTGAGGTAATGATAGCAGATGCTAGGGTGTCAGGAAACCATTCTATGCTTTCAAGTTTAACTGATGTAACCTTTTTTGTTTGAGCTTCAGTATTTACATTAAAGATGAGCATAAAAGAGAGCAATAATGGAAAGATAAGAGCAATTTTCCAGGAACTGTGAGATTTGTTTTTGGTGTGTAACATAAGTATTCGTTTTTTGATGAATGATTGATAAAATGAATTTGTAAATGATGGGTGATATTCTTTAGTAGAGACTTTGACAAGCGCTTGCAGGTATTCTTTTTTCGAAGAGCATCTTTCTACCGTCTCTAGATCTGCTATAAATTCTAAGTTCTGGACAATTTTCTTTTTATAAAATGGCATTAAAGGATGAAACCAGAGTAAAAGGGACGCAACATTACCAATTATAATATCTATAGAATGTAATTGAGTAGCATGAACTTTCTCATGGATTAATATAAGGTCTATATCTTTTTTGGAATGTAATGTTGGATTAAAAACAATAAAATTGAAGAAGGAAAATGGTCCAACTAATTTAGGAGACTCTATAAATTTGAAATTTCCATCTCTAATGATCTTGCTAGTATTTATAAAATGAAGTAGCTTCAGAAGTTGAAATACGAATCTTATTAGCAAGGCAGCTGTTATTATTAAATAAATAACTCCCACAATCTGCCACCAATCAATAGTTTCTTCTCTAATTAAAGGTGTACTAATAGATCCTACGTTTTCAAATTGGCTATAATCTACCGGTGCCACCAGTATCTTTTTGGTAAGATAAATTCCTGGCAAAACAAATGATGTTAGAATTCCTCCTAGCAAATACTTTCTATTCATTTGAAAGTTTGTATCCTTTTGAAGTAGTAAAATGTATAGGATATAGAAAACACTTATAAGTACAGCGCTCTTTGATAGATAAATTAGAATTATATGCATTATTATCCTTTTTTCTCAATTAATTCTAAGATCTCTCTCAATTCTTCTGCGCTTATCTTTTCTTCTTTTGCAAAATATGAGACCATACTCTTATAAGAATTGTCGAAGAATTTTTGGGTAGCTGTATTCATAAATTGCTTTTTAAATACCTCTTTGGTAACCATTGGAAAGTATTGATGAGTTTTTCCAAAAGCCTGATGGGAGACATATCCCTTATCTTCAAGGTTTCTTACAATGGTAGATACCGTATTATAATGTAAATTTTCTTCAGTGATCTCTGCAAGGATCTCTTTCACAAAAGCTTTTTTCAGCTTCCATAAAATATGCATGATCTCCTCTTCTTTATTGGTGAGCTTTTCCATTAATACGATTTATAATTAACTATTCTCAAATATAACTACAAAAATAGTTATAAACCTAATTTTATAGTTTGAAAATGATATTGGTGCAGCAGATTTAGTTTCTTTATCTTCGCAAAAAATTAAATAATGAGTATAGTTTTTATCCTAATAGGCTTCGCTTTGTTAGTTGTAGGGGGAGAATTCCTGGTTCGATCTTCTGTAGCACTATCCTTTAAACTAAACCTTTCCAAGATGGTTATTGGGTTAACGGTAGTATCCTTTGCTACTTCTGCACCAGAACTGTTAGTAAGTTTGCAAGCAGCATTAACAGGATTTTCAGATATTTCATTAGGAAATGTGATTGGTTCTAACATTGCAAATATTGGACTTGTATTAGGGATCACAGCCTTTATTTCACCATTGGCAATAGACAGAGATTTCTATAGATTTAACTGGCCGGTGATGATGATCTTTTCTTTAGCACTCTACTATTTCCTTAACACCGGTAATAATTTGTCTAGAGTAGAAGGGATAGTGCTGCTATTAGGTATTGTTTTGTATTTATATTTATTGATACGTAGATCTAGAAAAGAGCATATTGAGGTTGAAGGGATTGATGATAAACTGGCGAGTACCAGTAATTTCAAAGTAACAATATGGCTTCTAATTGGAGCTGCAGCATTATATGGAGGTTCAGAACTTTTGGTAAAGGGTGCTGTGGATCTCGCAGAAATGATAGGGGTAAGTGAACGCGTAATTTCTGTGACTATTATTGCCGTAGGAACCAGTGTTCCAGAGTTAGCCGCATCTGTAATAGCTGCTTTAAGAAAGGAAAAAGCAATTTCTTTAGGAAATTTAATAGGCTCCAATATCTTTAATATTGCATCTGTCCTAGGTCTTACAGCGCTTATAAAACCAATTAATGTTCAGTCTGCAGAAATTCTTAACAATGATATCTTTTGGATGATTGGATTCGCTTTAATCATTATTCCTTTAGCCTTCCTTCCCCGAAGATTTATTTTAGGCAGGTATAAGGGGTTTTTGCTATTTGCAGGATATGCAGTTTTCATAGCACTCGCGTTTTTAGATTAATTTAAGGGGTATTTTTGTTATTTAAGTAAACTTTAAGTTTTTTACCCCTAAATTTTAGGGGGTGTATATATAAATCTTGTATTTTTGCTGGAGTATTTTTAAAAAATAAATAACTTCATATGGCAACTTTAAGATTTCAGGCTCTAAAAGAGACTTTAAATAGAAAACCGATTAAGATAGACGAGGGAGATCGTAGATCAGAACTTTTCGGAAGAAATGTTTTTAATGAAACAGTAATGAGACAATTCCTTACCAAGGAAGCGTATCAGAGCGTAAAAGATGCTACAACCAAAGGAACCAAAATTAGTAGAGGGGTAGCAGATCATATCTCTACAGGGATGAAAGAATGGGCTATCTCCAAAGGAGTTACTCATTATACACACTGGTTTCAACCCTTAACAGGAGCTACGGCAGAAAAGCACGATGCATTTTTTGAAACTATTGGAGATGGACTTGCCATAGAGAAATTTGGTGGTACTCAATTGGTTCAACAAGAGCCAGATGCCTCAAGTTTTCCACATGGAGGAATAAGAAATACTTTTGAAGCTAGAGGTTATACTGCATGGGATCCAACATCTCCTGCATTTATATATGGAACTACCTTATGTATTCCAACGGTATATGTTTCCTATACCGGAGAAGCATTAGATTATAAGACACCACTTTTAAGAGCATTACAATCTGTAGATTCTGCAGCAACTGCTGTATGTAAATATTTTGATAAGAATGTTAGCAAAGTTGTGGCTACCCTAGGGTGGGAACAAGAATATTTCTTAATAGACTCTGCATTATATAGATCAAGACCAGATCTTCAACTTTCTGGTAGAACGTTATTAGGTCATTCTCCAGCAAAAGGACAGCAGTTAGACGATCATTATTTTGGGTCTATTCCAAGCAGAGCTTTGGCTTTTATGAGAGATTTGGAAATAGAATGTATGCTTTTAGGAATTCCTGTAAAGACAAGACATAATGAAGTGGCTCCAAATCAATTTGAGTTAGCACCTATATTTGAAGAAGCGAACCTTGCAGTAGATCATAACTCCTTATTGATGGATCTTATGGATAAGGTGGGAGAAAGACATAATTTTAAAGTGTTATTCCATGAAAAACCTTTCGCAGGGATCAATGGTAGTGGAAAGCATAATAACTGGTCTTTAAGTACAGATACCGGAACCAATTTATTGAGTCCTGGAAGTACACCAATGAAGAATTTACAATTCTTAACTTTCTTTATTAATACTATAAAAGCAGTTCATGATCATGAAGAATTGTTGAGAGCTACTATTGCTAGTGCCTCTAATGATCATAGACTAGGAGCGAACGAAGCACCTCCAGCTATTATTTCAGCATTTATTGGAAGTCAGCTTACAGAAGTACTTGATGAGCTGGAAAAAGTTACCGATGGAAAATTATCTCCACAGGAAAAGACAGATCTTAAGTTAAACGTTGTAGGTAAGATTCCAGAAATCTTGTTAGACAATACAGATAGAAACAGAACTTCTCCATTTGCCTTTACAGGTAATAAATTTGAATTTAGAGCAGTAGGGTCTACAGCAAACTGTGCAAACCCAATGACCGTTCTTAATACTATTGTAGCTAAGCAACTTAAAGACTTTAAGAAAAGGGTAGATACTTTGGTGAAGGATGATAAAATGAAAAAAGATGATGCCATCTTTAATGTTCTTAGAGAGTACATCAAAGAATCTAAGAAAATTAGATTTGAAGGTGATGGGTATGGAGAAGCTTGGCAACAAGAAGCTAAAAAGCGTGGATTGAGTAATAACAAAACTACTCCAATCGCCTTAAGAGCTAAAGTTTCTAAGCAAACTATAGATTTGTACAAGGAGATGAAAGTGATGAACAAGAGAGAAGTTGAAGCTCGTCATGAAATTGAATTGGAAGATTATTCTATGAGAATTCAAATTGAAGGAAGAATCTTAGGAGATATTGCTAGAAATCACGTAATTCCAACTGCTATTAGATACCAAAATGTTTTAATAGAAAATGTACGTGGATTAAAGGAAATATTTGAGCAAGATTTCAAAAAGCATTCAAAAGAGCAGATAGGTATTATTGAAGCTATTTCAGGTCATATTGAACATATCAATGCAGATGTAAATAAAATGACAGACGCTCGTAAAAAAGCTAATGTTATAGAAGATGCTGAAGAGAGAGCATTAGCATACTGTGATAATGTGAAACCATTTTTTGAAGAGATAAGATATCATTGCGATAAATTAGAGCTGTTGGTAGATGATGAAACTTGGCCATTGACTAAATACAGAGAATTATTGTTTACTCGCTAGGTGACATTAATTATATTCCAAGCCACACTTTTAAGTGTGGCTTTTTTTATGGAAAGAATTCAGCTGATATTATTTTTAACAAATATTTAACTATTAGATAATCAGTTAGATAAATCGATTTATTGGATACTTTTTGTGCTAGAAGAAATTAAATAGCAAAATGCTATCAGTTAAACCTTACAAATTCTTCTCAAATAATAAATGCTTTGTGTTAGATGTAATATAATTCAGTGAAAAATTCGCATATTTAACTGGATATTAAGATTATAAGAAGATATTTTTAATTTGAATAGCTTATTTATTTAATAGGTTCTAAATTTCTGAAAATTGATTACTGAAGTTTTAATTAAGATAGAAAACCCTAATAACTAAGCGAGAAAGGCTTATTATTTTTCAGATTTTACATCCCAACCCTAGAGTTTACACCCCAACCTTTATAGAGCATGGAGATCCTGCATTTGCTAGGATTCTACATAAAGTCTATTTATTAACCAATACTATTTAAATTATGAAAAAAGTAATTCTAAGTGCTGCAGTGCTCATGTGCGGAGCAGTGATGGTAGCTCAATCCAATTCTAGCGATGTAGAGCAATCTGGGATGGGAAATGGTTCTGATGTTGCTCAACAGGGGGCATTGAATATGTCTGAAGTGGTTCAGAAAGGAAAGGAAAATTATAACGTAGTTAGACAAAGGGGTGAATCCAACTTGTCTGATGTTTTGCAGGTTGGCCCGCGTAATGATAGTTATGTGCGGCAAATTGGAGACGATAATGAATCTTCAGTTTTTCAAGGAATGCCAGGAAACAGCAGTAAAGATAATTACAGCTTGGTGGTGCAACGTGGGGATAAGAATGAATCTGAAGTATCTCAGTATGGAGATTATGGATCAGACTTTAATGATTCTTATGTTAGACAGATTGGAGATGAGAATGAATCTGAGGTTGAACAAGAGGGAGATCTTAATTATTCTAGAGTAAGACAAGATGGAAACAAGAATGAGGCAGATATTGAACAAGAAGGAGATTGGAATACTTCTATTTCAATTCAAAATGGCGATAAAAATGATTCTGATGTAGAGCAGGAAGGTGATTATAATTTCGCTAGAACAGAACAACTTGGAATAGATAACGACTCTGATGTTGAACAGGAAGGCATGAGTAATATTTCTAGAGTGTATCAGGATGGTAAAAAAAATGATTCTGAAGTAGAGCAGGAGGGAGATTCTAACCGTTCTAGAGTTTGGCAATTTGGAGAAGAAAACGAAGCTATTCTAGATCAGAATGGAGATAATAACGTGGCAAAGGTTTACCAAAATGGTGATGAAAACTTATCTGATATTGATATGGATGGAGATTATAACAAATCTTTTGTTTCCCAAATAGGTTTGGACAATATTAGCGAAACAGACCAAGAAGGAGATTCAAATAGAAGCGAAGTTTCTCAGGAAGGAGAAGATAACGAATCTGATATGGATCAATTAGGAGATAGAAACAGATCTAGAGTTGTTCAGGGAATGTGGGGTGCCTCAGGGTATTCAAATATGAGTACTGTGTTGCAAGATGGTAACCGCAATACAAGCAATGTTCAACAATTTGGAAACGATCATACTAATACGGTACATCAATTGGGTAATCAAAACTCTGCGATGACCACTCAAAGTGATCTATAGTAATCTAATTATCTTTGTTTTAAGCCAGTATTAAGATAGGATATAGGAAATGTGCATTGCCTAATAATTATTTAAAGTACGCTCGTTATTGGGCATTTTACAATGTTCCTTGTAGTAAGATACAGGGAACATTTTTTTGTTATCTAAACTAAAAGTTTTTTCTCTAAATAATAGTTGATGGAAGTATGGGTAAAATAGAAATGAGTTGTTGTTACCTTCCACTTAATGTAACAATCCTTGTTATATCTATATAAAGACATGGAAGCTTAGTAAACCTAGCAAGTATTGCAATATATTAGATATAAGTGAATAGATAGAATAAGCTAATGTCCTGTAAATTGAATAAGAATACTAGGTGCTACAATGAAGTACTATTTATGAGTTATTTCTAAAACTGTTTTGGACACCTGACGCCGTAATCTAGTTAATTCAAAACTATTTTACATCAATTAAGGATTGGCTTTTGGTTCCGTTTCAGTGGTGTTATCTCAATTGATTCAGAAGAAAATTATTTTTATGTTATGCTTTATGTAATTAATAATGAGAACGTTACTTAGCTATTTCCTTCACCTTTTCGAAATTCAATTTTATTTTTTCAACACATTATTAAATCTATATAACCATTTATAGAATCTAAATTTAACAAAAAATTAACGTTTCGGCAAATGGTAATAATCTGAGATTACGAGCATATATTTTCTTTCTAATATTGAATAAGGGGAAAAATCCTATAAGATAATTCTTACAAATAAAATGATCATTCATTTTATAAACCTCAGAGTATTTGATGTTTATGCAATTTATTTAGATATTTGAAATGTTGAATTCAAAGAAAAGTTCTTATAATTGCTGATTTAATAATATTAAGCTTAAAATGTTTGATTATGGAATTGTCTTATTTCCTTCAAGATTTATAATGCTAAATGAAAGTTTCGTTAAAAACGTTCACCGAATTTCTTCCCAGGAAACTTTTGTTTTAACATAACTTTTAATAAATGAATCAATTCGTACTGCCTTCTGAATTATGTTAAACAATAATCTCGTCCCCTCACGATAACCTAATTAGTTATGTCTTCCAATCTTTTCATTGGAATTATATATATGTCAATTTATTAACTAAATATATTATCATTATGAAAAAAGTAGTTTTAAGTGTTGCCGCTTTAATGTGTGGCGCAATGATGGTGGCTCAATCCAATTCGAGCACTGTAAATCAATCGGGCATGAATAATGGATCTACCGTTAATCAAACAGGCTTAACAAATTTATCCACAGTAGACCAAGCAGGAGACTCTAATGTATCTGGTGTAATGCAATCTGGTACTAGTAACTGGAATGATACAGATCAACTGGGAGATGGGAATACAGCATCTGCAACGCAAATGGGTCTTAGAAACGATTCCAGTATACATCAAGGTTTTGGTTCTGGATCTTCTATAAATGACGGGAATAGTGCAACAGTAATGTCAACGGGAGATTATAACACTGCTCATATAGATCAATATGGTGATTTAGATGGTTCTGATGATAATACTGCAAGCATAGATCAAACAGGAAATAGTAACTATTCCTATATGGATCAAAATGGAGATATGAACCTTGCTTCAACAGATCAAGTAGGAGATTATAATATTTCATACGTTTATCAATATGGAGATTCCAACTCTGCAACTAAAGTTCAATCTGGAGATGGTAATTATTCTAATACTGATCAGTACGGTGATGGAAATAGCTCATCTGTTAGCCAAGTAGGAGATGCTAACATTTCTTATGAAACTCAATACGGAGATGGTAATGCTATTTCCGAGAGCATAGAAGGTGATGGTAATTACGTTAGTGCATATCAAAATGGAGATTCTAACTCTGCTGTATTAAATGCAACTAAAAATAATCCTGCTTTCTTCGCAGATAACAATGAGTTATATGCAACACAAATAGGAGATGGAAACAATGTACAGGTAAGAGTTTCTGGAGGAGATGATAACTACGTAGATGCAAGTCAGGTTGGAGATAATAACTATCACCGTATAGGAGTTAGTGGAAATGATAATGAGGTGACTTTAGATGTGGATGGAGATTCTAACAGAGGTGATTGGAGAGTGGCAGATGGATACCCACCAAATGCAGATGATAACGACGTAGAATTAATTCAAAATGGAAATTCAAACTTTTCTACAGGTAGAGTAATGGGAGACAATAACGATGTGGTAGTTAGCCAAGTAGGAAACAGTAACAAAGTGGGTAGCGCATGGTATACCGGAGATGGTGTGGTTATAGATGGAGACTTTAACACTGCAGAGATCTTTCAGAATGGTGATATGAACATGGCTACTTCATTTCAAACTGGAGATTTTAACCAAAGTTATACAACGCAATCTGGTATGAGCCACACAAGTGCTACAACTCAAATTGGTAATAGCAATACTTCTTCAGTTAATCAAAGTAACTAAGCGGTAGATAGCTAGTAAAAGAATAATATTATTAGAAATTACTAAACCTGCTTCGGCAGGTTTTTTTATGTAATGTTCATAGAATCAAATGATAAGATTGCATTTTAACAATTATTTGGGCGTTTTGACGAGTAATTTTTAATAACCCTAAAGTTTGACTTAGATTCGTCTTGTGATTTTGATGCCCCCCAAGCTACACGAAGATCACTTTTTGTAATACTCTACTATTATAGATAGGTTCATAATTTTTGAATTGAATTTTAATCAGTTATAAATATAAAAATTAATAAGTATGAAAAAAGTAATTCTAAGTGCAGCAGCACTAATGATCGGCGCAGTTACATTCGCTCAATCTAATGACAGTGAAGTTATTCAGCAACGAACCGGTAATATGGCAGATGTTGTACAAACTGGAGCAATAAATGAGTCTGATGTTTTTCAAAATGGTGATAACAACAAGGCTTCTGCTACTCAAACAGGTGTGGACAATAAATCAACTATTGAACAAGCTGGATCTCAGCCTTTCAAGGTGAAGCGTAACCAAGCAACGCTTGTTCAAACAGGAGATAATAATATCTCGTTCGCAAGATCTCAAGATGGAGAAGATAATGTTATTACAACAACTTCAGTTGGTAATGATAACAATGCTTATGTTAAGCAAATTGGTAGCCGAAATGGAAGTGTCATAGATCAACAAGGAGATGGTAACATTGCTAGATCAACAGTAACCTTTAGTAATGATAACTCGTCTACTATTTTACAAGATGGAAATGGTAATGAGTCCAGAACCGCTCAAACATTTGGTCCAGCAAGAGGTGATGGTGGTCTTAATATGTCTTCTGTAACTGTAGTAGGTGATTATAACCGTGCATTTACATACCAAGCTGGTGGTGGTAATACATCTATCATGAAGCAAGATGGTAATTATAATTTATCTGTTACAGATCAAATTGGTAATAATAACTATGCTAGAACTACTCAGCTTGAAAACACAAGTGATAGCTATATTACACAAACAGGAAACGGAAATGGTGCTGCTGTTAGACAATATGCTAACGATTTTAATATATCTGATGTTGACCAGGTTGGTAATGACAACAAAGCTAATGTAGATCAGTTTGGTGGAAGCAATGAGTCTACTGTTTTAAGCGTAGGTAACGGTAACATTAATGACGTAGACCAAGGTCTTCAGAGTATTAGTAATCAAGCAAGAAGTTTTGATTCTGTAAGTGCAATTGATCAACTAGGTGACTCTAACAGAACTAGAGTTCTGCAGTTAGGAAACAGCCAAATGAGTTCAGTTATGCAATCAGGTAACGGTAACATGGCAACTGTAAGCCAATCTAACTAATCAACTATAATTCTAATCATCAGGAATGCCAAATTTGGCATTCCTGATGATTTTTTTTATTTCAATAATATATGAAAAAAGCAGTTTTAAGTGAAGTTACCAATCTGGTTTAAGTAATCGTAGTACTACAATTCAAATGGGTAATAGTAATGTTGCTAACGTAAGTAAAAGCAACTAAACTTGATCTTCTTATACTTTTAAAGTGCTTATTTAATTTCATACATCATAGTAATAAGAATAGCTATTTTATTATTATTACAACACCTGCTAAGAAGCAGGTTTTGTTTTTATATAATGTGCATACAATTGAGTAATATATTTACGTTTTAACAATTATTTGGGCATTTGGTCGAATACTTTTTATTACTAGACATGTTTCCCTTAGATTAGTCTTATGATTCTGATGCCCCCCAAGCTGCTTAAGAATCATCCTTTTTTAACATTCTGTTATTTTAGGTAGTCCCCATATTTTTTTGAATTGAGTTTTAATCAATTATAACTATAAACAATTAATTATGAAAAAAATTATTTTAAGTTCAGCAGCTATCTTATTTGGAGCGGTTGCTTTTGCGCAAAGCAATCAAAGCACCGTAGATCAAGTAGGGTACTCTAATCAATCAGATGTTCAGCAAACAGGTAGTACTAATGGATCTGCTGTTCTTCAAACAGGTGGGCGTGATGGTGAGACCGCTAACCATGAAGCAACTGTAATACAAAATGGGAATGCAAACTTATCTTCAGTAGATCAAAACAATGATGATAACATTGCAAACGTAAATCAATTAGGGGAATCTAATGATTCTGGAGTTTCACAAGATGGTTCTTCTAACCTTGCTAATGTAGACCAAGATGGAATTGCTAATGGTAGTACAGTTACACAAGTAGGAGATGCAGGAGGGGCAGAACCAAATAACGAAGCTAACGTAAACCAAATAGGATTTTTAAATACTGCTGTTGTTTCACAAACAGGAACATTGAACTTAGGGAATTTAACTCAGAATGGAGATTTTAACTACGGTTCTATAGATCAATTAGGAGATGAAAATTCTGCAAACCTTCGTCAGTGGGGTAGTGATAATACAGGATTTCAAATTCAAGATGGTGCAGGTAACTCAGCTGTAATGAATCAAGGTGAAGCATTAACAGGATGGGCTAGTTCTCAAGGAAGCTTAGCTCAACAAGAGCAATATGGTAATGACAACATGGTTACTGTTACCCAAAGAGGAAGCGGTCAATTCTCTTTACAGGCACAACAAGGTGATGATAATGAAATGAAAGCTTACCAAGGAAATGACGGTAACTTTAACAGACAAGTACAACTTGGAAATGGTAACTACGCAAATACGCAACAATATTTTAGCTCTAACCAATCTCTACAAGAACAAGTAGGAAATGACAACTGGGCTACTACAAGACAAACAGGAGCAGGAGCAGGTTTTAACTTCTCTACTGTATCTCAATTGGGAAATGCTAACTATGCTTTAACCTCACAAAATGGTTTAGAAAATGGTTCAGCTACAACTCAACTAGGAAATATGCATAATAGTGTTGTGAATCAAATGGGTAGCAACAACTCATCTGATGTACTGCAACAAACTGTAGCATCACCAGGAGGAGCATCAGGACCAGGACTTCCTCAATAAAGATTAATTTTATAGTACTTCATATTCCCTCCCGTAGGCATGAAGACTATGAAACTGCAACTAAATATTATTAAAATATTTATTTCATAACTTAAAATAATGGGTGGGCAATTTAAGATCCTGCCCTTTATTTTAATTTATTATTTAAGAATTAGGAAATGCTCGGGTACGCCCGATTTCTGATTTTCTAAATAATTTCAAAATTTTTAGATAAAGCTCTATATGATTACTTCTTTATGAGTGTTTATTTTTAAAATTTATGTAATATTGAATAACAGGTACTTACTATGAAAAACTCAATCTACTTTTTAGTTTTTGGGATCTTTTTTTTATTGAATCCATTTACAAGCCATTCACAAAGTCAAACTAATACTGATGGTGTAACTTTATCCTTACAAGGATTTCAATCCAGATCTTCTGAACTGAATTTTCTAGCAAATCAAAATTATTCTCCCAATATTACGTCAGCCACTTCATCCAATATTGTGAACATTAAACAAATTGGTGATTTTAATGAAGTCTCATCAAAAACAATTTCTGCTCAATCTAATATAGATCTTATTCAAAATGGAGACTATAATAATATTGAATTAAATCTTAATGCTGCTGTTATTAACGAAAGAGTTATACAAAATGGAGATCGTAATACATTTGTAGATATAAACACTTTTGGAGTAAACCTTCATGAAGCAGAAATAATTCAGAATGGGAATAATCAAAGTTTAACCTGGTATGGTAGTAATTCTATTTCAGAAAGAATGAAAGTTAACATGCAGGGGAATGATAAAATTATTGAGGTTAGAAGTTTTAATTAAATTTTAAGATGGCAGTGAATAATAAGTTTTCAATTATTTTCCTTTTCGCTGTGATGAGTGCAAGTACTTCTTTTGGACAATCTTATAATGCAGATGTAGAAGCTAAAATTAGCATGTCTACTAATAACGAGTTTATAGAAATTACGGGGATTGCTCTTAATAAATCTGAAATCACCCAAAGTTTGCGTTACGTTCTCTCTGTAATAAAAAAGAACTCAGAAAATTCTAACAGCGCTAAGAATGATCAAAGCGGAAGAATTGTATTAGAACCTTCTGAAAAGAAAGAACTATCTACAACTACTATAAATGCGGATGTAAAAGATAGGGTGATTATCCTCTTGTTGATATATGATATAAATGATAATATTGTTGGTAAGGACAGGGTTGTAGTAAATGATACTCCCGAGGCAAATGATAATGCATTGCAAAATATCATGGAAGATAATAATTTGCCTATAGAACCAACTTCTAATTCTGAAAGCAAGATTGCAAATGAAGATGTTAATCAAGAAGGCAGAGACGGGATAGAACTTTCTGGAATTGTTACAGAAGATACCAAGACCAAAGCTGGTATGGATTTTTATAAACTCTTTTACTCAAATTATAGTTCAAAAAATATAAATGGTAGTAAAGTAGTAAGTATAAGTGAGATGATAGCCCTTGGGAATAATACCAAAATACAAGTGAAGGTAGACAATGCCCTGGTTTGGGAATTCTTTGCAAGACCCAAGTATGATTACTTAAAATCTATGGCAGATGTTGCGGTGCAACGTGTTAATGCCTATTTCCAGAATATGGAAAAAAATGCCCGAAATGTAAGAAGATATTAACCTAAATTTTTCAAAATTGAGAATAAAACTACTCTTTTTATTTTTATTGATTTCAACACTAAGTTCTGCACAGCAGCTAACTTATAAGCCCATAAATCCAGCTTTTGGAGGTGATACTTTTAATTATCAATGGTTGCTTAGTTCTGCCACAGCGCAAAATTCATTTAAAGATCCAGATGCAAGGCAAAATTCAAGCGGTTCTAACTTAGATTCTTTTGCCGAGAACCTAAATCGTCAACTATTGAGTCAGCTTTCCAGAAGTCTATTTAATGATCAATTAGGAACAGACGGTCTAAAACCGGGAACATTTACTTTTGGTAGTTTGTCTTTGGATATCTACGAATCTTCTGAGGGTCTAGTCATAAATATTCTAGATACCAATACTGGAGAACAAACCCAAGTTATAATTCCCAATTAACCTACAAGAATGAACTTTTTAAAACGAATTAGTGTAGTAACTTTTGCTACTATAGTTTCCTCATGTGGAACAACATTTAATCAGCCTGTAGATTTTCAAAAGGCCAGAATTGGCGAGATATCAACAGTTACTAAAAAATTAGAAAAGTTACCAGAACCAGAAGAGGCTGTGGTAGTTGGAGTTTACAATTTTCGAGATCTTACAGGCCAATATAAAGCTTCAGAAACAGGAAGTACCTTTAGCACTGCAGTAACGCAGGGTGGTACTTCTATCTTAATAAAAGCTTTAGCAGATTCTAAGTGGTTTGTACCCATTGAAAGAGAAAATATTGGAAATCTTTTAAACGAGCGAAATATTATTCGTTCTACAAGAGAAGAATATCGAGGTACTCCTAAAAATGAACCACAGGTTCCACCGTTATTATATGCGGGGATCTTATTGGAAGGTGGAATTGTATCTTATGATACTAATATCCTTACCGGTGGTATGGGGGCCAGATACTTTGGTGTAGGAGGAAGTACACAATATCGTCAGGATAGAGTTACCATTTATTTAAGAGCGATTTCAACTTCAAATGGTAAAATTTTAAAGAATATCTATATTTCAAAAACCATCCTTTCACAGGAAGTAGGTGTAAACCTTTTTAAATATGTTAATTTTCAGCGCTTGTTAGAGGCTGAGGTAGGGTTTACAAGAAACGAACCGGTTCAGCTTGCTGTTAAGGAAGCTATAGAAAAAGCGGTTGAAGGATTAGTAATAGAAGGAATTCAAGATAAATTGTGGCAGCCAAAAGATGGTTGGGAATCTGCAGATCAATTAGTGCTAGATTACGCAAAGGAAAAGGATGAGGCAGAACTAACTAAGATTTACGATCGTAAGTATATCGATAATGAACATAAAAGTTCTTTAGGAATTAGTGGAGGTGCAGCTATTCTTAGCGGAGATTATTCTAAAAAGGATGCAGGTGCTTTATTAAAACTAGATTTTAACACGGCTCTTACCCCATCTTTCTCTCTTAATTTTGCAGCCACTGCTTTTCAGCTTGAAAGTAGTAATGTAGTGCAAAATAAATTTATTGGTACAGAAGGAAACGTGCTGTTCAAATTATTACCTCATGATAATTTTGGGCCTTACATCTATGGTGGAGGTGGACTTATCTTTAACTTAGAGAATGATATACCAGACAATATTGGTAGCACTCATTTTAAACTTCAGTATGGACTTGGAGCAGAATATTTGTTAAATGAAAAAATTGGATTAAAGATCTTCGCTGAGCATAATATAGGTTTAGATGATGAATTGGATAATCTAATTAATGGTAAAAGAGACGATCACTACTTCAATTTAGGAATAGGAGTAAATTATTATTTAGGTAAATCTGCAGGTAAAAACACAAAAAAATAAATTATGAAATTTATTAAACCCCTTATTTTATTATTACTACTAATAAGCGCTGTTGGTTGTAGTGAAGATACTATTGGTGCTTTTGGAAATGGAACTATCACTGGAAGGGTGGTAAAAGATGGAAGTAATGAACCTATAGAAAATGTAAAGATTTCTACTAACCCTGCGTCAACCACAGTTTTTTCTGATGCTGATGGAAATTTTATACTTAAAGATGTGCCGGAAGGAGAATATTCTGTGCAGGCTCAAAAAGATGGATTGTTAACCAAATTTGAAGGTGCTACCGTTAGACAAAGTGCAGAAGTGAATGTAATTTTTGAACTTAAGCCCCAAACTGCTAATAATAGACAACCCTCTGCTCCAGAAGCAATCTTTCCTGAAGATAATGCTACAGATGTAGATGTTTCGTTACAATTTGCCTGGACTTCTACAGATCCTGAAGGAGATGATCTAACTTATGAACTAGAACTTAGAAATGATATTAATAATTCTGTTCTTAAGTTTCAGGATATACAGGATACCACTTATACTGTAAATGGTCTTCAGAATGGATTAAAATATTTTTGGCAGATTAAGGTTACAGATAGTGTTAATAATCCTGTACTTAGTAAAGTGTATTCATTTGAAACCTCTCAATTTCCAAAAACAAGATATTATTATGTGAGAAAAGTTAGCGGTAACAACGTGATCTTTTCATCTGACGGTGCCGGAGGGGAATACCAATTAACTTCATCTAGTGTAAACAGTTTTAGACCAAGAAAAAATAATGCTACCAATAAAGTGGCGTTCTTAAGAACGGTTGGAGGTCAGACCCAATTATTTACAATGGATCCAGATGGGTCTAGGCAGACTCAAATTACTAATAATGTCCCTGTTAATGGATTCAATCTAGAGAAGATTGGTTATTCATGGATTGATGATGGAACTGCACTTGTGTATCCTAACTTTAGCAAACTATATAAGATCAATATAAATGGTGGAGGAAATGAACTAATTTATGAAACACCTAATCTTAAATTTATTTCTGGCGTAGCTGTAAATGAAGTAAACAAGTTTATAACCTTGCTTACTACCAATGTAAATGGATACGATGGCTCTGTTTTTACTATAGATTATACCGGTAATAAACGTACTACCATTTTAGATAACCAGAAGGGGGCTATTGGAGGTCTTGATATTTCTGTAGATGGTAAAACCCTGTTATACAGCAAGGATATATCTGAATTTGAAAATGGAAATTACAGACAATTAGATGCTCATATTTTTAGTTATAATTTCTCTACAGGAAGAACCATAGATCTAAGCCAGGGTAAGCCATCCGGATTTAATGATCTAGATCCTAGATTTTCTCCTAACGAAGCAAGTATAATATTTACTAATACTTCTAATGACGGTGTATCTCCTATAAATATTTATATGGTTGGAGTTAATGATATGAATGCAGAATCTCAAAGATTAGAATTATTTCAAAATGCATTTATGCCAGACTGGGAATAATCTTATAAAAATTTTAAGTACGGCAGTCTTTAAAAAGGCTGCCGTTTTTGTTTTAGTATATCTTTACTGTCCGCTTTAAACTGTTTATCTTTGGCACTTCAAAGATCAATATTCATGAGCCAGGAAATAAGTAAAAGGTATGCCGGTCGCGGAGTATCTGCAGGAAAGGAAGATGTGCACAATGCCATTAAAAATGTAGATAAGGGGTTATTTCCTCAGGCATTTTGTAAGATCGTCCCAGATCATCTTACTGGAGATGAAGATTATTGTCTAATTATGCATGCAGATGGTGCGGGTACCAAATCTTCTTTAGCTTATATGTACTGGAAAGAGACCGGAGATCTTTCGGTTTGGAGAGGCATAGCTCAAGATGCTCTAATTATGAATATTGATGATCTTTTATGTGTTGGAGCTACAGATAATATTATGCTCTCTTCTACCATTGGGAGAAATAAAAATTTAATTCCTGGAGAAGTTATTTCAGCTATTATAAATGGAACAGAAGATCTTCTTAAAGATCTTAAAGATTTTGGAGTGGAAATACATTCTACCGGGGGAGAGACTGCAGATGTTGGAGATCTGGTAAGAACAATCATTGTAGATTCTACGGTAACTTCTAGAATGAAAAGAGCAGATGTTATAGATAATGCCAACATTAAACCTGGAAATGTAATTGTAGCCTTAGCATCTTTTGGGCAAGCTAGTTATGAGAAAGAATATAATGGGGGTATGGGTAGCAATGGTCTTACTTCTGCTAGACATGACGTTTTTTCTAAAGCATTAGCAAAAAAATATCCAGAAAGTTATGATAATAGTATTCCTAAGGAATTGGTTTATTCCGGAACTAAATCTCTTACAGATACCATAAAGAACTCTCCTCTAGATGCAGGTAAACTGGTACTTTCTCCTACTAGAACTTATGCGCCAATAATCAAAAAGATACTTTCAAAATATTCTAATAGAGAAATTAATGGAATGGTGCATTGCAGTGGTGGTGCTCAAACCAAGATCCTTCATTTTATAGAAGATCTGCATATAATTAAAGATGATATGTTTGAAGTTCCACCGCTTTTTAACCTAATTCAACAGGAAAGTGGAACAGATTGGAAAGAAATGTATCAGGTTTTTAATATGGGGCATAGAATGGAAATTTATGTAGATGAAGCTATAGCGGCAGATATTATTGAAATCTCAAGATCTTTTAATGTGGAAGCCAAAATTATTGGTAGGGTGGAAGCATCAAATACTAAAAAACTCACAATTAGTAGTTCAAAAGGTATTTTCGAATATTAAAAAATACTTTTATCAATTAAAATATTTAACTTATATCCTTAAGATGTAAGTGAATCTCTGAATTTACGATTGAGAGTTGTTTTTTTTATCTGAGAATCCCTATGAATATCAGTAAAATCATATTGCCAATAGCAACAGCTTTATTGATCTTTATCAATATTTGGACGCTGCTTGAGTTTTCTACCGAGGTGAATGATTATATGCGTTTTGGAAATATGTTTTTTTACTCATTGCTTCTTTTATTTTTTAATGAGTATACTAAAAAGCATTTAATTTTATTTTTGCTGCTACTTATATGTGATGGCTTTCTTATTTTTTATAAAATACCAATATTTAATCTTCTTACTTTTATTATGAGAATTGCCATTTATTTATTGCTCTTTTCATTAGTGGCAAAAAAATTAAAAGGACTTAGATTAGAATTCACACAGGTGGCAGTATTTGGAGTTGTATTGGTTGTGAATATTTTTTTGCTATTAGCCTTAGTAGAAATGGTTCCTAGTGAGTATGATTATGATGCTTTTAATACCTTATTCTATATTTACGGTGTAGCTTCTATTTTAGTGGTAGCGGCAGCTATTTCATACAGTAATAGGTATGAAAATAAGATCTCATTATATTATATAGCAGCTGTCCTAGGACTTATTTTTTCAGATCTAACTTACTTCATTGCATTTTATTTAGAATTTGAAGAATTTTATATTCCAGAAAGAATTTTTAATATTCTTGCTATAGCCTTTTTAGTGCAGTATGCTATTGGTTCTACTAGAAGGAATTCAAATAAATCTACACTGTATTCATAAAAAACAGTTTTAATAAAACCACCTGAGCTGTTTTATCGTACTTCTTCGTGTAATTTTATTTTAATGACACGTTTAAACTCTGTTTCGTCAATTTTTGGAATAGTTCTTATTATTCTAAACAGCATTGTTATCTTGCAATTTGGTCTCCTTGAGAGTAGATGGTTAAGAATCTTTACCTATTTTTTCTTTGGAATTCTATTTTTTAAGGACATTCAAAAAGATCAATATTATCTAATCGCGGCTTTTTTAGTAGTAGTTATTTCAGATTACCTTTTTATTTGTCACTCAAGAATTGATTTAGAGAACTCAAAAATGATTTTGGGAGGAATATCTTATATAGCTTTGGTATTGCACTTAAGAAGGTATGTAAAGATCTTATTTATAAATTATTTTCAAACAATGCTCTTTATTCTTGTGCTAGCGCTCAACGCTGTAATGTTCTATCTTTTATTCGAAATTATTTCAGTGGCAGATCATAATCCAATGCCTTCCATTATTTTTATACTTTTTAGTATTGCATTGTTTTGCTTAATGGTTTTTACATTTTATTTCAATAGTATGTATGAAAATAAGAGTAGCCGCATTTTAATAATTGCAACGCTGTTATTAGTAGGAAGTGATCTCACTTTAATTATAAGCTCTTTTACGAATTCCGGTAGTTTTTATGATCTATATGGGATATTGTTTCTAATTGGGATAGGATCTCTTGTTAAATTTACTTCTTTGGATTCTCGAGTGATTCCATATAATTCTGAAGAAATTCAGAAAACTACATAATTTTTCTAGTAAACCTGTAATTCAAATTCTGTTAAATCCATCGATTTATCGTAAATTTGACTCGAAAAATCATCCTAAATTTTATGATTGAGAAGCTGAATATAGTGAAGCAACGTTTTGACGAGGTAAATGATCTTATCATTCAACCTGATATCATGCAAGATCAAAAGCGTTATGTAGAACTTAATAAAGAATACAAAGATTTAAAAGCGCTCATGGATGAGCGTGAAAAATACATTCGTCTTACAGATAATATTGCAGAAGCCCAGGAAGTGATTGCAGATGGAAGTGATGCAGAAATGACCGAAATGGCAAAAATGCAAATGGACGAAGCTAAAGGACAAATACCTGGTTTAGAAGATAAAATCAGAATGATGTTGGTGCCTAAAGATCCTGAAGACGCTAAGAACGTTGTGATGGAAATTCGTGCAGGTACCGGTGGAGATGAAGCGAGTATTTTTGCTGGAGATCTTTACAAGATGTACAATAAATATGCAGAAAGCAGAGGCTGGAAAGCCAATATTGTAGATTATAATGAAGGTACCAGTGGTGGTTTTAAAGAGATGATCTTTGAGATCTCCGGAGAAGATGTTTATGGTACTCTAAAATTTGAAGCTGGTGTTCACCGTGTTCAACGTGTTCCTCAAACAGAAACTCAAGGTAGAGTGCATACTTCTGCAGCTACAGTTATGGTTTTGCCAGAAGCAGAAGAGTTTGATGTAGAGATCAACCCAAAAGATGTGAGAGTAGATTATTTCTGTTCGTCAGGTCCGGGAGGTCAGTCTGTAAACACCACTTATTCTGCAGTACGTTTAACTCACGTGCCTACAGGATTGGTAGCGCAGTGTCAAGATCAAAAATCTCAGCATAAGAATAAAGAGAAAGCATTTAGAGTATTGCGTTCTCGATTATATGAAATGGAACTTGCAAAGAAAATGGAGGCAGATTCTGCAAAGAGGAACTCTATGGTTGCCAGCGGAGATAGAAGTGCTAAAATTAGAACTTATAATTACTCTCAGGGAAGAGTTACAGATCATCGTATAAATCTAACGCTTTACGATCTTTCCAATATTATTAGTGGAGATATTCAAAAAATTATTGATGAACTTCAGCTAGTAGAGAATACAGAAAAATTAAAAGAGAACAGCGACGTATTTTAAACTGTTTCACATATAAAATCCCGCAACTGCGGGATTTTTTTATATCTAATAAGTAAATTATCTTTACCTCAAACTTTATTTGTTATGACCACCGAAGCGCTTGTAGAGCAAATTTTTAAGAAGAGATCTTTTCTTTGTATCGGCTTGGATACAGATCTAGAAAAAATCCCCACCTACTTACTTTCTGAAGAAGATCCTATCTTCGAGTTTAATAAAGCTATTATAGATGCAACTCATCAATTTGCGGTGGCTTATAAGCCCAATACAGCTTTTTATGAGGCTCATGGTAAAAAGGGATGGAAAGCGCTAAATAAAACTATAGAATATCTTAATGAGAATTATCCGCAACTTTTCACCATTGCAGATGCTAAGCGTGGAGATATTGGAAACACTTCTTCCATGTATGCAAAAGCATTTTTACAAGAAATGGCGTTTGATTCTGTAACCGTTGCACCGTATATGGGTAAGGATTCTGTAGAACCTTTTCTTTACATCAGAAATAAACATACCATTTTACTAGCCTTAACTTCTAATGAAGGCGCATTTGATTTTCAGACTTTAAAAACTGATGATACCCAGTTATATAAAAAGGTGATTGAAGTTTCCAAGACTTGGGAAAATTCAGAAAGATTAATGTATGTAGTAGGAGCTACAAAAGCCGAGTATTTAGCTGAAATAAGAAAGATCGTACCAGATAGTTTTCTTCTTGTTCCTGGCGTTGGTGCTCAGGGTGGTAGTTTAGAAGAAGTTTGTAAATATGGTATGAATAAAAATGTTGGATTATTAGTGAATTCGTCTAGAGGAATTATATATGCATCAGAAAGTTCAAATTTCGCAGAGATCGCTGCAGCTAAGGCTGAAGTTATGCAACGAGAAATGTCTGAACTAATGAAGAATCTTTAAAAGGCTGATGAAAGATCAACTAGGTAGGTTGTTAGATATTACACAAATTCCTAAGAGGATAATTTCTTTAGTGCCTAGTCAAACTGAACTACTATGTACTTTAGGACTTACAGATTCAATAGTAGGTATTACAAAATTTTGCGTTCATCCTGAAGGTCTTAAGACGGAAAAGAAAATTGTAGGAGGCACTAAGAATGTTCATTTTAATAAGATAGCAGACTTAAAGCCAGATATTATTCTTTGCAATAAAGAGGAGAATACAAAAGAGATGGTCTTTGCATTAGAAAAGATAGCTCCCGTTCATATATCTAATGTTATTACATTAGAAGATACCTATCAGCTAATTCTGCAATACGGTGAGATATTTAATCGAACTATGCAAGCATCACATTTGGTTAACAGTATTCAGTATAAGAAAGGTGAATTAAACATAGATAATCGCATAAAAAAAGTTGTTTACCTAATTTGGAAAGATCCATGGATGGCAGTAGGTGGAAATACCTTTATCAATTCTATGTTAGAATTAAATAACTGCGATAATGTATTTAAAAATAGCACAGATAGATATCCGGTTCTAACATTGGAAATGTTGAAAGAATTGGATATCGACATAGTTTTACTAAGCTCAGAACCTTATCCTTTTAAGGAAAAACATATTTCAGATTTAATTAAACTCTTAAACACGAATACCATTTTAGTAAACGGGGAATATTTTAGTTGGTATGGATCCCGCTTGTTGAATGCTTTCGACTACTTTAAGACTATAAGATGGCTTAATAATTAGCTACAAACTTTTATCTATCTTTTTACAATTCATTTTTTTAAGTTGAATTAAGATCTTTTTAGCTCTTGCTCTAATTTTATCGCTTTTATCCTTGTTGTTCAATGCAACTCTAAAAGATTGGCTCATCAATTCAGAATATTTTTGACACAATCTATCCTCTTCGCTTTTATAAAATAAGTTTCCTAACATCATCATCTACTTTGGGGTACAAAATTAGGGGCTTATGCCCTTATTATTTATTAACCTCAGGTTAAAGGTTTTGTAATTTTTACAAGGTAATGGTATTATAACGTTAAATCTGTTAATCTTGTAGAGAAAAGACTCGTTGTAATAGTCTTGAAGTTCTTGAAGCAAGATCTGTTCTAATTTGTTGTTCTTCTACTGCAATCATTTTATAAACTCCTTTCAAAGCCTCATTAGTAACATAATCCGGAAGATCTGGATTCACTTTTGAAGCCAATGGTAAATTATTATATTTCGCAATAATATTGCTCCAAACTTGAGTTGCTCCCACTTTGTCTAAAGAATTAGAGATTACCGGATTGAAATTAGCGTATAGTTGATCTTCAGTTTTTGAAGTTAAATAAGAAGTAGCTGCTGTATTATTTCCTAAAAGAATATTTCTTGCATCGTTAAAAGTTATTTGCTGAACAGCGCTTACAAAGATTGGAGTTGCTTCTTTCACCGCATCTTCAGCAGCTCTATTCAATACTTTCAATCCTTCATCTGCTAAAGAGCTTAATCCAACACTACGTAAGGTTTGATCAACTTTTTGAAGCTCTGGAGGAAGCGATATTCTTACAAGCTCATTTTTAAAAAAACCATCTTCCTGAGTTAATTTATTAACCTGTCTATCTATTCCCAAATTTAATGCCTCTCTTAGTCCGGAAGAAATTTCAGTATTAGTAACACCATATTCAGAATTTGGAAGTTGTGAAGCGATGTCTTGCAATTCTGCGCATCCTAAAAATAAAGGAAGTATTAAAAGAAGTAGAAGTTTTTTCATAATATGAACTATTTCAAAATTTTCTATAAAAGTCTGATTTATTTAGCTGTAGTCATGTTATAGTTTTATTAAAACCATTATTTATAAATAAATTATAAATAACATTTAAGTTGGTTAATTAATTCTTGTTGCGTTCTATAATCTATAATTCTTTAAAATAGTCCTCAATTTCGAAAGTTCATTACGAAATTCGTAAATTGCGGAAGCAAAATTTAAAATTTACCAATGGAAGTACAAGCTCCTTATATACCTCAGAATAAAGTTAGAATAGTAACAGCTGCCTCTCTTTTTGATGGACATGATGCTGCTATAAATATTATGAGAAGAATTATTCAATCTACCGGGGTAGAAGTAATTCATCTAGGACATGATAGAAGCGTTGAAGAAGTGGTTAATTGCGCCATTCAGGAAGATGCCAATGCTATTGCAATGACTTCTTATCAGGGAGGGCATAATGAATACTTTAAATATATGTATGATCTGCTTAAAGAAAAAGGAGCAGAGCACATTAAGATTTTTGGTGGTGGAGGTGGAGTAATACTTCCTGAAGAGATCAAAGAACTTATGGATTATGGTGTAACCAGGATCTATGCGCCAGATGATGGTAGAGAAATGGGATTGCAAGGGATGATCAATGATCTGGTAAAGACTGCAGATACACCCACTCCAAAATTAGAAAAGGAAAGTCAAGCTGAAGAATTGCTGAAAAGTAAAGATGTAAACACTATTGCACGTTTAATTTCTTTGGCTGAAAATAGACACGAAGACTTTAAAAAGGTTTTCGACAAAATAAAAATGCCAGAGCTTAAAACTCCGGTTCTTGGAATTACCGGAACCGGTGGGTCTGGAAAATCTTCTTTGGTAGATGAATTAGTAAGAAGGTTCTTGATCGACTTTCCGGAGAAGACCATTGGAATTATATCTGTAGATCCATCAAAGAAAAAAACAGGTGGAGCACTATTAGGAGATAGAATTAGAATGAATGCAATTAATAACTCTAGAGTTTATATGCGTTCCTTGGCAACAAGACAATCCAACCTTGCATTGTCTAAATATGTTGCTGAAGCTGTAGATGTGCTAAAAGCAGCTCAATATGATCTAATTATTTTAGAAACCTCTGGAATTGGGCAATCTGATACTGAAATTTTAGAACATTCTGATGCTTCTCTTTATGTAATGACACCAGAATTTGGTGCTGCTACTCAGTTAGAGAAAATAGATATGTTGGATTTTGCAGATCTGGTAGCAATAAACAAATTTGATAAACGTGGAGCCTTAGATGCACTTCGTGATGTGAAAAAGCAATATCAAAGAAATCATCAGTTATGGCATGAAGATTCAGAAAAGCTTCCTGTTTATGGAACTATTGCTTCTCAGTTTAATGACCCTGGAATGAATACACTTTATAGTAATATCATCAATAAAGTGGATGAGAAAACTGGATCTAAATTTAATTCTACTTTCGAGATAAGTGATGATAAAAGCGAGAAGATCTTTATCATTCCGCCAAAAAGGACCAGATATCTTTCTGAGATCTCCGAGAATAATAGAAGTTATGATGAGAAAGCAGATTCTCAAGTGGAAGTTGCGCAAAAGCTTTATGGAATTTATAAAACAATAGAATCTGTAACCAATGTTAAGCCAACACTTTCTCAATACGGTTTGGATGAAGAGAGTTTAGAAGAAAGTAAAACTGAACAAAACTCAGATCTTTCAGATCTTCTAAAGAAAGAATTCGATCGTGTAAAAATGGATCTAGATCCATATAATTGGGAAGTTATTACCGGTTGGAGCGAAAAAGTAAATAAATATAAGGAGCCTATTTATTCTTTCAAGGTACGTGACAAAGAGATAAAAGTGGAGACTCATACAGAATCTCTTTCTCATACGCAGATCCCGAAAATAGCTTTGCCAAAGTATCAAGCTTGGGGAGATATTCTAAGATGGTGTCTTCAAGAAAATGTACCGGGAGAATTTCCTTATACAGCAGGGCTTTATCCGTTTAAAAGAGCTGGAGAAGATCCAACCAGAATGTTTGCCGGAGAAGGTGGGCCCGAGCGTACCAACAGGCGTTTTCATTACGTAAGTCAAGGTCTGCCTGCAAAACGTTTATCTACAGCGTTCGATTCTGTTACTCTTTATGGTAACGATCCAGATTTTAGACCAGATATCTACGGAAAGATTGGTAATGCTGGAGTTTCGATTTGTTGTTTAGACGATGCTAAGAAATTATATTCAGGTTTTGATCTTGCAGATGCAATGACATCTGTGAGTATGACCATTAACGGTCCGGCACCAATGTTACTTGGGTTTTTCATGAATGCTGCCATAGATCAGCAATGTGAGAAGTATATTGTTGAGAATGGATTAGAGAGAGAAGTTGAAGAAAAGATCAATAAGATCTATAAGGATAAAGAAGTAGATAGACCATCTTATCAGGGAAAATTACCGGAAGGTAATAATGGTTTA
The DNA here is from genome assembly GCF_900104765.1 of Gillisia sp. Hel1_33_143. Taxonomy (GTDB): domain Bacteria; phylum Bacteroidota; class Bacteroidia; order Flavobacteriales; family Flavobacteriaceae; genus Gillisia. The sequence goes on from NZ_LT629737.1 coordinate 1,813,792, forward strand.
GGTCTTATGCTGTTAGGAGTAACCGGAGATCAGGTTTTACCTTCAGATATTTATGAAAACATTAAAAAACATACCTTAAGTGTTGTTCGTGGTACGGTACAGGCAGATATATTAAAAGAAGATCAAGCACAGAATACCTGTATTTTCTCTACAGAATTTGCTTTGAGATTGATGGGTGATGTGCAGGAATATTTTATTGAAGAAAAAGTAAGAAACTTTTATTCGGTATCTATATCTGGATATCACATAGCAGAAGCAGGAGCAAATCCTGTTACTCAATTGGCTTTAACATTGGCTAACGGCTTTACGTATGTAGAGTATTACTTAAGCAGAGGAATGGACATCAATAAATTTGGTCCAAACCTTTCCTTCTTTTTCTCTAACGGAATAGATCCTGAATATGCTGTAATTGGTAGAGTGGCACGTAAGATATGGGCTAAAGCATTAAAATATAAATATGGAGCTAATCCAAGAGCTCAAATGTTGAAATATCACATTCAAACTTCTGGAAGATCCTTGCATGCTCAGGAGATAGATTTTAATGATATTAGAACAACGCTTCAGGCGCTTTATGCAATTTACGATAACTGTAATTCCCTACATACCAATGCGTATGATGAAGCTATTACTACGCCTACAGAAGCTTCTGTAAGAAGAGCAATGGCAATTCAGTTAATTATCAATAAAGAGTTAGGGCTAACTAAAAATGAAAATCCAATTCAGGGTGCTTTCATTATTGAAGAATTGACAGATCTTGTAGAAGAAGCAGTTCTTTTAGAATTTGATAGAATAACAGAAAGAGGTGGTGTTCTTGGTGCTATGGAAACCATGTACCAACGTAGCAAGATACAGGAAGAAAGCTTGTATTATGAAACATTGAAGCATAATGGTGAATTTCCAATTATTGGTGTAAATACATTCTTGAGTTCTACAGGTTCTCCAACGGTTACACCGGGAGAGGTAATTAGAGCAACAGAGGAAGAAAAGCAATATCAAATTGCAACGCTTCAAAATTTGCAGAAGGCGAAAGAAAATGATGCAGAACGTTCATTGGTTAAAATAAGAGAAGCTGCTATTAATAATGAGAATTTATTTGAAGTTCTTATGGAAGCTACAAAAGTTTGTTCTCTAGGGCAGATCACTCAGGCAATGTTCGAGGTTGGCGGACAGTATAGAAGAAATATGTAATTGTTAGAGTATATAATTGAATAAAAGGCGCTACTCTTTAGTTAAAAGGGTAGCGCTTTTTTTATTTTCAAAATGTATTAGATAATTATTTAATCCAAAAAATTAATTTAACTTCGCAGCTTCTTAAAACTAATCTAATGGAAAATCTGTGGTTATTTGCTATAGCTGTATTTACAGGTTTCTTCGCGATTAATAGTCCCGCTGGTAATATCCCGATTTTTATCAGTCTAACTAAACAGGCAGATAGAGCTACCAAAAAGAAGATATCTAAAAAGGCTACTATCACTGCTTTTATTATTGTTACCGGATTTATAATTCTGGGTAAATATATTTTCGATCTTTTTGGTTTAACAATTCCAGCTTTTAAGATCACAGGAGGAATTTTGATATTCTTTGTTGGATTTGAAATGATACGTTCTCAAGAATCTAGTATAGATAACCAAACTGAGGTAAACTTTAATGAAGGTATCTCGATCTCTCCATTAGCTATCCCTATTCTTGCAGGTCCTGGAACCATAGTTACTGCAATGAACTATACAACTACTGCAGGATACATAGAATTAGTCATAATTATCTCTATGCTAGCCTTAATTATGTGGCTCAACTATTTGGCTTTTATCTCTAGTGAATATTTGGTGAAATATATAGGTGCCAATAAAATCGTGGTAATAGAAAAGATCATGGGATTGATCATAGCCATTATAGGTACCAATATGTTTATACAGGGTGTAAAATTGGCATTCTTTACAGAAGATGTTCTAATTTAAATAACTACTCGTCTTTTTTGTAGTGAAGATTATTTAGCCAATCTGTAAATAGGTTTTCAAATTGAAGGATCTCAGATTTTAGAAGATTTAAGAACTCTGTTTCCTTCACTCCATTAAATTCTAACTTTCTGCACTTAATAAGCATTCTATTTGCAGATTTTCTAATATTATTAGCACGTTTTAATCTTAAAGAAGAATTGGAGGTATTATGTACCACTGCCAAACTTGGCACCAATCTTAGAGAGTCTGATACTATTTCTCCAGCAAAATGATAATTATAGTTATTGGAAATTCCCATTTCCATCACATTTTTATTGTCACTAATAATACATGCAATGGCGCGAGATACCTTAAAGATCTCCTGAGCTTTTTGGTAAACTTTTAATTGATTAAAATTAGATTCCATATAAAACTATAATTTCTTACGTTTCATAAAAATAGCAAGAATGCTGATGGTCATGCTTTAATATTTAAAGCATAATTGCGCTATTACTTTAATATTATGTAATTTTAATCTTAAAATATTTAAAAATGCCTTTAGATAGAATAAACTGGTTAATACTAGATGAGTTGCAGATCAATGCTCGTCAATCGTTTGCGGAGATTGGCAGAAAAGTTGGTTTAACCTCTCCTGCAGTAGCAGAGCGAGTTAAGAAGATGGAAGATAAAGGAATTATCAAGGGCTATAAAGCTGAGGTTTCCTATCACAAAACAGGACATCAATTAAAAGCAGTTATAACCTTAAGAGCTTTTATGGGAAGACTTAAGCCTTTTTTAGAGAAGGTAAAAGAATTTAAAGAAGTGATTAATTGTTATAGAATCACCGGTAATGAAAATATTATTATGGAAGTGGTCTTATTCGATCAAACTCACTTAGAAGAATTTATAGATAAGCTTATTACCTACGGAGAAACCAAAACGCATATAATTTTATCTAATGTTATAGAACATGCACCTATAAAAAGTAGGGGTGTTAGATAAAATTTTTATTTAATTCCACTTACCAGATACATCATTGAGCCTCCTGCAGCATGATACTGCTCTCTTTGTAATGCGCCCATCACATGCTCATCTCTCCTTGAGTATTTTTCCTGATACTCAAAATAGAACTGCATATATTCTTCCCCTGCAGCACTAAAAAAATCTATATCTTTTTGAGTATTAGATTTCCAAGAACTTCCCTTCATCCATTGTTTTAAGGTTGCTACTTGTTCCTCATTATTGTAAGGAGGGTACATTGCAATCGCTTTGTCAGACAATCTAACTTCAATATTCTTAAGTTCTTCCAATGCAAACATTCCCGGTAAGAGATCTCCTAGAGAATTATCTCCTCGACCCATATTTTTCTTACCTTTTTCTATGATCAATCTATATTTAATGTGGTCTAGAGTTTCCTCTATAGAATCATTTTTAGAAAGCGATGTTTTGGTTAAGCTTTGAACGATATTGTTTGGTTCTACACACAGCAAAATTCCACCAGATTTTAAAACTCGTAGCATTTCTTTAAGAGCTTTTTGCGGGTGAGGAACATGAATAAGAACTGTTTGGCAGGTAACCATTTCAAAATGATCATCATCAAAAGGCAGATTTTGAGCATCTCCTTTTAATAAACTGAAGGACCTATCTAAATTATAGATATGTCCTTCTAGTTCTTTATTTTCTGAATACCACCTAACATCACTATCTACTGCCGTAATAGAAGCGTTATAAGAAAGGTATGGCGCAAGTAACCTCGTCCAATGTCCATTTCCACAACCTACATCTAGCATAGATCCAATTCTGGATAGTTCGAGCCTATTTGCAGTGAGATCAAGAAATGCCTTGTTCCACCAAAAATCTCGATAGTCTCCAAAGTAATTCTCAGAATGTCCTTTATTTAGCTTTGGATCTGTCAAAACTTCTGCCCTTAGAATTATTATTAGAATTTGAGTTTGTTCGCTTAGAAGTAGAAGGTTTGTTCTGGTTTCTTGATGGTCTTCTTTGTTGAGGTTTCTTGGCCGGAACTTCAAACAATTCCATTGGATAGTTATGACCTTCAATTACAGGAATCTTCTGATCTATTAATTTTTGAATATCTCTAATGTATGATTTTTCCTCATAATCTGAAAAAGAAATAGCTTTACCACTAGCTCCAGCTCTACCTGTTCTTCCTATACGATGAACATAAGTTTCTGCTATGTTTGGGACCTCGTAATTAATTACCAAAGCCAACTCATCTATATCTATTCCACGGGCTGCAATATCTGTAGCTACAAGTACGCGGGTAGTCTTGTCTTTAAAGTTCTTCAAAGCTTTCTGTCTTGCATTCTGAGTTTTATTCCCGTGAATGGCTTCCGCTTTTATATTTTCCTTCATAAGGTCTTTAACCACCTTATTAGCACCATGTTTAGTTCTTGTAAAAACAAGCACTCTATCTGCATCATTATCCTGTAAGAGGTCTATAAGCAAATTTTTCTTATTCGCCTTATCTATAAAATATACTTCTTGCTGTATCATTTCCGCAGTAGAAGATACTGGTGTAACTTCCACTTTTACCGGATTATCTAAAATACTATTGGCAAGATCTAAAATAGAATCTGGCATGGTAGCAGAGAAGAATAAAGTTTGACGTTTTTGAGGAATTTTTTTGATCACTTTTTTTACATCATGAACAAATCCCATATCAAGCATTCTATCTGCTTCATCTAAGGTGAAAATTTCAATTTTAGAAAGAGAGATAAAACCTTGATCCATTAGATCCAATAATCTTCCTGGGGTTGCCACTAAAATGTCTACTCCATTTCTTAAAGCATTAACCTGAGAATTTTGAGGAACACCACCAAAGATCACAAGATGTTTAAGATTGGTGAATTGTCCATAATCAGCAAGGCTTTCACCAATTTGAATAGCAAGTTCTCTTGTAGGTGTTAAGATCAAACATTTAATGTCTGTTCTGCGACCATTGTTTTGAGAATTTGAGTTTAATAGTTGTATTGTAGGAATGGAGAAAGCGGCTGTTTTTCCTGTTCCGGTTTGGGCGCAACCTAGAACGTCGCGTCCTTTTAATATTGCGGGTATAGATTGTGCTTGTATAGGGGTAGGAATGGTATATCCCACTTTTTGTACTGCCTTTTGTAAAGGTTCAGTTAATTGTAAATCGTTAAATGTCATGTATGAATTATAAATGCTGCGCCGCTTGAAAATTTGTTCTGGGGCAGACTATGTGTAAATGTTGCGTTGTCGGAGAAGATCGCAACCGGCTGCAAAGATAGGGCTTTATTGTTAAGTAGGAAGTTTAAGGCAAGCAATGCCAAATTTTAACACTCTTTTACCGTATGAATATAATTTAGTTAAAATCTGCGTAATTGTAATTTCTTTAATACTTGTGCGACTACTCTGTAGTTATCTTTGATAAAAATAATACGCTATGAAAAATTATACTTTAATATTCCTTGCATTAACCGTTATAACTGGATTAATAGGCTTTACAGGAATGAACTTTTTTGGTATACCGGCGGTGAGAGTGTTATTTGTGATATTTGCCGATCTATTGGTGATCTCAGTATTAGCAAAAATATTTTTCCCAGCAACTGAAAATATGAAATTGCAAAGAGTTAAAAAATAATCCCAACATTTTGTTTAGAAAAAGCCCTTAAGGTCTCTATGATAGAGGCCTTTTTTTTATGCTCAATTTATTCTAACTTGATGTTTTAAATCTTGAATTCTTGAAATATCTATTCCTAACTTTCTTCATGTTCTCTAGTGTGCTAATTTCAGCACAGCAATTAACGCTTAAAAAAGGTATTGTAACAGATAGTTTGATTGTGGCAAATGCCTCAAATGAAACTTTTTCTATATACCTGCCAACTTCTTATACTACAGAAAAGACCTGGCCGATCATTGTAATTTTTGATTCTGAAGGTAGAGGTAAAATAGTTACACAATTATTTAAAAAGATAGGAGAAGAGCAAGGCTATATAATTGCGGCTTCCAATAATGTCTCGAAGGATCTGGATCTTTTAAAAAATGTAGAAATTGGTGATAGATTAATAGAGACCGTACAGGCTTATTTTTCTATAGACAAGAATTCTATTTATACCACCGGTAGTAATGAAGGAGCAGAAGCTGCCATGGCGGTCTCTGCTATTCGAACAGATATAAAAGGTGTGATGGCAATTGGAGATTTCTGGATTAACTCAGAGTTTCTGAAAAAAGATAAAGGATATGCTTTTGTGGGCATGATAGATTATAAAGATCCAGATTATTATAGGCTTAGCGATATCAGTAATTATATTTCCAAAATAGAATACCCCTCTCGTATTTACTTATTTACAAGTGCAAAGGAATATCCTTCAGCAGATCTTATCTATAGCGGTATATCTGAGTTTACGCTTCAACGACTGAAATCAGACTCAACAGTAAATGTTATTTCTGCACAGAAGTTATTTGAGCAAGATCTTCGAATCGCAGAGAATTTAAGAAGAAAGTTAAGTTTTTATGAAGCCTATGAATTTCTAGATCTCATGTCTCAAAAATTTCCAGTAGAAGGTTCTCAGGATATCATCAGAGAAATGCAAAAAGAAATTAAAAAAAATAAGATCTATAGATCTCAGCGAAGAAATTTTGCCAGAGCCATCACCACAGAAAACTTTAAGAAGTCTGAATTTTCCTATTATTTAGCTGATGATCTGGCACAGATAAATTTTGAAAATCTTGGATATTGGAATCAGCAAATTAAAGAGCTAGAAGAAAACAAGAGTTCTGAAAATATTGCAGAAGCGAGAATGGGTTATAGATTGCAAGGATATCTTCAAAATATGGCACAATTATCTCTTGTACAGTTTGAGGAGCAAGGATCTAGTATAGATCTATTAGTCTTTACAGCAGTATTACAAACTATCTTTGATAAAGAAAACCCCAAAGGATATTTTAAAGTAATATCATTAAGTGCCTCAGATGGCGACTACGAAACAGCGCTGCTTTACTTGGAAGATCTCCTAAAAACCGGCTATGATAATTTAGATGCACTTTATACAGTCCCCGGAACTTTAGATCTTAAATTGAGCCCGGAATATAATAAGATTATCAAGAAATACTTGGGAAGATCTAAATTCTATAATCTTAATTTGGAGGAGAACTAATAGCTTCTTTTCTTATTGTAATTTTCAGCCAGACAAGAAGCGCACAGGCTAGGATAGCTAAAAATACCATTGTGTACCACGTAAATTCATAGCCGAAATTTTCTATGAGTTGCATCCCCGAATTATGTCCAAAGATGTGGCTAATAGAAAAAGCGATACTGTAAAGTGCCATATAAGATCCTTGTTTGCCTCTTTCTGCTCTCTTTAAAGCAAATGTATTAGAGAATGGAAAGGCTATCATTTCTCCTATTGTAAGAAATATCATTCCAACTATTAGTATCCCTATTAATCCGCTTAAGTTTACAAGTAAAAAGCTTATTCCTACCAAAGCGGTACCCCAAACCATTAAACTAATAGGGTTAAACTTTCTACCTTCCAGATATTTTATTAGTGGCATTTCTAATAAAAATATCAAAAAGCCATTCATGCCCAATAATAATCCAATTTCGAATTCAGACATTTTAAAGCTTTGAGCATAGTACAAAGGCATGGTAGAGAAGTACTGAATGAATATAAATCCAAATAAGATCATGGATACTATAAAAAGTAAATAAGGTCTATCGCTCATAACCCCAAGCGGATTTAAGTTTTCTTCACGTTTATTTTCTATAGCCTTCTTAGGATGTAATAACTTTAATAACAATAATCCTGCTGCCAAACAGGTAATACCATCTACCCAGAAAAGTCCGCTGTACCCTGAAGTAGCTATTATTAGTCCGCCTAAAGCCGGACCGGCAGAAAATCCCAGATTAATTGCCAATCTTATAAGCGTTACAGATCTGGTTCTGTTTTCAGGCTTGCTATATGCGCTAATTGCTACAAATACTGCGGGTCTAAACATATCTGCCACCATCATCACCAAAAATATACCTGCACAGATTCCCCAAAAGGTTGTTGGGAATTGAAGTAGTACAAATAGAACAGAAGATAAGATCAGACTTCCGGTCATTGTTTTGTAGTGGCCTATAGTATCTACAAGTTTTCCACCCAACCATGATCCTGCTACAGAACCTAGTCCAAAAAATGTTAAGATCCATCCAACTTGCTCTAAAGAAAATCCTCTGCTCTTAGTTAGATATAAAGAAAGGAAGGGTATAACCATGGTTCCGGCACGATTTATAAAGGTAATAAATGCTAAAAGCCAAACTTCCTTCCTTAAGTCGCTAAAAGAATCTATATAAGAGCGGTATATTCTACTAATCATTGATAAGAGATAGATCTCAAAATTAAATTAATTTTCGCTAATATTATTCTCTAATTTGAATCAACTAAAAAGTGTATCATGTCATTTTTAAGATTAAAGAAAATAGTGTTGTTGTTAATTATGTTTGAAACATTTTGCGTTGCGGCTCAAACTTCTGGAAAGGAAAGTGTGTTAGAATTTCAGCGTAACATCAATAAGGAATTTAAAGATCCTGCCGAATCTCCTTTAACTATTGAAGAGAGAAAAGTTTTTAAAAGTCTTACCTTCTTAAAAATTGATACTACCTATGTTGTAGAAGCAGAATTTGTTAGAACACCTTTTGAATCTCCTTTTGAAATGCCAACTACAAAAGAGCGCACTCCAATCTATGTTAAGTATGGAGAATTATATTTTAAGCTGAAAGGAAAGAATTTGAAGTTGAACGTCTACCAAAGTCAGGATCTATTGCGAAAACCGGAATATGCAGACTACTTATTTTTACCTTTTACAGATCTTACTAATGGAGATATAACTTACGGCGGAGGTAGATATATAGACTTGTTATTACCTTTATCTAAAAAGGTAACTCTAGATTTTAATAAAGCTTATAATCCATACTGTGCTTACAGTAAAAAATATGCTTGTCCTATTCCTCCCGTAGAAAATGATTTAGACATAGCAATTCCGGTAGGGGTGAGTTATAATACTGAAGACTCTTTACACTAATTTTGACAGGAATAAACCAATAAATATAGCAGTAAATCCAGCAAGTAAACTTCCAAAAGTGTAAATAGAGAAGTTAAAATAATCTCCGGCTTTCAAAAGTTCCTGATTTTCAAAAGCAAAAGTAGAAAAGGTAGTAAAACCACCACAAAATCCTGTAGCTAAAAATAAGATCATATTATTAGAAAGTTGACCTCCTTTTAAAGCTATACCTAAAAAAAGGCCTAACAGCAAGCTTCCTAAAATATTTACGGTTAGTGTTCCTAATGGTACTTGGAACGGAAGCTGATTTAAATATTTTGAGATAGCATATCTTAGAACACTTCCCAAGCCTCCTCCTAAAAAAACCATTAATAAGGCTTTCATAAAACTAGTTTAGAATTTCTACTTCTGGCTGTATTAAAGGAATATATATTTCTGTGATCCAAAGAGATGGATTTTGTGTCTGTGCTGCGCTTACTTTATAAACCTCAAAAACAGCTTGATCTTCAGATGGTTGTAAATTGTTATCAGAAATATATTGGTACGCTTTATCCCAAGCCCTCTGCATATATTTATAATCACCCTTTAGAGTGGTCTTAATAACTTTTTGAACGGGTAGCATTCCATTAAGTATAGAACTCTCTGCAGGGGTAATCACTAAGCTTGGAGTAAAAATTCCAACAGAATAGATAGCAGAGTTGTTTTGTTTATCCCATTGATTATATAATACAAATGGATTACCAGATTCGGTAATATTATTTTGCTTCATATATAAAGAAACATCAGTAAACATTTGCGGCATCTTCACTCTCACTTGGCTTACTTTAGAAGCTGTAGTTGTGTACATATAAAATCCTCCACCATGCTGTGTAATGCCATCTACATTTATAGAATAAGCATTCATTTTATCTTCTGTAACCTTTTTCAATTTATCTAAACCTTCTGCTAACATAGGTTTAAGCATATTAGAAAAGGATTCATCTTTAAAAGCAAAGCCTAATTTTTCCATGAAACTTTGAGAGCCTTTTATGCCCCAAGTAACGAGTGTACCATCTTCTGCATCTTCAAATTTCCAATAAACATCGCTGGTAGATTCGCCATAGGTAGATTTAAAATTTAATTCCTGCTCTATAGAATTATTCGGAATAGCCTTAGTAGTAATAATATTTCCATCACCCATATCTTCGCTTTTCCAAGAGTATGAACCACCTTCACCGCTGGTTTTAGAGCCATAATCTAAAATTAAATCATCTGCATCATCCATCCATGGTCCCCAATTTTCCCAGTTACGGAAATCATTAACTTCATTATAAACAACACTGGTTGGTGCTGCAATATTTATACTGTCTTCTACCTGATAGTTTCCATCTTTAGTAGCTATATAGATGGCCCCTGCAATTATTGCAATTAAAATAAGAAAGAATAAATATTTAATAATTTTCATCTATTTGAGGGGGTTATTGGTTCAAAATGCTAATATAGTTAATTTAGAAGACGCGAATTCTTACATTTGCACCAAAATAAACAAAATTATATGAAACCTAAATTTCTATTGACGCTTTTTACGGCGTCTATTTTACTGTTTTCCTGTAAAGATGATACAAAGGATAATCAATTAGCTGAAGCCGATGTAAAAGTTGATACAACCTTTAACTTTACAGTAGAAGAATTTGCTGATATTAAAGTGTTGCGTTACCAGATCCCGGGGTGGGAAGATCTTTCTTTAAAAGAGCAGAAGCTGGTTTATTATCTTACACAAGCAGGTCTTAGCGGGCGTGATATTATGTGGGATCAGAACTATAGATATAACCTTGAAATTAGAGATGCGTTAGAAAATATTTATAACACCTATGAAGGTGATAAAGATTCTGAAGATTGGAATTCTTATGTTACTTACATGAAAAGAGTATGGTTCTCTAATGGGATTCACCATCATTACTCTAATGATAAGATGAAACCAGAATTTAGTAAAGAGTATTTTGATACTTTATTAAAAGAAACTAATACAGAACTTACAGGAGAACCTTACGAAGTTATCTTTAATGATAAAGATGCTAAAAAGGTGAACTTAGATCCTTCAAAAGGATTGTTGGAAGGGTCTGCAATTAATTTTTATGGACCAGATGTAACGGCTGCAGAAGCAGAAGCTTTTTATAAGAAGAAATCTTCTCCAAATGCTAATAAGCCGCTTTCTTTTGGATTAAATTCTACTTTGGTTAAAGAGAATGGAAAACTAGTTGAAAAAGTTTGGAAAAGTGGTGGTCTTTACGGTGCTGCTATAGATGAAATAATTAAGTGGTTAGAAAAAGCAAAAGGTGTGGCAGAAAATGAAAAGCAAGCCAATGCCTTTGGACTTCTTATAAAATATTACCAAACTGGAGATCTTCAAACTTGGGATGATTATAATGTTGCTTGGGTAGAAGCTACCGAAGGGAATATAGACTACATCAATAGTTTTATTGAAGTATATAACGATCCTTTGGGATACAGAGGTTCTTATGAGAGTATCATTCAAATAAAAGATTTCGAAATGTCTAAGAAAATGAAGGTTCTGGAAAAGAACGTGCAGTGGTTTGAAGATAACGCTCCATTATTGCCAGAGCATAAAAAAGATTCTGTTGTTGGTGTAACGTATAAAACTGTTATTGTGGCTGGTGAAGCTGGAGATGCTTCTCCAAGTACACCAATAGGAGTAAATCTTCCAAATGCCAACTGGATTAGAGCAGCTCATGGAAGTAAATCTGTTTCTTTAGGAAATATCATTGGTGCTTATAACAATGCAGGAAGCTCTGGAGTGCTAAAAGAGTTTGCCAATGATGAAAAAGAGATTGAATTGGAAGAAGAGTATGGTAAGAATGCAGATAAACTGCATACAGCATTGCATGAGGTGGTAGGACATGCTTCAGGGCAGTTGAATCCTGGAGTTGGAGAAACCAAAGAAACCCTAAAAAACTATGCTTCTACTATGGAAGAGGGTAGAGCAGATTTAGTAGGGCTTTACTACTTAATGGATCCAAAAATTCAAGAATTAGGCTTAACAGATGATTATAAAAAAACTGGTATGGCTGCCTATGATGGTTATATTAGAAATGGATTACTTACGCAATTGAGAAGATTGAATCAGGGAGATGATGTGGAAGAAGCTCATATGAGAAATCGCCAGTGGGTAAGTGCTTGGGTTTTCGAAAAAGGTAAAGCAGAAAATGTTATCGAGAAAATTTCCAGAGATGGAAAGACTTATTATGATATTAAAGATTACGATAAGTTAAGAGCGCTTTTTGGAGAATTACTTAAAGAAACACAGCGTATTAAATCTGAAGGAGATTTTAATGCAGCTAAGAATCTGGTTGAGAATTATGGTGTGAAAGTAGATCAGGCAATTCATAAAGAAGTGCTGGATAGAAATGCGCAGTTTAAATCTGCACCTTACAGCGGTTTTGTTAATCCTGTATTAGTTCCAGAAATGGATGATAATGGAGAAATTAAGTCGATCAAAATTGAGCAACCTGAAGATTTTCAAGCGCAAATGCTTAGTTACTCTAAGAACTATAATTTCTTAAAAGTGAAGAAAGCATCTAAAGTTACTGAGGCTAAATAAGCTGAAAGTATAACAGAATAAAAAACCTCATCAATTATATTGATGAGGTTTTTTTATTTGTAAAAAGGATAAGAAACTACTCGTGCAAGAATTTTTTGATAACAAATAGTAAACCTATAAATACCAAAAATCCTACGAGCACGTATAAGCTACCTTTATAATATTTTTTATGAAGCTGAAGGTCTTTTCTATAACTGTATATAATAATGATTACAAATGAAATAAAGAAGATGGCTGCAAAAACCCATTGACCGGTACTAAACATTTTTAGCTATTTTTATACAAAGTTAACTTTTAAAACTCATTCATTATAATGAAAAAGAGAATAGATAGCGTTCGTAAATTTCATGATGCATTTGGTCTAGGTAGTAATGAGAAGCCTGTGGCAGATCTTGGAGCAGCCAAGAATTTATTGAGATTCAATTTAATGCAAGAGGAAAATGAAGAGTACTTGGAAGCTGCAAATAATAATGATATTACTGAAGTTGCAGACGCATTAGGTGATATGCTCTATATTCTATGCGGCACCATTATAGAGCATGGAATGCAGCATAAGATAGAAGAGATCTTTGATGAGATACAAAGAAGCAATATGAGCAAACTGGGAGAAGATGGAAAGCCTATCTATAGAGAAGATGGGAAAGTTCTAAAAGGGCCAAATTACTTTAAGCCTAATTTTAATAAGATCTTGAATAAATAAATAAAAGCCTCTTATTAAGAGGCTTTTTAATTATATATAAAAGGAAATTATTCTTTAACAAGATATCTCCATCCAAATTTGTCTTCAGCAAGATTGTATTGGATCTTCATCATTCGTTCTTTAAAATAAGTAGCATAAGAGTCTGTAAGATTTTTGATCTCATAACGTTCACCTTTATGTCCAAATCCTTGAATAGGGTTAATTACAGCAGCAGTACCGGTACCAAAGATCTCTTTTAAAGAACCGTCTTTTGCAGCCTCCACAATCTCTTTTACAGCAACTCTTCTTACCTCAACTTTAATTCCATCTTCTTCTGCTAATTGAATCAAACTTTTTCTGGTAATACCATCTAAAATTCTGTCGTTAGTTGGTGCTGTGATCAATGTATCATTTATTCTGAAGAAGATATTCATCGTTCCAGCTTCTTCTAAGAATTCGTGAGAATTAGCATCTGTCCAGATAATCTGTTGGAAACCTTCTGCCTTAGCTAGATTAGTTGGGTAAAATTGTGCTCCATAATTCCCAGCAGCTTTAGCATAACCAACACCACCATCTGCAGCACGACTAAATCTTTCAGAAAATTGTACTCTAACCTCACCATTGTAGTAAGATTTTGCAGGAGAACATATTATCATGAATTTGTATTCTGTTCCTGGAGACGCAAGTACACCAGGTTCTGTAGCAATAACAAAAGGTCTTATATATAAAGAATTTCCAAAACCTTTTTTTATCCAATCTTTTTCCATTTTCAACAATTCTTCCAAAGCAGTAAAAAAGTGATCTTTTGGAAATTCTGGAATGGCTAATCTATGAGAAGATTTATTAATTCTATTAAAATTTTCTTCTGGTCTAAACATCCAGATCTTATCTTTGTCGTCTTTGAAGGCTTTCATTCCTTCAAAAACCGCTTGTCCATAATGGAATACTTTAGCAGCAGGGTCTAGTTGAATTGGCCCGTATGGCTTAATTTGTGGAGTTTGCCAGGCGCCATTCTTATAGTCGCAAATCATCATATGATCTGTAAAGATGTGCCCGAAGTTAAGGTTCTCAAAGTCTACAGAATCAATTTTAGAGGTAGGGGCTTTTACAATATCAAGGGCGATGGTTGCATCGTTTTTCATTATGTCAAAATTTAGATTGCAAATTTACCGAAATATTACTAGAATCAAAATTGAAAGTTTTGCTAAATTTGACAGGTTATTGATTTACAGTCATTAAATTAAAATTATTATGAAAAAATTAAGTCTTTTTGCAGTATTTTCTGTCCTTTTAATAATTTCTTGTAAGAATTCTCAACAGGAAAAAAGTATGGAGGTTGAAGCCTCAGCAGTATTGGATGATCAAAAGTACCAGAATTTTGGTGCAGAATTAGGTGATGATAAAAGTGTATCTGCATTGGAAATGGAAAATACCTTTAATACTTTAAGACCTGGAGATACAATTCCTATGAAGTTTACTTCTACCGTAAATGAGGTTTGTAAGAGTAAAGGTTGTTGGATGACTTTAGATCTTCCAAACGAGGAAGAAACTGTAATGGTAAAATTTAAAGACTACGGTTTTTTTGTGCCAAAAGATATTGAACAGCAACAAGTAGTTGTGCACGGTAAAGCATATGTTTCTGAAGTATCTGTAGAGGAGCAACAACATTATGCAAAAGATGGAGGGAAATCTGAAGAGGAAATAAATGCTATTACCAAACCTAAAAGAACATTATCTTTTATAGCAGATGGAGTATTGGTAGCTGATAATAAATAAATGAAAAGAGAAATTATTACAACTGGAGATGGTTCTTCTACCATACATATCCCGGAATGGAATGAACAATATCATTCTAAACACGGTGCAATACAAGAGGCAAGACATGTCTTTATTGAAATGGGTCTTAAGAAAATTCTGGAGCGAGATAATTGTAAAGAAATTTCTATTCTGGAGATTGGATTTGGTACTGGTCTTAATGCCATGGTTACATGGGAAGCTATTGAGGCTAAAGAAATCTTTATTAATTATACAGGGGTAGAAGCTTACCCGGTAGCTGTGGAGGAAATAATTCAGCTAAATTTTGCTGAAGAAATTAAACTAGAGAATTCAAAAGCTATATTTAATAAGTTACATGTAACCTCATGGGAAGAGGCGAATAAGATCTCTGAAAACCTAACTTTAACCAAACAACAAAAATTCTTTCATCAAATTGAAGACGTAGATACCTATGATCTTATTTATTTTGATGCTTTTGGAGCACGCGTTCAGCCAGACCTATGGACAGTAGAGATCTTTGAGAAAATGTTTAAAGCCACCAAGCAAGATGGTATTTTGGTTACCTATGCAGCTAAGGGCTCTGTAAGAAGAGCAATGTTAGAGGTAGGTTATAAAGTAGAAAGGTTGCAGGGTCCTCCGGGTAAACGCGAGATGTTAAGAGCTACTAAAGTCTAACGCCTGTTAAACCTGTTATAAATGCTTCTTATTTGCCAAAACAGTTTAATACCTTGTCAATAAAAAAATGAAGGTTTTAATCACAGGTGCAACAGGTCTTATAGGGAAAGAGATCACAAGAAAATGCCATCAGGCAGATATTTCTGTGAATTATTTAACTACCAGCAAAGATAAGATAGAGAACAAGCCCGAATATAAGGGGTTTTATTGGAATCCGGAACAGCAAGAAATAGACAAGGCTTGTTTTAATGATGTAGATGCAATTATTCACTTAGCGGGAGCAAGTATTGCAGAACGATGGACAGATAGTTATAAAAAAGAAATAATTTCTAGTAGAGTGGATACCGCCGCGCTACTTTATAAAACGCTCAAGGCATCTGAAATTGAAATAGCTCATTTTATCTCGGCTAGTGCAATTGGTATTTATCCAAGTTCTCTGCAAAAACTTTATACAGAAGAAGATAATGGTGTAGATGATTCCTTTTTAGGAGAAGTGGTAGTGAAATGGGAGGAAGCGGCAAATCTATTTACAGACCTAGGAATGGAAGTCTCTAAGGTGAGAATAGGATTGGTTCTTGCTCAGGATGGTGGAGCTTTACAAAAGATGAAAGAACCTGTTTCGCTAAATGTTGGAACAGCTTTGGGTAGTGGTAAACAGTGGCAATCTTGGATTCATCTACAGGATCTTGCAGGAGTATTTGTGCATGTTCTTCAAAATAAATTACCGGGAATATATAATGCTGTAGCCCCTGGGCCTGTTACTAATAAAGAACTTATTAATGGAATAGCTAAAGTGCTAGGGAAGTCTATTTGGTTACCAAATGTTCCGGCTATCGCTTTAAAAGCAGCATTAGGAGAAATGTCTGCAGTTGTTCTTTCAAGTCAATTAGTCAGTGCAGAGAAAATAATAGCTTCGGGTTATGATTTTCAATTTAAAAATCTAACCAAGGCTTTAGAAGATATTTTATAAAAAAAAAGAACCAGGCTTTTGGAGCCTGGTTCTTAAATATATAGATGTAAATATTAAGCTTTCTTAGCTTTAACCTTTACAGTAAGTGTAATGTCATCACTAATAAATTTATCACCTAAATTATCCATTACAGATTTAGACATAAATTTTATTCCCCATTGTGTACGGTCTATTGTAAAAGATTCACTTGTTAACTCAAGTTCATCACCATCAATATCAATATTTACAGGAAATTCAACATTCTTGGTCTCCCCTTTCATGGTAAGATTACCACGTAACATAGTGTTTCCTTCAACTTCATTAACACCGGTAATTTCAAAAGTAGCTTTTGGAAATTCCTTTACATTAAAGAAATCACTTTCTTTTCCTTCAACAGTACCTTTTAAGTGATTTTCCAAGTTTGCTTTATCATCACCTTCAAGATCTTGGACTTCAATAGAATTCATATTAATCACAAAAGATCCAGATTCTATCAAACTATCATTGGCAGTAAAAGTTCCTTCAGAGATGCTAATGACTCCATTATGAGACCCGGCAGGTTTTTCACCTTTCCATTCTATGGTAGAATTAGTAGTATCTACAACAAATTCTACAGCAGCCTCATTTGCGCTAGCAACTTCTTGAGCATCTGTAGTTTCTGCATTATTATTTTCATTCTTACATGCTACAGTAGCAAGAGCAATTCCTCCTACAAGACATAAATTTAAAATAGTTTTTTTCATGGTTTTCTCTTAAAAATTTAATTTGCAAAAATAGTCAATATGTAAATGGCGATATCATAAATCTATATTAATATTTAAGATGACATTTTGACAAATTTCTAGAATTGGCAGTAATTTTGACTTTAATGTAAAAACAAATATTGTTTAGTAATGAGCACGAACGAAGAAAACTACAAAGACGAGAATAATAAGAACATCAATAATATTGATGAATCTGTGAAAGATCAAATTGAAGAGCTTATGGATGAGGCAATTGAAGAAGTTGAGAGTAATCAAGATGCTTCTGATATTTCTGAAGATGATGCGCTTAAAGCTGATCTTGAGAAGGAGAAAGATAAGTTCTTAAGATTATTCGCAGAATTTGAGAATTATAAAAGAAGAACTTCAAAAGAACGTTTAGAGCTTTTCAAAACCGCTAATCAAGAAGTTATGACAGCTATGTTGCCTGTTCTTGATGATTTTGACAGAGCTATGAATGAGATCAAAAAAGCCAAAGACAAGAATCTTTTAAAAGGTGTTGAATTAATTCATAATAAATTCTCTGAAACTTTAAAGAATAAAGGTTTGGAAGCAATGGAGGTTAGTAATGGTGATGCATTTGATGCAGATATACATGAAGCTATTACCCAAGTACCAGCACCCTCAGATAAGCTTAAAGGAAAGATTATTGATGTTGTTGAACGCGGATATAAGCTTGGAGATAGAATTATTCGCTATCCAAAAGTAGTGACAGGGAAATAGGATTTCCAAATTAGTCACTTTAAAAATTCAGAAAATTAGAAGATGAAACAGGATTATTACGAAGTATTAGGAATAAGCAAAGGAGCAACTGCTGCCGAAATTAAAAAAGCATATCGTAAAAAGGCGATTGAATTTCACCCAGATAAGAATCCGGGAGATTCTTCTGCTGAAGAAATGTTTAAGAAGGCTGCAGAAGCATATGAGATATTAGGTAATGAAGATAAGAGAGCCAAATACGATCGTTTTGGACACCAAGCCTTTGATGGCGGTGGTGGCTTTGGCGGCGGTGGCGGCATGAACATGGATGACATCTTCAGTCAGTTTGGAGATATCTTTGGCGGTGGTTTTGGCGGCGGAGGATTCTCTGGTTTTGGCGGTGGTGGAGGCCAGAGGAGAGTTAAGGGTAGCAATTTAAGAATTAGAGTTAGCCTTACTCTTGAGGAAATAGCCAACGGTACCGAAAAGAAAATAAAAGTTAAGCGTAAAGTTCAGGCAGCTGGCACTACCTATAAAACCTGTACTACATGTAATGGTTCTGGACAGGTAACCAGAATCACTAATACTATTTTAGGAAGAATGCAGACAGCATCTCCATGTAATGTTTGTGGTGGTGCCGGGCAAATTATAGATCAAAAACCGGATGATGCAGATGCACAAGGCTTAAAAGTTCAAGAAGAAACTGTATCTATAAAAATTCCGGCTGGAGTTGAAGATGGAATGCAGTTAAAAGTTACTAGTAAGGGTAATGATGCTCCTGGTAATGGAATTCCAGGAGATCTATTAGTAGCTATTGAAGAAAAGCCACATGCCTCTTTACAAAGAGAAGGTGATAATTTACATTACGATCTTTACATAAGTTATTCTGAAGCTGCTTTAGGTGCCTCTAGAGAAATTGATACCGTAACCGGTAAAGTAAGAATTAAGGTTGAGGAGGGAGTACAGTCTGGGAAGATCCTAAGATTAAGAGGTAAGGGTATCTCAAATCTTAATGGATATGGAAAAGGAGATTTGTTGGTTCATGTAAATGTTTGGACCCCAAAGACCTTAAATAAAGAACAGCGCGAATTTTTTGAGAAGATGGCAAATGATGATAATTTTAAGCCAAATCCGGAAAAGAGCGATAAGTCATTTTTTGAAAAAGTAAAAGATATGTTTTCTTAAAAGAATGGTTTTAAGATAATTTTTATATATTTGACTATCACTAAAACCTTTAGTGATAATTTTTCTTTTTCATAGCAATTTTTTTCCCATCCTAGAATTTTTATTTTAGGATGGGTTTTTCTTTTATATAGATCTAGGTTTATATTTAAAAAAATATTGAAAAGATCTAAGGTTTACCTGCATTTCAATATCTTTACCTTATAACTACTATTTATGGATAATCTTCTGGTAGCAGAAAATGTTTCTAAACATTTTGGAGAATTTACTGCGCTAAATAATGTTTCTATTACCATTCCTACTAAAAGTATATTTGGATTACTAGGTCCTAATGGAGCCGGTAAAACAACACTCATTAGAATCATCAATCAGATAACCATGCCAGATAGTGGTAGGGTATTGCTTGATGGGAAACCTCTAAGCCCATCAGACGTAAGTCTTATAGGCTATTTGCCGGAAGAGCGAGGCTTGTATAAATCTATGAAGGTGGGTGAACAGGCTTTATATTTAGCAAGGTTGAAAGGTCTTTCAAAAGCTCAAGCTAAAGAAAGGCTGGAGTATTGGTTTAAGAGACTAGATATAACACATTGGTGGGATAAAAAAATTCAGGAACTATCTAAGGGGATGGCTCAAAAAGTACAATTTGTAATTACAGTACTACATGAACCTAAATTATTGATATTTGATGAACCTTTTAGCGGTTTTGATCCTGTAAATGCAGATCTTATTAAAAATGAGATCCTTAAGTTGAGAGAAGATGGAGCTACTATTCTATTTTCTACCCATAGAATGGAAAGCGTAGAAGAACTTTGTGATTATATGGCTTTAATTCACAAGTCTAATAAACTGCTGGATGGAAAAGTAAGTGATATTAAACGAGCTTATAAGTCTAATACCTTTGAAGTAGGAATTCATCCTAGAGACGAGGCTATATTGTTACAAGAACTAAATAGCAACTTCAAAGTTGGAAAAGCACATTTTAAGAGTATTACAGAAGACTTGAAATTGAGTATACAGCTAAAGCCCGAAGAATCTGCGAATGATCTTTTGCAATACTTGATCTCCAGAGGTACCGTAAATCATTTTGTGGAGGTAATTCCTTCTGTTAACGATATTTTCATTAAAACCGTCACCACGAATGCATAATTTAAAGCTCATCCTTGAACGCGAATATCTAGCTAGAGTTAGAAACAAGACTTTCATTGTCATGACATTTCTAAGCCCATTAATACTAGTGGGTATGATCTGTTTAATTGCTTATTTAAGCATGCTCAATAATAATGAGGTTCATACCATGGCTATTAAAGATGATAGTGGGTTATTTGAAAATGATTTTAAAGACAGTGAAGATGTTAATTATGTAAACCTTTCAGATCTATCACTAGAAGAAGCTAAAGCGAGTGCTGCTAAGAACGAATACTATGGTCTCCTTTTTATTCCTGATGTTCAGGATAATCGCGAATTAGCAGGTTCTATTGAATTTTTCTCTAAAGAATCTCCCTCTTTAAGTAACCTTAGACATATAGAGCGCAACATAAAAGAAAAATTAACCAATAGAGAGCTTATTTCTAGAGGAGTAGATATTTCTGAAATTGAATCTGCAGAAACTGTAGTAGATATACAAGTTCAAAATTTTGAAGGAAGGAGAACTTCAAAGATGTCTAATTATATAAAGATGTTCTTTGGTGGCGCAGCAGGATATTTGTTAATGATGTTCATTATAATCTACGGGAATATGGTGATGCGAAGCGTAATAGAAGAAAAGACCAATAGAATTATAGAGATTATTGTTTCTTCTGTAAAGCCAATTCAGCTAATGCTTGGAAAAATACTTGGAACTTCTTTAGCAGGGATTACCCAATTCGCAATTTGGGTAGTTTTAGGAGGAGTGCTGCTTGTTGCAGCTTCTTACTTTACCGGGATGGATCTTGTTTCGGGACCATCTCAGGCGCAGGAAGGACTCGATAAGATGTCTGGTTCGGAAATGCAGCAATTATTATTAGATGTTAGTAATCTGCCAATTACTAGTCTATTAATTTTCTTCGTAATCTATTTCTTAGGAGGCTATTTTTTATATAGTGCTATTTATGCGGCTATTGGTGCTGCTGTAGATTCAGAAACAGATACGCAACAATTTATGTTTCCAATAATATTACCACTTATGTTGGCCATCTACGTGGGTTTCTTCTCGGTTATAGAAAATCCTCATGGTACAGTTTCCACCATTTTTTCTATGATTCCGCTTACCTCTCCTATCGTAATGCTAATGAGAATTCCTTTTGGAGTACAGTGGTATGAGCTAGCAATATCTATAGCAATATTAATAATTACCAATATTGGTGTCTTGTGGTTAGCAGCAAAGATCTATAGAGTAGGAATATTGATGTATGGTAAAAAGCCCACTTATAAAGAGCTTTATAAATGGCTTAAATATTAAATTCTCTATAAATTTAATAGGAAGTTCTTCTTTTCTGAAGAGAGTCAGTTAAATTTAAACTTTATAGAAAAAACTAAGATTCAGCTGTAAGGCTGTAATTACAAAAACATAAAATGGCGAAAATATTAGTTATAGAAGATGAAGCTGCTATTCGCAGAGTTTTAATTAAAATTCTATCAGAAGAAAATAGTACTTACGAGGTAGATGAAGCTGAAGATGGTCTTATTGGAACAGAGAAAGTAAAAGATGAAGATTATGATCTGGTGCTATGCGATATCAAAATGCCAAAAATGGATGGTATTGAAGTATTGGAAGCTATCAAAAAAATTAAACCTGAAGTTCCTGTGGTAATGATATCTGGCCATGGAGATCTAGATACAGCGGTAAATACCATGAAATTAGGTGCTTTTGATTATATTTCTAAACCACCAGATCTAAATAGATTGCTTAATACTGTGAGAAATGCTTTAGATCGTAAAGAACTTGTGGTGGAGAATTCTAGACTTAAGAAAAAGGTAGGGAAGAACTATCAAATGATAGGGGAGTCTCCTTCAATTTCTAAGATTAAGGAGATTATAGAAAAGGTAGCACCTACAGATGCCAGAGTCTTAATAACAGGTCCTAATGGTACTGGGAAAGAGCTTGTAGCTCATTGGTTACATCAAAAAAGTGACCGCTCTAATGGCCCTATGGTAGAAGTTAATTGCGCTGCGATTCCTTCAGAATTGATAGAGAGCGAATTGTTTGGCCATGTTAAAGGAGCTTTTACTTCGGCAAATAAAGATCGCGCCGGTAAATTTGAAGCTGCAAATGGTGGAACAATATTTCTAGATGAAATTGGAGATATGAGTCTGTCTGCTCAGGCTAAAGTGTTGAGAGCACTTCAGGAAAATAAGATTTCCAGAGTGGGAAGTGATAAGGATATTAAGGTAAATGTAAGAGTTGTAGCAGCTACCAATAAAGATCTTAAAAAGGAGATAGAAGAGAATAGATTTAGGGAAGATCTTTATCATAGACTAGCAGTAATTCTAGTTAAGGTACCTGCTCTTAATGAGCGAAGAGATGATATTCCATTACTTGTAGATTTCTTCTCAGATAAAATAGCGGAAGAACATGGTAGCAATAAAAAAGATTTTACCAAGCCGGCTATAGATCTTCTTAAAGAATATGACTATACAGGGAATATACGAGAATTGAGAAATGTAGTAGAACGTTTAATTATTCTTGGTGGCAAAGAAGTAACAGAAGAAGATGTAAAACTTTTTGCAAGTAAATTGTAGGGTTAAAGGGACTTAATGAGTTCCTAGAAAAAAACTCATTAAAAAGAAAAAAGCCTGCTGATTAAAGCAGGCTTTTCTAATTTATTATTTTCCTTCTTTTAGAGATTTAGGAATGTATCTTAAAAAATACATAGTGTCTCCACTAGGGTGTTGCCATTCATGAAACAGTTCAAATCCAAAACGTTGATACACCAAAGCATTCTGTCTCATTCTGGTTTCAGCATAAAGTGGGATTTTATATTCCTCTGCCTGACGATAGAATTCATCTTTCATCTCTTTTCCGGTTTGAGTATCTGCACCTCGTGCATCAGATAGAATTCCCCAGAACCAACAATAGAGATATTCACCTTCTTGAGGTCTTTGTGCTTTAATATAGCTTTGAGTCTTCAAGATCTTCAAGGCATTTTTAAAGCCTGTAACATTTCTTAGCAAACCAAGCTGAGTAGGTAATTCTTTCCAAAAGTTTTCATCGTCTTTGCTAGTCTTAAATAATATAGCAATACCCTTTTCATTTTTAGAAATAATTAATGCATCTTTTTTTATGGCTTTCTCAACCATATGAGCAGCTAGATATTGAAAACGCGCATCTCTTTTAGAATCGTCTTTAACGATATCCATAGATGTTGGGATCTCTTTAAGTAAAAGAGCTACTTTATTTATAATTTCTTCCTTCTCCAAATCACTTTGTTTAGGTTGCGAAGATAAAAAAAAATCATCTTTTAAAGATTTGTATCTTTCGCTATCAACACATGTTTATGAAAGATATCAATATAGAGCAATTTATAGCTACATCAGATTTTAAATTAAAGAATGTTTCTACAAAAATAGCTTTAGAGGCAGATGAAGATAAATTAGAAGATGAACTTAAGAAATTAAGTAAAAAGCTTGGGGAGTGGCAGGATGTACTGTATGCACATAGCAAATATGCAGTGTTAATATGTTTACAGGGAATGGATACTGCAGGTAAGGATAGTTTAATACGTGAAGTTTTTAATCAATTTAATACTAGAGGCGTAGTAGTACATAGTTTTAAAGTGCCTACAAATCTTGAATTAAGGCATGATTTTTTATGGAGACACTATATAGCGCTGCCTGCGCGTGGAAAATTTGGAATTTTTAATAGAACGCATTATGAAAATGTTTTAGTAACCCGCGTACATCCGGAATATGTATTGGGTGAAAATCTACCAAATGTAAATAGTTTGGAAGATATTGATGAGAATTTCTGGGACTCTCGATTTGAACAAATAAGAAATTTTGAAGATCACTTATCTAAGAATGGGACTATTATATTTAAATTTTTCTTGAATATATCTAAAGAGGAGCAAAGACAACGTTTGCTTAGAAGATTAAATCGTAGCGATAAAAATTGGAAGTTCTCTCCGGGAGATCTAAAAGAGAGACAGTTATGGGATGATTATATGGATTGTTACGAAGAAGCTATTCAAAGAACATCTACTCCAAATGCTCCGTGGTATGTTATTCCTTCAGATAATAAAGATGCTGCCAGGTATATAGTTGCTAAAGTTCTATGGGAGGAGCTTTCTAAATATACAGATGTTCAAGAGCCAGAATTAGAAGCTAAGATCTTAGAGAATCTGGAAGATTATAAAAAGCAGCTTCAACATCCAGACGCTTAGGCCTCATTATTGATTGTCTGCATTAGATTTTGTTAATTAGCAATCTGCAAAAAAAAAATCCGCATTTATGAAAAGATCATTAGTAGCACTCGCATTGATTATTAGTTTCTTTAATCTTCAAGCACAAGAAAATAAACAGAGTGAAGATTCTTTAACCATAAGAAAAATATATGATTACAATTTGCTGCAAGGTCATTCTTATAAGTGGTTAGATCATTTATCTAACGATATTGGAAGTAGGCTATCTGGTTCTTTAAATGCTCAGAAGGCTGTAGAATACACCAAAAAGCAATTAGATTCTTTAGGTCTGGATAAAGTTTGGCTTCAGCCGGTGATGGTTCCAAAATGGGTGCGTGGAGGAAAGGAATATTCTTATGCTCAAACTGCGCCGGGAGTAACTAGAGATCTTAATATCACAGCGTTGGGAGGTTCTGTAGCAACTCCAGAAGGAGGAACTAAAGCTAAGGTTATAGAAGTACAAGGTCTGGAGGACCTTGAGAGATATGGTGAAGCAGGAATCAAGGGTAAAATAGTGTTCTTCAACAGACCTATGCGTGCAGATAATATGAATACTTTTGATGCTTATAGCGGGGCTGTAGATCAACGTTATGCAGGAGCTATGGAAGCTGCTAAATATGGAGCGGTTGGTGTTGTTATTAGATCGTTAAATCTAAGATTAGATGATTATCCACATACTGGTTCTATGACTTATGGAGATCTGCCAGCGGCCCAGAGAATTCCTGCTGCAGCGCTGAGCACTAATGATTCTGAATACTTAAGCAGCTTACTAAAAGTTGATGAAAATGCTGAGGTTTATTTTAAATTGAATAGCTCTTCGTTGGCAGATGTGCAGTCTTACAATGTAATTGGCGAAATTACTGGCACAGAATTTCCCAAGGAATATATAGTGGTTGGTGGTCATTTAGATTCTTGGGATCTAGGAGATGGCTCTCATGATGATGGTGCAGGAGTAGTACAGTCTATGGATGTTCTAAGAACTTTTAAAGAATTAAAGATTAAACCAAAAAGAACTATTAGAGTAGTGCTGTTTATGAATGAAGAAAACGGACTTCGTGGCGGTACCAAATATGCAGAAATTGCTAAACAGAAAAATGAAGATCATATTTTTGCCCTAGAGAGTGATGAAGGTGGCTTCACCCCAAGAGGTTTTTCTATTGAGGCGAATAAAGCTCAGTTCGAAAAAATTAAAAGCTGGTCTAATTTATTTGAACCTTATCTAATTCAGCATTTTATTATGGGCGGCAGCGGAGCAGATATTGGACCACTTAAAAATGATAAGATCGTTCTTGCAGGCTTAAGTCCAGATTCTCAACGTTATTTTGATCACCACCACTCTGCTAACAATACTTTTGATCAGGTTAATAAACGTGAACTAGAGATGGGTGCTGCAACGATGGCTTCTATGATTTACCTCGTTGATAAATATGGATTTAATTCTTCTAACTCTAAGTAGTTTTAATTAGTGTAACTAGTGAGAATGCGTGTCTAGAAAATGTTAGTTTAATTAAAGCTTCTAGATTAAAACAAGTTATCTTTGCGCCTTAAAAATTAAGATTTGCAATTAACCGCCTACACCAAAGAATTTAGAACCAGTTTGAATATTGCCTTTCCTGTTATGATGGGGCAATTGGGACATGTGTTGGTTGGGTTGGTAGACAATTTAATGATTGGGCGATTGGGTGCAGCTCCTTTGGCAGCTGTTTCTTTGGGGAATAGTCTTGTATTTATTGCCCTCTCTCTAGGTATTGGGTTTTCTTTCGCTATAACTCCATTAATTGCAGAGGCAGATGGAGCATCAGATATAGAGCTTGGTAAGCGCTATTTTCATCATGGTATTATTTTGTGTACTGTTAATGGTGTTTTATTATTCTTACTTCTTTTATTAGCAAAACCTATACTTTATTATTTAAATCAACCACAGGAAGTTGTAGAACTAGCAATACCATATTTAAATATCGTTGCATTTTCTATGATTCCGTTAATGATCTTTCAGGCTTTTAAACAGTTTGCAGACGGATTATCACAAACTAAATACAGTATGTACGCTACCATTCTTGCGAATGTAGTGAACGTAATATTTAATTTCTTATTGATCTACGGTATTTGGATATTTCCAAAATTGGGTCTTGAGGGTGCCGCTATTGGTACCTTGATCTCTAGATTCTTTATGCTTTGGTTTATCTGGGAAATATTGAGAAGGAAGAAGAAATTTAAAGAATATTTTATTTGGAGTAAAAAGGAATTAATTAAAACGAGCATCTTTAAGAGAATGATTGCTCTTGGATTTCCATCTGCTTTACAGATGTTTTTTGAAGTAGCTATTTTTGCAGGCACTATTTTTCTTGCTGGTACACTTGGAACCAATCCGCAGGCGGCGAATCAAATTGCACTTAATTTAGCCTCTATGACTTATATGATTGCTGTAGGCTTAGGAGTAACTGCCACTATTAGAGTTGGGAATCAAAAAGGTTTAAAGAGGTATAAAGATCTTCGTAGAATTGCATTCTCCACTTTCTTGTTGGTTTTTTTAATTGAAGCTGTTTTTGCTCTAGGATTTATACTATTAAAAGATTGGTTACCAACTTTGTATATTAGCAATGTGGAGGTTATTATTCTTGCATCTCAATTATTAATAATAGCTGCATTATTTCAGTTAAGTGATGGTTTACAAGTGGTGATCTTAGGAGCACTTAGAGGACTTCAAGATGTAAAGATCCCTACTTTAATTTGCTTTATAGCTTATTGGGTAATTGGCTTTCCAGTGTCATTTTATTTCGGTCAAAAGGAGATTATGGGAAGTATGGGTATATGGATGGGTCTATTTGTAGGTCTCACCGCATCTGCCTTAATGTTATATTTAAGATTTAATTACCTAAGTAAGCAAGAAGTTTTAAAAGAAAATGAAAGTGAAGCTCTTGAGGCAGCAAAAACAACAACACTTTCTTAAATATTATAAGAACACAAAATTAAAATTAATACTATGGACTTTCCAAAATTCTTATTAGGAGACAATACAGATTTTCCCGACGCTATATTTGTTGTACACACAGAGTATCCAAGATTTATAATTAATCTTCAGGATGATGAAGTAGAATGGTTAGAAGATTTCGATCAAAGCGATGAAAAAGAATTAGCTACAGAGGCAGAAGATCTTATCACTCAGGCTAATGAATTCTATGATAGAGAGGTGTCTAGATACGACGATTAAGCTCCATGTTAGAAAAAATTATAGCTTTAGATCAGGAGTTATTCCTTTATTTAAATAATTTGGGTAGTTCCACCTGGGATCCATTCTGGTTATTAATTACAGATAAATGGACCTCAATTCCTCTTTACGCTATTTTACTTTACCTTATCTATAGAAACTTCGGGCTCAAGGGAACGCTTTTAAGCATAGTAATGGTGGCATTGCTTATAGCATCTACAGATCAGTTAGCTAATGTATTTAAGCACGGCTTTCAACGCCCTAGGCCTTGTGGTCAAGATGGAGTGATGGAGTATGCAAGGTTTATAGCAGTGCGTTGTGGTAGGTACGGTTATTTTTCTGCACACGCCTCAAGTTCTATGGGGTTAGCAATTTTTATGAGTCTAATTTTAGATAAATATTATAAACACCTAACTTCATTATTAATGATCTGGGTAATCTTAGTGACCTACAGTAGAATTTATGTAGGGGTTCATTATCCTTTAGATGTGTTAACCGGTGGTTTAATTGGAGCGCTACTAGGCTATTTGTTCTATAAAATACACTGTTATTTAATGAGGTATTTTAATCTTACTTCTTAGTAGCAATATAAAAATTTCGTATTAACCTTACATTATTACCTTTGGAGATAGCGGGATTTAAATTTAAGGTATCAACAAATCTTAGTTGATACTTTTCAAATCTTGATCTCCACTCTGGTGTAGATTCTTCATTTACTAAGATTCCAAATTCTTTTTCTGAGGGAAGATCATCTCCATATTCTTCAATAGACAGGGGGATTGGTTTCCCATATGTAAAGATCAATTCAGGAAAAAGGCCGCTAACATCATACATATTAAGATCATTCTCTTCAATATAAGATCTAATTTGGGCAACATTTGGAGAATTTCTTTCAGGAGCTATTAATTTTAAAAGCGGAAATCCAAACGAAAGTATTCCTACGATCATCAATACTTGAAGAGAAAATAGCAATTTCATATCTGTTTTAGTAATTCCGTAGACAAACAGTATTCCTAAGGCTACTAGAAAAATAGAGAATAGGAGGTATTGATATTTCATTTCCCAAATAGTTTCTTTTAATCCGAAATACAAAAGAAAAGGAAGCGCAAATGAAACCAGTGTTAAAACTCCAAAATTTAACCAAACTGGGATTTTTTCTAATTTGCTGAAGTTATCTTTAAAATTCCTAATAGCATACTCCACATAAAAGCTAGTTGCCATTGCTAGCGGAATTAATACAGGAAGTAGATATCTGCTTTTTTTCTCCGGAATAATAGACAATAAGATCACAGAAAAGATAGTCCATAGAAAATAAAATCTGTAGGCTTTAAAATTTGAAACTCTGGGTTTTAAATACCAATAAAATAATGACATTAGAGCAGGAATGGTCCATATTCCACTTTGAGTAAAAAAGCTCCAGTAATACCATATTGGTCTCACATTATAACTAAACCATCGGGTACTCTCTGTATTAGCAACTTCTGCAAAAGCTTCCGGGTCATAATAATGAGCAATCGCTGTCCACCACGTTCCTGAAATTAGTCCTACAACAATGAACAACGAAATTGATTTCCAAAGAGCAGGAGAGGTTTTAAATTTATAGGTGATCGCGTATGCAACTAAAAAAGGCAAAAACAATGCATATAAAGAAACCGGGCCTTTACTTAGTAAGGAAGCACCAAAGAAGAGGCCTGCCAATAGTGCATTTTGGTATTGATGTTTTTCTAGCTCTATCATCTTTATAAAGAAATAACAGCAAGCCACCATAAAACTATGGGTAAAGATGTCCCATTGTCCATCTCTTCCAGAAAATACAATATAAAAAGAAGTCATTAAGATCAAACTCCCTAAAAACGCAGTATACTTTTTAATGTTTAGTTTAAGTTGAAGTTTATAAAACATTATTACCATAAAAATTGAGACCAGAGCAGCAGGTAATCTATAGGCAAAAACGTTTTTTATTCCGAAGATAGATGCAGAAATAGCCGTGAGCCAGGTTGGTAGTGGTGGCTTCTCATACCTAGGCATAAGATCTATAGTGGTAAATATCCAGTTATTATGGGTAAGCATTTCACGGGCAGTAATAAAATTACGAGCTTCCATGATATTGATATATAACGCATCTAAATTCAGTATAAATACCAGGCATCCAACAACTATTAGTATGGGCAGATAGTACGGTTTTAATTGAATTTTATGAAGCATGATTTTTTTCTCTTCTACTAATAATAATATTTCTAGCATACACCACACTTCCCATAATATGTCCTATAAAAAGTACAGGGTCTCTTCTAATAATGGCATAGGTTAGTACCATAAGTGCTCCTGTAAGACTTAAGATCCAAAATCCTAACGGTAAGATGGAAGATTTCATCCTTTCAGAATATATCCACTGATATATAAAGCGGAGGTTAAATATAATCTGTGCGGTAGAGCCCAGAATTAATAACCATAACGGAATATTCTCATTATTGAATAATTTATGAATGTCGAGAATATTATTATTGTAAGAATATATAACTATGAAGATAGGAAAGACATGTAGGAAAAACTTTAATGCTGTTGGAATCTTTTTCCAGTCTCCTTGTAATTGAATGTTTCTAATATAAATATAATAGGTAATTGCCTGTCCCAGCATAATCGAGAAATCTTCTCGTAGATATCCGTAAACAAAGAGTAGAAAAGAAGCAAATAGGCTAAATTGCCAAAATAGAGCAGGGGTTATTACTTTCTTTTCCTTTTCTGAGACTAACCACTGTTGAATTAATCTGGCGGAAAATAAAATTTGTGCAGCAAATCCAATACTATAAATCTGCCAACTACTCATCCTTTTTAATTACCTTATAATTGATGTAGTTTCTCTTCATCCATAAGTAGGCAAAACAATCTAATAATGGTCCTACTAGTCTATTCATAAGATGAAACTTAGCTTCTCCCGCAATTCTAGGATAATGACGCACAGAAACCTGTATTATCTTTCCGCCTTGAAGCTCGATCATTGCTGGTAAGAATCTATGTAATCCTTTAAACATTGGAATTCTTTTTGCATAATCTGCTCTTATCACTTTTAACGGACAGCCAGTATCATCCATTCCATCATGGGTAAAACTTCTTCTAATCCCATTAGCAATTGTAGAAGACATATTCTTAACAAAAGAATCTTTTCTATTATCTCTTAATCCGGTAACTAGATCATATTCTTCAATATGAGGCAGAAGGATATTAAAATCTTCCGGATCTGTTTGTAGATCAGAATCTATATAGCCAATAAGAGGGGTTTTGGCATAATCGAATCCTGCTTTTATAGCGGCACTCAGTCCTCTGTTCTTATCAAAAGATATAAAATGCATAGCTTCATTTCGCTTACAGATATCTTCAATGAAATTAAGGCTATTATCAATAGAACCATCGTTTACATAAAGAATACAGGTTTTTTTGATGGCAATATCTATATAAGCTGCAAGGTGCTTTTCTACTCTTAAGAGGTTGTCTTCCTCATTATAAAGCGGCACAATGATAGTAAATTCGTAATCCATAAAATGTTTATTCGTTGCAAATGTATTAATTCTGAAGCATAAAGCACCCTATAATTACAGCTCAAAATTGGGAAATGTTTAAAGAATGATTGTAATTTGCACTCGAAACTTCTTCTAAGTCTTATAACTGATTTCTGAATTTAAAATTTTACGGGAAATATGAATGTATTAGTAACTGGGGCCGCAGGATTTATTGGCTCTCATATGTCAGAAAGATTGCATAAGAATGGGTTTAACGTAACAGGAGTAGATAATTTTTCTCCATATTACGATGTCTCATTAAAAGAACTAAATGCAAAGGAACTTAGAGATAAAGGTATAGTACTACATAATATAGAGCTAAGAGATAAGACTCAAATTTCAGAACTTGCTACAGACTTCGATTTTATATTTCACTTTGCTGCGCAACCAGGAATATCGGTTACCAGTTCTTTTGAAGATTATTTGTCTAACAATATCGTCGCAACTCAAAACCTAATTGAGTTTTCAAAGAGAAATTCTAACCTCAAACATTTTTTTAATATAGGAACTTCCTCAATTTATGGACTTGAGGCTACTTTTCCGGAATCTGTAGCGCCAAATCCTGCATCTCACTATGGAGTTACTAAATTGGGAGCAGAACAACTGGTACTCGCAGAATCTCGAACTAAAAAATTAAATGGAAGTTCTTACCGATTATATTCGGTTTATGGGCCTAGAGAACGTCCGGATAAACTTTATACAAAATTGATTTCCTGCGCTTACAATAATAAGGCTTTTCCATTATTTGAAGGTAGTAGTGAACATTTAAGGAGTTTTACCTATGTGGGTGATATTATAGATGGTTTAATGAGTGCTTTAGAAAATCATGAAAAATTAATAGGTGAGATCATTAATATTGGAACAGAAGAAGAAAGAAGTACCCAAGAAGGAATAGACCTGGTAGAAGAATTATTACATACTAAGATAGCTTTGGAAATTAAGCCACAACGCCCAAGCGATCAATGGAGAACCTTAGCGAATATAGATAAGGCTAAAAAACTCTTGAATTATAATCCCACCACCACTTTAAAAGAAGGATTAAAACTGCAAATAGAATGGTATAGATCTAATTTTTTATAGGTCTTTATATCTTTGCAAAAGATAATTGGCAGCAACAAAAGGTGTGGTCTCATTATTTTCTATGGCATTTAATTGATCTTGCAATGCGGTTTTTATCACAGGGTTCTTGTAAAATCTATTTTTTAGATGCTCATTAATGGTTTGTACTAGCCAGAATTTATTCTGCTCATGCCTATTCTTTTCAAAGTAACCATTGTTGCTGGTTAGAGTTTTATATTCTTTAATTAGCTCCCATATTTCATCTACACCGGTTTTGTTCAAGGCGCTACATAGGAGAACCTTAGGCTGCCAATCACTTTGCTTAGGTGGATAAAGATGTAAAGCTCTTTTAAAGTCTAATCTGGCCTCTCGTGCAGCTTTTTGATTTTCTCCATCTGCTTTATTAATAACGATGGCATCTGCCATTTCAATTATCCCTCTTTTAATTCCCTGTAGTTCATCTCCGGCACCTGCTAATTTCAGCAATAGAAAGAAGTCTGTCATACTATGTACTGTGGTTTCGCTTTGGCCAACACCAACGGTCTCTATCAAAATTACATCAAATCCAGCAGCTTCGCATAGAATGATGCTCTCTCTTGTTTTTCTTGCCACACCTCCTAATGAATCTCCGGAAGGAGAAGGCCTAATAAATGCATTTTCTTTTGTGACCAGGTTTTCCATCCTAGTCTTATCTCCTAAAATACTACCATGAGATAACGTACTACTTGGATCTACGGCTAGTACGGCAACTTTTTTACCTTGTTCTACCAAAAAACTCCCCAATGCCTCTATAAAAGTACTTTTACCAACTCCGGGTACCCCGGTTATTCCAATTCGTATAGATTTATGAGCATATGGTAAGCAAGATTCAATAAGTTTTTCTGCTCTATGTTGATGATTGGTTTGATTGCTTTCTACCAGCGTTATTCCTTTTCCAAGCGCAGTTTTATTCCCTTCTATAAGTTTTTGAAATAATTCTTCGTGAGAATAGATCTTCTTACGGGAAGCCTTGATCCTACTAATAGAATCAGGGTTTATCTTGGGTGATGAAGGAGTACTTTCAGACTGATTTAATGCGGAATTAGTTGGCTTTTTGGTCAAAATTAAATCAAGATTTATGACAAATTTATGAATAGTTCTATGGGAAAAATACCCTTTAGTAGTATCTTCAAATTTAAATAAAATTAATCAAAAATAAAGAAGATGAAGGTATTGTATAAAGCTAAGGCAACTACAGAAGGTGGACGTGATGGTCATGTAAAGACAGATGATGGTGTTCTAGACATGAACTTAAGTTTAGCAAAAGGTTTAGGTGGAAAAGGTGGTGATGGAACTAATCCTGAACAACTTTTTGCAGCTGGATATTCTGCTTGTTATGGAAGTGCTTTACAATTAGTGGCTAAAAATCATAAAGTAGATCTAGGTGAAGATTTTAGTGTTTCTGCTACCGTAAAATTAGGAACTAACGAAGAAGGAGGATTAGATCTTGCCGTTATTTTAGATTCTTATTTACCAGGAGTAGATGTTGAAACAGGAGAGAAACTAGTGAATGAAGCTCATGAGATCTGTCCTTATTCTAGAGCAACTAGAGATAATATAGATGTTACTTTAAATTTAATGCTAGACGAGGAGTAGGCATATTGAAATATTAGTGATAGGAAAGAGGCGTCTTGGATGCCTCTTTTTCTTTTATAATAGGCACGCGAATTTTAGTATAATCCCAACTTAATGTTAGATCTACAAAATCATGATCTTTTTCAAAATATATGCTGAATTGTTCTAGAGGCTCCGCAATTTGCTCGGTAGGAATTTCAATAACCAATACGTCAAATTCAGGTTCTCTATAAGGTTGTTTGTCTAAATTTATTCCCCACGGATACATTTTTGAGTTAAAAATGACTTTCCATGAATTTTCCATAGGGATCGTCCAAAGTGTATATTTTCCGGATTCTAATATAGAGCCATCTACAATTAAATCTTCATTAGTACTAAAGGTAGTAGCTTCATTTGCACCTGTACGCCAAACTTCTCCATAAGGTATTAAACCTCCAAATATCTTTCTATTCTTCTTATAGGGTCTATTATAAAACACTTCAAGCTCCAGAGAGTTGTCTTCATACGTAATTGTTTCTTCAGGGCTATAGGCTTTGGTTGCATATCTGTCATAAAATAGCTTACCAAGTACTATCAACATTATAATTACCAAGATCTTTAAACCTAATAATATATTCTTTTTCATGGTCTTAATCTAATCAAATATATTGATCATCTCCTATCAAATTACAAAAATGGCGCCAAATGAATATTAGGTCTTGCTACTATTGGTGCTCCAATTGAATTATTTTCATCTAAAAATGAATAAATTTTGCAACATCGTATATTTAAGCTCGTCTTTATGATAACAACCAACTAACTAAAATCAATTTTGTTAACACATCAGCTCATTCAGGATTGTCGTGCCAATAACAGAAAAGCACAGGTAAAGCTTTATAATAAGTATTGTGAGGGTATGTTTATTGTGGCACACAGATTTTTGAAAGATTCTTTTGAAGCTGAAGATGCAATGCAGGAGGCATTTATAAAAGCCTTTTTAAAATTACATCAGTTTGAAGGGGAGGTGACTTTTGGTGCGTGGTTAAAAAAGATCGTGATCAATAAATGCATTGATAAGCTTAAAGCTAAGAAAATGGAATTGATAGCTCTTAATGAGCAAACAATGGAGGTTGTAGATAATGATGATACAAATTGGCAAATTCAGGATGGTATAACCATAGATATGGTTACTAACAGTATAGAGATGTTACCAGAAAAATACAAATATCCTCTTATGCTCTTTTTGATAGAGGGTTATGATCATCAGGAGATATCAGAAATATTAAAAATATCTGGAGTAGCATCCAGAACCTTGGTACATCGAGGTAAGAAAAAGTTACAAGAAGAATTAAAATCAATTAAAGATGGCACAGGATATTAGAGAGATGTTCAAGAATGGATCTCTGGCTAAGGAGCGTTTGGAGAAAGGACATCATAAAAGATTTGAAAGAAAACTGGATAAGGAATTCGGCAAGGAAAAAGAACATAATAGCTTCTTATTTTTTAAGGTAGCAGCAATTTTTATAATTGCCATAGGAGTAGCATTTTTCTATTTTAATAGTAAAAATACGCCAACAGAAAATAAGATGGTAAATACTCCAGATGTAGAGAAAACTAACTCGGTACAGAAAAAGGATAATATTCAACTTAGTGAGATCTCTCCGGAATTTGAAAAAATTGAGAACTATTATCTGGCTGGTATCAATTTGGAATTAGCCAAACTAGAAATAAATGCAGATAATAAGCTTTTGATAGATTCTTTTATGGTAGAATTATCAGAATTGGATAAAGAATATCAGCGCTTAAATCAGGATCTGAATGAGACCGGCATTAATGAACAGACCGTACAAGCTATGATCAATAACTTACAATTAAGGCTCGAATTGCTATTTAAGCTTAAAAATAAACTGAGTGATCTTAAGAAATCAAAAAGTATTACCTATGAAAATGCACAAATATAATATAGCCCTCTTATTTTTATTAATTGTGAGCAATATCACATTGGCTCAAACTAGAAAGCTTGATAAAAGTTATAACGTAAATAATGATGTTGTAATAAAGATCAATTCTAAGCATACTAATTTATTAGTAGAGAGTTGGGATAAGAATGTAGTTTCTGTAGAAGCGTATTTAAATTCAGAAAAATTAAATAAGGAAGAGACTAAAAAACTTCTTAATGAATGGAATCTTTCTGCTACCGGAAATACTGGTGAAGTTGTGATTAATTCTTCTGGAGGAATGTCTGTTGGGCCAGATATAAATATGGAAGGTATAACTGGTTCTATAGGAGAATTGCAAAATTTGATAGGTCCAATGGTAACAGATCTTATTGGTCCAATACTTAATGATATGCCTATTCCTAAACTGCCTTCAGAATTTTATTCTAAAATGGGAAAGCTCAATTTTGATTATCAGGCGTACCAGAAAGATGGAGAGAAATATATGAAGAAATGGGAAAAGCAGGTGGAGAATAATTTTGGAGATGATTTTCAGAAATCTATGGAAGAGTGGGGAAAGCAGTTTGAAAAGAATGCAGAAGTATGGGAAGCTCAAATTGAAAAGAATTCTGAGGGATTAGAAAAGAAATTTGAAGCAGACATGGAGAAGTGGGGAGAAAACTTTGGCAAAAGAATGGAAATATGGGGTAACAACTTCGAGAGAAAAATGGAAGGGAAAGAAGATGTGAAGCTTTATCTTAATGAGATGTTTTCCAACAATTCTTCTAAAGCCATAAGAACAATTAAACTAAGAGTACCTAAAAATGCAGTTTTAAAATTAGATGTACGCCACGGTGATGTGATCTTAGATCGAAAAACCAACAATTTAAAGGCTACTCTCTCTCATAGCAACTTTAAAGCAACAACCATAGATGGAGAAAAAACAGAAGTAAAAGCTTCTTATACACCTATAAATGTTGGATCATGGAATTATGGAATTTTAAATACCAGCTATGTGAACGATTGCCGAATTAACAATGTGAGAAGCATTAAATTGATCTCAAGCTCTAGTGATGTTGTTATAGGTGAAATATCCCAAACAGGTATTCTATCTGGTAATTTTGGAAAATTGAGAATAGATAAAATCTCCTCCGGTTTTAAAAATTTGGATATAAGTGTGGATAATAGTGAGCTAGAATTAAGTTTACCTGCAACAGCTACCAGTTTTAATTACAACGGAACTCAAAGTGAGATCTCTTATCCTAAGATTAATACCGTGAAATCTACCAAGTCTTATGACAATTTAAGTCTAAATGGTTTTTATAAAAATCAGAGCTCTTCATCCTTAATATCAATTAAAGCAAGATTTAGCGAAGTTGTAGTAAAATAAGTTATTTTTGAAAAAAAATGATCTTATGTCCACTACCAATTTTGCAGAGTTCATCTCAGAGTGCTCCAAAAACTTTACGCCAGTTATAGACACTATCTTCGTGAAAAAGGATTTTGAGCATATAGATCTTTCTCATGTAAGCGAGGAGTTAAAAGAGATCAAGATCCCTTCTTCTGTGATTCTTCAGGGTAAGATAGAAGAATATCTTGCTAAGCGCAAAAAAAAGGTAGCTTTTGGTGGGTATGACGAGCAAAGGAATCTGTATGAGCGTAGTGTTATATTTAATGACGATAAAGCAGCGGTTAATAGAAATATTCATATAGGTTTAGATCTATGGTGTGCAGCAGGTACAGCTGTTATTGCTCCCTTAGATGGAACAGTTCATAGCTTTAATGACAATTTAGGATTTGGTAATTATGGACCTACAATCATTTTAGAACATATTATAGATGAGCGTACCTTTTATACACTTTATGGGCATCTATCCAGACCCTCTATTAAAAATCTGGTTTTCGGTCAGATTGTAGAGGCAGGAGATAAAATTGCGGTTTTAGGTTCTCACAAGGTAAATGGAGATTACGCTCCTCATTTACACTTTCAGATCATAGAAGATCTACAAGGGTTTAATGGTGATTATCCCGGAGTAGTTGCTGCGGCAGATCTAGAATTCTACTTAAAGAATTGCCCAGATCCAAATTTGCTTTTAAAAATTAATTGATCATTTAAGCTTCAACCGCCTGATTTTTACTTTTTACAAACCAAGCTACTAAGGCAGAAGTTACTACGCCCATGGCTAAAGCAGAAAATACTACTTGGATCATCGTAGATTTAAGATTGTAAAACGCTTCTGCTTGTTCTCGCGTCATGGCGCTATTTTCAGAAATATAAGTTATCATATTGCTGAAGTAATTCGGGCTTATGTATACGCTAGTAATGTATTGAGATAAAGGAGACAATAACGCTACTACAATTGTAATTACTACTCCAGCAACAAAGCCTTGCTTCCAATCCATAACTCCATTATAATAATTCTTCTTTTTATCTCGCAGTCCGAGAAAATAAATAAAGACCGCTATAAATCCAAACAAGTTACTGTAAATTGCTTGTTGATCTATATGCTCATCATGCCACCCCATCATCTTTTCAAATAAGACCCAGATAAGTCCAACGATTATAAAAATAACACCCCATTTAATTTCAATAGAAAAATTCTTCATTTTATGCAGATTGAATTAGAATGTTAAAATTAGTAAATATTGAGCTATGGGATGATTTTTATCTCCTCTAATAAGATTTTATATTACCACTAAAGACTTAAAAAAATGGTTGTTAATAAATATTAGTTTTTCTTGATCTTATCTTTTTTGTCATTCTATGTGAAGTTAAGAACTATTTGGAGAGTAATGAAATCCATTATTTGAAGTAGTAGAACGGAAATTATGTAAAATAATAAACCCCAAAGCTAGGCTCCGGGGTTTATTCAAATAGAAGTTAAATTTCTCTTATTGCTGATGATCTGTAACCACCCAATCTCCTTTTTCAATTAAGGGAATAGCTTGTTTGTATTTCATGGATTTACTTTCACCACTCATAACATTTTTAAGGGTCACCTTGTCATTTCTATTGATCTTAGGTTGATCTCTAACAATGGTTTCAGTTTTCTGAGGTCTTTGTTGAGTTTGTTGCCCTGCAGCGCGGCTTTGAGCAGCACGTTCATCTAGATTTGGAATTTCTTCTTTAGTAGTTTCCACCTGCTCTCTTCTTTTAACTTGACGAGCTTCCTGAATATTAGAAGTGTTTCCTTCTGGAATTTCTCCTTTGAATAAGAAAGAGATCACATCTTTATTTACCTGATCTATCATGACCTTGAATAATTCAAAAGCTTCAAATTTATAGATCAATAAAGGATCTTTCTGCTCATGAACTGCAAGTTGCACACTTTGCTTTAATTCATCCATTTTGCGCAAATGCGTTTTCCAGGATTCATCAATAATGGCAAGAGTTATATTCTTTTCAAAATCTTTAGTTAATTGCTTTCCTTCAGATTCGTAAGCTTTTTCAAGGTTGGTAACAACCTGTAAGCTTTTGTTCCCATCGGTAAAAGGAACGGAGATTCTTTCAAAATTGTTAGCCGGATCTTCATATACCTGTTTTATGATTGGGAAAGCAGAAACGGCTGTACGCTCCATTTTATCATAATAATGAGCATACGCAGCTTTATAAACTATCCCAGAGATCTTTTGGTCATCCATTTTGGCAAACTCTGTTTCAGAAACAGGAGAGCTCATAGAGAAATATCGAATCAGTTCAAATTCAAAATTCTTATAATCTGCAGCAGATTTGTTAACTTCTACAATAGATTCTACAGTATCAAATATCATATTGGCGATATCTACTTTTAATCTATCTCCAAAAAGAGCATGGTATCTACGTTTATAGATCACTTCTCTTTGCGCGTTCATTACATCATCATATTCCAATAATCTTTTACGAACACCAAAGTTGTTCTCTTCCACTTTTTTCTGAGCTCTTTCAATAGATTTTGAGATCATAGAATGTTGAATAACTTCTCCTTCTTCAAGACCCATTCTATCCATTAATTTGGCAATACGCTCAGAACCAAATAAACGCATCAGATTGTCCTCCAATGAAACATAGAACTGAGAGCTTCCCGGATCTCCTTGACGACCGGCACGACCTCGTAACTGTCTGTCTACACGTCTAGAGTCATGGCGTTCTGTACCAATAATGGCAAGTCCACCATTATCTTTAACTTCTTTGCTCAATTTAATATCGGTACCACGACCTGCCATGTTAGTAGCAATTGTCACAATTCCAGAATTACCTGCTTCCGCAACAATATCTGCTTCTTTCTTATGTAATTTGGCGTTCAATACATTATGCGGAACATTTCTTAATTTAAGCATTCGGCTTAATAATTCTGAAATTTCTACAGAGGTTGTACCTATCAATACTGGTCTACCAGCATTGGAGAGTTCTGTAACTTGTTCTATTACCGCATTAAATTTCTCACGCTTAGTTTTATAAACAAGATCTTCTTTATCAAAACGGGCAATAGGACGGTTGGTTGGAATTTCTACTACATCCAATTTATATATTTCCCATAATTCTCCTGCTTCTGTCACCGCCGTACCTGTCATACCAGATAGTTTTCGGTACATTCTAAAGTAATTCTGAAGAGTAACGGTAGCAAAAGTTTGAGTAGCATCTTCAATCTTTACACTTTCCTTCGCTTCTATAGCTTGGTGTAATCCATCGCTATATCTACGTCCTTCCATGATACGCCCTGTTTGCTCATCAACAATTTTCACTTTATTCTCAATAACCACATACTCAGTATCTTTTTCGAATAAAGTATAAGCTTTAAGCAATTGTCTCATAGTATGAATACGCTCGCTTTTGATGCTATAATCTCTAAAAAGATCTTCTTTCTGTTCTGCTTCTTCTTCTGAAGTAAGGCCTTTATTTTCGATCTTAGCGATCTCCATTCCTATTTCAGGCATCACAAAGAAATCCGGATCATCTTTACCTGAAAGATATTCAACCCCTTTATCGGTAAGATCTATTTGATTATTTTTTTCTTCAATTACAAAATACAGCTCTTCATCAACCTTTGGCATTTCGCGGTTGTTGTCTGACATGTAATGATTTTCAGTCTTTTGAAGTAACTGCTTAATTCCTTCTTCACTCAAAAATTTAATCAGCGCTTTATTTCTAGGAAGTCCTCTGTGTACTCTTAATAATTGAAGTCCACCTTCTTTAGTATCTCCAGAAGCTATCAATTTTTTAGCTTCAGCTAAGGTCTTGTTAAGTTGTTGTCTTTGAACTTCTACTATATTATGAATAGAAGGTTTTAAAACCTCAAACTCATGAATATCACCTTTTGGAATTGGTCCGGAAATAATTAATGGCGTTCTTGCATCATCTACTAATACAGAATCTACCTCATCTACAATTGCATAGTTTGGTGCACGCTGAACGAGATCGTCAGGCGAGTGAGACATATTATCTCTCAAATAATCAAAACCAAATTCGTTGTTAGTTCCGTAAGTAATA
Source organism: Gillisia sp. Hel1_33_143 (assembly GCF_900104765.1). GTDB lineage: Bacteria > Bacteroidota > Bacteroidia > Flavobacteriales > Flavobacteriaceae > Gillisia. The sequence continues at coordinate 1,855,270 of NZ_LT629737.1, forward strand.
TCTGAATTATATGCTTTACGTCTAGAAGCAGAATTTGGACGGTGATAATCTATACAATCTACGGTTAACCCATGAAATTGAAATAGTGGAGCCATCCAGGCGCTATCCCTTTTTGCTAAATAATCGTTCACCGTTACTAAGTGAACCCCGTTTCCGGTAAGTGCGTTTAGGTACATTGGTAAGGTAGCAACAAGAGTTTTACCTTCCCCTGTTTGCATTTCAGCAATTTTACCCTGATGCATAGCAACACCACCAATTAACTGAACATCGTAATGAACCATGTCCCAAGTAATAGGTTTTCCTGCTGCATCCCACGAGTTTTTCCAAGTAGCATGATCACCATCAAGAACAACGTAATCTTTTTCTGCAGACAACTCACGGTCATAAGCAGATGCAGTTACTCTTAACTCTGTATTATTTGTAAATCTTTTTGCCGTTTCCTTAATTGTAGCAAAAGCTTGTGGAAGTATTTCATTTAGAACCCCTTCAGAAAGTTCATATAAATTGTCTTTAAGACCATCTATCTCTGCATAGATATCTTCATTTCTGGTAATATCGTCGCTTGCATCTGCTTCTTGGGTAAGGGTGTCTATCTTCTGCCTGACATCTGCTGTAGCATCTGCTATTTGCTTTTTAAAAGAAACAGTCTTTTCTCTTAATTCATCAATGCTTAAGGCTTCAAATTCCTTTTCTAGCGCTTTGATCTTCTCTACAATTGGTTGTATTTCTTTGACGTCTTTTTTGGATTTATCGCCAACGAATACTTTTAATACAGAATCTAAAAAACTCATTGTTTTTCTATTTATTATAGTTCAAATGTACGCAAAAAAAAAGCCTCAAGATTGAGACTTTTACTATTTTACGTTGTGTATATATTATTTAATATTCATCCTCGTTCCAAAGATAATCTTCGTCCGTAGGATAGTCGGGCCAGATCTCTTCGATAGAGTCATAGGAATCTCCTTCATCTTCAATTGACTGCAGGTTTTCTACCACTTCAAGTGGAGCACCTGTTCTAATGGCATAATCTATTAACTCATCTTTTGTTGCCGGCCAGGGAGCATCGCTTAGGTAGGATGCCAATTCTAAAGTCCAATACATTGATTAATCGGGTTTTATTTTTTGCAAAAATAATTTTTTTGTTGTAATGGGCAAGTAAAAAATCTAATAATTCATCATTAATTTTAAGAACATCCTCAAATTTTGTAAAAATTGATAGCTATGATCAAAATATAGAGGTAACGTAGGGACTTAAATATTCTTGGAAGGAATCCACTGAATTTCTTCTGCTTGTACATCTTTTGACAATTTTCGTGCCAGCACAAATAGATAGTCAGATAATCTGTTAAGATATTGTAAAACAAGTTCGTCAAAAGGTTCTAATTCATATAAGGCAGTCGCTAATCGCTCTGCACGTCTACAAACACATCGGGTTATGTGACAGAATGACACTGCTTGATGACCTCCTGGTAAAATAAAATGAGTCATTTCTGGTAAGTCTTCATTCATCTTATCCATTTCAGTTTCTAAGAGCGTAATATCGCCTTCAGTGATCTTTGGAATGTTTAAGCGTTCTTTTCCGCTTTTCAATATTGCTTTTTCCGGGTCTGTTGCCAAAATAGCGCCTAGAGTAAACAATCTATCTTGAATAATATTTAAAATTTCTTTGGTATGCTCATCTGGTTTTTGATCTTTAACAAGGCCAATATAAGAGTTAAGTTCATCTACAGTTCCATAACTTTCTATGCGTATGTGATGTTTGGGAACTCTGGTACCTCCAAATAACGCAGTGGTACCTTTATCTCCGGTTTTAGTATATATCTTCATAATTATTTAGTCTAAAGCTGCTTAATTTCTTGCTGTCTTCAAAGATACAAGAAACCTCAAAGACTAGAAAAGGCATGGAGTGTTTATGTACTAAGGCAAATGCTTTTTCAACTTGATAATCTAGAAGATTAAAGCTGCTAAAGTTCGGTTCGTGAATTTTCTTCCTTTTTACGCTGATTGTATCTATGGCGAAAATTTCTATTTTTTCTGGCTTTCTTGCTTTTTGCGGAGCGATTGGCGTTCCAAATTAAGTAGGCAACAATAAGAATTATGATGCTTAAATACCACCAAGTCTCCCTGTCTAGATCTATCATGATAAGATATGTTTTCTACAAAGTAAGAAATTATCTAAAAATCTCTAAGTATATTGAGGTTTAGTCTTGTCTTTACGTTCATCACTTTCTATAACACCATCTCGTAATCTAATTACTCTGTGAGCATGCTCTGCAATATCTTCTTCGTGAGTTACCAATATTACAGTATTTCCTGCAGCATGAATTTCATCAAATAAGTGCATAATCTCTACAGATGTTTTAGAATCTAAATTCCCTGTAGGTTCATCTGCTAAAATTATAGAGGGCTTATTCACCAAAGCTCGGCCCACAGCCACACGTTGTCTTTGTCCACCAGAAAGTTGGTTGGGTTTATGATCCATTCTATCTGCCAGACCAACATTGGTAAGAACCTCTTCAGCTCTAACTTTTCGTTCTGCTTTGGTAGCACCTGCATAAACCATTGGTAAAGCAACATTTTCTAAAGCTGTAGTTCTTGGTAGTAAGTTGAAGGTTTGAAATACGAAACCAATTTCTTTATTTCTAATCTCCGCAAGATCATCATCAGACATTTTACTAACATCCTTGCCATTTAAAATATAGCTACCTGAAGTAGGTGTGTCTAGACAACCTAAAAGATTCATAAGTGTAGATTTACCAGATCCCGAAGGTCCCATAAATGCTACATATTCTCCTCTTTCTATTTCAAGGTCTATACCTTTTAAAACTTTTATAATCTCTTGTCCCAATGGGAAATCGCGGGTAATACTGTGTAATTCTATAACCTTGCTCATGTGAAAACTTCAGAATTTGAATGTAAATATAGGACGTCAACTTTTAAGATTTGTTACAGCCTTAAAGTAAAATGCTCTTTTTCTTGTTCTTTTCTGAAGAAAACCAGTCCCCAATAATAAGAATCTATGGTAACTCTAACGTTAGGATCTTTTTTAATTATATCCCAGGCTTCTTCCATTTCTTGAGACCAGTGAATATCATCGAAGATAAAAACAGTGTTGTTGTGGGCTTGTGGAAGCAGTTTTTGGAAATATTTTAATGTTGGTTCTTTTTGATGATTTCCATCAAAATATATAAGATCAAAAGATTTTTTAGGAGACAGATTAGTTAGCAATTCATCAAACTCACCTACTTTTATTTTGATGTTGTTCAGATTAAAATCTTTAAAATAGTGTTGTGCAACAGAAGCCGTTTCCGGGCAACCTTCAAAAGTTAAAATATTTGCCTTCGTATCAATGGCCATAGCGGCAGAAGCTAAACCTACAGATGTTCCTAACTCTAATACTTCTTGAATTTCAAGATAATTAATAAGCTTGTTCAAGAGTTTTGCTCTCTTCATTGAGATTCCAGCATTCTTGGTAATAGCAGATACTTGCCTTTTATTAGATTTGAAAACCCGACTCCCGGCGCCAAAATCTTTAACGTTTATGTTCTTTTTATCTTGAAGTAATTTTTTTCTGAATTGTTTCAGCTTTAGAATGGATTCTTTTTTACCTTTTCTATAGAAACATTTTGTAAGAAGTAAATAGACAAAAGGGGAGTGCACCCCATGCTGATTTGTAGATCTTATTAGAAATTTTATGTAGGAAATGAATTGATGCAAGTTTAATTTAGTCTTTAGTATACAGTACAGCGTATTGAGTAAAAAGTATTTAATTAAGTGTATTTTATAGTAAGAACTTATTGTTTTTCTTTAAGAAAAGACCTCTCGACTCCGCTCGAAGGGACAGGTAATTTTCGATTGGCCATAAAAAATAAAATAACCACTTTGCCTTTAATTATTAAGATGCTCAAGATTGCAGTTAAATTAATTAACGTCATCCTGAACTTGTTTCAGGGTTTAAAATTATTTATAACACTTAACGTTTTTTTGTAGCCACCACAAAAAGACCTTTCGACTCCGCTCGAGTGGAAAGGTAATTTTCGGTAGGCCAGTAAAAAATAAAATAACCACTTTCACTTTAATTGTTAGGATACTTGAGGTGATAGTCAATTTAATAAATGCACCTTAGTCATATTCTAACGCATAATATTAAAGTTAAAAATAGCTACTGAAATAAGTTTAGTGTGTCTAAAATAAATTAGGTTAGAAATAATTGAGTTGTAAATTCTCACTTCTCACTACTCTTTCTCACCCAATTCAAAATAGCGTTCGGTCTTTGTCTCAATTTCATCTAAAACTTTTTGAAGCTCTAAAGAGGTTTTGTCTATTTCTTCTCCAGACAATTCTTCCAGAAATTTTGCCTGAATCTTTTCTTTCTGCTTCTCTAAATTCGGAATCTCTTTTTCTAATTTTTTAAATTCTTTCTGCTCATTATATGTCAATCTAGAATTTTCATTATTAGATTTCTTTTGAGATGTGGTTTCCTTAGCAACCTCTGTAGATTTATTATTTGGAGTTGAAGCTTCTAAAGCTTCATATTCTCTATAATCTGAATAATTTCCAGGGAAATCTTGAACCTCAGCATTTCCTTTAAATACAAATAGGTGATCTACGATCTTGTCCATAAAATACCTATCGTGAGTAACTACCACCAAGCAGCCAGGAAAATCAAGTAAAAAATTCTCTAATACATTTAAAGTAACAATATCCAGATCGTTGGTTGGCTCATCCAAAATTAGGAAATTTGGGTTCTGAATAAGAATGGTACATAAATAAAGACGCTTTCGCTCACCACCACTTAATTTTTCTACAAAATCATATTGCTTTTTTCTGTCGAATAAAAAGCGTTCCAGCAATTGTTGCGCAGAGATCTGACGTCCTTTTTGAAGCGGAATAAAATCTCCAAATTCTCTAATAACGTCTATAACCTTTTGCCCGGGCTTGCTTTCAATTCCACCCTGCGTATAATATCCAAATTTAATGGTATCTCCAATGATCACTTTTCCGGAATCTGGTTTGATGTTTCCGGTAAGCATATTCAAAAAAGTAGATTTTCCGGTTCCATTTTTTCCAATGATACCAATACGTTCTCCTTTTTGAAAATTATATTCAAATTTATCTAGCAGTTGTTTGCCTTCATAGCTTTTTGAGATCTTATGAATTTCAACGATCTTGCTTCCCAATCGCTCCATATTGATCTCCAGTTGCACCTGATGATCTTTTCTTCTTTTAGATGCTCTTTCTTTAATATCATGAAAATCATCTATTCTAGATTTAGACTTTGTGGTACGGGCCTTTGGCTGACGGCGCATCCAGTCTAATTCTTTTTTGAAGAGTTGTTTTGCCTTATCTGTATTGGTTTGATCTAGCTCTATTCTAGCATCTTTTTTATCTAGATAGTAAGAATAGTTTCCTTTATAAGTATAGAGAACACCATCTTCTAACTCTACTATTTCGTTACATACACGTTCTAAAAAATACCTATCGTGCGTAACCATAAATATGGTAAAGTTCTCTTTTTTGAAATATTCTTCCAGCCATTCGATCATATCAAGATCTAAATGGTTGGTAGGTTCATCCATTATTATAAAGTCGGGCTTATGCAAAAGCATATTGGCAAGAGCCAAACGTTTTTTCTGTCCTCCAGAAAGATCACCTACTTTTTTATTTAGTTCCTCCAGTTTTAGTTTGAAAAGGATCTGCTTATACTGAGATTCAAAATCCCAGGCTTGAAGCATATCCATTTCTTCAAAAGCTTTTTGATAAGCTTCAGCATCATCTGGGTTTTCGAGTGCCTTTTCATATCTGGCAATCACTCTTAATGTTTCATTATCTGCAGCAAAGATGGTCTCTTCTACAGTTAGATTTGGGTCTAGATCTGGTTCTTGAGCTAAGAATGCTGAAGTGATATCTTTTCTGTAAACTACTCTACCATCATCTGGAGTATCGGTACCGGCTAGAATATGTAGCAATGTAGTTTTTCCTGATCCGTTCTTGGCCACGAATCCTACTTTTTGCCCCTCATTTATTCCGAAGGAAATGTTTGAGAACAACTTATGCTCCCCAAAAGATTTAGCTATATTTTCAACCGATAGATAATTCACAGATAATTTTTTTGCAAAAATACTCAGAATTTACCGGGTTCAAAGTAGATTAGTTTTATTATTAGCTTACATCTGTTATATTTGTTTGGGTTAGCATGTGCGAAGATCGAAAAACACTATCTTGCCACCATATTTGTTGAGATTTGGGGTCTATTAGTGATATATTCTCTGAAATTCAAAAAGTATAATACCCCCATAAAACCGAACTTATTTATATCCCCTCTATGAGATATATATTAATAATTTGCTTTTTAGTTATAGGACTTGGTTTTACCTCCTGTGTTCCTACTAAGAAAATAACTTATTTGCAGCCTAATGAGAAGGTAGTAAATAGTATTATTGAAATACATAAATTAAATAAACCCTATAGAGTACAGATTAACGATCTGTTGAGTATTAGAGTAAAGGCATTAGATCAGGAACTGGTGGGGATGTTTAATCCAATAGATGAAAATAATCTGAGCGCTACGGGTGAGGAGCGATTGTATTATGATGGTTTTTCTGTAGATCAGCATGGAAATATAAGAGTGCCAACTTTAGGAGAGATCAACGTTCTTGGCTTTACCGTAGAGGAGATACGAAACAAAATAGAAGCAGAGCTTTTAGATAAATATTTTAAAAGTGAAGCCAATATTTTTGTAACTGTAAAATTAGCAGGAATTAGATATACTACGTTGGGTGAGATTGGATCTGGAAGCCAGGTTATCTATAAAGAGCAAGTAAATATTATGGAAGCCGTAGCTCAGGCAGGTGGTATTACTGAATATGGTGACATGACAGATGTAAGAATCATAAGGCAGACTCCTGCTGGTGAGGAAATTCATAGTATAGACCTTACCAGAATTAAAGCTACTCAAAGTCCATATTATTACATTCAGCCTAACGATCTTATTCTAGTAAATCCATTACCTCAAAAAGCTTTAGGGGTAGGTACCACAGGCTTAGGGAATTTAAGAGATATTATAAGTGTGATCACCTTGTTAACCTCTGTAATATTAATTGTTACCAGATAATTTATGGCGCACGAAGAAGATCATATCTCAGATGTAGGTTCCACCTTCGATTTTAAAGGCTTTGTACTTAAAATTATAAGTTATTGGCAATTGTTGGTGATCTCTATTGCTATAAGTTTAGGAGTAGCCTATTATAACAACGTTCGGAAATTACCGGTATATCAACTCGGTAACTCGATCTCTATTAAAGATGATCAAAATCCATTTTTCACCTCTAATACCAGTTTAACCTTTAACTGGGGAGGAACATCAGATAAAGTGAACACCGCAGTTACCATTTTAAAATCTCGTTCTCATAATGAAGAGGTTGTAGAGCGCCTTCAGTATTATATGGATTATTTGGTAGATGGCGAATACCAGCGAATTGACGCCTATGGTACTACACCATTTAAGGTAAAGGTAGATACTTCAAAAGCTCAGGCTTTAGGCTTAGTAATTAAATTAAAAATGGTAGATGCTACTAGTTTTAACTTAAGTGCTACGCTTCCTGCCTCAGTAACCGGGCAGAATTACGCCACTAAAGAAAAGGAGAGTATAGATCTTCAGGCTCAAGAATTCAGTAAAAATTATGGTTTTGGAGAATCTATAGACCTTCCATTTTTTAGCGGAACTCTACAAAGAACTGAGCAACCTTTGCAAGCAGGAAAGGAGTTTTATATTCGCTTCTTAAATTTTGATTCTGCGGTAGGGAAATATAGATCTGTTTCTGTTAACCCAGACGGACAAGGCGCATCGGTTTTAAATTTGAGTCAGGTTGGTGGCAATAAAGCTCGAATTGTAGATTATTTAAATGGTACGGTAGCGGTGCTTAGTGAAAATATGCTGGAGCGAAAGAATCTCTTTGCTACTAAAACTATTCGATTTATAGATAGTAGTTTGGCTGTAAAGTCTCGTGAGCTACAAACTGTAGAAGATGAATTAAATCTATTTCGGAATCAGAATTCTATTTTAGATATTTCTGCGGAAGGGTCTGATCTTTCAAACAAGCTATCTACACTAGATGTAGAAAAAGAACAAATAAGAAGACAATTAGCTTATTACAATACGTTACAAACCTATCTTCAAACAAAAAATGATTATTCAAATGTTCCAGCTCCATCAGTAGCAGGTATTAATGAAGGTAGCATCTCGAGTGGAGTAGGGAAAATAATTGCACTAGCAGAAGAGCGAAGTAATTATCAATATACTTTAAAAGAGAACTCGCCGGTATTTGATGATATAGATAGACAAATCAACTCTATTAAATCTATTTTATTAGAGAACATAAGTTCTTCTAAAGGCTTATTACAAGATCAAATAAATAGCATAAATAGAAAAATTTCTGAGGCTGAAACCGAGATAAAGAAATTACCAAAAGATCAGCAAGACCTTTTGAAGATCCAAAGGAAGTATAGTTTGAGTGAAAAGACATACAATCTTTTCTTAGAAAAAAGGAGTGAAGCTGGTCTGGTAAAAGCGGCAAATGTGAGCGATGTAATGGTAATAGATAATGCCAAAGACATAGGAGGGGGGAAAATTGGGCCCAATACCGAGCTTAATTACGTAATGGCCTTATTAATAGGGGGAGTAATCCCTTTGGTTTTTGTTTTCTTGATCGTATTTCTAAATACCAATATTCATAATGCTCAAGAGGTTAGCAGAATGTCCCCAATTCCCATATTAGGATTAATTGGTAAAAATAAGTCTGATGATAATCTGGTAGTTTTCAACAAACCTAAATCTGCCATTGCAGAAAGTTTTAGAGGATTGAGAAGTAGTCTGCAATTCATGTATAAAAAGCAAGGAGTTGTAGGGTCTAAAACGGTGTTGATCACTTCTTCGGTTTCCGGAGAAGGAAAAACCTTTTGCGCAATGAACTTAGCTACCGTTTTTGCTTTGAGTGAACGGAAAACAGTATTAGTAGGTCTCGATTTGCGTAAACCTAAGATCTTCGATGATTTTGAATTGAAGAATGAGGAAGGGATCGTGAATTATTTAATAGGAGAGGCAACAATAGATCAAATTATACAAGAGAGTAAAATTCCACATTTAGATGTTATAACAGCAGGGCCTATTCCTCCCAATCCTTCAGAGTTATTAATGGCAGATCAAATGGAAACTCTAATGGAAGATCTGAAAACTAGATATGATTATATAATTCTTGATACTCCTCCAATTGGAATTGTAGCAGATGCCATGAATCTTGTAAAATATGCAGATGCATCACTCTTTCTAATTCGTCAGGATTATACTAAGAGAGGCATGTTGGAGTCGATTAATGAGAAATACGAAAAAGGAGAATTAAAGAATATAAGTTTTGTCTTAAACTACTTCCAACACCGTGCTAAATATGGATACGGGTATGGTTACGGATATGGATACGGCTATGGGTATGGGTATTCTTATAATAAATACAATGCCTATGGGGAGTCTCCTAAGGGTGTTAGGACATTAAGGAAGATTTGGAGAAATGCTATGAAGAATTTTGAATAGATAATATTAATTATTCATTTTTAAAATATCCTTAGCTATAATTTTACTAAATTCTGTGGCACCTACATCATTTAAATGGCTGCAATTATAAAAATATTGATCTTGATAGGGGCATACATGCGAGTAATCTAAAAAACTTGGAAGTTTGCTTTTTAATTTTTTCGAATAATCTAAGTTCTTAGTATTTGGACAAAATGGAGCCATAAAATAGATTATAGATAAGTTGTTCTTTTTAGCGAAAGTATTAATTTTATTGATATTGGTGTTTTTACTTATAATATGATCTGGTAAAGTGGAAGATAATTTTTGACTAGTATTACCATATTTTGGGAAGTATCCATTTTTAAGATCTATTCTGTTTTTTTTACCACTAATTGAATTAAAGAATTCTCTAAAGCCAATTTTGTAATCATATTTCAGGTATCGATAAAATGGGATATATTTTAGTTGAAAGTATTCAGGATCACTTTCTTTTATAATCTCAGAGATCACTTTATTGTTGAAAAAAGGCATGAATTCACTTTTCAGAATTTCCGAGTTACCATCTATATTATACACGTAATCTACTTGTATAAAAATTTGTTTGGAATGTATGTTTCTATCATGCAACAGCTTTAAGATAATTAGATAGTCGTCTGTTTTTGCGCCTTGAAATCCTAAGTTTATAGCACTATTTCCAGTAATGGATGAAATGATATCTGCGTTTACGGTGTTGTCTACTCTTGAAGATCCAATAAATATATAATCTATAGTATCATTTTCACTTTGCATTAAGTAAGAGATTTTATTTCTTGGTGTTCCGTGGTGATAACCATATGTGTAGATAAAATCTAACAAATAAAGACTCAAAATAATAATAAACAGGATGGATAATATATACGATAGGAATTTTTTCATTTTAAAATTGAAAATAAATGAAAGTGGAATGATCTGAAAATACTCCAAAAAGTAGGATCATCCATATAATTGAAATGGTTTTTAAAAGTTCAAGTTTTCCGCTTAATGGTTGTTCCTTAGATTTATTGGACCATTCAATGACTATAAAAATTAAGATTAATAGAACCATTTCTACACTATACCTTTCTATATTTAAATATTCTATTTTAAAGGAATGATTGTTTATTATTTTATTTAAATATTTAAAACTGTCGGAGATCGTTGATGATCTAAAAAACACCCACGCAATACAGGTAATAAAAAAAGTAAATAAAATTCTAATGAGGTCTCCAAATTTATTTGCAGTATGCTCTTTTACTTTAACCATTGAATTTGTTTTTGACTTTTTAAATAAAATAGGAGCAAAAAATATAGCATGAAGACCACCCCATGCTATAAAAGTCCAGTTTGCGCCATGCCAAAATCCACTCACAAGAAAAATGATAAATATGTTTCTTAATTGCTGAAGCTTACTTCCTCTGGAACCTCCTAATGGAATATATAGGTAATCTCTGAACCAGGTAGATAAAGAAATGTGCCATCTCCTCCAGAATTCAATAATGTTTTTTGAAAAATAAGGGTAATTGAAGTTTCTCATTAAATCAAATCCAAGCAATCTAGCCGTTCCTATGGCAATATTTGAATAGCCTGCAAAATCACAATAGATCTGAAATGCAAAGTAAAATGCGCCAAGCAATAAACTTAAACTATTGAGACTTTCATAAGAATTGAAAATTGCGTTAACGAAGGTTGCACAATTATCTGCAATCACCATTTTCTGAAAAAGTCCCCAAATAATTAATTGTATCCCGCTTTTGGCATTATTAAGATTAAACTTTCTAGAATTAATAAATTGCGGCAATAAATGTTTAGCCCTTTCTATGGGGCCTGCAACCAATTGTGGAAAAAAGGAGACATAAGTAGCAAATATTATAAAGTTATAGGTGGGCTTTATTTCATTTCTATAAACATCTATAGTATAGCTAAGGGTTTGAAAAGTATAAAAGGAGATTCCTACCGGGAGTATAATTTGTAAGGTGTTATAATCTGAAGATAGTCCAATAGAGTTACCGAGTTCTATAAAGCTCTCTATAAAAAAGTTTAGATATTTGAAATATCCCAATAACAATAAGTTGCAGGCTACACTGGAAAAGAGTAATACCTTTCTCCACTTTTTAATCTCATTTTTGTAAATCGCAATAGCAATAGAATAATCTACCAATGTACTTCCGGCTATGAGTAAAAGAAACTTATAATCCCACCATCCATAGAAAAAATAACTAGCCACTAATAATAGTATATTTTGATAGCTTACTTTTTTGAATACAAACCAATAAAGGATAAAAATAACTGGAAGAAAAAGTAAGAATGGAATAGAATTAAAAATCATTATGGCTAATAGGTGAATATTCTATTTGAAATCATGGGTTGATAAAATTTAATGAGATAAATTTGCTCAAAGAGAGTACAGCTGCAATTTATTAATATCTTTATTAGTATTAGACAGTTTAATAGAAATATTAAAATCCCCATCTTGAAAGAAATAAATTCGGACTGGCTTTACGAGATCACGCCTAAACATAAATTATTTGACCTTAACTTTAAAGAAATTTGGCGTTATAAAGATCTTTTATTTCTTTTTGTAAAGCGCGATATAGTAACGGTTTATAAGCAAACTGTGTTAGGGCCATTATGGTATTTTATTCAACCACTTTTCACCTCGATAACTTTTACATTGGTTTTTAATAATATCGCGAATATTCAAACAGGAGTGGTTCCTGCTTTTCTATTTAATTTAACAGGGATAACTGCTTGGAATTATTTTAGTCAATGTCTAACAGGTACTTCGAATACCTTTGTAAGTAATAAAGGCTTGTTTGGCAAGGTATATTTTCCAAGATTTATAATGCCTTTAAGCACCACATTTTCAAACTTACTAAAGCTAGGGATTCAACTCTGTATCTTGATTTTCTTTTATATCTATTTTGTCATTAAAGGAACAGCTATATCTCCCAATTTAAATTTATTACTATTTCCTATATATGTTATAATGATTGCATTATTGGGATTGGGAGCCGGAATGATAATTTCCGCATTTACTACTAAATATAGAGATTTGTCGGTTTTAGTAGGTTTCGCAGTAAGTTTATTGATGTATATTTCTGCAGTTCCATACCCTTTAAGCGAAGTGCAAAAAGGCCAGCCAAAGTATGCTTGGATTGTAGAATATAATCCATTAACACAGATCGTTGAAGGTTTTAGATTTATGATACTGGACTATGGTGTTTTTACTTGGTGGGGATTCTTTTATGCATTAATAATATCGATAGTACTTTTTCTTATAGGTTTGATCATTTTTAACCGTACTGAAAAAACATTCATAGATACCGTTTAAAGGATGATATCAAATAGAGCTCTAAATTATGGATGATAATCAAAAGAAGAATATCGATTTTTACGATCAGAAATATCAATTTTTAGATTCTGAAGTAAATGGTATTCTTAAAAGACTTAATAAACTGGATGTTTTTTTAGCAGATGCCACTGCTACAGATACCAGTTGGGTGGGTTTATATCATGATGATTTTCAGAATAAGATAGTTGGTAAAAAAGTTTTAGAACTTGGATGTGGAGATTGTGCAAATGCCGCTATCATGGCTGCATTGGGAGCAGAGGTATATGCAAATGATATTTCTTCCAAGAGTGGGGAGATCATTGCAAAAGTGAATGAGTTATACAAATTTACTCATCCAATAGTATTTATTGAAGGAGATTTCTTGACTGCAGATTTTAAAGAAAAAGACTTTGACTTTGTTGTGGGGAAAGCATTTTTACATCATCTTACTCATGATATAGAGCGCAAATTCTTTAATAAAATATGTGAATTATTGGCTCCTACCGGGGAATCTCGGTTTTTTGAACCTGCGGTAAATAGTAGAATTTTAGATGAGATTAGATGGCATATTCCTGTTCCAGGAAGACCTTCAAAATTTTCAAAAGAAGCTTTTAAAATCTGGAAAGCTAATGATCCTCACCCAGAGAGAGATAACAGTAGTAAACATTTTAAAAGATTAGGTGCTAAATATTTTCAAGATGTTCAAATTATTAGCCTTGGAACACTTGAAAGATTTCATAGATTACTTCCTGCTAGTTATAATCAAAGGTCATTTAGGAAGAAGGCATTTGTTTGGGAAAGAAAACTTCCTTCTTCTTTAAATAGAATATTTGCTAGAAGTCAGGTTATTATTTATAAAAACGCCAAACATTAATTGTAATATTAGTATTAAATCCATCCTGAATGTCTATTATATTAAAAGCTGAAAACATTTCAAAACAATACCGTCTAGGAACTGTTGGTACAGGCACTTTAAGTCACGATCTTAATAGATGGTGGCATAGTATAAGAGGCAAGGAAGATCCTTATTTAAAAATTGGAGGAGTTAATGATAGAAGTCTTAAAGCATCAGAAGATTATGTTTGGGCGTTAAAAGACATTAATTTTGAAGTGAACCAAGGAGAAGTTCTTGGTATTATAGGTAAAAATGGAGCGGGTAAATCTACGCTCTTAAAAATTCTCTCCAGAGTTACTGCGCCTTCAACCGGAATTATAAAGACAAAAGGACGCATAGCTTCTTTATTAGAGGTGGGTACTGGTTTTCATCCGGAATTAACCGGAAGAGAGAATATTTATTTAAATGGAGCTATTCTAGGTATGACCAAGTCTGAAATTACAACTAAACTAGATGAGATTATAGATTTTTCCGGTTGCGAAATGTATATAGATACCCCAGTGAAACGTTATAGTAGTGGGATGACAGTGAGACTTGGATTTGCCGTTGCAGCGCATTTAGAGCCGGAAATATTAGTAGTAGATGAAGTTTTAGCTGTGGGTGATGCTGAATTTCAGAAAAAAGCGATTGGAAAGATGAAAGATTTATCAAAAGGGCAGGGTAGAACAGTAATTTTTGTTAGTCATAATATGGATGCTGTAAAAAGTTTATGTTCTCGAGGAATAGTTTTAGGTAATGGAAATTTAATCTTCACTGGGAGTGCAAGGGATAGTGTTGAATATTATTTGAACAATTTTAAATCCATTTCCAAAAAAGAATGCCTATTAGATCATACTCATAGAAGAAATAATACCACCAACGAAGTTGAAATGGTGAAGATTACTAGTCATAATAATCTAGTAACTTTAGAAATTCCTTTAAATTTTAGTTTATCTGTTATAAAAAATATCCGTTCTGATGTTGAGGTATCTATAACAGGTACAGTTTTAAATATGAATGAACTAGAAATTGGCTCTTTCTTCACACCCTCTGTAAACATCACACAACATAATTCTGTTATTAATTTTATAATAGAAAATCATAATCTATCTCCCGGAGAATATTATTTAAATTTTTCAGTTGCTACGGGTAGTTTAGAAAACTCTAACTTTATCATTCTAGATCAAGCCTTTGAAGCCATAGGTTTTGAAATCTTAGATTCTTTTAATAATGGAGTATTTACAAAGTGGAGCAAAAGTTGGGGTGATATTCATTTTAAATCTGATATAAAGATTGATGAGATATAGAAATTTAAATAATTTGATTGGGTCTATTAGATTCAAATTAATAAAAACTCCAATTAAAAAGAGAAGGATACTACGTTTAATAAATAACTTGAAACCTGTAAAAACGGAAAAAGAGTTAATGAGATTGGGAGGTTCAGGAGACGGTGGATATCTTGTTCCAGATGATCTAAAAGGAATTCATGCCTGTTTTTCTCCTGGAGTTGGCAATTTGTCTAATTTCGAATTAGAATGTGCTAATCTGGGAATGAAAATTTTTATGGCAGATGGTTCGGTTGATAATCCAATTGAAGATGATAGGCGGTTTTTGTTTATAAAAAAATTTATCGGTAATTCTAGTAATGAGGGTTTTATAACATTAGAAGAGTGGATAAATTCTGTACAGCTAGAAGATACTTCAGATTTAATTTTACAAATGGATATAGAGGGACATGAGTATGATGTTCTAAATGCGACAACTGCAAAAACTTTAAATAAATTCAGGATTATTGTTATTGAATTTCATAGACTGCATTCTTTGTGGGATGATAAATTTTATCAAGAAGCATCAGCCTCATTTAGTAAGTTACTTCAAAATCATTATTGTGTCCATATTCATCCAAACAACTGTTGTGGAATAAAGGATGTTGGAGGATATCAAATTCCATCGGTGGCAGAATTTACCTTTATTAGAAAAGATCGAGTTAAAAGTGTGAAGAAAGTTCAATCTTTACCTCATATTCTGGATGAAGATAATACTGGGAATGAAAGCATTTCAATGCCGGACATTTGGTATTAAATCATCCTATGGGATTTATTTTGGATTAAAAGAAAATAATATTAGTTATGAAAACAGCTCTTATAACAGGTGTAACCGGACAAGATGGATCTTATTTAGCGGAATTATTACTTGCTAAAGGATATATGGTCCACGGTATTAAAAGAAGAAGTTCTTCATTTAATACAGATAGGATAGACCATTTATATCAGGATTTGCATGATAAGAATGTTAAATTTAAACTACATTATGGTGATCTTAGTGATGCTATGAATATAACTAGGATCATCCAGGAAGTTCAACCAGATGAAATATATAATCTGGGAGCAATGTCTCATGTAAAGGTAAGTTTTGATACTCCAGAATATACAGGTGATATAGATGGTCTAGGCACGCTGAGAATTTTGGAAGCAGTAAGACTACTAGGACTTTCCAAAAAAACAAAGATATATCAGGCTTCAACATCAGAGTTGTATGGGAAAGTAAAGCAAATACCACAGGATGAAAATACGCCGTTTTACCCGAGAAGTCCCTATGGAGTTGCAAAACTTTATGCCTACTGGATCACTGTTAATTATAGAGAAGCCTATGGAATGTTTGCTTGCAATGGTATCCTATTTAATCATGAATCTCCTGTAAGAGGAGAAACATTTGTTACTAGAAAGATCACCAGAGCTACGGCTAGAATAGCTATAAGTATGCAAGACACTTTATTTCTGGGTAATTTAGACGCGAAAAGAGATTGGGGCCATGCAAAAGACTATGTAGAAGCTATGTGGTTAATGCTACAGCAAGACCAACCTGAAGATTTTGTGATAGCAACGGGAGTCACCACTTCCGTAAGAGATTTTGTTAAAATGTCTTTTGCACAGGTTGGAGTTCATATTGTATTTAAAGGAAAAGGAATAGATGAAGTAGGTATTGTAGAACAAAGCGAGCATCCAGATTTTAAGATAGAGATCGGGAAAACAGTCATAAAAATTGATCCTAAATATTATAGACCTGCAGAAGTAGACATTTTAGTTGGAGATGCGTCAAAATGTAAGCGAAAATTAAATTGGAAACCTAAGTATAGTTTAGAAGAACTGGTAAAGGAAATGATGCTTACAGATCTTAAGAATTTTCAAAAAGAGAAATATCTTAAAGAAGGTGGTCATGACGTAATGAATTACCATGAGTAAGTAACTGCATAATGATGAAGAAAAATTCAAAAATATACATAGCTGGTCATTCCGGAATGGTAGGTTCTGCTTTAGTGAGACATTTAATGGAGAAGGGGTTTACCAACTTAATTTTTAGGACATCTCGCGAGTTAGATCTTACCAATCAGGCTGCTGTCGCAAAGTTCTTTAAGGAAGAATCTCCGGAATATGTTTTTCTGGCAGCTGCAAAAGTTGGAGGTATAGAAGCCAACAATACCCAAAGGGCCCAATTTCTTTATCAAAACTTGATGATCGAGAGCAATGTAATTCATCAGAGCTATCTTCATAATGTACAGAAACTTCTTTTTCTAGCCTCCTCCTGTATTTATCCAAAATCTTCCCCACAGCCTATATTGGAATCTTATTTACTTAATGGAGCTTTAGAATCTACAAATGAACCTTATGCTATCGCTAAAATTGCTGGAGTAAAATTGTGTGAGAATTATAATAGAGAATATGGATGCGATTTTATTTCTGTGATGCCAACAAATCTCTATGGTCCTAATGATAATTATGATCTTAAGAACTCTCATGTTCTTCCTGCATTACTCCGAAAATTCCATGAAGCTAAAATTCAAAATTTAAAGAGTGTAGAAATATGGGGAACTGGAACTCCTATGAGAGAATTTTTGCATGTAGATGATCTAGCAGAAGCTTGTATCTACTTGATGGATATTTATAAAGGTAACATAAGTGTGAATATTGGTACTGGAAAAGATATTTCTATTCATGATCTTGCGTTACTTATAAAGGAGATTCTAGGTTATCAAGGTAAATTGGTTTGGAAGAAAGAAAAACCAGATGGAACACCAAGAAAACTACTAGATGTGAGTTTGATACATAGCTTAGGATGGGAACATAAAATTCAACTTAGGCAAGGAATAGAACAAGTTTATCATGAAAAATTTACCAGTGCTCATGAGTAGACCTTTAATCTCTATTATTACAGTTAACTTCAATGATCTGGAAGGATTAAAGAGAACTTTTAAAAGTGTTTTTAATCAAACCTGGAAGGAAT
The DNA here is from genome assembly GCF_900104765.1 of Gillisia sp. Hel1_33_143. Taxonomy (GTDB): domain Bacteria; phylum Bacteroidota; class Bacteroidia; order Flavobacteriales; family Flavobacteriaceae; genus Gillisia. The sequence goes on from NZ_LT629737.1 coordinate 1,873,342, forward strand.
TTGAATATATTGTGATAGATGGAGGTTCTAATGATGGCAGTGCCGAATTAATTTCAAGTCAAGGATCCAGTATTAATTATTGGATTAGTGAACCTGATTCTGGCATATATAACGCCATGAATAAAGGAATAGGTGCTGCAAATGGTGAATATTTATTATTTCTTAATAGTGGCGATGAATTAATTAATTCTGAAATTTTAAGTAATAACTATTTTCAGTTGAAAGGGAAGGATGTTTATTATTATAACAAGAACATATATCAAGCTAGTAATAATTATATCCGGGATATGCCAAGTGAATTAACATTTTCATTTTTATACTCTGATTCTCTAGCACATCAATCAACTTTTATAAAAAAAACTTTATTTGAAGAAATTGGTCTTTATGATGAAAACCTAAAAATTGTTTCTGATTGGAAATTTTTTATTATCGCCTTCTATAAATTTAATGCTAGTTTTGAATATGTTAATAATATAATAACTGTATTTTATCTTGGTGGGGCTAGTTCAGATAAAGCATTGATGATGAAAGAAAGGTCGGAGGTTATTACTAGTGATTTTTCCAGAATTCATGAAGATTTTAAAAATTACAAAGCTCTTGAAAGGAAGCTTAATAAATTGAGATCTTCTCTTAAAATTAAAATCATGATTAATTTAGGATTACTAAATAAGTTTTAATAAAACTCAATTTTTTTAAAAATATAAATTTTGATTTTTAAAGTATCAGTTATTATTCCGGTATTCAATACTCAATTATATATTGAAAAGGCAATCTTATCTGCTTTAGATCAAAAGGAAGTTGCGGAAGTGATCGTGGTGGATGATGGAAGTACAGACGATACCTCTAAAATTCTTGCCAAACTTGAGAATGAAAATTCAAAAATTAGAACTTACAAACATTCTAATGGAGAAAATCGTGGTAGGGCATTTAGTAGAAATTTGGGAATTAAAATGGCTACCAGTTCATTTATAGCATTTTTAGATGCAGACGATTATTATTTAGAAAACAGATTCCAAAATGATGCAAGGTTATTTGCGGAAGATTATGGTATTGATGGGGTTTATAATGCAATTGGCGTCCACTTTTACAGAAATGCCTCGGAGGAGGAAAAGGAGCGATTAATGCTTACCACCATAAATTATAAAATTAAATCTAATGAATTATTTGATAAGATGTCTCCAAAAGGGGATGCTGGACATTTTCATGGTAATGGACTAACTGTGAAGCGTGAAATTTTTAAAAAGGTTGGTTATTTTGATAACAGACTGAAAGTTGCAGAAGACACGCATATGTGGATAAAAATGTCTTTAAAGGCTAAATTGATTGCCGGAATCTTAGATAGACCTGTAAGTATTCGTGGTGTGCATGATTCAAATGTTTTCCATTTATATTCAACCATACTTTATAAAAGGAATATGGCGTTAATGTTCAACTCTTTGTTAAAATGGGCCTATAGCAATCAATTAAAAATGTCTGTTTTAGAGTATTTTTATAAAAATTCTTATATCTATTTTAAATATCTCGGTGACGAGGAAAAGTTTAAACATTTTGTATTATTAAATTGGCTAGAATGCGCATTGAAATATCCAAAACTTCTAAAATTGAAATACTTTATTTATACCAATCCCTTAGTAACCTCTTATAGAAAAAGATTAAAGTCATAATATTGCAAGAACCATTAGTTTCTATAATCATTCCTACTTATAACCGAGCACATCTGCTAGGGGAAACTTTAGATTCTATATGCTCTCAAACTTATCATAATTGGGAATGTATTGTAGTAGATGATGGTTCTATAGATCACACCAAAGCATTGATAGATAGTTATATAAATAAAGATAAGAGGTTTCATTATTACCTCAGGCCTTCAAGTTTTCTTAAAGGTGCAAATTCTTGCAGGAACTACGGTTTTGATAAGTGTAATGGAAAATTTCTGAATTGGTTTGATAGTGATGATCTTATGCTGCCCGATAATCTTCAGCTAAAACTTGAAGCTTTAACGCCAGAACTCGACTTTGTAATTGCGAATAGTCTTAATTTTGATGAAGCCGGGAATAAATCCAGACCTTATTTTCTTGATCTCGATCTACTTATTACTCCAGAAAATTTTATAACCGGAAAAATTGGTTGGATAACAGACGATGCTTTGCTTAGAAAAGAAAGTATAAAAATTAGGTTTAATGAAAATTTGAGATCGGGGCAGGAGTACAACTTTTTTTCTCGCTATCTTTTTTATACTACTAAAGGGAAATACCTTAAAGAAGATCTTTGTTATAGAAGAATTCATAAGGAATCTATAAATCAATCTACATCTTTACAGCTATTAATAGATAATGAGATCTATTTGTTGCAGGATCTTGGTTACTTTGCAAGTTCAAAAATTATAAAAAGATCTTTAAAACGAATTATTCGATTTTCTTATGAGTCAAAGAAAAGTTCTTCTTTGAGACAGATTCAATTAAAAGTATTAAGAACACTAAGATCATATAAAAAATATAAGTCTATATGGTTTTATTCGAATTGGATTATTTTGAATGCAGTTTCTGGAAAAGGATATATTTTTATTAAAAAAGCAATCTCTAAACTATAAACTTCTTAGCATAAACAGTATTGCTTTTAATATAAGTTGATGAATCAAAATATAAAATCTTCATTGATCTCGATCATTTTGCCTGTTTATAATGGCGAGAATTATCTAGTTTCAGCAATTGAAAGCATACTCACCCAAACATATCAGAATTTTGAATTGATAATAGTTAATGATTGTTCTACAGACAAAAGTTTAGAAATATCAGAGAATTATCAAAAAAAAGATTCCAGAATTAAGATCATCTCCAATTCCACAAATAAAAAGTTACCTATTAGTTTAAATATAGGTCATAAATCTGCTGTAGGAAAATACATTACCTGGACGAGTCATGATAATCTATTAAAGAAAAATTTTCTAGAAGAATTATCCACGGTTATAGAACAAGAGAATGTAGATATTGTCTTTTCAAATTATGATATCATTCGGTCTGATAATTCTATTAAAAGAATTCAGGTTGCAGGTCCGGCAGAATATTTATTAATAGGAAATTATATTGGTGCTTCATTTCTATACAAAAAAGAGGTTTTTGAAGGTTTGAATGGTTATGACTCTGAACTTTTTTTGATTGAAGATTACGATTTCTGGATAAGAGCTTTAAACCAATATCGATTTTTTAATTTGGATAAAAACTTATATTCATACAGAATTCATGGAGAAAGTTTAACATCAAAAATCAATTTGGAGGAAGAGCATGGAAATTCATATACTAGTGCCATCTCTAAAATGTTGGAAGGAGTAGCGAAAGATCTTATGTGGAGCGAGGAGATGTTAAGCTTTATTAAGATGATCCATCTTAATAAAAGGGAGGTTTTAGAATATTATATAAGAAACAAAAAGATCATTGAATTAGATCTTAAGCAAATGGCAACTAAAAATTTAGACTTTAAGATACTAAAATTAGGACTGATAAAGAGCATAAGAATAATCTTGATCCAAAATAAAAGCGAACATAACCTTAAGAACTTAATGAAGATCTTAAAAAGTGAAAGATCTATATTATTAGAAAGCACTTTCAATAAAATAGAGACCCTGGGTTTAATTAAAAATTCATTATTCCACTGAGTATGAAAAATCCAAAGATCACCATTCTAATTGCAACTTATAATAGAGCAAGTTTGTTGCCCAACACGCTGCAATCTATACTTGCTCAAACCTATAGTCATTGGGAATGTTTGATTATTGATGATCATTCTACCGACGGTACTGAAAAAATAGTGCAGGATTATATTAATAAGGATAAACGTTTTAGCTACTACTTGAAATCTGAAAATTATAAAGTAGGACTTTCCGGAACTAGAAATTATGGGTTAGATCTTGCAGAGTCTAAAAAGTCAGAATTTATTCAGTTTTTTGATGATGATGATTTAATGCATCCTAAAAAGTTGGAACTTCAATTAAAAGGATTACTTGAACATCCTGAAAGCATGTTTTCTATTTGTGGGAGAAGAAATTTTGAAAATGAAGATGAAATAAATTGGGAAGATCATCAACAAATTTTTCAGTCTAAATTATATTCCTTTGGCGAAGCATTTTTAATTGGAAAATTAAGATTAGTTGCTCAGGTATTTTTGTTTAGAGCACAGTATTTAAAAGATCAAAGGTTTGATGAAAATTTACGATATGCAGAAGACTGGGAATTCTTTTCTAAATTGTTCCTAAAAGAAAATCCAAAGTATGAGGTTTTAGATCAAGTTCTTTTTTTTAGAAGAAAACATTTGAATTCTATGACAGAAGACTTGGATACAACGGGTCTTCGTGCTTCCAATCTAAACGCAGCAGTTAATAAAGTTTTTTACTTTTTAGTTGACCAGAAATGCCATACGGTTAATAGTTTGACTTACTTTGGAAGAGTCTTTCTTTTATATCATTATAGTTCTAATAATTTAGAATTAATAAAACAGATATCAAAGGAAGATAAAATGTTTTCTAAGTTGAGCAAAAGGCTACAAATGGCATTAAAAATTCATTATTTAATGAGGAAAATGATTCTTAGAATTCTAATTTATAATGCTAACTAAGAGGTTTAGATATTGGATAATTATAGGGTAACTATACTACTTGCAACTTTTAATCGTGCTCATTTAATTGAGGAGACTCTTAATTCTATTAAATCTCAAACCTATCAGAATTGGGAGTGCATAATTGTAAATGATCATTCCACCGATGACACTTCCAAAGTAGTAAGTGATTTCATTTCAGAAGATTCCAGATTCAGTTACTTCTTAAAGACCGAAGCCTATAAAAAGGGACTTTCCGGCACCAGAAATTACGGGTTAGACCTGGCAAGAATTAAAAACGCTAAATACATTCAGTTTTTTGACGATGATGATATCATGCATCCTCAAAAATTGGAATTACAAATGCAACCATTTTATGATGATCTATCTTTAAATCTTACTATATGCCAATATCGTAAATTTATAGATACAGGCACAATAGAGTTCGACTTGAAGAAAGCAGATGATAATTTGTGCAATGTTAAAACTAAAACCTTATTAGAATCTTTCTTCTTATATCAGATTAATCTTAATTCTCTGGGGCCTATATGGAAATCGAACATAATTTTGAAGTATAGGTTCAATGAAGAGCTAAAGTATGGAGAAGAACGAGAATTATTTCTTAGAATTTTCCTTGTGGAAAGCATAAATTATATGCCAGTACCTTATGTGCTTTTTTGGTACAGAAAACACAAGAAAACAATAACAGGTGATCTTTTTGAAAATGAATTTGTGAAAGTTGAATCCAACAGAATTATTGATAAGAATATATTTAACCTATTAGTTAGTCAAGATAGAGTCTCGTATCCATTGCTTAAGGCATATACGGTTTGGGGGATAAAATATAATAATCAATTTTTTTTAAAGGGAATATCAGAATTTATTAGAAACAATGAGGATTTAAAATATTCTTTAAAATATTTTAAATTATACTCTCTAGCTAATTTATTTTTACTCTTTCATAAAATAAAATCAAATTGAATTTAGCCATTGTTATACCTTACTTTAAGATTGATTTTTTTGCTGCTACTTTAAATAGCCTTAGTGAACAATCAAATAAGAATTTCGAAGTTTATATCGGGAATGACGGGAGTCCGTCTAATCCTGAAGAAATAATCTCCCAATATTCAAATAGTCTGCCTATTCGTTATTTCGATTTTAAAATAAATTTAGGTGCTTCTTCACTGGTAAGTCATTGGCAGCGTTGTATAGAAAAAGTTAATGATGCGGAATGGATCTTATTGTTAGGCGATGATGATGTCTTGGAACCAAACTGCATTTCAGATTTCTACAATAATATAAATACCATCAATGAAAAGAATATTAATGTAGTAAGATTTGGCACAAAAATAATTAATAATAGAGGGGAATCAATCTCGAAAGTTCATGTTCATGAGAAAGTTGAAAATTCTGTAAATTTTATTATGAATAAAATTTTGGGGCCGGCTCGAAGTTCTTTAAGCGAGCACATCTTCAGAAAAAAGTTTTTAAAATTTAAACATTTTCCCTTGGCATGGTATAGTGATGATTTAGCATTGCTAGAGGTTTCAAATTTCGGAGATATTTACTCTATTAATTCCTCTGTAGTTTCTATAAGAGCAAGTAGCCTTAATATTTCCTCTAATAAGGGACTATCTAGAATTAAAAATATAGCAACTTTCGAATTTTATCATTATCTAATAAATAAGTATTATACGCAATTTAATGCCGCTCAGAAATTAATTCTATTTGATAAATATGAAAAGTCTGTACTTAATGATAAGAAAAACTACTTATTATTCTTAAAGCTTTCTAAAACCTATATTCAGAAGAATAAATTTAATGTCTATTTTAGGTTTTTTAAATTATACTTATCTAATATTTTAAATGCGTACAGGAGTCAATCCAGAGAAGTTTAAAACAGAAAAGAATGTTCATTACTTTCATAGGGTGATCGTTCCTGTGCATATCCCAGAGAGTTCAAATTTATATTATAAAGAAGCTATAGAAGTACTAAAAGTCTGTCTTCAATCCTTATTCAAATCTATAAATAATGAAACTACAGCTATAACTATTATTAACAATGCATCTAATACAGAAGTTGAAGAAGTACTATCTGGTTATTATAAAAGTGGATATATAAATAAATATGTAATATATAAAGAGAACAAGGGAAAGGTTCATGCAATTATAAGTGAAGCTAGAGCATGTTTTGAAGATTATATTTCTATTGCAGATAGCGATGTTTTATTTATGGAAGGTTGGGAAAACGCATGTTTTGAAATCTTCAATTCTTATCCCAAGGCAGGAGTGGTTTCTCCAGTTCCCTCTCAAAATTTATCACTTTATTACAACCGCTCCTTATTTTATGATCTTTTCTTAATGGGAAAAATAAAATATGGAAAGGCGGTAAGTGATTACGATTGCGAACTTTTTCTGAAAGGATTAGGAAATGCAGCCTTGCTGGATAGAAATAATGCTGAATATTCATGGAAGCAGAAACAATACTATTTAGATAAACCTACAAGAGCTATAGTTGGTGCAAACCATTTTGTTGCTACTTATAGACGAGAAGTTTTAATGTGGAATAAAGAATTTCCTCAGGAAAAATTTAAAAAGGGATATGAAGAATACTATTTAGATTTTCCTGCAGATAGATTGGGTTGGTATAGACTTTCTACTCCCAAAACTTTTGCTTACCATGTAGGAAATGAGTTAGATGAAGTAGTTTCTAAATTTTGTGACAATCCTAAATCAAAAATCTCCCAGAAGAGTTTTAAAGCTTTAAGAAGACCTGGACCTTCAAATACCTCCTATAAAATAAAAAGGATATTTTTCAAAGTACTTAGAAGTATAAAACAACTCTAAAAAATGAATGATTCTTTTTTAGTAAGTATTATCATTCCTATTTATAACAGAGAAAGTTTTCTTCAGGAAACTATAGAATCTGTTATAAATCAAACTTATAAAAAGTGGCAGTTAATATTGGTTGATGATGGTTCTTCTGATGCATCTTTGTCAATTGCGAATATAGCAGTGCAAAATGATATTAGAATTATAAGCGTAAGTAGACCAAATACTAAATTAGGTGGAGGTAATTCCGCTAGAAATTACGGATTTCAAAAATCAAATGGTGATTTGATCAATTGGTTTGATAGTGATGATCTTATGCATCCTGAGTTTATAGAAAGAAAGGTTGAAGAATTTATAGATCATCAAGATTTGAATGTAGTTTTTACAAAAACTATAAGAACAGATTTTACTGAAGTAAATGTTCCCGATGAAAGGTTGAAATATAGTTCAACTTTTTTACACGATTATGTAGTAAGAAAAATAAGTTGGTATTTGCCAGATGCAATGTTTAGAAGGTCTTTTTTAGAAGATAAACAATTATTTGATGAAGACCTATTAGCAGGACAAGATCGAGATTTTTATATCAGATTATTTGCCAGAGAATTTCCTAAGTTTAAAATTTTAGATTTTTATGCTACCTACTATAGAATTCATCAAGATAGTATTTCAGAAAAAATTTATAGAGAAGCAAACATCAAGATGCAAGTTTCTCACTATAATAGTCTCATAAATCAGGTGGAGGTTTTGAAAGAATATAATTTACTAAGTAAAAACTTAAAGCAACATTATTTACAGGAGTTAAAAAAAAGGTTTCCTGCGGTAATAAAAAGTAAAGCTTCATTATCTAAATATTTTAAGGAAGTAAAAAAACTTTCAGATCTTAATAAAACCACTGCAGAGACATGGCTTAAGTTATTTGTTGCGTATTTTAGCTTTCAGATATTTGGTAAAGGTGAACGTTTTTTAAAATAAAATATTTGAAAATTCTTCTTTGTTTTGGTACACGGCCCGAGGCTATTAAAATGGCTCCGATCATTAAAGAACTCGATCGTCAGCATATTTCTTATAAAGTGTGTGTGACAGCTCAGCACCGAGAAATGTTGGATCAGGTATTGGATTTTTTCGAAATCATTCCGGACTATGATCTCAGTTTGATGAAGACAGGCCAAAGTCTAAACTCTCTGAGTGCTTCCATATTAAATTCTATGGACCCTGTTTTAGATGATTATAAACCAGATGTAGTTTTAGTTCAAGGTGATACTACAACTGCAGCTATGGTAGCCTTGGGTAGCTTTCATAAGAATATTAGAATAGGTCATATTGAGGCAGGTTTAAGAACCTATAATAAAAGGTCTCCGTTTCCGGAGGAAGCAAATAGACATCTTATAAGTAAATTAGCCGATTTTCATTTTGCGCCAACTTCAGACTCTAAGACAAATTTGGAGAATGAAATGGTAGATGCAAAAGATATCTTAACTACCGGAAATACGGTAGTAGATGCACTAAAATGGGCAATTAAAAAGATCGATGATCAAGAATCTGAGGAAATAATAAAGATCAAAGGTCTAATAAATGAGGAAAAGAAATTGATCCTTGTTACTGGACATAGAAGAGAGAATTTTGGGTCTGGTTTAAAAAATATTTGTGAAGCATTAATAGATATATCTCATTTAGAGAATGTTCAAATTATTTATCTTCTTCATCTTAATCCTAATGTATCTGGTCCTGTAATGGAAATTTTAGGAAAAGTAAAAAATATTAGTCTAATTCCTCCTGTTACTTATCCTACTATGATCTTTTTAATGCAGAAATGTGATCTTATAATTTCAGATTCCGGGGGTATTCAGGAAGAAGCACCTAGTTTTAATAAGCAGGTATTGGTAACACGTAATCACACAGAACGAATGGAAGGAATTAAAGGCGGATTTTGCTATTTGGTTGGAACTAATTCTTCTGTAATAGTTCAAAAAGCTAAAGAAGTTCTAACTAACCCTACAAATAATTTAGACAAAGTGAACCCTTATGGAGATGGATCTGCTTCTCAGAAAATTATCGAATTTCTAAAGATAAAGTAGCATTCTAAAACGGCATACCTAGAAAAGAGTTTCTTTAGACTTAATATTTTATATTTGTAACTCGCACTGCTTGCGGCTCCTCATTTTTTATAGAAATTAAAAAGATTATTTAATTGTCTGCTAAACAAAAGATCTTAGTTGTAGTTGAATCTATTGATGTTGAAGACAGCAGCGGTGCTAAGGCTAATTTGGCTCTTATAACTAATCTACAATCTGCAGGATATCAATTAAAAGTACTTCATTATACTAGGAAAGATATACAAGTATCGGATGTTGAATGTGTAGCCGTAAAAGAAAATAGGAGAAGTTTATACTTCTATTTAAGTCGCTTAGAAAGGCAAATACGCTACATTTTAAAAATTAAATTGAGTAAGCCATTAGAAAATATTTTTGGATTTTCTTTTACCCTTTTTAATGATAGAAATAGCATAGTTTCTGCTCTTAAAGACTTAGATCATTCAGAATTTGATCTTGTTCTCACCCTTAGCCAAGGCGGTAGGTTTAGACCGCATCATGCATTACTTAAATTACCACATCTTCATAATAAATGGATGGCATATATTCATGATCCTTATCCAATGCACCTATATCCTGAGCCTTACCCATGGAAAGAGCCGGGATATAAGATCAAGGCTGAATTTATGGAGGAAGTTTCTGTGAAAGCTGCATTTCATGCTTTTCCTAGTAAATTATTAATGGAATGGATGGGGAACTATTTTGAGGGATTTGCAAAAAAAGGTATAGTTATCCCACATCAGATCTTGGAGGAACAATTTCAATTAGAAATTACTTCAAATTATTTTGATGCTTCTAATTTTAATATTGTTCATTCTGGTAACCTGTTATGGGGCAGAGATCCTAAAGGATTGATCAATGGTTATTTAAAATTTATCAATAACATTCCAGAGGCTAAAGATCAAAGTTGCATGATGTTTTTGGGTGGAAAGAATCATTATACAAAGCAGTTATTGCATTACCATGAAAAGTACGATACCATCTATGTAAGTGGTAACTATGTGCCTTTTGAAGAAACTCAGTACGTGCAAAAGAATAGTGCTGTAAATGTTATATTAGAAGCAAAGGCGGAAACAAGTCCCTTCTTACCTGGGAAATTTCCTCATTGTGTCTTAGCAAATAAACCTATTTTGCTCCTTGGACCTCGCGTTAGTGAATCAAGACGATTGTTAGGAGAAGATTATAGGTTTTGGTCTGAAATAGATTCAGAAGAAGTTATTGCTGACTTGCTTGGCGAGCTTTATAGAGATTGGAAATTAAAATCGGGTAATCTCAGTTTAAATAGACAAGATTTAAAAAATTACTTATCAGTAGACCATTTGAGATCTGTAGTGAATACAGTTTTCCCAAAAATAGAAGCATGAAGATATTAATGGTTTCTATGTTTTCTAATCATTTTTTTAATTGGACCAAACAATTGGAAGTTCAAGGACATACTATTTACTGGCTCGATGTATATGATGCCAATATTCAGGTAGATAAAATAAGCTTTGTGCACCACATAATTGGTTGGAGAAATAAAACAAATTATCCGGGCAGATATACGATAAAGAAAGAATTACCAAAACTCTATGATTTTATTAGTAAGTTCAATCAAAATAAGTTAGCAGATATTTTCGAGAAAAAATTAATTGAAATTCAGCCGGATATTGTACAAAGTTTTGAAATGTTTTCTTCCTGTCTGCCAATTCTTGAAGTGATGCAAAAATATCCAAAGACCAAATGGGTTTATAATATTTGGGGAAATGATCTCTTCTATTTTAAAGAATTTACTAAGCCAAAAGTACAGATCAAGGAAGTTTTAAAAAGAATAAATTATCTCTTTTCAGATTGTGAAAGAGATCATGAAATTGTTATGGAGCTTGGGTTTAATGGAAAGTTTTTAGGAGTCTTTCCAACCGGTGGGGGTTATGATCTTGACAAATATGATAAGTTCTTAAAGGAAGCTTCTGAAAGAAAAACTATTTTGATAAAAGGTTATGAGCATGAGTTTGGGAGGTGTATTAAAGTTTTAAAGGCAATTGCAACAATGAAACCTGAATTATCAGGTTATAATATTGTTGTATTTGGAGCAAATGAAAAAGTGGAAGTTTTCTGTAAAGAAAACAATCTAGATGATTGGGATAATTTAATTATTTACAAGCAAAGAGCACATTCCGAAATTTTGAAGTTGATGGGAGAATCTTTGATCTATTTAGGTAACAGTATATCAGACGGAATGCCGAATACCTTATTGGAAGCTATCATTATGGGTGTGTTTCCTATTCAGTCTAATCCTGGGGGAGCCACCTCAGAAATGATCACTCATGGCGTGAATGGATTTTTAATAAACGATGCGGAAGATTCCTCTGAAATAAAAAGCTTAATTGCTCAAGCTTTGAAAGATCCAATTCTATTAAAATCTGGTGTAGACTATAACTTAGAAAATATAAAGCCTAAATTAGAACGAAGTTTTATTGCGAATCAGGTAAATCAGAAATATCAATATCTACAACAAGCCTTATAATTTGCTGACGATAATTTATTCATATAGAAATCGAGACTTAAATAGATTAGAGAATTCGTTCAATTCTTTGGCTAGGCAATCTGTAAAAGATTTTGATGTTATCTTGGTAGATTATGGTTCTGAACCAGATTTGGCTAAGAATGCTAAGGAGTTATGTTCAAAGTATAAATTTATTTCTTACATATATCGATTTGCCCAATATCAACCTTGGAATAAATCTAAAGCATTAAACTCAGTGATCAAAGACCTGAAAACTGAACAATGTTTTGTTGCAGATGTTGATATGATCTTCAGAAGTGATTTTATTGAAATAGCCTATTCTTTAAAAGATCCAGAGAACATTACTTATTTTGAAGTTGGATTTTTAGGTCCGAAGGAAGATCTAAAAGATCTGAATTTTGCTGATATAACCAATTATAGAAAAAGTACTCATGAAGCTACAGGGCTTAGTTTATTTCCTGTTACTGCTTTAAAACAGATACGCGGCTTCGATGAGTTTTACCATTTCTGGGGAGCAGAAGATACAGACGTTCATAAAAGATTAATTGATAAGGGCTATAAAACAGATTTCTATAATTCAGAAACATTGATGTTCCATCAGTGGCATCCTAGTTATAGAAGTTCAGAGTCTAAAAAAATAACTAAAGATTTTCAGATCTCTGGAATAGTACAATTAAACCACCAGTATTTACAGAATGGTCTGCTTAAAACGTCTACAGAAGTAAATGCGAAAGGATGGGGCGAAACTTTGCTAAACGAAGAACTGCAAAGCTTAGAAAAGGAATCTGTAAACCTAATTTTGAATACTGAAAAAAGGAAAATAGATAATTTACTATTTGGGATTCTTCCAAATCTAGGAAACGGAATTTTAAAAGTGAGAATTGAAAGTTTAAAGAAGGATAATCTTAGACAAATGCTTAAGAAAAGTATGGGGAAAAAAGTTCCTGAATGTTACTCATTAAAAAAAGTAAATGACTTGATTTTGCTGCATCTCATCTCATATTATAGAGATTTACCCTATACCTTTAAAATAGATGATAAATTGCAAAGTATAGAATTTGCTTTGAAAATAACAAATAGATAAAAAGATTAGCTCTGAAAAAGCAAAAGAACATAGCCATCATTCCCGCTCGAGGAGGATCTAAAAGATTACCGGGTAAAAACATCAAGTTATTAGATGGGTTACCCTTAATTGTGCATAGTATTAATTTTGCCAAAGAGAATTTAGGTATTATAGATAAGATTGTTGTTTCTACAGATCATGATGAGATAAAAAAGATAGCAAAAACCAATGGAGCAGAAGTTATTGATAGACCTTTAGAATTAGCTCAAGATCTAACATCTACCTTAGAAGTTCTTCATCATATAATGGATGAGCTAGATGAGCAGTATGATAACGTAATATTATTACAACCTACCAATCCTTTAAGACCTCAACATTTATTAGAAAATGCATATTCAGACTATCTAAAAGGTAATTTTAATAGTTTAATGACTGTGACTCGAAATCATCAAAAATTCGGAAAAATAAAAGATTCTAGGTTCGTACCCTTCAATTATAAAATGGGGGAAAGAAGTCAGGATCTAGAACCATTATATTTTGAAAATGGATTGCTTTATATTGTCAAAGCTGAAATTATAAAAAACGGAGAACTGTTGGCTCCTAATAATTGTGCTTATGTGATAGACCATCTCTGGGCGAAAGTTGATATTGATACCTTAGATGATTTTGAGTATGCGGAGTTTTTGATGAAAAAGGAGAATAGAAAATAATATGATACACATGAAACCATATATTGATATATCTGGAAGAAAGATAGGGGAAGATTATCCCCCTTTAGTAATTGCTGAAATTGGTATTAACCATGAAGGTTCTCTCGAGACTGCTAAAGAAATGGTTGATGCTGCACATAGAGCTGGAGCAGAGATTGTTAAACATCAAACTCATATTGTAGAAGACGAAATGAGTTCTGCCGCTAAAAAGGTGATCCCAGGAAATGCAGATATTTCTATTTATGAAATAATGAAACGTTGTGCTTTAGATGAGGCAGATGAAAGAAGCTTAAAAGAGTATGTTGAAAGCAAGGGTATGATCTTTATTTCTACCCCTTTTTCTAGAGCAGCAGCAAACAGGTTAGAAAATTTTGATGTTCCGGCTTACAAAATAGGTAGTGGAGAATGTAATAATTATCCCTTGTTAGAACATATTGCCGGTTTTGGAAAACCTGTAATTCTAAGCACAGGTATGAACAGTATTGAAAGCGTTAAAAAAGCGGTTGCTATATTTGATAAGTACAAAGTTCCGGTTGCTCTACTACATACAACTAACTTATACCCAACCCCAATACATTTGGTAAGATTAGGAGCTATGCAGGAACTTCATAATTCTTTTCCAGAAAAAGTTTTCGGATTGTCAGATCACACTTTAAATAATAATGCCTGCTTAGGTGCTGTGGCTTTAGGTGCTTCTATTTTAGAAAGACACTTTACAGATCATATGAAACGCACTGGGCCTGATATTATTTGCAGTATGGATGAAAAAGCCTGTGCAGAACTTATAATTTCTAGTGCTGAAATTGCGCAAATGCGTGGAGGTAAAAAGGAAGCGGCATTAGAAGAAAAGGTGACTATAGATTTTGCATTTGCAACGGTGTGTACTATAAAAAACATTAAAAAGGGAGAGGTGTTCTCAAAGGAAAATATTTGGGTAAAGCGTCCTGGCACTGGAGAAATCTTAGCAGAGAACTATGATCAAGTCTTGGGTAAGATTTCCACTTCCGATATAGAAAATGACAATCAATTAAAATGGTCTGATATTGTTAAGTAAGACTAATAAAGCAATGACTAAAAAAAGAATTCTTTTCTTAACAGGCACCAGAGCAGATTTTGGAAAGATAAAATCGCTTATTCAGATCTTAGATTCGGATGTGGATTTTGAAGTCTTTGTTTTTGTAACCGGAATGCATCTTCAGCAGGAATATGGGTATACATTACTTGAAATTGAACGCTGTAATTTTTCCAACGTTCATACCTTCGAAAATTTTACTCATGAAACTACCATGGATCTAACACTGGCAAAGACTATTGAAGGTTTGTCTGGATATATAAAGGAGATCGATCCAGACATGATCGTGGTACATGGAGATCGAGTAGAAACTTTGGCAGGAGCTATTGTAGGGTCGTTGAATAATATTTTAGTGGCGCACATAGAGGGTGGTGAGATCTCTGGTACAGTAGATGAATTGATAAGACATAGCGTAAGTAAGTTGAGTCATATTCATTTTGTTTCTAATAATGAAGCTTGTAAGAGGTTAATTCAAATGGGTGAATTGGAGAAATCGATCTTTGAAATTGGATCGCCTGATATCGATCTAATGTTATCCCCGTATCTTCCTGCTTTGGATGTTGTTAAAGAATATTATCAAATTTCATTTAAGCACTATGCAGTAGCAATGTTTCATCCTGTTACCACAGAAGTATTGCATATAGAGACCTATGTAAAAAACTTTATAGATGCTTTATTGAATGATGATCATAATTATGTAGTGATCTATCCTAATAATGACTTAGGAAGTAAAACTATTTTGAAAGAATACAAACGCATTTTAGATAATAAAAGATTCAGGCTTATCCCATCTTTAAGATTTGAATATTTTCTGAGTCTTCTAAAGGAAACTCAATTTATAATTGGTAATAGCAGTGCCGGGATTAGAGAAGCTCCTTATTACCAAATACCTATAATAAACATTGGAACAAGACAACAAAATAGATCTCAATTTGCAGATATTATCCATGTAGATTATGATATAAAAAGTATTAGCAAAGCATTAGATATGGTAGACGATCACCAAATTAGCTATCAACAAACATCATATGGTAAGGGAAACAGTTCAGTTGAGTTTTTGACAGCTCTTAAGAATTCTACTTTGTGGGAGATTAATCATCAGAAACAGTTTAAAGACCTATAGTTGGATAAATAACTTCTGAATAAATTTTAATACTTTTTAGAATCTTCCCCTTACTCACTATTATTTTTATCTTTGGCTAATACCCATTTATCATTATAAAATTTGAGCTCTAAAAAAATTTTAATTTTACTTCCTGATGGTGTAGGTTTAAGAAACTTTGCCTTTTCTAATTTTGTAGAGATTGGAGAGCAATTAGGGTGGGAGGTGATCTTTTGGAATCAAACTCCGTTCTATTTGAGTTCTCTTGGATTAAAGGAAATCAAACTTCAAGTTAAACCAAGACCATTTACAGATCTTATAAAAAGAGCTAAGATAAATTCAGAACTAAGTCATTTCGAAAATAAATGGAATGATTCGGTATATAGTTCTTATAAATTCTCGCCTTCGTCTAGTGGAATTAAAGCAAGACTCAAAAATACAATTGTCTCAATTTTAGAGAGCCGATCAAAGAATGAGAATGGATTAAAGCAATTGAGAAATAGGTTAAAAAAGTCTGAACGAAGTTCCAAATTTTACGATCATTGCAAAGTGGTCTTAAAAAGAGAAAAGCCGGATATTGTATTTTGTACCAGTCAGAGACCAGTAACGGCAATAGCACCACTTACTGCAGCGCAAGATTTAAATATTCCAACCGCTTCCTTCATCTTTTCCTGGGATAACCTGTCTAAAGCCACATTAGTGGTAGAAGCAGATCACTATTTTGTTTGGAGTAAATATATGATGGACGAATTGGTTAAATATTATCCTTATATAAATACCAAGAATATACATATTACAGGCACACCACAGTTTGAAGCTCATTACAATGCCAGCTTACTTATATCTAAAGAAGTTTTTTTTGAACAGCATAATTTAGATCTTCAAAAAAAATATATTTGTTTTAGCGGAGATGATATTACAACTTCACCCGATGATCCTCAGTACTTGGAAGATCTGGCAAAAGCGGTGCAAACTTTAAATGCTGAAGGACTTCATCTAGGTATCATATTTAGAAGATGCCCTGTAGATTTTTCGGGAAGATATCAGGCTGTTATAGATACATATCCTGAAATAATAAAAGAGATAAGTCCTCTGTGGGAGAAACAAGGCGATAGTTGGAATACCATTTTGCCAACCAAAGCAGATGTGGCCTTACAGGTGAATACTGTACAATATAGCAGTGCTTTGATTAATTTAGGTTCTACTATGGTGTTTGATGCCGTAACTCATAACAAATCTTGCTTTTATATCAATTATGATGTAGAAAATAAAAAAGTTGAAGATTGGAGCACAGAAAATATCTATAAATATGTTCATTTTAGATCGATGCCATCTTCCAATTCTGTAATATGGATAAATAGTAAGAATGAGATAGCAAATAAAATTGCAAGCTTACTAAATAACGATGATGAAGACGTGATTAGAAATGCCAAGACTTGGTTTAACGTGATCAATGAATCTCCAGCAGATAAGGCTTCAGAACGTATCTGGAAATGTTTAGAGAAGATCAAAACAAATAATTAATTATTTAGTCTATGGAGAATACTGTTCCAAAATTATCTATTGTTAGCCCTGTTTATCAAAGTGAGGCTACTCTTGAACTTTTAGTTTCAGAGGTCGAAAAGGTAATGAAGAGTATGCAGGTCTCTTATGAGATAATTCTGGTAGATGACAGAAGTAAAGATAATAGCTGGAGTATTCTTCAAAGCATATCGAAAAAAAATATTGAAGTAACTGCTGTAAGATTAAGTAGAAATTTTGGACAGCACCCTGCAATTATGGCTGGTTTATCAATATCTAAAGGAGATTGGGTGGTTGTTCTAGATTGTGATCTTCAAGATCAACCTAAAGAAATTGTCAAACTATATGAAAAGGCAATGGAGGGCTATGATGTTGTTTTGGCTAAAAGAGTTGATAGACAAGATTCTTTTTTTAAAAAAACTTCCTCTTATATTTTTTCTAAATCTTATAAAATATTTACTGATACACATTACGATCATGAAATTGCAAATTTCGGAATATATAAAAAGAAGGTAATCTCATCAATATTAGAAATATCAGATTACATAAAATTCTTTCCTTTATTTGTCAAATTTGTTGGTTTTAATGTTACATCTTTAGAGGTTGATCATGCAAATAGAGAAGAAGGGAAATCTAGTTATAGCTATTCTAAGTTGATTAGTTTGGCATTTAATACTATCATTTCATTTTCTAATAAACCATTAAAACTATTTGTGAAGTTTGGGTTGTTGGTTTCTATATTATCATTTTTAGTTGGTGTTTATTATATGATCTTAGCTTTTACGGGAAAGATAGAAGTGTTAGGATTTAGTTCCATTATTATTTCCATTTGGTTCCTCTCGGGTGTGATTATTACTACCATTGGAGTTTGTGGAATATATTTAGGTAAGATATTCGATCAAACAAAAAATCGACCTGTTTATATAATTGATGAGATTGTATGAAAGTAATTTTAAAAGGTTGGGATTCCAATTTTTTCAACCTGAAAGTTGGAGAGTATAAAGTTGAAAATAATGTTGGGCAAAACGTCAAAGCAGCTGACTTTGATTTAATTTATTGTTATTCAGAATCTGAAATTAATTTATCTCTTTCAAACTTTCTTAATAGCTATTCTGAAATTCAATTAAATTTTAGAAAAAAAATAATTCCTATAAACTATAAACATCCTGAAATATTTGAACTAAACCAATTATCAGAATTTAATATAAATGAACTTTATGAATTAGCTTATGAAAGCGGTAAGTATAGCCGTTTTAAATTAGACTCAAAATTCTCCGAAAAACAGTTTCAGGAATTATATGAAAAATGGATTGATAATTCTATAAATTCACAATTTGCAGATATCTTCTTAATTTTTTTCAAGGATGAAAAGATTACTGGATTTGTAACTTGTAATGTGGGAAAAGATTCTGCTTCTATAGGTTTATTAGCTGTAAACGAGAATCAACAAGGAAAAGGAATTGGTCGAATTTTAATACATAGCCTAGAATCATATTTACATAAAAATAGTATTGATATACTAAATGTGGTTACTCAATCTGAAAATAATGTAGCTATTGACTCTTATAAAAAAATGGGATTCGAATTAATAACTCAGAAATATATTAAACATTATTGGAAATTATGATTCCCTTTAACAAACCATATTTTACAGGTAATGAATCTCGCTACATTGAAGAGGCGGTTAAGTCTGGTAAAATTTCAGGAAACGGTAATTTCACTAAAAAATGTCAACATTTTTTGGAGCAGGAATTTGGTTTTAACAAGTGCCTACTTACCACTTCTTGTACAGATGCCTTGGAAATGGCAGCTATCTTACTAGATATTCAGCTGGGAGATGAGGTTATTATGCCTTCTTACACTTTTGTTTCTACTGCCAATGCATTTGTTTTACGAGGTGCCAAGATAATTTTTGCAGATAGCAAAAACACACACCCGGGATTCGATGAACATTCTCTAGAGAGTTTGATTACTCCTAGAACAAAAGCAATTGTACCGGTTCATTATGCAGGTGTTGCTTGTAATATGGATTTGATCATGCATCTTGCGAAAAAATATAACCTATTTGTAGTAGAAGATGCGGCTCAAGCAATTGGAGCATACTATACAGATAGAAACGGAATTCAAAAGGCATTAGGTTCTATTGGACACTTGGCAGCATTTTCTTTTCATGAAACCAAGAATATAATCTCCGGAGAAGGTGGGATGTTGGTTGTAAATGATGACAATTTTGTGGAAAGAGCAGAGATTATTTGGGAAAAAGGTACAAATAGGGCTCAATTTTTTAGAGGTGAGATCAATAAATATGAATGGGTAGATATAGGTTCTTCGTTCTTACCTTCTGAAATTGTTGCTGCTTTTCTTTGGGCACAATTAGAAAACATAGAAAGTATCCAACAAAAAAGGCTTCGATTATGGAATACATATAACGAAGAGCTGAAAGATTGGGCCACACAAAATGAAATAAAACTTCCCTTTATTCCTGACTATGCAAGTAATAATGCCCATATGTTTTATTTAGTATGTAACTCTTTAGAACAAAGGACCAGACTCATTGAATTTCTTAGAGAAAATGAAATTTTAGCGGTATTTCATTATGTTAGTTTGCACTCGAGTGAATTCTATAGAAAGAATAACGAATATTTTCAATTAACCAACTCAGATATTTATACAGAGCAGCTAGTGAGATTGCCCTTCTTTTTTGAATTAGAAATAAATAAGGTGATAGATGTACTTAAAAAATTTCATTAAACATTCAGGAAAGTTTTTTGAGATTACCTTTTTGTGTTTAACGGTAATATATTCGTTTTTGAGCGCATACTATTTTTTAACACTTCCGGGAGGTAGTGTAGATGAGATAGTATTCCTAAACGATCTTGATCTTATTGAAACTAAAGGTTGGTATGCTGCTATTTCTAAAAACATATCTATCCCTTATCTGGGGCTTGTTTACTCTCTATCAATTTTAATAGGAAAAGTGGTTGCACTTAGGTTGATAAATGTGATCTTATTGCTATTGTTGCTCTTCTATTTCTATTTTAGAAAATTGAGCAAAGTCGGTTTTACATTTTTGATATTTTATATCAGTACTGTTGCATATTTTTATAGTGGAACTAACGATACCTTATTCGTGTTCAGTTTAGTTGTTTTTTTGAATGAAATAAGAAGGGCAGCTAATAAGGAAAGTTACAGCGTGAATTTGGCATTATTAGCCCTATTTATAGCTGTTTTTACCAGAGAATTGTATCTCGTTTATTTACCGGTAATCCTTATAGGATTATTTATTATGGTTAAAGTGGGGATAAATTTGAATAAGAGAAGCTGGATTCCATTAGCACTGTTAGCTATGTTTTTATTCTGTAATTTACCATCGCTAGTTTCAAACGGGAACTTATCTTACGATAGAAAGTTACCTCCGGAAGAGGTACATGCAACTTGGACTCAGCGTCAATATTTAGCTCAAATTATGGTTAATAATGGGCAGCTTCCAAATTATTATCATCCTAGTTGGGAACAAACAGATGAATATTTAAAAATAAATGGAGATAAATCATTACCAGATGGAATTCTTCAAGGTTTATTTTTTGATGTTTCATTTACCTTAAAAGAATTTGTAAAGGATCTGTTACATGTATTTATTTATAGCTCTAGAGGACTAGGGTTTATATTGTTAATATGTTTAGGTTACCTATTTTTAGAGATATTAAAAAACAGAAGTATCAGTTTAAATCTATTTTCTCCCGGTGTAGCTTTAATAATGCTTATTATATTTTCGTTGATTATAATTTCTTATGTTGAAATGAGGTGGCTTAGTCCTATATTTATTCTGTTAATTGCATATTATAGCGATCTAATAAGGGTAAATAAAATTCACTTTCTGTTAAAAAATATCAATTTATTTTTCTTTTGTATCCTTGCAGGGTATGGAGTTTTCAAAATATTAAACCGAATTTATTAAATGATGCATATTGCCTTCATAACTCCAGAATATCCTCATTCATTCACCAATAGTTCCGGAGGTTTGGGCACCAGTATTAAAAATCTCGCACACTCGCTGATACATCAAGGTATGGAAGTGAGTATTTTTATTTATGCTCAAGATCAAAACAAAACTTTTAAAGAAGACAAGATCAATTTTTATCTTATAAAACAAAAGAGCTATAAATTTGGTGGCTTTTATTTTTACAGGAAATATCTTCAGCAATACATAAATAAAAAAGTAAAAGAAAAATCTATAGATCTTTTAGAAGCTCCAGACTGGACAGGGATCACTGCTTTTATGAAGTTCAAATGTCCTTTGGTGATAAGGCTTAATGGCTCTGATGGTTATTTTTGCCATTTAGAAAATAGAGAACAAAAGCCTAAGAATAGATTATTTGAAAAAAGAGCCTTGCAAGCTGCAAATGCAATAGTTTCTGTAAGTGCTTTTACAGCAAAAGTAACATCTGACATCTTTAAATTAGAAAAGAAGATAACAGTTATTCCCAACAGTCTAGATCCAAATAATTTTATGCCTTCAACTTTAAAGGTTGATAAAAACTTGTTGCTATATTTTGGTACTATAATTCGTAAAAAGGGAGTTTTAGAATTAGCTAGTATCTTTAATAAAGTAGTACAAGAGAAGCCAAATGCTAAACTTCTCTTATTAGGAAAAGATGTGGTAGATGTTTTTGAAAACAAATCGACTTTAGAATTATTTATAACTTCGCTAAGTAAAGAGGCCAAATCTATGGTAGAACATTTACAAGAAGTAAGTTATTCGGAAGTTCAAAACTACATAGCATCTGCCAAGGTGATACTGCTTCCAAGTTTTGCAGAAGCATTGCCAATGACTTGGTTAGAAGCTATGTGTATGGAAAAGGCTTTGGTAACCTCTAATGTGGGATGGGCTCCAGAGGTAATGATAGATGGCGAAACAGGCTTTACAGTAGATCCTAAAGATCATGCCTCTTATGCCAGTAAGATCGTTAAGTTAATGAATGAAAATCACTTGAATGAACAAATGGGCAAAGCTGCTCGTAAGCAAGTATTATCTAAATTCTCAACAGATGTAGTTGTCTTGCAAAATATTGAATTTTACAGGAAAGTTATCTTAAATTTTAAAGTTTAACCATTTTTGAATAGTATTCTAATTTATGATATTAATAATCCATCAAAATGCAAGTCAAGTTCTGGAAGTACTTAAAGATGGAAAATCTTTAGATATTAAATTTAATTCATGTGTTGAAGCCTTTTGGGCACTTTCCGAAAAATTTCAAGATGATATAATTGCCTGGTGCGATGTCGCTCTTAAACCTCAATTAAACATTGCATCTTGGAACAAGGTATTTCATCATAATCTTATTATGGCTTCCTATGGTGTAAATACTATGTATCTACCGCAAAGCATAGGATATGTAGATCAATTACCTTTTGCGAATGTTCTGTCTGAATTAACCTATGCTACTTGGAGAATGAGCAGTGATGTTGGCGGGTTGAAGGGAGAAGTGATCTTAAAATTTAAAGATTTTTTTGATAGTATTCAAAACTTTGAATATTTAATCAACTCTATTGCTAAACTTGGACAACAAAATGGTCTTTTTTGTTATAGTGCACCAGGTTTAATTAAATCAGGAAAAAGATCAAGTCTGGAATACACCGCTACAAAGAATGAACTTTTTTCTTTTGTATTTCAGTACTATAAAAGTTTTAGAGTGGTTATTCTTTTCTGGTGTATTTTTAAATTTGAGAAGGAAGTTCCTTTGTTCTCTTTTTTTACATCTTTCTTCAGATCAAAATTTTTTCAGAAGAAAATAGATCTATCAGATATTTCTATTAATTCAAAAAGAATATTTACAAACTCCAATTCAATAGATGTTATAATTCCAACCATTGGGAGAACGCAACATGTTTTACAAGTTGTTGATGATCTAAAAAATCAAACTTTATTGCCTAAGAGAGTTATCATAATTGAGCAGAATCAGTATCCAAATGTACATTCTGAGTTGACAGAAAAACTTAATGAGGAATATCCATTTGAAATCATTCATAAGTACATCCATCAAACAGGAGCATGTAACGCTCGAAATATTGCATTAAAGGAAATTAAATCGGAATGGGTTTTCTTTTGTGATGACGATAACAGAATAGAGAATGATCTTTTAAGAAGAGGTCTAGAGGAAATAAGAAAATATGGAGTGGAGGTTTTAAATACTGCGTATATCCAGACAGGAGAAAGTAGAATTTATGAAGATGTAAAACAATGGGGAACTTTTGGAGCAGGAAATGGAATTGTATTAACGAGTGCTATAAAAGATATAAGTTTTTCTATGGTATTTGAGCATAGTTATGGAGAAGATGTAGATTTTGGAATGCAATTAAGAAAGCTTGGGAATGAGATTATGTTCCATCCTAATTTAGAAATTATTCATTTAAAAGCCACAATGGGAGGATTTAGAACAAAGCCTAAACTACCTTGGTTTTCAGAAGTATATGCTCCAAAACCTTCTCCTGCATTAATGGCCTTAGCATTAAAATATTATTCAAAACAACAATTATTAGGCTTTAAAACAGTGCTTTTTTTAAAATTCTATGCTTCTCAAACTATAAAGAATCCTTTTAAATATTATAATAATATGCAGAAGAGATGGGAAGCAAGCAATAAATGGGCCAAGTATTTAATTAAAGAGAATGAATAGTTTTTCACCGATGGAATTAGATTTTACGCTTATAATTTGTACCTACCAACGTTCAAAAGCGTTAAGTAGGCTACTTGATTCTATCAAAATTCAAACACTTTATCCAGATCAGATCTTAATAATTGATGGCTCTTTAGATAATGAAACTGAATTCTTATTATCTAAAAATCAGATCACGAATTTAGAATATTATAAAGTTACGGAAGATAATAGAGGGCTTACCAAACAGAGAAATTTTGGTGTTGACAAGGTGATTCGTACTACAGAAATTATATGCTTTCTAGATGATGACATTGTTCTAACTCCAGATTATTTTAAAAATCTAATTTCTACCTATAAAACATATCCTTCAGCAATTGGAGTGGGAGGTTACATAAAAGATGAGGTAAAATGGTTTACAGCTAAGCAATCAGCTCATTTTGATGAATATTCTATTGATGGATATACTCGAAAATTAGGTAGCAGGAACTTATTTCGAAAGAAAATGAAGATGTTGAGTAATGATCCTCCAGGATATATGCCCGAATTTTCTAATGGGTTGTCAATTAGTTTTTTGCCTCCCTCTGGCAAAACCTATCCAGTGGAATTTTTTATGGGGGGAGTTTCCTCTTACAGAAAAAGTCTTTTCGGTGACATGAGATTTTCAGATTATTTTATTGGATATGGTTTATATGAAGATATGGACTTTTGTTTAAGAGCATCTAAAAGAGGAAAATTATTTGTAAATACCAGTGCGCAACTATACCATTTACATGAAGAGGAGGGAAGACCTAATCAGTTTAAATATGGGAAAATGGTACTAAGAAACGGTTGGTATGTTTGGCGTGTTAAATATCCTAACCCATCTATAGCTGCTGTGATAAAATGGAATTACATAGCATTTGTTCTTACCCTTATTCGCTTGGGCAATGTTATAAACACCTCTCAGAAAAAAGCGGCGTTTACAGAAACCTTAGGAAGAGTTGCGGGTTGGTTTAGTTTGATTTATAATAAACCAAAGATGAGAAATTAATTCATGTACTATTTCTCTACAAAATAGATCAATTCATTCTCTAATATTCCATATTTAAAGCGATCACGTTTTGATAAAGTATTCCAGTAATCTATAGCAGAAACTTTAAAACCTGCTGTTGCTAATCTATTTACGTAATCTTTTCCATATAATCTTACATGATCATCTTGGCCAAAAGCTTTTTCTCTTTCTTTTGGGTCTGTTATACTAAAGTCTTCGTACGTTTCTAATAATTGTTTGTCAATTGGGACTAAAAGAACAGCGCTTCCATCTTTTTTCAGTACTCTAAATAGTTCGCTCATAGCTTTATTATCATCAGGAATATGCTCTAGTACGTGATTACAAAATATAAAGTCAAACTTTTCGTCTATAAATTGAAGGTCAGTTACGTCCCCCTTTATTAACGTTGGGCCATTTAAATAGTAGTAATAATCTGGATATAGATCTAGTGGAAAATATTCAATATGATTTGAATATTTAATCTTATCATAAATACATTTTTCAGGTGCTACGTGAAGGAGATCGATTGTCTTAGAATTTTCAAAAACTAAACCTTTTTCTTTTAGAAATAGGTAAATCATTCTATGTCTTTCCAGACTTTTACAAACTGGACATTGAGAATTTTGCCGAATTGTTGCTCCAAAATCATCGAATTGTTTAAAATAATTTTTACAATATGGGCAGTAAACTCCTGTGAATTTATATCTATAATTTAGTTTTTTCGAAATGGATTGTAGATTCTTATCAAAGATTTTTCGTATCTCCCGCCTTTTTTTATACGGCAGAATTGTATTCAGGAACTTTCTCACAAAGCGGTGTTTATTTAAATCATGAAGTTATAACTTCAATTTACGGAATTCGAAAACTATAATAACAAAATGTATTTGAGCTCAATATTACATTTAATTATCATCTTTTAAAATCTTATAATACTAAAATTAAAAGTTAATGTAAGTAAATAGAAATGTGCTAATTATAAAAGTGTAAATTAATATCTTGCACTTCTCAAATTGCCTTAGAAATAACATGAAGTTAGCTGTAATTACACATATTCTGCATAAACAAAAGAATGAAGAATATTATTCTTACGAGCCCTACATTAGAGAGATGAATTTATGGTTTAAATATGCTTCTGATGTGATCATAGTTGCTCCATTATCTAAAGATTCAATTACAAAAATAGAATCAAAATATTTAAAAGATACTATTAGCTTTAAGACAATCCCTCAAATTTCTTTCTTAAGTTTTTTAATGACTTTAAAGAGTTTCTTAAACATGCCATTTATTGTTTTTAGAATTTTAAACGCAATGAATGCCGCAGATCATATTCATTTAAGAAGTCCGGGAAACATTGGGCTTATTGGTTGTATTTTGCAAATATTTTTTCCGAAGAAACCTAAGACAGTTAAGTATGCAGGGAATTGGGATCCCAATGCAGCACAACCTTGGAGTTATAAATGGCAAAAGAAGATATTAAGTAATGCAAGACTTAGTAAGAATATCAAAGTATTGGTTTACGGAGAGTGGGATGGTCAAACTAAAAATATTGTTCCCTTTTTTACAGCGTCATTTAGCAAAACTGAAAAGATAAACTCAATTAAGAAAATAACTAGCCCTTATAAATTTGTTTTTGTAGGAACGTTAAACGAAGGTAAAAGACCTTTCTTTACGATCAAGTTAATTGAAAATCTTTTAAAGATGAGGATTCCTGTTTCCTTAGAAATGTACGGTAATGGTGTTATGAAACAAGAGTTAGAAGAATATATTACTATTAATAATTTAGATCCATTTATTAAGTTAATGGGAAATCAAAATTTAAAAATAGTAAAAAAGGCCTATTGTAATTCACATTTTTTGATCTTGGCTTCAAAATCTGAGGGTTGGCCAAAGGCAATTGCTGAAGCCATGTATTTTGGATGCATCCCCATTGCTACCAATATTTCTTGTGTGGACTGGATGTTGGATTATGGCAAGAGAGGAATTTTAATAGAGCCTGATGTGGAAAGTGCAACAAGAATGATTGAAGATAAATTATCTGATATAGCAAAACTGCAAGAAATGTCGGTAAACGCTATGGAATGGTCTCAGCAATACACTTTAGAGTATTTTGATGAGGCTATAAAGAGCGTAATTAAAATATAGATAATGATCTTTAAAAAGTCTATAAAACCATGAAAGTTCTTCAACTAATAGATTCTTTAAGATTAGGTGGAGCAGAGAAAATGTCAGTTTCCTATGCCAATGCTTTGGCAGAAAGAATTGAGGGTTCTTTTTTATGCTGTACCCGTTTGGATGGTTTTTTAAAAGAAGAATTGCATACTACGGTTAATTATGTTTTTTTGAATAAAAAGAGCATTTTAGATACTAATGCCATCTTCAAATTAAAGAATTTCATTAAATACCATAATATTGATGTAGTACAAGCGCATGGAAGCTCATATTTCATTGCTAGCTTAGTAAAAATGTTATGGCCAAATTTTAAACTTGTTTGGCATGTACATAACGGAGCTAGTGAGCAAATGAATTTTTTTGAATTGAATACTCTAAAATTTCTTTCTCGCTTTTTTGATGGTATTATAACCGTTAATATATCTTTGAGTAATTGGGCAAAAGAGAATTTGAATTGTAAAAATGTAATCGATTTGCCGAATTTTGTTTTGAATAATTCTTCTTCGAAAGTTGGAGATCTAACTTTAAAGGGAGAAGCTGATGCATTTAAAATTATTTGTGTTGCAAATTTAAGACCTGAAAAAGATTACTCTAATCTTATAAAAGCTTTTAAGGAATTTGCTAAAAATAAGAATGTTAGTTTGCATATTATAGGAAATGATCTAGACACTTTATATTCTGAAAAAATATTGAAAGAATTAGAAAATTCAGGAACTAATAAAAAGATGTTTTACTACGGCTCTAGGAGAAATGTAATTTTTTTACTTAAACAGGCAGATTTAGGGGTGATTTCCTCAAGGTCGGAAGGATTACCAGTAGCACTTCTGGAGTATGGTTTGGCAGGTCTCTGTGTGGTTTCTACAGATGTAGGGCATTGTAAAGATGTAATTAAAAATAATGGTATAGTTGTAGGAAAAGAAGATCACATCTATTTGTCCAAAGCATTTAACACTTACTACTCTAATAGAGAATTAGCGAAAACTGATGCTTTGAAATTCCATAATGATATCACTAAAAAATATTCGCCAAGTACAGTAGTTTCCAGATTAATTGAGTTTTATAATTCAATACTAATAACTAATTAGATAAGCTATAAAAAGTTTTACAAACATTGGTTACCTCCAGATATTAGTTGCTCATATTTTTATGGGATATCTGGTCTATGCTTACAGGCCATCTGCCTCTATCCTTTTACTAGGGACAATGGTTTTCTTCGTGTTCTATATAGTTCTTAAGGATAATAAAAATAATGAAGCTTTAATGGCTGCAGCATATATTGCTGGGGCAGAAGTATTTTATAGAATGAATGGAGCCATGGTTTTTTATGAAACCGGGAAATATTCGGTAATAATATTTTTGGTGTTAGGTATGTTCTACAAAGGGACATCTTCTAAAACAGTACCATATTGGCTCTATTTATTGATTCTAATTCCTGGGATCATAATGGCCTCCATAACTTTAAATTATGATGTGGTTTTCCGTAAAGCCATAGCATTTAATTTAAGTGGGCCGGTTTGTTTAGGGGTTAGTGCTTTGTACTGCTATTATAAAAAAATTAGTGCTGATCAATTCAATAATTTGATAATACTATTATTGATGCCTCTAGTAGCTAATATGACTTATCTATATTTTTACACACCTAATATTGGCGAGGCTTTAATGAGTGGAACTGGATCTAATTACGCAGCCTCTGGAGGGTATGGACCTAATCAAATCTCAACAGTGATGGGCTTGGGTGCTTTTTTAGCATGTTCACGACTTTTTGTCGTAAAAAATAAAATGATCAATTTAATAGATTTGATAATTTTTGGGATGATGTTCTTTAGAGCAATGGTTACCTTTTCTAGAGGAGGAGTATTAACAGGTATCATTTGTATAATTGCCTTCGTTCTTATTTTCTATCAAAAAAAGATAGGAATAGATCAAGTAAAACTACTAAGAAAATCAGGTATTTTTTTTGGAGCTTTAATAATTATTTGGATGTATACTACACTAAAAACACAAGGATTAATAACGTATAGATATACTAATAGAGACGCTGCCGGAAAATTAGAAGATGACATTACAACAGGTAGAGCAGAACTTATTGAAACCGAATTGCAAGGATTTTATAATCACCCTATAATGGGAGTAGGGGTTGGTAAAGCTAAAGAGTATCGGTCTGACGAAGTTGGTTCTGCAACTGCCTCTCACAATGAAATAAGTAGATTATTATCTGAACATGGATTGTTGGGGTTAGCTGCCATTCTAATTCTTATATTTGTACCCGTAGTATTTTGGTTTAAATTCAAGAACAATTATTATTTTTTAGCTTTCTTAGCATTTTGGTTTCTAACCATAAATCACTCTGCTATGAGAATAGCTTTGCCCGGTTTTGTGTATGGCCTTGCATTATTATATATCGTAGATGAAAAAAAGAATCCTGTATATAGGAAACGACTTAACCATTAACAGCTTTACAGCTACGTATATATCCTTTTTTAGCAAAGTGTTGAAGAAAGAGGGCTATGCCGTTAGAACTGCGTCTAATAAAAATAATAAGGCTTTACGTTTATTAGAAATGTTAGGTCTTATTATGAAATATCATAAGTCTACAGATGTGGTTCTTATAGATACCTATGGAGCGTTAAATTTTTATTACGCTTATATGGTAGGAAAAGCGTGCCAGTTTTTCGATCTTGAGTACATACCTATACTGCATGGAGGAAATCTTCCAGAGAGGATAACACATTCTCCAAAATTTAGCAAAAGTCTATTTGGAAATGCGAAGATGAATGTAGCTCCTTCAAAATTCTTATACGATGTCTTTGTAAATGCGGGTTTCTCTAATACGCAGATCATTCCAAATTCTGTAGAATTAAAAAAATATCCATTTAAAAATAGATTAGAATTTAACCCTAAATTATTGTGGGTACGGAGGTTTCAGAATAGATATAACCCAATGATGGCGGTTGAAGTTTTGGAGCAATTAAAGCAACACTTCCCAAAAGCTTCGCTATGTATGGTTGGGCCTGAGAAAGATGGTGCCTTGGCTAAATGTAAGGCATTCGCAGAAAAGAATAATCTTGACGTGAAATTTACAGGAAAACTTAGAAAAAAAGAGTGGGCAAAATTATCTGTGAATTATGATATTTTCTTGAACACTACTAATATAGATAACACCCCTATTAGTGTAATAGAAGCTATGGCACTGGGTTTATCCATTGTATCTACAGATGTTGGTGGAATGCATTTTCTTATTGAAAATAATAAGGATGGTTTATTGGTTCCTTCTCATAATAAGGATAAAATGGTCTCTGCAATTTTGTATCTTCTAAACAATCAGAAGAAAGCTAATCTTATGACATTAAATGCTCGGGAAAAAGTAGACAATTTTGATTGGGAGCTTATAAAAAATAAGTGGAATTTATTACTCCAGTAATGAAGCCAAGCATTATTTATATAGGTAATAAGGTTTCAAATTCACAAACTAATCCCACTACCCATAATAAGTTGGTAGAAAACCTGACTGCAGAAGAATTCAAAGTTTTTTCAGCTTCTTGTAAAACCAATAAAATAATTAGGCTTTTAGAGATGATATGGGTGTTTCTTAAAAATAGATCCCAGTCTAGTTATGTTCTTATTGATGTGTATAGTACTCAAAATTTTTGGTACGCAGTGATATTGAGTAAGCTTTCTATTTTTTTTGAAATAAAATATATTCCCATTTTACATGGCGGAGATCTCATATCTAGATTTAATAGATCAAAAAAGGCAAGTACCTCGCTTCTAGCTAAAGCTTTTGTTATTGTTTCTCCCTCAAAATATCTTAAAGAGGAGGTGAGCGGTTTAGCATTCAATAATGTAGTATATATTCCAAATTCACTAGATCTTAAGAGTTACAAATTTAAGCTTAGAAAGGAGTTGCGTCCAAAATTGTTATGGGTAAGAGCTTTTGATGAGATATACAACCCTATGATGGCTATTAAAGCATTTCAATTGATTCTTGAAAGGTTCCCTAATGCTCATCTCTGTATGGTGGGTCCGGATAAGGATGGTACTTTAGAGATTTGTAAAAAATATGCTCTTTCAAACAATTTGAACATTACTTTTAAAGGAAAGTTGAAAAAGGAAAAATGGATACAACTCTCAGATGATTTTAGCATCTTTTTAAATACCAGTTTTATTGATAATATTCCCGTGAGTGTTTTAGAGGCGATGGCCCTTGGTCTTCCTGTTATTTCAACTAATGTAGGGGGAATCTCATATATTATTGAAGGCGGGAAAAGTGGTGTTTTAGTGAATGCTGGTGATGAGGTTGCTATGAGTAAAGCTATCTGTTATCTTCTTGAAAATCAAGAGTCGGCACAGAAAATAAGTTTGGATGCCAGGTTAAATTTGGAGAATTATAGCTGGGAATCTGTTAAAAATGAGTGGTTGAAAATACTAAACTGAAAATAATTATATTTAAGTCCCCTAACCGAATATAATGTCTAAAAATACCTCTGTACATTTTGAAATATCAGAGCGCAAAGTGCTGCTCAGAATTATCGATATTTTAGCGGTGCTTCTTACACTTAGCATTGTAGGCGTCATTTTTAATTTTGATTATTTTCAGGTCACTTCCTATAACTGGATCTGGACTTTTATGCTTGTCTTATATATAACTGTTTTTGGTAGTGTGTTTGAGCTGTATGACCTTCAGAAAGCGAGCAAATTTGAGAAAGTAGGGCAAAATATTATTTTCACAGCTTCTGTTACGGTTTTATTCTTTATTCTTACGCCATTCTATACGCCAAGTCTACCAGAAAATAGATTGCAGATCCTGTTCTTTTTTCTGGCTATTGTAGGTGCGCTTTTACTTTGGAGATTCGCATACATTACTATTATTTCTGCACCTAGGTTTTATAAAAAGGTCTTGTTAATAGGTAATGCTTCAGAATTAGGTTTAATGGTAAAGGCGCTGCAAAAATCTGACCCTAATTACGCTATCGTTGGCTATATAAATACGTCTAAAGATGAAGTTATTTCTTTAGGAAACAAACTTATAGAATTTGTACCCAGACATCTATCTAGTACAATTAGGGAGGAAGGAATTACAGAGATTGTGGTGGCAAGTACCAATAATAATACAAAGGATGGAGTAGACTTAACTTTGCTTAAACAGTTGAATAATTTACTAATTCAAGGATTCTCCATAAAAGATTATATTCAGGTTTACGAAGATCTAACCCACCGCGTCCCTGTTCAATATATCGGGAAAGATTTTTATAAAGTATTTCTATTTAGCCGAAGTAATCAGAATAAGTTCTATTTGTTTTTTTTAAGGGTTTTTGATCTTATCTTTTCTCTATTAGGATTGATAGTATGCACAATTTTAATTCCATTTATAGCGGTAGGGAATTTGATAGGAAACCAAGGTTCATTGTTTTATTCTCAGGAACGGGTAGGGCAAAATGCAAAAAGTTTTAAAATTTTAAAATTTAGAACAATGCCAGAAAATTCTGAAAAGAATGGTCCGCAGTGGACAGAAAAGAACGATGCTCGTATTAAAGGTTTTGGGAAGTTACTTAGGCGAACAAGATTAGATGAGTTTCCTCAATTCTTTAATATTTTAAAGGGAGAGATGAGTATAATTGGTCCAAGACCAGAGCGGCCTATATTCGTTAAAGAATTATCAAAAATGATTCCTCTCTATAAAACAAGACATATTGTTAAACCAGGACTTACGGGATGGGCGCAGGTAAAGGCTAATTACGGTTCTAGTCATGACGATAGCTTAGAAAAACTTCAGTATGATCTGTATTATATAAAGCATAGAGGTTTGTTCTTAGATCTGGATATTATGCTTAAAACCTTAAGTGCTGTGATATTTTTTAGAGGTCAGTAGGTTTTAGTTATTTCCTACTCTTGGTATGTTTTATAAAAGAGAAAGCAAAGATTATAATTCCAATTAAAATTGATATTCTGGCAATATAATCTCCAAACCTTACATAAAATGTTTTTTCAGAATTTAAAGTGATTTCGCTCTTTATGCTACCTCGTTCTTCATAAGGTAAGCTTTTAGTGATCTCTCCTTTAGGAGTTATAAAAGCAGAAATTCCGGTATTAGCACTTCTAACTACAGATCTTCTGGTTTCTATAGCACGAAGTCTGGCATAACTTAAATGTTGTTTATGGCCTTGCGTATTGCCCCACCACGCATCATTGGTGATTATGCTTAAAAAATTAGCACCATTTTTAATATAACCGGTTACATATTCTCCATAAACAGATTCATAACAAATTATAGGCGCGGTCTCCATATCATTATTTAATGCAAATGCCTCTCTGTCTTTTTGAGTGGTTTTCATTGCGACGGTTCCACCAAGATCTATCATTACATCTCCTAAAATTGGCTTAAGTACACTTTGATATGGAAAATTCTCAACACCAACCACTAATTTAGATTTGTGATATAGTTGTGTACTATCTTGCCCATTTATTAAAAATGCCGAATTATAATCGTCATACCAATCATTCTCACCTATTTGATTGCTTTGCTTTCTTACCATTCTAGGGTCATGAAAACGTTCGTAAAATGAGATACCGCTTAAGAAGTTTGTTTTAGGATATTTTCTTAAGATCTCTCTGGAAAAGTAATCAGCTTCAGAATTTGAAAATTTAGACAATACTGTACCATCAGCAAAAACAGTTTCTGGAGCTACTATTAATGCTGTGTTGTCTGTAACCTTCTCCTCGCTTAACTCTAAAAGTAATTGTCCAATTCTAGCATCGTTTGTATTGTATTTCTCTGTATAAGGATTAATATTTGGTTGTAGAATTACAACTTCCATTTTATCCTTCGCTTCCGCATAAGTATTAAATAAATAGAGCGAGATTCCTATAGGCAAACCAATGATCAATAAGATCTTTAATGCTCCTCTATAAATAACCTCTTTCTGCTGAAATTGAACATAGGTTAGTATTAATTTGAATCCTGCCATGTTTGCCAGCCAGATCCATAGGGTGCCTCCAAAAGTACCGGTATATTCGTACCACTGAATGATCTTTGGGTATTCTGAAAACCCATTACCGAGATTTAACCACGGCCATGAGAATTCCCATCCTAAATGAAGTTTTTCGAAAGCTATCCAAATGCATATTAAAAATGCGGTGGAAGCTCTAAAATTCGTTTTTTTAGCTACAATATGATAAATAAGAAATACCACAGCCATCAAAAGGGAATTTACCGTAATGGCGAAGATTCCTCCAAATGCAGTAGAATTGTATAGCCAATAAGTGGTAAAGATGTTCCAAATCAAAAAACTAACATAAGAAAGGCCTAAGACCTTTAATTTTATATAGCTTTTTTGGGAGTTTCTAACTTTATATTCAGCATAAAGTAATGGGATAAAGGCAAAGAAAAGTAAAAATGGAAATCCGTAAGTAGGCCAGGCTAGAGCCAATAGAACCCCGCTGCTAAGAGTTAATAATAAGTTCTTCATAAAGAGCAATTCTCCTCAAAAATAACAATTTGAAGAGGTATAACGTCAGAAGAAAGTTAAAAACTTATAAATTTTGACATGCACCTTCATTAAATTGCATAGCTTAATCTATCATTCAATTACTTTAGTATTTTTACTGAAAAATATCTTATGGCTTTAAAACGACATATTCCTAATATAATTACACTTTTAAATATGCTATGCGGAAGTATAGCGGTGATCTTTGCAGTGCAGGGAAACCTTATAATGGCAGCTATGTTTGTAGGGTTGGGAATATTTTTTGACTTTTTTGATGGTCTTGCTGCTAGAAGTTTAAATGTAAAAAGCGAATTAGGACTGCAGCTAGACTCTTTGGCAGATATGATCACCAGCGGATTGGTTCCTGGTATCGTTATGTTTAAATTACTGATAAAAGCGCTTCCCGGAGATTGGAGTACCTATACTGGCAGTTGGGAAAGTCATTCTGCGGCAAACTGGTTTGAATTCCCATTTCCATTATTAGCACTTTTTGGCTTACTGGTAACGGCTGCTTCAGGGTATAGATTGGCTAAGTTCAATATAGATGATAGACAGCTAGATTCTTTTATAGGACTACCAACCCCGGCAAATGCATTATTAATTTTAAGTTTACCCTTAATTTTGGCTTTCCAGCCGCATCCTATTGCAGTAGCTATCATTTTAAATGAATGGTTCTTAATTGGATTAACTTTGGTAAGCTGCTATATGCTCAATGCGGAAATCCCTCTTTTCGCGCTCAAATTTTCTGATTGGTCTTTTGCGCCAAATAAAGTGAGATATTTATTCTTAATTTATTGTGTGATATTACTGGTCTTACTTCAATTTATAGCTATACCCATAATAATAGTAAGTTATGTTCTATTATCATTAATTATAAATAGGAATACTACTGCAATGTAAAAGATGAAAGTCATGTAAATAAAAACCCGTCTGAATTAAATTCCAGACGGGTTTTATATTTATACCAATTGTTCTATTGAAACAATTTCTTCTTTCTGAGTTCAAAATTCTGACCTAAGTACACTTTTCTTACCATTTCATCTGCAGCCAATTCTTCTGGCTCCCCATGTTTTAGAATACTTCCTTCAAACATCAAATACGTTCTATCTGTAATGGCCAGAGTTTCTTGAACGTTATGATCTGTAATTAGAATTCCAATATTCTTGTCTTTTAGCTGAGCAACAATTCTCTGAATATCTTCTACCGCCACAGGATCTACTCCGGCAAAAGGTTCATCTAGTAAGATAAAACTAGGATCTGTAGCCAATGCACGGGCAATTTCTGTTCTTCTTCTTTCTCCACCACTTAAAAGATCTCCTCTACTTTTTCTAATATGATTAAGTCCAAATTCTTCAATTAGGGATTCCATTTTAAGATGACGTTCTTTCTTGGAGAGCTTAGTAAGTTCCAGAACACTCATAATATTGTCTTCAATACTCAGTTTTCTAAAAACGGAAGCTTCCTGTGCTAAATAACCAATACCATACTGTGCTCTCTTGTACATGGGGAACTTGGTTATTTCCTGTTTGTCTAAGAAGATCTTTCCACCGTTAGGTTTAATTAGGCCCACTATCATATAAAAAGAAGTTGTTTTTCCGGCACCATTAGGTCCAAGCAAACCAACGATCTCTCCTTGATTTACTTCAACATTAATGCCTTTTACAACAGATCTTCCTTTGTATGATTTTACTAAATTTTGGGCAACTAATTTCATATAAGTATTTGTAAGACTAAGATAAAGACTTTTTTTAAGTCTGCAGCTTTATGATATTTTTTCCTTATTCTCTAGAGCATCCCAGAATTCGTAAGCTCTTCTAAGGTGAGGTATAACAATAGTTCCGCCAATAAGCGTTGCTATACTTAGTGCTTCCA
Source organism: Gillisia sp. Hel1_33_143 (assembly GCF_900104765.1). Taxonomy (GTDB): domain Bacteria; phylum Bacteroidota; class Bacteroidia; order Flavobacteriales; family Flavobacteriaceae; genus Gillisia. The sequence continues at coordinate 1,910,039 of NZ_LT629737.1, forward strand.
CAACTTCTTCTTTCTTTAGGCCTTCTTTATAAGACGTCTCTAAATGATACTTTACACAATCATCACATCTTAAAACAGTAGATGCTACCAAGCCTAAAAGCTCCTTAGTTTTTACATCTAATGCTCCAGGTGCAAATGCATTGGTATCTAAATTAAAGATCCTTTTAATAATTTTATTATTATCATTAAGGATCTTATCATTCATACGCTCACGGTATGAATTGAACTCATCAACTTGATCTATCATAAACTTAATTACTTAATTTTTCTTCTTCTTTTTTATAAACTAATTTTGAAATAAAAATACTTACCTCGTAAAGTATCAATACCGGTATTGCTACAATGATCTGGCTCACAATATCTGGTGGAGTAATAACTGCAGAAATTATTAAAACAATTATCAACGCATATTTTCTATAAGTTCTTAAGAACTGTGGGGTTAGAACGCCAACTTTGGTTAGAAAGTATATGATTATTGGCAGCTCAAAAATAAGGCCACTAGCAATAACAGAAGCTCTAACAAGACTAATGTAGCTGCTAAGATCAAATTGATTTAAAACCTGATCACTTACCTGATATTTACCAAGAAAATTGATAGATAGCGGAGTGATCACATAATATCCAAAAAGTACTCCTATAAAAAATAGGAAAGATGATATTATAATAAATCCACGAGCATTTTTTCTTTCGCTTTCTTTTAAAGCAGGAGCTGTAAATTTCCATAGTTCATAAAGAACATAAGGAAAAGCGATAATGAAACCAGCAGTAATGGCTACCCAAATATGTGCAGAGAACTGTCCTCCCATGGTTCTACTCTGTATCCCGAAATTCATTACAGTGTCACAAAATCCACCGTCTATTCCCACAGAAGTAGAAATTCTACAGAGGATATCGTATGTCCAGAAATCTGGATGACTTGGGCCAAATAAGATATGATCAAAAATGAAACTCTTTAAAAAGAATGCTACGGTAGCAGCAATTATAACTGCAAGGGTAGCACGAATTAAATGCCATCTTAAATCTTCTAAATGATCTAAAAACGACATTTCGTCGTTGTGGTTCTTTACTTTTGCCATTATATAATACCTTCTCTAATAAGATTATGAATATGAACTACTCCAGCATAATTACCATTTTCTTCGGCAATAAGCTGCGATATTTTATTTTCTTCTAATACATCTAAGGCATCAATAGCCATAGCATCATTATTTATAGTTTTAGGCTTACTGCTCATAATATCTGCAGCAGTTAGATGCAAAAAAGAGTCGTTATTTCTTAACATTCTTCTTATATCACCATCGGTTATAATTCCAATCACCTTGTTATTGTCTATTACAGCAGTAACACCTAACATTTTTTCAGATATTTCTACAATCACATCTTTAACATTGGTAGTTGCTAATACCATTGGTTTAAGATTTTGTGATGTTATATCACTAACCCGTAAATATAGCTTTTTACCCAAAGCTCCACCAGGATGATATTTTGCAAAATCTTTGCTTGAAAATCCTCTTAGATTTAGCAGGCAAACGGCAAGGGCATCACCTAAAACAAGTTGTGCGGTAGTACTTGTAGTAGGAGCAAGGTTATTAGGACAAGCTTCCTTTTCTACATACGCATTTAATACAAAATCAGATTGCAATCCTAGAAATGAATCTGGATTTCCGGTAATTCCAATAAGCTTATTATGAAAATTCTTTATGAGAGGAACCAAAACTTTAATTTCTGGAGTATTTCCACTTTTTGAAATACAGATCACCGTATCATCTGGTAAAATTGTGCCCAGATCTCCATGAATAGCATCTGCAGCATGCATAAATATGGACGGAGTACCTGTGGAATTAAGAGTAGCAACAATTTTGGTAGCAATAAGGGCGCTTTTTCCAATTCCTGTAATAATTACCCTACCTTTTGAGTTATATATGTATTGAACTGCGTCTGCAAAGTCTGAGGTTAAAAGATCACCTAGATTTGCTATAGCTTTCGCTTCAATGGATATAGTTTCTTTGGCTACTGAAAGAATTTTATCTTCAACTTTCAAATTTGTAAAATTTTGATTGGCGATACTAAAGAAATACGTATCTTTATTTGTGCAAATGTATGTAAAATTGTAACACAATTGAATGAGTTCTACGGAAATCGATTTACACCAACAACTTAAAAAGTACTTTGGATTCAGCCAATTCAAAGGTCTTCAGGAACAAGTAATCACAAGTATCGTCAATAGGCAGAATACCTTTGTGATAATGCCTACCGGTGGTGGTAAATCATTATGTTATCAGCTGCCAGCATTAATTGAAGAGGGAACAGCAATTGTTGTGTCTCCTTTAATTGCTTTAATGAAGAATCAGGTAGATGCCATTAGAGGGATCTCCTCAGAGTATGGTGTTGCTCACGTTTTAAATTCTTCACTTAATAAATCTGAAGTCAAAAGAGTAAAGGAGGATATAGTTAATGGGGTTACTAAACTCCTCTATGTAGCTCCGGAATCTCTTACTAAAGAAGAGAATGTGGAGTTCTTAAGAACTGTGAAAATATCTTTTCTGGCGGTAGATGAAGCACATTGTATAAGTGAATGGGGCCATGATTTTAGGCCAGAATACCGTAATCTTAGACATATAATAAAGAGAATTGGAGATAATATTCCCATTATAGGACTTACTGCTACGGCAACGCCTAAAGTGCAGGAAGATATTCTTAAAAATCTTGGGATTACAGATGCTAATACGTTTAAGGCTAGTTTTAATAGGCCTAATCTGTATTATGAAATAAGGCCAAAGACCAAGAATGTAGATTCAGATATCATTCGTTTTATAAAACAAAATTTAGGGAAATCTGGAATTATCTACTGCCTTAGCCGAAAGAGGGTAGAAGAATTAGCACAAACACTTCAGGTAAATGGAATCTCTGCGGTTCCATATCATGCCGGATTAGATGCAAAAACCAGAATTAAACATCAGGATATGTTTATTATGGAAGATGTAGATGTTGTGGTGGCCACCATTGCTTTTGGAATGGGGATAGATAAGCCAGATGTTAGGTTTGTAATACATCATGATATTCCTAAAAGCTTAGAAAGTTATTACCAAGAAACTGGGAGAGCTGGTAGAGATGGTGGAGAAGGACATTGTCTCGCTTTCTATTCTTATAAAGATATAGAAAAGCTTGAAAAATTTATGAGCGGTAAGCCTGTAGCAGAGCAAGAGATAGGTCATGCCTTGTTGCAAGAAGTTGTAGCTTATTCAGAAACATCGATGTCCCGAAGAAAATTTTTACTACATTATTTCGGTGAATCTTTTGATGATAAAACTGGTGATGGTGCTTCTATGGATGATAATGTAAGAAATCCAAAGAAAAAGAACGAAGCTCAAGAAGATGTAGCATTGTTGCTAAATACCATTAAGGAAACCAAGCAACTTTATAAGGCTAAAGAAGTGGTGAATACCATGGTTGGAAAAGCGAATGCTCTTATTGTTTCTCATAAAACAGATGAGCATCGACTATTTGGTAAGGGAAAAGATAAAGATCCTAAATACTGGATGGCCCTAATAAGACAGGTCTTGGTTGCCGGCATGCTCAAAAAAGATATAGAAACTTATGGGGTGGTTAAATTAACTCCAAAAGGTAAAGATTATATTAAAAGTCCATCATCTTTCATGATGACAGAAGATCATATTTTTGATAGTACTACAGAAGCAGAAATTACTGCCCCTAAATCTAATGCTGCGAGTGTAGATGCGCAATTAGTAAAAATGCTTAAAGATCTTCGTAAAAAGGTTGCTAAAAAATTAGGGGTTCCTCCATTTGCAGTTTTTCAAGATCCTTCATTTGAAGATATGGCGCTTAAATATCCAATAGATATTGAAGAGCTTAGTAATATTCATGGAGTAGGTGAGGGGAAGGCTAAAAAATTTGGAGAGGATTTCGTAGCGCTTATCAGTGATTATGTAAAGGATAATGATATTGTTAGGCCCGATGATCTTGTTGTTAAAACTACTGGAGCCAATAGCGGACTAAAATTGTACATAATTCAGAATGTGGATAGAAAATTGCCTCTAGATGATATAGCATCGGCCAAAGGAATGTCTATGAATGATTTTATTAAGGAAATGGAAGCCATAGTTTATAGTGGTACTAAACTTAATATAGATTATTGGATAGATGAAATTCTGGATGACGATCAACAAGAGGAAATTCATGAATATTTTCTAGAAGCAGATTCAGATAAGATCGAAGTTGCTTTAGAGGAATTTGATGGAGATTACGATGATGAAGAATTGCGTTTGTATAGGATTAAATTTATTAGTGAAGTAGCTAATTAATTCGATTAAGATCATAGAAATTTTATGAAGGTATAGGAGTGGTTAGATCTATTAATAGAATTGGCTAAATATCTCTATCTGAGACCATTTTTATTCTTAAATTCTAGCTAAGCCTTACTGCTTACTTTTTCAAATCCTTATCTTTGCAGAATTAATTATAAAAAACTGCGACATGCAAGACGGATTATACGCAAAATTCAATACTAATAAAGGAGAGATCCTAGTCCAATTAGAATTTGAGAAAACACCTGGCACAGTTGGTAACTTTGTTGGATTGGCAGAAGGGAAATTAGACAATAAAGCAATTCCTCAAGGCAAGCCTTATTATAATGGTTTGAAATTTCATAGAGTTATTCCAGATTTTATGATCCAAGGGGGAGACCCTAAGGGAAATGGAACTGGTGGGCCTGGTTACAACTTTGCAGATGAGATTCACCCAGATCTTACACATGACGCTCCAGGTAAATTATCTATGGCTAATGCAGGTCCTGGAACCAATGGTAGTCAGTTCTTTATAACACACACAGCAACACCTTGGTTAGATGGTAAACATACTGTTTTTGGAAGTGTAATAGAAGGTCAGGACGTAGTAAATGCAATTGCACAAGGAGATAAAATTGAATCTCTAGAAATTTTAAGAGTTGGTACTGCAGCTGAAGGTTTTAACGGAGTTGAAGAGTTTAGAAGTTTTAACGGAGCTAAAGAAGACAGGGAAGCTGCTGCGAAAATGCAACAAGAAGAACTTTTAGGAGAACTATCTCAAGGTTTCGCAAAAACTTCTAGCGGATTAAGATATAAGATCGAAGAAAAAGGAGATGGACCTAAAGCAGAAAAAGGTAAAACTGTTTCTGTGCACTATAAAGGAATGCTTCCTGATGGAAGTGTTTTTGATTCTTCTTATAAAAGAAATGAACCAATAGACTTTCCTTTAGGACAAGGTCATGTTATTGAAGGGTGGGATGAAGGTATTCAATTACTAAGTGTAGGAGATCAAGCAAGATTTGTTATACCTTCTCATTTAGCATACGGAGAAAGAGGTGCAGGTGGAGTTATTCCTCCAAATGCAACTTTAATATTCGATGTTGAATTGGTAGCAGTTAAATAAGTTTCTATAACTTTAAATACAAAACCTCCTTTATTTTAATAAAGGAGGTTTTTTTGTAGTTAACTATTTTTAAGTTCAGGCTGTGGCGTGAGTCTTAAATAAGGCTTTATTTCTTTAAAGCCTTTTGGAAACATCGTCTTGGCATCTTCATTCGAAACCGATGGACTAATAACCACATCTTCACCATTCTTCCAGTTTGCTGGGGTGGCTACTTTATTATAAGCGGTTAACTGTAACGAATCTATTACTCTTACCAGTTCATCAAAATTCCTTCCAGTACTAGCAGGATATGTCAACATAAGTTTGATACTTTTATCTGGAGCGATTATAAATACAGATCTCACGGTAAGAGTATCATTAGCTTTAGGATGCATCATATCATAAAGATCTGCTACTTTCCTATGTTCATCTGCTATAATTGGGAAGTTTACTGTAGTGTTTTGAGTTTCATTAATATCTTTTATCCAATCTTTATGAGACGCTACACCATCAACACTTAAGGCAATCATTTTAACATTGCGTTTGTCGAACTCTGGTTTATATCTAGCAGCAGTACCAAGTTCTGTAGTACATACCGGTGTAAAATCTGCAGGATGAGAGAAAAGAATTCCCCAGCTCTCTCCTAAATAATCATAAAAGTTGATTTTTCCTTCTGAAGTTTCTGCATCAAAATTTGGTGCTTTATCTCCTAATTTTAGTGTGCTCATAGAATTATTATTTTTTGTAAAATATATATCCTAAAGTTAAGCATTAATGAATTGGAAGGCTGTTAAGGTCTTATCAAATTTGCAATATAGCAATAGAGAAATGTTATTTTTTCCACTTTATGGAACATCCAACACTGGGCTTCTGTAGCATAGAAACCTTTCTGTTATTTATAATTGCATCTAAAGCTTCTCGTATGCTTCGTCCATTTAATGAGATCCCATTGCCTGGTCTTGAGTCATCTAATTGTCCGCGATAGATCAATTCTAGATCCTGATCAAAAAGAAAAAAATCTGGGGTGCAAGCAGCATCATACTCCTTGGCAACTTCTTGCGTTTCATCAAAGAGATATGGAAAAGAGTAATTATACTTTCTGGCATTTTCTACCATTAATTTAGGATCGTCTTCAGGATAGGCTACAGTATCATTACTCATAATGGCAATAAAACTAAAACCGTGAACGCGATAATCATTGGCAACTCTTACAATTTCATCATTAACATGTTTTACAAAAGGGCAATGATTACAAATGAACATTATCATGGTTCCATTTTCTCCTCGAAGTTGTTCTAGACTTAAACTATTCTGACTTATTACATCATAAAGCTTAAAATTTGGAGCCTTTGTACCTAATGGGAGCATGGTAGATGGAGTGAGAGACATTCTGAAATATGGTTTAGATTACTAGGATAACTACTAAATTAATATCTTTAGTAAAAATACAGATTATGAAGCGTTTAAATGAATGGTTTGAAGAATATTCTGTAAGTCATCAAAATCAAACCAATCAATACATTCATTATATATGCGTGCCGGCAATATTCCTTTCTATCGCTGGTTTATTTATGTGTATACCTGTCTATTTTTTGGAAGATCTTTTAAAAGGTGATCACCCAGTATTTGAAAATTGGGCATTGGTTGTTTTTATATTTGTACTCATCTTTTATTTTAGCCTCTCTGTAAAAATGGGGTTAATGATGGCTGTTTTTGGATTTCTATGTTTGGTAATTAATTATCTTATTTCACTTATAGCCCCGTTATGGATTGTTTCACTTACAATTTTTGTTCTTGCATGGATAGGACAGTTCTACGGACATAAAATTGAAGGTAAGAAGCCATCCTTCTTAAAAGATCTTCAGTTCTTATTAATTGGTCCGGCGTGGGTACTTTATAAATTATTTAAATAGTATGGAAATAAACTGGAACGATTTTGAAAAAGTGGAGATGCGAGTAGGAACTATCATTAGTGCAGAAGTATTTCATAAAGCTAAAAAGCCAGCCTATATTCTCAAAATAGATTTTGGCGATGAATTGGGGATGAAGCGATCTTCGGCACAGATCACCACGAGATATACTATTTCAGATCTTGAAGGAAAACAAATAATAGCAGTGGTTAATTTTCCTAAAAAGCAGATAGCAAATATTATGAGCGAATGCCTGGTACTAGGAGCTGTAGGTCCAAATAATGATATTGTTCTACTCAATCCAGATCACAAAGTGGAAAATGGATTAAGAGTAGGTTAGTTATCAGCTTTGTTTTCTAACAATAGTTTTTTAATATCAGAATTTTTCCCGTATAGCACCATAATATCATCCGGATGTAACACGGTTTCTGAAGATGCTACACCTTGTACTTCAGATTCCTGTGTAGTAACACCTAGCATATTTTCATTAGGTATCATTCTAATGGTAGTAAGAACTATGATATTATATGCTCTTCTAAGGCCAATTTCCTGAAGTGTTTTACCTTCATATCTTTTAGGAACCTTAATCTCTACGATACTAAAATGTCCTGTAAGTTCAAAAGAATCTACCACTCCATGAAGATTTAATTTCTTGGCCCAACGCTCTGCAGTTTCTTCTTCAGGATGTATAATTTCATCTACTCCCATTGCCTGTAATACCATTTGTTGTAAAGGAGTGACAGCTCGGCTAATTAATCGTTTCACCTTTAGCTGCTTCATTAGTGCGGTAGTCATAATAAGAGCTCCTTTATCTTCACCAATAGCAACAATAACAATATCTGTATCTTTTAAAGGTAGGTGTGAGACCGCATTAATATCTGTAGAATCCAAACAAATTGCGTGGGTAATCTTATCTTTAAGAGCTTCCACTTTATCCATCTTAAGATCAACTCCTATAACTTCATTTCCCATTTTTGTAAGCTTTTCAGCAAGGGATGAGCCAAAATTTCCGAGTCCAATTACTATATACTTCATGTGGTGATCTATTAGTTTATCAAGATTTCTTCTGTAGGATACTTATAATTTAAGTGTCTTACTCTACGTAACATTGCTATTAATATGGTAAGCATACTTACCCTTCCTATAAACATGGTTGCTATTAAAACCATTTTACTAGGGTCTGATAGTGCTGAGGTTATTCCCATGCTAAGACCTACCGTACTATAAGCAGAGAAACATTCAAATGCTATTTTTAATAAGTTTTGATCAGAATCGAAGGAAACGATAAGAGAAATAGCTATTCCTATAACCATAAGCGAAAGAGAAATAATAGCGAATGCTCTTCTTACAGAAATATCGGCAATCTCTCTTTTATACAATTCTATTCTATCTTTACCTTTTGCTAGGCTAAAAAAGTTAAGTGTTGCAATAGCAAACGTGCTTGTTTTAATACCACCCCCGGTAGATGCGGGAGACGCTCCAATCCACATTAATAGGAAAATTAACATGAGCGTTCCAAATCTAAGATCTGCATAATCTATACTATTAAAACCTGCGGTTCTAGGAGTAGCAGCACCAAAAAAGGCGGTTACTATTTTACCGAATTCAGTATGAGCAGCAAGCGTATTATCATATTCTAAAGCATAGAAACCTATACTACCACCAATAAGTAACACGAAGGTAGAAAGTAATACTATTCTGGTATTCATATTAATAACCCAAGGTCTGTGTAAGCATCTCTCATTTTTTCTTAGAGGTAGAACCCTATTAATAATTAAGTGCTTAAAATAGGTGTAGACGTTTAACACTATTGGAAAACCTAATCCTCCTAGAATAAAAAGTAAGGCTAATATGATGTGCAAGGGATAATTAAATCTAAATCCGGGTTCGTATAAACTATTTGCCAATGTAGAAAATCCCGCATTACAGAAGCTGGAGATGGTATGAAAAGTAGAGAAGAACAATTTAGATCCAAAACCAGTTACGCTCTTACCAAGGCTAAAGAATATTAGAATCCCACCAATAAATTCTATGGTAAACGTGATGAGCAATATCTTTTTCATAGCAGAGAATACTTCTCCTATCTTTTCTGAATTTGTCATATCACGCATCATAAGTTGCGTCTCATAACTACTTTGTCCTCTAAAGAAATAACTAAAATAAGTTGCAAAGGTCATGATACCGATACCTCCCAATTGTATCAACACTAGAATAATGGTTTGTCCGAATTGAGTGAAATAGCTTCCGGTATCTACAACTATCAATCCTGTAACGCATACTGCACTTGTAGATGTAAAAAGAGCATCTATAAGAGATATTCCAGAATGAGTGGCATTAGGTAGTAACAGGAGGAAAGTACCAATTAAGATAATTCCAAGGAAACTAGTAATAAACAGTTGTGCCGGATTAAAATACTGTGTTTTAAAATCTAATCTCAATGAAGAAAATTCTCTAATAAAATAGAGAAAGACTGCCAAGTATAGCCATCCTTTTTTATTGAAGAATCCAAGGTCTGCTACCAGTAGATCTGTCCTTATGATTATTAGGAATACAAACAATGTAAGTATAATAATATCTATTACTTTTACCTTGAAGCCGGGGTGCTTGCCAGAGAAGATATATCTTAAACCAATAGATATGCAGCCAACAAAAAGTGCTGAAAGATACATTGTAATTAAACGCTGTGCTGTAGTATCACTTTTTTGAAACCCCAAGTCGTAAAATACAAGAATTACGGAGATAAGACTCAACCAGAACGATATGCGCTGAATGATATGCGTAAATCTAGGCGACCATTGAAAAGACTGGATATTCTCTATCATTTTCATCTTAACCGATTTCCTTTGAAAGTATTTGATCTTCTAGAACTAAAGAATGATCAAAATTGTTTGTGTGATTTGCTACTAACCTAAGAGTAGTAGATATAAATAGCTGATAAAAAGAATTTAATAGAGTATTTAAAGAATCAGAAATATTCAATGCATGAATCATTTAGAATTACATGCAAAATTAAGTAAACTAAAAGAAGTAATTAGTTAAGATTTGAATTTATTACTGTTTCCTCCTCAATAAGATGTTGTTTGCAATAATATAAGGGATATAGCAATGTTATATATTTATTATTAGAATAAAAAAACCGCCTAGATTGCTCTAGACGGTTATAAAATATTATTGAAGTGGTTTAAATATCTTCAAAACTAATATCTGTAAATTTATCTGGAGAAGTGCTAGAATGAGATTCTACTTCTTCTTCCTGATATTCTTTTTTGAAATCTTTTTGGTGCTTATCGCTAATTACTTCTTCACCTTTTTCTTCCACTATGTAATCTGTCATTTCATTAAGGATCTCTGTGAATCCTTCAAAATCTTCTTTATACAAGTAAATTTTATGTTTTTTGTAATGAAAAGATCCATCAGCATTCGTGAATTTCTTACTTTCTGTAATAGTAAGGTAATAATCATCTGCCTTGGTAGCTCTCACATCAAAAAAATAAGTGCGTCTTCCTGCTCGTAATACTTTAGAGAAAATCTCATCTTTCTCCATCATTCCATTTTCACTCATAAAATAAATCTTTATAGTTTTTTTAAAGTACGCCCAAAAATCTAAAAATTTTTAACATTTCGCAACAAATTTTCACATTTCTTTTTCACTTAGCTGTTTTGCGTAGAGCTCTTTGTAATAACCATCAATCTCTATTAACTTTTGATGAGAACCTTGCTGAACGATTTCTCCATCTTCAAGAATTATAATATTGTCTGCATTTTTAGCAGAAGATATTCTATGACTAACAATTATAGTGGTCTTATCTTTAGATATTTTGAAAAGATTATTTAAAATTTCCTCTTCAGTTTCTGTATCTACAGCAGATAAACAATCATCAAAAAGAAGAATTTGAGGATCATGTATAATTGCCCGTGCAATTGAAACTCGTTGCTTCTGTCCTCCAGAAAGTGTAATTCCACGTTCGCCGAGTACAGTGTCATAACCATGTGTAAAGCCTTTAATGTTTTTATGCACTGCTGCATTTTTTGCAGCTTCAATTACTTCTTCATCTGTAGCAGTGGTTTTTCCAAACCTTATGTTATTCTTAATAGAATCACTAAATAAAAATGCGTCTTGGGGCACGTAACCAATAGAATTTCTTAAACTATATAAGTTTAGATCTCTAATGTTCTTTTTATCAATAGCTATTTCTCCTGTTTGAACATCATAAAGTCTTCCTATTAATTCTAAGATAGTAGATTTCCCGGAACCTGTTTTACCTATAATTGCTAAAGTCTCACCTCTATTAACGCTAAAAGAAACATTTTTAAGAGCCGTAATATTTGTATCTTCATAAGTGAAGCTCACATCTTTAAACTGAATATCACCATTGATCTTAGAAACTGTTGGTTCTAAATTCTTTATTTGAGGTTCTTCCTTTAAAAATTCATTGATACGTTTTTGAGAAGCTTCTGCTTGTTGAACTATAGAGGTAACCCAACCTACAGTGGCAACAGGCCAGGTAAGCATATTCACATATAGCAGAAATTCTACTATCACTCCAATATTTTCAATTTCTCCATTAATTACTTGCCTTCCTCCAATAAAAATAACCAAGGTGTTACTAAGACCTATTAGCAGTACCATCATAGGGAAGAAAAAGGCTTGAACCTTTACCAGATCCAGATTCTTTTCTTTACTCCCGTTAGATAATTCAATAAAATTAGAATTTGTTTGCTGTTCTAAGCCGTAAGATTTTATTACAGAAATTCCGCTAAAGCTTTCTTGTGTAAATGTGTTTAATTTTGAAAGGTATTGTTGTACGATGGTACTTCTCTTATGAATGGCAACGCTTAATTTATAGATAGCGAAAGAAAGAATAGGTAAAGGAGCTACCGTATATAAAGTAAGAAGGGGTGCTGTTTTTACCATATACCAGATCACAATAATAAAAAGCGTTAGAGTGGTAACACTATACATAATTGCCGGTCCCAGATACATTCTTACTTTGGAGACATCATCACTTATTCTATTCATTAGATCTCCCGTACGATTCTGTTTGTAGAAATTTAATGAGAGTCTTTGGTATTGATTGTAGACTTCATTTTTAAGATCGAATTCCATGTGTCTGGAGATAACGATAAAGATCTGTCTCATTAAAAATGTAAAAAACGCAGAAACAAGGGTGGCGCCAATTATTAAAGTGATATTATAAAAAAGTTCACTTCTTAATATGGCTGCATCGGTAATTTCTCCATTTACATATTTTTCTATAGTGCTGGTGGAATTACCAATAAATTGAACCGGATACAGTGCAAATATTCTGGCAACAACGGTTATAAGTAGGCCTAAAATTAATTTCCACTTGTATTTAAGGAAATATTTATTGAGGTGCTGTAATTCTTTCATTTAAAAAACTTAATTCAATTCTTGTGAGATTCGCAATTTATGTCGGCATTTTTTCCCATAACTTAAAATATTAATTATTTTTGTAGTCTGATTTTCAGAAAAACAAAAAAATTTAAATCTTAAATTTTCAATTTATGCAGGTTGACGTTTTAAACGCAAGTGAACTTAAAAAAGCTGCACCGGTATTCGGACAGCTATCCTTTGACAACCACGAGCAAGTGGTTTTTTGCAACGACAAAGATACAGGTTTAAAGGCAATAATTGGTATTCATAATACGGTTTTAGGTCCTGCTCTTGGAGGTACTAGAATGTGGAATTATAGCACTGAGTGGGAAGCGTTGAACGATGTTCTTAGACTTTCTAGAGGTATGACGTTTAAAAGCGCTATAACCGGATTGAATCTTGGTGGTGGAAAAGCAGTTCTTATAGGCGATGCTAAAACACAAAAGACACCAGAACTTATGCGAAAATTTGGAGAATTTGTACATTCTCTAAGTGGTAAATATATAACTGCAGAAGATGTAGGAATGGATACAGAAGATATGGATACAGTAAGAGAGGTTACTCCTTACGTAACTGGTATCTCAGAATCTAAAGGGGGTGCAGGTAATCCATCTCCAATTACTGCATATGGTGTGTATATGGGAATGAAAGCTGCTGCTGGATTTAAATATGGAAGTGATAAATTAGAAGGGAAAAAGATATTAGTGCAAGGTATTGGGCACGTTGGAGAAACTTTGGTAGACTATCTTGTAAAAGAAGGTGCGCAGGTTTTTATTAGCGATATCAACCAGGCTAGATTGCAAGAAGTAAGTGCACAGTACGGAGCCAGTATTTTTGTGGATGATGTATATAGTGCAGATGTAGATATTTACGCTCCTTGTGCTTTAGGGGCTACAATTAATGATGATACTATTAATAGAATTAAAGCAACTGTAATTGCAGGAGCTGCTAACAATCAATTAGCAGATGAACTTCGTCATGGTAAGATACTTCAGGATAAAGGCATCGTATATGCTCCAGATTTCTTGATCAATGCAGGTGGAATTATAAATGTTTATGCTGAATTAGAAGGATACGATAAAAAAGAGATCATTCGTAAAACTGAAAATATCTATAATACAACCATGGAGATCTTAAAGACAGCGTCTTCAAAAGATATTACCACACATTTGGCTGCATTGAAAATTGCACAACAGCGAATAGATGACAGAAAAAGCCAGAATTTGAACTAACAAGTTTGAAATAAATACTATTTTTGCAAGGCGAAAGAAATCTCTTTCGCCTTGCTAATTTTATAAGTTCTTTTACACCTATGTTAACCAGAAGACATATCCGAGTTAAAGTAATGCAATCCCTATATGCATTCACCCAAAGCGATAATCAAAATTTCAATACGGAGGAGAAGTTCCTTTTAAAAAGTATGGATGAAATGTATGATTTATTCCTGCTTATGTTAAAATTGATCACCGAGATCAAGGTATATTCAGAAGACTATCTGGATAAATCTCAAAGAAAATTTCTGGCTACTAAGGAAGAAATAGATCCCAACAGAAAATTTATTAATAATAAAGTTATCCAGATCCTGGAGAATAATATCAATTTTAAAGAAGAAATTGAGAATAGGAAGCTAAACCACTGGAGCAAAGATAGTGAGTATGTAGCTCTTCTTTGGGAGGAGATCATGAATAGCTCAGCTTTTGAAAGTTATATGGCTACCAGAGAGTCTAGCTTTAAAGAAGATAAGGATTTTGTGATCTTGCTTTTAAAAGAATTTATTGCTCCTAATGATAAGTTGTATGATTATATAGAAGATACAAAATTAACTTGGTTAGATGATCTTCCTTTAGTGAATACGGCGATCCTAAAATTCCTTAATAAACTTAAAGAAGGTGCTTTAGAAGAGACAAAACTACCTAAGTTGTTCAAGTCTCCTGAAGATAAGGAATTCGGGATTCAATTATTTAGAAAAGTTTATCTAAATGATGATGAATTAACCAATGAAATGGAAGGCAAGACTCCAAATTGGGACAAAGAGCGAATAGCAGAGATCGATACCGTTCTTATTAAGATGGCTATTTGTGAATTCTTACATTTTAATTCTATTCCTGTTAAAGTTACAATTAATGAATATTTGGAGGTTGCTAAAGAATATAGCACCCCTAAAAGCAGCATTTTTGTGAATGGAGTTTTAGATAAATTATCTAAAGAGTATCAGGAAGGAAAGAGATTAAATAAAATGGGTAGGGGATTGATGTAGTTTAGAATTTTTGTATTTTTAACGTTCAATTTAAATTAACTAATTATGAAGAAAGGTATCTTATTGATAGCAGCCTTTGGAGCAATGATTTTTACCTCCTGTAAAGATGATGCCTCTAGTAAGGTAAAAGCAGAAAATGTAGAGACAGCTGCAGAACGTGATGCAGAGCAGGTGTACTATCCTGAAATGAAATTCGAAGAAGAAGAATTTGACTTTGGAAATATCGCAAAGGGTACTAATGTAGAGCATGTCTTTAAATTTACCAACATAGGTAAAGCTCCGCTGGTAATTACAAATGCAACTAGTACATGTGGTTGTACTGTGCCTTCTTATCCTCACAACGAATCTATTGCTCCTGGAGAGCAAGGAGAAATGACCGTTCTATTTAATGGATCTGGTCAAGGTCAGGTAACAAAAACAGTAACCGTTTCTGCAAATACAGAAAAAGGTTCAGAACAATTAAGAATCAAAGCTTTCGTAGAATCTGATGGGACTAACCCAGAAGGATAAAAGCTTCTAAATAAATTTATGGAACAGATAACGCAGTTTGCCCCAATAATACTAATGTTTGTAGTGGTGTATTTTTTTATGATACGTCCACAAATGAAAAGAGCTAAACAGGAAAAAAACTTTGCAGCAGCTCTTAAAAAAGGAGATCGTGTAGTTACTAAAAGTGGTATGCATGGCAAAGTGATTGATTTTAGCGAAAAAAATAACACTATTATTATTGAAACCGGTGCAGGTAAAATTACTTTTGATCGTTCTTCAGTTTCTATGGAGATGAGCAAGAAGATGAATGAACCTGCTGTTATTGAAAAAAAATAAGAAAACTTTGCTCTTATTTTATATAATAAAAAGGCTGCCTGATAATTCAGTCAGCCTTTTTTATGCAAATTAACTAAGTAACCAAATCTAGTGCATTCCTGAGGTATCTACTTTCCCCGCACCTTTCTTTATCAATAATACAAACGGTACACAGACTAAGAATAGAAGCCCCAAGTAAAGAAAAATATCCATGTAAGAGAGCACTGTACTTTGTAAGGTTACAGAACCATCCAATACCTGATATGCTCTTGCTAAAGATTCATTAGCGCTAAAGCCTTTGCTCATAAACATTTGTTGAAGCCCGCTAATTCTTTGCTGAACACTAAATTTCATGGCGTCTATATTTGGAATAAGATCTACTCTATGTTGTTGAGAGAGTCTGGCAATCATAGTGGTGATAATAGCTATTCCAAAAGATCCTCCTAATTGTCTCATCATCCCTGTAAAAGCAGCACCTTCTCCAATATCTTTTCCTTTAAGTGTAGAAAGAGATAGGGTGGTAATTGGTACAAATAAAAGTCCCAAACCAACTCCTCTCACTACTAAAGGCCAGAACATTTGTTCTGAAGAAGTGTCTGGAGTAATTAAGGTAAACATCCAGAAGCTATACAAAAAGAAGATACTAAATCCTGCAGCTACTAAATATTTCTGCGACACCCCTCGCTCTATTAACTTACCAATTATAGGCATCATAATACCCGTAGTAATAGAACTTGGAATAAGTAATAATCCGGCATCTGTAGCGGTCCAACCTAAAATAGATTGCGTGTATATAGGAATAATAAAGGTAGAGCCATACAAACCAAAACCTAAGATAAAGGTCATGATGGTTCCAACTCTTAAATTACTATTCTTCAAAACTCTAAGATTCACGATAGGATGCTCGTAGGTAAGCTCCCTCCAGATAAAAAATATCAGTCCAAAAACGGAAACTACACTTAAGATCACTATTAATGGTTCTTGAAACCAATCATCTTGCTGCCCGTGTTCTAAAACAAATTGTAAAGAGCCAATAAATGAAGTTAAGAATACAATTCCCCACCAATCTACCTGACTTGCTTTTAATTTATCTCCGTACTTAGGGCTCTTCACATAGATTAAAGTTAAGAATGTAGCTATTATTCCTATTGGTATGTTGATATAAAAAATATACGGCCACGAAAAATGGTCTACAATATACCCTCCTAGTGGCGGCCCTAAGGTAGGGCCAACAATTACGCCCATTCCATAAATGGCTTGCGCCATTCCTCTTTTGGCAGCAGGATAACTTTCTGTTATAATGGTTTGTGCAGTCACTAATAAGGCTCCTCCACCCATACCTTGAATGAACCTAAAGGCTACTAGTTCCCAGATATTTGTTGCATTTCCACATAAAAATGAGGATACTGTAAATATCACTATAGAAGCTGCAAAGTAATTACGTCTACCAAATTGCTTGGAAAGCCAACTAGTCATAGGAATAATAATTACATTGGCAATGGCATAGGCAGTAATTACCCAGGCCACATCTGTAAGAGTAGCACCTAGACTTCCCCTCATATCGTTAAGGGCCACGTTTACTATTGTAGTATCTACAATTTCTAGAAGCGCACATAAAATGGCGGTTATGGTAATGATCACCCTTCTAAAACCGTATTCTACTAAACTATTTTCTTCCTCTTGCATAACTTATTTTACATGTACATCTACTAAAACATTCATTCCAGAACGAAGTTTTTTCATTTGCTCTGCATCATTTGTATCTGTAAAATCAATTTTAACAGGTAGTCTCTGTACAGTTTTCACAAAATTTCCCGTAGCATTATCTGGAGGTAAGAGAGAGAATTTTGCCCCAGTAGCAGGAGAAAATGCAGTAATAGTTCCTTCAAATTCCATATCTGGATAAGCATCTACTTCTATTCCTACTTTCTGGCCAATAGCCATTTTATCTAACTGAGTCTCTTTAAAGTTTGCTACAACCCATTTTTCTGAAATATTTACCAAATAGAATAAAGCTTGTCCTGGTTGAACAAACTGTCCTGGTTGAATGTCAACTTCTGAAAGCTGACCATCAATAGGAGACGTTACAATTGTATAATCTAGATTTAACTGAGCCGCATCTAACATTGCCTGTGCACTTTGAATATTAGCTTCAGCCACAGATACCTGTTTCTTAGATATCTCTGTTTGAGACATCGCAGCGTTACGCTGACTTGATGTTGCTTTAGACTGACTCTTTAAAATCTCTAATCTACTTTCTGCTTCTTGCTTGGCAGCTAACGCCTGCTCATATTGTTGCTCTGTTATAGAATGATTTTCAAAAAGATTTTTGTAACGATCAAAGTCATTAGTAGTTCTCCATAAATTGATCTTTGCAGTTTCAATATTTCCCTGTGCCGTATTTACCTGTGCGTTAGATGCTGCAGCATTTGCCTGATAAGACCCTATGCTTGCCTCAGAAACGCTAAACTGGCTTTCTGCTGCAGCCATAGATGCTCTTGCCTGCTGTAACTGCACCTTATAATCTCTATTATCTATAACAAACAAAGTATCTCCTTTTGATACCTTTTGATTATCTGTAACATATACCTTTTCTATATAACCGCCTACATGAGGAATTATCGGATTCATATTTGCAGCTATCTGCGCATCATCTGTCTCTTCGTGAGATAATGAGTGAATAAATTTATAACCTCCATAAACAACTCCAACGGTTACTAATACAGCGATTATAATTATAAATTTCTTGTTTGATTTTTTCTTCTCTTCCATTTTAGTAAAATGATTATTAGTTGTTGAATTGATTTGTTAGTGTTCCCTGAGCGGTTAATAGCTCGTAATATTTTTGAGTGATATCTGCATTGGCGTAAGCTAAATTCATTTTAGCTTGTAATTGATCTATATCTGCTTCTAAAAGATCATTAGTATCTACTAATCCATTATCATATTTATCTTTAAGAATTCTGTAGTTTTCTATTGCCTGCTCTTCAGACTTTGTATATACCTCGTATTTCCTTAGAGAAAGTTTGTAATCTTGTTTGGCATTTTCTATTTGCAACTTCACTTTATCAGATACCATGTCTATAGTGTATTGAAGTTCTTCGGCTTTGCTTTGAGCTACTTTTACATCACTTTCATTTTTAAAAATATCAGCTAGATTATAAGACAAGCCAACGCCAACATTAATTGCATTGTTTACAGTAAGTGCGTTATGAAGATCCAGATTGGTATATCCACCTACCAACGCAATGCTAGGATAATACTTGCTTTTTGCCATTTTGATCTGGTTTTCTGCAGCTTTTTCTTGATACGTCAGCGCTTCCAGATCACTTCTGGAAACCATCCCTTTTAAATTAGAAGGAATAACATTTCCGAAATTAGTATCTTGAGTATTGATTTTAGTTGCTTCCGGCAACTTCAACATGACATTTAATTTGTAATTAAGAATATTGCTGTTTTTTTTAGCTTCTTCTAAACTTAGCTGAATGTTAGATTCTTGTAGCTGTGCCTTTAATAAATCATTTCTGGCTAACAGACCATTCTCTTCCATAGCAGTAAAATCTTTTACACGTAGATTGGCACTGTTTAGATTCTCCTCTATAATTTCAATTGCCTTTTGCGCTTTATATAAATTGATATAATCTATTATGGTATATAGCGCTATTTGCTCCTTATCGTTCTGTGCATTAAGAGAAGCAGCCTTTAAATTATTTTCGCTTGCTTTTACCGCATTCTTTAGTTTGAAACCTGAAAATAGAGGCAGCGACATATTGGCCTGTGCCAATAATAATTGATTCACATCTGGAGTTGGGGTAGGCTCTGAAGCAGAACCTTCTGAAGTAGTTGCAGCAGGAAAATCTATTTCTGCTCCGGTTAAATACTGATATTGTCCGGAGATCTTAAGATCTGGATACTGAAGATTTTTTGTTACCTGAAGCTCACTCTCTGCCGTATTTACTCGGGAATTCGAAATTTTTGCTTCATCGCTATTGGTGAGGGCTAAATTTACTGCCTGCTCTAAAGATAGGGATTTACCTTCCTGCGCACTTGCAGAAGCAATTCCTAAACATAGAATTGCAGAAAGGAAAAAATGTTTAATTTTCATAAGTCAATAATGCTTTTATGGTTTTCTGAATATGTTGGGTTAGGGTAGTGTGTACATAGTTATCTAAAGATGCTTCATCTGTAATGTTATGTAGCACTTCAAAGAATCTGAGGTTATAATAGAAATTAAAATAAGTACCTAAAATTGTGGGTACAGTAAGCGGTATATTTAGATCTTTAGAAAAAACACCTTCTTTTTGTCCCTTAATTACAAATTCCTCAATGACCTTATAATTAGACAATTTCTGATTGATGTAATTTTTGAAATCTATTTTTCGGGTGTCATTTGAGTATTCAAAATGAATGATCTTGTACATTCTTCTGTTGTGATGAACTCTTCTTATAATAAGTGCTACCACTTCATCTACCTTTTCCAACGTTGAATTCTCTATAGAAAGAACAGTATCTAATTCCATTCTAAAATCTGCAGATCTATATATGAGCATAGCCTCTAAGAGTCGCTCTTTAGAACCAAAGTAATAGGAGATCATTGCCACATTTACCCCTGCTTCCTTGGCTATTTGCCTCACCGAAGTACCTGCAAAACCATTCTCTGCAAATAGTTTCTCTGCTTCAGTTATAATTTGAATCTGCTTATCGTTTAATTCCATAGAATCTAAATTTCGAGCACAAAGTTAAACAATTGTTTAAATTAAACGTTTGTTTAAATTAGTCTTTTTTATGATTTAACACTAAAAGGTTTTCGGAGGATAGTAAAGCACTGTGCTATAAATGACCTGATCGCATATTCGCTGGTAAATATTAACAATCATTTAGAAGCCTTTCCCTTTAATCTTTGTGTAATTGTTCTATTTTAAGCCTCGATCACAAATAATTATAATGTCAGAAGAAAAAGACCAAACTCATTGTGTAGATGCACCCTATAAGATCTCCTTTTCTGGGTGGAAAAAAATAATCATAGAAGTTAAGAATGAGATTGCTGCAGATAGTGTAGGAATTGTTTCTGCGGGTGTTGCGTTCTATGCATTTTTGGCCATTTTCCCAGCGATTATGGCTTTAATATCTATTTATGGATTAGCAACAGATCCTCAACAAATAGAGCAGGAGTTATCCAAACTGGCGGCTATGATGCCGAAGCAGGCTTTTTCTTTACTAAAGGATAGAGTAGAAATATTTCTCTCTACCCCAGGAACCACTTTAGGATGGGGTACCGCAATTGGTATTTTATTTAGTATTTGGAGTTCTAATAAAGGAACAAAATCTTTGTTCGAAGGTATAGATATAGCATATGATACTGTAGAAAGTAGAGGCTTCTTTAAGCAAATTTTAATGGCTATAATCTTTACCATATTTGGAACCATTCTCTTATTAATAAGTTTAGCTTTTATAGTGGTATTTCCTACTGTAATGCATAGGCTAGGACTGCCCGAGGGTACAGAAAATATAATAGCATTCTTAAGGTGGATTGTTTTGGCAGTAATAGTAACACTATTTCTGTGCCTGATCTATCAATATGCCCCAGCAAGAAAAAAACCAGAGCTTAAATGGGTGGTAACAGGAGCTATATTTTCTACTGTAGTCTGGTTACTTGCTTCTTGGGGATTTTCATTTTATGTGAGCAACTATGGAAATTATGGGGAAGTATATGGATCTATTTCTGCAGTGGTAATTCTAATGTTATGGTTATATATCACTTGTTATATCATCTTACTGGGAGCAGAAATCAATTCTGAAATAGATGATTATGTTCACCCAGATTCTATTGCAGATTATAAAGTTGAAAAAAAGAACTAATTGAGCTTAAAATATATTCAATAAGGAAAAGCCACCTCAAAAGGTGGCTTTTTATGCTTTAATCTTTTACCTGAAAAACTATGGGTAATGAGTATGAGACCGAGACTGGCTTACCTCGTTGCTTTCCCGGCTCAAAATGTGGCAGGGATCTTATAACTCTAATTGCCTCTGCT
Organism: Gillisia sp. Hel1_33_143; assembly: GCF_900104765.1. Lineage (GTDB taxonomy): Bacteria > Bacteroidota > Bacteroidia > Flavobacteriales > Flavobacteriaceae > Gillisia. Next base: position 1,931,843 of record NZ_LT629737.1, read on the forward strand.
TGTAATTTTGGATGCTGTGCTCTAGACTGAATGTCTACCACATTTCCATTTTTATCTATATTGAACATTACGTAAACTTTATTGATTCCAGATAGTCCTAGATTATTACCAATATCTCTGTTGAAATTTGCATTTACATAATCAGATATTTTTTCACTCATACATGTTTTACGCTTTTCATTATTTGAATAGCGCTCACACCCAGGGAAAATAGGGACATCTTCTATAACTTTAAAAGAGTAGTGCTCTATTTCCTCTTTCGGTTTTATTTCAATAATATCAACAACATCAACTATACTTGGTGATTCTACTGTTTGCTGAATATTATTCGTAGGTACTTCTTCACTATCATCAATGATGGCTAAAATATCATCAGATTTAATTGCCTTTGGAATTGGGGGTACTGCGCGATCTACAAATACCGTTATTGGAATTTCTTCTTCTATCAACTTATCCATTACTATCTCTTTGGAAGCTTTTTCAATAGGATAATAGCTCTTCCATTCTACTAAAAAATAACATAATAGGAGAACAACGATTAGCCCTATTTGTAAGAAAAATACAGATCTTTTTCTAAGATCTGCCGTAGCGTTTTTTTTAAATTCCATAGGTTATAAGTTTATAAGTTAATATTTTTTATTATTACCAATAAACATGCCTAAGAGTTATAGTTTTTATTATCTATTATGTGTTTTCTTCAGAGATAATTTTATTTAAAAAAAATTTTATGAATGAATTAGTATTTTATTTCATTTGCTATTCTTAGTTGAGAAAACAATTAAAAGCTATTTATTAAAATGATATCAAAAAAAACGCAACCATATTAAATATGATTGCGTTGTATTCTAATGTTAATTTCTATCTAGTCTGCAGAGACTTTATCTAAAGCTTCTCCTATGAGAGTTTCTCCGCTTAGAATCTCAAAAGTTGCTTTATTGGCAACGTCGTCATTAAGTACATGCACTAAGGTTTGAGCAACATCATTTCTGCTAATCTTCCCTCTTTTATTAAGTTTACGGGCTAATTCTATCTTGTTAGTAAGCTCATCATTTGTTAAACTCCCAGGTCTCACTATTGCATAATTTAAGCCACTATCTTTTAAGTATTCATCTGCATTGTGCTTGGCTTTTAGGTAATCCTGAAGCTCTTCTGCTTTAGACGGCTCATCTGCTCCCATAGAACTAAGCATAACAAATTTTCTAATATTATTCTTTTTAGATGCGTCAATTAATCGTTTTGCACCTTCTTGATCTACACCAACTACATTTTTACCTCCAGATCCTGCTGCAAATAATACCTTATCTATATTGTTTTTGAATACATGGGAAATGTCTTCTTCAAGATCTCCAAGAACGGTATCAATATTTTTAGCTTTAAAATAAGGAAGTTCATCCTCTTTTCTCACCATTGCAATAGGGTTAAAATACTGAGAATCGTGTAATAGTTGTACAATCTTTTTTCCTGTGGTACCGTTGGCACCGGCTACTAATATCTGTTCCATAGCTACAAGATAATACCTTACTACAGTATTTTGAATATCATATTCAGGGTTTAACTCATATTTAATATAATTTCAAATAGTTAGTTTGAATATACTAAAGCCTTTAACAATTGTTTTAATACACTATTGATGAGTCGTCGTTTTCATTATATTATAGATATGGTCATATTCTTTACTAAAACAGAAGTTACACAGTATTTATAAAATTTCACTCAAAATAGATCTTAGCTTTATCGTTAGAGAATGTTTTTCTTCCATTTTTAAATCCTACTAATGGTTGCGAAATGGTTCTAATAGCGTCAATTTCATTCTTAGCTTCAAGTATTATAAAAGTTGCTGGTGCACCAACTTCAATAGTACATGGTAATGATAGGAGAGCGGCGGCATTGTCTGTAACCATCTTATATACCTCCTGTATCTCTTCATCTTTAGCTAACTGGGTAATGTTCGCGTACATATTTGCCATTCTAGCAAGGGAGGTATCCCCGTAAGGGGTAAAGGCATTTAGAATGTTATTACTGGAAATGGTAGTATTCACACCAAAGGTCTTCAATTCATTAGCATTTACCATTCCACGGGGAATTAATGTGTCGTAATCTCTACCATTTAAAAAAATATCTGTTGCAGGAAGAACTGTTAGCGTAATTTCTGCATTGCTTAAAAGTAAAGCCATCTTTTTGCGTTTTTCTTTGGGCATAGCAGAGATCTTAGTAACATGCCCTATAGAAACTCTCCCTTTATAATTTCTCTTAATTGTTTCTTCGGATATTTTAGGGATGCTTGAATTATTTGGATCAAGATCAAAATCTAGATGAAAATCTACATTTACATCAAATTCCTGAGCCATGTCAAAGATCATCTCAATATGTTTTACAGGATCTATATCTTTGTAAGGACAGCCTCCAATGAGATCAGCCCCATTAGATAATGCTTGTTTTAATAATTTTTGGGTTTCGGAAGAATTGGTGAGTCCTTCCTGAGCAAAAGCACAGATCTCTATATCTATGGCGAAAGCATATTTGTTTTTAACTCTTTTAATAGCTTCAAAAGAACGTAATTCAGTTTTTAAATCGGTTTCAACAAAGGTGCGAAGGCCCATAGTTCCTTTCTTAATTGCCATTTCAATAACGCCACTAGCACGCTCAAAAACATCTTTTTCTGTGAAGTTTTCTTTCGCCTTTCCGGTCTCTTCAACAGCCTCATCAAGATCTCCCTTTTTGATCTCACATCTTTCTAAAATACAAGCCTTATCTAAATGAATATGACTTTCAAAAAATCCTGAACATAAAAAATTATCCTCTGCGTTGTAAACGGTTTGGGCATCTTTTAGGTACTGAATTCTTTTTTCATTATTACTGGAAAGACTGATACTTGCAATTGTACCATCTGTAACTGCGATATCTACAGGGGCACTATTTTTATTTAGAATCGCATTTTTTATAATTAGATCATAAGCTCTGTTCATATATCCAAAAAAGTTTAAGCCTCTAAGATAATTAACTTGAATTAGAAGTTGAATATTTAGGTTTTAGGAATGTTACATTTTTACTATTTAGAGCTAGAAAAAACCTCATTATATTCTTTATGATAATTGATAAAGGCTTTAAAATAAAGATATTGTTCACCTTAGATTTATGAAGCTTAAGTGGAGTAACTCATATATTTTCTTTAATTTTCTATTATATCGATTATTTTATATTATAAGGTACTTGTGTAAACGAGATTTGTTTAACGCCTAGATCAGGGAAGTTTTTAGCTCCGATATTTTTAGAATTACTAATCTGATGAGGTTTTTATGTAAAAGGATTTTCTTAGGAACAACAATAATTCAGATTTATAGTAAATTGCTATAGGTTTTGAATTATGATAATTAAATAATATCTTAATTGAATTATTTTCTGTTTTTAAATAATAGCATTATTATGTAAATAACATTGTGAATCCAAATCCAGAATAATCAGTTACACTAATTTTTGTCCAGTTTTCAAATGTTTTCTTTCATTCTTTATCATTCAGTCTTTTCCACATTTCTAAATAACCATCAAAAATTTCAGTTTGGACACTTAAATTCAGGTGAATTTTCAGTCGCATTAAAACTTTTCTTTTTAGTATGAGTCCAGCCTTTTCCACCACTGAATACTAAACTACGCTTTTGCGATAATATCCGTTGTTAACTAATGGATTTTGTAAGTTACATAATTAGTAACTGCTATTAATTCTCTGGTCTTTCAGGAATGTACACTACCTTAATTTCTATTTCATTTCCATATTCTACTATAATTGAACATAACACAGAAACACTTTGTCCATTATGGATAGCAGGTTTCATTACTGGTATTTTTCTTAGCACTCTTAAGATTTCTGCTTGAATGGTCACCTCTGAATTTCTAACTTTCATCCCGGTCAAACTTCCGTTTTCGTCAATTATAAAAAAAGCATCTACCTGCTTTGATTCTGAAAGATTTAAATCTTTAGAAACACTCAAATTAAATTCCCGCTTTATAAAAGTCGATACTTTATTCTTAAAGCATTTCAATGTCTCTTTTTTAGAAAGTTCTTCGCAACCATTATAAATAGGCGCGATATCTACATCTTTTAATATCATCCTCTTATCAGGACTAAAATTTGCTAAACCGTCATCATGTAAGATAATGCTGCATAAACTTAGCAGTGCCTGCTCTTCTTCTTTAGAAATATTTCCTTGTGCCATCACCTGTTCTTGTACAGCATTGATTTTCATTATCAATTCACTTTCTATTTTTTTTGTAGGCTCAGATGTTGATTTGCATGACACGAATAGGAGACTAATAGAGAAGATTGAAATAGCCAATAATTTTTGTAATCTTTTTGTTCTTTTCAATTTTATAGTTTTTTCTAGATTGTTTTAAATGTGCGGTAACCATCTAAATATACATTATTATTTTAGAAACCTAAAGCTCCAATTATCTAAGTAAAACTTGTCAACTTTAGCCAAGTCGATGATGTTTGAAAATAAAAATTCCCAATCAGGTATTTTTACCTGATTGGGAATTTATAATTTTAATCTATTTAGGAATTTCCGAGTGATAGTGTCATCAGAATATTGTTAGAAACCTTATGCTCTGTACTAGGAAATACCTCAATGCTTTCCCATTCCTTCGATATGGTGTGTTTTGAAACAAAAAAATCTGCTCAGGAGAAAATACTTGGCAGATTTTTATTTTTTTAATCCGCAGCATAGCTGCGCTTCATAGTGGAGTCGGAGGCTATTGAATATACTATAATTCAGTTTATTTATCCTATGCAAATAAGTGGGTAAAACCTTTATTGACATCTTGTTTTATTACTTATTATAACTTACTTTTGAAAGTAAATATAGGTAAAATTGTCACCTATTTTGTCACCTTTATTGTCACCTCTTTCAAAAGTGTATTTATATGACTTCAACTTTTTATCTCAAGGAAGCTAAAACTACTGGCGAATCCTTAATTTATTTCTCTTGTCACTTTAAAGAGGAAGGTAGGAAATTCGTTTATTCTACCGGAGAAAAAATTGCACCTACTCATTGGGATCAGAAGAATAAAATGCCTGTAATGCGTGGGAAGAATAAAGCAATCAATCGGGGCTCTATAAAAACACAGTTAGGCAGATATGAAAGTTGTTTTAAGAACACGCGTTCCCGATGTATAGAAATGCAAGAGGATTTTACTTCCCAAGTTTTAAAAACTGCTTTTGATGAAGAGTTTAAAAAATCCCCTACCGGAAAGAATATTTTCTTTGATGCCTTCGAGATCTTTATGGATCAGAAGAAAAAAAATCAGGAGTGGAAGAAATCAACTGAGAAGAGGTATAACAATATTCAAAATCTATTGAAGTCTTTCCAAGCTGAAACAGGTTATAAGTTGAATTTCAATGCCATTAACAGTAGGTTCCATTCTGAATTCACCTATTACTGCATTGAGACGAAAGGGCACGTAAACAATACCTATTCCAGAAATTTAGGACTATTCAAAACCTTTATGCATTGGGCCTTGGAAAATGGTTACACGTACAATGAAGAATTTAAAAAAATAAAGAAAATTTCTAAAGTTGTAACTCAACAAATAGCACTTAAAAAGTCCGATCTGCAGAAGTTGATGGATCACGAATTTGAACCAAAACAAAAATATCTAGAACGTGTCCGGGATGTTTTCGTTTTTTCATGCGTTACAGGTTTAAGATTCGGTGAATTAGGCCTTGTGTCAAGGAATAATATTATTGATGGCAACTTACACCTTAAAGAGGAAAAAGGTGCAGAAAAGGAAGCTAGAACAATTCCATTGAATGATTTAGCAGAATATATACTAAAAAAATACAATTATAATCTTCCACTGATAACCAACCAACGTCAAAATGACTATATCAAGGATATTTTTGAGGAGGCAGGTTACACCTGGGACGTTGAAAAGAATGTAACTAGAGGGAAGAATGTTGATCGACAGACATTGCCATTTTATAAGCGCGTAAGTACACATACAGCAAGACGTACTTTTATCACAATGCTTAAGCGCGAGGGAAAAAGCGATAAGCTTATTTCCAAAATTACCGGCCACAAAGACCTGAAAACCTTAAATCAGTATTACCAGGTTGATGATGAAGCAAAAAAAGAGGCAGTAACTTCTACATTCGATATTAAATTTAATTCCTTGAAGAAAGTTGATTAACTCGGCGCTAAAATAAAAGTTTATGGATAACTCTGAAAATAGTACTGGTCTACAATTAGACCGTATAGAGATTAGAAGAATAATTGCAATAGGTAAGAAAAAAGGAAGTAATTTGGGAATGTTTGAATTTAAGGGTGAGCTAAATTCATTGCGAGTACATTCTATTAATAATGAACATTTGGCTGAGATGGTTCACGAGTACATGCAAGACATTCAACTGGCTTACATTAGGCATAAATCCTACTATAAGATTGCTATCACGAGCTTCCGATCTTCGAAAGATAAAATAATTGCAAAAGCAAAGTTGTATAATGAGACAATCGATCCTGAAAATAAAGAACAGGAAACAAATTTTGCAGCTTCAATGTATGAGAGCTTTATAAAAACTCAACCAGATTTTGGTTTGGGTATAGATATTCTGGAAGAAATAAAAGAACTAGAAAATGTTGTTACAATCTATGAATGTTTGGAAGAAAAAAAGAGACGGGTAGATGCAATTATAAACGAAACAACTGAAAGAATACGAAATAAGGAAAACGTACCGGTAATATATACTGATAAAGACTCTCAAATATTCAATACTGTTTGGGAAGCGGTTATATATCACTCAGTATTAGTCGATATAGATCCAAAGAAGTATATCAGGAGCAAGAAAGATATACCTGATCTAGTTCAAACCTGGATTAAGCCAGATGGTAAAGCTATTTCTCCTAATACTTTCTATCAGAAACTTCAAAAGATTCAAATGGCAAAGAAGGGAATTGCAGACCCTAAGCACGGTAAGTATACTATTAACGATTACGAATCTGTAAAACAAAGACTGATAAGGGGTTTTCCTCAGGCAGTTTCTGTACTTGAACTTAATTATTACCACAACGAATTATATTAATTAAAAATCGTAACCCCTTTCCGTAACCCCTTACCTATAGATTACCTATAATTCTTTTACAATTTAGCCTTGAATTTAAAAATCAAGGTAATGGAAAAAATAACTCAAGTACACGGAATCACTCGGGAAGATCTCTTCAATGCTTTCCAACGATTGGAGGATAAAATCAATAATCTTCAAGCGGCCAATCGTAAACCGAAAAAACATTCTATAAAGGAACTAGCTCAGAATTGCGGAGTAGCAGAGCTAACCGTTAGAAACTGGATTGCTGATGGTAAAGTTAAAGCGGAAAGAATTGGACGTAGGATCTTTATATCAGAAGAAGAATTTCAGAAAGCCTTATCTGAAGTGAAATCAATTAAATACAAAAGGTGAAAACCTAGTGTTTTATAACTCTAGGTTTTTATCTGCACTAGTAATTGATTTCAGGGAATGAAGGATAATTTTATTAAACAACCAAATCATATTTTCACAGCGAGATTTACATTGTCTAGGCTGGAGAAAAATATAATCTACACTATCTTGGATAAGCTTCAAAAATCAATGAAAATGGACTTGAATGATCATTTCGTTGAAGAGAAAGTTACGGCAAAGTTGAAAACATTAGATAAAAATCGGAATTATAAAAGAATTAAATCAGCAGTAAAATCTTTGGGTAGTAAGCAAGTAGAATTTGAGCTAAACATTCCAAATGGCAATAAACCTTATTTAGTTCAGGAGAATGTAACCTCTTTGGTAAGTGGTCTTACACATGTTCAGAACTCTGATTCGATTTCATTTATTATTCCTTCACAAGCCAGTAAATTTTTCTGTTATATTGGGGGAGGGTATACTATTTTTCAGAAAACTATCGCTATAAGTCTAACCTCTTTGTATTCCAAACGTTTGTATGAACTTTGCTGTAGGTGGATTGATAAAGGAGGTTACAATTGTTCTATTGAAGATTTTAAAAAATTAATGTCTATAGAGAATAAATATAAGCAAATATCTCACTTGAGAGAGCGAGTTTTGGAGGATTCCAAAGATGAACTTGAAAAGTTGTCAGATGTTTATTTTAGCTATTCTCTCAGAAAAACTGGGAGAACTTATACTACAATTTCGTTTAAATTTCATAGAAGTCTCGAGATTGGAAATAATAATCGACCAGTAAGAAGTGAACATTACTCATATGTGTATAATTTTCTTAATCAATATTTCCCACGATATTTAGATGATAAGGCTCTTGTTTATAGCGATTCTATAGCTAATGCGGATGAATTATATACGGCGTACAAAAGGTTCGGTAGATTGGACGATGATCTAGCAACTGGTAAGAAAGAAAAACGAGATATTACCAATTTGCTGAACACAGTAATTTTGAAAGAATTAAAAGCGATATAAGGAAAGTCATCAAATCACACATAAAAAAAGTTATGTGTGATATATCCTTAGAACTTCGTCAATTTGTGTGATTAACTTCGTCAATTTGTGTGATTTCACTTTTAAAACTTCGTCATTTTGTGTGATTTAGATCTGTTAAGGTCTGTAAATACAGGGGCTGAGAGACTGCTACAATAAGGTTAACCTACAATTATTTACAAGGTTATAGAAGAATATTAAAAAAATGCTTTTGAAAAGAAAAATAAAATAGTTTTTTCAGGTATTTGAAGACTTTAAATAATGAGAAAAGATTGAAAGTGAAAATTGATGGTTGAGATTTTTAGATCGAATATTTCGTGAAAACCAGGAACGGAACCCTCGTCCAAGCATAAATTAGTTATGATTTCAGGAGGCATTCATTTTATTTTCAGAAGCCAGAAAAACATAGGTTCATTTTAGGTTTGCAATGGAGGAAAAAAACGGAAATAGTTGTTTTTAAATTTGGAGATTTCCTGTAAACTTAAATGTTAAATTCCGGAAAATGGTCTGCAAGATGTGTACTCGTCCGTACAAATTTTATAAATTTTCACGATCGATTACAGACTTGCCAGCGGAGCAGGAGAAAAACACACTCGCAACTCGTAAATAAATAAGAATGGAAGAAAAGAAAAAAAGAAAAAAACTTTATAAAAAAAGCATTGAAAAAAAATTCTTAAAAAAGCGATTTGAATTCAGATTATCTGAAGCGGAATTAATTGAATTGAAAACAAAAGCACAGGAAGCTGGACTAAATACATCTACATATGCCCGAAAAAAGGTGATGGACACAAAAGGATCAGTATTCAATCCTTGACCTTTAATTCAACACTTTTTCAATTATACCGGGGCAGTCAATAAGGTAGGGAACAATATTAACCAGGTAACAAACTATATTAATTATTTGAAAAAAGAAGGAAAGACTGATGAAAAGGCAGTTTTGGAATTTAACCAATTATTTTACGATCTTGTAGTACTAATGACTGAACTAAATAGGGTTATGCATTTTGAATTAAAAAAACTAAGATAATTGTCTCAAATATTCTCCAATGAATAACTGCACGGATTTTCTATCTTTGTTTGTCTAAGTTATTTTGTACCCTTGAAAAATTAAAGTAGCTTTTATAGTAATTAGAATAAATAATAAATTATAAAAAAGAGATTATAAAAAACAAAAACTATAAAATAAAAAATATATTTTTTATAAAATAAAATTCTTAAGCGTTTAGCTTTTGATTTTGGTACTAGGAAATCGCCAGTTTTTTATATCCACCTCAATCAAAGCAAGGCGCCCACGTTTCGGCGTGGGCTGCTCTTGTTTGGTGGATGGGTGTCTGGCGATACCTCTGGTACCGACATGTTGCAGTTCCACGCTTTTTTTGTGCTTGGACTTCACGATCAAAGGCTGACCTAATCTTTAAAATGAACCTATGAACCAGTTAGCACATCTAAATTACAGTTTTGAAGAAGTCGAAATATTAAAAACTCTTGCCAAGTACCACGACGAGCCAAAAATTGCTGAAAATATTTTATTCTCTGGTTTAAACGAATATGAATATACCCAGGTAAAAAAAATAATACAAAAGTTTTACCTCGATGGTATATGGGACTTTGAAGACACTGCAAATGGTAAAGGTCAATCCACTTTCAATTTTGATCTTAAAAACAACATACTCGAATACCCCAATCCTATCCCAAAAGAGTACAAAGAAGATATTAATTTAAACAGCGTTTTAGAGAAGCTCTATGCTTCAAATCTAGAAACTTCAGAAGCGAAATATATTACGGCTCTTATCAAGAAAGATCTTATTGACCAACCTAAATAAAATATCATGAAGAAAGTTTTTCCATTTTTACTTATTACTATGATGGCTTGTAACAGCCAACAAAATATAGATGCTCAAAAACAGGCAATTGTCAACTTCTTGCAAGAAGATGCTAAAGGAGTTAAAACCGATTTAAAGATTGAAGTTTCGCAAATAGAAATTACTGATGTTACAGTGGCAGACAGCATTAGTATTTTGAAAGAAAGGTATCAAGCAGAAATAGAAAAAGCTCAAAAATCGATAGACAATTTTCAATCGAATATCGATAGCGCAATGAAAGAAAACAAATCATTGGATAATTCCAATATTGATAACCTTGCTAATATAGCAGCCAACAAGTCTATTGGTGAAATGAATCAAAGAGGTCTTGAAAAGGCCCAGGCTGCGCTAAAAGAGGTAGATAAACAAAAATCTATATCATTGGCTAAATATGAAGATAGGGATGAAAATGAACTCCTTGTAAAGAAAGCAGAAACCACTTTTTCGTTTTTTAATCCAAGATTACAAACACGCCAGGAAAGAACAGACGATTTTGTTATGTCAAAAGATGGTTCTGAGGTAGTGGGGATAATAGAAAACGGGAAAGTAAGGCGAAAGAGAAAGTAAATTTTAAAATATATAAAATCTAAAATTATAATTTGTTGCGTTGATTTATTGAACTAAGGATTTTAATATAAAATTGGAGCCAACGGTTTGCGGTTATCACAAGTTACGGGAGTCGGGACGCGGACTTGTCGGCTTAACCATTTTCTTTATAGGTTACTAAAATTACACTTTTTCCATAATACCCGGAATTTGAGATGAACCGCTGTTAGCTCGCGTATTTTACTCTAATTTAACTTCTTTCCATTTGTCAGATTCAGCGAACTCTTTTATTATTTGATTTCTTTCCTCTAATAATCTTGTCATATATTTTTTTAGAAAGAGATAGTCTGCAATTTTACCTAAAAACATTAATGGTGATTTGTAGTCAAAGATATCTGTCATTAAAGTTCCATTTTCTTGTTTAGTAAATATGTGCTGATGTTTAAAACTTTCAAAAGCACCACTTAACATTTCATCTGTGAAGTTGTCGGAGTAATTGTATTGTGTAATTTTAGTTGACAATTTTTGAGTAACGCCAAAATGTTTTCCTTTCCAGGTTACGCTTTCATTAGGACCAATTAATCCACTTGTAACTCCAGCAATTGCTTCTTCATTAGTTTTTGCAACCGAAATTTTATGTAGATCAATACTTCTTGATAAATTGAATACCAATTCTTTGTCAGCCTTTATGTGAGTCAGTAATTTTATTCTTGGCATTCTCTTGTGTATTATACTGAAATAGGTTGACCATTTTTGATCTAATTTTCGACAGGTTAAATGGTCAATAGTTCTAAATTTTGTTTGTTCCTTTTGTAGGAATGATAGTCTACATTTCTATTCAAATGAACAAAGTTAGGGGTGTTCAATTTGAGACTAAAATGGGGTCTTTTGTTGTTGTAAATCTCAACAGCTCGTTTGACCATCTTCTTTGCTAAGTTAGTATTTTTTATAGTTCGTTTTAAATCATATTCATATTTAAGGGTTCTGTTGATTCTCTCAGCTACGGCATTCTCGTAGGGATCGTACTTCTCAGTCATGCTCATGATTATTCCGTTTTCCTCAGCAAAGCTGGTGTATAGTGGGTTGCAATACTGAATTCCACGATCGGAATGATGGATGAGTTTCTGATTCTTGTATTTTCTATTTTTAATAGCCATTCTAAGGGCATCGATGCAAAGTGATGTCTTCATATGGCTTGCCAATTTATAACCCATAATTTGCTTAGAATAGGCGTCTGTGACTAATGCCAAGTAACTGTGTCCGTTCTGCGTTTTGATATAAGTGATATCGCTTACCCAAAGTTGTTCCGGCCTGGTGGGCATTTTATCTTTTACCAGGTTTTTGTATTTAAAGAACCGGTGTTTTGAATCGGTTGTGTTGTGGAACCGCTTTAATTTAGGAACGAGCAGGTTATTCATTCGCATTACTCGATAGAATTTATCCCTTCCTATTTTAATACCGAGTCGGTTCATATCTGCCTTTAATTCCTGATACAGTTTAATTCCACCGGTACGCAGTCCATACTGACTCCGATACTCTTTGATGAGTCGAATAATTAGCTGTTGCTCTGTTTGCCTGTTCTGATGAGATTTTAACCGCTTATAAAAAGCTTGTTTGGAAACCCCAAAACATTGAATCAACCATTTTCTTTTAAACGGTTTTGCTTCTTTTTTTCGATCTCGTCTGCTAATGTTTTGGGCAATGACTTTTTTGACATATCAACTCCGGTAATAAGTTCCATGTCAGCAATAATGTCTTGTTGGAAGTCTTTTACAAACTCTAATTCCTCTATTTTTTCTTTGAGTTTCTTGATCTCATCTTTCTAGCTCATCCCTTGTTTCTTTTGTTCTAAAGTACTGTATTTTTTCAACCAATAATAGATGGAAGCTCTGGAAACCTGATATTTATCGGAAGCATGATTGATAGAGATCTGTGCATTTTGGATCTGATCGATGATAACCAGCTTAAGATCGTATCCTACTTTTTTGTAGGAAGTTTTTCGACAGTGTTGATTTTGTTCTTTCATTAGGTATAGTGCTAAAAGGTTTAATTTTTAGTCAACCTATTTCAGGAAAGTACAGATAATTATTTTCTTAGTAACGGTGCCGCTTATTGGCGATTAACCGTTGTTGTGTACAGTTTTTATCCTTTCTATTCCTAAATGTGCATTTCGAATCAATTTTACAGCAGTATTATTATCACAGCCAATGGCTGTTTTGGAATCATCATATAAAGTAGTGAAACACCATTTTTTATTTTTTTCAAGCACAAATTCTGGGGAAAGATTTGAAAAATTTGAAGCTATATCTTTAATCTGTTCTATTTTTGTAAAATATAATGACGGTAAGTCATTGTTTTCAATATTTCCTCGAATTTTTCTTAAAACATCATAATGGCAATATACTTTTGTTTGAAGGGTTGAATCGAATACTCTTAAGAGTTCTAAAATATCATTAAAATAAATACTAGAACCTTCTTCACTTCCCCATAAATAATTTGGTCTCGTATCTTTGTTTCGGACCTGATACATAACGTAATCGTAATAATCTTTAAAGTCTTCTCCTTCTTTTAAAAATTCCTTTTTGAATTGGTTAAATGTCAAGACACGTTTATTTTTAGGTCTTCCTAGTTCGTCGCGAGAAGATTCACGACCATTTTGAATATCTAAATCAATTAAAATCGGATGATGATAGATGAAATAATTATCGAAATCCTCAGAGAACCAGTTTTCAATCTCATTTGGATAACTTCGACTTCCACTTTTTCTTTGTATCCAATATCTAGGAACTTTAAAATTTATCATTTTCTTAAAAATGTCTTGTCCTGAAATATGGCTACAGGTTAAAATTGATTTTACGCTGTTAATTTATATACCATATTTGGAGTTTGATAGTCTAAAGATAAATGTAATCTAATTGCATTATATAATTTAATGGCACTTTTTGCTGCTCTTTTCGCGTGTTCCTTGTTTGTGAAGACCTGATCGAGATAGAATTCATCTTTCAGGATCCCATTTACGCGTTCTGCCATTGCATTTTCGTAACAGTGATTTTCTTCAGTCATACTGATAGCTATCTTTTTTCTTTTAAGGATTTGAGTATACACATTGCTGCAATATTGTATCCCTCTGTCTGAATGGTGTATGAGCCCTTTGATGTCTTTGGCTTGGTAAATCGCTTTATTAAGTGCTCTCACGCATCCTTTAAGTTCTAGGCTATCACTAAGGTCATAACCCACAATCTTTCTGGAATGCATATCTGTAATGAGTGCTAGGTAACAAAATCCTTTTAGAGTTCTGATATACGTAATGTCCGATACCCAAACTTGATTAGATCGGTTTACTTTTAGATCTTTTATAATGTTATTGTACTTATAAAACCTGTGATACGAATTGGTTGTTCTGGCACTGTACTTTTTTCTTAATGTCAACATTTTATGTTCTCTAAGAACATTGAACAGGGTGTCTCTACCCACTTTCAGGTGTTGTTTTTCAAAATCCTGTCCTAGGGATTTCATAAGCTTTCTCACGCCTTCTCTAGGAAGGGATTTACGTCGTCTTTTAACGATGGTAATTATATGTTGTTCAACCTTTTTTCGCTTATCAGCTCTGCATTTATACTTATAATAAGCATCTCGCTTTAGTTCAAAACAATCACATATTTTGGTTAACGAAGCAAATCCCTTAGCTTTTTCCTTTGCTATGATTAAGGCTTGATATTTAGTTTTTTTTTAAGTTCCAAGACACTTTTGTAGCCTAGTTTTTGAGCAGCTACTTCCAAGTATGCATCATCGACAAGTTGATCCATATCCTTTTTAAGGAGTAGTTTTTTAAGCTGTTCAATCTCTTTTTGGAGTGCTTTGATCCGTGTTATTTCATCCTTTGTTTCTATCATAACCCTTGTGTTCATTAGGTCTTTACGTTCATACTTTCTGATCCATTCATTGATGGTGGAAGGAGCAATCCCATAGAGTTTGCCTAGTTCATACTTTGTGTATTTCCCAGTACTAAGTTCTGATAAAATTTTTAATTTGAATGGTTCACTGTAACGTCTGGTTACTCTGTCATTTTTATACATAACTGTTTAGAATTATGTAGCCTTTATTCAGGACGAGTCAATATTGCTGGCAACGGTCTCGGTTAACACAAGTTGCGGGAGTAGGGACGCGAACTTGTCGGTTTTGTTCTTTTCTTTCTTAGGATACTAAATTACACTTTTTCGATAAAACCCGTTATTTGTGATAACCGTTGTTGTACACAGTTTTAGTGTTCCTCAATTTCTATTATAAAGTTACCTACAAGGGTTGATTTTATATTTACGGGAATTGCTCCAAATGATGTCACAATAAACTTAAACACATTTTCAGAGAGTTTTTCATTGTCGGAGAATAATAAAAATTCCATAGTAGTATTCTCAGTTAATCCATTAGATTTTAAACTCCAAACTTTGTTTAAAGTCAAAGGTCCTTTTTCATAGTTAAAATAAGTAGAATCTAATTCCAGATTAATTCTACTATTTACATTCCCTGTAGCAATTTTAGGAATAAATATATATTTTTTAAGACCTGCACAATTACATAAACTACTTACTTTTATTTTATATTTTTTGTCGGCTTTTAGATCAAAAGTAAAATTTTTATAATTGGATTTAATTGAGTCATTATAATACAAAATGGAATCATCCAGAGAAAGCTTATCTTTAAAATCGGCATTTACTTTAATTTCTTTTGCAATTGAATTATTTGCTTCAAATAAGTCTACTGAATTTTTGCTCTTTATCTGTTCATATCCTTCATTAGGATTTATTTTTCTTGAACAAGAAGTAAAGATTAAAATAATAGATATAAAATAAAAGTAAAATTTTCGGGTCATATTCTAAAATTGTGTACAACGGTCTTGGTTAAGGCAAGTGGCGTGGAGTAGGGACGCGAACTTGTCGGCTTTGTTGTTTTTTACTTGGTCTCTAAAATAACACTTTTCATCGGAATGCCCGCTATTTGCGCTTAACCGATGTTGCCCACAGTATTTAAAACCAGAATTTTAATAATCATCAATATTCTCTTCAAATTTGGTTATATGATGAATCATTCGGGTTTCACCTTTTTCATTGTATTCCTGCAAAAAGATAATATCATCAATAACTCCCTTAATAACATTCACATATTTCGTTTTAGGCTTGTAATAAATCTCAGCCGTCATTGCTGTATCTAACACATATGACTGAATATGGTTTTTATTTATTTGTGACCAATCATCTTCTTTTATACTTTTTTCCAAATCTTCTAGGTTAATATTTTCAAAAGTATAGTACAGAAAAGTATACCTCTTATCTTTTTCTGAAAGTTTAAGAGTGTCCAATGAGGAATTGTAAATTAATTCTATTTTTAATGAATCCTCGGGTATCGAAGATCTATTATAAACTAACAAAATTTTATCGTTTGTTATTTTTGCTTCCTCTTTTTTTAGATCAGATCTACCGTTTCCTTTTTCCTGTTCCTTGCACGAGAAAATGAAAAAAATAAACAGTAATGGATATATATAACAATAAGGTTTCATTACATCAAAGTTGGTTCCTGGTTAGTTAAACAGTTTATACTTTAGTTTGACTAGAATCTTTGTTCATATTGTGGGCAACGGCCGCGCATAACACAAGTTGGCGGAGTAGGGGATGCGAACTTGTCGGCGTAGACCTGATTTGTTGGTCAAGATAATTATTTTCTTTCTAACGGTGCCGCTTATTTGAGTTATGCGCTGTTGTGTGTAGTTTTTTAGTCAAAACTATATTCTTTAGAAAGGACTAAACAAATTTCTCCTTTGTACTATAAATATGATATGGTTTAATAAGAAAAAATGTTATCTCATGATTTTAACAGATTTTTTGATAAAGTGGTGTGATCCAAATAGTATGATTATACCAATTCCTACTAAAATGGCAAGTGAAGAGTAGTTGATTACATAATAAGTGTCACTTAGATTTATAGTTAAAAATTTTTCTTTGAAAATTATGCCTAAAATTATAGTTGATATTAATGCAATTGCGAAATAAAATTTTTTCATGGTTAGTATTTTAAATTGTTCGAAAAAAATGCGTTGTATAATGTGAAATTTCCAAAATCAAAATCTTGAAAACTTATATCTTCTAAAATATAGTTGTCCCAACTCAAATTAAATGGTTTTAATCCGAAATTTACTTTTATGTATTCCGATAAATTTGTAACCAAATCCTTTGATTTTTGTGAATATTGATTTTCTGTAATAATTTTTGGAGGAGATTCAAAAATTCTATTATCGGAATCAAGGTTTACTTCTGTTAGAAATAGTGTAAAATATGGGATTAATTTACTCAATTGAAGTTTATATCGTAAGAGGTTATTCTCAACAATGATGTCTAACCAATAGCATTCAGCTCGATCTAGCCAATTATCCAATGAAACCTTTTGAAATTTATATTCATTAAATTTTACAGAAATTTCATTTTCTAATTTCTCCAGATTTTCTTTTCTAGAAGAACTATTTATTGAAGCTTTTAGATTTATAAATTCTTGAGTTTTAATATAATCATCTGTTTTCTTCGTTGCCGATAAATTTGATGGATAATATAAATATACGATCTGTTTTAAAATTAAAATTTCATATGTATCCAATGATTTTTTCACAATGCTCTGTTTCAAATTTAATAGTAAATTTTACATAAAAATTACACACAACGGTCTCGGTTAACACAAGTTGCGGGAGTAGGGACGCGAACTTGTCGGTTTAGTTGTTTTCTTGTTAGGATACTAAATTAGACTTTTTCGATAAAACCCGTTATTTGTGATAACCGTTGTTGTTGCCAGTGCGGTTACTTGCCTATTTTTAAAATTCTTATAGCACCTTGAACTACTAGAATAAAAACAATTGTTCCAATAATTAAGTCAGGCTTACTTGAATTCAACCATTTAACAAGTATAGCAGCAATTATAACTCCTACATTTATTATTACATCATTTGAAGTGAAAATCATACTTGCTTGCATATGAGCTTCTTGTTTGCTTTTAGATTTTTGCAGTAGAAATAAACAAATTCCATTCGCACTTAAAGCAAAAATTGAAACGATAATCATTGTTTGAAAGTTAGGAAGAGTTTCACTTCCAAAAAACCTTCTAAGCACTTCTGCAAATCCAATTAATGCAAGTAAGATTTGAAAATAACCAGCTAAATTTGCAATTTTTTTCTTTTTTACAACAGAACCACCGACAGCGAAAATACTTATTCCATAAACAAAAGAATCGGCTAGCATATCTAAACTATCGGCAACTAATCCCATAGATTTAGAAATTATACCGGTTGTCATTTCCAATATAAAAAAGATGAAATTTATAGCTAGTACATACCAAAGTAATTTTTTCTGTTGAGCATTTGTTTCAAATTCTGTTTGGTCGGTTTCTTCCGTCTTAATTTTTTTGGTTCCTAATTTTAGTCCGTCTAATGATTCTTCTATAGATTGAATTTCACCTTCGTGAAATACTGTTAATTTTCTATTCGGAATATCGAAATCAAGATTTTTAATACTAGAGATTTCATCTAATTTCATCCTTATCAGATTTTCTTCTGAAGGACAATCCATTTTTGAAATTTCGAAAACTGACTTATTCATTGAGGTATAAATTTATCTAAAGATAAATATTGGTTTTAAAATTTGGGATTTTCGTTTTTAGAAATTTGGTTTTTAAGCTGAATGTTCAATGTCCGCATTGGCTACAACGGTCTCGGTTAACACAAGTTGCGGGAGTAGGGACACGGACTTGTCGGTTTAAATATTTTCTTACTTAGGATACTAAATTAAACTTTCTCGACAAAACCCGTTATTTGTGATAACCGTTGTTGCCTGCAGGCATTTAGTCAGTTTTATATAATGTTGGTTTTGTTATTCCATTTTTCAAATAAATTTTTTTATTCATCTCAAAATTCATTTCCGACATTCTGTTCAAATAGTCTTCTAATGGTTCAAGTCCAATAGCTTTTCTTCTTTCATTCACGTTTAAACTGTCTTTTAGATTTTTTGGGTATGCTTGAGATATTTTGAAGTTATAAGCGACTTGAGTACCATAAATTTGTTTTTTTCCAGTATTAAGATTTGACCTATCTGTTAAAAGAGCATAATTGGAAGCTGTGTCATTTCCTTTTTCTACCTCAATTTTCATTTGTTCTAAATATTCTTTTTGAAATTCAGGGTCGTGATCGGAATGCTGCACAATTATAAATGCAATATTAGAACCTTGATTACCTACTAAACTGTAACCTGGATATCCATTTTTTTCGATTATTTCAACAATCAATCTTTGGTGAGATTTATAAATACTGTCCTTAAATAAATTCCACTTTTCTTGAGAATAATCAGAATAATTTTCAGGTGGAAAAGCGTTACTCGCTGCTAATTGATCAATTTCTATTACTCTATTTAGTTCTTGAATTAAATCATTATTTAATTCAGTTCTTTCAACTCCTTGATTAGATGCAATCTTTTGTTCTTTACATCCAACAAAAAGAAAAACGAATAATGATATTCTAAAAAAATGTTTCATTTAAGTGCTTTTTTTGCTTGCTGGCAACGTTTAGTATATGAAAAGTAGGCGGTTTGGAAGCACGAAACTTTCGGCTAAGCACAAACTTTGATAAGAGCCAAAAGCCTTGAATTTACTACTGTTTCGCCTATTTTTTATATACATTGTTAGCTGTAGTCTTTTCAACTTTCCCACGTTATATAGTCTAAAGTTCCATCTTGATTAATATTCAAAACTAAAAGCTGATTGCAAGGTTCTCCATCAATGTCAATCGAATAGTCAAATGTTGCGAAATAAGAAGCTTGTGGATAAATTCCAACTCTTATTAAGTTCAGTTCTTCCATTAAAAGACTATTCCTCGATTTTTTTCGATTTTTCAAGTCAATTATTCCACCTAATTCACTTTCATCAAGTTCGTCAAGGTAGAAATTCAGATAGTCCGATGTCATACTCACGTCTTGCTCAAAGTCCGATTTTATGTAATTCCGATTTTGGTGGTCAAATTCAGGTATCTTTTTTACGAATTCCATAATTTGATTTAATTCAGCTTGATTTGTCGAATCGGTTTCAAAGTTTAAATCCAAGTTCAATTTCCGCTCTCCATAATTTATTGTCCAATCGTAATAATCCTCCAACTTCTCAATGTTAACTTTTGAAAAATTTGGTTTCTCTAAAATTAGGACTTCTGCTTTTTTATTTTCAGATTCTTCTTTATTTTTTTTGAAAAAGTCAAATATTCCCATTTGCGTTTTTTTGGTCAGATTACAGCTAACGGTCTCGGTTAACACAAGTTGCGGGAGTAGGGACGTGGACTTGTCGGTTTAAGTATTTTCTTACTTAGGATACTAAATTACACTTTTTCGATAAAACCCGTTATTTGTGATAACCGTTGTTAGCGGCTGGCATTTTATAATGGTATTACATCCTCAATGTTATCGACAATACCTCTTTCGTTAAACGGACTTGTTAGAGCTAGCATAATTATCTTCCTTTCCTTTCTCCATTTTATTAGAAAAATAAATGAGATTACTATTAACACTTTTAATTCTTCATCATCACTTGTTAAATATTCTTCTTTCAAATCCTCATTTTTAGGCAGGTTTATATCAATTACGTTTGAATAGATTTTATATTCTTCATTTAGAAGATTTAAATTAAATTTCTCTATTTCGGTTTTTGATAAATCTTTTGATTCAAACTTTGGTAAATCTTTTTTATCTAAAATGAAAAAGTTGTCATTAAGATGATGGTTGCTTGAGGGTATTTCGATAAAAATTTTCTTGTATTTGGAATTATCGATTAATTGTTTGGATTCATAACTTGGTCTGATTGCTACGATGATCTTATTATCCAACTTTTTAAGTAATCTGTCTAAACCTTCTATTAATTGGTTTCTTTCTAAAACAAAGCGATTAGTCTTAGCTACCAAAAAGGCATTAGGGAGAAATTTTTGGATCTTATATCTTGCAATACTCTCTGCATAAATAGTATCAAAATTAATATTAGGAATATCATTATCAGTAAATGATGATTTGGTTGAAACGATTAATTCCCCATTTATTGAAGAAACCATACTATCATCTACATCTTTAAAATTTTCTTCATTCCCGATTACATTATACTTTTTAAATGCAGAAGTAATAATTTCTTTTGTAGAATCATAAAATGTTGTAATCTTTTCTTGTGATAAACCAGCACCTAACTTGGTAAGATCAATTTTTTCCTTGATCTTTTGATCTAAATTATCAAAGGTTTCCAGAATTTCTTCTTCACTCTTAATTTTAAAATCTAAGTCTTTTAACAACTCTTTATTTCCTAAAACTTGTTCTATACAACTTCTAAAATATGGTAGTCTATCATTATATGAATAAAGAGTCTGTAAATCATCGGTTAAATTGTGAAAAATTCTAAAATTTTGATAGACGTAAATTTTTTGTTGAGTAAACTGTCTTATAAATAGTAAGGAAATATAGAGGCAAATGTTATTGCTAATGTCATTGCTAATTCCCAAGTTATCTATTTCTGGAAAGGAATATTTAAACTCTAATGGTTCATCCATAGTTCTAAACTCATTACTGAAATGTTCAAACCAGGAGAAGATTTCATCCATTGTCTGAGGTAGAAGCGGATAACTTGGAGGTTGTGATTGAGAGAATGATAGTATGTATTGCAATGCGTGGTATTCCTTCTGATAAAATAATAATCCACCCAAAGCATAGTTAAATTCCAAAAATTGTTTACGTTCTATATTGACTTTATCAATTTCTTTCTGATTAGCTATCTCTCCATTCTCATATTCTGGTATCAAGGCTGAAAGACTATAATTGAAATTTTGAGAAGCTCTGCTCCAGTAATTCGAAATTAATTTTTTATGATTACTAGATATAACTAAATTTCTCCATAACCATCTATAAGTTTCGTTTGATAATTTACTGAATTTGAAATTTTCGCCTATCAACCAAATCCCAGATGATGCACGATGTTCTAAGACCTTTAACTTTAGGTTCTCATTATGAATAGATGTTGCAATTATTTCATTATTAACGAAATAAAGATCTATCGGATAAATCGGACCTTCTTCAGGATCGAAGTTTTCTCGATAGCGATAAAATAAGGAAGAATAGAAATTTACTAATGATTCTTGCAAATGGAAATCCTGATGTTTTATTGCATAAATAGCGAACTCATTAATAGATTTTAATAGGTAAGTCTTATGTTGGTTATCTTGTTGTTGATTGTTATACTCTGATATTAAGTATTTCAACAATTCTGATGCCTTACCCTGAAACAGCATAATTCTATTTAACCAATAAAGGAATGTTCCTGTCAGTATCAGAGTCAAAAAGAAAACTATTAGATCAGCAGAGTTATCAATTATAATATTACCTGTAAAATAAGGTATTGTTGGAATCCAAAAAATTTGGAAAATAAAACTTAAAAGTGTAATTATTAAAATTATTTGGAAGAATGAAAAACCCCTATACACTTTATTATTTGGAAATTCTGCATCAAAAATATTGGTAAGATATTCTGAATAATATTTTGATCCAATATTTGAAATTTTATCAATTAAAATAGGATATGCAATTCCTAATATAGCTATATCAATTGCTATACATATTTCGATTAAATAGTTTATCATTTGTATTCGAATTTCGATAATGCTTGCCGCTAACGGTCTTGGTTAAGGCAAGTAGCGTGGGGTATGGACACGTTCTTGTCGGTTTTGTTGGTTTTTACTTGGTGTCTAAAATAATACTTTTCACTATATTGCCCGCTATTTGCGCTTAACCGATGTTAGCTATCGTTATTTACTCAAATTCTAATTTTAAGTTCTCTCTTATATATTCATTTAAGTCAGATTTTGCAATTCCTAAGCAATTTTCGAGAGCAGCATAAAATTCCTCATTTGATGTACCACTGTTCATCATTTCTTTAATCATTTTCCATCCACCTTTTTCGTAAATTTTCTTAATAAGAAAACTTCCTAGCGCGTAATGATAATCTGTATATTGATCGAAATTCACATAATCAGTTAAATTATTTAAATTGACATTGGGATTCTTCTTTAGATAATTATAAATCTTTTCTTGGTGCCATTTTAAACTTTTGCCTCTACTTGAATTGCTAAGGTATGTTGCAAGTCCCTCAGTGATCCAGTAATTTTTATTTGGATAATGTTGATCTATTTGAACATGATAAATTTCATGCAAATAATCCTCGCCCAATCCGCTACCATATATTTTATCAAACGATGATTTTCCACTAGGCATATTAGCACCGCCCATTCCTATATAGTAATCTATACCTTTTAAATTCTGTATTTCATCATAATCATCAGCCATATAATATTCAAAAGGAATAGGCTTTACATCAAATATTTTACTTATTTCATGAATAAAATCATTTGCTATCTCCGCTTTATCCATGTTGAATTCGTGATACTTGGGAAAGTAGTAATCAATAAGCCCAACTTTCTTATAATTCCATTTTTTTCTGTTCTCTATAAGTGCATTATATAGTTTATAACTACCGTTTTCAGGTTTGGCATAATAGTTCACAATTGCTAAGACATAAGGGGTTCCGTTTTCTTGACAAAAAGAATATTGTGCTTTCAATTGGTATATATCATTATTTGATTTCACACTCAAAACATGTATAGGAAAATCCATATATAAAGAAGGTTTGAACTCACTTTCTAAAAAGTCATAGTGTTCATAATTTCTTTGATCTTCTTCATTCCAAAATTGATTGAATCCTAGTTTGTTGGGTTCAGATTTGATGTAGTTCTCAATTAATCTAATTACTTCCTGTGTTTTTACATTGGAAGAATCTACAAGATGATTATAGGTGACATTTTGAGAAATCAATGTAATATTATAGAACATTACAATAATTATCAAAAATCTTGTTTTATTCATAGAATTTAAGGTTTGCTTAATAATGATAGCTAACGGTCTTGGTTAAGGCAAGTAGCGTGGAGTAGGGATGCGTCCTTGTCGGCTTAGTTGTTTTGTTACTTGGTGTCTAAACTATCACTTTTCATTGGAATGCCCGCTATTTGCGCTTAACCGATGTTGTTGCAAGTTTTGTAAACTAAAATTTGTTTTAAAAGTTTTTTTGAACTTCTAAAATTAAATATGCTTGACTGAGTGCTGTTGCCATTCCTGGTCCGCTTTCCTCGAAATCAACCATAGTTTTTCCATCTTTTTTATAAACTTTGTTGATCTTTATTTCACTACAGCAGTAATTAAAAAATTCACCGATTACGATTATCAAATCGTTACTGGTAAAATCAAAATTCAAATTTTTCAATTTTTCTGCTTGGTTTGGATTCACTCTTTCTATTTCTGGAATAAAATCGTTCCAATCATTTTCATTTTCAAATACTAAAAACTGTTTACGAATTTTATTTTCTTCGTCATAGCTTAAAGTACTTTCATCAATTATTTTATATGAAATTTGATCTGTTATTTCTTTAGAACACCCAATAAATAGTAATATTGAACAAACAATAAGTATAATATTTTTCATTTTCTTCTTTATTAAGTTAGATAGCATGTTAGAATTCGGTTACTATAGTCAATGGTATTGCAAGTTTAGTTTCTCCGATTATTTTAGAATAACTCTTTTATAAGGAATTAGAGCACAGTTTTGTAATTCACCGCAACCTAATAGTAGTTCATTATTTTCAAAGTAAAAACTACGACTATGTTCAATATCTGATTTTATTAAGATTAGGTTTTCTAAAGGAACACTCTCAAAATAATTTTCTTCATTAGAAGCCCAGCTGTTATATTTTAATCTAATCATATTATTGTCAACATTGTAGGTTCCGATTTCTTTAGAAAAATATCCAAGTTTTTCTTGATTATTTTTATCGATTATGAACAACAACGAAGTATAAGTATTATTGGAAGAAAAATTAATTTGGGAAACTATTAAATAATCTCCTTCGTTAAGTCCTTCAATTTCTGCTGCCACAGGTTCATATGATCGCTCCCAAGTTCCTAACAGTCTTGGACTGGAATTATCATCCTTACTACATCCTAATACAAATAAGAATAAGATTGTAATCCATAATACATTTTTCATAATTATATCATTTGTTATTAATATAATAGATATTTTGATAACGAAAGGTTGCTTCAAAATTTGCTACAACGGTTACGGTTATCGCAAGTTGCGGGAGTAGGGACGCGGACTTGTCGGCTTAACCAATTTACTTCTTGGTTTCTAAAATTACACTTTTTCGATAAAACCCGTTATTTGCGATGAACCGATGTTACCTATCGTTTTTTATCTCTTTTCTAATGTATAGATCTTTAATTTTTTCATTTATCGTAGTATCATTTCTTATAAATTGCGAATATGATGTACACGAATGAACACATGCTAACATGAACCTTTTCCCATTTTCTTGAAAGAATAGTAATGCGTCATCATAATCCACCTTGACACTTTCTATTGTAGGATTTGTTGATTCATAAATATACTTATAAGTTAATACTTGAATTTTCTCTATAGGAGAAGAAGGAGCGAATGAAATTGAAGAATTCATATTTTGAAAAACATACTGGTCAAATTTGTTTTTTAGTTCATTCTCATTTCTTTTTATTGCAAACTCCATCCTAAAAAAATCAACATCATCTTCCTCATCGAATATACTCCTGAATTTAAAAGTCTTAAGTTGTTTAGAACCTATTATATTTTCTGATAAGTAAGGCATATAGAAATAACTAGATTCCATTATTTTATCCTCCGTAGAAATATTTAAACTCGGCGCACTAATTATATAAACATCTTTTTTCAATAACTCTTCTAAAACTTTAATTTGTTTTTCGGTAATATGTATTTTATGTGTCTTCATAAAAATGATAGGTAACGGTCTCGGTTAACACAAGTTGCGGGAGTAGGGATGCGAACTTGTCGGCTTAGGTTTTAATTGTTGGTTAATTTAATTATTTTCTTTGAGAAGCTACCCGTTATTTGTGATAACCGTTGTTGGCAGCTGTTTTTTTAACTTATCCAAGTTCTGAAATCTTCGATTATCTTCCATTTACCATTAATTTTTCTCAAATAAAAAGCTCTTCCATTTCCGCAAAGATGTCCACATCGATAATCTAATTCGATATATGCCGTTTGTTTATCTAAAGAAAAAATTGGTATTGACATTTCATAAAAATCGTAATCTTCACCATTTTTTATTTTTTTTAGTTCCTTTTGAAAAGTCGTCGTGTTTAATCTTTCTGTAATTTTTCTTTCAATTTTGATTCTTTTAGGATTAGAATTTTGAGATAATATGAAGGAAGAATCTTTCTTAGAAAAAAGTATTTCGTCACTTATATGGTCATATAAAATAGTTGTTATGTAACGATTTCCAGGTGCTGCTGGAGGAATTACACCTTGATTATCTTCAATAGGAACATCTATTGTTATTTTTTTTAGTTCACTACAGAGTTTAGTAGTGTTTAAATTGTCTTTTGAAACATTCAAATGTTCCTTATAAATTATAACCTCAATAATTTCGCTGATATCATTATTTAGATCTTTTTCAATATTGAATTCTATTTTATCATATCTAGTTTTATTTGGTTCGAGAAGCCTTTTATTAGTAGAGCAAGAAGCCAAGATCAATATCAGAATCACAAATGTTATGGGAAAATTTTTCATTTTCTATTATTGTTGAATGATTGCCATTCATTTTAAAACTTTGTTCTTTGCAGTATATCTCTGAAATTGCTGCCAACTGTCTCGGTTAACACAAGTTGCGGGAGTAGGGACGCGGACTTGTCGGCTTAGTTGTTTGTTTCTTGATGACTAAAATATAACTTTTACTTGAATACCCGCTATTTGGGCTTAACCGATGTTGTGTGTAGTTTTATTTAACGAAATTTTTCATATCATTAGTTCTACCTTTTTCAATAATACCCTTTTCCTCTGCCTCTTCATAACAGTTTAAAATTGCTAATTTCATTTCTTCAAGATTTGCTTTTTTCCAGACTGGGCGCATATGTTTAATCCATAATTCTAAACCTTTCTCGCTGTCAATTCCAAGTTTATCATTTCGTATTAAGGATTTCGCAGATTCAAGAATTTCAGTTGCTAAATCTTTATCAATAACCTTTTCTGGAAAACTCCATACACCCTTTGAGTAAATGTCCGTATACAAGGAAAGTTGTTTGATATTTTCTAAATCTTTCGTATGAGTCATGTTAGATCCAAACAAGGTTCTATAATCTTCCATTTTTCTTGCTCCTGAGTCAAAAAGATCTTGAAATATCCACATAGTATTTTTAGATGTGTGCTTTCTGTAATTTTGCCATTCTTTATTTAATACTTTCAGGTCATCTTCAAGTAGAATACCTCTCAAAATATTTGTTTTCCCTTGTTCTTCTATTGCAAGAATCGATAAAGTAACACTTCTTTGATACCTTTCGTTTTCAAATAGTAACTTAGAATCTTGAAGTAGATTAAATGCATTCTCTTTCGCAAGTCTTATTCCTTCTGAAGCTAATTTTGGAGTAAGTTTTCCTTTAAATTGATATCCTCTCATATAAAATTACATACAACGTATGCGTATATGAATAGTTGCGGAGTTAAAATACTATATTATTCAGCTTTACTGAATTTTAAATTTATACAATAATTTTGGTTTCATCTCAATACCGCTATTATTTATATACGCCGTTAGGTGCAGTTACATCCAGAGGGTAGAGTGAGTAACGTAGTTAGGGGCATCTTTCCTTAGTCTGAGTTTTTTGAACCGTTAGAACTTGCTCATATCCATCGTTTAGGATATGCGTTGTTCTATAAGGGCATCCAAAAAAAATGAAACAATAAGTGGGGTTTTTACTTAGTTCATTTCTCCTTTATTTCTTTTAACTTGAAGCAAGCTTTAAACGTTGCCAAACGTTTTGAAAGTGAACTTTCAACGATGACAATCGAAAGCTTGAAGAAAATTTCACTAATCATTTCCAACTATTCTTTCTTTTTTGGATTCAAACTGCAACAAATGAAGAGGACCCTAATTGCACCTTAACGGTCTCGGTTAACACAAGTTGCGGGAGTAGGGACGCGAACCTGTCGGCTTAGTTTTTAATTGTTGGTTAATTTAATTATTTTCGTTGAAAAGCTACCCGTTATTTGTGATAACCGTTGTTGGCTGACAGGCATAATGGTTCACAAAACTTTTTGTTTACAACCTTATCTCTTAACACTGCCTTATTATTAAAGTTTCGCGTAATATTCATTGATAATTCACTGAAGTTATCTTGTCCATTTTGCTTCTTATAATAAAATGGTTTAATTGAAACACAGTTTTGATTCTCGAATAGGGTGTTTAATAATGTTCTGTCTGAGTTTCCACAAGAATGTCCAAAAATAAATATTTGGTATTGATCACTATTTATGAATTCTAATAGCTTTTTATAATTATCTGTTTCCAAATACTTAATAGATTTAATATGCTCTAAATATCTATTATCATTTAGATTTTCGATTGTTTTATAATTTTGGTCAATCTCATCTCCAAATCCAAAAATTATTGGATTATATTCTTTTTCATATACTGTGCCGTGTATATGAATTGAAATAGTGTTGAAATTATTGTCTAGGTTGTTAAAGTAAACTGTGTTGGGATTTATATAATGTTTATGTGACTTTGTATAATTAAAGTTTAAGAAGAGAATATTATCCGGAAATAATTTAAAATAGTTAGGAGCAGAATCACTCGTCAATAATTTTCTTATCATAAGATAGTCATCTTCCGAACCTAATTTATCAATCAATCTTCTTTCTACTTCACTCAATTTATTTCTTACAAATACATCTGGTTGGGCATTTTTAAAATTTTCTTTGGCTTTGTTTAATTCTAATTTTGCTTTTTCATTAATTGCTTTTTCGGTAAAATCTTTAAATTCAAATCTTGAATATATTTTAGATGTAATTTGTGCTCTACAGGATGAATTTTCGATTTTAGCATTATTTTCAATCTGTGTTATGTATTTGTTCAGATAATTTTTAATACGATCAAAATCCTGATTTAATTCTGAAATTTTGTAATTGTTATTTTGCTCCTTAAAACTTTCTACTAGTAACTGGTAATATTCATTTTCAATATCAACCCATTTTTCCGTATTATTTTTTACAGTTATAGCTTTCAAAAGATGGTTTTTCCATCTTAATGTTGTCCTTGCATTTTCAACGGAAATTCTTATTGTTTCAAATTGATTTTCTCCTTCAATGAAGGTCATTGGAATTTGATCAATAACAATATTTTCATTTTCAAATCTTGTTAGTTTTCTAGTTAATGATATCTCATTAAAAATGTTATCCCAATAAAAATTTAAAAAGTCGGAAAATGATGTTTTCAATCCATGAGCTAAATCGAACCCATTTCCGATCAATATTATTCTGTTCATTAAAACTATATTTTGTTTATGCTTGCAGCCAACGGTCTTGGTTAAGGCAAGTAGCGTGGAGTAGGGACGCGTTCTTGTCGGTTTTGTTGTTTGTTACTTGGTCTCTAAAATTACACTTTTCATTTGAATACCCGCTATTTGCGCTTAACCGATGTTGGGCACTGTTTTTTTAGTTAAATGCTTCAGTATTAATTTTATAATCGTCAAGAATTTTTTTTACGAATTTTAAATCTTTTTGATTTTTGTTTATAAAGTTAATAGCCATTTTAAATGAAACATTTTCAAAATCTTTTCTCAAATTCTGAATATAAACTGTCTTTATTTCATCGTCAAGATACTTTTGATTTTTTATCTCATTGTATAAAAAATTAAATCTCGAAATATAAATAGTTAGCTCATCAAAATCTGATTCAAGATCAGCTTCAATTTCTTGAACTGTCCAAAATTCATTGCTTTGACTTAATGCAGCTTCTTCTCTTGCTTCTTTTTCTTTACTTCTACTTTTATTCAGATTATTTAAATATTCTTGACACCTTAAAACAATATTATTATTGATATTTTGAATGTCTTTGGAATTAAAAACTAAGTTTCTTTCAAACTTCTCAAATAATGAATCTATATAATTGAAAGCGTGTTCTTTTCTGGTTATATCAATTTGGTTTTCGTACTGTTCCTTTTGAGTTAGTAAAGTTTCTCTATGTTGTTTTTCTTGCCGGAAAAATGTGGCAAAAAGAGCACCAATGGTAATAATGCTTAAGATTGGACTAATATCATTAAATTTTATTCTTGAAAAATCCTCTGGAAGTATACCTACTAAATACCAAGAAAGTATTAGTACTATTAAAATTAAGATTATTACAATTAATACTTTGATTATTATTTTAATCATTTTCATTTCTAATTAAAGATTTTTTAATAGTAATTTCTGCAAATTCATTAAATTCTAAAAAATTTTCATCTTAAAAATTGTGCCCAACTGGTTATATCCACAGCAATATACTTATTTATTCAAGAATGTTCCGGGATAAGCGCAGGTTTTGCTGTTTTTTAACCCATAAACATTAAATACAAAAATACTATTTAGAAAGAACAATTTGTCATCTATATTGTCACCTAAAAATAAAAAACCCAGTAAGCATAGTGCTTACCGGGTTATGTGGTGGAGTCGGAGGGTTTCGAACCCTCGTCCAAACAAGCAATTAACATAGCTTTCTACACGCTTATTTTTCACTTAATTGTCGATGCAAGACCGGCTGAAAACCACCAACCTTACACGTATTCTCATTTGAGCTTCAGAATTACATCAAGACCCTATAATTCCTATATTTACTTTATCGATACCTCTGGTGTGAACGCCGTAAATCAAGGCTTTCACGAGGCATCTCGGCTCCCTACCTTGTAGGGATGAAGATAATCCTACTGTAATTCGGATTATGCAGCCAAGGCGTAGTTATTCTCGCCGTTTAAAAAAGTGTGAAATATGAGATTTACGAGCTATATCCCAGCGCTCGACGTGCTTACTATCCAATTAGACTCGCTGTCAAATCCAAGTCGACCCCATAAAATAATGAACTTTTGTGCGTTCCTGCTTAAAAAAGCAGGCCGGGCTAATCGTTTCAATCCATTCAATTTTTTTTCAAAATAAAATGGGATTTTCACTGCTATCCCTAACGCGGCTGCAAAGATACAGATTTAAATTTATATCTTTACAGAAGACCTAGTTTAAAACAAAATCCATACCAAAATATGATAAAATTTGCCCTGATCAAAGAGCGTAAATCTCCACCGGATAGACGTGTGGTGTTTTCTCCAGAAAAACTAAAAGAAGTAGTTCAAAAATTTCCAGAGGCAAGTTTTAAGATTGAAGCCTCAGATATCAGAATATTTTCAGATCAGGAGTATAGAGATGCAGGATTTGAGGTGGTAGAAGATGTTTCAGATTGTGATGTAATGCTAGGGGTAAAAGAGGTTCCATTGCCATATCTAATTCCAGATAAGAAGTATTTCTTCTTTTCGCATACTATCAAAAAGCAGCATTATAATAGGGACCTTTTAAGAGAAGTGGTTTCAAAACATATCGAACTTTACGATCATGAAGTGGTTGTGAAAAAGAACGGACATAGACTTATTGGCTTTGGTCGCTACGCAGGATTGGTAGGAGCTTATAATTGTTTTAGAGCTTTGGGAGTCCAAAATAATTTATATATTCTACCAAAAGCTAAGGATCTACCAGATCTAAATGCCCTTTTGTCAGCTTTAGAAAAAACTAAAGTTCCTAATTTAAAATTCGTTCTTACAGGAAGTGGGAAAGTTGCACATGGCGCTAAAGAAATATTAGATCATCTAAAAATTAAGCAGGTAAGTACAGAGCATTATCTAAACGATAAGTTTATTGAGCCTGTGTATTGTCTAATAGATGTGCTGGATTACAATGCACATAAAGAGAATAAAAATACTACGAACTTGCATTTTTATAAAAACTCAGAAGAGTACAGATCAGATTTTATGAAATTCGCTAAAGTAAGTGATGTGTTTATTGCAGGTCATTTTTATGGTGATGGGGCACCAGTTTTCTTTGATAAGCAACAGGCCGCTTCTAAAGATTTCAATATTAAACTTATCGCAGATATATCTTGTGATATCAAGGAGCCCATAGCTAGTACTATAAGACCTTCTACTATTGCTGAACCTTTTTATGGATATGATCCTGAAAACGGAAAAGAGGTGGATTTTAAGGATAAGAATGCTATTATGGTAATGGCGGTAGATAATCTGCCTTGTGAATTGCCTCGAGATGCCAGTGAAGGTTTTGGTGAAATGTTTCTCGATAAGGTGATTCCATCTTTCTTTAACGGTGATAAGAATGGTATTTTGGAACGGGCAAGAATGACTCAGAATGGAAATTTAACAGAAAGATTTGAGTATCTACAGGATTTTCTGGATGGTAAATAGAACCTATAAGTTTCAATAAGAATATCTAAAAAACTGAAAAGCTATTATCCATCTATAACAGCTTTTCAGTTTTTTAATTAACTCCTATTTAGCAATCCACATGGCTATTTCCAGATCCTGATTAAAGAGTTCATCGGTTATACTACCAATAAGTAAGGAAGAAAAAGTATTGCCTCCTTTATCTCCAACAATCAAAAGATCTACATTAGAATGTTTAGCGCTAGTACTCAGTTTTTTGGCTACTCCAGAATCTCTACCGGGTATGATTTCTAATTCTAACTCATGTTTTAAGTGAAGTTTTTTACAGAATTTTAAATAACGTTCCTTTAGATGCTTTTCTATTTTAAGATCTAAATTCTCCTTTGGTACATAGGGAGAGAATTGAACTGGCATATTATAGACATAAACAGCTTTTGCGGTTGCTTTGGTAAATTCTAATAGATTGTCTGTTAGGTGAAAAACTTTTTTAGAAGCTTGAGAAAAATCGGTACCTGCCCAGATATTAGATATCTCAGGTTTAAAATTATTCGGAATGGATAGAATGTTACATTTAAGCATGCGTAACAACTTACCGCTTACAACTCCAGTCCCTCCATTTCTATTTTTATTACCAATAATTGCTAGATCTATTCTATATTTATTAACTATATAATTTATAAGAGATTCTGTATACGGATCTTCAGAAATAAGCACTTCCCATGCTACGGAATTACTAAATTTTTCTTCAACTTTTTCATTGAGCTCATCTCCAATGATCTCATCAAGATTTATATCTTTTAACTGCTCATGGAACAACTCAGATATTTCGTATTTCTTGATATTATGAACAAAGAAAACTTTGTCAACTTTAAGGGTTTCAGCAAGAAAGGAAGCATAATTGATAAGGGTATCGTCAATGTCAGATAAATCTAGTGCTACCAGTATGTTTTTAAAATTGTACATAGAAACCTATTTTTGAATATTTTGCTGATTTGTATTTCGTTTCTTTACGATGCTAGAAACAATCTCTTCGTAATTCTCTAATTCTTTTTGAGAGTCTCTCTTTTTTAATTTTTCTAGATCTTCCGAAAGGCCTTTGTATAGGGAATAGCACATCACAATTAATATTAAAGCAAAGGGCAGTCCTGTTACTATAGAGGCTGTTTGTAATGCCTGTAATCCACCTCCAACTAGCAATACAGCAGCCACAGTTCCTTCAGCAAGTGCCCAAAATACTCGCTGGCCTACAGGAGCATCTATCTTTCCGCCAGATGTTAAACTGTCTACCACTAAAGATCCCGAATCTGAAGATGTTACAAAGAATCCTGCTATGAGAATGATCGCAACTATGTTTAAAACAAAAGAAAAGGGATAATCTTCTATAAATACAAATAGGGCAGTGGCAACATTATCATTTACTGCATTTATAATAGTGTCATCTCCAAGTAAAGCCATATGTAAAGAAGTACTTCCAAAGGCAGAGATCCAGAAAAATGTTACTAATGAAGGTACAAGTAAAACTCCAAGAATAAATTCTTTTACCGTCCTTCCTTTAGAAATTCTAGCAATGAACATTCCTACAAAAGGAGACCAAGCAATCCACCATCCCCAATAAAAAACCGTCCAGTTATTCTGCCAAGAAGTCCCTGTGTAACTTTCTGTCCAACTAGCAATGTTTAGAAAGCTAGAAAAATAACTTCCAGTATTTTGAATAAAAGATTTAAAGATAAAAATGGTTGGTCCTAATACTACCACTAGGAGTAAGAATAGCACTGCAACGCGCATATTCCATTCACTTAAGAATTTTACTCCCTTGTCTACACCTAATACTACAGAAACTGTGGCAATTAATGTAATTCCTGCAATTAATAGAATTTGAGTTTGGACGCCACTGTCTATATCAAATAGATGATTTAAACCTGCAGCTATTTGTTGAACACCCATACCTAAAGAAGTTGCTAATCCAAAAAGAGTAGCTAATACAGCAAAAATATCTATGGCATCTCCAATTTTTCCATAGATCTTATCTCCCAAAAATGGATAGAATACAGAACGAATAGTCAATGGAAGTCCGCGGGAGTAGGTAAAATAAGCTAAAGATAATCCAACTAGTGCGTAGACAGCCCATGCATGAAACCCCCAGTGTAAAAACGTGAATTTCATAGCCTCTTTAGCTGCCTCGGCAGTTTCACCTTGGGCCATTGGCGGACTGAGGAAATGATATATGGGTTCTGATATACTCCAAAATAATAATCCTATTCCCATTCCTGCGCTAAAAAGCATGGCAAACCAGGAAAGTGTTTTAAATTCTGGTTTTGCAGACTGTCCTCCAATTCTAATATTACCAAACTTGCTAAATGCCAGGTAAATCATAAAGATCAAAAAGATGTTCACGCTTAGAATAAAGAACCACCCAGCCTTATTTGCAACAAAATCTTGAATTGAGGTAAAGTATTGTTCTGCTCTTTCTTTATATAGTAGGGTTAAGGTGATAATTAAAATTATAATGATGGCAGAAGTAAAAAATACTGGACCATTAACTTCTAACCCGAATATGGACTTCCTTTCATCACTTCTTATAATTTTCTTAGCCATAAATTGTTCTGTTTTATTTGATGTTTATTTGTTTTCTGTGAATTAGTAAAATTAGTTTGGTTAGAATATTAAAAATAGTAGCCTATGTTGATATTGAATCTCGCTTCCCATTTTGCATCTGGGTTTCCGGTGGAGAAATCATCTACAAAATTTCCACCCAGCCAAGAGTGATTATATCCCGCGGCATAGTCTACATACGTATATACATTACCTGCAGTAATCATAACTCCGGTAACATTGGTATATGAATCTTCAAAATCTGAAGCTTTCTTTTGCATGAACCCGAAATCATTGTAGAATTGTAAACCAGATATAGGGCCAAAGGCTACTGGAACATTTCTTGAAATTCCAAAAGTATAAACATTAAAATCTGCGGCAACTTCATAAGGAATTCCGTAGGCAGCCATTACTACTATATCCCGGGATTCTCCAAGAGCATTCTTTGGTTGGTGCGCTGCTATAATAAATTGTGCTTTTGCATTCCACTTTTCAGTAGTTAATTCGTAATGGGCGGCAAAAGCAGAATGGTCTCCTAAAGCTTCCGTGTCCAGATTATAAAGTTTTCCATATTCGGCAGAGAGTCCAAGCCTACTTTTTACATTTTTCCCAAACTTATAGATAAACTTTCCATTGAATTGATTGATCTCTTTATTTCTACCTGCAATATCATAGGAATATCGATTGGGCGATATTTCAGTATTATTCCCAAATCTTAATTCTTCAGCATTTTTAAAGAAGGCAAGTTGATATTCAAAACTTTCTCCTGTATGAATATATTTTACTCCCATATCATAATCATCTTCCAAACCTGCATAATAGGCTATGTTTAGGAAAAAGTTGGAAGAATTATATCGTTGAATTCCAAATGGAACTTGGGTAAGCCCGAGATGAATTTGATCTTGTTCGTTAAAATTATAACCCATCCATCCTTGCTTTAAGAAACCACCTCCAAAACCTTCTGAGTAGAATCTATACTCTGCATTTAGAAAAATTCCTTTATAAGCAGCTTTTGCATTTATTCTAAACACATCAAAACCCAGATCTCCTCCGCGTTTTTTCTGTCCGTCTTTCCAGGATGATAAATTATAATTAAAGCGAAGTGCTCCGCCTAATTTTAGTTGTAAACTGTCTTGCGCATTAGCCGGAAAAAAGCTGCATAGCGCTAGAAGCAGAATATAGAATTTTTTTGAAAATATAGATAGGGTAATGTTCTGTACCATGCAGTTAATTTTAATGTTAGCTAATCTTTGAGCTCTGAGAGGGGATATGCAATCTTCGCAATTTAAAATATCATAAAGTTTTTGAAGATAAATTTAAGAAAGCTATAACAAAATAATTGTCTAATGCATTGTTGTTTAGTGAATTGAGGTAGTTTGGAATTTTTTTAGCTTATAGGATATTTAAATTTAAGGCATAAAAAAAGCCGACGCTATGTCCGGCTTTTATCTTGAAAATGAAATTATTGAAATATTACTTTAAAGAATTTACTGTTTTTCTGATGGCTACCAGATTAGTTAATAACTTTTCTAAATATTGCAGATCCAGCATATTGGCTCCGTCACTTTTTGCATTTGCAGGATCAAAGTGAGTTTCTATAAACAAACCATCTACGTTGTTCACTATTCCAGCTCTCGCAATAGTCTCTATCATATCTGGTCTTCCACCAGTTACGCCACTGCTTTGATTTGG
The DNA here is from genome assembly GCF_900104765.1 of Gillisia sp. Hel1_33_143. Classification (GTDB taxonomy): domain Bacteria; phylum Bacteroidota; class Bacteroidia; order Flavobacteriales; family Flavobacteriaceae; genus Gillisia. The sequence continues at coordinate 1,968,400 of NZ_LT629737.1, forward strand.
TTGTTGTAAAGAATGGGTTACATCTAATACTGTAGGTGCATATTGGCGCATTGTAGGAATACCTCTAAAATCTACGATCATATCCTGATATCCAAACATAGTACCTCTATCTGTGATCATAACTTGCTCATTATTGCAATCTGTAACCTTGGTAACAGCATGCTTCATGCTCTCCGGACTCATAAACTGACCTTTCTTTAGGTTTACCACCTTACCGGTTTCTGCTGCAGCCACAACAAGATCTGTTTGGCGTACCAAGAATGCAGGTATTTGTAATACATCTACATATTCTGCCGCAAGAGCGGCATCGCTTATTTCATGAATATCTGTTACTGATGGAACTTTGAAAGTTTCAGAAACCTTTCTTAAGATCTTTAATGCCTTCTCATCACCAATTCCAGTAAAACTATCAATACGACTACGATTTGCTTTTTTAAAGGAGCCTTTAAAAATAAAAGGGATCTCTAGTTTATCTGTAATAGAAAGGATCTTTTCTGCAATTCTTAAAGCCATTGCTTCCCCTTCAATAGCACATGGTCCTGCAAGTAGAAAAAAGTTGTTGGCATTAAGATGTTTTATCTGTGGAATCTTTTCAAGTTTCATATAAAGTATTTTAAGAACAAAGATAACAGAAATTAAAAGCGTTTACAATGCATATAAATACAGGTTTTCCTCCATGCCATTTTTAAGAGTGGGAAAATCTAATTGATCTTCTAATAGTTTATATTAGTATTGATCTTATCTTTTGATATTTAAGGGTTTTGTTAGAAATGATGTTTAACTAGATTTTATACATTTCAGAGTATGAAAGAATCATCTGTGAAACATAAATTATGGTTATGGCGTTTTGCTAGTGCTGATTGTGGTGATCATGAGGTAGATTTTCATGAATCTGTTTCTGATACCAGAATTAAGATAATGGTTGAAGGTTTAAAGAAAAATATTAAAATATATCGGAAAATGTAATCCTTTATAATATTTAGGTTCAATAGGATTCATGGCTAATTATTAGATGTGATTTTCTATTTAATACTTCCAATTTTTTATGTCTTGATGCTAATTGAATAATTGTCTGTGAGTTAAACATTTTAAAGCTTTTCGAAATAAAAGATAAAAACTTAATTTATATAGACTCTTGCTTATAGTAAATTTCATAAAATAAAACGTACCTTTGCAGCCTTAAAAATGAGGCGTTTATATGACAGCTATTAAAAACATTGCAATTATTGCACACGTTGACCACGGTAAAACTACCTTGGTTGATAAAATTATGTACCATTGCCAACTTTTCCGTGAAAACGAAAATACAGGTGATCTAATTTTAGATAACAACGATCTTGAGAGAGAACGAGGAATTACAATTACCTCTAAGAACGTTTCTGTAGTTTACAAAGACACAAAGATCAATATCATCGATACTCCTGGTCACGCCGATTTTGGTGGAGAGGTAGAGCGAGTGTTGAACATGGCAGACGGAGTTTTACTTTTAGTAGATGCTTTTGAGGGACCTATGCCTCAAACTCGTTTCGTATTACAAAAAGCGATCGACCTTGGGTTAAAACCATGTGTTGTTGTAAATAAAGTTGATAAAGAAAACTGTACTCCAGAAGAAGTTCATGAGAAGGTTTTTGATCTTATGTTCGAATTAGGAGCAGAAGAATGGCAACTAGATTTCCCAACCGTTTACGGTTCAGCTAAGAATAACTGGATGAGTGACGATTGGAGAAACCAAACTGAAAATATCGAGCCATTATTAGATATGGTTCTAGAACATATTAAATCTCCAGTAATTGAAGAAGGAACAACTCAAATGTTGATCACTTCTTTAGATTTTTCATCTTTTACAGGACGAATTGCAATTGGAAGATTACAAAGAGGAAAATTAAAAGAAGGAATGCAGGTTTCTTTGGTGAAGCGTGATGGAAGCATCAAGAAAACCAAGATCAAGGAACTTCATACTTTTGAAGGTTTAGGAAGAAGAAAGATTGATGAAGTTGAAGCAGGTGATATCTGTGCGATCGTAGGTCTTGAAGGATTTGAAATTGGCGATACCGTTGCAGATCTTGAAAATCCAGAGGGATTAAAGACTATCGCTATTGATGAGCCTACCATGAGTATGCTTTTCACGATTAACGATTCTCCTTTCTTTGGTCAGGATGGTAAATTTGTTACTTCTAGACATATTAGAGAGCGTTTAGCTAAAGAACTTGAAAAGAACCTTGCGCTTAAAGTGGAAGCTACAGATAGTGCAGATAAATTCATGGTATTTGGTCGTGGTGTACTTCATTTATCTGTTCTTATTGAAACAATGAGAAGAGAAGGTTATGAGCTTCAGATCGGTCAGCCACAGGTAATTATCAAGGAAATAGATGGTGTTAAATGTGAGCCGGTAGAAGAAATGACTATAGATCTTCCGGAAGTGGTTTCTGGGAAAGCTGTGGAAATGGTTTCTATGAGAAAAGGAGAGATGACGAGTATGGAAGCTAAAGGTGACCGTATGACTATCCAATTCATGATCCCATCTCGTGGAATTATTGGTTTAAGAAATAACTTGCTTACTGCAACTGCAGGAGAAGCTATCATGTCTCACCGTTTTAAAGAATACCAACCGTTAAAAGGTGGTATCCCAGAACGTCAGAATGGTTCTTTAGTTTCTATGGAAAGAGGAAAAGCGATTCCTTATTCTATAGATAAGTTACAAGATAGAGGAAAGTTCTTCGTTGATCCGGGAGAAGATATTTATGAAGGTCAGGTTATTGGAGAGAATTCTCGTCAAGATGATATGGCTGTGAATATTACCAAAACTAAAAAAATGTCTAACGTACGTTCTTCTGGAGCAGATGATAAAGCGAAAATTGTTCCGGCAATTAAATTCTCTTTAGAAGAAGCTTTAGAATACATTCAGAAAGATGAGTATGTAGAGGTTACTCCTCATCATATTCGTTTACGTAAGATCTATCTTACCGAAAATGAACGTAAGAGAAATAAGATCAATTAATTTGATCCAATTACTATAAAAAAATCCCGATCTTTTCAGATCGGGATTTTTTGTTTTTATAATTTTTCTAAGCGGATAACTGAACATAGTTATTTCAAATTATGTCATCCTGAATTTATTTCAGGTTCTAGTTAAGAATGTTTCAGTTAAATTGAGATCTTGATTAAAAACGAATCGTTACTTTCTTAATTTAATTCATGCTTTTATCTTTCCAATAAATAAGGGATTACATCTAAAAGAATGATTAATTATACTGTGAGATTTCTCAATCGCTAAAAGGCTCCTTTGAAATGATATAAAGGAAATACATAGCTTTTTCAGATATTAATGGTTGCAAAAAAAAGTTTTTGAAGAATCCTTATCCTGCATTTATTTCAGCATCTGGAATAATAAAAGAAGCTAAATCAAATTCAGCTTGATGAAAATTCATAAAATAAATGTCTCCCCGAGCGGAGTCGAGAGGTTAATCTCTAGATCAATATTAAATAGATTTTTGTACAACTTCAAAAACACGCTCTCCATCACATTTTAATGTTTTTGAAGGATATTTAAGCAATAACGCATAATCATGCGTGGCCATTAAAATGGTATTTCCGTTTTTGCTAATTTCTTGTAAAACTTCCATTACTTCCACAGAAGTTTGAGGATCTAAATTTCCGGTAGGCTCATCTGCTAGTATCAATTCAGGATCATTCAATAGAGCTCTTGCAATAGCAATACGTTGCTGCTCTCCACCAGAAAGTTGGTAAGGAAATTTAAAACCTTTAGTTTTCATACCAACCTTATCCAGTACTTCATCTATCTTTCTGTCCATAGAAGCTTTGTCTTTCCAACCTGTAGCTTTAAGAACGAACATTAAATTCTCTCTGATATTTCTATCATTTAATAATTTAAAATCTTGAAATACCACTCCTAATTTTCTTCTTAGAAATGGAATGTCCTTCTCTTTAAGTGTTCTAAGGTTGTAATCTACAATAGTTCCTTCACCTTCTGTTAAAGGGAGATCTCCATATAATGTTTTCATGAAACTACTCTTTCCTGTACCGGTTTTACCAATAAGATACACAAAGTCTCCTTTATTGATCTTTACATCAACTTCAGATAAAATAAGATTTTCGCGCTGGTAGATAGCAGCATTATTTAATTCTAGAACAGTTTGCGACATAAAAAATAAGGTTTCAGATTCTGAAGGTTAAAATTATGGGTAAATATACAGTTTTCCGAAGTTTTTAATAGTTCTTTTTATTAATGGTACACCAATTGATTTGGATGCTTCTTTCCATGTTATATAATTATATTGAATAGTATGGATTTGCACTTTTTTTTACATTAACATAATTATCACAGTATACTTACGTTATTAAATGAGTGTTTAAATTATCTTTGATTCATCAACCTAAAAATTATTTAATGACACAACGTAAAGCTTCTCTATTAGTTGTTTTTCTTCTTTCCATTAATTCCATTTTTGCTCAGCAAACAGCGATCTATACCAATAATCTGGTAGCATATAATCGCGCTTTGGAATTGTATAATAATAAGCAATATTTAGCCGCTCAAAATATCTTTGATGAGGTTAAAGATGAAACTGAAGATGAAAAAATAAAGTCTGATTGTGCTTACTACATTGCAAATGCAGCAGTAAGATTAGGGCAACCCGGTGCAGACGATCTTATGCAAGAATTTGTAGAAAGATATCCAACCAGTACCAAACGAAATTCTGCATTTTTAGATGTTGCAGATTATTATTTTGAAACAGGAAAATATTCTCTTGCCAGAAGATGGTATGATAAAGTAGAGGAGAAGGGAATGAATCGAAAAGATAAGGAACGCTATAACTTTAATAATGGTTATGCTTACTTCCAGTCTAAGCAGTTTGATGAAGCTCAAATCTACCTACAAAGAGTACGTGATTCTAAAGAGTATGGTGCTCAGGCAAAATATTATTTAGGATATATGGCTTATGAAGGAGATGATTATGAACAAGCCAATGATCTTTTTGAAGAAGTAAAGGGGAATGACAGATATTCTGAAAATCTTTCTTATTTCCAAAGTGACATGAATTTTAAACTTGGAAATTTTCAAAAGGCAGTAGATCTAGGATTAGAGCAATTGCCAACTGCCAATAGAAACGAGATTTCGCAACTGAATAAGATAATTGGAGAAAGCTATTTCAATTTAGGAGAATATGAAAAAGCAATTCCATATTTAAAAGAATATAAAGGCCTTCAAGGTAAATGGACCAATACAGATTATTATCAACTTGGGTATGCTTACTATAAACAGGGAGATTTTGAAAGTGCTATTTCAGAATTTAATAAGATCATAGATGGTAATAACTCTATAGCTCAAAATGCATACTATCACTTAGCGCAGTCTTATTTAAATCTAGATCAAAAACAGCAAGCACTAAATGCATTTAAAAATGCAAGTGAGATGAATTTTGATGTTAAGATCCAAGAAGATGCCTTGCTTAATTACGCGAAGTTAAGTTATGAGATTGGAAATAGTTATGAGAGTCCTTCTCGAGTACTGCTTACTTATTTAGAAAAATATCCAAACTCTCCGGTAAAAGATCAGATGGAGACTTTATTGATAGACTCTTTTATAACTTCTAAAAATTATGAAGAAGCTATGAGTTTGTTAGAGAATAATAGAAACTTCACAGATAAGGTAGCCTACCAAAAAGTGGCTTATTACTACGGACTGGAACTTTATGAAAATGGAAAGTACGAAGAAGCAAGTAAGAATTTTGATAAGTCGCTTTCAGAAAGAAGAGATGCTGTAATTACAGCTAAAGCAACTTTCTGGAAAGCAGAATCAGATTTTAATTTGAATAGAATGAGAGAGGCCTTAGTGGGCTATAAGGAATTTGCAGGAATGAGCGGTGCAAAGGGAACTTCAGAAATGGAGAATATCGATTATAACATTGCATATAGCTATTTTAAGCAGAAAGAATATGATAGTGCTATAGATTATTTTAAGAGATTCTCTAATTCATCTGCTGCAGATAAGGCACGAAAAAATGATGCACTTACAAGATTGGGCGATACTTATTTTGTTACAAGTAAATACTGGCCTGCAATGGATGCATACAATGCAGCTTTAGAAATGAATGTTGGCAATCAGGACTACGCTGCCTACCAAAAAGCAATTAGCTACGGATTTGTTAATAGAAATGATAGTAAAATTCAGGATCTAAGCGGGTTTATGAATAAATACCCTCGCTCTTCTTACCGCGATGATGCTTTGTATGAATTAGGAAATACATACGTAGCTATGGAAAATACTTCTCAGGCTATAGAAGCTTACAATAGATTGATAAGAGATTTGCCTGGAAGTGCATTTGTTCCGCAAGCGATGCTAAAGCAAGGTTTAATCTATTATAATTCCGACCAGTCTAATAAAGCATTAGAAAGATTTAAAAAAGTGGTTGCAGATTTTCCTAATACTCCAGAGTCTATGCAGGCGGTTTCTACAGCGAGATTGATCTATATCGATCTTGGTAGAACAGATGAATATGCAAACTGGGTTAAGAATGTAGATTTTGTTGAAGTTTCTGATGCAGATCTTGATAATACCACCTTCGAAGCAGCAGAAAAGCAATATCTAAATAATAATACGGCAGCAGCTAAAACAGGTTTTGAGAAGTATTTGGCAAGTTTCCCAAATGGATTGAACTCTCTTAAGAGTAGTTTCTATTTAGGACAGCTTTATTTTAGAGACAATCAAAAGGAGAAAGCAGTAGCTAGATATAAATTTGTTGTTGATAAGCCAAGAAGTGAATTTTCTGAGCAAGCTTTAGCAAGACTATCCCAGATCTACTTAGAAAAAAGAGATTATAAGCAAGCTTTACCATTGCTTAAAAGATTAGAAAGTGAAGCAGATTTTGCTCAAAATGAGATCTATGCTAAGTCCAATCTGATGAAATCTTATTATGAATTGAAAGATTACAATTTAGCAGTTACGTATGCAGAAAAGGTGTTGGCAAATAGTACAGTAGAGAATAATGTGAAAAGTGATGCTCACGTAATAATTGCACGTTCTGCTATGCAAACAGGTAATGAGAATAAAGCTAAAGCAGCCTATACAGAGGTGATAAAAATAGCATCTGGAGAATTAGCAGCAGAGGCTTTATACTATGACGCTTACTTTAAGAACAAAGATGGAAACTTTAAAGCATCTAATGAGTCTGTACAGAAATTAGCCAAAGATTATTCTGGATATAAGTTCTATGGAGCTAAAGGTTTGGTAGTAATGGCCAAGAACTTTTATGCCTTAAAAGATTCTTACCAGGCTACGTATATCTTAGATAATGTTATTAAGAATTTCAAGGATTATCCTGAGGTTGTTAAGGAAGCTCAGACAGAACTTAATAGAATTAAGATGGCAGAGTCTAAGACGAATGCATCTGTAGAAACAAAAAATTAATAACAGTTGAAACTAACAAATAAGAAAATCTCTATGCAAATTCTTTCATATAAAAGAAGCCTGATTTTACTTTCAATTTTATGTAGCGGCGCATTATTTGCCCAAGATAAACCTCTAGGAAGTGAGACCGTTATTGTAGTAAAGCCATATACCCCATCTGTAAATGATGCTTTTAAAATTAAAGAAACTCCTAAGCAGGGAGATTCTGTTAAACTGGATAAAAAACCTGTAAAATATAGTATTTTCTCTGTGCCTGTTGCTTCTACGTTTACACCTTCTAAAGGACGAGCAACACAGGTAGAGAAAGCAAAAAGAATAAAGTTGTTCGATAATTATGTAACCCTTGGGTTTGGAACCTATTCTAATGCTTTAGCAGAATTTTATACTAATTTTGAAGTTAGCAGAAGTGATAACTTCGGAATCTTTCTAACGCATAATTCTTCCCAAGGAGGAATTGAAGACGTGGTGTTGGAAGATAATTTTTACAATACAAATTTAAATTTGAACTATAATTCTAGAAATAGAAAAAGCTCATGGACTACAGAACTAGACCTAAAACATCAATTATTTAATTGGTACGGAGTTCCGGAAACTTTGGGACTTTCAAATAATCTTATTAGAGGTATAGATGCACAGCAAAATTATTATGCTGCAGGTGTTGGAGGAGAGTTACAATTGTACGATTCGTTCTTTAAGAAGGGGAGTGCTAATTACAGATATTTTGGTGACGACTTTAGTTCTACAGAACATAATTTTAAAGCAGATGCAAATTTTGAATTGAGTATTGCAGATGAATTAATAAATACTAAGATCTCTGCAGATGTTTTAAATGGAAGTTTTCAAAATGGATATCGAGATCTTAACTCTAAAGATTATACATGGATGAACTTTGGGGTTACTCCTAGTTTGGTGATCTTAAGAGACGATCTTACTTTGAATTTGGGAGCGTCTTTTGTTTATGGACTTGATGCAGAGAATAGTGATAATAGCGTATATATATATCCGCAAGTAACCGCTAGTTATAGAGTATATGGAGACATGTTCATTGCTTACGCAGGTTTAGAAGGTGGACTAAATCAAAATACCTACTATAATTTTGCTCAAGAAAACCCTTATGTCTCCCCAACCTTAGATATTAGACCTACAGATAGACCTTATGATGGTTATGTAGGCGCTAAAGGTAAACTCACAAACAGTATTTCCTATAATCTTCGTGGAGGGTATATGTCTGAGATCAATAGAGCTCTTTACCGTAATAATTATGAAGTTACTACTAATAAAGAGGGATATGCAAATGGGAACTCTTTTGGAGTAGTGTATGATGATCTAAAAACGTTTTCTGGTTTTGGAGAAATTAGTGTAGATGTAAATTCTAGTTTTAAATTAGGGTTAAACGCTACTTACTTTAGTTATAATGGAGAATTTGAAGCAGAAGCATGGAATTTACCAGATTATAAAGCATCTATTTTAGCCGACTATCAAATTACCAAGAAATGGTTTGCCGGTGCTAATATGTTCTTTGTAGGGGAAAGAAAAGATAGAGAAATTTATTTTGCTCCTGCAGATGGAAATAATTTTAGAACCGTTACTCTAGATCCTTATGTAGATCTTAATGCTAATCTAGGATATAGATTTAATGATCAACTGTCGATATTCGCTAAAGGGAATAATTTGCTTGGAGACAATTATAACAAATGGTCTAATTTTCCTGTGCAGGGAATACAAGTGATGGCAGGTGCAACATATAAATTTGATTGGAATTAAACTAAGATATTTCTTTACAAAAGGCTACCTGAAATAGGTAGCCTTTTTTTGTGCTTAAATCTTAGGTTGATCAAGATTTTAAATATTAGATTTTGCATCTAATTCGTTTTAAAAAAATTTTAATTATTTTGCTTTCAGGTTATTATACCTTGAAATCTCGAATGTTTTCTTAACAATAAAACAACATGCAAAACAATTATTTAATGTTGAATATGGTTTAATATTGCAAATTGAATTTAATTATAGAATTGTAAATTTTATTTTAACCCAATACTCTTTATAACTTAGTAAATGGCAAAATTTAAACGCAGTGACAGGTCTAAGCCCTATCTTAATATTCTGGACTTTATGGTTCAGGAAAAGACCTTTCTAGCAATTGTTATAGTTGGAATTGTTCTTGCCGGTATATTCACCGGGAATAGCCAGGCAGCAATGTGGTTAGGGTTTTTCTTCGCAGCATATGCTACTGTAGCCAATGATAGTATTCAATCATTAGGAACTTTTATTGAGAGTAATAAGAATCAAAGATGGTGGGTTCTATGGCTCTATATAGGGGGTATATTTTTGGTAACCGTAGCCTGGAGTTGGTATTATTTTGACGGTGACGTAACGTACCAAAGATTACTCAAAGCAGATGGATCTACAAATTATCCGCATCCACAAAACTTTAGTTTCTTTCAGATAATAGCTCCTTTGGTGTTATTAATCTTAACCAGATTGAGAATGCCGGTATCTACTACATTCTTAATATTAAGTGTATTTAGCGCAGATACTTCTGGTATTACATCTGTAATTTGGAAGAGTTGGACGGGTTATATTTTAGCCTTTATACTCTCCTTTTTAGTGTGGTATCTTTCATACAATGTAATTAGAAAGTTCTTTAAAAGTAGAAAATTTCATAATAGCTGGACGGTTGTTCAATGGTTAGTAAGTGGTACCTTATGGGGGGTTTGGGTAATGCAAGATGGAGCTAATATAGCCGTATTCTTACCAAGGCAACAAACCTTATTTCAATTTATAATATTTGCATTAGTGATATTTTTAGGTCTTGGGTTATTGTTCTATCTAAGAGGAGATAAAATTCAAAAAGTTGTAAGTGATAAAACTAGAATCTCAGATATTCGAGCAGCAACGCTGGTAGATCTAACCTATGTGATACTTCTTATATATAAATTATTTATTAGTACCGTTCCTATGAGTACAACTTGGGTATTCCTGGGGATAATTGGAGGTAGAGAAATCGCAATAAGTTTGGCTAGGAATAAGAAAGGTAAGAAACATCGTAAAAAAGCCGGTAAGATGATCTTTAAAGATTTTGCTTATGCTATGATAGGTCTTGTGGTTTCTATCGCTCTAGCTGCAGCAGCCAATCCAAGTATTAGAAGTGCTATTATAGAAGCTGTAGGATTATAGATAAGCTCAATAATTATAAATTATTATCAAATGCGTCTGTATGTTACAGGCGCATTTTCTATTTTTATAAAAATTTAAATTCTATGTTTAAAAAAATACTACCGGTCCTTGGTTTATCCTTGCTGATATTTTCATGTGATTCTTCTAAAAAAACAACCGCAGATCTTTTAGTTTTTAATGCTGATGTATATACCGTAGATTCTTCATTTAGCGCTGCCGAAGCCTTTGCTGTAAAAGACGGGAAGTTCTTAGAAATAGGGTCTGCTGAAAGCTTAAAGGATAAATATGATTTTAAGCAAGAGCTTAATGTAAATGGAAAAGCAGTTTTTCCCGGTTTTATAGATGCCCATACCCATTTTTATAGATTGGGACTACAACAACAAAAAGTAGATCTTACAGGGACTAAGAGCTTCTCTGAAGTGGTGCAGAAAATTGTAGATTTTCAGAAAGAAAGAAATTTAGATTTCATTACCGGAAGAGGCTGGGATCAAAACGATTGGGATATCAAAGAATTTCCAACTAAAGATACCTTAGATATTTTATTTCCTGATACTCCAATTGCGATAACAAGAATAGATGGGCACGCCTTACTTGCTAATCAGGCGGCCTTAGATAAAGCCAATATTACTGCTTCTACAAAAACATCTGGTGGTGAGATAGAGATGAAAGATGGAAAGCTAACAGGAATACTTATAGATAACCCTATGGATTTGGTTCAAAAGGCACAGCTAGAACCAACAACCCAAGAAAATATTGCCGCTTTATTAGAAGCTCAAAAGATCTGCTTTAGTTATGGTCTTACCACCGTAGACGATGCAGGATTAGATAGAAGTACAATAGAACTTATAGATAGTTTGCAGCAGGCAGGAACTCTTAAAATGAGAGTTTATGCAATGATCTCTAATACTCCCGAAAATCTAGATTACTACTTAGATAAAGATCTTTTAAAAACGGATAGATTAAACGTTAGATCTGTAAAGTTCTATGGAGATGGAGCATTAGGATCTCGAGGAGCCGCATTAAAAAAAGAATATTCAGATAAGCATGATCATTTTGGAGCTCTCCTTTCTCCAGTTAAAGACTTTAAAGAAACAGCAATTAGGATTGCTAACTCCAAATTTCAAATGAATACACATGCAATTGGAGATTCTGCAAATGGCTTGGTGTTAAAAACCTACGATTCACTTTTAAAATCAGATCCCAACAGGAGATGGAGAGTAGAACATGCTCAGGTAATAGACTCTATAGATTTTAAATATTTTAGCAAGAATATCATTCCTTCTGTGCAACCTACACATGCTACCAGTGATATGTATTGGGCGGAAGATAGACTTGGAGCTAAAAGAATTAAGGGAGCTTATGCCTTTAAAAAATTATTAGACGTGGCGGGAATAGTTTCACTAGGAACAGATTTTCCTGTAGAAGAAGTTAGTCCATTCTATACATTTTATGCTGCAGTTGCTAGAAAAGATCTACAGCAATTTCCAGAAGGCGGTTATAGAGTAGAAGAAGCACTATCTAGAGAACAAACCTTGAGAGGAATGACTATCTGGGCAGCTTATAGCAATTTTGAAGAAGATGAAAAAGGGAGTATAGAAGTAGGTAAATTTGCAGACTTCGTTATTTTGGATAAAGATATTATGAAAGTGAACGAGGATGAAATTCCAAATATTGAAGTGTTGCAGACTTATATAAATGGTGAAAAAGTCTACTAATAATATAGTTTAAATAAAAAAGGGTTCCTAAATCAGGAACCCTTTTTTATTTCAATTTAATTTATTTACCTCCATTGGCTATTAGATCTTGTGCACAAAGATCTTCTAGTCTCGGGATATTGTTGCCGTCAATAAAATCTGTTAAGCTACCACCAAATTGGGCATTAGCACTCATTAGACATCCGGCTATATTACAATGTGCTGGGTTGTTACTGTCTTCATGTGCAACCTGCATCGGGCTTCCCTTATCTACTAAACCGAATAAATGTCCAAATTCATGATTGAAAGTAGTGCTTTCTACACTGGTTTTATCTGGAGCATTTGTTCTGTCTGATATGTTTTGTACTGTTTTTCCGAAGATCACTAAAGAGGTATTTCTAAAGGCAGAACCTAGTACCACTTTATTATTATCATCTCCCTCTTTACTTCCATCTGCGATGTAAATAAATACAGAAATTTCATCTCCGGTAGTATATACAATTCTATTTTCAGATTCTATCGCTGCGATCTCTTCTATAGAAAAAGGGGCTTTTCCAGAAGAAGCAATAGCTCTAGTAGTTATATTAATACCATCTGGCTTATGGGTTCTTCGAGATAAGAATTCTTTAAGATTTGCTAGTGTCCCCGAAGTTGGAGCATAGCCAGTAACATAAACAATTTCTACATTTATAGAGGTGTATTTAACATCGCTTAAAAGATCATTCGCAGAGCTTCCAAGAGCTTTTAAATTTGCGCTTTTATCTATTTTTGGAACACCATTAGAATTGGTACCAGGATCATCTTTAGAACAACCAATTATAAATAAGAAGAGAAGGGCTATGGAAAATATTCTTTGGAACTTCATTTTAGAACTTTTGAATAATCAATTTTAAAACTATAAATATAAAGATATCTAAGCAATTAGGTGATATTCTCAGGTAAATAAGGGTTATAGTACTTTAAGCTTCGCCAGATAATCATAATGATCTCCTTTTTTGATTAATTCACAACTAAAGCCATTCTTGTTTGCTGCTAGTTCTAAGGAGGGAAAATCTAAATAAAGCCAGTTGAACTTATTAGCAGTTTCGCCTTTATAGCTTATGCTAAACTCTAACTCCCCATAATAACCTTGATCGGGGTCTACCCATATTCCGCCATCTTCATCAGGATCTAATAAATAACTGAGGTCTGAAGAATCAATTAATAGCTGTCCGTTTGTAGTCATTAAGGCTTTGGAATGCTCAAAGAACCTATCTAGATTAGAAAGTTTTTCAATAATTCCGGTTCCGTTCATCATAAAAAGCAGCGTATCATATTTCTCTGCATTCCAATTAAAATAATCCTGCACTTTTACATTTTTACATCCTCTTAATTTACAAATTTCTATTGCACCTTTAGAAATATCTATGCCAGTTACATCCAAGTCTTTTTGCTGCTGAAGATAGAGGGTATGACTTCCAGCTCCGCATCCAACATCAAGTACTTTTCCATAAGATTTATTAAGTGCTTCCTTCTCTAATGCAGGCATCTCCTCGTAATTCCTAAATAGAACAGATACCGGAATAATATCATCATCAAAATCTGGGGAATGCACAATGATATCAGTTTCGTCTTGATGATGATGATAGGCAAAAATTGCCTTTCCAAACACGTCTATATCTTGCTTATTTTTGTCTTGCTTCTTCATATCTTTGCTTCATGGATGAAATTTTAAAAGATCTCCCCCAAAAGGCCAAAGATAAGCATAAGGAAAATAAAAAGTTCTTTACAAAACTTCGTAAAAAGCCACCAAAAAATCTAGACTCTCAAATGCAGGTAATGCATGAAGAGGAATTTGAACGTACAAATTGCTTAGCCTGTGCAAATTGCTGTAAAACTACAGGACCTTTATTTACAAATAAAGATATTGAGAGAATTGCTAAGCATTTTAGGCAGAAACCATCTCAGTTTATAGAAACGTATTTAAGAGTAGATGAAGATAATGATCATGTGTTGCAGCAAGTACCTTGTACTTTTTTAGGAGCAGATAATTATTGTTCTATATATGATGTTAGACCTAAAGCTTGCAGAGAATATCCTCATACAGATAGAAAAGACTTTCATAAGATATCCAGTATTAATATAAAGAATACATTTATATGTCCTGCTGCTTATAATATCGTAGAAGAAATGAAAAAGCGAATAAAGGTGTAAAAATTTTTGTAATTAGATAGGCATAATTCTATTTTCCCCACAAAAGATTATGTTTATGTGTAAAATAGTTTCTTTTTTATTTTTTATAATTAGTGTTAATTCTTTTTCTCAGGTTGGGTAGACTTCTTCTTTTAATGATGCTCAAAAGCTTGCTATAGCTACAGATAAACTTTTTCTGGTAGATTTTTGGGCAACGTGGTTTGGACCTTGTAAGAAAATGGAAAGGGAATCTTGGAATAATGCAGAGATCAGAAAAATATCTAAGAGCTATATTCCTTTAATGGTAGACCTAGTCAAAAGAACAGAGTTGGCAAGACAATATGGGGTAAATGCAATTCCATTATTGTTGATAATTGATGCAAGCGGCGAATTAGTGTTCAGCCAAGTTGGCTACATGAATAAAGATCAGGTGAGTGTTATATTAAAAAAAATACGCTTTAAATACTCGCTTTATGCGAGCTGAAAATCTTAATTATTTCAGGCATCATGATTATGCTACAGGGATTAGATTAGCTCAAAAATATATCGATTTTAGCCAATATCTACAGAAAGATATACAACAAGAATTTTTAAGCTTGGCGAGTAATTATTTGTGAAATGGCGAAAAGATGCTTTGTAGAAAGCAGCGTAATTATGCAGATATGAAGGAGAAAGTTGATCTGATGGAAATGTAAATAGATTTGTACCAGGATAATACTGGTAGTGTAGAAAAAAAGCTTCTTAAAGATCTTGAGATCACTAGCTTATCTAAAGATAATAAGTTGATGTACACATAATTAAACTATTGTGTATCACTTAAAAATCAGGACACAACCGCAATAGATAAATGGAAAAAACAACTTGTAAGTGTAGATAATTCTGGAGCGTATCTTAAAAAGTCTAAGCAGTTTTTAGATTAAATTGTTATTTATAAAGTATATAATTTTCTCTAATCTTATTGAATTTCTCTAATCCTAATGCCCATGTTTCTCTGATTTCTTTTTCGGAAAGTCCGCTTTCTATTTGATTTTGAAGCTCATTTCCACCTGCTAATTTTGCGAAGAAATTATTAAAGAAACCAGATTTACTGTTGGTGTTATTATAGGCTTCAATAAGCCATTCTAGGTTTATATGGTTCAACCTTTTAGTATTGGTTAGGTCTCTTCCGTAACATTTTTCGCCTAGATGTTTTGGACTTTTTGCTCCTTCTTTAGATTCTGGTATATACGAATAATCAAAATAGGCCTTATTTAAGGTAGGAGATCCAAACACTTGAAATTGGTGATCTGTACCTCTTCCGGCATTAACATTGGTACCTTCAAAAAAGCATATACTTGGATAAAGATTAATGGCTCTATCATTTGGTAAGTTAGGGGAAGGTTTAATAGGCAGGCTATATTCGGTTTGATGTGTGTAATTTTCTACAGCTATTACGCTAAGATCACATTGTACTGCATTCTTAAGCCAGTTCTCGCCATTTATCATTTTAGCATACTCACCCATAGTAAGTCCGTGAACCACAGGTACCGGATGCATGCCTACAAAACTTTGAAATTCAGGATCTAAAATTGGTCCGTCTACATAATGTCCGTTAGGGTTTGGCCGATCTAATACTATAAGCTTAATGTTGTTTTCTGCACAAGCTTCCATAACGTAATGTAAAGAAGAAATATAGGTATAAAACCTAGCTCCCACATCCTGAATATCAAAAATGATAATATCCAGATCTTTTATTTGTTCTGGTTTTGGCTTTTTATTATCTCCGTAAAGAGAAATAACATTTAAACCGGTTTTTGGATCTTTTCCGTCTTTTACGTGTTCTCCTGCATCTGCATTTCCTCTAAATCCATGTTCTGGAGCAAAAACCTTTTTGATGTTCACTTTAAGAGCTACCAAAGAATCTACTAAGTGCGTATAGCTTATTTTATTGGGGTCTTTAGTCTCAGCTTTAAAAATTACAGAACTTTGATTTCCTACAATTCCAACTCGCTTATTCTTTAATAGAGGTAGATATTCTGAAATTCTATTGGCTCCAACTATCACGGTGGCACTTTCAGATTTAACTGCTTTGGTATCCTCTATATTCTGACCTGAACTTCTTCCGCAGGAAACTAAGGCTATAAGAACGAATAAAAATGTATTTTTGAATAATATTTTAACCATAACAGACGTCTTGAATTTCGAATTTTTTATCGCCAAAAGGCTTATAAGTACTAAAAAGTATAAAAGTAGTATTTCGGCACCAATAATAAAAATAGCCATTGCAGCTATAGCTATTGGGGTAATAATGATGTTGGTTTCTTTTGCTACGGGAATAGGTCTTCAAAAAAAGATCAGGGAAAAAATAGCAGCGTTCAACGGTCATATCTTTATAGAAAGTTACGATAATAATAGTTCTCAGGTTTCTTTAAAACCGGTTTCATTAGACCAGGAATTCTATCCAGAATTTAAGAATGTTGCTGGAATTTCTCATGTACAGGCAGTGGCTACAAAAGCCGGAATTATAAGAACTGAAACAGATTTTGAAGGGATTATTGTTAAAGGAGTTGGTGCAGATTTTAATTCGAATAATTTTAATGATTTTTTAGTTGAAGGAGAGCTGCCTAATTTTTCGAATAATTTAAATGATGAGCTTTTAATCTCTAGTTATTTAGCAAGCCGATTAGGTTTTGCGCTAGGAGATAAAGTTATAACCTACTTTCCTCGGGAAGGTTTTGATAAAAGTCCGCTACTAAGAGTTTTCAAGATAAAAGGTATTTATAACTCCGGCTTTCAGGAATTTGATGAGTTGTATATTTTGGCAGATATAAGACATATTCAGCGTTTAAATGATTGGTCTAAAACAGAAGTTGGTGGCTTTGAGGTGTTCATTGAAAATTTTGATGAATTGGACCAAAAGGGCGGGGAGGTTTATGATAACACAAATTCTTTCTTAGATGTTCAAACCATCAAACAAAAATATTACTCCATTTTTGAGTGGCTATCCCTGTTCGACTTTAATATTGCGCTAATTATTGTTATCATGATCATAGTTGCGGGAATTAATATGATCACCGCTCTTTTAGTTCTCATTCTAGAAAGAACTCAGATGATTGGTATCTTAAAAGCATTAGGAGGAAGTAATTGGAGTGTTAGAAAAATTTTTCTTTATAACGCTTCCTATCTAATTATTCTTGGATTATTCTGGGGAAATCTTATTGGTCTTGGACTTTTATTTATTCAGAAATATTTTAAGATATTCCCTTTAAATCCTGAAACGTATTATGTTACCGAAGTTCCGGTGTATATAGGCTGGCAGTATATAGTAGGAGTAAATTTAGGAACCCTTATTCTTTGTGTACTTATGCTTTTGATCCCCTCTGTCATTATATCGAAAATATCGCCGGTAAAAGCTATGAAGTTTGAATAATGTTTAAGTAAAGATACTAAGAACCCAAATTTTTGGAATCGATTTAAGATAAAAGTACCTTTGCCCCTTCAAAATAAAATTATGAATTACGCTGAAAATATATTAGGCACTATAGGAAACACTCCTATGGTTAAGATGAATAGGCTTACTAAAGATATAGATGCTTTGGTTCTTGCTAAATATGAAACCTTTAATCCTGGAAATTCTGTAAAAGATAGAATGGCCGTTAAGATGATTGAAGCTGCAGAAGCAGACGGAAGATTAAAGCCAGGAGGAACCATTATAGAAGGAACTTCAGGGAATACCGGGATGGGATTAGCACTAGTAGCTATTATAAAAGGTTATAAAATGATCTGCGTGCTTAGTGATAAGCAAAGTAAAGAGAAAATGGATATCCTTAGAGCTGTAGGTAGTGAAGTAGTAGTTTGCCCTACAGACGTGGAACCAGAAGATCCAAGATCTTACTACTCTACTTCTAAGCGATTGGCAGAAGAAACACCTAATTCCTGGTATGTAAATCAATATGATAACCCTGCAAATGCTCAGGCTCATTATGAAAGCACAGGTCCCGAGATTTGGGAACAAACAGATGGTAAGGTTACACACTTTGTGGTAGGTGTGGGTACCGGAGGAACCATATCTGGAGTGGGGAAGTATTTAAAGGAGAAAAACCCAAATATAAAAATATGGGGAATAGATACTTATGGTTCTGTCTTTAAGAAATACCATGAAACCGGAGTGTTTGATGAAAAAGAAATATATCCTTATGTTACAGAAGGAATAGGCGAAGATATACTTCCGGAGAACGTAGATTTTAAAATCATTGATGGGTTTACTAAGGTTACAGATAAAGATGCTGCAGTATATACCCGAAGATTGGCAAAAGAAGAAGGGATGTTCTTGGGGAATAGTGCAGGAGCAGCTGTAAAAGGCTTACTTCAACTTAAAGACCATTTTAAGAAGGACGATGTAGTGGTGGTTTTATTTCATGACCACGGGAGTAGGTATGTTGGAAAAATGTACAATGATGATTGGATGAAAAAAATGGGTTATCTTGAATAAGATTTTTATATAGAGTATATTAATAATTAAAAAACAAATACAATATGATGAAGAATTCGTGGTTGTTAACCAGTTTATTCTTAATTATAACGCTCATTACAAGTGCACAAAGTAATGTAAATGAAAGCTCAGATCTTGAGGTTTCTTTAGAATTAATCAATCCCTCTAAGGAGATTAATGATGGTGTTGCCAGAATAGATGTTAAAGGAGGAGCAGCTCCCTATAAGTATAAGTGGAGTAAACAAAGCTCAGCTTTAGATTCTTATGAGTCTAAAGGATTAACAGAAGGCCTTACCCATTCTGTGAAAGTAACAGATTCAAAAGGGAGAACACTAGCAAAAGATTTTAAAATACCTGCAGAGGCAATAACAGAAATTGTAAACAGTAAAGTTCAACCTGCTGTAGATTTCCTTGGTGGTATACTTTTCTGGGATCCTTTCGCGGCAACAGGCATTTATGATCCTGTAGTTTATACTAATGAAAAAGAAATTCCTGTTCCGGGTTGGAATGCTACTACAAATACTACATATGTTTTAAAAAGCTGGCTTGTAGAAGAAGGAGCAAAGGTAAGTGAAGGAGATAAGATAGCGATTGTAAATGGCGATTCTGGAGAGGAGATAGATGTCTTCTCTGATGTTACCGGAACTATTAATTTTCTTGCTAAAGAAGGCGCAGAGATATTTGATCCTAATGATAAGGTCGACGTGATCGAGCAAAATGCACATATGCTTGCAAAGATCACTTTTAAAGATCCTCAACCTCTTCATCATCCAAATGGTGATCTAAGAACTAATTCCATACCTTTTATTGTTATCTGGTTAATTCTTGGTAGCATCTTTTTTACATTCAGGCTGGGATTTGTTAATTTAACTGGTTTTAGACACTCTATACAATTAGCTCGAGGAAAATTTGATGATCCGGATGCGCCAGGAAGAATTACTCATTTTCAAGCAATGGCAACGGCGGTTTCTGCCACTGTTGGATTAGGAAATATTGCAGGTGTTGCAGTTGCAATTTCATTGGGTGGTGCTGGAGCTACCTTTTGGATGTTCTGTGCTGGATTCTTTGCAATGTCCTTAAAATTTACAGAATGTACGCTAGGAGTAAAATATAGAGACATCCATGAAGATGGAAGAATCTTTGGTGGGCCTATGAATTATTTGCGTGACGGACTAGAGAAACGCAATATGAAAGCGCTTGGGAAATTTCTTGCCGTACTATTTGCTGTGCTGGGAGTAGGAGCCTCTTTTGGAGGAGGAAATATGATACAATCTAATCAGGCTTATAAAATAGTTTCTGAGCAGTTACCATTTCTTGAAGGATATGGATTCTTATTTGGGGTTGGTTTTGCTGTATTGGTAGGTGCCGTAATCTTAGGAGGTATTAATAGTATAGCTCGTGTAACAGGAAAAGTGGTTCCTGTAATGGCAATTATTTATATTCTTGGATGTGCGGTAGTTATAGGAACCAACATAGAAAATATTGGTGCGGCCTTTTCTGCAATATATAACGGAGCATTTTCCGCAAGCGCCTTAAAGGGTGGTTTTATAGGAGTGTTAATAATAGGTTTACAAAGAGCAGCTTTTTCTAGTGAGGCTGGGGTAGGTTCTGCAGCCATAGCGCATAGTGCTACCAAAACCAATAATCCTATTGCAGATGGCTTTACTTCTCTAGTTGAACCTTTTATAGATACTATGGTAGTATGTACCATGACAGCCCTGGTGCTTATTTTTACAGGTATGCATGAAGTTGGTGGTGGTATGAAAGGGGTAGAGCTAACCTCTGATGCATTTGGAAGTGTTATTTCATGGTTTCCATCTGTTCTTGCGGTTGCAGTTTTTCTTTTCGCATTTTCTACGATGGTCTCTTGGTCTTATTATGGGATGAGATCATGGACGTATCTTTTTGGTCAAAGTAAAAGATCTGAAGTTATTTATAAAGTGCTATTCTTAGTATTTGTAGTATTAGGTGCATCTGCAAGTTTAGGTGCTGTATTAAGTTTTTCTGATATGATGATCTTAGCGATGTCATTCCCTAATATTATCGGTCTCTATATCATGTCTTCGGAAGTACGAAAAGACATGAAAATATATCTGAAAAAACTGAAAAATGGAGAACTCTATATAAATCCTAAATATGAGAAAACCTCTGATTAAAGTTTGTCTATTTAAAGAAAAAACTCTTCCAACCGGAAGAGTTTTTTTATATTAGATATTTGTTTTTCAGGCATTAAAATTTAAATAGATCAATTTAGTTGGGGATGAAAAAATCGTTATTTCAAATAGTGCTAATCTTGTTTTCTGCATTTATAATGTTATCATGTAGTACAGATAGTACTAATGATGTTGATGAAGATTCTAATTCACAGTATCATACATATCTAGCTCTCGGCGATTCGTATACCATTGGAGAAGGTGTAGATAGATCTCAAAGATGGCCAGAGCAATTGGTGAAAAAATTAGAGGAAAGCGGTCTTGATTTTAATGATCCTAAAATAATCGCTAAAACCGGGTGGACAACAAAGAATCTTTTATCGGCAATGAACGTGGAGTTAACAACTAACCAGTATGATCTTGTATCTATTTCTATAGGAGTTAACAATCAATATCAAAGAAGATCTATAAATGAGTATGAAGAAGACCTGAAGGTTATCTTCTCTAAGGCTATAAATAGATCTGTTAACGGAAAAGAAGGTGTATTTGTATTGAGTATTCCAGATTATGGTGCTACACCATTTGGAGCTTCTAATTCAGAGAATATTGGTAAGGATATAGCTAGATTCAACAGCGTTCTTAAACGAGTTTCTGAGGATTTTGATGTTCCTTTTTATAACATTACTCCAATCTCGAAGGAGGCTAGGGACGATCTTTCATTGGTTGCAAATGACGGTTTGCATCCTAGTGGAAAAATGTATCGTTTGTGGGTAGATTATTTCTTTAATGAAATCTACAATACATTAATGAAATCTGCAGAATAATTTTTAATATACTTGTATCTAAGGTGTTATGTAAATTTATATATTTATATAATGCAGGAGCATTTTCTTCATTATATCTGGAAATTTAGAAAATTCGATTTTGGTAAAGCCAGGACCGTACATAATTCTCCATTACAAATTTTAGATGTAGGCGTTCATAATTATAATTCTGGACCGGACTTTTTTAATGCTAAGATTAAAATTGAAGATCAGATATGGGCAGGGAATGTAGAGATCCATTTGAAATCTTCAGATTGGTATTTACACAAACATGAAATTGATCCTAATTATGACAATGTAATTCTGCATGTAGTTTGGGAGGATGATGTCGCCATCTATAGGAAGGATAATTCCATAATTTCTACTTTGCAATTAAAAGGCTTAATTTTGGAAACTACCCTATCAAGTTATAGAGAATTATTAATAGCTCCAAATAACAAATGGATTAACTGTGCAACAGATTTTAATAAGTTTGATGAATTTGATATAAAGAATTATCAGTATTCCCTTTATCTTGAAAGATTAAATAACAAATCTCATCTGATCTTAGAATTGCTTCGTAATTCTGAAAATAATTGGGAAGCCGTTCTGTTTAAATTGCTTGCTAAAAATTTTGGATTGAATATAAATGGTAGTGCCTTTCTGAGTATGGCAAGCAGTATTAGCTTTCAAACAGTTCAGAAATTAAGATCTTCTCAACAAAGATTGGAGGCAGTATTTTTTGGTCAATCAGGTTTACTGGATAAAAAGATAGATAATGATTTTTTTGTGAGTCTAGACAAAGAATATGCATTTGCTAGGTTGAAACATCACTTAGAAAACAGCTACGTGGAACGTGCTAAATATTTTAGATTGCGTCCAGATAATTTTCCAAACATCCGTCTCTCTCAATTAGCTTCGCTTTATAATAAAAAAGCTCATTTGTTTTCTGAACTAATGGAAGTTAAAGGATTACAGGATGTTTATCAGATTTTTTCAGTTCAACCTTCCGCGTATTGGCAAAGTCATTATTCTTTTGAAAAAGAGCATTCAGCTAAACCTAAATTCCTCACGCATGACTTTATAGATTTATTAATAATTAATACTATTATTCCATTGAAGTTTTGCTATAATAAGGCAAGAGGAATATCAGATATTGAAGAGTTGCTGGATTTAATACATCAAATTAAATCAGAGAAAAATAAAATAAGTTTGGGTTTTAATAATCTCAAATCCAGTACCATTACAAATGCGTTACATTCACAAGCGATGCTTCATCTAAAGCAAGAATATTGTGATAAAAATGAATGTCTTCAATGTAGATTAGGAAATAAAATTTTAAGTGGCATTATTCAATAAATAGTATCTTTGTTAAGTGTTAACATTTATATACTCCATACGGCATTTTTTTGAGCGCAACGGCTTTTATGTCTCTTCAAGATTGGCAGACAAGATTGGGATGCGTGCTAAAATTATTAGATTATTCTTTATATATCTGTCTTTTGCCACTTTAGGATTAGGTTTCGCACTTTATCTTACACTTGCTTTTTGGTTAAAGATCAAAGATCTAGTGTATTCTAAGAGAACTTCGGTTTTCGATCTTTAAATCTTAGTCTTCTGAAGCTTAGTGTTTTAATATTGTTATTAAATTAAGAAGGCAGTCAAGTATTTCGTACGGAATGATAGTTGGAATATTGGAGTCTAATTTTAATTTAACAAATCATTTACATTTTAACTAGTAAAAATTTGAAAAGGCCTAATTTTTTAGCATCTTGCTTCGCTGAAAAATAATCTTAATTAATTTTTATATTAGCTTATGAGAAAGTACTTACTTTCATTGTTCTTTTCATTTTCATTAATTTCATTATTTGCTCAAGACTTAGAAGTAAAAGCCGATATTGGAAATCCATCTAATGTTATTAACGATGGTTTTATCGATCTTGAAGTAACAGGAGGAACACCTCCTTACACCTACAAATGGGATAATCAATCTACACCTCTAACATCTCCAAGAGCTAGTGGATTAATTGAAGGGATACCGTACTCTGTAATTATTACAGATGATGCCGGAAATACTACTACCCGTACCTACAAAGTAAAGGCTGAAGCCATTACAGAAATTTTTAATAGCTCATTTGCTCCAATCGTGGAGAAAATGGGATCTATCTTATTTTGGGATCCTTTTTCTGCAATAGGAGTTTATGATCCTGTAGTTTATGCAGATGCCAAGAGAGTTGCTGCTCCTGGATGGACACCATCTTTAGAAGCAAAATTCATTCTTAAAAGCTGGGCATTACCGGAAGGAGCTAAGGTGAAAAAAGGAGATCTTATTGCTACAGTATCAAGAGACGGAGAAGATGTTAATGCATATGCTAATGCAAACGGTACTTTAAAATACCTTGTTCAAGAAGGAGGAGTTATCTATAATTCTGAAAATAAGGAGCACGTAATTGAGCAGGGAGCACAATATTTAGCTTCTATAAGATATGATGAGCCTACACCTTTAACGCATCCTAACGGAGATGCTCAAGAAAAGAATATTCCATTCATTGTAGTTTGGTTATTGTTAGGAGCGGCATTTTTTACAATAAGATTAGGTTTCATAAACATCAGAGGATTTAAACATGCATTTCAACTTGCTAGTGGTAAGTATGATGATCCAAATGCACCGGGACAGGTTACTCACTTCCAAGCTTTAGCAACTGCCGTTTCTGGAACAGTTGGTTTAGGAAATATTGCTGGAGTAGCGGTTGCTGTTTCTTTAGGAGGAGCTGGAGCTACGCTGTGGATGATCGTTGCTGGACTTTTGGGGATGTCTTCAAAATTCGTAGAATGTACTCTAGGTGTAAAATATAGACAAATCACAGCAGATGGTCGTGTATTTGGTGGACCAATGCATTACTTAAGATACGGACTTGAAAAAAGAAATAAAAAAGGATTAGGTAAGTTATTAGCAGGTTTCTTCGCCATTCTTGCAGTTGGAGCTTCTTTTGGAGGTGGAAACATGTTCCAGGCAAACCAATCTTTTGTTACACTAGCTGGAGAGTTTCCAATGTTGGTTGGAAATGGTTTCTGGTTCGGACTTATAGTAGCGGTGCTTGTTGGTGTGGTTATTATTGGAGGTATTAATAGTATTGCTAAGGTTACAGAGAAAGTAGTGCCAATTATGGCTGGAGTCTATATATTGGGAGCTTTAGTTGTTATTGGATATAATATAGAAAACATCGGACTTGCATTTCAAGCAATTTGGGATGGAGCATTTAGTCCTAGCGCGCTTAAAGGTGGTGTTATAGGTGTTCTGATAGTTGGTTTCCAGAGAGCTGCATTCTCTAATGAAGCTGGTGTAGGTTCTGCTGCTATTGCTCACAGTGCTGCGAAGACTAATCACCCGCCATCAGAAGGATTTGTATCTTTATTAGAGCCTTTTATAGATACTGTTGTTGTTTGTACGCTTACTTCTTTGGTTCTTATATTTACAGGAATGCATGAAGTTTCTGGTGTAGCCGGAGCAGAACTTACTTCAAGAGCATTTAGAAGTGTAGTATCATGGTTCCCATATGTATTGGCTGCAGCCGTTTTCTTGTTCGCATTCTCTACAATGATCTCTTGGTCTTATTACGGGATGAGAGCCTGGACCTATTTATTTGGAAAGAGTAAGAAAAGTGAGATTATCTATAAAATGTTATTTTTAGTATTTGTTGTGGTAGGAGCTTCTGTAAGTTTAGGAGCAGTATTAGACTTCTCAGACATGATGATCTTGTCTATGTCTTTCCCTAACATTATCGGACTTTATATTATGTCTGGTGAAGTTAGAAAAGATCTTAGAGAGTATATGAAAAAACTAAAAACTGGGGAGTTATTAAGAAAAGAACCGGTTAGCTAATGATATAATTAAAATGAAAAATTTTAGATCCCATTTTGTTTTCAATAGAAGTCAACAAAATGGGATTTTTTTATTGGTAGTAATTATAGTTATTCTTCAAACAGTCTACTACTTGGTAGATTTTGGTGATTCTAAAGTTGCCGTTGAAGCGAATTCACAACAACTTATTGCTGCTCAAAATTCTATAGATTCTTTAAAAGTAGAAGCTCTAAAAAGAAACAGTCCAAAGATTTACCCTTTCAATCCAAATTATTTAACCGATTATAAAGGATATATGCTTGGAATGTCTACTGCAGAGATTGATCGGCTCTTGGCATATAGAAAAACTAACAGGTGGATTAATACATCGGAAGAATTCCAGTCAATTACACAAGTTTCAGATTCCTTATTGCATAAAATAACTCCATTTTTCAAATTTCCTGACTGGGCAAAAAAAAATAATACTACATACAAAACGAATACGCAGCCCTTATTAAAAACTAATGTTCCCAAACGAGATCTTAATACAGTAAGTGCAGAAGAATTGCAGAAAGTTAAAGGTATAGGAGAGGTGTTATCGGAAAGAATAGTTAAGTATAGGACGAAGTTGGGCGGTTTTGTTGGCGATATTCAGCTCAAAGATATTTATGGCTTATCTGCAGAAAGCAGAAAAGAACTTCTTCAATATTATACAGTACAAACCTTACCAGATTTCAAAATACTCAATATTAATGAAGCTTCCGTAATACAATTAAGTGAGCTTCCATATATAGATTATGAACTTGCTAGGGAAATAGTTAATTATAAATTGCTACATGAAACAATTCATAATTTTGAAGAATTAGCAAAAATAAAGGGCTTTCCTTCCGAAAAGATAGACAGAATTGCGTTATATTTGAGCGTAGATTAAAATATCGGAATACTTGATAAATTAGTTTATTTTATTAAATCGGTTGTTCTTTTAATTTCGAACTTAAAAGCTGGAGTTATCTAACTCTTGTTTAGCTGATTTGATCTCATTTTAATATAAAAGAATTGTTATATATGGATAGTATGTATTTTACAGAGGAACACGAGCTTTTTAGGAAAAGTTTTCAAGAATTTTTGAAAAAAGAAGTGGTGCCTCATATCGACAAATGGGAAAAATCTGGAACCATAGATCGCTTTATTTGGGAAAAATTTGGTGAGATGGGTTATTTCGGATTAACCTACCCGGAGCAATATGGAGGATTAAATTTAGATCTTTTCTACACGGTTATATTTTTGGAGGAATTACAAAAAGTAAATTCCGGAGGATTTGCCGCTGCAATGTGGGCACATTCTTACTTAGCTATGACGCATTTATTAGCTGAAGGTAGCGAAGAGGTGAAGAAGAAATATTTAGAGCCTAGTATTGAAGGTAAGATGATTGGTTGTCTTTGTATTACAGAGCCATTTGGTGGGTCTGATGTTGCAGGTATGAAAAGTACAGCAGTTAAAAAAGGAGATAAATACATCTTGAATGGATCTAAAACATTTATTACCAACGGTGTCTATTCAGATTACCTTGTAGTAGCTGCTAAAACAGATCCTGAAAAAGGTGGTAAGGGAATGAGCATTTTTGTTGTGGATAGAGATACTCCAGGAATTTCTGCTACTAAGTTAGACAAGTTAGGTTGGAGAGCTTCAGATACAGCAGAGATCGCATTTGATAATGTTGAAATTCCAGAAGGGAATTTAATGGGTGAAGAGAATCTAGGATTTTCTTATATAATGCAACACTTTGCTTTAGAACGATTGATAATGGGTGTGAATGCTCATGCTCGTGCAGAATTTGCTTTAGATTATGCTATTAATTATATGTCTGAGCGTTCTGCGTTTGGAAAAACTATAGATAAGTTTCAAGCATTAAGACACTCTGTAGCCCAAATGGCTAGTGAAGTTGAGATGTGTAAAGAGTTTAATTATTCTATCGTTAAAAGAATGATTGGTGGTGTTTATGTAGTAAAGGAGGCAAGTATGTCTAAACTTCTTTCTACTAAGATTGCAGATGAAGTTATATATAACTGTCTTCAGCTTTTAGGAGGATATGGTTATATAGAAGATTACCCATTAGCGCGCATGTTAAGAGATAGTAGATTAGGCCCTATAGGTGGCGGAACTTCTGAAATCTTAAGAGAGATTATCGCAAAAATGGTAATCGATAAGAAAGAATACAAACCAGCGGCGAATTAAAGTTGATTGGCTTTTTTGCGAAAATGTTTTCATTTTTATGCAAAAATGGTAATCGATAAGAAAGAATACAAACCAGCGGCGAATTAAAGTTGATTGGCTTTTTTGCGAAAATGTTTTCATTTTTATGCAAAAATGGTAATCGATAAGAAAGAATACAAACCAGCGGCGAATTAAAGTTAATTGCTTTTTTGCGAAAATGTTGAAGCTTTTTAATGCTAAAGCATTCGTTTTAAGTAGGTTAAATGCTGAATTGAAATAATAATAATATTAAATATAATTTAGGGTTGTGGGATAGATGATTTAATCTATATTTGCACTTTAAAATTTCTAACGAAAGGAGGTGATACTATGTTAATTATACCAGTTAAAGACGGAGAGAATATCGATAGAGCGCTAAAGCGTTTTAAAAGAAAATTTGACAGAACAGGGACCATGCGTCAGCTAAGAAGCAGACAGGCGTTTTCTAAGCCTTCTGTTGTGAACAGAGCCCAGCTTCAAAAAGCTCAATATATCCAAGGATTAAGAGATAAAGAAGAAATCTAGATCTTCAATAATTAAGGCTTAAAGCCTTTGTGAATTGAGATAATGATTTTGAACCTGTCGAATAATAGATTTTTTCAAAGTCTATAACTTCAGAATAGTTCCTCATTAAGAGGAGCCTTATAATACTAACTGCTAATGGTAAAAGTTTAGACTTTTATTTTTAGCAGTTTTTTTTGTTTATTACTTCCTGAGTTAAAATTATAGTATCTAATTAATTTCTGTAAACTTTATATAACTTAGAGATTAATAATTTTATTGTTAACTGAACAACTATGCCTTTTAATCAATTTTTAGATTATTTATTTTATGAAAAGAAATACTCGGAACATACAGTAAAAGCTTATAAGGCAGATCTGCTAAGATTCCAAGAATATATTCTGAACGAATTTGAAGATCAAAATATAGATGAGATCTCTTATCATCAAATTAGGAACTGGATAATTGTGCTAGTAGATACTGGTATTAGCAATAGGAGTATCAACAGGAAGATAGCATCGCTAAAGGCTTATTATAAGTTTCTTCTAAGAACAGATCAGATAGTGCTAAATCCTTTAGCAGCTCATAAAGCTCTTAAGACCTCTAAGAGTTTACAGGTGCCTTTCTCGGAAGTAGAAGTAGAGAATGTTCTAGCGGCTATAGAGCCTAATAGTTTTGAAGCTTCAAGAGATCTATGTATAATTTCACTTTTTTATTCTACAGGTATAAGGAGGGCAGAGTTAATTGGAATTCAATTAGGAGATCTAGATCTGCGCAATAATAGACTTAAGGTCTTAGGAAAAAGAAGAAAGGAGCGTATTATACCATTGATCCCAGAAATTGCTCTTTTATTGAATAATTATCTTGGTTATAGAGCGGAGGTTGCCAGTCTAGACATGGCATTTTTATTCGTAACTTCTAAGGGAATTAAATTGTATGAAACTCTTGTGTATAGGATTATAAATAATTACTTTAGTAAGGCTTCGAACAAGGTGAAGAAGAGTCCACATATTTTACGGCATTCTTTTGCAACTCATCTTTTAAATAATGGAGCTAATTTAAATGCTGTAAAAGAGTTATTAGGACATTCTAGCTTAGCGTCTACGCAGGTTTATACACACAATAATATTTCTGAATTAACTAAAGTGTATAAAAATGCGCATCCTCGCCAAAATAAGAAGTGACTAAAATGTAATGTTTAATTTAAATGTTTAGGAGATGAAAGTAAATGTTCAATCAGTTAATTTCAACGTAGATCAAAAGTTGTTAGATTTTATTCAAGTGAAGTTAGATAAGCTTGAAAACTATTATGACAAGATAATCTACGCAGATGTATTTTTAAAAGTTCAAAATACGAGTGAGAAGGAAAATAAAATCACAGAAATTTTACTAAGCATTCCCGGGGGAGATTTAATGGTTAAAAAGACGTGCAGGAAGTTTGAAGAATGTGTAGATGAGTGTATTAGCACATTACAGCGGCAAATTGTAAGAAAGAAAGAAAAAATGAATGCACATGTTTAATGAATTTTTTTTCAAAATAAATTTGTGAAATAGATAAAGATGTATATCTTTGCAGTCCGTTAGAAATAGCGGACTTTTTTATGCTGAATAAGTGTAGGAATGCCGATGTAGCTCAGCTGGCTAGAGCAGCTGATTTGTAATCAGCAGGTCGTGGGTTCGAGTCCCTCCATCGGCTCTTTGAAATTTTGGAATTACAGTTAACAATTAAATCTTGTTTGATGGTGAGGTTTTATTTTTAGAGCTAATTATTTTGTTCTTAGATCAATAGAGTGCAAGCTTTATTTTATTTAAGATTTTATCTCTAAAAGTTTTGTTTTAAGGTTTTAATTTTATTAAATTTGCACCTTCAAAAAAGCAAGCCGTTAGGTTTAATGGTTCTGTAAAATTCTGAAAAGGTAACATTGGGGAGATACTCAAGCGGCCAACGAGGGCAGACTGTAAATCTGCTGACTACGTCTTCGCAGGTTCGAATCCTGCTCTCCCCACTAATCACTTAAAGTGATAGATCCAACCAGAAACATTGAATAGATGTTTCAAATTTGCGAAAGTAGCTCAGTTGGTAGAGCGTCAGCCTTCCAAGCTGAATGTCGCCGGTTCGAACCCGGTCTTTCGCTCTAAGGGGAACAGCGGCGTTGTGTCGAGGTTCGTTTTAATCTCCATAAGGTGTAATCCTGATGGGGATAACCTTTTTGGCCGACGTAGCTCAGGGGTAGAGCGTTTCCTTGGTAAGGAAGAGGTCACGAGTTCAATTCTCGTCGTTGGCTCTTAATTTTGTATAAAATTGAACACTAATATATAACTAAGAATAAAATCATTAATTATGGCAAAGGAAACTTTTGATCGTTCCAAACCGCACTTAAACATAGGTACGATAGGACACGTAGATCACGGAAAAACTACCTTAACTGCAGCGATTACTAAAGTAATGGCTGACGCTGGATTTTCAGCAGCTATGTCTTTTGATCAGATTGACAATGCTCCAGAAGAAAAAGAAAGAGGTATTACTATTAACTCTTCACACGTAGAGTACTCTACTAAAGAGCGTCACTATGCACACGTAGATTGTCCTGGTCACGCGGATTATGTAAAGAACATGGTTACTGGTGCTGCTCAAATGGATGGTGCTATCTTGGTTGTTGCTTCAACTGATGGTCCTATGCCACAAACTCGTGAGCACATCTTATTAGGTCGTCAGGTTGGTATTCCAAGAATCGTTGTATTCATGAATAAAGTGGATATGGTTGATGATGAGGAATTATTAGAATTAGTTGAGATGGAGATCAGAGATCTTTTATCTTTCTATGAATATGATGGTGATAATGGTCCTGTTGTTCAAGGTTCTGCTTTAGGAGCTTTAAACGGTGAGGAAAAATGGGTGAATACAGTTTTAGAATTAATGGAAGCTGTAGATTCATGGATCGAACTTCCAGTTCGTGACGTTGAAAAGCCTTTCTTAATGCCTATCGAAGATGTATTCTCTATTACTGGTCGTGGTACTGTTGCAACAGGTCGTATTGAAACTGGTGTAGCAAATACTGGAGATCCTGTTGAGATCATTGGTATGGGAGCTGAGAAATTAACTTCTACTATTACTGGAGTTGAAATGTTCCGTAAGATCTTAGATAGAGGTGAAGCTGGAGATAACGTTGGTATTCTTTTAAGAGGTATTGAGAAGTCAATGATCTCTAGAGGTATGGTAATCGTTAAGCCAGGATCTGTAACTCCTCACAAAAAGTTTAAAGCTGAGGTTTACGTATTGAAAAAAGAAGAAGGTGGACGTCACACTCCATTCCATAATAACTACCGTCCTCAGTTCTACGTACGTACAACTGATGTAACTGGAACTATTACTTTACCAGAAGGTGTAGAGATGGTAATGCCAGGGGATAACTTAACTATCCACGTTGAGTTATTGCAAACAATTGCAATGAATGTTGGTCTTCGTTTTGCTATCCGTGAAGGTGGTAGAACAGTAGGAGCAGGTCAAGTAACTGAGATCCTAGACTAAGAATTATAAATAAGAATAAGGTACTCTGCATTTGTTGAGTACCTTATCTTATCTACGGGTTTAGCTCAGTTGGTAGAGCACTGGTCTCCAAAACCAGGTGTCGGGAGTTCGAGTCTCTCAACCCGTGCAAATAAGAAAACAATGGCAGGAATCGTCAATTATATTTCAGAGTCTTATAACGAGTTAAAGAATCACGTAACTTGGCCAACTATGGCGGAGGCTCAAAGGTTAACAGTAGTTGTAGCTCTTTTTTCAATTATTTTTTCTTTAGCTATTTGGGGTGTGGACACCGTTTTTAGTTCTGCAATAGAAAAATATTTTGAATGGATTAAATCTTAAATTTAGACTATGGCAGAAGTAAAGGATAAGAAATGGTATGTGGTTCGTGCCGTGAGTGGTCAGGAAAATAAGGTAAAAGAATATATTGAACGTGAGATTTCACACCAAGGAATGGAAGATTTCGTGGGTGAAGTTCTTGTGCCTACAGAGAAAGTTATTCAGATTAGAAATGGTAAGAAGATTTCTAAAGAAAGAGTATACTTTCCTGGTTATGTTATGGTTTTAGCAAATCTTGGAGGTGAAATTCCACACATCATTAAGACTATTAATGGTGTTATCGGGTTTTTAGGTGAAACTAAAGGAGGAGATCCTGT
Source organism: Gillisia sp. Hel1_33_143 (assembly GCF_900104765.1). Taxonomy (GTDB): domain Bacteria; phylum Bacteroidota; class Bacteroidia; order Flavobacteriales; family Flavobacteriaceae; genus Gillisia. Next base: position 2,001,076 of record NZ_LT629737.1, read on the forward strand.
TCCGTTAAGAAGATCAGAAGTAAATAGAATGTTAGGTAAAGTTGATGAGCTTTCAGTTAAAGCAGACAATGTTGCTATACCTTTTACTTTAGGAGAAACCATTAAAGTTATTGATGGACCTTTTAACGGATTTAATGGAACTGTTGAAAAGATTAATGAAGAAAAGCGTAAACTAGAAGTAATGGTTAAGATCTTTGGAAGAAAGACACCGTTAGAGCTTAGTTATATGCAAGTTGAAAAAGTATAATAGTAATACTGTTACATATATTTTTGATAGTTTTTAATTGCTTCCACTCTTAAAACTATCACTTAAAAATTATAAAAATGGCAAAAGAAGTAAGTAAAGTTGTTAAACTACAAGTTCGTGGAGGTGCTGCTAACCCATCACCACCAGTTGGACCTGCTTTAGGTGCTGCCGGAGTAAATATAATGGAGTTCTGTAAGCAGTTTAATGCTAGAACCCAGGATAAAGCTGGTAAAGTTTTACCAGTACAAATTACAGTTTATAAAGATAAATCTTTTGATTTTGTAATTAAAACTCCACCAGCCGCAGTTCAAATATTAGAAGCAGCAAAATCTAAAAAAGGTTCTGGTGAGCCTAATCGTAAAAAGATTGCCAGCGTTTCTTGGGATCAGGTTAGAGCTATTGCTGAAGATAAAATGCAAGATTTAAATGCATTTACTGTAGAATCAGCAATGAAAATGGTAGCGGGAACAGCTCGCTCCATGGGTGTAACTATTAAAGGGCAAGCGCCGTTTTAATCCAAAATAGAAATTAAAAATGGCAAAAATAACTAAAAAGCAAAAAGAAGCTCAGTCTAAAATTGAAAGCGGAAAATTGTATTCAGTTAGTGAAGCTTCTGCTTTAGTAAAAGAAATTTCCAACGAAAATTTTGATCCTTCTGTAGATCTTGCAGTTCGTTTGAACGTAGATCCACGTAAAGCCAACCAAATGGTTAGAGGTGTTGTAACCTTACCACACGGTACTGGTAAAGACGTGAAAGTTTTAGCCTTAGTAACTCCAGATAAGGAAGCTGAAGCTAAAGAAGCAGGTGCAGATTACGTTGGTTTAGATGAATATCTAGATAAGATTAAGTCTGGTTGGACGGATGTTGATGTAATTATCACCATGCCTAGTGTTATGGGTAAATTAGGACCTTTAGGTAGAGTATTAGGACCAAGAGGATTGATGCCTAACCCAAAGACAGGAACTGTTACTATGGATGTAGCTAAAGCTGTATCTGATGTGAAAGCTGGTAAGATCGACTTTAAAGTTGATAAGACTGGTATTGTTCATGCCGGGATTGGAAAAGCATCTTTTGATGCAGAGAAAATTGCAGGAAACGCAAGAGAATTATTAACTACTTTGGTTAAATTGAAACCAGTGGCTTCTAAGGGTGTTTATATTAAGAGTATATACATTTCTTCTACAATGGGCCCAAGTGTTGAAATAGATACTAAAAGGTTTACTGAGCAATAATATTTAAGATTATGACAAGAGAAGAAAAATCATTAGTAATTGAAGATCTAACTGCGCAGTTATCAAATAATTCTATTATTTACCTTGCAGATATCTCAGGTTTAAACGCCTTAGGTACTTCAAACTTACGTAGAGCTTGTTTTAAAGCTAACGTAAAACTAGCAGTAGTTAAAAATACGTTGCTTGCAAAAGCTATGGAAGCTTCCGATAAGGAATTCGGAGAACTTCCTTCAGTTTTAAAAGGCAATACATCTATAATGATCTCTGATACTGGAAATGCTCCAGCTAAAGTGATCAAAGAATTCAGAAAAAAATCTGATAAACCATTACTTAAAGGAGCTTTTATTGAAGAAGCGATTTATGTAGGTGACGATTATCTTGAGACATTGGTTAACATCAAGTCTAAAGAAGAAGTTATTGGGGATATCATCGGATTGTTACAATCACCTGCTAAGAACGTTGTTTCAGCGCTTAAATCAAGTGGTGGTAAATTAGCTGGAATTCTTAAAACTCTTTCTGAAAAAGAAGGATAAGCACGTACGCACTTTTTAACAATTATATATTAAAGAACATTTTAAAACGATAGAAAATGGCAGATTTAAAAGATTTCGCAGAGCAATTAGTTAACTTAACAGTAAAAGAAGTTAATGAATTAGCTACTATTTTAAAAGAAGAATATGGTATCGAACCTGCAGCTGCTGCTGTAGCTATGGCTGGTCCAGCTGGTGGTGGTGAAGATGCTGCTGAAGAGCAATCAGAGTTTGACGTAATCCTTAAAGCTGCAGGTAGCTCTAAATTAGCTGTAGTGAAAATGGTAAAAGAACTTACTGGTCTTGGTCTTAAAGATGCTAAAGAATTAGTAGATGGTGCTCCTAAAGCAGTTAAAGAAGGAGTTGCTAAAGACGAAGCTGAAGCATTAAAAGCACAATTAGAAGAAGCAGGAGCTGAGGTTGAGCTTAAATAAGCTTAACAAGCAATATTATTTAGGTTTAGACCTTGGGAGTATCTCCTAAAGGTCTAAACCCTTTTGCGTATATAAAGCTTAAAGTTCTATAACGCACCCACTTTTATATATAAATTATAATTCCGTCCATTGATGTTAGCAACGCAAACTGAAAGATTGAATTTCTCTTCTGTAAAGAATAAGCCTGATTATCCAGACTTTTTGGATGTCCAAATTAAGTCTTTCCAGGATTTCTTTCAACTAGAAACAAAATCAGAAGAAAGGGGAGATGAGGGTCTCTATAATACCTTCATGGAAAACTTTCCCATTACAGACACTCGTAATCAATTCGTTTTAGAATTTTTAGATTACTTCGTGGACCCACCAAGATATTCTATTCAAGAATGTATTGAGAGGGGTTTAACTTATAGCGTACCGCTTAAAGCCCGCTTAAAACTTTATTGTACCGATCCTGAGCATGAAGATTTTGAAACTATCGTACAGGACGTATATTTAGGGACTATTCCTTATATGACACCAAGTGGGACTTTTTGTATCAATGGTGCCGAGAGAGTAGTGGTTTCTCAGTTACACCGTTCACCTGGTGTTTTCTTTGGACAATCTTTCCATGCCAATGGAACAAAATTATATTCTGCCAGAATTATACCTTTCAAAGGTTCTTGGATAGAATTCGCTACCGATATCAATAACGTGATGTACGCGTATATCGATAGAAAGAAAAAATTACCTGTTACTACACTTTTCCGTGCTATCGGTTTTGAAAGAGATAAGGATATCCTTGAGATCTTTGACCTGGCAGAAGAAGTAAAAGTTTCTAAAACAGGACTTAAAAAAGTATTAGGAAGAAGACTTGCCGCAAGAGTATTAAATACTTGGTATGAAGATTTCGTAGATGAAGATACCGGTGAGGTAGTTTCAATAGAACGTAACGAAATTGTTCTTGATCGTGATACAGAATTGGATAAGGATCACATAGAAGAAATTCTAGAAACCGGTTCTAAAACAATTCTTTTACATAAAGAAGATAATTCTACTGGAGATTATGCAATTATTCACAATACATTGCAAAAAGATCCAACTAACTCTGAGAAAGAGGCTGTAGAACACATCTATCGTCAGCTGCGTAATGCAGAACCGCCAGATGAAGAAACTGCACGTGGAATTATAGATAAATTGTTCTTTTCTGATCAACGTTACAGCCTTGGGGAAGTAGGTCGTTACAGAATGAACAAAAAACTTGGTCTTGATGTAGCTATGGATAAGCAAGTGCTTACCAAAGAAGATATCATTACCATTGTTAAATACTTAATAGAGTTAATTAACTCAAAGGCAGAGATTGATGATATCGATCACTTATCTAACCGTCGTGTTAGAACAGTAGGAGAACAATTATCTCAGCAGTTTGGTGTTGGTTTAGCTCGTATGGCTCGTACCATTCGTGAAAGAATGAATGTGCGTGACAACGAGGTATTTACCCCGATAGATTTGATTAATGCGAAGACCTTGTCTTCTGTTATCAACTCTTTCTTTGGTACCAACCAGTTATCTCAGTTCATGGATCAAACAAATCCACTTGCAGAGATAACCCACAAACGTAGATTATCTGCATTAGGGCCAGGTGGACTTTCAAGAGAAAGAGCAGGGTTTGAAGTACGTGATGTTCACTATACGCACTACGGAAGACTTTGTCCTATTGAAACTCCGGAAGGACCGAACATTGGGCTTATTTCTTCACTTTCAGTATTTGCTAAGGTGAACGGAATGGGATTCATTGAAACTCCTTACCGTAAGGTAAATAATGCAAAAATAGATTTTTCAGAACAACCAATATATTTAAGTGCTGAAGAGGAAGAGGATAAAATGATAGCGCAAGCTAACATTCCTTTAAAAGATGATGGTACTATAGATACAGATAAGGTAATTGCACGTATGGAAGGTGACTTCCCGGTAGTAGATCCACAAGAGATTCACTATATAGATGTTGCACCAAACCAAATCTCTTCTATCTCTGCATCTTTAATTCCTTTCTTGGAGCATGATGATGCCAACCGTGCATTGATGGGATCTAACATGATGCGTCAGGCTGTACCTTTATTAAGAGCAGAATCTCCAATTGTTGGAACTGGTCTTGAAAGACAGGTAGCAACGGATTCTCGTGTATTAATAAATGCTGAAGGAGATGGTGAAGTTGAGTACGTAGATGCTCAAAAGATCACCATTAAGTACGATCGTACTGAAGATGAGAGAATGGTAAGTTTTGAAAGCGATTCTAAGACTTACAATCTTATCAAATTTAGAAAAACTAACCAAGGAACCTCTATTAACTTAAGACCAATCGTAAGTGTTGGCGATAGAGTTGCAAAAGGTCAGGTACTTTGTCAGGGTTACGCAACAGAAGCAGGAGAACTTGCTCTAGGACGTAACATGAAAGTTGCCTTCATGCCTTGGAAAGGATATAACTTTGAGGATGCAATCGTAATTTCTGAAAGAGTTGTAAGAGAAGATGTATTTACATCTATACATATAGATGAATATTCATTAGAAGTTAGAGATACCAAGTTAGGTAACGAAGAATTAACTAATGATATTCCAAACGTTTCTGAAGAGGCTACAAAAGATCTTGATGAAAACGGTATGATTAGAATTGGTGCTGAAGTGAAGCCTGGTGATATTCTTATTGGTAAGATCACTCCAAAAGGAGAAAGCGATCCTACTCCAGAAGAAAAATTACTTAGAGCGATCTTTGGAGATAAAGCTGGTGATGTAAAAGATGCTTCATTAAAAGCACACCCATCTTTAAGAGGTGTTGTTATTAATAAGAAACTTTTTGCTCGTGCGGTTAAAGATAAGCGTAAACGTGTTCAGGATAAAGAAGATGTTTCTGCTCTTGAGAAGAAGTATGATGCTAAATTCTCATTGCTTAAATCTAACTTAGTAGATAAATTATTTGCTATTGTTGGAGGAAAAACTGCTCAAGGAGTAATGAACGATCTTGGAGAAGAAGTTTTACCAAAAGGTAAAAAATACACTCTTAAGATGTTAAATTCTGTAGATGATTATACGCACCTTACACAAGGTACATGGACTACAGATGATAATTTAAATAAGTTGGTTGCAGATCTTATCCATAATTACAAGATTAAGGAAAACGATCTTCAAGGTAACTTGAGAAGGGAAAAATTCACTATCTCTGTTGGAGATGAGTTACCTGCAGGTATTATCAAATTAGCGAAAATATATGTAGCTAAGAAGAGAAAACTAAAAGTAGGTGATAAAATGGCGGGTCGTCACGGTAACAAAGGTATTGTTGCTCGTATCGTTCGTCAGGAAGATATGCCTTTCTTAGAAGATGGAACTCCGGTAGATATCGTATTAAACCCACTTGGTGTACCTTCTCGTATGAACATTGGTCAGATTTATGAGACTGTGTTAGGATGGGCAGGACAAAAATTAGGTAGAAAATATGCTACTCCAATTTTTGATGGAGCTACATTAGATCAGATCAACGAACTAACAGATGAAGCTGGTGTACCAAGATTTGGTCATACCTACTTATATGATGGTGGAACAGGAGATAGATTTGATCAACCTGCAACCGTAGGAATCATTTATATGTTGAAATTAGGACATATGATTGATGATAAAATGCACGCACGTTCTATAGGACCATACTCATTAATTACGCAACAACCATTAGGTGGTAAAGCGCAATTTGGTGGACAAAGATTTGGTGAGATGGAAGTTTGGGCATTAGAAGCGTATGGAGCTTCTGCAACACTACGTGAAATATTGACCGTGAAATCTGATGACGTTATAGGAAGAGCTAAAACTTACGAGGCAATCGTAAAAGGGGAGCCTATGCCAGAACCCGGATTACCAGAATCTTTTAACGTGTTAATGCACGAACTAAAAGGTTTAGGATTGGATATTAGATTAGAAGAATAACATACTTCTTTAAAGTTGGGTGTTTCGATGCCCAACTTTAATAGTAGTATTTTCACAATAATTAGATAGCACAACATTATGGCTAGAAATAATGAAAAGAATACAGAACAGAGATTTAATAAAATCTCTATAGGTTTAGCCTCTCCAGAATCCATTCTTGCGGAATCTCGTGGTGAAGTTTTAAAGCCTGAAACTATTAATTACCGTACGCACAAACCAGAGCGTGACGGTTTGTTCTGTGAGCGTATTTTTGGTCCTGTTAAGGATTACGAATGTGCCTGTGGAAAATATAAAAGAATTCGCTACAAAGGGATTGTTTGTGACCGTTGTGGTGTAGAAGTTACAGAGAAAAAAGTACGTAGAGATCGTGTAGGGCACATCAATTTGGTGGTTCCTGTTGCGCATATCTGGTACTTCCGTTCTTTACCAAACAAAATAGGATATTTATTAGGTCTTCCATCCAAGAAATTGGATATGATCATCTATTATGAAAGATATGTTGTAATTCAAGCTGGTATCGCTAAGAATGCGGAAGGAGAACAACTTAAGAAAATGGATTTCTTAACAGAAGAAGAGTATTTAGATATTCTAGATACACTTCCTCAAGAAAACTTATATCTTGAAGATAACGATCCGAATAAATTCATCGCTAAGATGGGTGCTGAATGTCTTATTGAATTATTAAGAAGAATTGATCTTAATCAACTTTCTTATGATCTTAGACACAAAGCAAATAATGAAACTTCAAAACAACGTAAAACTGAAGCTCTTAAGAGACTTCAGGTTGTAGAAGCTTTCCGTGATGCTAATAACAATCGCGAAAACCTTCCGGAGTGGATGATCATGAAGGTAATTCCAATCATTCCGCCAGAATTACGTCCTTTAGTGCCGTTGGATGGTGGTAGATTTGCTACTTCAGATTTAAATGATTTATATAGAAGAGTAATTATCAGAAACAATCGTTTAAAGCGATTGATGGAAATTAAAGCTCCAGAAGTAATTTTACGTAACGAAAAACGTATGCTTCAGGAAGCGGTGGATTCCTTGTTTGATAACACAAGAAAATCTTCAGCAGTAAAAACTGACTCTAACAGACCGTTGAAATCTCTTTCTGATTCCTTAAAAGGAAAACAAGGACGTTTCCGTCAAAACTTGTTAGGTAAGCGTGTGGATTATTCTGCTCGTTCGGTAATTGTTGTTGGACCAGAATTGAAAATGTTTGAATGTGGTCTTCCAAAAGATATGGCTGCAGAGCTTTACAAACCTTTCGTGATCAGAAAACTGATTGAAAGAGGAATTGTAAAAACTGTGAAGTCTGCTAAGAAGATCATAGATAAGAAAGAACCAGTAGTTTGGGATATCTTAGAAAACGTATTGAAAGGTCACCCCGTATTATTGAACAGGGCTCCTACACTTCACCGTTTAGGTATTCAAGCGTTCCAACCAAAGTTAATTGAAGGTAAAGCAATCCAATTGCACCCACTAGCAACTACGGCATTCAACGCCGATTTTGATGGTGACCAGATGGCGGTACACTTGCCACTTGGGCCTGAAGCTATTTTGGAAGCGCAATTATTAATGCTAGGTTCTCACAATATCTTAAATCCTGCAAATGGTTCACCAATTACGGTACCATCTCAGGATATGGTTTTGGGTCTGTACTATATGACCAAACCAAGAGTTTCCACTCCAGAAGTGAAAATTAAAGGGGAAGGCCTTACTTTTTACTCTTCGGAAGAAGTTGTGATTGCATACAATGAGAAACAAGTTGACCTTAACGCCGTAATTAAAATCAGAACAAGAGATTTTAATGAAGAAGGAGAATTGGTAAAGCAAATTATCGAAACTACTGTAGGTAGAGTATTGTTCAACCAGTCTGTTCCTGAAAAAGCAGGATATATCAACCAAGTATTAACTAAAAAATCTCTTAGAGATATAATTGGGCAAGTACTTAAGGTTACAAGTGTAGCAGAAACTGCTGCCTTCTTAGATGAAATTAAGAGTTTAGGTTACAAATTTGCATACACTGGTGGATTGTCATTCAGTTTAGGAGATATTATTATCCCTGCTGAAAAACAATCTATGATTGATGAAGCTAATGAGCAAGTTGATGGAATTATAGGAAACTATAACATGGGTCTTATTACCAACAACGAGCGTTACAACCAAGTTATTGATATCTGGACTTCTACCAATGCTGGTCTTACAGAATTGGCTATGAAACGTATTAGAGAAGATAATCAAGGTTTCAACTCTGTGTTTATGATGCTTGATTCTGGTGCTCGTGGATCTAAAGAACAGATCCGTCAGTTAACCGGTATGCGTGGGTTGATGGCTAAGCCTAAAAAATCTAACTCTGGTGGAGGAGAAATTATTGAAAACCCTATTCTTTCTAACTTTAAGGAAGGTCTTTCAATTCTTGAATACTTTATCTCAACTCACGGTGCACGTAAAGGTCTTGCCGATACCGCACTTAAAACTGCCGATGCTGGTTACTTAACTCGTAGATTGGTAGATGTTTCACAAGACGTTATTGTAAATGATGAAGATTGTGGAACTCTTAGAGGTGTTGAAGTAACTCCGCTTAAGAAAAATGATGAAATAGTTGAATCTCTAGGAGAACGTATTGTAGGACGTATTGCTTTAAATGATATCATCAACCCACTAACTCAAGAGTTATTGGTAAAATCTGGAGATGAGATCTTAGAAGCTGCAGTTACTAAAATAGAGAATGCTCCTATAGAAAGTGTAGAAGTTCGCTCTGCTCTTACTTGTGAAGCTAAAAAGGGTATTTGTGTAAAGTGTTATGGTCGTAACCTTGCTACAGATAAACTTGTTCAAAGAGGTGAAGCTGTTGGTGTAGTTGCTGCTCAATCTATTGGGGAGCCAGGTACACAACTTACACTACGTACTTTCCACGTTGGAGGTATTGCAGGTAACATTTCAGAAGAAAATAAATTAACCGCTAAATTTGGTGGTGTTGCAGATATCGAAGATTTGAAAGTGGTAAAAGGAGAAGCTCCAGATGGAACAACTTCAGATATCGTAATTTCAAGAACTTCAGAATTAAAGATTAAAGATAAGAAGACCGGAGTGGTACTTAGTACAAATAACATTCCTTATGGTTCTCAGATCTTTATAAATGACGGAGATACTGTTAAGGCTGATGATATCATTTGCCAGTGGGATCCATATAACGGGGTGATCATTTCAGAATTTGCTGGTAAGATTAAATATGAAAATATTGATCAAGGGGTAACCTACCAAGTAGAGATTGATGAGCAAACCGGATTCCAAGAGAAAGTGATCTCAGAGTCTAAGAATAAGAAGTTGATACCAACGTTACTTATATTAGGTAAGAAGGATGAAGTAATTCGTTCTTATAACCTTCCAGTTGGTGCCCACTTAATGGTAGATAAAGACGAGAAAATTAAGGTTGGTAAGATCTTGGTAAAAATTCCTCGTAAATCTTCTAAAGCTGGTGATATTACTGGAGGTCTTCCTAGAGTAACCGAGTTATTCGAGGCTCGTAACCCTTCTAACCCTGCAGTAGTTAGTGCAATAGATGGTGTTATTTCCTTCGGTAAAATCAAAAGAGGTAACCGTGAGATCATAGTTGAATCTAAATTGGGAGAAGTTAAGAAGTATCTAGTGAAACTTTCTAACCAGATCTTAGTTCAGGAGAATGATTATGTTCGTGCAGGTATGCCACTTTCTGATGGTTCAATAACTCCGGAAGATATACTTTCTATTAAAGGACCTAATGCGGTACAACAGTACTTAGTAAATGAGGTTCAGGAAGTTTATAGATTACAAGGGGTGAAGATTAATGATAAGCACTTTGAGGTTGTAGTTCGCCAGATGATGCGTAAAGTGCGTATTGTAGATCCTGGAGATACTATATTCTTAGAAAATCAGTTAATTCATAAATCAGATTTTATCGAAGAAAACGATAATATCTTTGGAATGAAAGTAATTGAAAGTGCTGGAGATTCTACAAATCTTAAACCAGGACAGATTGTTACTATACGTGAGCTAAGAGATGAGAATTCATCTTTACGTAGAGAAGATAAAGAACTAGCTACGGCTAGAGAAGCGATCTCTGCTACGGCTACACCAGTACTTCAAGGTATTACAAGAGCATCTCTTCAAACAAAATCATTTATATCTGCGGCTTCCTTCCAGGAAACAACTAAAGTATTAAATGAAGCTGCGGTAAGCGGTAAGATTGATGCACTGGAAGGACTTAAAGAAAACGTAATTGTTGGACATAAGATACCTGCTGGTACAGGAATGCGTAAGTATGATAACATTATTGTTGGTTCTAAAGAAGAATTCGACGAGATGATGGAGAAGAAGCAAGAAGTTAATTATAACTAATACAAATTCAGGTCTCGATTTTATCGGGACCTGATTTTTTTATGATCGATTTTTGTCGATTTTTAAATTTATAGAATAATGAGCGACCAAGATAATAAGCCAAAACAAGGACAGATCAATATAGAGTTGGATGAGAAAATTGCGGAAGGAACATATTCCAACTTAGCAATTATCAATCATTCTGTTTCAGAATTTGTAGTAGACTTTGTAAGCATTATGCCTGGAACTCCTAAGAGTAAAGTAAAATCTAGAATTATTCTTACCCCTCAACATGCTAAACGTTTGTTGAAAGTCTTAGGTGATAATGTTCAAAGATTTGAGAGTGCCCATGGTGAGATAAAGGATTACGAGCAGCCACCTATTCCTCTTAATTTTGGCCCAACAGGTCAGGCTTAAGATTATTGACATAATAAATAAAAAACCCGAAGATAGTTCTTCGGGTTTTTTTATGTCTAAACTTTAAATGGTTTAAAATCTAAATATTAGTTAATTACATTAAAAAGCCTGTTATTAAATCTTGATAGATCTATTAGTAGGCTTTAAAATAATTTGATATAAGTGAAAACGCTTGTTTTTCTAAAATTCTGATACCAAATGAAATTTAATGCTTGGATATTTAGATTGGGTCATTTGTAAAGAAAATTGAGAATCTGCTAAAAATACTAGCTGTCCTCTTTTATCATGTGCTAGGAATTTTGATTTTACTCTTTTAAAATCTTTAAATTCCTCACTTTTTTGATCTTTAGTTTCTACCCAGGTTGCTTTGTAAACATTCAGATTTTCATAAGTACACTTAGCACCATATTCGTGTTCTAGTCTGTACTGTATAACCTCAAATTGTAGTGCTCCTACCGTTCCAATAACTTTACGACCGTTTAATTCTAGGGTAAATAATTGTGCAACCCCTTCATCCATCAATTGGTCTAATCCTTTCTCCAGTTGTTTAGACTTCATAGGATCTGCATTATTTACATATCTAAAATGTTCTGGAGAGAAACTGGGGATACCTCTATAATTCAATACTTCTCCTTCGGTTAAAGTATCTCCAATTTTAAAATTTCCGGTATCGTGCAATCCAATAATATCTCCTGGATACGATATATCTACAATTTCTTTCTTTTCAGCAAAAAAAGCATTGGGGCTTGAAAACTTTAAGTTCTTACCATGTCTTACATGAAGATAGGGTTTATTTCTTTCGAATATCCCAGATACGATCTTCACAAATGCAAGACGGTCTCTATGTTTAGGATCCATGTTAGCATGTATCTTAAATACAAAGCCAGAAAATTGTTTTTCATCTGGTTTTACATTGCGCTCCTCACTATCTTTTGCGCGTGGAGTAGGAGCTATGCTCACAAAGCAATCTAAGAGCTCTCTTACTCCAAAGTTATTTAATGCAGAACCAAAGAATACAGGTTGCAGCTTTCCGGCTAAATAATCTTCCTTATTAAATTCTGGATATACGCCCTGAGCCAACTCTAATTCTTCTCTAAGTGTATTGGCTGCATTAGAACCAATTAGATTATCTAATTCTTTAGAAGAAAGATCTGATATCTCTACGGTATCTTCAATATCTTTTTTAGGGTCTCCTGTAAAAATGTTTACGTTTTGTTCCCAAATATTATAAATTCCTTTAAAGTCATATCCCATTCCAATTGGGAAACTTAAAGGCGTAACAGTTAGATTAAGTTTTTGTTCAATTTCATCTAGAAGTTCAAAAGCATCTTTTCCCTCACGGTCTAGTTTATTTATAAAAACTATCATAGGAATATTTCGCATGCGACAAACTTCTACAAGCTTTTCGGTTTGCTCTTCAACCCCTTTTGCAACGTCTACTACAACGATTACACTGTCTACCGCAGTTAAAGTTCTAAATGTATCTTCAGCAAAATCCTTATGACCCGGTGTATCCAAAATATTGATCTTGGTGCCGTCATACTCAAATGCTAATACAGAAGTAGCTACAGAGATCCCTCTCTGGCGCTCAATTTCCATAAAATCACTGGTTGCTCCCTTTTTTATCTTATTTGATTTTACCGCTCCAGCTTCCTGAATAGCCCCTCCAAAGAGTAATAATTTCTCTGTTAAGGTTGTCTTTCCGGCATCTGGGTGAGAGATAATCCCAAATGTTCTTCTTCTTTTAATTTCGTCGGTAAATTTCATATGCTAATTTAAGGCTGCAAAGATAAAATTTTTGATCAAGAATTAAGGTATCTGGAATAATTAGCTCTTGTTATTTTTCTGAATAAGAATCTTCTGCCAAGTCCTTATTTTCTTATGATTTGGTAAGTTGATTTTGTATTTTTGATTTTCAATTTTAGCTATGGAAGAAGAAAAAGTGATACTTGTTGACCAAAATGATGAACAAATAGGGTTGATGCCTAAAATGGAAGCGCATGAAAAAGGGCTGCTACATAGAGCATTCTCTGTATTTGTATTTAACGACAAAAACGAGTTGATGCTTCAGCAGCGTGCTCACTCTAAATATCACTCTCCTGGTTTATGGACCAATACCTGTTGCAGTCATCAGCGAGAAGGGGAAAGCAATATTGCTGCTGGTAAACGCAGACTGATGGAAGAAATGGGTTTTAGTACCGAATTAAATGATACTATTTCATTTATTTATAAGGCTCCTTTTGATAACGGTCTTACAGAACATGAATTTGACCATATTCTAATAGGTAATTTTCAGCAAGAACCTAAGTTGAACCTAGAAGAAGCTGCTGCATGGAAATGGATGGCTTTAGAAGATGTAAAAAAAGATATGACAGATAATCCTTCTGTGTATACAGAATGGTTTAAGATCATTTTTGATAAATATTACCAAACAATTCAGCAATGAGAGTAACTGTAAATCGGAAAGCACATTTTAATGCAGCTCATAGGCTCTTTTGTAGAGATTGGGATGATACTAAAAACAAAGAAATTTTCGGGAAATGTAGCAATCCAAACTTCCACGGTCATAACTACGAACTTATAGTAGGAGTAACGGGAGAAATAGATCCTCAAACTGGTTTTGTAATAGATATGAAGGTTTTAAAAGATCTTATTTATTCTCAAGTTGAAACTGAATTTGATCATAAAAACTTAAATGTAGAAGTTCCAGAGTTTAAAGATCTTAATCCAACAGCAGAGAACATAGCGGTTGTAATTTGGAATAAGTTACGCATAAAGCTATCCAAAGATTTAGATCTTTCAGTAACCTTATATGAAACTCCCAGAAACTTTGTAACATATACTGGTAAATAGTATAAATTGAAAAAAGGAGACCTCACACCAAACGTGATTCTTAATGATAAAGGTGGAAATAGTTTTACAGTAAATAAATTTACTTGAGAGTGCCCAGTGGTTATCTATTTTTATCCAAAGATTTTTACACCCGGCTGCATAAAAGAGGTGTGTTTTCTTGGAGATAAATATCAAGATTTTAAAGATCTGGGTGCAGGGATTATTGCTATTAGTGTATATTCTGAAACTTCTTTATAAAATTTTCGAACCTTTATAATTTATCTTTTATTTTCTTTCAGACTTAGATGAGCTAGGAAAGCTTTTGACGTGAAACCTTCTTTATTCGGAATAATTCCCGAATGAGAAATGTTCGTTTTTAATAAAAATGGTTATCTTCAAATGAGGTATAGCAATTTATATGCTGCACAATACACTGTAAATGCATTAAAAACATTAAAAACTCTCCAGTATGAATAAAGATCTTTACGTATTAAAGTTTCACCCAATCTTGAAAGAAAAGGTTTGGGGAGGCAATAAATTGAAGAAGGTATTAAATAAGAATTCTAAAACTGATAAAACTGGGGAAAGCTGGGAGATCTCAGATGTGGAAGGTGATCTTTCTGTAGTTTCAGATGGACCATTAGCCGGTAAAACCTTAAAGAGTTTGATAGGAGAGTATAAAGGGGACCTAGTTGGTGAGAAAGTTTATAAGGAGCACAATACCAAATTTCCACTTCTTATAAAATTTATAGATGCAGCGGAAGCTTTGTCTATACAACTACATCCTAATGATGAAGTAGCGCAGAAAAGGCATAATTCTTTTGGTAAAACGGAGATGTGGTATATTATGCAGGCAGATGAAGATGCAGAGATCATTTTAGGTTTTAAAGAAGCGGTAACCAAAAGTGAATATCAGGCACTTGTAGAAAAGGGCGGATTAGCTGAAGCTTTAAATACTGAAAAATCTAAACCGGGAGATGCCTATTTTATAAAGGCCGGATTGGTACACGCTATTGGTGCCGGTATTCTACTGGCCGAGATACAGCAAAATTCTGATATTACGTATAGAATATACGATTGGGATAGGGTTTCTAACACGGGTGAGCAAAGAGAATTGCATACTCAGGAAGCTTTAGATTGCATAAACCTTGACAACAATAAAGATTTTCTGGTAAATTATAAGCTCGAAGAGAATCAAAAGAACGCGCTAGTTCATGACACTTATTTTAAAACAGATATCTTAAAAGTTAATGGTGAATTTGCTCGTAACTATGAGAAATTAGATTCTTTTGTTATTTTGATGGGTGTGGAAGGTGATTCTGTAATAGAATATGATGAAAAATCTATAGATCTGGGATATGGGGAGAGCTTATTGATACCCGCTTGTATCAACAAAATCAACGTTTTAGGAAAGAATTCAAAAATTTTAGAGGTAAGTGTTTAATTATATTAGAAAATAGATTAAATTCGCAGCTTAAAATTAAGAAACATGGCAAGTAAAAGATTGTTGAAGAGAGATGTAAACTATGTGATGGGTGATATCATTGAAGCGGCTTACATTAATCAATTAGCTAATCCTAAACAGGATCCAAAGCAAACGGAAGAAATCGTTGAAGAAGCGATTGTTGCTTTTGATGAATTAATAGCTAAGATCAACAAAAAAGATGTTGAGAATAAGAAACAACATTTTAAATCTATTGAAACAGAATTGGAAACTAAAGCGAATGCTTTGGTAGAAAAGATCAATAAATTATAAGAATTTTAGGCCGATGTAGCTCAGCTGGCTAGAGCAGCTGATTTGTAATCAGCAGGTCGTGGGTTCGAGTCCCTCTATCGGCTCTAATTTTTTAAAAGCTTCTCCAAAAGAGAAGCTTTTTTTATACCTTAATTTTTTTATTTATTAATGATCAACTTTTAGATTTAACGCTTTAGAGCAATTTGCCTGCACCTCTGTAAATCGCTCTAGATCATCTACAACGCTCATATTCCACAACGGAATCATTTTAGAAAGTTTCTCCTGCCATTCTGTTGTAGTAACTTTTTCTGGAAAAGCAATTTGCAATACCTCTATCATAATTTGTACAGCTGTAGAAGCTCCAGGGGAAGCGCCTAACAACGCGGTTATACTACCATCTTTACTATGTACTACATCGGTACCAAATTCTAAAGTACCACCTTCTTCTTCATCTTTTTTAATGATTTGAACTCTTTGACCTGCAACTTTAAGTTCCCAGTCTTCAGATTTAGCCCCTTTTATAAATACTCTTAAATCTTCCATTCTATCTTCATGATCCATGGTAATCTGTTCTAATAAATATTTAGTTAATGGTAAATTATGCCAGAATACACCCCACATAGATGGTATGTTTTTAAAATTTATAGACTTTGGTAGATCCAGATAGGAACCTTCTTTTAAAAATTTTGTACTAAAGCCTGCGAATGGCCCAAATAGTAATTCTTTTTTTCCTTTAATATGTCTTGTGTCTAAGTGAGGAACAGACATGGGTGGAGCATCTACCCCTGCTTTACTGTAAACTTTTGCATGGTGTTGTTCTATAATTTCTCTATTCTTACAATAGAGCCATTGGCCACCAACAGGAAAACCACCATAGCCATCTTTTTCCGGAATTTCTACTTTCTGAAGTAATGGCAATGCACCGCCACCTGCGCCAATAAATACATGTTCTGCATCATAATATTTCTTAACCTCATTTTTAAGGTCTTCAACTTCTACCAGCCATTCTATATTAGTTGCCGGATCTACATCTAAAACTTCATGTTCTCGTAGTACAGGTACATTAAAATGTTCTTCTAGTATTCTGTAGAATTTACGGGTAAGATTTCCAAAGTCTACTCCGGTACCTAATTCCATTCTTGTAGCAGCCATCACTTCATCTGATGTTCTTTCTTCCATAATTAAAGGGAACCATGATTTCATAGTGTCAAAATCATCGGCAAACTTCATGGTTTCGAACATAGGATGCTTTGTCATCTCATCGAAACGTTTTTTTAGAAATTCTGCATCTTTGTTTCCACGTACCCAGCTGTGATGCGGTGTAGATTTTATAAACTCTTCAGGATGGTCTAGCAATTTTTGCTCCACCAAATATGCCCAAAATTCTTTAGATCTCTCAAATTGTTCAAAGATCTCTATAGCTTTAGAGACATCTACAGAGCCATCTTTTTGTTGTGGGGTATAATTAAGTTCACAAAAGGCAGAGTGTCCTGTACCAGCATTGTTCCATGTATCAGAACTTTCTTCTGCAACTTCACTAAGTCTTTCAAAAATTATTATCCGAGCTTCAGGATCTATTAGCTTTAGCATCAAAGATAGTGTTGCGCTCATAATTCCGCCTCCAATACATATTAGATCATATTTCTCTTCGGTAAGTTTTTGTGTGGACATATAAATAGTTGTTTTTCTCAAAGTTAGGAAAACAGCCACTTTTTATTCCATAAGGAAATATTAAACCTTTAAAGCGCAACCGGAAATATGTTAATTTATGGGATATAAAATCTTATACAGAGTATGCGAAGTACTAATAATGAAAGAATTTATAAAAGACATATTAAGATAATGACATAAAAAAAGCTGCATTTAGCAGCTTTAATTTTATTGATTTTCGATCTTATCTTCAATTTTTTCGTTCTTCTTTCGCTCTTTTAAAAAGCTTTTCAGGTTCTTCCCATAAAGCGATTTTTTAACTTGTGGAGTCATAGAAGAATAGATAGTATCTAGATATTTTATATTAGCATCAAAAACTTCAGATAGCGCTAGGTACGGAGCGATCTCCAGATCTTTATTGTTAATAGCAAAGTTTACTGTGTACAAATATTTTCTGGTTAAAAGCTGATTGTACTCTTTATCTATGGCTACGAGCGCTTCCTGATTATCATCTCTTTCTGCTTCAAAATTTCTTTTGATGAGATCTAAATTCTTATCGTTGAAGCGAGACATCATTTGTCTGTATTCTTTCATTTTTAGCTGATTGGCAGAACCTGTAATTTCTGCATCTACCTGAAAATTCTTTAAACTTGAATTAATGGTCATTTCACCTTCTTCTGCAAAGAATTCGATTCTATCATCGTATTGCTCGTTGTCTACTTTATCTAAATAAAGATACATTATCTGAGGGCTCTTGATGTAGTCTTTTAGAATGAAATTAGCATCGCCATTTACTACCACAGAATCTACATTTATAAGAACAGTATCGTCAATCTTTTGAAGGTATAAAGTTCCCTTCTTCAACCCCTTAACGTTTCCGCTTACAGTTAGATTGCTTTCTTTTTCAGAACAAGCGATAACACTTAATAAGATAACAAGTAATAAACTAATTTTTTTCATGAATTCAGATTGGCTTTAAGGGTGGCAAATATCATATAAATTTTGAAGTTATACTAACCTCCAGCTGCCAATTGCATTAAAATTGTACATAAGATCGCTCCATAGGTTCCAACTACATATCCAAATACGGCTAGTAGAACCCCAACCGTTGCTAAAGATGGGTGAAATGCGGCTGCAACAACAGGTGCGCTTGCTGCTCCACCTACATTTGCCTGACTTCCTACAGCTAGAAAGAAGTAAGGTGCTTTTATTATTTTGGCAACACCAATTAATAATAAGGCATGAATAGTCATCCATACAAATCCAATAGCTATTAGTCCCGGATTATCAAAGACCATAGATAGATCCATTTTCATTCCTATGGTAGCTACGAGTACATAAATAAATACGCTTCCAATCTTACTAGCTCCTGCACCTTCATAAGATTTGAATTTAGTAAAAGATAATATGATTCCAATTGCAGTGGCAATACTTATCATCCAAAAGAATGAAGAAGCAAAAGATGCCAAAGAACTTTTATTATCACTAAATACTTCAAAATTATCTACTAGATAAGCAGAAATATTATCTGCTCCCCAATGTGCAATTCCTACAGCACCAAAAGCTATGGCTAATAAGATCATAAGATCTGTAAGCGTAGGGATTCTAGTTACGCTTTCAGAATAGGAGGCAACTTTATTTTTAAGATCTGTAATTGCAGAATTATCTGCATTCAACCATTTATCAATTTTATCATTTCTACCAATTCCTAAAAGAATTATGGCCATCCATAAATTAGCTATTACAATATCCACCAAAACCATCCCACCATAAAGATCTGGATTGTATTCATAAATCTCTAGCATCGCCGCCTGATTAGCTCCACCACCAATCCAACTTCCTGCAAGGGTAGAAAGTCCTCTCCATACGGCATCAGGACCTATTCCTCCCACAGTTTCTGGGGAGACTGTAGCTATAAGTAAAATGGCTAATGGTCCACCAATTATGATACCTGCAGTTCCCGTAAAGAACATAATTAGCGCTTTGGGCCCTAAATTAAATATTGCTTTAAGATCTATACTTAATGTCATTAAAACCAAAGCAGCGGGCAATAAGAATCTACTAGAGATAAAATATAGTTGAGATGTTTGATCTTCAATAATACCAAGAGAGTTGAAGATAGCAGGAATTAGATAGCACATTAATAACGCCGGCACATATTTGTAGAACTTCACCCAAAATCCTTCTTTAAGAGAGGAGGTGTAGAACACAAATCCTAAGGCAATCATTAAAATTCCTAATACAATGGCATCATTTGTAAAATAGGGAGTGCTTTCCATAATTCTGTATAGTTTGGTCGGCAAAATACAATTTTTATCAAACTATAGTCAAATGGAAAATTTTAAAATCAGTATTTATTCTATTTGAAGAGCTCGAGCAGCATTCTGGCAACCCCATCTTCTTTATGATGATGCGTTACGTGTGCAGCAACAAGTTTAGCTTCTTCTCTGGCATTGCCCACAGCAATTCCAAACCCTACATTTTTTAGCATTTCTACATCATTATAATTATCGCCAAAAGCTATGGTTTCCTTAAGATTAAAAGGGTAATGATGTTCCAGCAAAAGTTCTATAGCGGTTAATTTTGATATGCTCTTATGAGCAATTTCCAGATATGTATCTTTAGATCTGTATAGGTTGAGTTCATTTGGGTATGCAGTTAATAGGTAATCTCGAATGTCATCTATGTGTTTTTCAGTTCCCATTGCCATGATCTTGTGAGCACCTTTGCCTTCGCTTTTCCAATTTTGTATGACTTCAAAATTAGCTTTGATGGTAGGTGCTACTTTGGTATTGTTCTTTTCTCTAGCGGCCCACTCATCAAATCTGGGTACATACCATTCATCATTATGATATAAACTTAAATGACAATCCAACATTTTATTGAAATTGCTCAAATCCTGAACTATATTAATTGGAATTTCCGTAGAACTTATGGGTTTTCCTGCTACTAGAACAAGTCCTCCATTATAACATATAATTGGAAGGTTCTGGATTTCTAGCTCATTTTGTAAATGCCTCATTGCTGAAGGCATTCTAGCGGAAATAAGAATGAAGGGTACCTTATCTTTTAATTTCTTTATCTGTTTGATAGTAGCTGGAGCAAGGCTGCGATCTTTATCTAGAAGCGTTCCATCTATATCTGAAAATACAATCTTATAGTCCATATTATTCCTGTTCTGTTTTATTCTTAGGGTGTCTTTTGGCATCTTTCAAAGCCTTGGAAAGCATATATTCAATCTGCCCATTGGTACTTCTAAATTCATCTGAAGCCCATTTCTCTATCGATTTTAATACCTCTTCGTTTAACCTTAAGGCAAATGCTTTCTTCTTGCTCATTTTATTCGAATGTGTTGATAAAATCAACCAAAGTGGGTATAAGTTCTGGGTGTAAAGAGAGTTGTGGAATATTATACGCCTTGGTATTTTCTAGTGCATCTCCATCTATCTTTCTAAAAATGTGATTCATATTTTCTAGAATTACCAATTTTGATTGTGGGTTAGCATTATGTAATAACGCCGCTTCGTTCTCGTCTACTTGCAAATCAAAACTTCCATTGATAACAAGGATTGGTATGTTGAGTTTTGAGATCTCATGCGCAGGATCATATTGCATCCAAGAACCAAGAAACGGTTGTACACTTGGTCTAAAAATAGAAGCTAGTAAAGGATTGAAATTTGTAGAGGTTCCGGTGGCTTTTATTTCATCAAAACTTTCTCTAGCACTTTGAGCAAGCCCTTCAGATTGTTTGCTTATTTGTTCTACTACTATACTGTCTATACTTTTCCCGGCGCCAGCCAAAGATATAAATGCATCTGCACCTTCTTGTTGTGCAGCTAAGATGCCAATTAATGAACCTTCACTATGACCTGCGATAATTATTTTTTGAAAATCTTTCTTTTTTTTGAAATACGATAAAATGGAATCTACATCGGTAACAAAATCTTGAAAGCTTAGATCTTTCTCCTGAATGCCAAGTTGCTGCATTTTAAAAATTCGCTTATCATATCTGTAAGATGCAATACCATTTTGTGCCAAGCCATGGGCAATTTTTTTAGAAGCATCATTCTTCATCATATTAGCATTTCCATTTCTATCTACAGGACCAGAACCTTGAATGAGAATCACTAGATCAGATTTCATAGAATTTTTAGGCTGAGTAAGTGTTCCATCTATAAATTTATTTATAGACAGCTCCGTTTCTGTATAAATAGCATCGGTAGATTTTTCTTGAGAATATCCTAGTTGAGAGAATATCAAAAGAAATAGCATGCTTAAAATTTTAAATGATCTCATATAGATTAATTTTCATGTTTCTGCGTGTACCTCTTAACGGTTGCTTTTGCTTTTTCCGGTTTTTGCGTGCCTATCAAAAAATGCACATTGTCCTTGGTTACAATTTGAATGCCATAACTCCCGCGAACTGTGTAAGCTTTAGTCGGAAATAAACCTCTTATTCCCCATCCACCATATTCTGTAATAGCAGAGTATTTTCTAACATTGCAGGAAGCTATCTCATTCCACCTATATTCTCTTTTAAAGAAAGGCAGGGGTCTAAAATTAGCTTCTATACCAACTTTACTTATTTTTGTTTTTAGTCGTAACGAAAATAGATAGACCATGATGCCAATTAAGAACAATCCAAACAAAATAGGTCCTGCTTCCTTAAAATTTGTAAATCCATCAGTCTCATTATAAATACTGATAGTAGAACCTGCACCGGTAAAAAATACAATGGCATACACCCACCACTGGTTGAATTTCTGTTCTTCTTTAAAAACGTGCATCTGTTAATGATTGAGAGTTCCTGCATTTACAATTGGCGAGGCATCTTTATCGCTACAAAGCACCACCATTAAGTTACTCACCATTGCAGCACGTCTTTCATCATCCAGATGCACAATATTTTTTCTGCTTAATTCATCTAAGGCCATTTCTACCATACTTACTGCGCCCTCAACAATTTTATATCTTGCTGCAACAATAGCAGTGGCTTGTTGCCTTTTTAGCATTGCACTGGCAATCTCATTGGCATACGCCAAATATCCTATTCGTGCCTCCAAAACTTCAATTCCGGCAATGTCTAAACGCTCTTCTAATTCTTTCTCCAACGCCTCACTTACTTCATTTACACTGGCTCTTAAGGTAATATCTTCATCCAGACCTTCATCTGCAAAATTATCATACGGATACAAACTTGCTAATTTTCTAACTGCAGCATCTGTTTGTACCACCACAAAATTCTCGAAGTTATTAACGTCAAAGGAAGCTTTATAGGTGTCTTCTACGCGCCATACTAAAATGGTGCTTATCATTATAGGGTTTCCAAGCTTATCATTTACCTTCAGTCTTTCACTATCAAAATTTCGTGCTCTAAGAGAGATCTTCTTCTTTGTATAGAATGGATTCACCCAAAACAAACCATTGCTTTTTACAGTACCTGTGTAATCCCCGAACAATAATAGTACTCGAGATTCATTTGGATTCACTAAGATCAAACCCATAGCCAAAAGAAGCGATAAAATAATGAGAAGTATAAACCATCCACTTTTTAATGCTATTATACCTCCAACTCCTATAATAAGAAAGAAGAAGATCACAAACAGCATAATATAGCCACTTGGTGGTTTTAACGTTTTTTCGTTGGTTGTCATAATTTTAGAATTAGTTGATATTAAAATGATATCATAAATATACTATATTAAATTTAGTATTAAGTTTTTTTAGAGTAAAAAGGTTGAGGTTCTATATATTTGTGAAAAAATTGATCTTATGAAACATATTATTGTAGCAATAGCATTAATGTTATCCGGTATTTCAGGATTTTCTGCTAATTATTACTGGGGACAAACTGGGCATAGAACTACTGCAGAGGTTGCCTCCAAACATCTGTCTAAAGAAGCTAGAAAAGAAATTGCTAAAATTTTGAAGGGTCAAAGTTTAGCTTTAGTTTCTACTTTTGCCGATGAAATTAAAAGTGATCCAAGATTTAGGGAATTTGGAGTTTATCATTATGTGAACCTTCCTAAAGATGCTACTGAATATAAAGCAGAAGATGCTAATGAAAAAGGAGATCTTCTCCAAGGTCTTAGAAAATGCGTAAAAGTTCTTAAAGACAAGAACAGTAGTAAAGATGATAAAGAATTCTATCTAAAAATGTTGATCCATTTTATGGGAGATCTTCATCAACCGCTTCATACTGGTAGAGGAGAAGATAAAGGAGGGAATGATATTCAAATTAGATGGTTTAATGATGGATCCAATTTACACAGATTATGGGATAGTGATATGATTGATAGTTATGACATGAGCTTTTCTGAACTTGCAAATAACACCGTGAAATTTTCGGAAACTGAGCGAAGAACGATCACTGCCGGATCTTTTGAGGATTGGATGTACGAGTCTAAGATGTTAAGTGAAAAAGTATATAATTCTGCAGATATAGGTGAAAAGTTAAGCTACAGATATATGTATGACTGGTTTCCTGTGGTTAGAGAGCAATTAGAAAAGGGCGGATTAAGATTAGCATCGGTATTAAATGAGATCTACAACTAGAATTTATTCTGAACTTTTAAAGTTTATAAATTAAAAAAGATCGGCTACTCTTAAAGTAGCCGATCTTTTTTTTAAAGTAAAATTAGAGGATGGTTCTGAAGGTGAGATTTATTCTGGGAGTATCGATCTTTTTAGTTTTTGGTAGCTGGTGTTTCCAGAAGTGTTGAGTTTTACCTTTCATTATTAATAAACTACCATGCTTTAGATGAAGTTCAAATCGTTGATCTTTACGTTCTTTATGTTTTAGCTGAAATTTTCGCTCTGCTCCTAAACTTACAGAAGCAATTATAGGGTTTGGCCCAAGTTCCTTCTCATTATCTGCATGCCACCCCATACTGTCATTACCATTTCTATAAAGATTTGCGAGGCAATGAGTGAATTTTAGATCTGTCAATTTTTCCAGCTCCTTCGAAATATTTAGTAATTCTGAAGGATAAGATTTGGGGTGCAAGGTGAGATTGGAGTAAGAATAAGCCTGAGAGTTAATGGCATATAAAGATGCTAATCTGGGTTGAGGAATCAATTTTCCAAAGATCTTAATATCGTATTGTTTCCAATCTAAATTATTTAATAGGAAGTTGTAATACGTATTTGCAATTGGAGCAGATAAGAAATTCGGATAATACCAGATCTCTGCATCTATAAGATCATAAATTTTCAGGTCTGTTTTCATCTTCGTTAATAATTATAGAGGGAGATAAAAATACGCCCACCATATTAATAAAAACTGTAACGGAATTCTAAGAAATAGTGCCCACCGTGGTATACCTGCAGCTGCTTTTTTAGAAGAAAGCATATAAAAATGTACCATTAAAAAAACGAGTAACATTAATATGATCAGGTATATTGAAATATTCTTTGTTTCCGGAAAGAATAGACCTATTCCTAAGAGTATTTCTGCTAAACCACTAAGATATACCAGACTCTTGTGCGCAGGTAAATATCTAGGCATTATTCGCATGTAGGCCTTGGGTTTAATAAAATGGATACAGCCAGCAAGGATATACATAAATCCCATTAAGTACAAATGCCATGGATAGTTCATAAAATTCTAATTTAAGTTATTGTAGTAAATATTAAGAATTAATTGTCATTATATCAAGCCTAGTCTCAAAATATAAATCTAATTGCAGTTTTTCTAGGTTTTTGTTATTCAGATAATTGTTTAATACTCTTAATTAGAGTAACTTCCCACCCCGAAATCTAATCTTTATAAACTTAACGCTATTGAAGAAAAATTACTTCATATTCTTACTAATTATATTAAGCTTTAGTTATTCTTATGCGCAGAGCGATTCTTCGAGATTGGCATGTCTGGAATCTATTTATGTAGAAGCCGAAGAAGAGCACAAACAGTATGATTATAAGGAAGCAATAGAAAAAGCTATGACCTTGCTAGAGGAAGCAAGTGTAGATGGAGATCTCTATTACAAATATCAAGGAAATAAACTTTTAGGACACAGTTATCAAGATCTAAATGATACCCTTAGGTCTAGAAAACATTATGTGGAAGCATTAGGACATGCGCTAAATTTAAAGAATGATACCATTCTTATTGGGGCTTATAATGATCTTGGGAACACCTATTCTGAAGACAAGAACACCACTCAAAAAGGGATAGATTATTATCTTAAGACTATAGAGCTAACCGATAAATTGGGGATGACAGATAAATCTTTTTCTCCCACCTTAAATATAGCATGGACGTACATTGATAATAAAAAATACGAGAAAGCAGCGCCTTATATCAAAAGAGCACGAGCTATTAAAGATGAATACTTGCCGGAGGAAGAAAATACATTTATAGAATATATATCCGGTAGATATTATATGGGAATTGGTGAACTTGATAAAGCCAAGCCGTATTTAGAATATGCAATAGCGATTGCAGATAAGAAGGGCTTAATATTAGAATCTTCTCATGCTTATGATGAATATGCAAAACTTTTATATAGCAAAGGAGAGTATCAGGAAGCATTTTTAGCGCTTAAAAAAAATGTTGAACTTAAGGATAAGATCTTTGAGAATGATAAGATCTATCAAATAGAGTCTGCCAATGCAAGATTTGACGTAAGTGAATATCAAAAGGATCTTGAAGTAGCCAAAAAAGAACAACTTTTTAAGGATGAGGTCATAGAAAAATCTAGAGAGAAGATGTTTATTCTTATTATCTCTTCACTTGTACTTATTTTCATCTTAATGGCTTTGTATTTCATAAATAGGTCTAGGCGTAAACTAATATCAGAACTGAGTGTTAAGAATACAGAACTGATAAATGCAAAAGAACAAGCAGAGCGATTAACAGTTTTAAAAACCAAGTTCTTTTCTACCATTAGTCATGAGTTAAGAACACCTCTTTACGGAGTTATTGGTCTTACTTCAATCTTATTAGAAGATAAATCCCTTCAAAAGCATGAAAGCGACCTACAATCGCTTAAATTCTCTGCAGATTATCTTCTGGCTCTTATTAATGATGTATTGCAAATGAATAAAATGGAATCCAATCTATTAAAGTTGGAGCATTTATCATTTAATCTTACAGATCTTATGAATAGTATTGTGAAGTCTTTTGAATTTACTCGACTTCAAAATAAAAACGTTATTCACCTGGATTTTGATCCTGCAATTCCTAAAAATATTATAGGAGACCCTGTTCGACTTTCCCAAATTCTGATGAATCTAGTTGGAAATGCTATGAAGTTCAATGAACGTGGTAACATCTGGTTAAAGCTAAAATTGATAGCTGAAGAAGAGGATAATATGGTGAGGATACATTTTGATATTAAGGATGATGGTTTGGGGATTCCTGAAAATAAGCAGCAAATGATCTTTGAAGAATTCTCTCAACTTAAATCTTCTAACTATAACTATCAGGGAACCGGACTTGGACTTCCAATTGTAAAGAAATTATTGAACTTATTCGATTCAGACATCCATTTGGAGAGTACAGAGGGTGTAGGCTCTACTTTTAGTTTTGAGATCTTATTCGAAAAAGATGTAAAACAGGAAAAAGCAGATTCTAGAGTTCTCGAGTCTGATATTCAAATGCAACAAAATGCCGTTGGTAAGCGCATATTAGTGGTAGATGATAATAGAATAAATCAGGTAGTAACCCAAAGAATCCTAGAGCAAAAATCCTTTAGATGTGAGATTCGTGATAATGGGATAGCTGCAGTAGATGCTATAAAAGATGAACATTTTGATCTGGTTTTAATGGACCTCAACATGCCGGGAATTTCCGGACTGGAAGCAACAAGAATGATAAGATTGTTTAATCCAGTAATTCCTATAATTGCATTAACCGCCGTAGAGATTGAAGAAATTCGTGAGGAAATTCATGAAGCCGGTATGAATGACATCATTGTTAAACCTTACGACAATTCAACATTCTACCAGGTAATCTATAGAAATATTCAAGCTGAGGTCTTAACCTAGAATTTACTATTACTTTGTTATAATTTTAGAATTTTCAGGCTTTTCAAAAAGATCGGCTTGAGCGTCGAAAAATACAATATCGCTAAGGTCTGCTTCCCCTAATTTCTTGCCAATACCATCCGTTTCATTCCATTCGTGAAAATCCCAATGTGTAGCCATATTAACACTATCAACTTTTACGTAGTTGGAATATACTATAGCATGAGGGTTCTCATTTGCTTTCTCTAATTCAGATCCAAATGTTACCACATAAGCAGCAGCATGTAGTAAGTTATTTTTTGGGTTTTGATAAATAATATACCAATCATCTGGTGCATCTCCAATATTATCTCCAAATGTTAATCTTCCCGTTGGGTACTCCATACTATCCTGCTTTCTAGTTGGCATGCTTTCCCAGTTAGTTCCTGGATCTGTTAGTTTAAATGGCATTGCAAAGAAGTATTGCCACGTAAACATGTCAAATCTTGCTCCTTTATCTACAGCTGTTTGTGGACATAAAAATACTTCTGCTCCATCATAAACCAGCTTGTCTCCATTTTCTTTATCTATTCTGATCTTGGAAGAATTGGTAAGACTGGTGATCTTAGCATTTAAACGCTCACTTCCACCAAATTTCAAATTAATATCGAACGCTACTGCGGTGTGATCATTCCAAGCACTTTTATTATGAGTATTCTCTATACTTTGTGCAAATGCTACCGCCGGAGATACTGCGCCATCACCAATACCCGAGTTTGGTTCTGTTTCTATTGGCTCTGCCATATTACTATCTTTTTTCTGGGCTTGGTTACAGCCGCTAAGTGCTAATAACATGATTAAAACGAATGCATTCTTCATAAAGTTCTATTTTGATTGAATGTACAAAAGGTTTCTAAAACTACTTAAAATTAAAAACCGCCCTAACTCTGTCTTAAGTTAGAACGGTTCTTTACAAATTTATTTTACTGGCTTTCTATTTTACCATTTCAAAACTTCTTTTGATAAAGGCAGTAAGCTCTTCACCTTTTAATAAGTTTTGAGATAAACGAGCTAGGTCTAAAGATTGCTTGATCAATCTTTCTTGTTTTTCCTCAGAATTAGAGTTTAAGATCTCCGAGATCAATTCATGATTGGTATTAACCACTAAATTGTACATCTCTGGCATATTTCCCATTCCAAACATACCACCGCCACCGGTTTGCTGCATTTCCTTAATTCTTCTCATAAACTCGGGTTGAGTAATTATAAGAGGAGCCGCGGTACTATCCATAGCTTCCAGTTGTACGGAATATTTTTCTTTTGGCACAACCTTTTCAAAGTCAGTCTTTAATTTCTCTTTTTCCTCTTCAGAAAGTTTAGAGATCTTATTGTCATCCTTTTTAATTAAATTATCTACATGATCACTATCTACTCTCACAAAAGAAATCTTTTCTTTGGAGCTTTCTAACTTTTGAATAAGATGTGAAACTATTGGAGAATCTAATAGGAGTACTTCATATCCTTTATCTTTTGCAGCTTGGATGTAACTGTGTTGAGCATCCTGGTTGGAAGCATAAAGAATCACCATATTACCATCTTTATCGGTATGATTATCTTTGATGCTCTCTTGCAACTCTTCAAAAGTGTAAAACTTATTATCTACCGTTGGATATAGTGCAAATTTATCTGCTTTTTCAAAGAATTTATCTTCAGAAAGCATCCCGTATTCAATCACAATTTTAATATCATTCCACTTTTTCTCAAATTCTTCTCGATTATTAGTGAAGAGCGATTTCAGCTTATCTGCTACTTTTCTAGTAATATAGCTAGAGATCTTTTTAACCGCACCATCTGCCTGTAAGTAAGATCTAGAGACATTCAATGGAATATCCGGAGAGTCTATTACACCGCGCAACATGGTTAAGAATTCTGGAACAATTCCTTCTACATTATCGGTAACATAAACTTGGTTCTGATAAAGTTGAATCTTATCCTTTTGAATATTCATATCCTGTCCCATCTTTGGGAAATATAGAATTCCTGTAAGGTTAAATGGATAGTCTACATTTAAGTGAATATGAAACAAAGGATCTTCGAACTGCATAGGATACAGCTCTCTATAAAAATCTTTATAATCTTTATCTTCTAGCTCTGTAGGTTGCTTAGTCCACGCCGGAGTAGGATTATTTATAATGTTATCTACTTCTACAGTTTCTGCTTTTGCATCTTCTGCAGCATCTTCTGGAAGAGGTAATTCTTCTTGAGTGGTACCAAATTTAATTGGCACTGGCATAAACTTGTTATACTTTACAAGTAGTTCACTAATTCTATTCTCTTCTAAGAATTGATTGTCTTCTTCATTTATATGAAGAATGATCTCTGTTCCGCGATCTGTTTTGTCTGCTGTCTCTAAGGTAAATTCTGTAGAACCTTCACAAGTCCAATGTGCTGCTGGCTCATCTTTATAAGATTTAGTAAAGATCTCTACTTTATTGGCTACCATAAATGCAGAATAGAAACCTAGTCCAAAATGGCCAATAATTCCACTGTCTTTGGCAGAGTCTTTATATTTTTCTAAGAATTCTTCAGCTCCAGAAAAAGCCACTTCGTTGATGTATTTCTCAACTTCTTCTTTGGTCATCCCAATTCCTTGGTCTATGATATGAAGGGTTTTATTCTCCTTATCAACCTTAACTTCTATTTTAGGATTTCCATATTCTACATCTATCTCCCCAATACTGGTAAGATGTTTTAATTTCAAGGTCGCATCTGTTGCGTTAGAAATTAACTCCCTAAGAAAGATCTCGTGATCGCTATAAAGAAACTTCTTTATAAGAGGAAAAATGTTCTCTACAGATACATTAATATTTCCGGTTGCCATATAATTGAATTTTAATTAAATAATTTATTTACTGTCTTTTATTATAGTCAAAAAAAATACCAAGTAAATTATTCTGCCAAACTGGCATTGTGTAATTATAAGCTATTTAAACCGTCTAAAACCATAGCTATTATTAACCCGTATATATTTAACAAACATTTTTGTTTGATGTTTATTGAAAAAGGTTAAACAGTTTGTATATTTACATTAGAATTAATTGATATGGTACAGAAGAAATCAACAGCAGAGAAATCTAAGAAAGCACTTCCTCTAACATTGGATAGAAATAAATTAATTTCTATGTATATGGAATACGTCTTGGAACATGATACTATGCCTAAGAATATTTACAAATTTTGTAAAGACAATGGTATTACTGAAGATCAGTTCTATGAATTCTATGGAAGTTTTGACGGATTAAGAAAAGGAATCTGGAACGAGTTTTATGATAATACGATGAGCTTGTTAATGCAAAGTCCGGAATTTGAATCTTTCACAACTCGAGAAAAGCTACTTACTTTCTACTATACATTTTTTGAATTGCTTACAGCAAACAGAAGTTATGTGCTATTTACACTCTCAGACGAGCCAGAGATGATGAAGAATCTTGAGCAATTAAAAGGTTTAAGAAAGAGAGTAAAAGAATTTGCCAGAGGATTGATTCAGGAGGGTAACGAAGATAAATCGGTTAAGATCTTAAAACAACCTGAAACAATTTTTTCTGAAGCTACTTGGTTACAATTATTATTTATTTTAAAATTTTGGAAAGATGATAATTCTCCAAAATTTGAGAGTACAGATGTTGCCATAGAAAAGTCTGTAAATACAGTGTTTGATCTTTTTGACAATACTCCTTTAGAAAGAATTTTAGATTTAGGAAAATTTCTTTGGAAAGAAAGAAGGGGATAAGATCTAAAATAACCTTACAGTTTTATAGCACTACGTGATATTGTGCTAGGTTACCAAATATTTAGAATTATGAAGACTATAGATAAGATACCAACAGGGAAATTAGGAAGAACATCTAAGATGGTTCAGACCGGTGTAAAAATTGGTGGTAATTATCTTAAATATTATAGTAAAAAGGCTTTTGACCCGCAGTTAACCAGAGATGAACTGGATGAGAATAATGCTACAGACATATATGATGGCTTAAAGAGTTTAAAAGGTAGCGCGCTTAAAGTAGCACAGATGTTATCTATGGAAAAGAGTTTGCTGCCAAGTGCATATGTAGAAAAATTTTCTCTAGCACAGTTTAGTGTTCCTCCATTATCTGCTCCATTGGTTAGAAAGACCTTTAAAAAATACAATGGGAAGTATCCCGAAGAACTGTATGATACGTTTGCAACCCAATCCGTTAACGCCGCTAGCATCGGACAGGTGCATAAGGCAACAAAAGATGGGAAGAAACTTGCTGTGAAAATCCAATATCCGGGGGTTGCAGACAGTATCAGTTCAGATCTTGCAATGGTAAAACCAATAGCAACTAGAATGTTCAATCTCCAAGGTAAAGATTCTAGTAAATATTTTAAAGAAGTAGAGGGTAAGTTATTAGAAGAAACAGACTATCTACTCGAAGTTGAACAAAGTAAAAACATCTCTAAGGCCTGTCAACATATTCCCAATCTTAGATTCCCAAAATATTATGAAGAGCTATCAAGTGAGCGAATAATTACAATGGATTGGATGGATGGTAAGCACTTAAGTGAATTTGCCAAGGAAAATAACGATCAGGATAAAGCTAATAAATTAGGTCAGGCCTTATGGGATTTTTATATGTATCAGATGCATCAATTAAGAGCAGTTCATGCAGATCCACATCCAGGAAACTTCATGGTAGATAAAGATGCTAATTTAATAGCAATAGATTTTGGTTGTATTAAAGAAGTACCAGAAGATTTTTATGTTCCTTATTTTGAGCTTGCAAATATTGATAATATTAATGATCCTGAATTCTTTAATAAAAAGCTTTTTGAGCTTGAGATTTTAAGAGCAGACGATTCGGAAAAAGAGATCAAATTCTTTTCTGAACTATTCTATCAAATGTTAAGTTTATTTACAAGCCCTTTTCATAAAGAAACTTTTGATTTTGCTGATGGATCTTTTTGGGAGAGCATTACCGCTCTTAGTGAGAAATATAGTAAAGATACAGAGCTTAGAAAAATGAATGGTAATAGAGGTAGTAAGCATTTTCTTTATATCAACAGAACATTCTTTGGGTTATATAATTTATTGCATGATCTAGAAGCTAAGGTTGAAATTAACAATTATAAAAAATATATATAAGGTTTTTATTGGTTAGGTTGTTAGAAAAGCGTGTCTTAAACTTAAGGCACGCTTTTCGCATTTTTATACTTTTTATATGGTAAATCAAAGATCGAGCGATTGAAATGCAACTTCTTACTAGTATTTGGATGTTAATGTTTCTTATATTGCGCCGCAAAAAATTATTAAATGCTTAAATTTAATAGCAATAATTATTAATTACATAATTTTCAAGAATGTATCAATCTAAAATTGCCGGGCTAGGAAGTTACGTGCCGGAGAATGTGGTAACTAACGAAGACCTTTCAAAATTAATGGATACCAATGATGCGTGGATCCAAGAGCGTACGGGAATTAAGGAGCGTCATCATATAAAGAAAGGCGATGGTAATTCTACCTCTGTAATGGGGGCAAAAGCAGCAAAGATAGCTATAGAGCGTGCTAATATTTCTAAAGATGATATAGATTTCATCATTTTTGCCACCTTAAGTCCAGATTACTATTTTCCTGGATGTGGTGTACAAGTACAGGAAATATTAGATATAGATACTTGTCCTTCGTTAGATGTAAGAAACCAATGTAGTGGGTTTGTATACGCACTATCTGTGGCAGACCAATTCATAAAAACCGGGATGTACAAGAATATCTTAGTTATTGGAAGTGAAAACCATAGTGGAGGTTTAGACTTTACTACAAGAGGTAGGTCTGTCTCTGTTATCTTTGGCGATGGAGCTGGTGCTGCGGTAGTTACTAGAAGTGCTCATTTAGGACAAGGCATATTATCTACTCATCTTCATTCTGAAGGAAAGCATGCTTTAGAATTATCTTTAAAAGGTCCTAGTACAGAACATTGGGTACCAGAAATAATAGCTGAAAATCCGCAAGGAGATGATATTCCATATTATCCATACATGAATGGACAATTTGTGTTTAAACATGCTATACAGCGTTTTTCTGAGGTAATTAATGAAGGCTTAGTTGCAAATGGTCTGGAGGTTAAAGATATAGATATGTTAATACCACATCAGGCTAATTTGAGAATCTCTCAATTTATTCAGCAGAAATTTAAATTGCCAGATGATAAGGTTTTTAATAATATTCAGAAATATGGAAATACAACAGCTGCCTCCATACCTATAGCGCTTACAGAAGCCTGGGAACAAGGAAAAATAAAAGAAGGAGATATAGTTGTATTAGCAGCCTTTGGAAGCGGATTTACTTGGGGAAGTGCTATAATAGAATGGTAAAATAAAATTAGCTTTATAGAATTAAAAACCCGAGCTCAACCAAAGCTCGGGTTTTTTGCTAATAAATAAACAAATAGAATCTTCAAGAGTTAACATCGCTGCTCATTAAGCTTAAGAAGAGCTTTAAAATGTAGATCTCATATTTTTTATAAGGACCGAGAAATTTCTATTTTGTTACAATCTTAATAATGCTGTAACTTTGTTTTATGGAAAAGAAAAAAACATTAGTGCTAGGTGCATCTACCAATCCATCTAGATATTCGAATATTGCTATTAATAGATTGGTAACCTACGATCAACCCGTAGTTGCAATTGGACTTAGAAAAGGGGAAGTTGCAGGAATCTCAATTACTACAGCGTTAGAAGATTTTCCGGAAATAGATACCGTTACATTATATCTAAACCCTAAAAGGCAGGTAGAATATTACGAATATATAATATCCTTACAACCAATTAGGGTGATTTTTAATCCGGGAACAGAAAATCCTGAATTCTATAAATTGCTAAAAGCAAATAATATTGAGATAGAAGTGGCCTGTACGTTAGTGATGTTGGGTACGAATCAATACTAGACCAAGAAAGGTTAATGCTCCATTTAATATTAGAATAAAGAAACCAAATTCAAAGCCAAACCAAGCTAAGCTATTTACGCTAATAAAGTAACTTAGGATAGGAGATAGAATTGCAATAATGGGCACCAGTTTATCTTTAACCTGCCATTTGGTAAACATTCCGAAACTAAATAGACCTAATAGTGGGCCATAGGTATAGCCGGTAAATACGAATAGCTTAGCAATCACACTTTCATCTTTTATAAAGTATTTAAAAGATACTATTACCAAGATCAACAATATTGAAATGGCTATATGAATTTGCTTTCTGATACTTTCTTGCCTAGCAGGGCTAAATCTTCTTTCAATATCAATAATATCAATACTAAAAGAGGTTGTAAGAGAAGTTAATGCGCTATCTGCACTACTATAAGCTGCAGCTATCAATCCAAGAACAAAGAAAGTTGCTATTCCTATTCCTAGGCCACTTTGTGTTGCTATTACTGGAAAAAGGTCATCTTTAGAAGCATCAATTCCGTTTTGTCTGGCGTATTCTGTAAGTAATATTCCTAAAGCCATAAAGAATAGATTTACGAAAACTAGCACAATAGTAAACCAAAACATGTTCTTCTGTGCATCTTTCAAATTTCTACAGGTAAGATTTTTTTGCATCATATCCTGATCTAGACCTGTCATTACTATTGCTATAAACGCACCAGAAATAAACTGCTTCCAGAAGTAATCTGCACTTTTATAGTCATCGAAAAAGAAGATCTTAGAAAGTTCACTATTTGTGATATGAGAAATTAGGTCTGCTCCTTGTATACCAAGATCATCTGAGACATAATAGATGCTAACACCTACAGCAATTAGCATACATAGGGTTTGTAAAGTATCTGTATAGACAATGGTTTTAATTCCAGATCTAAAGGTATATAGCCAAATAAGAGCAATGGTCATTACTACCGTAGCCCAAAAGGGTATTCCTAAATTATCGAACAGTATGATTTGTAAAACATTTGCAACAAGAAAAAGTCTAAAACTGGCGCCCACAATTCTAGATAATAAGAAAAATGAAGCTCCGGTTTTATAAGAATACCTACCAAACCTTTCCTCTAAATAGGTATAGATAGAAATAAGGTTCATCTTATAATAGAGTGGTAGCAGCACTGTTCCAATTACGAGATATCCCAAGGTATATCCCAAAACTACCTGAAAATAACTGAATTGATTAGATTCTATTAAACCGGGAACAGATATAAAGGTTACTCCGCTTAAAGAAGCGCCAATCATCCCAAAAGCAACTATATACCAGGGAGATTGCCTGTTAGCTTTAAAAAATGCTGCATTGTCTGAATTTTTTCCGGTAAGGAAGGAGATCAAAATAAGTACTCCAAAATAAGCTGCAATGAGCAGCAGAATATAAGTTGATTGCATGAAAATATTTTTGCGGTCGCAAATTACAAATAATGTGTTGAACAATTTGAAGTTCCCTTCTTCTTAAATTTATGGAGATGCATCAAAATTGTGTATTTTTGAACCATGGATTTTTCATCTAAA
Organism: Gillisia sp. Hel1_33_143; assembly: GCF_900104765.1. Taxonomy (GTDB): domain Bacteria; phylum Bacteroidota; class Bacteroidia; order Flavobacteriales; family Flavobacteriaceae; genus Gillisia. The sequence continues at coordinate 2,036,910 of NZ_LT629737.1, forward strand.
TTATTAGAACAGGCCGTGGCCGAAATGTCTCAACTTCCGGGAATAGGAAAGCGTACCGCATTAAGATTGGTATTACATTTACTAAAGCAACCAGAATCTCAAACCGTGCAACTTTCTGGGGCGCTTACAAATCTAAGAACCCAAATAAAGCTTTGTGAGAACTGTCATAATATTAGCGATACTAGAATTTGTGATATTTGCGCTAATCCAAACAGATTAAAAGAGATAGTTTGTGTGGTGGAAGATATTAGGGATGTTATGGCTATTGAAAATACGGGTCAGTATCGAGGTCTATATCATGTATTGGGAGGCAAGATAAGTCCTATGGATGGAATAGGTCCCTCTCAACTTACTATTAAATCGCTAATAGATAAAGTGAAGTTAGGAGAAGTAGAAGAGATCATTTTTGCATTGAGCAGCACTTTGGAAGGAGATACTACCAATTTCTATATATTTAAACAATTGGAAGGGGCTGCGATCAAAACTTCAACTATTGCTCGAGGTATTTCTGTAGGAGATGAACTGGAATTTGCAGATGAGGTAACTTTAGGAAGAAGTATCACTAATAGAGTACCTTTTGAAAGTTCCTTAAAAAATTAAAAGAGCCTAAGTTGTAAGTTGCTTTCAGAAATATAACACAGAATGGCTTAAAACAATGATTATACAGTTAATTAATGCTTTTGAAATTGTATTTTAAGCCAAAAGAGAAATTAAAGCGATTGCAGTGGGTTTTGTTAAATTTTATTTATTAAATATTTAATATTTCTTAAAAGTAAAATTTAGTAATTTCGCAATCATAATTATAAAAAACATCTTTGAGATAAGAATATGGCAAAGTTTGAACTTAAATTACCCAAAATGGGCGAGAGTGTTGCGGAAGCAACAATTACTAATTGGTTAAAAGAAGTTGGAGATACCATCGAGGCAGATGAAGCGGTACTTGAAATTGCTACAGATAAAGTAGATAGTGAAGTGCCAAGTGAGGTTGATGGAAAGTTGGTGGAAATCCTTTTTCAAACCGATGATGTTGTAAAAGTTGGTCAAACTATAGCCATTATAGAGACGGATGGTGATGGTGAAGAGGAAAATTCTTCTCAATCTGAAGCTGCGCCTTCAGATGCCATGGTAAAAGATGTAGAAAATACTGTAACTGCTGCTAAAGATAATACAACATCTCATAGTTCAACAGATTTTTCAGATTCAGATAGATTTTATTCTCCCTTGGTAAAGAATATTGCCAAGCAAGAAGGGATCTCTTTAGAAGAATTAGAAAAAGTTCAGGGATCGGGAAAAGAAGGTCGTGTTACAAAGAATGACATTTTAGATTATGTAGAAAATAGATCATCAACGCCGGCATCTCAGCCAGTAGCTTCCGCTAAACCAGCAGCAAGTGCTCCTGTTCAGCAAAAAGCTGCTCCTGTAAGTGTAAATGGAGAAGATGAGATTATTGAAATGACCAGAATGGGTAAGATGATCGCTCATCATATGGTGCAGAGTAATCAAACTTCAGCCCATGTTCAATCTTTTATAGAAGTAGATGTAACAACTATCTGGAATTGGAGAAATAAGCATAAAGATGCTTTTGCTAAGCGCGAAGGTGAGAAATTGACTTTTACTCCAATTTTCATGGAGGCGATTGCAAAGGCCATTAAAGATTTCCCTATGATCAATATCTCTGTAGATGGAGATACTATCATCAAAAAGAAAAACATCAACTTAGGGATGGCAGCAGCGTTACCAGATGGTAACCTTATTGTTCCTGTTATTAAAAACGCAGACAGACTAAATTTAGTAGGCTTGGCGAAAGAAGTGAATGATCTTGCTAACAGAGCCCGAGCAAATAAATTAAAGCCAGATGATATTCAAGGTGGTACTTATACAGTTACCAACGTAGGTACTTTTGGAAGTATTATGGGAACTCCTATTATTAATCAACCACAAGTGGCAATTTTAGCGTTGGGTGCAATTAGAAAAGTACCAGCTGTTATAGAAACTCCAGAGGGTGATTTTATAGGTATAAGATATAAAATGATACTATCTCATAGTTATGACCATAGAGTTGTAAATGGAGCTCTAGGTGGACAGTTTGTTCAAAGAGTTGCGCAATATTTAGAATCTTTTGATAAAAATAGAGTGGTTTAATAAGTACTCCATATAAGTTTAATAAACCGTTTAGAAAGCTCGATAAAGGCATTTTAAGCGGTTTTTCTATTTCAATAATATATGCCGCTGTCTGGTGTCTTCTCTTGCAAATATGGGTACTGCCCCGATATTTTTATAGTATCTTTGCGAAAATTAAGCATTCATTTATGGAGTTGAAACTTACTAAGCCAATTTGTTTTTTTGATCTGGAAACTACGGGGACAAATGTGGCTAAAGATCGTATTGTAGAAATATCAGTTTTAAAGGTTTTTCCTAACGGAAATAAAGAAAGTAAAACTTGGCTGGTAAATCCGGAGATGAAGATCCCTGCTGAAGTAATTGAGATTCATGGTATTTCTAATGAACGTGTGGAAAATGAGCCTACTTTTAGAGAGTTAGCCCCTAAAGTTCATGAAATGATAAAGGGGTGTGATCTTGGAGGATTTAATTCTAATAGGTTTGATATTCCATTACTAGTAGAAGAATTATTAAGAGCAGATGTAGATTTTGATATGAAAAATGTAGTTTCTGTAGATGTACAGACTATCTTTCATAAAATGGAGCAGAGAACGCTTTCTGCAGCCTATAAATTTTATTGCGGAGAGACTTTAGAAGGAGCGCATTCTGCAGAGGCAGATACCAATGCAACATATGAGGTGTTGAAATCTCAGTTAGATAGATACGGAGATTTAGAAAATGATATATCGTGGCTAGGACAATATAGTTCTAGAAGAAATTTTGCAGACTTTGCAGGGTTTATTGCTTTTGATAAAAAAGGAGCTGAAGTTTTTGCTTTTGGAAAGTTTAAAGGTAAATATGTAGAAAAAGTATTGGAAGATGAGCCAGGTTATTATGGATGGATCCAAAATGCAGATTTTCCGTTATATACTAAAAAAGTTCTTACTGCCATTAAATTAAGAAAGTTGAATACGAAGCTAAAATAAGTTTTCAAAGTAAATTGGATAGACCATGAAAATAATCTGTATTGGTAGAAATTATGGAGCTCATATTTCTGAGCTTCAGAATGAAAAGCCTAAAGATCCGGTAATATTTCTTAAGCCTGATACCGCTATTTTATTAAAAAAGCAACCTTTCTTTATTCCAGATTTCAGTAATGATGTGCATTATGAGGTGGAAGTGTTGGTTAAAATCAAGAAAGTAGGAAAATATATTCAGTCCAACTTTGCTCATAAATATTACGATGAAGTAGGTTTAGGAATAGATTTTACTGCCAGAGACCTTCAAAATGAATTGAAAGAAAAGGGGTTACCCTGGGAAAAGGCGAAATCTTTTGATGGAGCAGCGGTTATTGGTGAGAAATGGATAGATAAAAATGCTTTTCAGAATATAAATAATGTTAACTTTAGCTTAGAAAAGAATCAACAAAAGGTTCAATCGGGCAATACTTCAGATATGTTATGGAAGATAGATGAGATCATCGCCTATGTTTCGCAATATTTTACACTGAAAATTGGCGATATTATTTTCACCGGAACTCCAGAAGGAGTAGGTAAAGTAGAGCCTAATGATAGGTTGACAGGATTTTTAGAAAAAGAAGAAATGTTTTCAATTCAAGTAAAATAGATGAGTAAAAGTTACAACTTAGACAGCGTGAATGAAATGGCTGGGGGAGATGAGGATTTTTTAAAGATCATTGTACAAACCTTTTTAGAAGAGATCCCGCCAGATGTTAATTCTATGATCGAAGCAATAGATAATGATAACCCTAGTTTGGCTTACCAGTTTGCTCATAAGATGAAGCCAAATCTAGAATTATTTGGATTACAATTAATGGATCAGGTTCTTATTATAGAGGCTTGGTCTAAAGAAAATAAAAATGATGCCAGCGCCAAGGAAGCTGGTAATAAGATCTCTAAAAAAGTCTCTTTAGCAGAAATAGAGCTAAAAAATGATTTCGGTTTATAATGACGGCAGAGATTATTACTATTGGTGATGAAATTTTGATCGGTCAGATCGTGGATACAAATTCTGTTTTTATTGCCAAAGAGCTAAATAAGATCGGAATTTCTGTAAATCAGATCACTTCTATACAGGATAATAGAGAACATATTCTTTCTACGCTTAAGGATGCTAATTTAAGAGCAGATCTGGTAATAATTACTGGAGGTCTTGGGCCCACAAAAGACGACATTACAAAACATACTTTTTGTGAGTATTTTGAAGATCATTTAGTAAAAGATCAATCTGTGCTGGATCATATAGAAAATCTTTTTGAAAAGATAGTTTCTACTCCAATTTCAGATATGAACCGAGACCAAGCAATGGTTCTTTCTAAATCTACAGTGCTTTTTAATAAATACGGAACGGCACCGGGAATCTGGATCGAAAAGGATAAGACTGTTTTTGTTGCTATGCCCGGCGTGCCTTTTGAAATGAAATCTTTGATGGAGTATGAGGTTATACCTAAGTTAATATCAGATTTTAATAGGCCTTTCATTTATCATAAAACCATTAGAACTTATGGGCTAGGGGAGAGCGCTATTGCCCAGAGGATCGAAGCATGGGAGGAAGCACTACCTGCACATATAAAGCTAGCGTATTTACCTAGTTATGGTTCTGTGCGATTAAGACTTTCCGGGAAGGGGGATAATGAAGAAAAATTAAAAGAAAGTATTGAGGTAGAGTTTGAAAAGATCTATCCACTTTTAGAGGATATTTTGCCTAGTAAAGATGGAGAAGATCAAGATATAGCTATGAGCATTAATAATCTTCTAGCATCTAAGCAACAATCACTTTGTTTTGCCGAGAGTTGTACAGGAGGAGAATTGGCTGCGGCTTTTACATTAAATCCTGGGGCTTCTAGATGTTTTAAAGGCGGATTGGTTACTTACGCCACAAAAATGAAAGAAGATATCCTTAATGTACCAGCTAATATTATTGAAAAATATAGTGTGGTAAGTGGGGAAGTGGCAGAAAAAATGGCAGAAAATGCTAAGAAGCTCTTTAATTCTGATTACGCTATTTCTACCACTGGAAATGCCGGCCCTGCTAAAGGAGACAGTGATGTAGAGATTGGTACTGTTTTTATAGGAGTTGCTACTCCAGATCGAGTTTTTTCTGTGGAATATCAACTAGGGAAAAATAGAGAGCAAGTGGTGAATAAGGCGGTGAATAAAGCTTTTGAATTACTCCTTAAAGAATTGAACCATAATTGATTATATAGTACTTATTAAGTATGGTGAGGAGTGCTGCTCTGGCAGGTAGTTTTAAAGGCACAAAAAAAACCTCTAATTATTTTTAATTTTGTGTTGGCTGTTATGTAAAAAAATCGTTAATTTGCAGCCTGTTTTGAAATAACAATAAAGTATAAAGCAATGTCAAGAGTTTGTGAGCTTACAGGTAAAAGAGCAATGGTAGGGAACAATGTTTCTCACGCCATGAACAAAACCAAGCGTAGATTTAATATCAACTTATTAAAGAAGCGTTTTTATATTCCTGAGGAAGATAGATGGGTAACTTTAAAGGTTTCTGCATCTGCACTAAAAAACATCAATAAAAAAGGTATCTCTGCTGTTATGAAAGAAGCGAGAGAAAAAGGTTATTTAACTAAATAATCCTTAACCGTTAAGATATAGAGAAATGGCAAAGAAAGGTAACAGAATACAGGTAATCTTAGAATGTACAGAGCACAAAGAATCTGGTAGACCAGGTACTTCAAGATATATTACAACAAAAAATAAAAAGAACACGCCAGATAGAATGGAGTTAAAGAAATTTAACCCAATTCTTAAGAAAATGACTGTTCATAAAGAAATTAAATAAGTAAGCCATGGCAAAGAAATCAGTAGCATCATTACAAACAGGTTCCAAGAGATTGACTAAAGCCATCAAAATGGTAAAATCACCTAAAACAGGTGCATATACTTTTGTGGAAGCAATTATGGTCCCAGAGAACGTAAATGACTTTTTAAGCAAAAAGTAAATTATTTCAAAATATTTTAAAAGCCGTCCGGAGTCATCTGGACGGCTTTTCCTTTTTGTGTATATTTACAGCTAAATTGTAAGTGTTGATAGTTTAAAATATCAATAATATTGAGTTTAATACGTCCAAAAAATAATGAGTTTATTTAAAAAGATTTTTTCCAAAGAGAAAAAGGAGACTTTAGACAAGGGATTAGAGAAATCTAAATCTAATTTCCTTTCTAAAATGAGTAAAGCCGTTGCTGGTAAATCTAAAGTAGATGATGAGGTTTTAGATGATTTAGAGGATGTGTTGGTTAGTAGTGATGTAGGAGTTGCAACTACTATCAAGATCATTAATAGAATTGAAGAGCGAGTAGCCAGAGATAAATACCTGGGTACAGAAGAGCTCAATGAAATATTAAGAGAAGAAATAGCTGCCTTACTTTCTGAAACTAGTGGTGGGGAAGGTGATGGTTTTCAAATTCCGGCAGGTAAAAAACCTTACGTGGTTATGGTTGTAGGGGTAAACGGAGTTGGAAAAACAACTACCATTGGAAAACTAGCTCATCAATTTAAGAAAGAAGGTAAAAATGTAATGTTAGGAGCTGCAGACACATTTAGAGCTGCTGCAATAGATCAGCTTCAAATCTGGGCAGATAGAACTCAGGTGCCAATAGTTAAACAGCAAATGGGTAGTGATCCAGCATCGGTAGCTTTTGATTCTGTTCAAAGTGCTGTAAAGCAGGATGTAGATGTTCTAATTATTGATACTGCAGGAAGATTGCACAATAAAGTGAATCTTATGAATGAGCTTACTAAGGTAAAGCGTGTGATGCAAAAGGTAATTCCAGATGCTCCTCATGAAGTTTTATTAGTGTTAGATGGTTCTACCGGTCAGAATGCTTTTGAGCAGGCTAAACAATTTACAGCAGCAACAGAAGTAACGTCTCTTGCTGTAACTAAATTAGATGGTACGGCTAAAGGTGGTGTGGTGATAGGTATTAGCGATCAATTTAAAATTCCTGTAAAGTATATTGGTGTAGGCGAAGGTATCGAAGATCTTCAAGTATTCAATAAATTCGAATTTGTTGATTCTTTCTTTAAAAAATAGAGGTGCCGATCATACCTAAAATTAATCCTATACTTTAGATTCAAATTTATGAAGAAGGTCTTACTTGTTTTATTAGCAATTTCAATATTTAGTTGTAAAAATGAATCAGAAGAAAAGACTTCTTCAGTAGTTGTTCAAGATACGATCCAGTCTCCTAAGGAAATGGATTTTAAGGTGCTGGATTCTAAATATGTTTCTAAAGATTCTATTATGAGTCCTTTTAAAAAGGAACTACAAGATTTTTCTGCGGAAAGATATAATCAAATAAAGCCATTTGTTTTAGATCAAGATATTCCCGCTATACAGGCTTCTGTGAAAAAAGGTGATCTTAGCTATGAAGAATTAGTACTTTTTTATCTTACTAGAATTCAGAAATATGATCGGGAAAACGAACTTTCCTTGAATTCTGTAATTTCTTTGAATCCAAATATTATTGAAGAGGCAAGAGAAAAGGACGCAGCTTTAAATGAGGATAAAGATCATCATCAAATATTTGGAATACCAGTTCTGCTAAAAGATAATATCGATGCTGAAAATATGGTAACTACAGCGGGAGCTGAGGTACTTAAAAATAATTATACACAAGATGCCTTCATAACCAAAAGATTAAAAGATAATGGTGCTTTGATCTTAGGAAAAGCAAATTTAAGTGAATGGGCTTATTTCTTTTGTGGCGAATGCCCAAGCGGTTATTCTGCAATTGGCGGGCAAACTTTGAATCCTTATGGTAGAAAGTTATTAGACACCGGTGGTTCCAGTTCTGGAAGCGCTGTGGCGGTAGCTGCAAATTTGGTTACAGTGGCAGTAGGATCTGAGACGGCAGGATCTATACTTTCTCCTGCTAGTCAGAATTCTTTGGTTGGATTAAAGCCAACCATTGGTCTATTAAGTCGTGGAGGAATTGTTCCTATATCTGGCACTTTAGATACTCCGGGGCCTATAACAAAATCTGTGATAGATAATGCCATTCTGCTTTCTGCAATGACAGGAAAAGACGCAAAAGATTCTTCTTCGAAAACAAATACAAATACTACTAAAGATTTTTACACCTCGGTAAAAGCAGGAACTCTCAAAGGAAAGCGATTTGGAGCTATTAAAGAGTTGATGGAAGATGCATTGTATGTTCAAGCCATTGTAGATCTAAAAAATGCGGGAGCAGAAGTAATAGAATTCAAAGCGGAAGAAGTAGACCTTCCAAATTTCACTCGTTTTCTAAATTTAGAAATGAAAAGAGATCTTCCTAAGTATTTAAAATCTTACGGTAATAAAAGTTTGGAAATTAAATCTGTTACAGATGTAATAGCATATAATCTGCAAGATTCATTAAGAAGAGCACCATACGGTCAGGGATTGTTTGATGGAATTGTTGCAGATACTGCTTCAGCAGAGGAATATCAGGCTATAAAGGATACATTGCATGCCAACGGTAAGAAATTCTTTGACGTTCCTATGGAAAAACATGATCTTGATGGTGTGCTTTCTATCAATAATTATCATGCCGGAGAAGCTGCAGTAGCTTTATATCCCGGTATAACAGTTCCTATGGGCTATACCAAGAGCAATGCTCCAAAAGGTCTTACATTTTATGCGAAATCTAATAAGGAACAAGATCTGCTAATATGGGCTTACGCTTATGAAGCAGTTTCTAAAAAAAGAATAGCTCCTAAAAATTATAATTAATAAAATGCCAACAAATAATCTTAAAGCTATTATTAGTAAGATCATACTTTTTTATAGTGTGTTCTTTGTAGTTATGAAAGTAATCGCCATTCTCTTTGAAAATGCTTGGCCTCTTCCTAATTTAATTCTTGCCATTCCATTTCTAATTTTTGCTATAATTGGAGGTTTAATGATGAAAAAAGAAACATATTCCTGGATCTATGTAATAATAGGTGTAATAGTGATAAGTGCTTTAAGATATTACGAAGCCTCATGGATGGTGTCTTTACATGAATATTTCAGTTAATTTCCCAATCAATTCATTATTCGTTTATTCTTCCGTAGTTCAAATTCTACGTTGTATCTTTGCACCCGCTAACTTTTAACCGAGAATCTATTAAATCGGCTAGAAGTGAAGCTTTTAAAGCACAAATGGTATGAGGACGAAATCTATAAAAAAGAACAGAATTAATGTAGTAACCTTAGGTTGTAGCAAAAATGTTTACGACAGTGAGGTATTGATGGGACAGTTACGTGCCAATGATAAGGATGTTGTTCATGAGCAGGAAGGTAATATTGTTGTTATTAACACCTGTGGATTTATAGATAATGCTAAAGAAGAGTCTGTAAATACTATTTTGGAATATGTGGAGAAAAAGCAACAAGGCGAAGTAGATAAGGTTTTTGTAACCGGATGTTTAAGTGAACGGTATAAGCCAGATCTTCAGCAAGAAATTCCAGATGTAGATCAATACTTTGGGACTACAGAACTTCCCGGACTTTTAAAAGCTTTAGAAGCAGATTATAAACATGAACTTATAGGAGAACGACTTACTACTACTCCTAAGAACTATGCCTATTTAAAGATTGCGGAAGGTTGTGATAGACCTTGCTCGTTTTGTGCAATCCCATTAATGCGTGGTAAACACAAATCTACACCTATAGAGCACTTGGTGAAGGAAGCTCAAAATCTAGCAGCACAAGGAGTAAAAGAGTTGATTCTTATCGCTCAGGATTTAACTTACTATGGATTAGATCTATATAAAAAACGAAATCTTGCCGAGTTATTAGAAAACTTAGTGAAGGTGGATGGAATTGAATGGATAAGACTTCATTATGCATTCCCTACAGGTTTTCCTATGGATGTGTTAGATGTAATGAATCGTGAGCCTAAGGTTTGTAATTATTTAGATATCCCATTACAACACATTTCAGACGATCTTTTAAAATCTATGAGACGTGGAACTACGCATGAGAAAACCACCAAACTTCTAAAGGAATTTAGAAAAGAGGTGCCAGATATGACTATTAGAACTACCCTTATTGTTGGGTATCCAGGGGAGACCGAAGCGCATTTTCAGGAATTAAGAGAGTGGGTTAAAGAAATGCGATTTGAGCGTTTAGGTTGTTTTACTTATTCTCATGAAGAAAATACGCACGCTTACAATTTGGAAGATGACGTGCCACAAGATGTAAAACAAGATCGTGCAAACCAGATCATGGAAATTCAATCTCAGATCTCTTGGGAATTGAATCAGCAGAAAATTGGGGAAACTTTCAAGGTGGTTATTGATAGAAAAGAAGGGAATTATTTTATTGGTAGAACAGAGTATGATTCTCCAGACGTAGATAATGAAGTGTTGATTGATGGCACCGAGATCTATTTGAAAACTGGTGAATTCTATGAAGTAAAAATCACAGAAGCAGCAGATTTTGATCTTTATGGAACTCCGGTAAACGCTGATGTAGCTAAACCAGTAAGAAAAGAGTTGAAGATTAGAAACGTATAGTTTTGTGTTATTTGTCAGTTCGAGCGTAGACGAGAACTATTCAACAGTGTCATAAGGTTATTATCTCGATAGTATCAGGAAACTGATTCATACCATTTTATAGCGTGCTAGGTGGATAAAGTTAGATTTTATATATTTATAATATCTGTATCTAAGTTATAATCGATGCCTAAAGTTGTAAAGAAAATTTCTGTCTGGAGAAAACACCATAATCTATTTTTCTCATTTTTATGGTTTGCCGTAGGATTAAGCTATATTCTTGTATCAGATAAACTCGTATTTGGTATAATTTATATACTCCTAGCTGGCTCCTATTTATTTTTACACTTATCTAATAAAACGAAAGGTAGAGATCAAGAGTTCGTAAGTTGGGATGAAGAAGGTATAAAAATTGGTAAAGTAGGAGTAAAGCCATTGGAATATTCATTTACCGATATTCAAAATATTTCTCTTACTGCTAATAACCTAATTGTAAAATCTGGTGCCGCTGCCGGAACAATGGTAGAATTGAAAGGTTTTACTTCTGAAGATCTTGATCTTCTTAAGTCTAGATTTGCTTCTGAAGCAGTAGCTTAGACTAACTATTTTCAAGAATTTCGAAATAATATTGAATTGTTTTAAGCTGATTTTTCGGTTTCTGCATATCGCAAATTAGCTCCTTTCTCCTGTAGGATGCTACATCAAATTGCCCATTATTTTTGAATTGGAGTACTTCAAATTGATCGAGACAAACATAAACTCTAGCTATTCCAAGGCTAATTATTTTTAAGAATTTTTCAATATTTTTCGACGGATAATTACAAGCTTTAGCAAGCAAAAAGCATCGTTTTAGTTCAGATGTAAAGTAACTTCTTAGATCCTTAATATCTATTGTTCTAGAAGCTCGTGTTTGAATATTCTCCTGATGATCTTTATAAACATCAAAAATATCATTACCTAATTGCATTAGTCCGCCAAGATGATAGATGAGCTCTTTTTCATTTTGATCTGCACTATTTTCCAAACAAGCTCTATAATATAAAAAAGAACTGCCGCCTTTATCAAGAGTGATCTTTTCTAATTCTGAATTGGTGATCGATTTATCTTTTTGCTTTAAACTTTCCTGTTGTGCTTTAAATACATCTAAAGCCTCCTCTTGAATTTTTTCAGGCCGGCAAGACTCTTTTAGGCCTTGAGTATAAAGACTCAGTAGCAACCCTTCCTGATCATTATCAGGTTTCATTTCTTGGGGAGTTAAGATGAAGTCCTTTAAACCTCGAGTTTCTTTAGAAGTATTATCAAATAGATCATCCAGTAATCCTGAAATACCTCCTAAGTAGCTGATCGCTTTTCGCTCTGCCAACTTTATCTTATAACCTCTTAAAATGCAAAAAGAAGTTCCCAGTATTCCGGAAACTCCTAATGCATAATAATCTGTAATTTTTTTAAGGTCTTTTTCAGTTAAACTACCATCGTTATTACTTCTATAGAGATCGAGCTTCGGTTGAAGGTATTTATTATTGAATCTTCTTTGTCTCCAAACCTGTTTCAGTAAAAAAATATAGATGCCTGGTAGTTGTATATAATTCTTGTAATTATTCTTCATTAAGTAAAACCGGTTTTCCAAAGCCAAGTTCTTCCAGTTTTGGGAACTGTGTTTCTGCGTCACCCACTACTAAATAGTACATTTTTGCAGGGTTTATGTATTTATTAGCCAGTTTCTGAATATCTTCAATACTAAGTGCTTCTACCTGTTTCTCACGTTGTGCTATAAAATCTGGATCTAGTCCCAATTCTGTAATATCGCTCAACATATCTAATTTAGAATTTAGAGTTTCAAATTTTCGAGCATTACTTTTTACCATAAAGCTTTTTGTCACTTCAAGATCGGTAGCGTCAAAATTCTCAGGGTATTGTTTTAAAATATCTTTTATAAGGTCTAGAGCCTCAAAAGTTATATTAGAACGAACACCACTAGATATTACAAAGGGGCCTACCATTTTGCTGCCGTTAAAGCCAGATCGTATTCCATAGGTATAACCTTTTCCTTCTCTTAATTGCTGTGTTAATTGAGATGCAAAGCCACCTCCTCCAAGCCTGTAATTCATCACCTCTGCCGGGTAAAATTCTTTTGAAGTTGCCGCTAATGCCGGAGTACCTATCATGATAACAGATTGTTTGGCACCCGCAACATCATAAAAATAAACCTGTGAGCTGTCTGGAGCATTAGGTGTTTCAAATACTGGGATCTTTACAGTTATAGGTTTCCAGTTTGCAGAAATATCTTTAACAGTCGCTTTAGTCTCTTCAAGATCTATTGCACCCACTACTAGAAATTTTGATCTTAAGGGAGTAAGCTTATTATGGTAATAATCCTTAAGATCTGCAAGTTCAATTGTGTTAACGGTTGCTGTATTTCCAAGATTATTATTAGCTATAATGTTGTTCTGCCCATAAATCAACTTCTTAAATTCATTTTTAGCAATGCTATTTGGATTTGCTTTTTCTTGCTGAATCTGACTTAATACCTGCTGTTTCACCAATTTAAATTCAGATTCATCCCACCTTGGTTCTAATAAGATCTCCTTTACCAGTTCTATTGTTTTGGTAAAATTTCGAGAAAGACTACTTCCACTTATCGTGATCTTTTCATCCTGTGCTCGTACATAGATTTCAGAGCCTAATAATTCTATAGCCTCTTCAAGTTCCTGTGGAGTTTTATCTTTAGTTCCTTTTGTCATTAAATTAGCTAGCAGATTAGAAACCCCGATCTTTTTAGGGTCTTCAAGCAGTAAACCACCCTCCATCTCTAAGCTGAATTTAATAATAGGTACTTCTTCTGTTGTAATTCCAGAAATTGATAGGCCGGAAGGTAAACTAGTATTCCAGATTTGTGGTGTTGTTACTTCTGGAGTTCCCCAATATGGAGGCTCTATAGATCTGTCAAAGCTAGATGGTGTTTTGGTATAAGTAGCAGTGATACTGGCATCAAATTCATCTTCTGCACCTTCTATAATCCTCTCTTCTACAACTTCAGCTTCCGTAGAATTTTCAAGCGCTAAAGTTATCTGTCCCTTTGGAACAAAACTGGTTGCAATAAAAGGTTTGTTGAAGATATACTTCTTAAAGACTTTCATTACATCCTCACGAGTTACCTTCTTTATCTTCTCAACATTTTTATTGATTTCATTAGGATCATTCGCGAAAATCTGATATTGTGCTAACTGAAATCCTTTTCCAAGAACACTGGAGATACCGTCATAAAACTCTGTTTCCTGTCCTGCTTTAATTCTTTTTAGGTCTTTTTCAGAAATTCCATTTTTAGCGAATAGAGCAAATGTTTCTTCAACCGCTTTTTTAACCTCATCTAGATCCTTACCATCATACGCCCTTATTTGAAGTAACAGCTCTCCTGCAAGTTCTGAGGTATAGTTATACATCTGCACCTCATCTGTGAGTTCCTTTTTAGCAACTAAATTCTTATAGAGCGGCGCATTTTTACCTTGAGATAGATATTTAGCTAGAATTTCTAAAGCATAAGAATCTTCATGATAGGAATATACGGAAGGGTAGGCTAATGTAAGTTCTGGTAGTTTAGCAAAATTATCTTCATAATACAGCTGTTTAGATTCTTTTAAACTAACAGGTTGCTTTTTTAAGATCTCGATCTTATCTCCGGCTTTTATCTCATCAAAATATTTATGAACCCATTCTTTTGCCTGTTCTTTATTAAAATCTCCGGCAATAGTGAGTATTACATTATTAGGTACATACCATTTGTTATAAAAATCTTTTACGTTCTGAAGAGTAGCATTCTGTAGATCTTCCAAAGATCCTATTACTTGCCAGTTATATGGATGCCCTTCCGGATATAGATTCTTATCAATAACATACATGGTATGTCCATACGGTCTATTATCACCACTTTGTCTTTTCTCATTCTTTACTACCTGCTTTTCTTTTGAAAGCACAGGTTCTGTAACTGTATTTATAAAATAGCCAAGTTTATCTGCCTCTGCCCAGATCATTTTTTCCAGTGCATCATTAGGAACGGTCTGGAAATAATTGGTTCTATCTCTACTGGTAGAACCATTGGCACCAGAACCTCCAATTCTTGCGCTCATTTTATCTAGCCCTCCTTTTCCTAAATTTTCAGATTCTAAGAAAAGTAAATGCTCAAATAAATGGGCAAATCCGGTTCTGCCTTCTATTTCCCTTGCAGAACCCACGTGACTTGTAAGTGCTACTGCTACCACAGGATCTGATCTGTCTATGTGAAAGATCACTTTTAATCCGTTTTGAAGGGTAAAAGTTTCAAAATCTATTTTAGGTTCTTTACTCTCGTTTTGTGCTGAAAGTTGTAGACAATTCAGTGAAATAAAAAGTAGTATTGGTATTAAAGCGAAACGTTTTATCATCTGTAGAGCTATATCTATTAATTAAAATGAATTTATACTAAGTATAAGACTTTGAAACATCTAACATGTTACATCTTCTTATTGTAGTTTTATGTATGCGATCTCTGCTAAATCTTTGATGTCTTTTAACGAGTGATCATTTAATGTTAAAATTGAAATTAGTCCATATCATATTCGTTATTGTTCACAAAGAATAGAGAATTCACAAAGAATAATTTCCCGTTCTCCCAGAAAGATCTAAACAGCGGATTGTCTACCAGATATATAAAACTACCTCTTCCCATACGCTCTTCTCCAAAGATCATGGAGTTCTTAATTTTTTCTTTTGCATTACTTCCTGCAAAGCCGGAAACAATTTGAGGTTCGTTCTCTAAATAAGAAACGTTATATCCATTATTTAAATAGGCATAACTGTCTTCACTTAATTTAAGACTGAAATAATAATTATTGTAGCCAAAAGCCATCGGGTTGGTATTATCCACTTTTGTCTTAACAATACTTCCGGTAATGAGGTCTTTTATACTTTCTCTCTCTCTTACATTGTAAGGCAATAAATTCCCTTTTTCTGTAGAGTCTTTTTTGATTGAAGAAATATTTTCGTGCAGATCAAACCCTTCTTTTCCGGCAAAGGCACTCACAGCGTTACCAATGGCAATTACTTTTCCACCTCCTTTTACCCAAGCCTTAAGCTTGTTTAAAGTGGAAGGATCTAATAAGCTGTTATAATATCCAGATGGCATCACTAAAACATCAATTTTAGCCAAGTCTACATTTGAGAGGTAATTTGTAGAAATTGGAAATACCGGGTACTGAAGGTCTTGTTCAAAAAAGTAGAGAATCTCACCATAGCTTAGAGAAGAAGTTCCTTCGCCTTGCAAAACTCCAACGGTAGGCTTATTAATGATCTTGATATCTGAAGAGCCAAAATCTGGTCCGTTACGGGAAAAACCACTGTTTGCAACACTTAGCTTTCTATTAAATTTATTTGCAATACTAATTAATGCAGTATCAAACTCTTCAAATTTAGCATTGTCACTTTTAGTAATTACGAGACTTCCAGCTTCAAATTTCTCATTTTCGGTTTGAAGTGGCTTCTCACTAAATCTTACTTTTATACCTTCTTTTAATAGCGCAGTGAGAAAGCGAGCATCATCCATACTGTTCCATTTGGCTATATATCCGGCAGCAGAAGGAGCTGCGGTATTTTCAAATTTTTCAGTCTTAACGAGGGTGCTGCTTTTAATATTATCAGAACTAGACACTGCCTCTAAGCCATAAGCGTAAGGTAAGCTCCATGCGGTAATATCATAGGTAAGGGAGTCGTTTAATTTAGCGTTCGGCTCAAACAGCACCTTTACCATTTTACCTTTAGGCTGGTTCCCATTTATCACCAATGTCTTAGCATTGATATTAAGACCAGCATTATTGTTCTTAGTATAATTAAAACCTTTAATTCTATTGGAATTTGTATTACCGTATTTAATTTCATGCCTATCTAACAATCTTTGCAAAGCTGCGATCTTATCTGCCTCTCCATTTAAAGCGTAAGACTTATACTTAGAATCTCTGTTATTGAAAAAGCTCTTAAACTCAGAATTTAGTTGCTCTATATTTTCTGAAGCTACTTCTATAGTAGACAATCCGGTTGTTAAATGATGTGCTACTCTGTCTACCAATGTCAGTTCAAAACCTTCTCTTGTATTTATTCCTAATCCGGCACCACCATTTCCAGCCTGTTCATATGTCATCCCAATTGCACCCATATAAATGGGATAGGTATCTCCATAACTAGGGTATAAAAGATCAAATCTTTCTTTCGTAAAATATAGCCAGCCGTTCTTATCAAAGTACTTCGCATGATTTTTACCAATAGTAGTTTGGAAATCTCTTTGGAAAGGGGTGATGATCTCATGAAAAGGTTCTGCTGCCGGAGCAAAATAATAAGGATCATTCACTCCTTGTTCATGAAAATCTACATGGATCTGTGGCATCCATTTATTATAAACCTTTAAGCGTTGTCTTGTTTCAACTTGTGTTGCCCAAGCCCAATCTCTGTTTAGATCGAAAAGATAGTGATTTGGCCTACCTCCAGGCCATGGCTCGATGTGTTCTACAGCTATTGGATTGGCAGTATAAGGTGTTGTTCTTACCATATTATACCAATTTACATATCTATCTCTCCCATCCGGATTTACACAGGGATCTATGATCACAACTGTATTTTTTAACCATTCTTTTTTAGAAGTAATAAGCTCATAAAGCGTTTTCATTGCAGCTTCTGTACTAGAAGCTTCATTGCCGTGTACATTATAACTTAGCCAAACTACAGCTTTTTTAGAGCTAGCAGAATTATCGTTCTCAAGTAATCCGGCGCTGCCTAGATGATCTTTTCTTATTTGTTCTATATTGGTGAGATTTTCTGGAGATGAGATTATTGCATAGGTTAATGGTCTTCCTTCGTTGGTTTTTCCGTAGGTATTATACTCAACCATATTGGAAGCTTCCGCAACACTTTCAAAATAACGTACCACATTAGCATGCCTGGTAAATTCTGTTCCTACTTCATAACCTAAAAAATCCTCAGGTGATTGTAGTTGTTGAGAGAAGCAAAAATGTGTGCTAAATAATAAGACAAGAAGTACAGAGATCTTTTGCATCTAATAAAATATTGGAGAGTTTATGTAGTAAAGATAGTGCTCATGCGGGAATTAACTAAAATTTACGGTATAAAATATTTAACTTCGATATCTTTACGTTTTAAACATTTTCTATGCCTACAGACTGTCTTTCCTATAAAGAAACAAATTATTTCACTCCGTTGATCATCGATTATCTAGATCAGAAGGAAAGTCTCAAACCCTTTTATAATAGGTTTCCTTTGCTCGATAATTTTGAAGCTCAGATCCAAGAAAAGCAAAGCTTTTTTACTTCAGCCAAAAGAAAGGTTTTAGTGGAGGTTTTACAAGAGCAGTATAAAGATCTGCAAATTTCTGAAGCGGTAAAAGAGCATATCTCATTATTAGAAAAGGACAACACGTTTACGGTTACTACAGGGCATCAACTTAATCTATTTACAGGGCCGCTATATTTTTTATATAAGATAGTTTCTACTATCAATCTGGCTAAAGATCTTAAGAAAAATTATCCAACTTCTAATTTTGTCCCAATATATTGGATGGCAACGGAAGATCATGATTTTGCCGAGATCAATTATTTTAATTTAAATGGTAAAAAATTTAAATGGAATAGCACACAGACCACAGTTGAAAAAGATGCGGTAGGAAATTTAAATACTTCCGGTTTAGATGAAGTATTAACGCTATTTTCTGCGGAAATAGGAGGAGGGAGAAATGCAGATTTTTTAAAAGAGCTGTTCAGCAAAGCCTATATAGAACATGATAATCTTACAGATGCTACCCGATTTTTAGCCAATGAGCTCTTTAAGGAATATGGATTGGTGATCTTAGATGCAGATGATAAGCATTTAAAACGCGAGTTCTTGCCTTATCTCGAAAAGGAAATCTTCGAAAAAGTATCTGAAAATTCTACTACACCGGCAGCAAATAAGTTAAAGGAATTAGGTTATACGGTGCAGGTAAATCCTAGAGAGATCAATCTTTTTTATTTGAATGATGGTTTGCGAGAACGAATTATTGAGCAGGAGGGTCGCTATTTTGTAAATGAAACAGAGATCTCTTGGAGTGAAGAAGAATTAAGATCTGAACTAAAAGAGCATCCAAATAGATTTAGTCCGAATGTAATGACAAGACCGCTTTATCAAGAAGTGATCTTGCCAAACCTTTGTTATATTGGAGGAGGAGGAGAGTTGGCTTATTGGTTCGAGTTGAAAGATCTTTTTGAAGCAGTAGATGTTCCATTTCCAATACTTTTGCTTAGGAATTCTGCATTGATAGAATCTGCCAAGCAAAATGAGAAAAGAAGCAAATTAAATATTTCTCAGCAAGAATTATTTCTAAAGCAATATGAACTCATCAATAGAAAAGTTAGAAAGATCTCTAATATAGATATTGATTTCAGTCAGCAAAAAGAGCATTTGGTAAAACAGTTTCAGGAGATGTATGAGCTGGCAGAAAAAACAGATAAAAGCTTTTTGGGAGCTGTAAAGGCTCAGGAGGTTAAACAATTAAAAGGATTAGATCATTTAGAACAGCGATTGTTGAAGGCTCAAAAACGAAAGTTGAGCGATGAGGTTTCAAGAATAACGAGCCTTCAGAATGAATTATTTCCAAATAAGAGTTTACAGGAGCGGCAGACCAATTTTTCAGAAATGTATTTGGAATATGGAGAAGCGCTTATACCTCGTCTTATGGAAAATCTAAATCCTTTAGAACAACACTTTAAAATTTTGACCTTTGGAGAAAAATAAAATGCATACTATAGATATGGATCTGGTAGAAATGACCTTAGACGTCATGAAATATACTATAGATCGTATCTCAAATATAACCCCAGAACTTGGGTCGCCTAAAAAAGAAGAAGAACTGCTAAGTCTGGTTGGAGAGACAGTTACTCCAGATGGTATAGGCGGAGAAAATGCTTTTAAGCTATTTAGAGACGTATTGGTTAAGGCTACAGTGCCCATAGATCATCCAAGGCATTTAGCATTTGTACCTGCAGCACCTACCAGGGCAGCTATCATGTTCGATCTTGTAACTTCTGCTTCCAGTATACATGGTGCGTATTGGATGGAAGGTGCCGGTGGTATCTTTTGTGAAAATCAGGCAATGGAGTGGCTAGTGTCTTTAACAGGTATGCCAGAAAAATCTTTTGGGGTTTTTACCAGTGGGGGTACCGCTGCAAATTTATCTGCGATGGTAGCGGCAAGAGAAGATTGGAAAAATAGAAGTGTAGACAATATAGGTCAAAAGGGACTATTATTAACCTCTCATGGGGCACATAGCTCTGTACAGGCTATGGCTAAGGTCATAGATGCTGATTTGATAATGATAGATTGTGAGGGAGATCATCTTACAGGGCAGGAATTGCAGGCTGCTGTAGATGAGCTGGAGCATAAAGATAGAAAAAGACTTTTTGCTGTTGTGGCTACAGGAGGAACTACAAATGCAGGAATTATAGATGATCTAGATACTATAGCAGAAGTATGTGAGCGAGAGAACGTATGGTTTCATGTAGATTGTGCTTATGGGGGAGGAGCTTTGGCTGCACCATCTGTTAGAAATTTGTTCAATGGGATAGAAAAAGCAGATAGTGTTACCATAGACCCACATAAATGGTTATTCTCACCTTACGATTGCGGTGCGATCATTTATAAGAATATGGAATTGGCAAAGAATGCCCATTCTCAAAAAGGTTCTTATTTAGAGATCTTTAAAGATGAAGGTGCTCATGGATTTAACCCTGCAGATTATCAAATTCAGCTTACAAGACGCTTAAGAGGAATGCCATTATGGTTTTCTCTAGCCATGCATGGAACCGATAAATATCGCGACTCTATAGAACGCGGAATTGAATTGGCAAAACTGGCAGAGAAAAAGATCGAGCAAAGTCCTTATTTAGAAATGGTAAGACCATCAAGTTTATCTGTGGTATTATTCCGAAGAAAAGGATGGACTCCAGAACAATATACAGATTGGACCTACAAGAATCATAGAGAAGGAATTGCACTGGTTACACCTACAAAATGGCAGAAAGAAACAGTTTCTAGATTCTGTTTTATAAATCCGGACACTACGGAAGAGGATATAGATATTATTTTAAAAACGCTGGAGTAATAAACTTCTGGGTTGCGCAATAAAAAAAGCTGTTTAGAACTTAAGGTCTAAACAGCTTTTTAATTTTAATAGGACTAAAATTTATTTTGCAGCAGCAGGTGTTTTTTCTGCTTTATCTACCAACGGGCGCTCTGCTCTGTTAGCAACTTCCCAAGCGGTAAGAAATACCAGTTTAGCACGTTTTGCCAGAAGATCATATTGGATCTTGTCTGGAGTATCTGTCATTTTGTGATAATCTGCATGAACTCCATTAAAGTAAAAGATAATTGGAACATTGTTCTTAGCAAAGTTGTAGTGATCGCTTCTGTAATAAAAACGATTTGGATCATTCTCATCATTAAAAGTATAATCTAGCTCCATGTTAAGATATTTATTATTCATCTCTTCGCTTAGGTTATGTAAGTCAGAACTTAATTTATCACTTCCAATAAGGTACACGTAGTTCTCATTACCTTCATGACCAACATCAGATCTTCCAATCATATCGATGTTTAGGTTGGCAACCGTTTGAGCTAATGGAAAGATAGGGTTATCTGTATAGAACTTAGATCCAATAAGGCCCTTTTCTTCTCCAGTATTGTTTAAGAAAAGAATAGATCTCTTTGGAGCGTATCCATCTTCTTTAGCTTTCATAAAAGCTTCAGCTATCTCCAATACAGCTACAGTTCCAGAACCATCATCATCTGCTCCATTATAGATGTTTCCATCCTTATCTATCCCCACGTGGTCATAGTGAGAAGAGATTACTAGAATTTCATCTGGCATTTCACTACCTTCTATAAAGGCAACAACATTTTCAGATGGTTTTACTGTTCCTCTAAAAGCAGAAGAAGGAACTTCCTGATAATAATCATCTCCACCAAGGGGAGAAGGGATGTTTAATTTCTTGTAATAATATTTTAGATATTGTGCAGCTTTCTTTTGTCCTGGCTCTCCGGTTTCACGACCTTCAAATTCATCGCTAGCAAAAGTATAAAGGTGCGTTTTTAGATCTTGGGCAGTAATGGTGTTGGTGTATTTCATTACATCTGCCTGCTCTACATTTTTTTGGTGTTGAGCGCCACAGCTTACTAAACCAATGGTAAGTGCGCATAAAAATATTCTCTTCATAAAATAAGTTGTAATTAATAAGAGTAGCAAGATACTAGATTTGTAGAAAATTGTAGGGAATGTTATTAAATATAATTTTAAGGCGGTGTTAAATATGGGGCAGTAGAATGAAGCCTACTATTTGTAGCTTACTGATATTCAGTTATTTTTTAAAATGCGAGCGTCAAGGCTTAAAAAAAAATAAAAAAAGCTTTAAAAAAGTTGTTGAAATATGAAAAAGCTTTCTATATTTGCACCCGCAATCAAGGAATACTTGATGAGACACTCGGAGAATTGGCAGAGTGGTCGAATGCGGCAGTCTTGAAAACTGTTGAGGGTTACACCTCCGGGGGTTCGAATCCCTCATTCTCCGCATAAAGCCCCGTAAACGTACTGTTTACGGGGCTTCGTTTTTTTAGGTGTCGAATTAGGTGTTGTTTGTGCCTATTTTAAAAACGATAGTGTTTATTCAAAATTCAATAAATTTAAAATAGTAGTTCCAATAGTTTGAGATAACTCTCTTTTATCATCTAATACAGAGACATATCCCATTTTACATTGATGGTCGATTTTTAAAGTTCCTTCATTACTATGAATAGAATAATCATCAGTTTCGTAAACCTTAAATTTGTTTTCTATATAATTTCCTGGATATAATAATAGTGCTTTTTCTGCATCCCAAAACCGGCAATACGTGTACATCTGGCGTAAATCAGAGACAGAAGCAGAGCTTTTTAATGGCCGTTTCCATTTTGTATCTATAATAAATGTTTTCCCTCCTTTACGCAGAACAATGTCTGGCCGTAAACTATTATTGCCCCAGAACGATTTAGATTCCTGACCTGTAACCTTAATATCTGTTCCTTCACATGCTTTTCTTAGTTGCTTTAGAATAAAGGTTTCCCATAATTCATTCATGTCGAACAATAGTGATAACATTTTCTCTTTACCACTAGATATATCTGGGGAATAGTTCAAAATAATCAGTCTTGCTAATTCTAAAGCAGAACTATATCCATTAGTTTTTCGGTTTAATTGAATTGCATTTAACTGTTTCGCTGTAAATGATTTATTATCTACTTCAGGGAAATTTAATTGAACTCTATTAGTTAGGTCCTGTAGTCTAGATCCTTTTGTGAATAGACTCATAATATTTAAAGCTTTTTGTAATACTTGATGCAAAAAGTGATTACTGTTATAAACTTGATGAGTATTATAAAAACGCTCCTTGTGAACGATATTATGTCTTATATGTCCTGCAAATTCTAACTTACCTTTTAAAGATTTTGTATTATGAGTTTGTTTCCTATATTGTTTTATTAAACCTTTTCTCACCAAGTTTTCTACTTCCAGAAGATATAACTCAAAATAAACTTCTAATAGGTTTAAATGTTTCCTTTTTACGTGAGCTGCACCGGAGGATTCTGCCTTAAGTTTACCACATGCCTTTAGCATTTTTAAAAGTACATTCTGCCACTTATTATCCTCATCGTCTTTATCTGCTTTCGGATTGATCTGAATGGTTAAACCATCCACTTGAATAACGCCAACATACTGATTGAACTTTATACCTTTTGCAATAGGTTCAAAGTAATTACCATCATGGTATTCGTTTAATTTTAAAAGCGCCTCTAAATGAATTTGTTTAAAACCAAATTGACCAACATATAAACGTTGATGTTCAAATACAGATATGTTATTATGAGTTGTCAATTAGCTCGTAGTAATTTCCTTTGAACCAAGTAATAATTCAATTGCATCCATAACATTAACAGCATTGACTTTTTTAAGTTTATAGCTGGAAATTTTGAAATCGCTTGCATTTTCATAATCAAAACTGGCAAAATCTATATTGTCGTTTTTAATTTTTTCAACAAAGCCTTTTCCTAATACTAAACCAATTTTACCGTAATCACCGTAAAAATACTCTTGTAGTAGTGGAACAATTTTATTATTAAATGCACTTGCTAATTTCTGTTCCGAATCGACATTAACAAGAAAGGAGTGCCCAATGGTATGATCTCTATCAATTAATAATTCTATACGTTCGTTAATTGTTTGCAAAACTTTAGATAGCTGAATATCTCCCACAGACTCCTCTTTAATAACATTATAATCTGGCATCATTTCTTTGAACTCAAATCGTCTGCGCAATGCTGTGTCTAAAGCCTCAACGCTTCTATCTGCAGTGTTCATGGTGCCATAAATGTCAAGATTTGACGGTACACTAAATTCTTTTTTAGAGTAAGGTAATATTATACTCATTTCATTTTTAGCGCCTTTACGTTTATCTATTTCAATTAGTGTAATCAATTCGCCGAAAATTGCAGAGACATTCCCTCTATTAATTTCATCTATAAAAATAGCATATTTTCTGTCTGGATCGTTTTTAGCTCTTGTACTTAATTTTTTAAAAACGCCATCTTCTATGGTGTAACCTAAATCTTTAGTTTCTTCCAATTCTGTATCTATTGCTGGAATTATAGGCTTTATACCTTCTATAAAATCTTCATAAGCAAAAGATTGATGAAAGGTTACGAAGTCAAAATGTTTGATAATTTTATCTGGATCCGGGTCATAATTTTCAACAGAATCTTTTATGTCGTATAATTCGGGAACAAGTTCATTAACTTGTTCTTCTAATATTTCCCAGTAAGAATCTTCGGTTTTTTCAAATATCAATGGTTGTTGTCTATTGGTAACTTTCACAAATTCACATTCGTTAACCGTATGGCTTTGCAGCTGTCCCCATAGGGTTGGTCGTATAGTGTTCGAATTAGATAAACTTGCTTTTTTCTGCACCCATTTGTGTTCAAAAATATCAGACACCTTGGCTTTATTCAAGTCTAATAAGGCTATGGCTATAACCTGCCACCAAGAACATTTATTAACAACCGCTTCAAAATGTTGTTCTTCAGTAATTGAAGTTTCCAGAGATGTGTATTTTTCAAATAACTGATCCTTTAAATAAAATGTTTTACCTGTGCCCGGTGGGCCATAGAAGATTTGATTTAGAGAATCTTGAAATTTAAGTTTAGTATCTTTCTTACCATCTTCTGGCTGAATATCCTCGAGTGTGGTGCTTAGAAATTCTTTATAATGGGAAAGTGAAGCGCTAAATCTATTGTGCTGTTTTGCATTTGTACTTTTATATTCTTGAGACTGAATGATTTTACCATAAAAAGTTTTGAAATCCTTTAAATTATTTAATTGATATATGGACTTGGTCAAAAAGCCCTCATCATTAGCCAATTTTTCTATAGATCTCATTGCTGAAAGATAGGTTTTAACTGTTCCTTCTTTTACTCTAGACTTTAAAAACTCTTCAAATTTAGCATCCATGTTATCTTGTTTAAATTCTATATTAAAAAAAGTTTTAAAAAGTAGTTTATTGGCCTCCTCAAGTTCAGAATTATCAATTGGCCAACAAGTGACATTCGTGTTAGGTAGCCAGTATTTCCCTTTTCCTTTGAAACTCCCTTGCTTATTAGCTATGATAACAGGTTCAAAACTCCTCTCAAGCCAACCTTTGTCGCGCAAATTGTTAAAGCTTGCTGGCTGGGATTCAGATGTAATTTTGCCTATTAGCTTAAGGTTTTTATTACTATGTGTTAAATAGAAATAGTCCCCTATTATTAATTGATCTGTGAAAATATCAGCCTGTGAAATAGGCGACCTCCCTTTTGGCTTTGTTTGAGAGTGTACCAAAACTAATTTTTCATTGATTGCTTTGTCTATCAATTCATCACTGAAATAATCCTTTCCCATTGAGATTTTGAAAACCTTCTGACCATTTAATATAATCACATTATTGTTAAAATCTCCATCAATAAATTGCGACCTATACCCACTATCAAAAACAGCTTTTCTAAAAGCACTGTTATCATAAGATTTAGCTTCTGTATGATTGTCTCTTTCAATCTCAGATTCTACAGCATCTTTAATTGCTTCATAATGTTCTAGAACCTCATGTTTATTTGCATTGTGATATAGGAAAGCGTTATCTGGAGCAGTAAAAGTTTCTTTCTCAAAGTCTTTCAAAACATAAGTATCAGGAGTAATAAATCGAAATTTATCCTTAATTATAGCAAGACAGTATCGCTTTCCAACCTGAAAACTGAGTCGGTTTCTAGCCACGCTAAAAACGAAATTTTCTGCGTCCTGAAAATCTAAATCATCTTTTAGTTTATCGAGTGTTTCAAAAAATGAGACTAATGATAAACTATTTAATTTTTTAAGTACTTTTTTAAACTCTTTCTCATCGTTCAATAAAATAAAATTGATGTCGGAATTTAATTGTAACCATTCATCTTTTATTTCTTTTGTTTGTTCAAGATATTCTTGCCAACTATCATAGCGTAAATCTTGATTCTTAAATTCTTGTTTGGTTAGATTATGGCCTTTATGGATACCACCAAGAAGACCCTTTTTATCTATGTTTATGAATATTTGATAAGCATATTGCACACTAGGCGCAGATTCTGGTAATATTGCAAGCCATATCCAATCTGTCCCATAGTTGTTTGATCCTTGAAAACTAACAACATGCTTAGTTACATTTTCTAAATTATTCACACTTATTATCTCATCTGCCAATTGGTTTAGTTGAGTTTTTACTTCACTATTATCTGAAGTATTATAAATAAAGGGAAATAAAATATTAAAAGAATGTTTCCAATTCGGGAACATTCCAATTTTGCTTTTTTTATAGTTTATTAAGCCTTGTTTGACTGAATCATTCAGAATATAATAATCGGAAACATCTCTATTTTCAAGTGCATGTTTTAATTGGTCTATTATATTTTTATTTACAATGGTTCCTATTTGAAGCTCGTTGGCTATTAAAAAGCGTAAGGTATTTACTGGTGAAAAATCTATTTCTGGTTTATATTGAGCTATAACTTCTTCTAAATTATCATGATTAGAATTTAAAAAGTCAAAGAGGGCAGTTTCGTTTTCCTTTAGGTTATTTAGGAAGCTTGCTTTCTGTTGAATGTTTTCTATAATGGTCATCAATTTTTTTTAATATGATTAAGAAGTTACTGCCTCAGTATCGGTGTAGAAAATATTACTTTTGAAAATTTTCATTTTTATAGATAATTATCTTTTATAATAAATATACTTCTTTATTATGCCAGTTGAGATATTCTATAGAAGGATACCAAGCTAATTTTTTAGGTAAGGAAATCTGAGTGCCTTCAAATTGAGATAATGAAAAGGAGGACTCATTTTCAGAAACCGAAGGGGAAACCCGGACAATATAATCACTATTAACAGTGATTAACCCTCTGTCAAAAGCCCGATGAAGATTTGGAGCGAGGGCTATTCCGTTAGTAATGGTATCATCATGAGATAGGCTAAATGGGTATATATGACAGGCATCAACCATCTGCACATTATGTGTAGAAGTAATATTCATTCCAGAAATAGCGCAGGTGAAATTATAAATTTTCGGAACCGTCTTTTTGAATAAACCGCCACGAACAAATATCTCCTCCTCAAATTGCTCTTGTTTCATAGTATTCTTTAAAGCCATTAACTTCTCACGGTATTCTTTGCTATCAGTATTCTGTATTTCATATTCTATTTGTGATTCTTCGAGATTGACATTGTATTCCAAAAAATCTTTATAATTCTGCGGAAAATATTTGGATAGAAGAGCTGTCTCTAGAATGCTCCTGGAATATGGCTGAGTTAAAAGATAAAATAGGTCATTATCAATTTCAGCAAATGCCACATTTTCCTTTAAGTTTTTAAAACTTTTTATGCTTTTTGACTTGGTGATACTTATACGGCCGTCAGGTTTTTCGACAAGATACCAAAAAGGTTCCGAGCGCATATGGAAGTAAGGCAGGGCAAAGTTTTCGGTATGTTCAGTTCTAACTAGCTTTTTCCAGATATTCCGAAATTCTAATACAAGAGCAGATGTTATAAAAATCTTATTATTTAATATCTCTTGCTTTTTAATAAGACTTATAATACTCAATAATAAGATGAGTTTATGAGGTGCTTTCCCCATCCCACGACTTGTTCCTCTGTTTAAGTTATAGAAGTTGGTAATATATTTTGAGATTAATTTTTCGTCCATATTGTAATAGAAATAAGTTCAGCTTTAATATCAGATTACTTTTTATATAACTGTTTAGAATTATGTAGCCTTTATTCAGGACGGGTCAGTATTTGGTACAACGGTCTTGGTTAAGGGAAGTAGCGTGTATTAGGGGTACGTTGTTTTCAGCTTTGTTTTTGTTACTTGGTTTCTAAAATAGTACTTTTCACATGATAGCCCGCTATTTGCGCTTAACCGATGTTTTGAAAAGTTCCTTTAACGGAATAAAGTATTAGATGACTTGTCGCTTACTTAATAAGGCTCCAAGTTTATTTGCTATAATATGATCTTCGGTTATTAATCCAAGAATTGCCATAGTTAATGAAGATGTAGATCGTAATTCTTCATCAACTCTCTTTCGTCCCCAATTTTTATCTCTTGTTAAAGACTCGGAATGTGCGATTCTAGCGACCATTGCCTGTCCGTATACATCCTGTATTGTGGATTGTACTTTTTCTTCAAAATGATCTGGATATTTGTCTTGCCAATACTTTACAACTTCTTCAAATACTTGAAAATTACTGTTTAGGAGAACAGTTCCATTTGGTTCCTGAGCACTTGGCTTTAACCATGCTGCTGCTGTTCCTTCTTCTACATCTTCCTCTCTTACCCATCGGTAATCGGGAATACCTCGTGGTGCATTCGATGGATTAGCCTTGTTTTTACCTGAATCAAATGAGCCTGAATTAGTGTTTTTTGCTTTAGGTACGTTTAAAGCCGTATTTTTTTTTGTTTTAGTACTACTATTTGGGTCATCATCAGAAGGTTTAAAAAGATTTAAAGTTTGGGTTTTTGAAATATTATCTTTTCCATCATCGGATATTTTAAATATTTTTTGATTCCAACGTCTACTAAATCTTTCCGATAATTTTTGTCTCCACTTCGAATCTTCGATAGTTCCTGATGTGGAATTTATTGATTTCTTCAACGCTTCAATAATTTCATTTGGTAAGTTATTTGAAAATTCTTCACCCCATTCAGCCCAAGGCAAAGGCTCTCCAGCTCTTTTACTACCCATTATTTTAAGGGCGTTTCTTGCTGTATCTGGGTAAACACCAAAATTTTTATTTAATACTGGTGGTTTTGCAATAATGGTTAAGTTTTCTCGAACTTTATTCGAAGAGATTCCAAAGCTTCGGAAGGTTGAATGATGTGTCTTGACATCATATAGTTCGTTATCGTACAAAGCTGCGATATATCCTTTACCAAGCGCCATGGCAGAAATATTTGGTCTTTCACCTTCCCATAGATACCAAAATAGACTAGTTCCATCTTTAAGATTGACTATTCCATTTGATTTTATTTTACCGTTTTTATAATCTTCAAATACTAAATGATATTTAGCACCTTTTACTTTTCTTCTGTTATATCTATAATCAACTGATCCATCAGTAGGTTGTTTTCCTATCGAAGCTTCGCCAATTGATTTAGGTAAATTTTCTTTCTTCTGAGATCTTAACTCTTGTACATAAAAATTTACATTTTCAGGTATTTCCCAAACTCTTTTATTTAAATATGATGATATTCCTTTCAATATAAAAGATTCATCACTTGTTTTTCGCATAAATGTATCTTAATTCCCAGTTTTACCTAAACATATTATTACTGTCCCATGAGATATAATCCATTCAGGTTTTATTTTACGCCAGTCTATTCCAAATTCTTCATCGTTAAATGGTTCAACAACACTATTATATTCACCTTCTAGTGTTTTAAACTGTCGAGCACCATATTCACCAGATTGTGGATCCTGACACAGCCATAACATTACTCCATCTGGATCATTTTCCGTCCATGATAAGACAACTAGGCCTTTTTGGTTCCATGGAAGAGTTGATGTTTTTGCACCAATGCCATAATTTTCATGAGCATCACCAATTGGTTTTCCACCACCCCCAAAAGTGTTTAAAAACGCTTCTATCTGTTCTGCATTCATTCCTTTACCATTATCTGCAACCATCAACCTATAAACACCATGTCTTTCCACACCTTGCCACTCTGGTTGAAATTCAATACTTTTTGCACCAGCTTCTACTGCATTTTTATAGAACTCTCTTACAAATTGCATTTCACTTCCTTCACGATAAGCTCTTTCAATAAGATATTGTACCCCTCCAACACCCATTTTTGAAATGTGTAAATTCGATTTCATAGTATTATAATTTAAAAGGTTTGTCTTCTTTATCAGATTCAGTAGTAAATCTTTGCTTTGTACTCTTTAATTCCTGTTGTAACGCATAAAAAATTTTATCTATTTCCTTAGAATCATATTTATAATTCCTTTTATTAGATAGGTTGCCAAGTAAGCGAATAAGTTTGATAATTTTATTAACTCTATTTTCCGCTATTCTTTTAAATTTTTGTTCTTTTTTTTCGCCCAAAATAAAATATATTAGTACTACATTTTTCAAATATAGTACTTTAAAATTTATTTATTCAGACATAATGCTCTACAGTTGATCAATTTAAAGAATAAATAGATAATGAGCATTTAAATATTGATAATTGGTAATAAAATATTCTTAGCTTTCAAAACGATCTTGGTTAAGGCAAATAGTGTGGAGTAGGGATTCAAACTTGTCGGTTTGTGAATTTTCTTACTTATGTTACTATATTACACATTTTCGATAAAATCCGTTATTTGTGATAACCGTTGTTTGCTCCAGTTTTATTCTATCCAATCTATTTCGTCGAATAGTGATGAGCTGTTACTTTCTAGTTCAAATTTCCTTGAATTTACTAAGTACAGAATCTTTTTGGTCCTGGTCAAAGCAACATATTTTAAATTTCTTTCTTGCATACGTTCCCATTCTTTCTGGTCATCACGGTACAATGGCAACAGATCAAAATCTAATATAAAGATAGTTTCATTCTCCAGTCCTTTTGCCCGATGGATGGTTGATAACTTAACTGCATCTTCACTGCTTGAAATGAGATTCTCAATTTTTTTTAGTAGTTCATTGATATTATCAACTTCAATATGTCTTGAGAGTTGTTTTTTCACCAAATCTAACTTTGCATCTAGTAATTCAATTTCTCTAACTACATAAATTTCTCTATCTTCTAGATCATCAATATCTTTTGAATTTTTCTCTATAAAATATATATTTCTACCTCTAGCGTCTTCTAATATTGGTTCAATATTTTCTTGACGTAATTCTTCTTTTGAAAATAGAAATCTAATACTATTTAGAATATCTTTTACATCATCCTCATGAACTTCTACCTTAATTTCTTTATTTAGTAGAACAAATAACAGATCTAGAAGAGGAGTTTTTAATCTCGATATTATTAGGTTGCCTTTTTTTACTTTTTCAACTACCTCCTCAAAATCAATTTTTTCTATAATTCCGATTTTGTCTTGATAAGGGTAGATGTCTTCTCTAAAGTTTTGTGCTAGCTCGATAACATCATTGGGACACCTAAAACATTTCGATAAACTTAACCTTACGGTATTAGGAATTCCTTTTAATCTGTTATATGATTCAATATCAGCTCCGGCAAATCCATAAATTGATTGAAATGGGTCACCTACAGATAATATTCTTCCATCTTTTTTAACATACTTTAACGCTACTGCAATTTGAGAATTTGAGAGATCTTGGCATTCATCCACAAATAATAAGTCAAATTTTCTTACTGGATATAATTTCCATAAATATGGAAGATAGAGCATATCCGTATAGTCAATTAGACTTTGCCTTGTTGCAAATTCAATACCTTTATTTAATATGTATTTATTTATCTCATAATAGCATTGAAGTTCCTTATCAAATGTTTTCGAAGAGGTTTTGAATTCTCCAAAAATATTGAAGTGAATTATTACATTTTTAAATTCTTCAAAGGAATCTTTTGTCAGAGTTAACCGATATTTATTAATTATATCTAATAATACATTTTTAATAAAATACAGATATTTTTTTAGTTGTTCTTTTTCAGTTTTATCTGTCGGAGCTGGGTCAATCTGATTGATCTTTAATAAAGAATTGATTAGATTTTCGGGATTGACTTTAATAACTTCATCAATAATCTTATTAAACTTCTTATTATCTAGATTATATTTTAATTTAGAGTTAGACTTTAGAATGTCATATCCAAGTGCATGCATTGTTTTTACAACAATTCTATCTAATTGTTTTTCTATGAATTTATTTTGAATTTCTTTCCTGATACTTCTGTTAAAAGCACAAAAAAGAATATTATTTTTCGGATTTATAAGGCTAGCACTTTCAATTATTGTAGTTGTCTTTCCCGATCCAGCAACAGCATCAATAATCCCATGGTTTGAATCAAATTTTACGAAATTAAAAACCTTTTTTTGTTCTTCTGTGAATTTCATTATTTAAAATTGGTGCCAGCTAGTTATATCATAAAACACTCATACTTTCATCCCAAAATTAATTGGGATAAAAACCATTAATCACATAAAAATGAGTTGAATTCTAATAGGGTAGGGGCACTAAGAATTTTCAATCTCAAACTTAGCATATTTCTTTAAAGAAATTGAGGGTTTTCTTTGTTGAATTGGGAGATTTATCAACAATTGCCAAGAAACAACAGGTTTTAGTGGATAAGTATCAGATTTTAAATCAAATATAATTTTATAAAAGAACTAAGTTTGGAAGGAATTATTATTTTTTTTAATCCACTAACTCTTATAGGTACATAAACAAAAAAAGCATGATCTATTTCCTCTATACATAATCCACATTCCCACTATCTAAATTCCTTTTCCGATTAAGTCTATAGGCAGCTAATTCTAACTCTTTTGCAACGCCTTAGTCTAGGCAGCAAATATTGTCTTAATAAAAATAGGGTTCGCATTTAAGCCAATAATAGCCGCAAAAAAACATTTAATCAATAGCACTATAAAAGTCAAGCGAATTTAATTCGGATTCTGAAATTGGATGGTCTGGCAAATTTTCCAATGGTAACAAACTTATAGATCTTTATGTTATTTTTGAAGGATCTTCCCAGTATTTTATTGGAAATTCAGATCTCATATTATGGTCCTTATCTACAAAAGAAATTCCATTGAGAATTTGCGTCGCTTTGCCTTTCCGCTTTTTTTAAAAAGTTCTCTGGTACTAAAGTCAAAGCAAATATCTGGATGAAGTTTTTACGCTAAATTTGCCGCTACTTAATACAATATGAAAAGAGCTTTAGTAAGATATAGAAAAAGTACTTTTGGAACGTATATTACTCGCAATCAAAAGTACGCTCCCATTCTTTTTTTTATAGGTGGATTTATTTTTGATACGTTGACCTTAGGTCGAATAGATCGTGTTTATGATACAGTTGTACTTTGCTCGCATATGACCTTAGTATCCATAACGCTTTATTTATATAATACAGTGAATAATGATAAGTGGGAAGGCACTTTTATAAGACGTTATTCAGAATATTTTCCGCTTGCTATACAGTTCTTCTTTGGCGCACTTTCAAGTGCTTTTGTTATCTATTTTTTTAGAAGTGTGTCCATGTCAAAAACTATGTTTTTTTTCATACTGCTGGTGCTGCTCCTATTTGCAAACGAGTTTCTTAAAAAGAAGATCTCCAATAAATACCTTCAGTTTAGTGTTTATTTTTTTATAAGTTTCACCTTTTTCACCTTTATGATCCCTACGCTCATAAGGCAAATGAATACCTTTATCTTTATCATTTCCGGGCTTGTTAGTTTGTGGTCTACGCTAGCACTCATCAGGTTTATTTACAAGTCAAGCCCAAGCACAAGAGCTGAGATAAGTCTAAAAAAACTGATGGGAATTATCTTTTCTATATATATCACAATTAATGTTTTTTACTATTTCAATCTTATTCCACCAGTGCCGCTAGCGCTAGATACCGGGTTGGTGGCTCATGATGTGCAGAAAATTAATAATGAATACATTGTTACTTACGAGAAGGATGAATGGTTTGTATTTTGGCGAAAACATAATATCAATTTTCATCGTCAGGAAAATCAAAGAGTTTATGTGTTCACTTCTGTTTTTGCACCTACAGATTTAAAAAAGTCTATTTTTCATAGATGGAAATGGTTTAATCCCAATACCGGGGATTGGGAAGTTACAGATGACCTTGGCTTTGAAGTTGCCGGTGGGCGTGATCGAGGTTTCCGTGGATATACTTATAAAAGCAATCTTAAAGAAGGTCAATGGAAAGTGGATGTAATTACAGAAGAGGAACTGGTTCTGGGTGTTGTGGATTTTGTGATTAAAAACACTTCTGAACCGTATAAAGAAGGGATGGTAAAGAGATCATTTTAAAAACTTTTTCCAACTTCTAATAGAGATATACGTATACTATCATTATTGAAAATCTTTTAAACTAGTTCTTTTATATCCTTTAGAGAACGAATTATCATCCCATCCTTTCATCCATTTGCTAAAAAAATACACGAGTGTTGGGACTGGCAAAATAAACGAGTTAATGGAGATAAATTAAACCTGGAAATAGGAAGAACTAACTTATGTTGGTTTATTAAGGAAGAGGATTGTCATTAATATTCTTGTAAGTGATATTTCCAATTTCAGATCTAAAATAATGTCTTTCTACTAATTGTTTAATTTCCAGTTTCACAAAACGCATCAGAATTACTAATTTTAGCAAAAATGATCTTTTTGAGGTCTTAGCGTTTTACTTCTCTATAATTTTCATCTGAATAAAGCTAAGATCATAACTAAGGTTAATTAAGAATACATAAGATCTACAAAAGCTTATTTCATGGATACATCTTCTTTAAAAAATAATTCTGTAAAAAAGAGCAAAGCTCCACTGTACGTTTCTCTTGGGATCTTGGTATTATTAGTAGCTTCTTACTTCTTAATCCCCGCAGTTAATCAATTCTTAAATGAAGCATGGAGCGTACTCACCAGCAACGATAATGAAAGGATAAGGAAATGGGTAGGAGATTTTGGATGGTTCGGACCTTTAATGCTAGTGGTGAGCATGGTAGCTCAAATGTTTCTTATCATTATTCCTTCTGTGGCCTTGATGGTAGTTTCCATATTAGCGTATGGGCCAATTTGGGGTAGTTTAATTGTTTTATTGGCCATATTTACCGCTTCTTCCATTGGTTATTGGATAGGAAGATATTTTGGTCCTATGATCGTAGAACGATTAATAGGGCATAAATCTGAAAAGAAGATCGCTAGTTTTCTGGATGATTATGGATTTTGGGCAATAATAGTTACTCGTATAAATCCATTTCTTTCTAATGATGCCATAAGTTTTGTAGCCGGCATCTTAAAAATGGGATATTGGAA
Organism: Gillisia sp. Hel1_33_143; assembly: GCF_900104765.1. GTDB lineage: Bacteria > Bacteroidota > Bacteroidia > Flavobacteriales > Flavobacteriaceae > Gillisia. Next base: position 2,072,149 of record NZ_LT629737.1, read on the forward strand.
ATTTATAGGTGCTACCATTGTAGGTATCATTCCGCTTACCATCTTTATTGCTATCATAGGAAAAAGCACCGCTACGTTAGAGAGCGGATTGCTATGGGGCTCTATAGTAAGTCTTGTTATCTTTGGTGGATATGTTTACTGGGATAAAAAAATTAGAGATAAATAAAATAGTGAGATTAGCTAGGTTGCTTTTTTGAAGTATCTTTTATCACCACCGTTCTGTAAGGAAATGGAATCTCTATTCCTTCACTATCAAAACGATTTTTAATACTCTCTAAAACATCGCACTTTAGCTGAAAAGAATCACCAAAACTTTTACTCCAGGCCCAGGCTCTTACAGTTATTGAAGAATCATTCATTCTAATTACAGCGGTTTTTACCATAGGTTTCGCATCATCATTCTTTTCCCATTCAGTTCGATTGTCTAAAATTAGTGGATGCGCTTCACATTCTTCCTGCATAATTTTCTTGGCAAGAACAATATTGCTATCGTACGATATTCCTATTTCTACATGTTCACAGCATTTAAGTTCACCCAGGTCATAATTAACCAGTTTTTCTTTATTTATTATGGAATTTGGGATCACTATCATCTTATTTTCAAAATTTCTAATGATGGTATGCCTCAAAGTTATATCTATCACTATTCCAACCATACTATCTGTGATCTTAATGGTATCTCCAATCTTAAAAGGTTTAAATGAAATTATAAAGACACCTCCAACCAAATTTGCCAGTGCTTCCTGAGAAGCAACCCCTGCAATTAGTGCAATTACACCTGCACCTCCTAAGGCGGTTTGAGCAACTCCCTTTAACGATGGATATGCCAAAAGGCCAAATAATATTCCCACAAAATAGACACCGAAAACTGCGATATACCGCAAAAATTTAAAACTGGTAGGATCATTTTGATTTGCGATCTTCTTTCTGATACTTTTCCTGAACCATAAATTAGTGCTTGAAGCAGCCACAATGGTGATCACTGCCAAAAAACCAAGGTAGAGCACTATATTGAAGTTTTTGGTGAGAACTGCATATTTCTCTTCTTCTACAAACAGAAAGCTAAGTGCAATAAGTCCTAAAACCAGCCATAATGCATTTAGCACCTGCTTTACTAGATTTAATGGAGTGGCTCTTTCTTCCGGAAATTTTTCCTGTTCTTTCTTTACTAACCACTTATGAATAAAATTGGTTACAAAGTGTAATACTATAACGCTTATAACTACAGTAACGGCATAAATTATTTGTCGTCTATATGTTTCAAAAAGCTCTATCATTTCTATAATTCTTGAGGATTGAAATTTACCAATCTAATTAGCACTAAGGGTAAACTAGCAAAATTGAACAATGTAAGTTCTTTAATCATATTAGATCAAATATTGATGAACTCTAAATTAAACATTTCGCATCAAATTCTACTTTAGATTTCTAGGCGACATTATTGTTGCAAAGGTATCAATATCTAGCAGATCTCATGGAAGTAGTTATAGGGAGAGGTGTATGTGTTGAGAATAGTTATAATTCTGATGAATTTGTTCTGTTATTTTAAATTCTGAATTTATTGGATAGTTGTGTTCTTAAATCTTAACATGGTTTAGCAAACTAATGAACAAAGAAATACCGGATAGCAACCTCTAAAGTTTAAGGTGGCTATCCGGTATTATTTATAATTTGGTAATAGGTAGTTAAGAATTAAAGGTCTACATCCCATTCATCATTATTGCTATTCTTTCTTAATGGTTCTAGTAAATTCATGAGAACGATCAATATTACCAAAAAACCAATGATATAAAATGCTACCCAATAATTTTCCAGAAAGATCCTGGAATAGAGTTCATCATGAATATAGATGGATCTAATTATTACTGCTAACAATATAAAAATGAGGGTTTTGGTGATGGTTTTCATAATTAACTAGTTTCTAGAATTAATAAAATCTTTTATCTACACAGTTCTTAACTTCAAACTACTACTATCATTTCTTGCGGATTATTATTCTTCTGTTTATTGCGGTGAGCTGTTAATTCTCATATGCTTCTATTCCATTCTGGAGATACTGAAATGCAGATCTTTTGATAGTTCTAACTACCTCAAAATGGGTATCTAGTTTATTTTTAAAGATCAGAAATGAGTTTAAATACGCATTATCACATTGTACATCGTCACATTCTTCAATTCCCTGTAATTTATTTTGAAACTGAATGCAGGTCTTATAATGAAAGTTATTTAGATCTTTTAGTTCATGGAATTGCTTTACTAAGTACTTGGCATCTATGTGATTTGATCTTGTTCTTTCAATTAACGATGATGCTAGTAATAGGAGATAAAAGTTAATTTCTTGCTCCAAAAATTCCAGCTCACTTCGCCATTTACTAACATCATTCTCCATGTTAAGTTTATGAACCTCTTCCTCGTTATGATGCTCCTGAATATTGTTTATCATATCTTTTATTTTTTAAAATAGGTTGTTGAATAACCTTTACAATTTTAATGATGCGCTCACCCACAGGAAACTTCCACCTAATTTCATCTCCTTCGGCATGTCCAAATAGGGCTAGACCTAATGGTGCTAATATGGAGACTTTTTGATCTCTTAGATCTGCATTATCTGGTGTAACTATCTTATAGGTTCTTTCTACATCAAACTCAGATTTTATGGTGACAGTAGAGTTTAATCTTATATTGTCTTCAGGGATCTTATCAGACTTTAGGATCTTTGCAGTTAGCATCTGTTCCTGTAATTTAGAAACAGATGCCTTGTAAATCTCATCTTTGTAATGTCTAGATAGTGCCAAGAGTTCTTTTAAAATATCAAACTCACTTCGCTCTATTATCAATGCTCCGTATTTCATGTTATTAGACATTTTTATTTATTTATTAAGGAAAGATTCCTCTTTGTTTATAGGCTGTTTCAACTCTGGAGATCGCCAGTATAAAGGCAGCTGTTCTCCAGTCTGTTTGTTGCTTTAATACTTCAGAATGGATCTTATGGAAATTCTGAGTGATCTTCTTTTCTATTTTTTCCATCACTTCTTCCAACTGCCACATTTCTCCATTTCTGTTTTGCAACCATTCAAAATAACTTCCAATTACACCCCCAGAATTACAGAAGATATCCGGAATTATGATCTTCCCATTTTCAAGCAGTATTTGCTCCCCATCTTTATCTGTAGGTCCATTTGCACCTTCTGCTATGATAGTAGCTTTTATCTTATAGGCATTTTCAGCAGTAATTTGATTTCCTAATGCAGCCGGAATTACGATGTCACAATCTAATCCGAAGAAATTTTCTGCATCTATTTCCCGAGCTCCCTCAAAACCTGCTATAGAACCTTTTCTAGGTTCACAATGTTGCGAAAGAGCCTCTGCATCTATTCCATTTTCGTTATAAAGAGTGGCATGAGCATCCTGAACAGCAATAAGTCTGGCTCCATCTTTAGTTAGAAAATGTGAGGCCCAATAACCAACATTTCCATAACCTTGTACTATAAAAGTTTTATTGTGTAATGCTAATCCCTGTGTTTGAAGTAGTAATTTTATTGAAAGGTACACGCCAAAACCAGTAGCTCTATCTCTACCTTCAAGGCCTCCCGCGCCTACAGGTTTCCCGGTTACTACGTGTTGGTTGTGTGAGCGTTCTGAAGAAGATATGGTAGACATATAGGTATCTACGATCCACGCCATGGTCTGCGGATTGGTATTTACATCTGGAGCAGGAATATCATGTTCCGGCCCAATATTCTCTCCCAGAGCATAAGTAAATCGTCTGGTGATACGCTCTAACTCAGAATCTGAGAATTTTCTAGGATCTATCTTAATTCCCCCTTTTGCACCTCCAAATGGAAGCCCTGCTAGAGAAGTTTTCCAGGTCATCCACATCGCAAGAGCTTTTGCAGCGTCTATATCTACAGTATCATGATAACGCAAACCTCCTTTATATGGTCCTAATGCATTATTGTGTTGTACCCGATATCCGGTAAAAACTTCTACGTTCCCATTGTCCATTTTAACAGGAAAATGAACAATAATTTCGTTATTGGTAATTCCCAGAATCTTTCTGATATTAGGATTAAGATCTATAATGTCTGCCGTTTTGTTAAACTGACTCATTACAGTATCATACATGGACTGTTTATTTGGTGTTTTAGTATCTATCATTTTATTTATTCAAAGTGTTCACAAACTAATTTTCTGTGCTCTTTCCAAGTACAGGATTTCTGATGGTCGCAGTTAAAGCATAAACCCTTGATCATCTCTTGCGTAAAGCCATTTAGAGGTTGCTCTTTGGGTGAGGATGCAAAAAGCTTTTTACTTATTAAGTTCATTTTGTCATAAGATTATATTTTCTTGTTTACAGAAAGTCAAATGCTATGCCCAACAATTTTAATTTGTGCTAAAAATGTATTTAATAACCTGATAAACAGTAAATTAAAATTTATATTTTTATCTATTTTGAAATTAGGGTAGGGGAGTTTTGCCCCGGTAAGGGAGAAATGAACCACTTAAGAAGCTTATCTTATTTTAGCTTATTGCGAAGGGTTTTTCTATCTATTTGAAGAATTTCAGCTGCTTTGGTCTTGTTATTATCTACACTAGCCAAAACGTTTAAGATGTGTTCTTTTTCAACTTCTTGTAAAGATCTTGAGGTAGAGGTAATAGCCGGAATTGGGTATTTTAAATGATCTGGAAGTTGTGCTATATCTATAAGCTCTTCACTCATAATAATAGCTCTCTGAACCACATTTTCTAATTCTCTTACGTTGCCCGGCCAATTATAACGTTTTAGCATTTCTAGTGCTCTGCTACTAAACTGAACTTTAGGTTTAGCATATTCTGAAGCATATTTTCGAAGAAAATTTTTCGCGAGACTCGGAATGTCACCTTTGTGATCTCTTAACGGAGGAGTAATAATGTTTACTACATTCAACCTGTAATAAAGATCTTCTCTGAAACTTCCATTTTGAGACATCTGAAGTAGGTTGCTATTGGTGGCGGCAATAATCCTAATTTCTATTTTTTGGGCTTTTTGTTCTCCAACACGTCTAACTTCTTTTTCTTGAAGAACACGTAATAATCTGGTTTGTACTGTAGGGGACGCTGTACCAATTTCATCTAAAAAAATAGTACCTCCAGCTGCGGCCTGAAAAAATCCTTCTCGATTCTCATTCGCACCGGTAAAAGCACCTTTTTTATATCCAAAGAGTTCTGCTTCTAATAACTCTTCGGGAATGGCACCACAATTTACCGCAATAAAAGGGTTTGCTGCAAAAGAACCTTTATAATGAATGGCACGCGCTACCAATTCTTTCCCGGTACCGCTCTCGCCCTGAATAAGCACCGTAGCCCGATTGTTCTTAACACGCTCTATAAGATCTATTAATTTCTCAATCTCATCAGAATTTCCTACTATACCAGCATATACATTAGGTCTTGTGGGGGAGGAGGTAGAAGGAGTAGCATCTTGTAATGATTGTGGAGGAAGAGATTTTTGAACAGAATTCTTTAATTCTTCAAAGGTAAAAGGCTTGACTAAATAATCTAGAGCACCAGATTTTATGGCGTTAAGAGCGCCATCTATAGAAGGATATCCGGTAATCACCAGTTTTGGAACCTCCGGGAAATGTTCATCTACATATTTTATAAGTTCAAGGCCACCAATGCCGGGCATTTGTAGATCTGTAATTATGAGATCTACAGCATTAAATTTTAAAATATTTATAGCCTCAACTACAGAAGATGCTTTATACGAATGAAAATGTAACTCCTGAAGATGGCGCTGCACTAATTCCAGCATGTCATAATCGTCATCAACAATGAGAATATTTGCCTTCTTCAGAGCCATAAATTACATTTTTAAAGGGAGTTTAATTTGAAATACGGTTCCCTTAGGTTTATTATCAAATGTAATAATTTCTCCTCTATGACTTTTTATAATACCGTGCACTACACTTAAACCTAAACCTGAACCTTCTCCAATAGGTTTGGTAGTAAAAAAAGGTTCAAAGATCTTAGACCTCAAAGCTTCTGGAATTCCCGCACCTTCATCTTTGATCTCCATTGTAAAATGATCTTTATCACTTCTTATGGTTATAAAGATCTCGCTCTTCTCTGGAGCTATATAAATAGCATTAATTAGTATATTGAATAATACCTGAGTAAATTGAATAGTATCTATTTGCGCCTTTAATTGCTCATTGTCTATGCAGAGGCTATAAGTTATTCCAGCCTTCTTAAAGTTTGGAGCTAATAGAGAAAGTGCTTGCTCTATTAAAGGTTTTAATAAGGTAGACTCTCTATGTTGAGGCATTTCGCAAGCAAAGAACATGAGCTTCTTCACTATTTCTCTAGAATAGATGGCAGCCTTTATGATCTTATCTGAATCTTTTTGGGTTTGTTCTTCTAGGCTATTTGATTTTATCAATTCGGCAAAGCCTAGAATATTTCCTAAAGGCGTATTAAGCTCGTGTGCAATACCGGCAGTGATCTCACCTAATATGGAAAGTCTGTCATTTCGTTCTGCACTGCGCTGTAGAAGTTCTTTTTTCTCTTCGATCTCACGGCGTTCGAAAAACTCGGTGATTTCTATAGCTACCTTATTTAAAAGTTTCTGTTCTTCTTCTAAAAAATGTGCATTTTTTAAATTGCCGGTATTATAGAGCACCTTAATAGCACCTCTTGATTCGTTAAAAGGTGATATAATACTTGACTGTTGGATGTAGCTTTTAGGTAAAGCAGCGGTTGCCACTTTATAATTTTCAAGTTCTAAAAGCACAATTGCCTGATCTGGATACAGCCAGGCTTGCTGGGTAATTTTGCAGATTTCTTCTAAAGTGTCTAAAACAGAGTTAGAATGTTTGCGAATTGCAGAAGAAACTTCATACAAACAAGATAACTCTTTAACTCTTTCCTCTAATCTTTTGGAAATAGATATGTTGTTAGACATATAGACTTCATTGATTATTCTACACTAAGATCTGGAATATCGATCATTTTTCCACCCTTAGATCTTCCTAAAATAACTACGTCTTTACTATCTTTATACTCGTTTATTGCGAGTATAAGTTGTTCTTTAGTATCTCTTCTAATTTTTACACCGGTACTTTTATTCTTGTTACGGACTTCTATATAGAATCCATCTCGTAAGTCCTTCGGTTTTGTAGCAGGTCTTCCCATAATAATTTTTTGAATTTTAGATGTGATCAGGATTAATCCATAAAAGTAAGAAAAGAAACTTTATCATCTTGCCTATTATTTTAAAATGATCACTAAATACCTCATTAGACGTAATAATATTCATTTCCAAACACTTATGGGCAATAAAATGTATTTTATTTATCTTTTTTTAACATTAATATAGCTTCTCAACAATTTAAATGCATCAGTAAACGCCAATTTGGTCTGTGAATGCTGCAATTCTTATCAATATTAAAGATAATTCATTAAAAAATTTACTTAACTTTCTAATGAAATTTTATCAAAGATTTATGCAAAAAAAAGCCGAACTATTTGTTCGGCTTAAGTTTTAAATCCAAATTTCTTAATAAGAAAACGACCTTAATTTCCATAGGTAGGTGTCAATGTCATATTGTATTCCAATTAGTAGATCTTGAGTCACTACATCCTTATCTCCAACCATTTTAATACTTTCGGCAAGATTATCAGATAATTTTTTAGTACTCATTACCAAAATTTTTATCACTTCATGATCTTTTTGGAATCCAGTAGGAGTGTCACCAAGCTTAGCGTTTGTTGCTACCGCACTTGGCCTTCCATCTGCAGCCTTCCCTAAAGCTAATTTTCTTTCTGCTAGTTGATCTATATCTCCAGATAAAGATTTATAGAAATCTCCTAATAAAGAATGTAGACTTTCAAATTGTGGTCCCTGCACATTCCAATGTGCCTGTTGTACTGCGTGATATTGAGCTATAACATCGTACAGTCTGTTTTGTAATTCTGAAGAAACCTGTGAAGATGCTTCTACTTTTGGTGTATTAGCACTTAGGTTAAGATTAAAATTCTCCTGCCCAAAGCTAAAAAAGCTTACAAGCAAAAATACTGAGGTAATCATCTTTTTCATAATATCAATTTTTTTATAAAATTCATTAAATTGAATGAAAACTTATATTAATCATTTATTAAGCTCTTCATAAAGTTTAAATTTAATCGTATTCAAAGATTTAGGTTAATAATCCTTAAAAAAGCATCACTCTTTTTGTTTAACATATTATATTAATAATTAAACAAAATCTATGTTTATATTTGTTGATGTTCGTATTTAACTAATAATAATTTAAAAGTCTCCATCGATGTTCAACCTATTTAAAAAGAAATCAGAAAAAGAAAAGCTTCAAGCCGAGTATGAAAGTCTTTTAAAAGAATCGCACCGTCTTTCTACAAGTAATAGAAAAATGAGCGATCAAAAAGCTTATGAAGCAGAGGAGGTGATGAAAAAATTAGAAAAGTTGAATTCTTAAAATTCTTTATATGTCTGTAGAAAAGAAGCCAGATAATGTTGTTTTTGACGTAGAAACTCAAAAGTATGACGCTGCACTTAAACCTTATGCTACCTCATTGGGTGCTCCTGTAATCACAACTCCAGATACTATAACCTGGAAAAATAGAAGTATCAACAAGCTGAATCATAAAGCAGAAACCAAATACTTAGAGCTAAAAGCAGCGTATGAAAAAATGATCCAAGAATTTGAATATAATAAACTCATCTTTAGCTCCAAATTTACTTTTGAACCTATAGTTGGTCAATTGTATCATTTATACAAAAGGGATAATGGAGAAACTTTTCTTTCCATTATTGCGCCAGAGCAATGTAATTTTAATAATCTTGGGAGCTTTTATTTAAATGCGGACCAGATATGGGAAAAAATTTAAAATAAATTATGTTAGATACTACCGAATTTACAGAACGAGAATTAGATAGAATTATAGAAATGGCCTGGGAAGACAGAACTCCGTTTGAGGCTATAGAATTTCAATTTGGGCTTCCTGAAAAAGAGGTTATTAAAGTAATGCGTGGAAACCTGAAAGAGTCTAGTTTTAAAAGATGGCGAAAACGTGTTAATAGTGGAGTGAGTCAAAAACATTTAAAGAAGCGATCTCCAGACATGTTACGATTTAAAAGTACGAGACAAAAAGCGATTTCTGGAAATAAAATAAGTAAAAGATAATGAGAACCTTTGAACAGCAAGAATTGTCTTTTCCTACATCTTATTCCAAGATCATAGAGCAAATTCATGCTGTAGATCCGGTTAAATATGGGGCTGATAGAAATTATCTTAACGGTTCTGTATCTCACTTGTCGCCCTATATTTCAAGAGGTATTATCTCCACAAATTTTGTTTTTACAGAGGTTCTAAAGCAAGGCTATCAAACTGCTCAAATAGGAAAATTTATTCAGGAATTGGCCTGGAGAGATTATTGGCAGCAAATTTGGATCGCAAAGGGAGATCAAATAAATTCAGATCTTAAACATGCGCAAGAAGCTGTTACTAATGAGATGATACCTAAGGCAATTGTAAATGCTACAACAGGCATTGAGGCCATAGATAAAGGAATTCAAAGCTTCTATGAGACAGGATATCTGCACAATCATCTTAGAATGTATATTGCTTCCATAGCGTGTAATTGCGGGCAAAGTTATTGGAAGTTACCAGCAAAGTGGATGTATTATCATCTCCTAGATGCAGATTGGGCTAGCAACGCTCTTAGCTGGCAGTGGGTTGCAGGAACTAATGCAAATAAAAAGTATATAGCCAATCAAGAGAATATCAATAATTATTGTTTTACAAATCAGCAAAATACCTTTCTAGATGTTCCTTACGAGAGTTTACCGCTAAAGGAGATACCAGAAAATTTAAAAGAGCTAATAAACCTTAAGTTAACTACTCCGTTGCCAGAGAAGAAAGATATTTCTATCAAGGAAGCGCTACCTACAATTATTTATAATTTCTACAATTTAGATCCTATTTGGAAAAAAGATCTTTCTGCTAATAGAATACTGCTACTGGAACCATCACACTTTGAAAATTATCCGGTTTCTCAAAAAACCATAGATTTTGTTTTAAGCATTTCTAAAGAGAATATTTCAAATATTCAGATTTACGTTGGAGAATTTCATGAGCTAACGGAAGATTATCATTTAAAAGAAATTTACTACAAGGAGCATCCTTTAAATAACCATTATAAAGGGATTGAGGAAACAAGAGAATGGATGTTCGATGTAAAGGGTTATTATCCTTCCTTCTTTGCGTATTGGAAAAAATGTAAAAAGCAACTATCTTTTTAGTAGCTAACATCAAGCTAATAATCACAATACGGCCAAAAGAACTTTTAAGCCTTGAAAAAAGAATTTCTACCCCAGAAAATATGTGTTGTGTGTAAATTACCATTTACATGGCGCAAGAAATGGGAGAAGAATTGGGAAGAAGTGAAATATTGCAGTGAACGTTGCAGAAGAACAAAATGAAAAGTATAAATCTTATATTTCCACATCAATTATTCAAAGAATCTCCACTTTTTGAATATGATGCTCCTGTATATCTAGTTGAAGAATATTTATTTTTCAATCAATATAAATTTCACAAACAGAAGATAGCTTTTCATAGAGCCACTATGAGAAGATATGCAGACTTTCTAAAGAATACTGGAGGTTATGAGGTGCATTATATTGAAGCTACAGAACCTATCTCTGATATTAGATCTTTACTTATAGAATTAAATAATAATGGAGTAACGCATATAAATTATATAGATCCAACAGATTTTTGGCTGCAACAACGATTGGAAAAAGGTTTTAAAGAATTAGGTATTTCCTCTTCGTGTTGTAGGTCTCCTTTATTTCTAAATTCAAAAGAAGATATTACCGATTATTTTAAAAAAGATCAAAAGAAATATCAGCAGAAGAATTTTTATTTAGAGCAACGTAAAAAGAACAATATTTTTATAGAACCCAACGGTTCTCCAACGGGAGGAAAATGGAGCTTTGATGAGGACAATAGAAAGAAATACGAAGCCAAAAAGCAACCTCCAGTAATACATTATCCAGATGTAGATAGCTATTATAAAGAAGCTAAAGATTACGTAGAAAAGCATTTTTCTAAAAATTTAGGTACCATTACTGCACATGCACTATATCCTACCAGTTTTGAGGCCACCCATTCTTGGTTAGATCAATTCTTCGAAAATAGATTTTTAGAGTTCGGAAAATATGAAGATGCTATAGTTGCAGAATATTCTATATTAAACCATAGCGTTCTAACCCCTATGCTTAATGTAGGTTTAATTACGCCACCTCAGGTTATAGATGCCTGTTTGGAATATGCAAGAGAAAATGATATTCCTATTAATTCTACGGAAGGATTTATAAGACAGGTTATAGGTTGGAGAGAATTTATTAGAGGTGTTTACGAGGTTAGGGGAGTGGAAGAGCGCACCACAAATTTTTGGAAGTTTAAGCGTAAGATCCCGGCGTCTTTTTATGATGGTACCACTGGAATAGTTCCTATAGATAAAACGATCAAAAAAGTATTGGAAACCGGCTATTGTCATCACATAGAACGTTTAATGGTGCTTGGGAATTTTATGGTGTTGTGTGAGTTTGACCCAGATGAGGTTTATAAATGGTTTATGGAACTGTTTATAGATGCGTATGATTGGGTGATGGTAACCAATGTTTATGGAATGAGTCAGTTTGCAGATGGAGGCTTGATGGCTACAAAACCTTATATAAGTGGAAGCAATTATTTAAAGAAGATGAGTAATTATCCTAACGGAGAATGGCAGGCAGTTTGGGATGGTCTTTTCTGGCGCTTTATGGATAAACATAGAGATTTCTTTCTTGCTAATCCCAGATTAGGAATGCTGGTAAGAATGTTTGATAAGATGCCTGTGGAAAAAAAGACATTACATTTAGAAAATGGAGAGAATTATCTTTCTACGCTACCAACTTAACAGGATTTAATTACACAAAAAAGTGAGGTTACAGACCAAAATTAAACTTTATGATGCTATTTAATACTACAAATACCAATCAGATTTTTATTCAGGAGAGTACAGATGCTGTGGGGAAGCCTTTTTCATTTTTAGAGAAAATAAAGCTGGGAAAGATAAGTTCAGGTAAATTAGAGATTGCAGCGTTTAGTCCAAAACTTCAACCAGAAATGTTAGCAGTTGCAGATAGTTCTTTTGCAACCATCGTTTTACGGCCTAAGGGAATCATAGTAAATATAAGCGATGCAACAAACCAATATTCATGGGTTATTCCATATTACAGATTGGTGATTTATAATACCCAGACCTTTACGATACATGCAAATGGGCATTTTATTAAGTGTAGAAGAAATAAGAACTATCATGATAATAAGAAATTTATTAATAAAATGATCGATCTTAAAAATGACTCGTTAAACTTAGAGTATTATGATGGATAAGCAGAGAACCATTAAACAAAATCAAGATGAAATTAAAGCTAACTATATTCACCTTATTTTTATTTACTATGCAAACAACCACAATTTTTAAATTTGATAAGACAACAGATATTTCAGGATGGTCTGTGGTAGATGATGGAGTTATGGGAGGTAGATCTGCAGGAAAATTTCATCTAAACAATGAGGGGAATGCAGTATTTGAAGGTCGGGTTTCGTTAGAGAATAACGGCGGGTTTTCTTCTGTTAGATATGGCTTTGAAGAGATGAGTACCAAAGGATTTACCAAAGTGCTTCTAAAAGTAAAAGGAGACGGTAAAACCTATCAATTTAGAGTAAAGCATAAAACAAAAGATTACTATTCTTATATAGTGAACTTCCAACCTTATGAAGAGTGGGGAACGATAGAATTAACACTTACAGAGATGTACCCTGCTTTTAGAGGAACTAATCTTGATATTCCAAATTATGACAGAGAAAGTATAGAGGAAATTGCCTTTTTAATAGGCAATAAAAAAGCCGAGGATTTTAAATTAGAAATAGCATCTATTATTTTGAAGTAGAACTTTGTAGACTTAAAAAAAGCATAATTACGGCTACAGATCTTAGATCTTTAATCCCCTTCTTTAATCCAGATCTACCACAACTTTTGTTGGCATACAGAAGGTAAATTTAATTTCATCTTCTAAAGAACTCACCTTCATTTTACCGCCATGGGCTTTGGCAATTTCAGAAGAGATATATAGTCCTAAACCAAGTCCGGATTTATTATTCTCAGAATTTGTAGAAAAGAATGGTTTAAAAAGACTTATCATTTTTTCTTCTGGAATTTTCTCACCCGCATTTAAGACGCTTATTTTAAATTGGCCATTCTCTGCAGTAACCTTGGTTTGAATAGGCTTTAGAGGATCCCCGTGCTTAACAGCATTGCTCAAAAGATTGGAGTATAATTGCCCAATTCTATTATGATCGCACTCTACCTCTTCCTTAAGATCTATTTTCACCAGAATTTTATGATCAGGATCTACGGTTCTAATTTCATCTATTACCTGAAGTAATGTTGTTTCTAAGATATTGTTATTCTTAGCAATTTCAAGGGAAATACCATCGCCTAAATGTCCTTTAGCAAAATCCAGAAGATTATCTATTAAAGCCTGCATTCTATAGGAGGTAGCCTTTATTGTTCGCACTTGGCGCTTTGCCAGTTCTGGTAGCTCTATTTTTAATAAAATGTCTGCACACATCCTTGTAGTACCAACCGGATTACGAAGATCATGGCCTAATATGGCAATAAAGGTTTCTCGAAGTTCTGTAATATGCCTTTCTTCCTTTAAACTGGAATTCAATTCTTCTAATTCTTCCACTGCATCCAGATGAAAAGATATAAGTTGCGTGTATAGTTGAAATAGATCTTTAATCACCTTATTTTCTAGCTTAGCAGGCTCTGGGTCTATAGCACAAAGAGTCCCGAAAAAACTTCCGTCTTTTTTAAAGATAGGAAAGGAAATATAACTCTGAAATCCATAGCGCTCTGGTGTTTTATGATTACAAAATTGCTCATTCTTCGCAACATGTTCTATAATAACTGGAGTATTATGCTGGCGAATCTCATTACAAATGGTGGTTTCTAAAACCAATTCATCTCCTGTATTAAGGCCAAAATTTATTTCATCTTGCGAAACACAAGTAATCCATTTTTCATCGGTTACTCTAGCAACTGCAGAAAATTTCATTCCTGTAGTTCTGCAAATAACATTAAGAATAGATGGGATTGCACCTATTTTAGAGATATTATCAATATCATCAATTAAATGAGGGGCTAAATTTTCTCTGTACATAAACTGAAAGCGTTATTTTTCAAAGATACTAAATAGATAAATTAACATACTAGCTAATAACAGCGATTAAAACCTCAAATCTGGGATATTAAAATTAGAGGATTTGGGAGTTTTATTACTATCAATTTTCGGGTAGCATATTTATTCATTCTTAGCAATATTCATTGATCGATAAAAAATAGTTTGTATTCTAAAACGAAATTTCCAAAAGACTATAAATAAATAAAAATGACCATAAGACAGTACGTATCCAATTCTTTTTAACGAGGCTAGTGAGCATTTTTTGATCTCCGTTGTTTTTCGCAATTTTAGAATGAATTGGCACAAAGATGCCAAAGGTAGAAATCCAAATTACGGCAATGGTTAGAAGACTGATTATAGTATAAAAGTTTGATTGCGTGATAAGTTGATAAAAAGCAATTCCTAATTGTCCAAACATCAAAGGGATCACGATAGTACTAAACCTTTTGGTATACGCAGTATGCCAATTCACTAATTTTTCGGGACTATAGTATGCAAAGCTAGGATATACAATACGCTGAATGATCCAGATAAGCACTAATAATCCAAAATCTAATAATAATCTTATTATTTCTATGCTCATTTTAAATGCTTAGTGATCTTGGTACTTAGTGGATTGGTGATTGAGAAATAATAATCTATTAAGTTTCCTTTTTCATCTACGAGGTATTTTTGAAAGTTCCATTTTACACTAGAACTTTTCTTATTATTAAGTTCTTTAGAAGTTAGCCATTTGTAGAGGTCGTGCTGTTTACTGCCTTTTACATTTATTTTTTCTGTTAGTAAAAATGTAACTCCAAAATTCACTTCACAAAATTCTTGAATTTGCTCAGCTTCTCCCGGTTCTTGTTTCCCAAATTGATTGCATGGTGAACCTATTACCACCAGACCTTCCGGATAGCTATCACTTAATTTCTGAAGTTCTTTGTACTGTTTAGTAAATCCACATTCTGAAGCTACATTTACAAATAGCATCATTTTTCCCTTATAATCTAATAGCGTTATAGGTTTTCCATCTAGAGCATTAATCCTAATATCGTAGATAGATCTTTCATTTTGTTTTGTAGAAGATATAGGCGCCACCTTCATTTTATCATTAGTTTTCATGTAAATTGGGATTTTTGTAAAAATGCCACTAATTATTCAAAGATGCTATTAATCAATTATTAACCTCTTATTAAAATATTCTTACCAACCTATTTTTATGGTTGGAAGTGAGATTGTGAATATCTATTCTTAGATAATTTTTGAAGGCGTCTTTTTAAATTTATATTTGGCACCCTTAAAAAAATCAAGATATGAGTGCAACGTGGTATGAGTGTAAAGTTAAGTATAGAAAAACACATGAAACTGGAGAACAAAAAGTTATCTCTGAGACCTACTTATTAGATGCGATCTCTTTTACAGAAGCAGAAGCAAGAATAACAGAAGAAATGACCGCTTACACGAGCGAGGAATTTATGATCACCAATATAAAAGTGGCAAATCTAGCAGAAGTTCATCCTTTTGAGAATTCAGACAGATGGTTTAAAACCAAAGTCTCTCTAATGGCTATAGATGAAAAAAGCGGGAAAGAGAAAAAATCTAACATGTACCTTTTAGTTCAGGCAAACGATGTGAAAGAAGCCTTTGATAATTGCACGAAGGCTATGGAAAATACTATGGGAGATTATTCTATTCCGGCCATTAATGAGTCACCAATAGTAGATGTATTTCCTTACTTTTCTGGGGAAGTTGAAGATTCAGAAGAAATGAATGCAATTAAAGCTGAAACTGAAGATGTAGTAAATGAAGAGGTTTTAGAGGATGAAGTGTTAGAAGAAACAGAAATCGCGTAAGTAATAGATTTCTAATATAAGAACGCCTCTTATTTTTAAAGAGGCGTTTTTTTTTAATAATTATTTCCCTAGGTCTGGTCTATCTTCATATAGATCCTTAAATGTTTTATCTGTACTATAATTATCTCTTAAGATCTTATAAACACTGAAAATTAACAGTGCTTGCCCAATAAGCATTATTCCAAAAATAATTCCGAAGGAGATATTAAAGTTAGCCAACACACAAAGTGTTATTAAAAGTACGGTGGTTATTACCAACCAATTAATGGCAGTTATTTTCATAATATCTTTTTACTTAAGTTAACCATTTTCTACGGAGATCATTCTCAATAAATTCTTAAAAAATTCGAGAAAACTGACAGGCATCATTTTGTTACTTTATCACTATCATCAATTTTGTAAAAGCTAATGCCAACTTTAATTATATGGAGTCTTGCTTTCATTGTGGTGATATTTGTAGTACAACCAATATTTCTCATCAGGATAAATCTTTTTGTTGCAATGGTTGTAAAACTGTTTTTGACATTTTAAATGATAATGATCTTTCCTATTATTATGATCTGGAAAGAACTCCCGGAACCAGTCCGCTAGCACAAGAAGGAAAATTTGATTTTTTAGAGAATTCAGAAATTATTAAGCAGTTGGTAGAGTTTGATGAAGATGGTATTCAGGTAGTAAGCTTTCTTATTCCATCTATACATTGTAGTTCCTGTATCTGGGTTTTAGAAAATTTAAATAAGCTAGATCCTGCCATAAGGAACGCGCAGATCAATTTTCCAAAAAAGACACTTAGAGTTTCGTATAAGAGCACCGAGATCTCTTTAAAACAATTGGTGCTGTTGCTGTCTAGAATTGGATATGAGCCTTATATTTCGCTAGAAGATGCCACAAAAAAAGGAACAATAATAGATCGAGGCCTTATCTACAAAATTGGCGTGGCTGGCTTTGCATTTGGTAATATTATGTTTCTGTCTTTTCCGGAATATTTTGAAGTAGATGAATTTTGGCTCAATCAATACAAACATGTTTTTAGATGGTTGATGTTCGCGCTATCTTTACCGGTGATCACCTACGCTGCAAGAGATTATTTTATATCTGCATTTAAAGGGCTTCGTTCTAAGATCTTAAATATAGATGTACCAATCGCCCTTGGAATTATCGTTTTATTCTTGAGATCTTCGGTAGATATTACGATGAATTGGGGATCTGGATATTTTGATAGTATGTCTGGACTTGTCTTTTTTCTATTGTTAGGAAAGTTCTTTCAGCAAAAAACATATGCGTTTTTATCTTTTGAAAGAGATTACAAATCTTACTTTCCTATTGCAGTAACTAGATTACAAAAGAAAAACTCTTCTTCCGAAGAAATAGAAGAGCAGGCACAGGTTTATGAACTTAAAAAAGGAGATCGTATCTTAATTCGAAATTCAGAATTACTACCTGTAGATGGAATTTTAATAAAAGGGACAGCTTTAATAGATTATAGTTTTGTAACCGGAGAGGCAGCACCTCTTCATAAAAGTTCTGGAGATATGCTCTATGCCGGAGGAAGGCAGCAGGCAGGTTCTATAGAAGTTGAGGTCTTAAAATCTATAGAACAGAGCTACCTTACTCAGCTATGGTCTAATGAAGTATTTGATAAGAACAAGGAAAGTACTTTCCAATCTCTAACAGATAAGATTAGTAAAAGCTTTACTATAAGCCTACTTAGCATTGCTATTTTTGGCTTTGTGGGTTGGATGTTCATAGATAGTTCTAAAGCATTGAATGTTTTTACTGCGGTACTTATAGTTGCTTGCCCCTGTGCTATTGCATTGGCAGCTCCATTTACACTAGGTAACCTTCTTCGTATTTTTGGTAGCAATAAATTATATATAAAAGATAGTTCTGTTATAGAGCAAATGGCGAATGTAGATACTGTGGTGTTCGACAAGACAGGAACTTTAACTACCACTTCCAATAACATAATTTCTTATGAAGGTATATCTCTTACTACAGAAGAAGAATCGCTTCTTACCAGTACGCTTCGCGCATCTAATCACTCCTTAAGCAGACAGTTATATGAGCTTTTAAATAAAAATGAAATTCAAACCTTAGATGATTTTGAAGAAAATGTAGGTCAGGGAATCACCGGAGTTATCAATAAACATCATATTAAAGTAGGTTCTATAAGTTATGTGGGTCTAAATTCTGAATCCTTAAAGAGCGATCAACGCACCGCAGTACATATAAGTACAGATAATCAATACAAGGGTTGTTATGTTTTCTATAATGATTACAGACAAGGGATCAAGCCTATTTTCGATTCCTTGACGCCGGACAGGGAGATCATTATTCTCTCTGGAGATAATGATGGCGAAAAAGATAATTTGTTAAAACTACTCCCTGTCAACTCTAAATTGCTGTTCAACCAAAAACCAGAAGATAAACTCTCATATATCCATTCTTTACAGGAAAAAGGGAAAAAAGTTATGATGATAGGCGATGGTTTAAATGATGCTGGAGCATTGGCTCAGAGTGATGTTGGTATTTCTATTTCTGAAAACGTGAATATTTTCTCACCTGCCTGTGATGGAATTTTAGATGCTTCCAGATTTCAGGATCTTACCACCTATTTGGAAATTTCAAAAAAAGGAGTGAAAACTATTAAGAACGCCTTTAGATTTTCGCTTTTTTATAATGTTATAGGTTTAGGTTTTGCATTATCAGGAAATCTAGCTCCTGTGGTTGCAGCAATCTTAATGCCTCTAAGTTCTATTAGCATTGTAATATTTACAACACTGGTTACTTATAGATTAGGTAATAACCTCAATAAATTCTAAACTTCCTCCTATCCTGAAGATCTTCAATAACTTTGGAAAGTGAGCCTTCATAATTTAGATATTTCCCTAAATACCTAGTTATCAAATTGTTTTGAAAAGTGCTGTATTTATTAGCCTTTACGTGATATGTTATAGCATCTTTTTAACGAACAAATACCTCTAAACCTGACAATCGTCAGGTTTAAAAAAACTTCATAATCATAATTTTACACATTGATATTTAAGCCTATGGAAATTATATATATGCTTCTTGCAATTAGTGTTATTGTGGCGGTTTTATTTTTTATAGCCTTCATAATCTCTGTAAAAAGTGGTCAATATGACGATACCTATACGCCATCTGTTAGAATGTTATTTGATGATGAGCTTGTAGATACTAAGAAAAATAATAAAGATCAATCAGTTTCTAACCAATCAAACAAATCAAAAGTTCAACGTAAGTAATATGGAAATTCAAAAGTTTTATTACGATAATAAGATCGTACGGAAATTTATTGTCGCTACAATGTTTTGGGGCATTATAGGGATGAGTGTAGGCCTTTTATTGGCATTTATGTTTCTTTTTCCAAATGTAACCGATGGTATTCCATGGTTGAGTTTTGGAAGACTTCGCCCGCTGCATACCAACGCTGTTATTTTTGCATTTGTGGGTAATGCCATTTTTGCCGGTGTTTATTATTCAAGTCAGCGTTTGCTAAAAGCAAGAATGTGGAAAGACTGGTTGAGCACCTTTAATTTCTGGGGGTGGCAACTTATTATAGTGGGTGCAGCTATTACATTGCCATTAGGATATACAAGTTCTAAAGAATACGCAGAACTGGAATGGCCTTTTGATATTGCTATTGCAGTGGTTTGGGTAGCTTTTGGTATTAACCTTATTGGTACTATTATAAAAAGAAGGCAGAGACATATGTATGTTGCAATCTGGTTCTATCTGGCAACCTTTGTTACGGTTGCAGTATTACATATTGTGAATAGCATGGAGCTTCCAGTTAGTGCCTTAAAGAGTTATTCTATGTATGCCGGAGTCCAGGATGCGCTGGTACAATGGTGGTATGGCCATAATGCTGTAGCATTTTTCTTAACCACGCCATTTTTAGGTTTGATGTATTATTTTGTTCCTAAAGCGGCAAATAGACCGGTCTACTCTTATAAATTATCTATCGTACACTTTTGGTCGCTTATTTTTATCTATATCTGGGCGGGTCCACATCATTTACTTTATTCCTCTTTACCAGATTGGGCGCAAAACCTAGGGGTTGCATTTTCAATAATGTTATTAGCACCTTCTTGGGGAGGAATGATCAACGGACTTTTAACCTTGCGCGGGGCTTGGGACAAAGTACGTACAGATCCTGTTCTAAAATTTATGGTGGTGGCCATTACTGGATATGGGATGGCAACTTTTGAAGGGCCTATGCTTTCTCTAAAAAATGTGAATGCCATTGCACACTTTAGCGATTGGGTAATTGCTCACGTACATGTTGGCGCCTTAGCATGGAATGGATTCCTTACGTTTGGTATGGTTTACTGGATGGTACCGCGTTTATTTAAAACCAACTTATGGTCTATAAAGTTAGCCAATGTTCACTTCTGGGTAGGAACTCTAGGGATCATATTATATACCATCCCAATGTATGTAGCCGGATTTGTACAAGCTTTTATGTGGAAACAATTCAACCCGGATGGAACCCTTACCTATGGTAATTTCTTAGAAACACTAACCGAGATCATTCCAATGTATTGGATGCGTGCCATTGGTGGTACCCTTTATATAATTGGAGCCTGTATCGGAATTTATAATATCATCCAAACTGCTCGTAATGGGGAGAAAGTTACAGATGAACTTGCAGAAGCAGCAGCATTAGAAAAAGTAACTAAAAAGCGCATTTCCAAAGAAGGTTACCATACCTGGTTGGAAAGAAGACCTGTAAAACTTACCATTTTTGCCACTATAGCCATTTTAATAGGTGGTATGGTTCAAATTATACCTTCTTTAATTGTAGACGATTATATTCCTATAATATCTAGTGTAAAACCTTACACGCCTTTAGAACTGGAAGGTAGAGATATTTATATACGTGAAGGTTGTGTGTCTTGTCACTCACAAATGATACGCCCCTTTAGAAGTGAAGTAGAGAGATATGGAGATTATTCAAAAGCCGGGGAGTATGTATATGATCACCCTTTTCTATGGGGTAGTAAAAGAACCGGTCCAGATCTGTTTCGTGTAGGAGGGAAGTATAGTGATAATTGGCATCTAAATCACTTCTATGATCCTCAAACTACCTCTTCAGGCTCTATAATGCCATCATATAAATGGCTGCTGAAAAATGAGTTGGATAAGGGTATGACAGAAGATAAAATGGAAGCTATGGTAACATTAGGAGTTCCATATACTGCTGAAGATATTTCTAGAGCACAGCAATGGATGACAGAACAGTCTACCCAAATAGAGAAAAATCTTTATAACGATCCCGATTTTGCAAGAACCTATGAGGCAGATATGAAATATGCCAAAGAGAATGGTGAAGATTTTATTGAGATGCGTAATCGTGAGGTTGTTGCGCTTATTGCCTATATCCAAAGGCTAGGAACAGATATAAAAATTAAAAACGCAGATGGTACCACTGCAAACTTAAACGAATAAGGCTATGTTGAAATTTATAAAAGGGAATCTGGAAAATATAGATGGAGTAGAGATCTATCCTATTATCTCATTATTGATATTCTTCATCTTTTTTACCGTGTTGATATGGTGGGTATTAACAACCAGCAAAGCGCATATAACAGCCGTTAGCAATATTCCGCTAGAAGATGATACAGTAATCTTAAAAGAAAAACAGTTATGAGAAGTTTTGGATCAATTTTAAGAATTATTGGAGTTGCATGCGCAGGTTATCTTCTCTTTGAAATAGCTGAGTGGGGCCAGGAAGATTCAGTTTTTGAACAACAACCCTGGCTATGGGCAGTGTATTTTCTAATTCTAACTATTTATGTTGCTGGAGAGATCTCTGCACAAGCTCTAAAAAGCATTTTATATAAAACGTTGAAACCGGAAGCCAAAGAAGCTTATGATAGAGAAGCTTCTATAGCTAAAGACAATCAATTTCTTTGGCTAAAAACTACCTATATCAAATTGTTGGGAAGTAAGCCTTTAGAAGAAGAAGGTGAAATCATTCTAGATCATAATTATGATGGAATACAGGAATTAGACAATAAGCTACCACCATGGTGGGTATATGGTTTTTATGCATCTATAGTTTTTGCTATTGTTTATATGGTGAGGTTTGAAGTTTTTGACGATTACAATCAGGTAGAAGAATATGAAGCTGCAGTAGCACAAGCAAATCTGGAGATAGCAGAATGGAAAAAAACGGCTAAAGATCTTATAGATATAAATAATGTAGAACTGTTAACCGATGCCAGCGATCTAAAAGCAGGAGAACAAATATTTGCTGCCAATTGTATAGCCTGCCACAAAGAAGGTGGAGGTGGTGGTATCGGACCAAATCTAACCGATGACTACTGGATTCTTGGAGGTGGAGTTAAAAATGTTTTTCATACAATTTCTGAAGGAGGAAGAGATGGAAAAGGTATGGTTGCTTGGAAGTCTGATCTCAAACCTTCAGAAATGGCACAGGTGGCAAGTTATGTTCTAAGTCTGCGAGGTACCAATCCTCCAGATGCTAAAGAACCTCAAGGAGATCTTTGGAAAGATCCTAATGCTGCGGAGGAAGTAGGAGAAGCTATTATAGATAGTTCCGCTACCGCAAATTCTTTAGAAAATATAACTACAGAAAAAGAAATAAGCACTACCAAATAATTAAGGCGGCTTTAATGCTAAGCTTTAAACTATATAACTAAATGGCAGAACAAGGTAAAGATAACTTTAGGGATTCTATAGGAACCTTAAGTGAAGAAGGAAAGCGAGCCTGGGTTTTTCCAAAGAAGCCTTCGGGGAAATGGTATAAATACAGGAAGTATGTAAGTTATGTATTACTGGCATTTTTGGTGTCTGCACCGTTCCTTAAGATTGGAGGAAATCAATTTTTGATGTTTAATGTACTAGAACGCAGGTTCAATATTTTTGGATTTCCATTCTGGCCACAAGATTTTCATCTTTTTGTGATCATGATGATCATTGGTGTGGTTTTTATAACCTTGTTCACGGTTGCATTTGGTAGAATATTTTGCGGTTGGATCTGCCCGCAAACCATTTTTATGGAAATGGTATTTAGACGTATAGAATATCTTATAGATGGAGACCGAGGCAAGCAGATAAGGCTGAGTAAAATGCCTTGGAATGCAGAAAAAATTAGAAAACGCAGCTTAAAATGGACCATCTTTTTTATAATCTCATTTCTTATTGCTAATGTTTTTCTAGCTTATTTAATAGGAAGTGATCAGCTTATAAAATACATTATAGATGGTCCTTCCTCACACATAAGCACCATTATTTCGCTATTAATTTTTACAGGAGTCTTCTATTTTATCTTCGTTTATTTTAGAGAACAGGTATGCATTATTGCCTGTCCTTATGGAAGGTTACAGGGTGCATTATTAGATAATAAATCTATAGTAGTTGCTTATGATCATGTTCGAGGTGAAAAAGAAGAGGGAAGAGCAAAATTTAAGAAGAACGAAGATAGAGCCTTAACCGGGAAAGGAGATTGTATAGATTGTTTTCAATGTGTAAATGTGTGTCCTACTGGGATAGATATTAGAAATGGAACGCAACTGGAGTGTGTGAATTGTACTGCCTGTATAGATGAGTGTGATCATATTATGGAAAGTGTAAACTTGCCAAAAGGTTTAATAAGATATGCAAGTGAAGATGAAATAGAGAAAAAGAAGAAATTTAAATTTACTCCAAGATTAAAAGGCTATACCGCTGTTCTAACCATTTTAATAGGTGTCTTGGTAGGTATGCTCTTTTTGCGAAATGATATTGAAGCAAATATTTTAAGGTTGCCGGGGCAGCTATATGAGCATAAGGCAGATAATATGATTAGTAATGTTTACACCTATAAGCTAATTAATAAGACTGTAGATGACATTAAAGATGTTCATTTCAAACTTTTATCTCACAAAGGAACCATCAAAGTAGTTTCTCATGACGGAAATTTCAATGTAGAAAAACAAGGCTTGGCAGAAGGGACACTTTTCATTCAAATAAACAATAGTGCATTAGATGGAGATAAGAATAGATTACGAATAGGGATCTATAGTGGGAAACTGCTTATAGAATCTACTACCACATCATTTTTAGGTCCCAGAAGTTATAAATGATCTTATAAATAATTACTGTAAATAAAGATAGTATGGAAAAATCCAAAAAAAAGGAATGCTGTAAAGCTTGCCGTGCCAAAGCCGGAAGAAGTTCTAAATGCAAATCTAATTTAGATTCTAGCCAGGACAGAAATAGTGAGAAATCTATTAAAATTGAAAGCCTATGAAATGGAATTGGGGCAAGGGGATAGTGGTAGGATTATCATTGTTTATGGGATTTATCTTATATCTGGTCATTACTTTGAGTACTAACAACAAGTATAGTTTTGATCTGGTTACAGAGGAATATTATGCTAAAGAGATGGCATACCAAACAGAAATAGATGCCGAGAAAAATACTCACAATCTTACAAGTAAGATCATGGGACAACGAACAGCAGCAGGGTGGATGTTAAGTTTCCCTGAAGAATTGCATTACAGCTTGGTTAAGGGCACGGTTACACTCTATAGACCATCTAATGAAAAGCTGGACTTTGAGCTTCCTTTATCTTTAAATGAATCTAAAATGCTAATTCCCGCCAATAAAATGATTGATGGAAGATGGAATATCATAATTTCATTTAACCAAAATGGGGAAGAATATCTATATAAAAAATCAATAACATACTAATGATCATTTCTGCACTTATTTTTGGTCTTTTGGGAAGTTTTCATTGTATAGGAATGTGTGGTCCTATTGCTTTTCTATTGCCATTAGACCGAAAAAATGAAGTGAATAGAATTGCACAACTTTTAAGTTATCATGCAGGTAGAATATTCACCTACTCCTTTCTGGGTTTAATCTTTGGGATGCTTGGCAAAAGTTTGAACCTTATTGGTTTACAACAATACCTATCTATAGGAATTGGTGTTTTAATGATCTTGGTAATCCTTGTTCCTTCTAAGTTCTCTCATAAATTTCAGATTGCTAAACCTATTTACAAAGTTGTAGGGAAGGTGAAAAATGCAATGGGAAAAGAGCTGAAGAACAAAAAGCCAAGTACTTTTTTTACTATTGGGTATCTAAATGGATTGCTTCCATGCGGATTGGTGTATATGGCCATATTTGGAGCTTTGGCAACCGGTGATGCAGTTTCTGGGAGTTTATATATGGCTGTTTTTGGACTTGGTACTATTCCTTTAATGACCACAGCAATTTATCTAGGAAATTTTTTAAAATTACAAGTGCGACAAAAAATATTGAAGTTGATCCCTGCCTTTGTAGTACTTATAGGATTATTATTCATATTAAGAGGCTTGGGATTGGGGATACCCTATATCTCTCCATCAAGCACTATAAACATTGAAAAAGCATCATCTAGTATGAGTTGTTCTTAAATCATCACTTTAAAATATAGGTAGCTATAAAAACGATCAAAAAAAAAGAGAAGCCTTAAGTGCTTCTCTTTTTTAATTTGAAGAATGTGACTTACACGGTCATAGAAAATAAAGGTCTATCTGGTTGTTTCTGCTGTAGTCTGAGATCGAAAGGCATACAAACATTTCTTAAAAATGGTCTTCCTTTTTCAGTTATTTCTACAGATCCTTCTGTTAGAATAATTAGACCATCTGCTTGCAGCTCTTTCAATTTGGTAAGTATATCTGGAATTTCGGCAAGATACTGCTCGTTGTGATTCCACTCCGTTTTAAATGTGCACATTAGATTTAGAATATGCATTCGTACTTTAAGATCTTCCGAAGTTAAAATATGACCTTTAGAAATGGGTAAAATTTTATTAACTATTAATTTCTCATAGGCTTCAATATTTTTTACATTCTGAGCAAAACTATACCAACTATCTCCAATAGCAGAAACTCCCAGGCCTATCATTACCTGAGTTTTACTGTCGCAATACCCCATGAAGTTACGATGAATAGTACCGTTTTGTTGTGCTTTATACAATGAATCTGTTTTTAGAGCAAAATGATCCATTCCTATTTCCACATAACCCGCTTCTATAAGTTTATTTTTTCCCGCCTCATACTGCTCGCGCTTTAAAGCTGCAGAAGGTAAATCGTTGTTATTAAATCCACGTTGACCATTTCCTTTAATCCACGGCACATGCGCATAACTATAATAGGCAATTCTATCTGGTTGTAATGAGATCGTTTTATCTATTGTATTAATTACATCTACTAAAGTTTGAAAAGGTAATCCGTAGATGATATCATGTCCCACAGAAGTGAAACCGGCACTATAGGCATTTTCAGTAGCTGTTTTCACATTTGCATAAGGTTGGATACGGTTTATAGCTTTTTGCACTTTAAGATTATAATCCTGTACCCCATAACATACACGCTTAAACCCATGAGAGGCCAGAGTTTCTAAATGTGCAGTAGTGGTATTATTAGGGTGTCCCTCAAAGCTGAATTCGAAATTAGGAGCCTTATCTGCAAGTGTCAATAATCCACATAATAACCTGTCTAGATGTTCTGCAGAAAAAAAAGTAGGGGTGCCGCCTCCAAGGTGTAATTGCTTGATCTTTGGTCTCTCTTGAAATAATTCTGTATATAATTTAAATTCCTGTATCACTAATTGAATATAGGGAACTTCAACTTTATGATTTTTAGTAATACGTTTGTTACAGCCACAAAAGGTGCACATACTTTCGCAATAGGGAAGATGAATATAAAGGCTTATTCCTTCTGAAGAATTACTTTCTTTAAACGATTGTTGCAAGGTTCTCTTCCAATCTTTAAGTGAAAAATTCTCCTCATCCCAATAGGGCACAGTTGGATAACTGGTATATCTAGGTCCAGGAACGTTATATTTTGAAATTATAGAGTGCATACTAAGCTATTTTAAATGCAAAAATATTAGAACAGCTAAGAGTAAGAAATGACGAAAATCAGCTTTGGTGCAGAGTGATATATTTAATTGAAGGTTGTAATTTTATGGGGTAATCACGGTGTGTAGATTAGAATCAGCTAAAAAGGCTTAGTATTTAAAAATAAAAAGCATGCCTATAAGACATGCTTTTTAACTGGTATATTTATAACTTTTTATGCCAGATTCTTTTGAACGTGCATATAAAGATCATCTACATTAAAAGGTTTTGCTATAAAATCATTAGCTCCAGAATCATTAGCAATAGAAGGGTTTGCATGAGCAGACATTAATAATACAGGTATATCTTTTGTGTTTGAAGTTGCTTTAACCAATTTGCAAAGATCTATCCCATTTCCATCGGGAAGCATGATATCAAGAAGAATAAGATCTGCATCTGCAGTAGAGATCTTGTTTTTAAAAGATTTTGCATTAGCAAAGGCCTCCACTTCATAATCTTTATCCATCAATAAAAAAGAAATAAGTTCTCTCAAAGCATGGTCATCTTCAACTAAATAAATTTTTTTCATCTTAATTTCTTTGCTGTAAATATAATTGGTTCCTTATTTCTATACTTTTAATGTTATGTTAAAAACAAAATTGTTATACCAGTTAATGTGCTCTTTCTAATGTGAAGCAAAATTCGGAACCTACACCTATTTCAGTCTTTACAATTAGTTCCTCATCATGTCCATCAATAATCTGTTTGGTAAGATAGAGTCCTAATCCAAGTCCATTTATACCTTTTGTAGTTTCTGCTCTGTAAAATCTATTGAAAACCTGTTTTTTCTGTTGTGGAGTTAAGCCAATTCCGTTATCCCTAACCTTAACAATAACTTTGTTATCTTTTGCATTTAAGTCGAGATAGATCTCTTCGGCTTGTGGGGAATATTTTACTGCATTGCTTAAAAGATTTCTCACTACCTGTTCTATTCTTTGTTTATCTGCTGTAACCATTAGTGGTTGATCTCCAATATTAGAGATCAAATTATGGGTATTCTCTCCATCATTAAAGGTTTCGCTTAGATCCTGTAACATGGCGGTAATATCAAAATCTTCATAACTAAAATCTAATTTTCCTGCCTCTATTCTAGACATATTTAAAAGATCTTCTATAAGAGAGTTCAATTTATAGGTCTGATCTAGAGATTTAGATAAGAACTTTCTAGATAATGGTTCTTTTATCTTTTTTTCCAACACCTGAAGATATCCAATAACGGTGGTAAGCGGAGTTTTTAACTCGTGACTTGCAAGGGCTATAAATTCATCTTTCTTTTCACTTAATGATCTTACTCTTTCAAAAAGACGAGAATTGTCTAATGCAATTGCAGCCTGAGTGGCTATATTTTTTACAATATTTTCATGATCCTCTTTAAATTTTCCTTTCTCGGGATGCCCAAAGATCAATCCTCCAATAACATTTCCAGAAGAAGTGATTACAGGAATGGCCATATAGCTAGAAACAGGAAGGTGACCTATAGGCATTCCTTTATGTGGAGGATTATTTCCATATCTAGGATCACTTTTAATATCATCTATTCTTAAGATTCCCTGCCCTCCAAAAGTTGGTTTGAAGATTTGTGTATGTCTTGGCATTCCTAACTTTTCAAAATCTTCTTTAGTAGCGCCAGAGAGTGTGTAAAGCATCATTGCCTCGCCAGATTCATCTTCACTGTTATAAAAGAATGCGCCAAATTTTGCTCCAGACAATTTAGTAGTTGCATCGGTAACCTTTTGCAGCACTATTTGCACATCCAAATTAGAAGAGATTTCTGTACCTATGGTATTGATTATCTCTAATTTTTGATTGTATTTTTTGATCTTTTGCTTAGCTTTTCTTCTATCTTTTATATTCCTGGCAATTTTGGATGCACCAATTATTTTTCCGCTACTATCTTTTATTGGAGAGACACTTATAGATACGGGTATCTTCTTGCCATCCTTGGCTAAACGTTTGGTTTCAAAATGAGCGATCCTTTTTCCGCTTTTGATATTATTGATAATGATATCTTCTTCATTTATTCTGTTCTCCGGAATAAGCTTTTTAACAGATGTCCCCAGCATTTCCTGTTCAGAATATCCAAATATTCTGGTAGCACCTAAATTCCACGAAGTGATGATCCCATCAAGATTTTTACTAATAATAGCATCATCAGAAGAAGATACTATAGAAGATAACATGGCCTGCTTTAGTTCTTGCTTATACCTATCTGAAATATCTCTTACAATTTTTGAAGCGCCAATTATTTTCCCGGAAGCATTTCTAATTGGAGAAATAGTTACAGAGATCAATATCTCCTCTCCGCCTTTTTTAAGTCTTAATGTTTCAAAATGATCTATTTGTTCTCCATTTTTAATGGTTTCAATGATCATTTGCTCATCATCAATTCTGTCTGGCGGAAAAAGAATGCTGATATGTTTTCCTACTATTTCTTCTTCTGAATACCCAAAAATACGAGTGGCAGATTGGTTCCAACTAGTAATATATCCATTAAGATCTTTACTGATTATTGCATCATCTGAAGATTCTACAATAGCAGATAATACTGTTTGTTTAATTTCATCAAGTTTCAGGCTTTCTGTAGGTGTAAAACAGAAGCGTAGACATTCACTATTTTGAGCAAAATTAATTTTGTCTATTGATATTTTATAAGGCTTTAAAGAATCAGCTTTAAATTGTGCCTTTAAATTAGTTACTTTAAGTTCATTAGAATTCAGTCTATCTATTAAAGAAGCATTATTTATAGGCTGATTGGTATAAATATCACTAAAACTAAGAGCTTCCAAAGATCTTATATTTTCAATCTCAGCATCTGTTTCCATTCCAATCTGCTTGAAAAAATCATTGAAATAAAGTAGGTCTCCATGATTATTGCATATAAAAACAGGTATTGGGAGATGTTTTAATACTTGCTCCACATCAGATTTTGTTCTATCAGAATTTTTGCCGGGTTGCAGATCTTCCGCATCACTAGATAATTGCATGGACTTCTTTAATTAAAATAGTAAAACATAATATTTTCAATAAAGCTAATATTGAAGTATCGTGCGCAAAAATATCTATAAACAAGCTATAGTAGAAACCTTAATGGAGTTAATTAGTATAATTTTAATATCAAACGGACTAAAAATATAATTTTAGCATAATTAATTATTACCAATTATCTATTTGATAATTTTATTTTAGTTATGGTAGAATTGTTGTGAATAGGATTTTGAACTTATTTCACCACTCGCTTATAGGAAATAATCCAACATTAAGGAAATAATCCAAATTTAATAATTTATCCTTACTTTTGTATGAAGAGATTTATTATATGCAAGATCAATTATTTGCCATTATAGATATTGAGACCACAGGTGGTGGAATTAAAGGAAATAGACTTACCGAAATTTGTATCGTTTTATTAAAAGGAGAGACCGTAGTAGACAAGTACACTACTTTAGTTAATCCGGAAAAAATCATTCCGCCGCAGATAACCGCACTAACGGGAATTGATAATGAGATGGTGGCAAATGCTCCCAAATTTGCTGAGGTTGCTAAAAAAATTGATGAGTTTACCAAGGATGCCATTTTTGTAGCGCATAATGTTAATTTTGATTATAATGTACTAAGAATTGAATTCAATGAGCTTGAGTACGAATTCACTCGTAAAAAGCTATGTACGGTTAGACTTTCAAGAAAACTCATTCCGGGATTGTTCTCATATAGTTTAGGGAATTTGTGTTCTTCTATTAATATTCCTTTAATAAATAGACATCGCGCAGAGGGAGACACAGATGCTACGGTATTATTATTTAAAAAATTGCTGGTATTGGATGTGGACTTCGAATTGATCAAAACTTTTCTTCATCCAAGATCAAGACAAGCTACCTTACCACCCCATCTTTCTGAATCTCAAATTGAGGATCTACCTGAAACTCCAGGGATATATCTTTTCAAAGACAAAAAACAGAAGGTTATTTATGCAGGGAAAGCTATTAATATAAAAAAGCGAGTGATCTCTCATTTTTACGATAAGATGAGTAAAGAGTATCATTTAGGGCAAGAAACCTTCTTTATAGATTATACAGCTACGGGAAATGAGCTAATAGCGCTGCTCCTGGAAGCAGAAAGTATAAAGAAGTATTACCCTAAATTTAATAGCGCACAAAAGCGTCCAGGTCTTGTGTACCAAATTATAAATTATACCAACCAGAGAGGGATCACACAGTTGGCTATTGGAAAAACCAAGAAAGTGCAAAATTCTATCGGCACTTTTTATAACAGATCTCAGGCGGTAGAAAAATTAGAGCAGTTATGTGAGGATTTTAATTTATGTCCTAAATATTGCACACTTCAATCTAATGTTACCAAATGCTCTCATTATAAATTGAAGAATTGTGAGGGTATCTGCGATGGATTAGAAACGGTACAGGAATATAATTTAAAGGTAAGCGATGCAATAGATTCTTTAACTCTTGAAAGTGAAACTTACGTTATAAGGGAAAAAGGAAGACATTATAATGAAGAAGCATTTATACTGGTTAAAAATGGAAGATATCATGGTTATGGGTATATAGATACTGATGTTCAGATCTCCGGGATTGAAGATTTTGATCCTTTTCTAAAAATTCAGGAGGCTACCTATCACACTCATAAGATTATAAATTGGTATTTGAGAAAATACGGTCAGGAGAAGATGGAGTTTTTAAAGTCTGATGGAATAATATCAGAAAACCATCCCGTTTTTGAACTTTCCTGATCCATTCGCTCTTACGTTAAGTTGTATTTTTTATTAAGGAATATTTAAGGTCTGCATTTCTTGATTTGAACGTTTAACAAGTATCTTTAATCTTTAAATTTTTTCAGATATAGATGTAGCTTTAAAAGATCTCAATTTTTTTTAAAGCTCTGGTTTAAGCGTTAAGTAAATGGCTAAAAAAGTTAAGAAAAGTAAGATCACAGAAGGTAAGATATTATCTTCCCTTATAACACTTGCTCTTCCCATTATTTTTGCGAATATACTTCAAACTACCTACCAGCTTATAGATACATTTTGGTTGGGTAGGTTAGGTGCAAATGCTGTTGCAGCCGTGAGCCTTAGTTTTCCAATACTGTTCTTGGTTTTATCATTAGGTGGAGGCTTAACTCTGGCAGGAACCGTTTTGGTATCTCGGTACAAAGGGGCTAATGATCAATCTATGGTGGATTATAGCTCATCACAAACAATTTTTGTGATTTTTATCATCTCCTTATTTCTTGCTGCATTGGGTTATTTTGCTGCACCTTTTTTAATGCAGCTGGTAGGTGCAGGGCCGGAGATCATGGAAGATTCTGTGAAATACTTTCAGGTAACCTCACTTGGGTTTATATTTCTATTTCTCTTTTTTGTATTTCAATCTTTAATGCGTGGTATAGGAAATGTACTCTTACCAATGTATATAGTGCTGGCTACGGTATTTCTAAATTTATTACTTGATCCTTTGTTTATCTTCGGATTTGGATCTTTTCCTGGGTATGGAGTTGCGGGAGCTGCCGTTGCAAGTATTATTACCCAAGGGATATCTGCTTTAATAGGAGTTTTAATATTATTTAGAGGTAAAATGGGAATAAAGATCCAATGGCAAAATATGAAGCCGGATCTCACATACACTAAAAGACTATTTAAACTTGGAATTCCTTCCAGCTTAGATCAATCTACACGAGCAGCGGGAATGACAGTAATGGTGATGCTGGTAACTAGTTTTGGAAGTGATGTGGTTGCTGCCTATGGAATAGGCTCTAGAGTATTAAGTCTGGTAATTGTTCCTGCTTTAGGACTTTCTATAGCTACTACTTCTTTGGTAGGTCAAAATATTGGAGCTTTAAAAATAAAGCGCGCAGAAAAAATTGGGAATTTAAGTGGTAAGATTGCATTCATTGGTCTAACTGCAATAGGTATCATTATGTATATTTTTGCTGAAAATCTCACAGCTTTCTTTGTTCCTAATGATCCTAAAGTGATACATGATGGAGCAGTTTTTATTAAGATCATGGCACCGAGTTTTGGGCTTCTGGGAATACAGCAAGTTCTAAACGGTCTTTTTAATGGTGTTGGGTTTACTACTGCTTCTTTGCTAATTTCTGTACTAAGTTTATGGATTATTAGATTCCCCACCGCGTATGTATTATCTAATAATACAAATCTTGAATTTGTTGGGATATGGTGGTCTTTTCCTATCTCGAATTTAATAGCTGCATCCATAGCGCTTATATACTATAAAATGGGATACTGGAAGCTCAGAACCATTAAAAGAAGACATCTTGATATTTGATCACTTTTATAATCCATTTTATTCACTTTTCTTGCCTTAGAACATCAAATCTGTCATTTTTAAGTCTTTTTACTACTTAAATATAAGAAATGATCCCTTTTTATGAAAAAATGGAATACCATTTATGGGTGAAAATCAACCATTAATCGATATTATAATTGTATCAATTAAAATTGGAGAATTATTTCAAAAGATCTTTGAAAATTGAATTCTTAAAAAAAACTTTATGATTTATTAATACTTAATTATATACTCGATAATTTATTTAATATTGAGGTATTTATGTTAAAATATTCGATAAACCTAAATTTTAGTAATCATAAATGTTAAATATTCTAAAATTTTTAACGAGTAATTTATAAAATATTAGAGATTATTTTCTATATTAATTATCTGATAAACAGGCGTTTATTTAACGCGCTAACCCTACATGATGTCATTTCTTAAATTTCTAAATAGTATTGGATCTCTTAATGGGATTCACTTGGCGAAGCCATGATACTATGAATATTAAGAGAATAAAAAAATTCTCAAAGCTTCGTTTTATTAGTTTTAGTTAATAATTTAGTTGCACACATCCCCGCAAAATAGTCTGCAAAATTCCCAGCAGCTCATTATCCTTTTAACTTAAGATTTCTTTAAAAATACCCCACGTTAATAGTTGAATTAATTTTTAAAAAATAAACTATGTCTTGGAATGTATTGTACACAAAACCGCGAACGGAAAAAAAGGTTGCGGAAAGATTGCGCGATGAAAACTTGGAAATATTTTGTCCATTGGTAAAAGAAGTAAGACAATGGAGCGATAGAAAGAAGAAAGTTGAAATACCACTCTTTAATTCTTATGTTTTTGTAAAGATCAAGGAGAAGCAAAGAAACGTGGTGTTTAATTGTCCTGGAGTAGTACGGTATTTATACTGGTTAGGAAAACCTGCTATAGTTCTAGATGACGAAATTGACACTATCAAAAAATGGCTTAATAACGAGAGTTATGACAGTTTTAAAGTTGAAAACCTAAACCGCGGAGATAGGATTAAGATCAAATCTGGAGTTTTTAAAGATAACGAAGGAATAATTGAATATGTAGGGAACGATCATTTAAAGTTGTTACTATCATCTCTTGGATGTGCTGTTATTGTAAAATTAAAGGAGTTAGCGTAAATAATTAATAACCATGATCTTATTTGTTTATAAGTTAAATAAACGTTGAAAGTATGAAAACAGCATTAATTACAGGGGTTAATGGACAGGACGGCGCTTATTTAAGTGAATTCTTACTTGAAAAAGGATATGTGGTTCACGGTATTAAAAGAAGGTCATCACAATTTAATACAGAAAGAATAGATCATCTGTATCAAGATCCACATGTAGAAAATAGAAATTTCATTCTTCATTATAGTGATATGACAGACCCTACATCTCTTATAAGAATAATTAAGCAGATAGAACCAGATGAGATCTATAATCTGGCTGCGATGAGTCATGTTTCTGTATCTTTTGAAATACCTGAATATACAGCGAACACAGATGGATTGGGAACATTAAGAATTTTGGATGCTGTGAGACTTTTAGGTTTGGAACAAAAGACTAAAATTTACCAGGCATCAACTTCAGAATTATTTGGGAAGGTACAAGAGGTACCACAAACAGAGAAAACACCATTTTACCCGCGTAGCCCGTATGCCGTTTCTAAATTATATGCCTACTGGATGATCGTAAATTATAGGGAAGCTTATAATATGTTTGCCTGCAACGGAATTCTGTTTAATCATGAATCTCCTAAAAGAGGAGAAACCTTTGTAACACGAAAGATTACAAGAGCAGCATCCCGTATTGCACTAGGATTACAGGACCAATTATTTCTTGGTAATCTAGATGCTCTAAGAGATTGGGGACATGCTAAAGATTATGTTAAGGTAATGTGGATGATCTTACAAGCAGAAACAGCAGAAGACTGGGTTATTGCCACGGGAATTACTACAAGTGTCAGAGATTTTATAAAGATGGCATTTCTGGAAGTTGGAATTGAATTAGAGTTTATAGGTAAGGGTGTTAAGGAAAGAGGATATGTAAAAAATTGTTCCATCGCAGAATTTCAAATAGAAATAGGAAAAGAACTAATTGTTATAGATCCAAAATACTTTAGACCTACAGAAGTAGAGCTTTTAATAGGTGATGCCTCTAAAGCTAAAACCAAATTAGGTTGGGAACCGGAACATAGTTTACAAGATCTGGTAACAGAGATGATGCAAAGTGATCTACAATTAATGAAAAGAGAAGCATTTTTAAAACAAGGCGGCTTTGAGATCTTAAATTATTCTGAAATATAGATTTAAAAAATAATCAAGGTGAAAAAAGATTCTAAGATATACGTTGCAGGCCATACAGGATTGGTGGGAAGTGCCTTTACGCAGGTTCTCAAAAAGCATGGTTATACAAACCTATTATTAAGAACGCATAAAGATCTAGATCTAATAGATTGTAATAAGGTAGCAGCTTTTTTTAGCGAAGAAAAACCGGAATATGTTTTTGTAGGTGCAGCTCAGGTTGGTGGCATTGTTGCCAATAATAAATATAGGGCAGATTTTATTTACAATAATCTAATGATCCAAAACAACATTATTCATGAAAGTTATATCAATAAGGTAAAAAAACTCTTGTTCTTAGGAAGTACCTGTATATACCCCATAAATAGTGAGCTTCCTATAAAAGAAGAGAGTTTGTTAAGTGGTGTTTTAGAATATACAAATGAGCCTTATGCAATTGCAAAGATTGCAGGAATCAAAATGTGTGAGAGCTACAATTTACAATATGGCACCAATTTCTTAACGGCAATGCCAACAAATCTGTACGGCCCTAATGATAATTATGATCTTGAGAAATCTCATGTATTACCGGCATTATTAAGAAAGATCCATCTTGGCCATGCTTTAGAAACTAAAGACTGGGATGTGATACGGCAAGATCTAAATACAAACCCTATGGAGGGCTTAGATGGAGATTCTCCAAAGCAGGAAATTTTAGATATTCTTCAAAAATATGGTGTAACTCTTATAGAGGGAGAGGATGATCATCCTAAAGTTAAAATTGAAATATGGGGAAGTGGAAAAGCTAGAAGAGAATTTTTGCATAGTTCAGAATTTGCAGAAGCTTGCCTTTTTATTATGGAAAATATAGAGTTTCGTGATATTTCTTCTGCCTACAATACAAAAGAGATCAGAAATACACATATTAATATTGGTACTGGTAAAGAGATCTCCATTAAAGATCTGGCATTTTTGGTTAAAGAAACTGTAGGATTTAAGGGAGAACTGTATTTCAATAGCAATAAGCCGGAGGGTACGCTTAGAAAAGTAATAGACTGTCAAAAACTTAAAAATTTAGGATGGCAATACAGCATTGAAATTGAAGAAGGGATAAGAGAAATCTACCAACAATATCAGGAAAATATCACGCAAAGTGTTCATTTATAGCAATAGTAAGTTGATGTTCCCATATTAACATATAATCCATGTCTAAGTATTTTAATATTTTTCTAAATAAGTATTTCAATAGTTTTACCTATTTCTATAAGCGTCTGGGACTTAGAATATTTATAGCCATGGGTCTTAGTATTATAGTTGGTATTTTAGATGGTTTTGGTTTGGCGATGTTTCTACCTCTTTTACAAATAGTAGATGATGGAGCTTCTGCAGATGGTGATGGCCTGGGGAAATTAAAGTTTCTGGTAGATGGGATGGAGCAAATGGGCATGGGCTTAAATCTTTCTACTATTTTAATAGCCATGTGCGTGTTCTTTATACTAAAGGGGATCATGCAATTTTTTAGCAGTCTTTATGAAGTAAATTTAAGGCACTATTTTGTTAAATCTATTAGACTCGGTCTTTCCAGATCTCTTTCAGAAATATCTTATAAGGCATTTGTAACCACAGATGCTGGTAGAATTCAAAACACAATGT
Organism: Gillisia sp. Hel1_33_143; assembly: GCF_900104765.1. Classification (GTDB taxonomy): domain Bacteria; phylum Bacteroidota; class Bacteroidia; order Flavobacteriales; family Flavobacteriaceae; genus Gillisia. Next base: position 2,109,462 of record NZ_LT629737.1, read on the forward strand.
CTGGAGAAGTAAGTAGAGTTTCGTTAGCATATCAAAGTTATTTTGGAGCATTTCAACAAATTACGATGATGATAGTGTATATGACCTTCGCTTTTTTTATAGATGCACAATTTGCACTTTTGATCTGTTTAGGTGGATTTCTTACCAACTTTATTTATAAAAGATTATATAAAATTACTAAGCAATACTCCAGAAAGCTTACCTATGGTAGAAATCATTATCAGGGTTTGATCTTGCAGTTTGTTACCAATTTTAAATATCTAAAGGCCACCGGATATATACACAGATATAATACAAAGCTTAAAAAGGTGATAGAGTTAATTGAAGATAGTAACAAGACCATTGGCAAATTAGGAGCTATAGTTAATTCTATAAGAGAGCCACTACTAATAGTTGTTGTGAGCACCGTGATCTTAATTCAAGTAAATTTTATGGCAGGTACGTTAGGAACGATCTTAATAAGTTTATTATTCTTTTATAGAGCGCTTTCTTCAATGATCTTGCTGCAAACTCATTATAACAAGTTTCTTGAGGTTTCTGGATCTATGGAGAATATGACCAGTTTTGAAAATCAATTGATACAATCTAAAGAAGCTTCAGGTTCTATTTCTTTAAATAAATTTAAGAGCGATATCATACTCAAGAATGTAGTATTCAATTATGAAGACCATTATATTTTGAAAAATATCAGTTTAAAGATCAGGAAAAATCAAACCATTGCATTTGTTGGAGAAAGTGGTAGCGGTAAGACAACACTAATAAATATAATATGTGGTCTTATGCCGGTTGGCTCTGGAAGTATGCATATTGACGGTATAAATTCTGAGCAATTAAAATTACAGGATTATCAGAATAGAATTGGATATATCACTCAGGAGCCTGTTATTTTTAATGATACTATCTACAATAACATCACTTTCTGGTCTGATAGATCTGCTGCTAATTACGAAAGATTTAATTGGGCGCTACGGCAATCATCTATCAATGATTTTATAGAGAGACTTCCTAATAAGGAAGAGACCATTCTTGGAAATAATGGAGTGAACTTAAGTGGAGGCCAAAAACAACGTATTTCTATAGCCCGAGAATTGTTTAAGAATGTAGATATTCTGGTCTTAGATGAAGCCACTTCGTCTTTAGATTCTGAAACAGAAGAAGCCATTCAAAAAGGTTTGGAAGAATTACAGGGAAAGTATACTATTCTTATAGTGGCTCACAGGCTTTCTACCATTAAGAATGCAGATAGAATTTTAGTGCTGAATAATGGTAGCATTGAAAACGAAGGATGTTTTCAAGAATTAGTTATGAATTCTACCAAATTTCAAAAAATGGTGGAACTTCAAGAAGTTTAGATTAAAATATATAAGCCAAAATTGATCGAATTTTCTATCGGTCAATACTAACAATCAAATAGAACTCTTAACTCATAGTTCTTCAGATAAAAAAGAATTATAAGTAAGCTCCCTCCTAAATTGAAACAGTAATTATTTAACTATAGATCACTAAAAAGAATGAGAAATCTATTACTTCTTGTTTTTGGATTTTTTCTTCTTGGGCTTTCAGTAAAAGCTCAGCAAGGATTTCAATCTATCACCACTTTAAACCCGATATCAATAACTATAGATACAGGAGAAAAACCTCAATCTAAAGTTTGGCTATTTGAGGGTAAACATTGGACTATTCTACCATCTGCCGGAGGTACTTACCTTTGGAGACTAGATGGTGCATCTTGGGTTAATGTTTTGAAAATATCTGATAAGATTTTTACCAAGGCAGATTGTAAACTGTATGGTAATACTATACATATAATTCTTTTAGAAGGGGAATATGTAGAATTAGTCTCACTAGAATTTAATTTTGGTCTTGCCCAGTATGAGCTTTGGTCTCAGCGTGGTTCCACCGTAGATGTATGGCTAGATGATGATGTGGAAACAGCAACATTAGATATAGATAGTACGGGAAAAATGTGGATTGCCTTTAATGGGGATGATGATAATTATGATTTTGATTACAATGGAGTAGAAGATGATAATATCTATGTGGTTTACAGTGATGCGCCTTATACTACTTGGAGTACCAGAATGCTTATTGGTACCAATATTGGTGGAGATGATATTGGAGCAATTATAGCAATGCCCGGTAAAATAGGAGTTTTTTGGTCTGATCAAAATCTTGAAAGATTTATGTTTACATCTCATGTAGATGGAACCAATGAAGCTTCATGGACAACTATAGAAGCTGCAGCAGCTCAGTCTGCTTTAAATTCTGGTTTCGGGATGGCAGATGATCATTTAAATTTAGCATCGGCAACAGATGGAACTCTCTATGCCGCAATTAAAACAGGATATGAAGATCTAAATTATCCGGAAATAGCACTATTAGTTAGAAGACCTAATGGGGTTTGGGATGATCTTTATATGGTATCCAACCTAGGTACAAGGCCTATTGTACTTTTAGATGAATCTACCGGTAAAGTTAAAGTGATCTATTCTGCTCATGATGGAGGAGGTAACATATTATATAAAGAATCTCCTATAGCCAATATTTCTTTTGGATCTGAAAAAGTGCTTATTAGTGGTTCGTATAACAACGCTACCAGTACAAAAGGGAATTATATTTCTGAGGTAGTAATACTAGCTTCTTCCGCAAATAAAGCAGTGGGGGTTTTAGCTTCAGATGGAGTATTCACTTCTATTCCCGATACACCAACTCTAAACCTGCCGTTGGCAGGTGAGATAGATGTTATAAACGCACCAACACTAAACTGGAACTCTACTTTAGGAGCTACCACATATACTTTGGAAGTATCAGAATCTTCAGATTTTTCTGCTCTTTATTATACTCAATCCAATATTACTCAAACTTCCAGTGTTCTAAATAATCTCACAGAAAACAATATTTATTACTGGCGTGTGAAGGCTACAAATAACGTAGGAGATAGCGATTGGTCTATAATTAGAAATTTTACAACAAAGGAAAATCAGAGTGTAGATGAACTTGTGCTGCATTTAGAATTAAATGAGGGTTCTGGCAATTCTTTAGGAGACGCTTCAATATATATAAATAATGCTACATCATTTAATGATCCAACATGGGTTACAGATGCTACGGGTACTGCATTAAAATTTAATGGTAGTGATCAATATTGCACCATTGGTGATAATGCTTCTCTAAATCTAACTCAAGCACTCACTATTTCTATGTGGATTAAACCCGATAAGCGGGATACCCAATATATTATAAAAAAGGCGCTGGGAAATTCTACGGATGGGTATGAGCTTTCACTTTCCAGTGGAGGAAAAGCATTTTTTAGGTTTAATCAAGATTCTCATGGAAATGATTTTAGATTGGATTCTCAAACAAATTATCCTTTTGACGGAAATACTTGGATGCATTTAGCCGCCACTTTTGATGGTACTATGATGAAGATCTATATAAATGGTGTAGAAGATAGTGCAATTTCTTTAGCATCAACTCAATGGATAAATGTGAATCAACTTCCTTTATGGATCTCTTCAGAAAACGATGGTTATAGAGGTTTTAAAGGAGCTATGGACGATATATATATCTATAGCAAAGCTTTGAATAATACTGAAGTCTATGATCTATTCTCTTCAAGACAGATCCCTACAATAGCAGCGGTTCCAGAACTGCAATTACCTCAAGATAGTACGCTAGAGGTGGAGATTCCGGTTACTTTAAATTGGAATGCATCGGCTAATGCGGTTTCTTATAAAGTTCAGATAAGTGAAGATGTTAGCTTTGCCAGTAACATTTTTGAAGGGGCAGCTATTACAGCCACTTCTGTTGAGGTATCTAACTTAGAGAATAATGCTTCCTATTACTGGAGAATTCTTGCCACTAATTCTTTGGGAGACAGTAATTGGTCTTCCATTTGGAATTTCACTACCACCATGAAGTTGGCTGAGATTCCGGTTCTTGATTCACCACTAGATCTAGATTCAGAACAGCCTATAAATACTTTATTGAGCTGGAATTCAACAAAAGATGCGGCTTCCTATAAAGTTCAGGTAAGTGATGATGTAAACTTTGCAACTACGGTTTTTGAAATAAGTAATTTAAACTATACCTATGTAGCTGTTGATAATTTAGCTGTTAGTACTTCCTATTATTGGAGAGTACTAGCAAGTAATGCTGTAGGTGAAAGTGATTGGTCTGCTATTTGGAATTTTACAACTACCTCCAATCCGGCCGAAGTTCCGGTGTTGGTATCACCACTTGATCTGAGTACAGAACAGCCTAATAATTCAACCTTAAGCTGGTCTTCAGTAGCAGATGCTACCTCCTATAAGATTCAGGTGAGTGATGATGTTAATTTTGCAACCACTATTGTAGATATTACAGGTATTACTACAACTTCTGTAGAGATCACAAATTTAGCTAGTGACGCTTCTTATTATTGGCGGGTGCTTGCTAACAGTGCTAGTGGAGATAGCAACTGGTCCACCGTTTGGAACTTCCACACAATAAATACAACTACACCAACTAATTTAGTAGCACATTATAAAATGAATGAATCTTCGGGTGCTATGCTAGCAGATGATTCAGAAATTGCAAATACGGCCACCATTATGGGGAATCCGGTTAGAGTAAATGGAGTAGAAGGAGGGGCGGTAAGATTTAATGGTGCAGATCAATACGCTATTGCAGGTGCTAATCTGGCCCTGAATCTCACCAATAGCTTAACTATAGCTACATGGATAAAGCCTGAGAAACGAGCTACTCAATATGTTATTAAAAAATCTGAACATAATGCTATAGATGGCTACGAATTATCATTATCCAGTAGCGGGAAAATATTTTTTAGGTTCAATCAGGCAACTTCCAACAATACTTACAGACTCAATTCTCAAGCATCCTATCCTATTGATGGAATTACATGGATGCATGTAGCAGTAACTTTTGATGGTACAACTATGAACTTGTATATAAATGGAGTATTAGATAGCAGTAAATCTTATAGCGCAGCTACAGCTTTAGGTACAAATTCTATGACATTGGCTATTGGCTCTGGAAATGATGGTTATAGAGGAATTTTAGGAGCAATGGATGATGTAAGAATTTATAATGTAGCGTTAAATGCAGCAGAAGTAAGCGCCATTGCTACAATAACAAGTTCTCCAAGTCCGCCAGAGATCCCATTGCAAGAATTACCGTTAGATCTTGCCAATAATGTTGAGGTAGATCCTACATTAACATGGAATGCTTCAGATGGAGCTCTTACTTATAATATTCAGGTGTCTAACAATAATTCATTTGCATCCTTTATCCTAGATCAGTCAGATCTAAGTGCCACTTCAATTGCGGTATCGGATCTTACAAATAGTACTACTTATTACTGGCGGGTACGGGCAACGAATGCAGAAGGAGATAGTGCATGGTCTACAGTGCGTAGTTTTACTACCATCTCAAGCACCCCTATAATACCTGGAGTTCCTATTTTAGCTACTCCTGTAGATCTGGCAATAGATGTTTCTATAGCACCTACATTAAGTTGGAATACCTCATCTAGTGCATCTCATTATGCTATGCAGTTATCTGATGATCAAAATTTTTCTAATCTAATTCTAGATGAAAATAATATTAATCAAACTTTTTTAGATGCAACCAGATTATTGAACAATTCAACATATTACTGGCGAGTAAAAGCTATAAATACCGCGGGAGAAAGCGCATGGTCTGCTAACTGGTCTTTTTTAACATCAGTACCATCTACAACAGGTTCTTTGGTAGCACATTATAAACTTGATGAGGGGTCTGGAACTGCAGTTATAGACGCAACTACCTATGCAAATAATGTAACTTTATCTGGCAATCCATTATGGGTTCCGGGAAAAGAAGGTCAGGCTTTAAGGTTTAATGGTAACAATCAATACGGGACAGCTTTAGATCATCCATCTTTGAATATTTCTCAGCAAATCACCATTTCTACGTGGATTAGACCAGAGAAAATAGGTACTCAATATCTCGTAAAAAAAGCCCAGCAAAATAGCGTAGATGGCTACGAGTTGTCATTAGCTAGTAGCGGAAAGATATTTTTTAGATTTAATCAGGCAACTTCCAATAACACTTATAGGTTAAATTCTCAAGCCAATTATCCTACCAATGGTACTACTTGGATGCATATAGCCGTTACTTATAATGGCACTGAAATTAATTTATATGTAAATGGAATTTTGGATAGCTCGAAATCTTATACCGCTACTCAGAATATAGTTACTAACTCGTTGAACCTCGCAATAGGTGCCGGGCCAGATAGTTTTCGAGGAATTTTAGGGGGCATGGATGATATTAGAATTTTTAATGAGGCATTAGATGCTGTAGAAATTGGTAAAATCTATGATTTTAGTTCAACCATAAAAGCTTCTGCTAAAACTTTTAGTGCTAAATCTAATAGTTCTAATTCCCTTTTCAGCTCTAAAGATAATTCTGAAACAGCTCTAGGAACATATTTTATGTATCCAAATCCTTTTACGACCTCCGCAAATGTTCATTTCTCATTTTATGAGAACACAGATTATAACCTTGTTCTTTATGATCTGAAAGGTTTAAAAGTGAAAGAAGTTAAAAAAGGAAAGGCGCTAAAGAATGTAGAAGAGACAGCTGTTTTGCAAGCTTCTTGGCTTTCTAAAGGTATTTATTTATTAAGATTAGAATCTAATAAAGAAGCCAAGAATTTGAGAGTGATACTTCAGTAATATCATTGATACTTATTTATTCATTGAAAATTCAAAACTATGAGAAATTCTAGCCTTCAATTTCAGGTAATTAACGAGGCCGCTATCAATAATCCAAATTCCTCCAAAGCGGGAGTTTATATCAATAAAGCGATACAGATATTACCAGAAAATCTTCAGAAAGAAATTCTTAGAAATCAATTTTTAAGACAAACATATCAGCATACAGCTAAAAAATATAGAGCCTTAAAAGGAATTTTAAAACCTTATAAATCTCCTAGAGTATTCGTTAAAAGAGGACTGTCTAGAGAACAATTTTTTATGATTCTAAATGAGAGAAGGATAAATTATGTGCTGCTAAGATGGTGGGAGAATTTTCCTGAAATACCTGAAGGGGAAGATATGGATATATTGATACAAGATGATCACAGAGATCGTATTCAAGATCTATTAACGTATACCGATAATAACACAGGATTAAAATGTGACATTTATACCGTTACCGGCAGTAATTATGGTGCGCACAAAGGAATTCCATACTATCAGTCTAACCTTTCTCATCATCTTCTAGAAAGTAGAATCCTGTTTAAAGGAGTTTATGTGCCTTCACCCTCTATGTATTTTGCTTCTCTAACGTATCATGCCCTGTTTCATAAAGGTGCAAATTCTGGATTAGAAGGCTTTAACAGAACAGCCTCTATTATTGAGCATGATTATTCTAAAGTATTAAAGAAGCAAATGCCCTTTCTAGAGCTAGAATTTAAACCAAATGTAGAGAATCTGTACAATTGGTTGAAAGATCAGAATTATTTACCGGCTGAAGATACATTATCGAAGTTGGTGGAGATCAAACCTGAACTTGCCAGATTTCAAGCCAGTCTATCTTCAGATATTAGAGGAGGGGAATTAATAGTATATGTAATTAGAGATCGGCTTTTAAAGGATAAGTTGGTTAAAGACCTTATGTTCTTTCTGAAAGATTCCTATTGTTTTGAGATTTTGGATCTTAAGATATTGAATTCTGAAGAAAGGAGAATTTGTTCTAGAAATATTAGAGGTGGTAAATGGGACAAAGGGCCCTTTAAGTATTCTGGAGGTTTGCCCGTAGCGGTGTTAAGTGTCTTTGATTATCACCCAAAACCTTTAAGTGAGAAAGCTCTTCAAAAACAATCTAGAATGACCAATGTAAATAATCTAAATGCAAAATATGCTTTTAGATCATTGATAAACAATAGTTCGAAGATTAAAAAAAGCAATTACAATGGAGTACATTCTTCAGACAATGAGCAGGATGCTCTTTATTACCTTACGCTAATGGGAGAAAAGTATGTAAAGAAGATCAATTCAGAATTAGAAGTAAGAAGAAGTAGATATAGCAGAGAGTGGAACTTAGTAAAGTTATTAAGTTACAACGAGATCTATAAAGAGGAGCTTATTAAATATGAAGGAGCCTTAGCAATTTTAAAAACCTTTAGACCAGGAAAGGAAGAGCAATTTGATAAAGAATTATCTACAGTAGAAAATTCTGAAAAAGTCTTTAAAAATGAGCAATTACTTAAAAAGGGAAATGGGTTTCTAATAAAGTCGTTTTCAGAAGATCGTGTGCTAGCATGATTTATAAAATTACCAAAATAAGCTTTAGAAAGATATAAATTATGGCTAAGATTATTGAAATATGCGGAGTTCCTGGAGTTGGTAAGTCTACAATTTTTAGCGAATTGGAGAAAATTGAAAAGATCCATGGCCATTGGAGAACGAGCTCTAATTTGAAGCCGCTTGGAGATAAAAGCAGAAGCGAATTCTTAGGTAGCATATGTTCTGATATTTTAAAAGGTAAAAAGCCTAGAAATAAGAGAACTAAGATGCTAGAATCTAATCTAGATTATATTAAACGAATTTACAGAACCTTGAAATTAGGGAGAAAATTTGTGGATACTTACGTTTTAAAAGAAGCTGGGTTAAGATTTATACAGGAATATCCAGAATATATTGATGCATGCTGGCAAAATATTTATTATAAGCAGTCTAAAAGTGCTAATGGCTTAGATCTTAGGTTTGAAAAAGCAGAATTTATTTATCTAATCTTAAAAAAGATTCAGGTTTTAATGGAACTAAAATCTAACAGGATCATGCTTATAGACGAGGGGTTAATTAATTTGATTGATAGAGCTCTTTACGAAAGTAGTATTGAAATTAGTGAGGAATCTGAAATAAAAAAACGTGTAGATACTATGCCTTGGCCAAGTGCAATTGTATATGTGCAAACAGATCTAGATGAAATAGCAAATAGAATCCTTGGCAGAAAAGATATTAGAGATATGCACAGGAATTTAGATAGAAATGAGCTGATGATGTTTACAGATAATGCGATGAAAAGAATTGAAATTGCTATTGAGCATCTTAAATCTTATGGGGTTCCTGTTTTAGATCTAGATTCATCACATTCTGTGCAAAGCAATACCCAACAAATTATAGACTTCGCTACACTGCTTGGTAAGAATGAATTGGAAGTTGTTAACAAAGAGATTTTAGCAATCTAAATTATGAAGGTTTCTATTATTATACCAACTTTTAAGGACTGGGATAGGTTGAATTTGTGTTTGCAAGCATTGCAGCATCAAACCTATTCACATGATCTATTTGAGGTAATAGTAGTTAACAATGCACCAGAAGATCTAAAACCTAGAGATCTAGCAATTCCAGAAAATGGTACAGTAATAAATGAATTCAAACCAGGTTCTTATGCTGCCAGAAATGCAGCGCTTGCCATTTGCAAAGGGAGCATTGTTGGTTTTACAGATTCAGATTGTGTTCCAGACAAAAATTGGATTAGAAACGCAGTCGAGTACTTTAAAGAACATCCTGAAACGGAGAGAATTGGGGGTGCTATTCAAATATTTTATAAAGAGCGTAGACCTTCCAAGGTAGAATTGTATGATAAGATATTTGCATTTCCACAGAAAGCTTATGTGCAATCTGGTAACGCTGTAACTGCAAATATGTTCACTTATACAGAATCTTTTAATAAGATTGGATTATTTGATAGTAATCTGCTTTCCGGAGGCGATTACCAGTGGGGAAAAAGAGCGTATTTAGCAGGCTCTAAGATCGATTATGTACCAAATGTTTTGGTAAAACATCCTGCAAGACCTTCTGTAAAAGAATTAGTTATTAAAGCTAAAAGAGTAGGGAAGGGGCAGGCAAAATTTAGTAAGAACAAATCTAATGAGTCTTTTGGTTTACTAAAATTGCTATCACTTTTTAAACCTAGACTCTGGGAGATTAAGATGATCTTCCAGAAAGAGCATAATATTGGACTGGTAAATAAACTATATCTGGTTTTTTTAAGGCATTATATAGTTTTGGTTGGAGATCTCTCTAGAATACGCAACTAAATATTTTCAATAAACCCATCAATTTTTTATGTGCATTTAGTAAGGTATATCATAAAACCTACGTACAGTATATACTCCGCCCACAAACCATAGTTAAATTTTTAATAGTGTAAAATTTAAACTTATGAGAATAGCATTGTGTTCCAAAGGTAATTTCTCCTTAGAAAAAGGTTTTACCAAGAATAGAATAGAACTCGCAGAAAGCTTAGAGAAATTAGGTTGGGAAACTACGTTGGTTGATAAGCAATTGTTAGGCATTCCCAACTCTGAAAGATATAATCCTGAAAAGCATAGCAATGCTTTAAAAGATTATTTAATAAAAAATATAGACCATTATGATGTTGTGCTCTATGAATATGACACCTTGCCTTTTAGAAGAGGTTTGTTTGATAAACATACTTTAATGATAGCTCGTCCTGCAATTCTTGCATATCATTTTGACCTTATACCTTTTAGGTACGATCTTAAATCTAAGATCTCCAACTTTATTAGGAGCTGTAAACTATGTTTCGGTAAAGAGAGAAATGTTCTAAAAGAAGAATTACGCAAAGTAGATTATTGTTTAAGACAGGCAGATATTATACAGGTTCAAAATAAGAAAGATCAGGCCTTATTGGTTTCTAAAGGATTTGCTGAAAAGCGAATTATTATAGTTCCAAATGGAATTCCTTTAGGCAAGATAGGGGCATTTAACAGAAATTCTTTTGATCTGCATACCCCGTTCATTGTAGCATATGTTGGGACTTTCGATTTTAGAAAAGGTGCCATGGATTTCCCTAAAATTTTTAAGCAGCTAAGAAAAGAGTTTCCAGATGTAAAGTTGAAACTTCTTGGAACTCAGGGAATGTTTCAAACTACAGAAGAGGTTTTAAATTTCTTTCCGAAGAAATATCATGCTGCAATAGATGTGTTACCAAAGTTTAAAGCAGACGAATTACCTATGTTACTAAAAGACTGTCATATAGGTATTTTCCCGTCGTATTTGGAAAGCTTTGGTTTTGGAGCTTTGGAAATGATGTGTGCCGGGTTGCCAGTTGTTGCTTATGATATTCCGGGTCCGTCTGATTTTGTTCCTAAAGAGATGTTGGCACCCCGAGGTGATGTTAGAACCTTTTCTAATATAGCAATTAGCACCCTGAAAGATTCGCATCTACTTTATAAAAGATCTCATGAAGCCAGAGAGATCGTTCTAAATAAATATTGTTGGGATGATATTGCCAGAAAGGTGGATGCTCAATATAAATTTTATCTAAATCAGCTTCAGGAAAAGCCTGAAGTAAGAGAACCTTCATTTGAATTAAAAGGGTTTCAAAATAATTGAATTAAGTACTAAATCTGTTCTAAGATGACTCCGCTAGTTTCTATAATAATTCCTGTTTTTAATGCTGAAAATTATATAAAAGCAACCATAGAAAGCTGCCTTCAGCAATCTTATACCAATTTGGAGATCATTTTAGTTAACGATGGAAGTAGCGATAGTTCTGAGGTGATCATTGAAAGTTTTAAAGATCATCGAATTCAATATTATGCTTTACAAAATAATGGGCCTTGTTACGCTAGAAATTTTGGTATCGAGAAAGCAGATGGAGCGTTATATCAGTTTTTGGATGCAGACGATATTTTAGGGGAAGATAAACTTCAAAAACAAGTAGCCCAATATTTAGAATACGGTGAGAACTATGTTTATAGTGGTGTTATGGGGAATATTATCGAGAATCAAAAAGCGTTGGAAACAGATTTTGAATTCTATTATACTCATTTAAAGGTAGCGTCCTATTTTAGAGCTATGTTCTCCAATTTCGGTAAATATTATACCACAGGAATTTGGCTTGTTCCTAAAAAGTTGATAGAAAAGACTCATGGCTGGGATCAAGGCGTACTTCTTAATAATGATGGTGAATACTTCAGTCGGCTTATTTTGTTATCTCAAGGGGTGATTTTTTGTCCTGGATCTATTTTTTACTACAGGAGAGATGTCCCTCAAAGTATAAGTAAAAAATTCAATTCAAAAAAGATATATGAGAGCTGGCTGTATTCTTATAGATGCTACGTAGAATCTTTTAAAAAGGCATTAGATGAGGACACCGCGAGGGAATTAAGTAGAAAAGCATTAAGTGTTTATTACTGCAACTCCTATCCTAATTACCCAGAATTACTAGCACAGTGTAAAGCAGATATTAAAGAGTTAGGATTTAAGGAGCCTTACGCTTATGGTGGTGTATTCTTTAAACAGCTATCTAAGGTAATTGGTACAGAACAAGCTTTAAAAATAAGAACCTTCAAGAATTCTGGTAAACAGCTCCTAACCAGCTTAAATAGTTAATATGAGCATACTTTTTATATGTGGATGTTTGGAAACAGGAAAAGATGGAGTAGGAGATTATACCCAGATTTTAGCCCGTGAACTTTACCTAAAGAACATAGAGGTTTCAATAATGAGTTATAATGATGCTTTTGTAAAAGGCGCTACTTTCAGGGAAGATGGTGTATTGAATATTTTAAGGCTAGGCATTGATCTGTCTGCTGAGAAAAAAATAGAATTGGCCAAGCAATTTGTAAATGCTAATAATCCAGATCTTATAAGCTTACAATTTGTTCCATATGCATATCATCAGAAAGGGTTACCCTGGAGATTAGGATTAGAGCTTTCGAAAATAGGTAAGAAATTTTCATGGCATATTATGTTTCATGAATTGTGGGTGGAAGAAAAAGAATTTAAGAATCTGGTCATTGCAAAAATTCAAGAGGCCATCATAAAAAGATTGGTCACTCTGCTGGATCCCGTTTTGGTTCATACCAGTATCCCAGTTTATCAAAAGAGATTAGAGACTATTGGCATAGCTGCTATGCCATTGCCAATATATTCTAATATTAAGGTGGATGCCAATCAGAAGCATCAAGACCTTAATACGTTTATGATCACATTTTTTAGTCAGTTATCTCCTCGCAAGGAGATTTTAAGTTTTTTAAAAATGTTGATAGCTAGTTTAAAACGAGAAAAGATCAGCTTTAAAATATTGATCGTTGGAGGAACAACAAAGGCCAAGCAAGAATTAGAAAAACAACTAAAGGAAATTCCACAGATCTCAAATAAGATCGAACAGATTGGTTTTTTACAGGATCATGAATTATCTAAGGTCATTGCTTCTACTGCTTTAGGAATAAGTCCGGTACCTAGACATTTACTTGGTAAGAGTGGTAGTGTAGCAACATTTTTATCTCACGGTATTCCAGTAGCCGCTCCCTATGTGAAAATGGGACATAATGTAGATGAGGTTGGTTTTTTTAATACCAAGATGAGTAAGGTATTAGTTATTGAACCAGCGCCAAAAAACATTTTTATGGCAACTCAAAAGGCTAGAACGTTGTCTAAAATATATTCTAGAAGTGCTATTGCTGAAGTCTTCATAGAAGATTTGATGCTAATTTCCAACATTCAGGAGATCAACTTGAATTTGATCACCTAACTCTAAAATTTCATGAAAATTCTAATTCTTACAGATAGATTCTACCCAGATATAGGTGGTATTGAAATGAATTCTGAAATTCTAGCAAATTATCTCTATGATTCTGGCTGTGAGATTAAAATTATGACCTGGTCTAAAAGCTCTTCTAAGAACGAGTTTCCGTACACCATTGTAAGAGAGCCAAACAAGATTAGAATGTTTAAGGAACATAAGTGGGCAGATCTAGTATTTGAAAATAACCCATGTTTAAAATTATCTTGGCCATTGATCCTTTTTAGAAAGCCACATCTTATTGCACTTCATACCTGGATTCAGCGTCTAGATGGCAAGATTTCTATACAAGACAAGGTTAAAAACATCTGGTTGAAAAAAGCAAAAGCTGTTATTGCTGTGAGTAAAGCTCTAAGAAATGGCACTTTTGAGGAAGCTCTTGTAATTGAGAATTCTTACAAAGAAGACCTTTTTAAAAGAATTCCGGAAATTCCAAAGATCAAGGATTTTGTATTTCTAGGCAGACTGGTCTCAGATAAGGGAGCAGATATGGCGATTGAACTTATAGCGAGATTAAAAGAAAACGACTCGAGCTTAGGAAGAGCTACATTTAAAAATTTGACCATTATAGGGGATGGTCCGGAAATGAATGTGCTAAAAGATGTGGTGAAGACAACTCATTTAGAGGACAATGTTTTTTTTGAGGGAGCGCTTAGTGGAGAAGAATTAGTAAAAAAATTGAATGAACATAAATATATCCTTATTCCTTCTCGTTGGAAAGAGCCATTTGGAATTGTTGCATTAGAAGGAATTGCTTGTGGTTGTTTACCTATTGTATCTAATGAAGGTGGCCTACCCGAAGCAATTGGTAATACGGGAATTGTTTTCGAAAGAAATAATTTTGAATCATTATATAATAATGTGCAGGATCTATTAAAAAATCCATTGATGGAAAAGATTCTGAGAAGTTATTTTAAATCGCATTTAGAAGAACATACCTCAAAACAAGTTTCTGAGAAATATTTAAAGATCATTGAAAGTATTGTGAACAGTTATGAAAGAAACTAGACTAATAGTATCTCATCCTACAGGGAATGCGAATGTAAGAGCATTAATCTTTTCTTTGGCAGAAAATGGATTATTACATCATTTCTATACCAGCATAGCTTTTTTTGAATCTAGTTTTGTCTATAGATTTTTAAATTTTAAACTGTTATCAGAGTTAAAAAAAAGAACATTTCCTGCAAATATTAGAAACCTGACATCTAATAGACCAACTAAGGAAATTTTAAGACTTGTTCTTCAAAAGCTTAATCATACAAAATATACACATCATGAAACGGGTCTGTTTTGTATTGATAAGGTTTATAAAGATCTAGATAAATATGTTGCCAGAAATATCAATAAAGAAACCATTGTTTATTCTTTTGAAGATGGAGCTTTAGAGAATTTTAGAATAGCTAAAACTAAAGGTGTGGATTGTTTTTACGACCTGCCTATTGGATATTGGAGAGCTATGCGTGATCTTTTGGAGGAGGAAAGAATTAAAAACCCAGAGTGGGCCAGCACTATGGAAACCTTTAAAGATTCTGAAGTAAAATTGCTAAAAAAGGATAAAGAGATAGCGCTCGCAGATCACATATTTGTGGCGAGTTCATTTACCAAGAAAACCTTAGAATTCTATCCAGGTATAACGCCTGAAATTTCAGTGATACCCTATGGGTTTCCTCCAGTATTTGAACAAAGGAAATACCAACCACTTAGAAATAGAAAACTTAAAATTTTATTTGTAGGCGGATTATCCCAAAGAAAAGGAATTTCCTATCTGTTTGAAGCCATGAAAGTTTTGAAGGAAAGGGTTTCATTAACAGTAGTAGGTAAAGAACCAGTTAAGAATTGCAAAATTCTCTATAAGAATCTCGAAGAACATCAATGGATTTCTGCGCTTTCTCATGCAGAGATATTAGAAACTATGCGCAATAATGATGTTTTGATTTTCCCATCCCTTTTTGAAGGTTTTGGGTTGGTTATTACCGAAGCTATGTCTCAGGGAACTCCAGTTATTACTACGAACAGAACTTGTGGAGCAGATCTAATTTCTAATGAAATAGATGGGTGGATAATTTCTCCGGGTTCTACTACTGCTATTGTAGAGAAGATAAATGAGATCCTGGAAGATCCTTTATCTTTAGAAAATGTTGGTAAAATGGCTATGGTAAAAGCAAGAACAAGACCATGGAAAGTATATGGTGAAGAAATGGTAGTAGCTATAAAATCTTATGTAAATAATAAAACTGAGAATAATTGAATGATGAAACAATTACAATAGTTAAAAAAGCTATTTGGCTCTACTTCTGGCTTCTTATCTTTGAAGGAGCTTTAAGAAAATGGGTTTTGCCCGGACTGGCAGAGCCATTACTAATAATAAGAGACCCTTTAGCAATTTATATCATTTTTAAGGTTGCTCAAAAAAATATATGGCGTCCAAATAACTACGTGAAATTTATTTGGGGTATCACCATCCTGTCGCTAATATTTACGTTGTATGTAGGCCATGGAAATTTGATTGTAGCCTTTTATGGGATGAGAATTACCATGATACATTTTCCTTTATTATTCGTTATAGGCCATGTTTTTAATAGAGATGATGTTTTAAAAATGGGTAAGGTCATTTTATATCTTTGTATAGGAATGACTGTTCTTGTGGCTATACAATTTTTTAGTCCGCAGTCTGCTTGGGTAAATAGAGGAGTAGGTGGAGATATGGCTGGGTCTGGGTTTGGTGCAGTTCGAGATTTTTATAGAGTTCCTGGAACATTCTCATTTACAAACGGACTTGCGCTCTTTTACGGACTTTCTTCAGCCTTTATTTTTTACTTTCTAATTGGTGAGAATAAAGAGCAAGTATCAAAACTACTTCTAGCCTTTGCTGCAATTTCTTTAGTGATAGCCATTCCTTTAAGTATAAGTAGAACCATCCTTTTGCAGACTGTTTTAAGCTTAATATTTCTATTCTTAAGTTCTGGAAAAAGTTCTCAGCTCATTAAAAAATTTGTTGCTATAATCTTTGCCGCAGCTATTTTGCTGATAGGTCTTAACAAATTTAATTTTTTTCAAACAGCTAGTTCTGTATTTTCAGAGCGTATTGAGATTGCCAGCAAAACTGAAGGAGGTATTGAGGGTACTATAGTAGATAGATTACTTGGTGGAATGTACAGTGCTGTGGCAGATCCAGAAAATTCTTATCTGGGATTGGGATTAGGATTAGGAAGTAAGGTGGCTTCTAAATTGCTTACCGGTGGGACTGCTGCTTATTTGTTGCCGGAGGGTGAGTGGGGAAGGATTATTGGAGAAATGGGACTTTTACTAGGCTTATTACTTATTCTAACCCGAATTGGCCTAGTGTTAGAATTCTTTAAAGGATCCTGGGTTTCTATAGGGAATTCTAATGTATTACCATGGTTGCTTTTAAGTTTTGGGGCTATCACCATTTTACAAGGTCAATGGTCTCAGCCTACAGCGCTGGGTTTTAGTATATTAATTGGAGGTTTAATTTTAGCAGCATTTAAACAACCTGAGACCACGTGAATATCATATTCTTAACACATCCAAAATTTTCTAATATAAGAAGTATTGCTCTCTACACTCAAATGATTGCTAATGGGATGGAGGAGAGAAAACATTCTGTACAAGTTTATTCGCCAACAGCATATTTAAGTGTAATATCAAATAATCCTAAAATTAAGAAATGGCTTGGGTATGTAGATCAATATTTAATATTCAGAATTCTATTTGAACAAAAAATAAAGAAGTTTCCAAAAGACTCACTTTATGTCATTTGTGATCAGGCACTAGGAATATGGGCTACTTTGATATCGAAAAAGCCGCACGTAATTCACTGTCATGACTTTCTTGCACAAAGATCTGCTCTCGGAAAAATTTCAGAAAACAAGGTTGGAAGTTCTGGAAAATTATATCAGAAATTAATAAGGAAAGGTTATTCCAAGGCAAATAATTTTATATCTATTTCAAAAAAGACACGTGCAGATCTCCATGAATTTTTACCAAAAGAGCCCATTTTTTCTGAAGTGGTTTATAATGGGTTAAATCAAAACTTTGAACCCGGAAATGTAATGGGAGTAAGAGAATATTTAGAAGATCTTTTAAAAATAAACTTAATGCAGGGATTTGTGCTACATGTAGGAGGAAATCAATTTTATAAAAATAGAACGGGAGTTCTTCAAATTTATATTGCTTGGAGAGAAATGCAAGAAAAAGAATTGCCTCTAATTATGATAGGTTCAGAACCAACAGATACTCTCAAATTTACAGCTCATAAATCTCGGTTCTCTAAGGATATCCATTTTATATCAGAAGTTTCAAATAAAATACTAAAGAAGTTTTATCAAGGGGCTAGTCTTTTGTTGTTTCCTTCATTAGAAGAAGGTTTTGGTTGGCCGATAGCAGAAGCAATGGCCAGTGGATGCCCGGTAATAACTACTAACAAAGAGCCTATGAGTGAAGTGGGAGGTACTTCCTGCTATTATTTATCCAGACAACCAATAAACGATACTACAAAAAAAATGATGTGGTATAAAGAGGGTGCAAAGATTTTAGATGAGGTTTTAAGCCTTACAGTTGAAGCTCGAGAGAATTTAATTGTCTCTGGATTAGAAAATTCCAGGAGATTTAACTCAGAAAAAGCTTTAGATAAGATTGAAGAATGTTATAAGGAGGTATTAAAGAAATACACCGCCGGTGTTTAGATCAAAGTTTTGTAAAATAACAGGACATGAAGGTAATACAATATGTAAGTTCTATAGATCATAATTCAGGAGGAACTGCAGTTTATATCAAACTTTTGGCAGATCAGATGAAGCATGCCTTAGATCTAACTGTTCTTACAGGAAAATCTTTGAATCCGATATTACTTACAGACGTTAAGACCGTTTTTATCGATTTTAATTTAGGACGATGGTTTAAGATTAAAAAGGAGTTTATATCTATTCTAAGAAATATCAAACCAGATCTTGTTCATATAAATGGAATATGGGAACCTCAAAATTGGTTGTTACAGATAATAGCACAACGAATGGGGATTAAGGTCTTACTTTCTCCTCATGGCATGCTCGAACCTTATATTCTTAAAAGGAATCCACTAAAGAAGAAGATAGCAATGATGCTCTATCAGAATAATGCACTACTAAAAGCTAATTATTTACATGCTACTGCAATTTCAGAAATGGAACAGTTTAAAAAATTAGGGTATAATCTTCCTATAGAGGTAATTCCAAATGGTATTGATATGGCGGATATAAAATTCACTGAAAAAGTAGCAGCAAAACCTACACATAAGAATATTTTGTTTTTATCCCGAATTCATCCTAAAAAAGGGATTGAGCTGTTAATTGAGGCAGTTTATAAGTTGAAAGATAAAAATGTGAAAGTTATCATTGCTGGAGAGGGAGAGCAAAAGTATATAGATGAATTAGTTGCGCTTATTTTAGAAAAGAAACTTAACGAGCAGATCATTTTTTTGGGAGGTGTTTACGGAGAAGATAAATGGGATCTATTCAATCAGGCAGATCTATTTGTTTTACCAACTTATAGCGAGAATTTTGGGTTAGTGGTAATTGAAGCTTTAGCAGTTGGAGTACCTGTAATTACTACAACTGGAACACCGTGGAAGGAACTAGATACCTATAACTGTGGCTGGTGGATAGAATTATCTATTCAAAATCTTACCAATGCCATAGAAGAAGCATTCTTAAAAACATCTACAGAACTAAAAGAAATGGGAGAGCGAGGGAAAGCTCTGGTAGAAAGAAAATATGATATTAGAGCTGTTTCCAATCAAACATTTGAATTGTATCATACTATCGTTCAAAATTAAAGAATATAGACCATGAAAGAAGCACTTGTAGTTAATTTAGCAGCATACGATTTTAGCTTTAGTATTTCCAATAAGCTATGTAGATTATTATGGAATTGCACTTATTGGATCTTTGTAAGGCCATTCAATCTTAGCATCTTTAGAGAGTACAGAACGTTGATATTAAAATTGTTTGGAGCTAAAATTGGTAAGAATGCACATATTTATGCAAGCGCTAGAATTTGGGCTCCCTGGAATTTAGAAATTGGTGAACATTCTATATTGGGGCCTAAGGTAGATTGTTACAATCAAGGAAAGATTATCATTGGAGATCATACCGTAATTTCACAAAAAAGTTACCTCTGTGCGTCTTCCCATGATTATAAGATCTATAATTTTCCCTTAATTTTGAAACCTATTACTATTGAGGACCAGGTTTGGATAGCTGCAGATGCATTTATAGGTCCTGGAGTTAAAATAAGTCAGGGAAGTGTTATTGCTGCAAGATCTTCAGTATTTACAAATATAGATCCATGGGTAGTTGCAGGTGGTAATCCTGCAAATTATATAAAAGACAGGGTCATGAAAATTTAAAAATTTTTAGAAATAGTATTCAGCAGTGTAAGGTAATTAGTACATTTTTATATAAATGATTAAAAACCATTTAAACATATAATTATTTTAATAAAAGTGACCTATAAATTTTGATTTAAAGTTAAATATATGTTATATTTATAATAAGTCTGAAAAGTTTTATTAAGATCAGATTTAATCCTCCCCTCAGTATTTTTATACGTTCAATTACTCCAAAATTAAGTTCCCAAATAGTTGTCCCTTATAATTCATAGTTTTCATGGCAGTCCTATTTTATGGATTGTAATAGCTAGAATTGGTGCTTATTGCCTACTTACATAGAAGAGAAGTTCTGTTTAGCTTTAAGCTTAATCAGAAATAAATAGCTATGGTTCTAATTTATTGTGTAATAATTAAAACCAAGTAGTTCAATGAAAAATTCAGCGTTATTTACATCCTTAGCAACCCTACTGCATTTAGTTATTATAGACGGAGTTTTTATTCTGTTTAGAGAAAATCCTGCTGCCAATTATATGGTAGTAATTAGTTACAATATTATTTGGCTTATAGCTGCTCTTCTGGTTTGGAATCAGTCTTATGCTGCCAGTAATTCTAATGCTAACGATTGATATCAAGATTTAAAAAAGCAACATATGAAAATATCAATCATAACCATTGTATATAATAGAGCTCATTGTATTGAAGATTGCATAAAATCTGTTTTGAGCCAGACCTATTCTAATGTAGAGTATCTAGTAATAGATGGTGGATCTACAGATGGCACTGCTAAGATCATAGAAAAATATGCAGATAAAATAGATTATTATATTTCAGAAAAGGATGAAGGTATTTTTGATGCGCTTAACAAAGGCATTAAGAATGCCACCGGAGAAGTTATTGGCATCCTAAATTCTGATGATTTTTTTTATTCTGAACAAACTTTGAGTCAGATAATTGAAGCTTTTCAATACTCCGGAGCAGAACTGGTTTATGCAAAAGGTCTTTTTGTAAGTGAAACAGATATAACCAAGATAAAACGAATATATCCCTCCAATTCTTTTAAAAAGGTCTTTTTAAACTTTGGATGGATCCCTTTGCACACAACGATCTTTGTAAAGAAAGAAGTTTTTGAAAATTATGGATGTTATAATGATGGCTATAGAATTGCTAGTGATTATGAGATCTCTTTACGCTGGTTCAAAAATGACGAGATCTCGAAATTTTATTTGAATGAATGGGTGGTGAAAATGCGACTTGGAGGCTTGAGTACATCTGCAAAATTTCAATTGAGAAAATCTAGAGAAGATCTCCGTATTATATCAAAGTATAAACTGTCAGGAATATTCACTTTAAGCTTTAAAATAGCTCGAAAGATCCCACACTATATCATTCCCCAGATAATGGGTAATAAGTTTATTACCTCTTAATTATTTATACCTAATCCATAATGAAAGTTAGCGTGTATGAAGGGTTCTTATTTCATAGTTCCATTTTCTGTAACAGCTCATTTAATAACTATAAACTTTACTCTGTATCTTTTTACACCAGATACTTATTTAAATGTTCTTGCTATTATAGGGTATAATGTTGCATGGCTATTAACGGCCGTGGGGCTTAATTTCTATAATGTAGAAAGAAAAGAACGGTTTATTACCAAATTCCATAAATTTTTAAGGCATTATCTAATATTTAGCCTTGCATATTTTGCACTTTTTGCACTTTTAAAAATTTCCTTCTCTGTAAAATATCAATTGTTCGTTCTAGCTTTTCTTTTATTCTTATTGGTGTTCTATAGATGGTTTTTCTTTTCTGTAAGAAGATTATATAGAATTGATGGAGGTAATTTCATAAACGTGGTGGTTATAGGCAATGATAGAAATATTCAAAGTATTCAGGCAATTTTTAATGAGCCAGATTTTGGATATAGATACAAAGGTTTTTTCCACAACAACCATTATAAAGACGCTCAGTATTTGGGAGCTATAGAAAATTCATTTGAATATATTATTAAAAATAACATTGAAGAAGTTTACTGCTTGGTCTCTCAGGTGTCTAAAAAGGAGCTTCAAGAATTAATTTCTTTTGCAGATAACAATTTAAAAAAGCTAAAGCTCATTCCAGATAACAAAGGAATATTTACCAGAGCAATGCATGCTGAATTATTTGGAAATCTGCCAGTGCTCAATTTAAGAGGTACGCCACTAGAGAAAAATTATGCAAAATATGGGAAAAGAGCATTCGATATTGTTTTTTCTTCTTTGGTTATCATCTTTATTATCTCCTGGTTAACCCCATTATTATATATAGTTACAAGATTAGAATCTAGAGACCCTTTATTTTTTAAGCAAATTAGACATGGCTATAATAAAAGGTCATTTTGGTGCTATAAATATAGATCTATGGTAAGGAATAGAGATGCTCATCTAAAAATGTGTAAAAAGAATGATTCTAGAATTACCAGAATTGGTAGGGTGCTAAGGCAAACTAGCATAGATGAACTGCCTCAATTCTTCAACGTACTTAGAGGAGATATGAGTGTAGTGGGACCTAGGCCACATATGGAAACTCATTCTTTAGAATATTCTCACTCTGTAGATAAATATTTAGTAAGACATTTTGTAAAACCCGGTATTACTGGTTTAGCCCAAATTAAGGGATATAGAGGAGAGATCTCAAAACCCTCTGATATTATAAACAGGACGAGATTTGACATTTTTTATTTAGAGAGATGGTCGTTCTGGTTGGATTGTAAGATTATCTACTACACTATAGGAAATGCACTTAAAGGTGAAGAAAAAGCTTATTAATAACAAATGTAAAAAGCAATACTAACAAATATATATAAATATGAAAGCCTCCCGATGTATTACTCGTATCATAATTTTTTTATTAGCCAGTTTTATAGTGACTTCCTGTGTTTCTCCCAAAGAGATGACTTATTTCCAGGATCCTGAGAAAGTAAATAGTAGAATAGATTTTAATTTAGACGATAATTTAAAGATCAAACCTGGAGATCTTTTAACCATCCGTGTCTCTGCAACAGAGCAGGAAGCCGCACAACCTTTTAACCTTACAAAATCTGTGGTATCTTCTGATAGATTACCCGGCTCTGTACAGTTAGAAACCTACATGGTTTCTAATACTGGAACTATAGAATTTCCAATAATAGGTACCATTAAGGTTGATGGTATGACCAATTTTCAACTTTCAGATAAGATAAAATCAGATATAAGCATTTACGTAAGGGATGCTATTGTTAATGTGAGAATTCTAAACTTTAAGATTAGTGTACTAGGAGAAGTAAAAAATCCTGGCACGTTCACTATTGAAGATGATCATATTAATCTCGCACAAGCTTTAGGTATGGCAGGAGATCTTACCATCTATGGAAATAGAAAGAATGTCTTAATAATGAGAGAAGAAAATGGAGAAAAGATTAATGAATACCTAGATCTCACAGATGCAAGAATTGTTACATCACAATATTACAATTTAAGACAACGCGATGTTATATATGTAGAGCCAAAGTTCTCTAAAGTTCAATCTGCAAGTAGTTTAGGCCTAGCTTCCAGATATCTTTCTATAGCTTCGGTTATTATTTCATTGGTGATTCTCCTTACTAAATAGTAGGTCATGGTATCTATAAAAAATACTTCTAAATCGAGTGGTTCTAAAAAGGTATCGCTACGAGATGAGATAGGTAAATTTCTGAAATACTGGCCCTGGTTTCTTATTTGTGTTATGGTAACAGTAGGAGCTGGCTATACATATATAAGATATACAACCCCTATCTATAGCGCCTCGGCAACTATTATTATAAATGAAGAGAATGCCAACGGTTCTGGTTCTGAAATGTCTGCTTATGAAAATCTGGGTTTTATAAGTGGTCTAAGTACCAATAGTTTAGAGAAAGAATTAGCTATTCTAAGATCTAGAAGATTGATGAAAGATGTGGTAAAAACTCTTAATATTCATATTAGGTATTTCATGGAAGGGAATATTAGAGAGATTGAAGTTTATAAAAATCATCCTTTTAATTTAAAAGTGCTAAAATTTGATGACGATAAATTAAAAAGTCTGGGAGGTGCTAAATATGCTTTTAGGCCTATTAAGGATTCCTATTTTTCGGTTAGGAATCTTAAGAACGAAAAATCGTTTATAGCCAAAGCAGGAGTACCTTTTTCTTTAGACTTTGCAGAGGTAGTATTAGTAACCAATTCCAATTTTAAAGAGCTTCCGGAGATAACTATTAAGTTTAGCAATATAGAGAAGGAAGCTATAAAGTACCGAAATAAGGTTCAGCTTATTCAAGGTGGTAAGAGCTCTAATGTTATTGAGTTAGCATTACAAGATCCTGTAAAACAAAAGGCAAAAGAAATAATAGATCAATTAATTTATGAATTTAATAGGGATGCTATAGACGA
Organism: Gillisia sp. Hel1_33_143; assembly: GCF_900104765.1. Lineage (GTDB taxonomy): Bacteria > Bacteroidota > Bacteroidia > Flavobacteriales > Flavobacteriaceae > Gillisia. Next base: position 2,133,882 of record NZ_LT629737.1, read on the forward strand.
TAAAAATCTAATAGCCAGAAATACTGCTAGTTTTATAAATGATAGATTAGACATTATTAATGCAGAACTAGAATCTGTAGAAACTGGGAAAGAAGAATTTAAGGAAGATAACAGGTTAACAGATATTAATGCAGAATCTCAGATGTTCATACAAAATGCGAGTGAATACAATAGAAAATTACAAGAAGTAGGTACGCAAATGGAACTTTCTCAGGCAGTACTGGAATATATTTCTTCCAGCTCCGGATCAGACCTTTTGCCCGCAAATTTAGGTATACAGGAAGGTGGTATCAACCAGCAGATAAATGAATATAATGATCTGATCTTAGAACGGAATAGAATTCTGGTAAGTTCTACCAACGAGAATCCTGTGGTTGTTAGATTAAACAATACACTTAGGCAGATAAAAGGAAATATTGTTCAGGGATTACAAGGTATGAGAACAAATCTTCAGATTTCGCAAGGAGAAATGAAACGGCAGGCTTATAGTATAGGTTCCCGGATCATGGCGGTTCCTTCACAAGAAAGAGAGTATAGAGGAATAGAGCGTCAGCAGAATATTAAGGAAGCTTTATACCTATTTCTATTACAAAAAAGAGAAGAGAATTCTTTGGCCTTAGCAATCACTGCTCCTAAAGCAAAGATCGTAGACCAGGCTTACAGTGCCGGTAATAGAATATATCCTGTGCCTAGAAATATTTTATTAGGAAGTATTATTCTAGGTTTATTCGTTCCTTTTTCAATCATATATTTGAAAGATATTCTGGATAATAAAGTGAGAAATAGAAAAGATCTTGAACTTTTAGAAAGTAATATTCCGTTTGTGGGAGAAATTCCTAAAGTGAGAGCTAAAGAACATTTCACAATTCAGCAGAATGATAGATCTGTGCTTGCGGAGTCTTTTAGAATCCTGGTAACCAATATGCAATTTCTATTATCTAAGGCAGCATATAAAGATAAAGGTGCAGTGATCTTTGTAACCTCTACTATTAAAGGAGAAGGGAAAACCTTTACATCAATTAATTTAGGCATCACTTATGCCAATAAGGGAAAGAAGGTGCTTATTTTGGGAGGAGATCTTAGAAGTCCGAAACTTCAACCTTTTAAGCCAAAGGACAGTCAGAAACTAGGGGTTAGCGATTATATCTCGAATGAGAAATTAGACCTTAAAGATCTAATTGGCAACTCTATATTTTCGGAGCATTTAGATATTTTATCTTCTGGGAGCATTCCGCCAAATCCTTCAGAATTGCTTGGCTCCAAAAGGATGGAAGTTCTAATTAGCGAGATTCAACTTAAATATGATTATATTATTGTAGATACTGCTCCTGCTATGTTAGTAGCAGATACGTTTTCTCTTAATAAGTACGCAGATGTAATACTTTATGTAGTGAGAGCCGGATTTACAAATAAGAATTTAATTGAATTTGTTTCTGATGCAAACGAGGCTGGAACATTGGATAATCTGGGGTTTGTGCTTAACAATGTAGATATTACAAATCTTGGATATGGTAATAAATACGGTTATGGCTACGGTGATGGCAATAAGAAGAATATTAAAATTAAGTCTTAAATGCAATCCACAACCTTAAGATACTGTAAAGTAAGCGAAATTGGTATTGGATTTTGCCTTCTTATGAGCTTTATATTTATACATTCTTCGTGCACTTCACAAGTAAAAGGTGATAACACTACTGCGCAAATCATAACAGAAAAAACAGATTATGATACCGATGATCCGGCGATATGGTTTAATAAAAAAGATTCTTCTAAGAGTATAATTTTTGGTACCGATAAAAATTCTGATGGAGCAGTTTATGCTTTCGATCTCGATGGGAAAATAATAAAAGATAAGGTTCTTAAAGGTTTAGCGTACCCAAATAATATTGATATAGAATATGCTGTTGCTACAATTAATGATGTTCTCGTAGATATTCTAGTTGTTTCAGAAAGAGATAAGCATCAAATAAGAATTTTCTCCGTTCCAGATATGAAACCTATAGATAACGGTGGGCTGAAGGTTTTTGAAAATGAAACTAAGAAATCTTTTAATTTACCCATGGGGATAGCCATTTATAAATCACCATTAGATGGAACGGTTTATATAATAATTAGTAGAAAAAATGGGCCTCAATATGATTATCTGTATCAATATAAATTGATTGCTCTTAAAGGAAATTTTAAAATTGAACTTGTAAGGAAGTTTGGGGAATTCAGCCAAAAAAAAGAAATAGAATCTATAGCGGTAGATGATGAGTTGGGCTTTATTTATTATTCTGATGAAACTTATGGCATTCGGAAGTATTATGCTGAACCAAATTTAGGAAATAAGGAGGTTGGAAGTTTTGGACATAAGATCTTTAAACGGGATAGTGAGGGGATTGCTATAATACCTAGAGATAAAGGATTGGGTTATATCATAGTTTCCAATCAACAAAATGATACATTTAGTGTTTTTACAAGAGATACTAATCAATATATAAAAGATATAGATTTAGGTACGAAACAGTCAGATGGATGCGAATTTTCTTCTTTAATAGGAAATAAAAATTTTGAGAAAGGTCTTTTTGTAGCTATGGACAATGATAAAACCTTTCATTTTATCAATTTGAATTTATATCAATTAGACTAAGTCTAAATACTAATATTAACTTACAAAAATGCGGTATAGAATTATGTTGTTACAGATTTTATACTTTCATTAATAGTGCTTTAACAGCAGATTGGGAGAGCTTCAGTCTTTAAAATGATAACTTTGAATTGCTAGAAAAATCAAACCTTTTTGGGTCTGAATTTGAAAAATGAATAAAAAAAAAGAAGTTATGTCAAAGAGTGAAAGTAAAGAATTAAAGACTATTAATCCTGCAACCGGAGAAAAGTTGAAAAACTATCCGATAATGACAGATAAGGAAGCAGATGATGCAGTAAAAAAATGTCATGAAGCATTTTTGGATTGGAGGTTGAAAACCCATGAAGAACGTGCTGAAGTTCTTAGAGGAATAGGAAAAAGTCTTATAGATCATCAAAAAGAATTGTCTGAACTTATGACATCAGAGATGGGAAAACTCGTTTCTCAAGGTGTAAGTGAAATTGAATTATGTAAAGGAATTTGTGATTGGACTGCAGATAATGGACCTGAAGAATTAAAAGATCTTCACCGTACGCTACCTAATGGCGGTAAAGGAATAATTTCTTATGCTCCATTAGGAGTAATTTATGGAATACAGCCTTGGAATTTCCCAACATATCAGGTAATGAGATATGCTATTGCTAATTTGATGACTGGAAATGGAATCTTATTGAAGCATGCTGAGAATGTTACCGGTTCTGCATTATTACTGGAGAAGATATTTGTAGCAGGCGGATTGCCAAAAGATCTTTTTACCGTTTTGAGAATTGATCACGATCAATCTGATGCTATTATAGAAAATGATCTTGTTAGAGGGGTTACGCTTACAGGAAGTTCTGCAGCAGGAAAAATTATTGGTAAGAAAGCGGGAGAAGCTCTGAAGAAAACAGTTTTAGAATTAGGTTCTAATGATGCATACATCGTTATGGATGATGCAGATATAGATCTAGCAGTTAAAACATGTGTTACTGGTAGAATCTACAATAATGGAGAAACCTGTGTAGCAGCCAAAAGATTCGTTGTAGTAGATAAAGTATACGACAAATTTAAGGAAGGATTTGTAAAGGCAATGAGTAACATCAAGCATGGAGATCCTACGAAAGAAGAGACAGAGCTTGGACCAATTGCTAGAGAAGATCTTAGGGATACTTTACATGAGCAAGTAGAAAAAAGTGTTAAGAATGGTGCAGAGATATTGTGTGGTGGAGAAATGCCTGAAGGTAAAGGTTTCTATTATCCAGCAACAGTACTTGGGAATGTTAAACCTGGACAGCCTGCATATGATGATGAACTTTTTGGACCGGTAGCATCTTTAATAAAAGCGAAAGATAACGAAGACGCGCTAAGAATTGCCAATGATAGTAGATTTGGTCTTGGTGGTGGAATTTTTTCCAAAGACGAGGACAAAGCAATTGAGCTAGCAAGTAAATATTTTGATACTGGAATGATCTTTATTAACTCATTTGGAGTGGCACAACCAAATATGCCATTTGGAGGAACTAAAAACTCTGGGTATGGTAAAGAGCATGGTGGATTTGGAATGCATGAATTTATTAATGCAAAAGCTATAATGAGCTTAAATTCATAAGAGCAAGAATTATTTTTTGAGAAAAAGGTTGAGGTATCTCCTCAGCCTTTTTTTTATTTTAATACGTTATTTATCAAATTTATGACAATCAAAATCCCATATTTCCTTTTATTTTTTATTCTGATGTTTTCATCTTGTGCGGTTAATAAAACTGAAGATGTATCTTATTTAAACAAGAAGGCAGCTAAAAGTTTTAAAGAGGAACCAAAGATGAATATCTTCAGTCCTAAAAAAGGAACCTCAAAAAAATTACCGGTTCTAATATTTGTGCATGGAGGGAATTGGAATAGTGGTAAAAAGGAGCTTTACAGTTTCTTTGGAAATAATTTCGCTAAAAAAGGAATCGTAACTGTTGTAGTTGGATATACGCTAAGTCCAGAGGCTAGTTATAAAGAAATGGCAATTGAAATAGCGCAAGCTATAAAATGGACTAAAAGTAATATTTCTGATTATAAAGGAGATCCTGAGAAGATATTTCTTACCGGACATTCTGCCGGTGGACATCTTGTTGCTTTGGCGGCATTAGATGGCCAATATGGTATTCAGGAAAAAGATATCTCCGGTATAATTTTAAATGATGCTGCAGGTTTGGATATGCATCATTATCTAGAGAATAATCCACCTACCACCACAGATAATTATTTAACAACGTGGACGAACGACCCTTTACAATGGAAGGACGCCTCCCCAATAAATTATTTGAGTGAATCAACACCGCCCATGCTTATTTACGTTGGAGATAAAACCTATGAGTCTATTAAGGTTGGAAATAAAAGGTTCTTAGAAAAACTTAAAGCATTTCAACCTAAGGTGGAGGTGAAATATATCAATAAAAAGCACATTCCTATGATGACTCAATATTTTTGGTCTTGGAATAATAGATATAAAGAAATTATTAATTTTATAAATAATAACTCTTAACTATTCTGCCTGCTTTTCTTTTTCCTCCTGTGCTTTCTTAAAAATAGCCTTTAATTTTTCTTTATGAGCTGCCTTCTCAATTCTAAGTTTATCTTTCTTTCGTTTTAAAAGTTTGGTGTGCTTAGCTTTATTAGCGGCGTTTTTTTCAACTCCTTTTTTAGGCATCTTAAGTAAAATTTAATGTATAGATCTTTGCAAAGATAGCTGAAAATTTTTCTACTATAGAATATTGCTGATCTCCAAGAACTTTAATGAACTATTAAGAAGGAGTGATTGAAAATTGTAGATTTTCAGGATCCTTTTCTATTATCAATATTAATTCATTCATAATTTGGTTATCGGCACATATTAATGTGAAGTGAAGTTTTAAATAAAGCATCTTAGCAGATATTACTAATTTCTAAACAATTTCATTAACTTGAAAATTACTGTCTTAACCTTTAATTAAATGGCTTTTAGCAACGAGAATAAACCTGTGTATTATCCACCCTTCGAGGAAAAATTAAATATTTTATCCCACGGTTTTGGATTTTTACTTAGTTTAATAGGTTTGGTGCTCTTGATCTTAAAAGCAATAGAGCTGGGAGAACCCTTGCATATTATTAGCTTTAGTATCTTTGGAGCGAGTATGATACTGTTGTATGCAGCCTCTACTTTCTATCATAGTGCTACATCATTAAAGCGTAGATATGTACTTAATATCATAGATCACGCTTGTATATATATACTTATTGCAGGCACATATACTCCTTTTGCTCTTATAACATTACAAGGTTGGATGGGATGGACTCTATTTTCGTTGGTATGGATCATGGCTTTAACCGGTATTATTCTGAAGCTATTTTTTATTGGTAGGTTCCAAACGTTCTCTACCATTATGTATGTGGTAATGGGATGGATTATAGTGGTGTTCCTGAAACCATTATTATCTTCACTTTCTTTATCTGGAGTAGTTCTTCTTTTCTTGGGTGGTGGTTTGTATACCGTTGGAGCTATACTTTTTAGTTTAGATAAGATAAAGTACAACCATGCCATCTTTCATTTATTTGTACTAGGAGGAACTTTCTGTCATTTTCTAGTTATTTATAATTACGTCTTACCAGAATAATTTTTATTATCATTATTTATATTATTGAATATTAATGTGATAAGTATCATAGGGTCTACATTATAAGTTCTTTATATTTATAATATACCTGTCTTTAATCAAATAATTTCATCTTTAGTATGCAGACATTCACTACAAGAAAAGTGGGAATTTGGATAGACCAGTCTAAGGCTTGTTTAATAGAGTTTAGGGATGGAAATGCCATATTTTTGGAGACAATTTCGTCTAATATTTTAAATAACAATAAATCAACTGTAGATTATAGTAGAATTAATAAAATTCAATTTTCATATGATCTCTGTGGTTTAAGATCATCAAGGATTAGTACGTCACACATTCCAAACCTTCAAAAGTATTTTAAAAAGCTACGTGAACAATTGATCAGCTTTGAAGATATATTAATTCTTGGACCGGGAGTGGTTAAGGATCAATTTTATAATGAACTGAAATTAGATCAGCAGTACCATGGTAAATTTATAGCGGTACAAAATAAAGGGAACTTTTCTGAGAAGCAACTTATCTTGTACATTAATGATTTCTTTAATCCTTAAAAAGTGTAATTTGCTGTTTTTTATTTTTCGAATAAATATTAGTAAAACCTCAATATTATATCCATTTAATTAGTACTTTTTAAGTAATTCCTAACTAATAGGTATTCTAAATTGGAATATTTCTTTTTGCTGTTATTTCAATTTTACGATCGTTTCAGATTTAATATAACATTCACTTATTATCAACAGTCTTGCTATTTTAATTATCTTATTTTTGATAATGAATTTTCATATTCCTCTATAATAACAACCCATGAATAGCAGTAGACATTACGTAATAGATTTTGATAGCACCTTTACCCAAGTAGAAGCCTTAGATGTTCTAGGCGAGATCTCTTTGGAAAATCAACCAGATAAAGATGAAAGACTTCAAGAGCTAAAATCTCTAACAGATAGAGGTATGGGGGGAGAGCTGGCGCTAAGAGAATCTCTTAGTTTACGATTAGATCTTCTAAAAGCAAACAAGAATCACCTGGCTCCACTTATTGATGTATTGAAGGGTAAGATCTCTACTTCTTTTGTAAGGAATGAAGCCTTCTTTGAGGAAAATAGTGACCATATATATATAGTATCTAACGGTTTTAAAGAATTTATTGTACCAATAGTAAAGGAGCTTGGAATTAAAGAAGAAAATGTTTTTGCCAACACCTTTGTATTTGATGATGAAGGTAAAATTATAGGGTTTGATAAAGAAAATGTACTTTCCTCCAACAATGGTAAAGTAGAGCAATTAAAAGCCTTAGATCTAAAAGGAGACGTTTATGTTATTGGAGATGGATACACAGATTATGAAATAAAAGCTGCCGGACTGGCAAATAAGTTTTATGCTTTTACAGAGAATATTGAACGTGATAAAGTAACAGAAAAAGCAGATCATATAACTCCTAGCTTAGATGAATTCTTATATGTACATAAAATGAATAAAGCTATCTCCTATCCAAAGAACCGTATTAAAGTATTGTTATTAGAAAACGTACATCCTGATGCCTTACAGATAATGAAAAATGAGGGGTATAATGTAAGTTTGCAAACAGGTGCTATGGATGAAGATGAACTTGCAGAACAAATTAAGGATGTTTCTGTATTAGGTATTCGTTCTAAAACACAGTTAACCAAAAAAGTTTTAGATAATGCCAATAGATTAATTGCCGTTGGAGCCTTCTGTATTGGAACCAACCAGATAGATCTGGAGGAATGTCTTAAAAAGGGAATAGCAGTATTCAACGCACCTTATAGCAATACAAGATCTGTAGTAGAATTGGCAATAGGGGAGATCATTCTTTTAATGCGAAATCTTCCAGATAAGATTGCAAAAATGCATGAGGGCAATTGGGATAAATCTGCTAGCCATAGTTATGAGGTGAGAGGGAAAAAATTAGGTATTGTTGGATACGGAAATATTGGTGCTCAACTATCTGTTATGGCAGAATCTATAGGGTTTGATGTGTATTATTATGATCTGGTAGAAAAACTGGCATTGGGTAATGCTACCAAATGTAATAGCCTTAAAGAATTACTACAAACTGTAGATATTGTAAGTCTTCATGTAGATGGAAGAAAAGAAAATAAGAATCTTATTGGAGAGAAGCAGTTTAAAGAAATGAAAGATGGCGTGATCTTTCTAAATCTTAGTAGAGGACATGTTGTAGATATAGAAGCTTTAAAGAATAATATAAATTCTGGAAAAGTTAATGGGGCAGGGATAGATGTTTTTCCGTCTGAGCCTAAAACCAATAAAGAGAATTTTGAGTCTTCCTTGAAAGGATTACCAAATGTTATATTAACTCCGCATATAGGAGGAAGTACAGAAGAGGCACAAGAAAATATTGGTAATTTTGTTCCAGGGAAGATTATAGAATATATAAATACAGGGAGCACTACTAACAGCGTTAATTTCCCGAATTTGCAACTGCCTATTTTAGAGAATGCTCACAGACTTATTCATATACACCATAATAAGCCGGGAATTATAGCCCATATAAATAGGGTTCTTGCTGCAAATGATATTAATATTGTTGGTCAACATCTTAAAACCAATGAGACTATTGGTTATGTAATTACAGATATTGATAAGGCTTATAATATTGAAGTGGTGAAAGAACTAAAAGAAATTAAAGACACTATTAAATTTAGGATCTTGTATTAGATATAAAAAAGCGAAGAGAGATCATCGCTTTTTTATTTAATTTGAAGCAAGTATTTATCTAGTAAGCCTGCCAAGTTATTTGAAGAAAAATTAGCACCGGTAAGTTTATTTTTTTCCGGGTCTATGCTAAAATTTGAAGCGCTACTAAAATCTGCTTTTTCCAGATTGGTGTTTTCAAAGATTGAGGCAGTTAGATCGCAGTTGTAGAATATTACATCAGGTAGATTTGCATTTGCAAAATCTACCTGTTCTAATTTACAGTTCTCAAAAATTAGCTTTTTGATCTTCAAGGAATAGAAAGAAGAGAAATTTAGAATACAATCTTTAAATCTAAATGAAAGTAAAAACGGGTTACATTCATCAAATCTCAAACCTAATAATTTACAATTAGAAAAAATGCAATCTCTAAACGTTGTATGCTTCAAAAGTGCATTGCTTAGATCAGAATTTATAAACTCACAGTCAGAAAAAGTATAAGATGAAAGATTGGTGGTAGTGAAAGTGCAATTCAAAAAAATACAACTTTCATATTCTCCACTTTCAAGAGGTTGTTCATTAAAATTAGTTCCATTGTATTCTTCGTTCTCAATATAATTCATGTAAAGGGACTACGATTTATTTATTCTGAAATATCAAAATTCGCTTTATAGAAGGTTATTATTTATCTAATAGATTCAAAAATGAGTACTGCTTTATTAAAGTGATCAAATTTATAGTAATTTGATAAGAAGTTTAGATATAAATTCCAATCAAAGTGCGAATAATATTCAATTAAAAAGAACTATTTTTGCACATTAATAAAAGACTTAAGTCGATATGGGCAATATTGTAGCCATTGTAGGGAGACCAAACGTTGGGAAATCCACTTTTTTTAACAGATTAATTCAGCGTAGAGAAGCAATTGTAGATTCCGTTAGTGGGGTAACAAGAGATAGACATTACGGAAAATCTGATTGGAATGGGCAACCATTTTCTTTAATAGATACTGGAGGATATGTAAAAGGAAGTGATGACGTTTTTGAAACTGAGATCGATAAGCAGGTAGAACTTGCCATAGATGAAGCAGATGCTATAATCTTTATGGTAGATGTTGAAACCGGTATTACCGGAATGGATGAAGATGTAGCCAAACTTTTAAGAAAGGTTAAGAAACCTGTATTCTTAGTGGTTAATAAAGTAGATAATTCAAAGCGTTTAGAAAATGCTGTAGAATTTTATTCTCTAGGTTTAGGGGATTACTTTCCTATTGCTAGTACAAATGGTAGTGGAACCGGAGAATTATTAGATGCTCTAATTGAAGCATTGCCCGAGGTTGAAGATGACGACGAAACAGAATTGCCAAGATTTGCTGTGGTAGGAAGACCGAACGCAGGGAAATCTTCATTTATAAATTCATTAATTGGGGAAGACCGTTATATCGTAACCGATGTTGCAGGTACTACTCGTGATTCTATAGATACAAAATACAACCGTTTTGGATTTGAGTTTAATCTTGTAGATACTGCAGGAATAAGACGTAAATCTAAAGTGAAAGAAGATCTTGAATTTTACTCGGTAATGAGATCTGTAAGAGCTATAGAAAATTGTGATGTTTGTTTAATAGTTCTAGATGCAACTCGTGGGTTTGATGGTCAAGTTCAAAATATTTTTTGGCTGGCACAGCGTAATCGTAAAGGTGTAGTTATTCTTGTGAATAAATGGGATCTGATGGAAAAGGAAACCAATACATTGAAGGAATATGAAAAAACGATAAGACGTGAGATTGAGCCTTTTACAGATGTGCCAATTGTTTTTATCTCTGTACATTCTAAGCAACGTATTTTTAAAGCTATAGAAACCGCTGTAGATGTTTACAAAGCGAGAAGTCAGAAAATAAAAACAAGTGAGTTAAACGATACGATGCTTCCTATTATAGAAAGTTATCCACCACCAGCTTGGAAAGGTAAATATGTAAAGATCAAATTCTGTATGCAATTACCAACGCCTCAGCCTCAATTTGCATTTTTCTGTAACTTGCCTCAATATGTGAGAGATCCTTACAAGCGTTATTTAGAGAATAAACTAAGAGAAGTATATAACTTTACAGGAGTACCAATTTCAGTATATTTTAGAAAGAAATAAGGTAAACATATCTAATAAAAAATCCCATCAGTTCTTGCTGATGGGATTTTTTATTTATTCTAAATAGATTATCAAAAATGTATATTTATTAAAGTTATAATTACCAGCTTCCACCAGCACCACCACCACCAAAACCTCCACCGCCAAAGCCGCCTCCAAAACCGCCTCCGCCGCCAAAGCCTCCGCCTCCGCCAAATCCGCCAGAGCTTCCGCCACCAAAGCTACCTCTTCCAAGGCTGCTTAAAATAATGGCATCTAATAAGCCACCACGCATTCCGCCTCTGCTTCCTGGGCCACCACCATTCTTATTCTTTCTGATAAGTGAAATTATAAAAATGATAAAAAAGATACCAATAATTATGAGTCGTGGAGGAATCCCATTACTACTTTCGGTTTGAGGCCTAGAACCTTTGAAAGTTCCATTCAATACCTCAAAAATAGCTGAAGTACCTTTATCCAACCCACCATAGAAGTTGTTATTTCTAAAGTCTGGTAGGATGATATTTTCGATAATGTCTTTAGACTTGGCATCGGTTAGATATTGTTCCAAACCATAACCTGTTGTGATCCATATCTTTCGATCTTCTTTAGCTAATAGCACTAAAAGTCCGTTATCTTCTTTAGATTGTCCAACACCCCATTCCTGCGCCCATTCTGGAGCATAAAGTCCAATATACTCTCCTTCTAATGAGGGAATGGTAGCGATAACAATTTGTGTAGAAGTAGTATCTGCATAATTAATTAATTTTTGCTCCAGCATGCTCTTTTCTTGTGCAGACAAAACTCCTGCCTCATCATAGACACTGGTCTGCTTGCTAGGCTTAGGAGGTATATCTCTCTGAGCATAGCCTGCTAAAGAAAATGCAAGAATAAAAAATAGTACTGGAAATAAAAGTCTTTTAATTGGTAGCATTAGCCTTTTGATATAGTGTCTGGAAGTTCATTAACATCGTTCTCATCCCATGGAAAATGTTTTTGAAGCTGATCCCCAGCTTTCAAAATTCCATCGATAAGTCCTTGTTTGAAATTTCCATTTTTAAAGTGAGTAACAATAGTATCTTTTGTACTCTCCCAGAAATCTACTGGAACAACTGCATTGATACCTTTATCGCCATAGATTACAAAGTTCCGATCTTCTACAGCTACATAGATAAGTACCCCGTTATCTTGCTTTGTATTATCCATCTTAAGGGCATGGAAAACTTCCATAGCCCTTTCAAAGATGTCTTTATTTTCATGAGATTTTTCAATGTGAACTCTAATTTCACCAGAAGTTGCCTTTTCTGCAGAACGGATAGCATCTACAATTTCCTTCTCTTCCTTTTCTGTTAAGAATCTTTCAACTTTACTCATAGCTTTTACTAATTAAAATCGAAGTCTACATCTGGTGCATTTTCAGAACCTGCATCTGCTTCAAATCTAACCATAGGGTCAAATCCAAACCATCCGGCAAACATGCTATTCGGAAAAATTCTAATGTATTTGTTATACTCTGTAACACCCTCATTGTATCTATTTCTTGCTACATTAATTCTATTTTCAGTTCCTTCTAATTGAGATTGTAACTGAAGAAAGTTCTGATTTGCTTTTAATTCTGGATATCTTTCTACAGTAACTAGTAATCTTGATAATGCAGAAGAAACTCCGCTTTGAGCTTGCTGGAATTGAGCCATTTGCTCTGGAGTAATGTTAGCAGGATCTATATTTACAGACGTTGCTTTTGCTCTAGCTTCTATAACATCTGTAAGCGTACCTCTTTCAAAATCTGCAGCTCCTTTCACGGTTTTTACAAGATTGCTAATAAGATCATTTCTTCTCTGATATGAACTTTCTACGTTAGACCATGCTAATCTAGCATCTTCTTGTTTAGTTACCGCTTTGTTATTAAAGCCTACAGTTAAGCTATAAATAATAATACCTAGAACAATAATAACAATTGCTGGAATAAGCCACTTTTTCATACTATAATTGATTTTTGAGATTGGTTAATTCAGATTTTACCGATTGTAATTTTCGGATAATGTCAAAGTTAGTGAGAGTTTTCTTCTTTTCCTCTTTTAAATGGATTTTTGCACCTTCTAAGGTAAATCCACGTTCTTTCACTAAATGATAAATGAGCTCTAGATTCTTTATGTCTTGAGGCGTAAATAATCTATTGCCTTTGGCATTCTTTTTAGGTTTTAGTGCATCAAATTCTTTCTCCCAAAATCTGATAAGAGAGGTATTCACACCAAATGCTTCAGCAACTTCGCCAATAGCATAATATCGTTTTTCTGGAAGATCTACATGCATTAATCTAAAGATTGGTTTTCTTGTTGTGCTTTAATAAGAACCTGGTCAAATTCTTCTGGAGATAAGTTACCATAATAGAAGTTAATAGGGTTTATACGTTCTCCATCTTTATAGATCTCATAATGTAAATGTGGACCTTCAGATCTACCGGTGCTTCCAACAAAACCTATTACATCTCCACGTTTTACTTTTTGACCTACTCTTACATTGTATTTATATAAATGAGCATATAGGCTGGTATATCCATACCCATGATCTATTTCTATATGATTTCCAAAACCGGTTGCTCTATTATCTGCCCTTTCCACTTTTCCGTCGCCGGTGGCATAAACAGGAGTTCCCCGAGGGGAAGAAAAGTCCATTCCGTAATGAAATTTCTTAACCTTGGTAAAAGGATCACTTCTCCAGCCATATCCGGAAGCAATTCTCTTAAGGTCTTCATTTTTGACAGGTTGTATTGCAGGGATCGCTGCGAGCAGTTGTTCTTTTTCTTTTGCTAGAACTGTTATTTCATCTAAAGATTTGGACTGAACAACAATTTGTTTTGTAAGAATATCCATCCTCTTTTCGGTATCTATTATAAGTTTAGAGTTTTCATAACCCTCTAGATTCTTATATCTGTTTATACCTCCAAAACCTGCTTTGCGCTGTTCTTCTGGAATAGGATTGGCTTCAAAATATAGTCTATATATATTATTGTCTCTATCTTCAATATCAGCAAGAACGTTCTGGATTTGATCCATCTTTTTGTTCTGAATTCCGTATTGTAATTGCATGTTCAGCAATTCTCTCTTAAGCGCTTTTTCTTTGGGGGTTTCTATACCTGGAATATTCAAATAAACCACGAGCAGTATAAGCCCGGCAAGAAATGCTCCCGCAATTCCTACAAAGGCGATCCCAAATTTTCGGCTTTTACGGCGTTCAATTTTTTTATAGGAAAGCGTCTCGCTATCGTAATAATATTTAACCTTCGTCATAAATTAAAAATATGCTATTTTTGCCAGTATTAAGCACTGCAAAAACCTTGCAAATGGTTATGAGAAACGAACAAATATAAAAATTGTTTTCTCACCCACATAATTTAATAATTATTAGACCTTTTTTGGCCATATGAAATCTAAGGAGATACGCTCAACATACCTCGAATTCTTTAAATCTAAATTTCATACCATTGTGCCATCTGCACCTATGGTAATTAAAGATGATCCAACCCTGATGTTTACCAATGCAGGAATGAATCAATTTAAGGAATATTTTCTTGGAAACACAGTGCCAAAGCAAACTAGAATTACAGATACCCAAAAGTGTCTTAGAGTTAGTGGTAAGCATAATGACTTGGAAGAAGTAGGGATGGATACTTACCATCATACTATGTTTGAAATGCTTGGGAATTGGAGTTTTGGAGATTATTTCAAAAAAGAAGCAATTCATTGGGCTTGGGAATTACTTACCGAAGTTTTTAAGGTGAACAAAGATATTTTATATGTTTCTGTATTTGAAGGAAGCGAAGATGATAATATGCCTTTAGATAAGGAGGCTTTTGATCTTTGGAAAGCGATTGTTCCTGAAGACAGAATTATCATGGGTAATAAAAAAGATAATTTCTGGGAAATGGGAGATCAGGGGCCGTGTGGTCCAAGTTCAGAAATTCACGTAGATCTTAGATCTGAGGAGGAAAAAGTTAAGATCCCTGGTAGAGATCTAGTAAATGCAGATCATCCTCTTGTAGTAGAGATCTGGAATTTGGTTTTTATAGAATTTAATAGAAAAGCAGATGGATCTTTAGAAAAATTACCTGCGCAGCATGTAGATACCGGAATGGGCTTTGAAAGGCTTTGCATGGTATTGCAAGATAAAAAATCTAATTATGATACCGATGTATTTACACCTCTTATAAAAGAGATAGAAATTATTACCAATACTCCTTATGGCAAAACGGAGAAAGTAGATATAGCTATTAGAGTTATTGCAGACCATGTTAGAGCTGTAGCTTTTGCTATTGCAGATGGGCAATTACCAGGCAATGGCGGTGCAGGATATGTTATAAGAAGAATATTAAGGAGAGCTATTAGATATGGCTTTACCTTTTTAGATACTAAAGAACCATTTATTTATAAATTGGTAGCTACTTTGAGCAAGCAGATGGGAGATTCTTTCCCAGAAATTAAAGCTCAGCAAACGCTTTGTGAGAATGTAATTAGAGAAGAAGAACAGTCCTTTCTTAGAACATTAGACCAAGGTCTTGTGCTACTAGAAAATATTATAGAAAATACAACCGGAAAAACTGTTTCAGGTAAAAAAGCCTTTGAATTATATGACACCTTTGGTTTCCCTATAGATCTTACTGCTCTTATATTGAGAGAACGCGGATATGATCTGGATGAAGCTGAGTTTAAGTCTGAATTACAGCAGCAAAAAGATCGGTCAAGAGCTGCTTCTGTTGTAACTGCCGGAGATTGGCAGATATTAGGAGAAGAGGAATCTGAAAACTTTATAGGATATGATCACAGATCTTCTGAAGTAAAGATCACAAGAATTAGAAAGGTTAATAGTAAGAAGGATGGTGAGATCTATCAATTAGTACTTAATAGAACTCCATTTTATGCTGAAGGTGGTGGACAAGTTGGTGATAGAGGAATTCTTGAGACCGAGAATGGAGAAACGATAAAGATAATTGATACTAAGAAGGAGAATAATTTAATTATTCATTTTACTAAAAAATTACCTTCAGATATTTCTGGAACGCTGCAGGCCAAGGTAAATATTGAAAAAAGAGATCTCTCTCAGGCAAATCATTCTGCAACACATTTATTACATCAAGCTTTAAGAAAAATCTTAGGCACTCATGTAGAACAAAAAGGTTCTATGGTAAGTCCGGATTATCTAAGATTTGATTTTTCTCACTTCAGTAAGCTTAGTGCAGGAGAATTACAGGAAATAGAAACCTTTGTTAACAAGCGCATCAAAGAGCAAATTCCTTTATTTGAACAAAGGGGAATTACGTATAATAATGCTATAGAGCAAGGTGCAATTGCACTCTTTGGGGAGAAATATGGAGATTCTGTAAGAGCCATAAAGTTTGGAGACTCTATGGAACTATGTGGTGGTACGCATGTTCAGAATACTGCAGATATTTGGTATTTTAAAATTATTTCTGAGGAAGCAGTAGCAGCCGGAATTCGTAGAATTGAAGCTATTACCGGTGATGCTGTAAAACAATATTTTTCAGATCAGGCAGAAACCCTTCATCAGATCAATTCAGAATTAAAGAATGCTAAAGATCCGGTAAAGTCTATACAATCATTACAATCTGAAAATGCGTCTCTTAAGAAACAAGTTGAAACATTATTAAGAGAAAAGGCTAAAAACCTTAAAGTAGAACTTCAAACAGAAATACAATCTATTAACGGAATAGATTTTCTTGCTAAGAAAGTAGATCTAGATGCTAATGGAATTAAAGATCTTGCATTTCAGTTAGGAGAAAATAAGAATAATTTGTTTTTGTTACTAGCTTCAGAGCAAGATGGCAAAGCATTATTATCATGTTACATTTCAAAAGAATTAGTAGCAGAAAAAGGTTTGAATGCAGGACAGGTAGTACGCGAACTTGGTAAATTTATTCAAGGTGGAGGAGGGGGGCAGCCTTTCTTTGCAACTGCGGGGGGTAAAAAACCTGAAGGAATAGCGGAAGCCTTGCAAAAATCAAGAGAATATTTAAACTAATAAACTTACCCCGCGTTTCTTAATTGCGGGGTTTATTTTTATCTAATTTTAAATATTATGAAGTTTAGAACAGAAGTATCGGTTTCCCCCCAAGATAATGCAATTAGTTATCGCTCTAAGATCTTCTTGCTCGGCTCATGTTTTGTGGAAAATATTGGTGAGAAACTAGATCTTTATCAATTTCAGAATTATAAGAATCCTTTTGGAATTCTATATCACCCTTCAGCCTTAGAAAATTTTTTAAGAAAAGTAGTGGAGGGCTATGAGTTTACCTCTGCAGATATTTTTTATCATAATGAACGCTGGCATAGTTTTGATGCACACTCAGAACTTAGCGATGAAAGTAGTTCTAATTTAATAGAAAGATTAAATGTTCAACTGCAACATAGCAGGTCTTATTTAAATCAAACTTCGCACATCATACTTACTTTAGGAACAGCATGGAAATATTATCATTTAAAAACAGAAACATCTGTTGCTAATTGCCATAAATTACCTCAAAAGGAATTTGTGAAAAAGCTAATGAGCATAGAAGAAATAACTGGTAAATTACATTCCATTCAATCGTTATTATGTAAACTTAATAGTGACATACAACTAATTTATACACTTTCTCCTGTTAGGCATCTTAGAGATGGTCTCTTAGAAAATCAATTAAGCAAAGCGCATCTTTTAACTGCCATTCATGAGAATTTAAAAATCAAAAAAGATGGCGGTTTAAAGGTTGATTATTTTCCTTCTTATGAGATCATGATGGATGATCTTAGAGATTATAGGTTTTATAAAGAAGATCTGCTTCATCCTAACAGCACAGCTATTTCATATATCTGGAATAAATTCTTAGATGCCTGGGTGCTTCCAAAGGAGCTAGATGTAATGAAGAAGGTGGAAACCATACATAGAGGCTTAAATCATAGACCATTTAATGAAAATTCTGAAGCGCATAAAAAGTTCATATCTCAGTTAAGGGAAAATATAGATTTGTTAGTAAAAGATCATTCCTGGATGCGTTTCTGATTTAAAAATTATAAATCCTCGATTTTTTCTATTCTTTATATTCAAAACTGTTAATAATCTGTGTCTTCTATTTTGTTGATATCTATTAAGATTTTAAAGCTATCTTTCTGATAAACACATAATTAATATAAAAATTTAAGGAGATTTACTTGTTTGGTGATTAAATTTTTGTAATTTTAAATAAGCAATAAGAGTAGAACTACATCTTAAATAATTATTAAAATTAGTTCAAAATTAATGCTTAGTTTCTAAAATTTGTTGGGGTAGATTTTAGAATTTTAAAGCTTATGGACGGGTGGGGCCGTCCATAAGCATTTTTATTATACACCACTTCTTCACTTAAATTTATAATAATCCGTTCTTCTTATTAGTATCTTTAGCCTAAATTCTAAGCTATGAGAAAGATTATTGCGGTGGTTCTTTTACTTTTGGTTGTGTTTTTTGGATATCAATATTTTGAATCTAAGAATAATGAGAGAGATCAATTGCTAGAAAGTACCAATCTTATCCAAAAACAAATAAAGAATGTTGGGAAGCTGGTGGTTACCGAAGGCAATTTTTCTCAAGTTTTCTCCTATAAAGATTCTAAGAAGTACTACCTAGATATATTTTCTGCAAGAAAAAAAGCTCTTATAATAGTAAATGCAGATGTAACAGTATCTTATGATCTTAGTAAATTAAAGACAGAAGTGCACCCAGAAACTAAGACCGTTACCATTACTTATATCCCGGATGAGGAGATCAAGATCAATCCTAATATTCAATATTATGACGTTACTCAAGATTATCTAAATCAATTTGAAGCAGAAGATTATAATACCATTCAGAAAAAAGTAACAAAACTCATAAGTGCGAAAATTGAGAAATCCTCCCTAAAGACCAATGCTAAGAATAGGTTGATAAGCGAACTTCAAAAAATTTATATTTTAACCAACTCTATGGGGTGGACCTTAGAGTATAATGGTAATTCATTTAACAGTAATAAAGATCTGGAGTCACTAAAATTATAGTTATTTCACCATTAAATTAGCTTCTACGAGTTCTATTCCTCCATCAATTAAGTGAGCGATATCTTTACGTTGTGCTTTAACTTCATGTAAATGTTCTTTCACTTTAGCTGCAAATTTTGGATCTCTGTCTAAAACCAATTCATATATTTCAACAGAAAGTAACCAATCTTTTGGATGATGTTTTTTAGCAATTTCGAAAGCTGCTTCTAGAGAGAATTTAGTGTTTTCACCATTTCTATTGTTCTTTACTGCTTGATACAAACTTTCCAATTCTATTTTCTCTTCAGAACTTTTACTCTTTATGGTGGTGCTTGAAACTTTATGAGTAATAAGATCAAAAGATAAAGGATCTGCTGGACCAGCAAAGGCAGAAATTACTTCTTTCCCTATAGCCATATCATAATTGCCCCATTCTGGTTGGAATAATATTTCATCTTTATAGGTAACCGTACAATTTTTTAGACTTATCAGAATTATTTTACCTTGAAGATTTCTAGTGCCGGTTATGATATCCCCTGTTACAAAAATCCCACCTTCAAATTCAAAAGTAATATTTTCGCCCTCATAGATATCATAAGCTCTAAGATCTCTAGGGCTCATATCTTCAATAGCTAGATTGATCCCTTTTAGTTTTCCAATGGGAGATCCAAAACCATTAGGATGATTTATAACCCCATGCCCTACAAGTTCTTTATCTCTATTTGATAATGCAGTTTTACCAGTTGTTTGAAAATATATTGGACGATCCTGATAAGAAATAACTTTGGTAAAATTCCCAGAAATCTGTATTCCGGTGCTCAACTCAATAGTGCCTAAATTCTTGGAATTAATTAACTTTTCCAATCCAGATAAACCTCCCTTTCTTAGCGACATGGTATTTGCAAATTCTTCAAGTACCTGACTTAAATAAGAGAAATCTGGAGTGACATATAATTGAGGTTGTGGTTTTGTAATATCAAATTCTTGATTGGCAGCTTCTAGATTATAAGGTCTTTTTTTCACCTTATCTGTCATACACCAAGCGCTTTCTCCAATAGAAGATAAAAGTCCTGCACCGTAGATCTTTGGCTCTTCCACAGTTCCTATAAGTCCGTATTCTACGGTCCACCAGTGTAAATTTCTAATTTGAGCCATTTCACTAGGCTTTCCCATATTATTCTGAAGAAAATCTACTTTCTCTTCAGCTTCACGAATTACATCTTCAGGTGTATCTTCAGCTTCTTTGATTATAGAAAGATGACGAATGGCTTCGTACATTTCATAATCTTTAGCACTCGAGATCGCTTTGCAACCAATTTCTCCAAAACGTCTTAAATATTCTGCATATTCTGGATTGGCAATGATTGGAGCATGCCCGGCACCTTCATGAATTATATCTGGAGCAGGAGTGTATTCTATATGATCTAGTTGTCTTATATCACTTGCAATAACAAGAACGTTATAAGCTTGAAATTCCATAAAAGCCGCTGGTGGAATAAATCCATCTACGGCAACTGCTGCCCATCCAATTTCCTTTAGAATTCTATTCATTCCATACATATTGGGAATGCTATCTATAGAGATCCCTGTTTGCCTAAGACCTTCTAAATAAGAATTATGAGCAACTTTACTTAGATAATCCACATTCTTTCGCATCACATATCTCCAAACTGCCTGATTTATTGCTGTATATTCATCATAATCCTGAGGTTTGATAAATTGTTGCAAATGATCTGGTAGCCGGTCTAAAATCTCATTAGATTGAATTTCTTCTAACATATATGTATGGTGTTTTTGCAGCCTAAAGATACAAAATTAGGTTTGGATAGTATCAACTTAGGGCTCCAAGAAAATAAAACTGTTTTCAACAAAAAACGCCTCCAATTGGAAGCGTTTAGAATATTTACTTATTCTTTTCCAGGTGGGAATTTCTTTAATATTTCTGCTACAATTTCGTTCACTCTATTTTGTTTTTTAGAAACATCTGTAGCAAGTGCAGCTGTTCCCATACCTTGCCAGATTAGTTCTTTGTCTTTAGCGTCTATAAGGTCTATATAAAGAGTACCTTCACTTGTTGAAGAAATGGTATTACGACCAGCTCCCCAATAATAAGGATTCCAGCCTCCCCATCCGTAGCCATAGAAACCCATCATGTTATTTTGATAGATATTAATGTTCTCATTAGTTTTGGTAAAAATGCTAACCAACATGTCCGGGTCTTCAGATTTCATATAACCTTGCGCGCTCATGGCAGATTCTATACCGCGTAAGATTCTTTTTTTATCTAGGTCTGAAACTTCTGCCTTATCTATTCCAGGTTTGAAAAACGCGTAGGTCTTATACTTATTAAAATCTACAGACTGATCATAATCTGATGCTACTTTAACCGAGCTGCAAGATGTAAGAAGTGCAGCAAACAGAAACATTGTAAATGTAATTTTTAAGAATTTCATAAATTTAAATTTTAGAGGGTTACTACTCTTCTAAAAATAAAGAATCATCTACAAAATTAGGCATGGTTACTTTTAACTTGGGTTCTGTTTGCATCGCCCTATTTATAGTAAAAACAGCCTCTTTATTTCTTGCCCAAGAACGTCGTGCTAAACCATTGTTAACGTCCCAAAATAGCATAGATTTTAATTTATCTTCAGATGCTTTAGACCCATCAAGAACCATACCGAATCCTCCATTTATAACCTCTCCCCATCCTACGCCACCACCATTATGAATACTAACCCAGGTAGCACCTCTAAAGCTATCGCCTATTACATTTTGTATAGCCATATCTGCCGTAAAATTAGAGCCATCGTAAATATTGGAAGTTTCACGGTAAGGAGAATCTGTACCGGAAACGTCATGATGATCTCTTCCTAATATGATAGCTCCTTCTAATTCTCCATTGGCAATAGCAGTATTAAAAGCTTGTGCGATTTCCATTCTACCTATAGCATCTGCGTATAGTATTCTAGCTTTAGAGCCAACTACAAGGTTGTTCTTTTTTGCATTTTTAATCCATTTAATATTATCAGCCAGTTGAGATTGAATTTCTTCAGGAGCTCCTATTTTCAGTTTTTCAAGAACTTGTGTTGCAATAGCATCAGTTTTATCTAGATCTGAATCTTTTCCAGACGCGCAAACCCATCTAAAAGGGCCAAAGCCATAATCAAAGCACATTGGCCCCATTATATCTTGTACGTAAGAGGGATATGCAAAAGGAGCATTTTCAGCTTTCTCTTTATTCAATTCAGCGGCACTCACAAAATGATCATTTTCATCTATATATATCTTAGCTCCGGCTCTGGAGGCTTCTAAAAGAAAAGCATTTCCATAATCAAAAAAATAAGTTCCTTTTTTGGTATGATTATTTATAGCATCTGCGTGTCGCCGTAAACTTTGCTGCACCTTTTCTTTAAAAAGATCTGGATTGGCACTCATCATTTTATTAGCTTCTTCAAAACTTAATTCTGCAGGATAATATCCACCGGCCCATGGATTGTGTAATGAAGTTTGATCGCTTCCAAGATCTATATACATGTTTGCCTTATCAAAATGTTCCCACACTTCAACTATATTCCCATGAAAGGCGATAGACACCGTTTCTTTGTTTTCTTTTGCTTTTTTAACTCTTGCGGTAAGTTCTTCAAGATCTGAAATAACTTCATCTACCCAACCTTGAGAATGTCTTACATGAACTGCTTTTTCATTGACTTCCGCACATACAGTGATGCATCCAGCAATATTTCCAGCTTTTGGTTGTGCGCCGCTCATACCTCCAAGTCCGGAGGTTACAAATAGTTTACCCCCTAAATCTTCATTGTTCTTTGCTATTTTTCTACCAGCATTTAAAATGGTAATTGTGGTACCATGAACTATTCCCTGAGGCCCAATGTACATATAGCTTCCAGCAGTCATTTGCCCGTATTGAGATACTCCCAGAGCATTAAACTTTTCCAAATGATCTGGCTGGGAATAATTAGGAATTACCATTCCGTTAGTAACCACTACTCTAGGAGCATTGGTGTTTGAAGGAAATAACCCCATTGGATGCCCAGAATAGATCACCAAGGTTTGGTCTTCCTCCATTTCAGCTAAATATTGCATCACTAATAAATACTGTGCCCAGTTCTGGAAAACAGCCCCATTCCCACCATAGGTAATTAACTCTTCCGGATGTTGTGCTACTGCCGGATCTAAATTATTCTGTATCATGAGCATGATAGAACGAGCTTGTAAAGAGTTACCCGGATATTCTTCTACAGCTCTGGCTTTCATTTCATATTCAGGCTTAAACCTATACATATAGATTCTACCATATTTCTCTAATTCTTCTCTAAATTCTGGAAGAAGCGTGGCATGATGTTCAGCATCAAAATACCTTAAAGCGTTTCTAAGCGCTAATTGTTTTTCTTCTTTATTAAGGATGTCCTTACGTTTTGGTGCATGATTTGCAGAGGGATTTAAAACTTTTTTGGAGGGAAGTTCAAAAGGTATTCCTTGTAAGATCTGTTCTTTGAATGTCATTTTTTCGGTTGCTGTTTATTTGTATTCTTATTATATCCATAAGGACAATGTCTGCATCCGCTTTCACAACAATAGCCTCTTTTTAAATGATATTGCTCTGTAAAACATCTATAGCCCTCTGGAGTTAAATAATAATCACCCTCTTCTAGAGGAATTTTTTTCTTTAAAAAGCTCATATTACAAAAATACAATTTCTTATATTCAAACCTATGATCCTTATAATTAACAAGTATATATTAAAGAAAGGCTTTCTGGGTATTAGTATTTGGCCTTTCGTTATTTTAAGAGACGAAAAATTAAAAGAAGACCCTGTATTTATGAATCATGAAAAAATTCATTTACAACAACAATTAGAAATGTTGATTTTACCTTTTTATATCATATATCTCTTAGAATTTCTTCTGAAATATAAATACTACGGTAATGCGTATTTAGCTTATAGAAATATCTCATTTGAAAGGGAGTCTTATCAACAAGAAGCTAATCTTCTATATCTGAAGAAGCGAAAAATATGGAGCTGGGTTAATTACCTAAAAATAGCATCAAAATAAAGAATAGAATTTAGGGATAGAATAATGCTAAAATTCCAATCTTTGCTATATGATGAAAATGATGGATCTTAATTTTGTTGAACCTCCCGTTGAGCTAGTTACGCATTTTAAAGCACACAACATTAGTTTACATATTAAGAGAGAAGACCTTATTCATCCCTTCGTCTCCGGAAACAAATTCAGAAAATTAAAATATAATCTTCAAGAGGCTAAAAATAACGGTAGTAAAACCATTCTCACTTTTGGAGGTGCTTTTTCAAACCACATTGCGGCTGTTGCAGCAGCAGGAAAACTTTTAGGATTTAAAACGATAGGAATCATAAGAGGAGAAGAATTGGGTGTAGATCTAAATACTACCTTAAATCATAATTCTACTCTAAGATTTGCAAAAGAGCAAGGGATGGGATTTCATTTTATAAACAGAGAAAAATATAGAGAGAAAGATTCATCAGAATTTATTGAAAAATTGAAATTTGATTTTGGTGATTTTTATCTAATTCCTGAAGGCGGAACTAATGAGCTTGCAGTTAAAGGCTGTGCAGAAATCATGACTGATGCAGAATCTAATTTCGAGATTATTTGCTGTGCGGTGGGAACAGGAGGAACAATCTCCGGCATCATAAACGCATCCCATTCAGATCAAAAAGTTTTGGGTTTTCCTGCGTTAAAAGGAGATTTCTTAAGCTCTGAAATTAGAAATTTTACTTCAAAAACAAATTGGGAGTTAGTAACAGACTACCATTTTGGAGGTTACGCCAAAGTGAATGAAGAGCTAATTAATTTCTTAAATAACTTTAAGAGAAAATATCAGATCGCATTAGATCCTATCTACACAGGAAAGATGATTTTTGGTATTTTTGACCTGATCGAAAAATCTTCTATTCCTGAAAATTCTCGTATTTTAGCCGTTCATACAGGAGGCTTACAGGGCATAGAAGGTATGAATAAGCAATTGTCTAAAAAGAAATTACCCTTAATCGAAATTTAGAATGATCTTCAAAAGACTTTTATTCTTGATCTTAGTAGTTGTTATGGCTGCTTCCTGCGGAAGCAAAAAAAAGGTCACTTCTCGTAAATCTACCCCTAGAACAGAAAACAAAAGAGAAAGCAGAGCAATTCCGGCCAGACCTGTAGATGCAGAGGTAAGATCTAGACCTACCGGAAGCTATGCAAATATTGTAGAGCAATACATTTCAGAATATTCAGACATCGCTATGGAAGAAATGAGACTTTACAACATCCCCGCAAGTATAACATTGGCTCAAGGTATTTTAGAATCTGGTGCTGGAAGGGGAGAACTCACAAGAAGAGCAAATAATCATTTCGGAATAAAATGCCATGATTGGGAAGGCGATAAAGTGTATCACGATGACGATCGTTCTCAGGAATGTTTCAGGAAATATAATGATCCTAAATTCTCATATAGAGATCACTCCTTATTTTTAAGTGAGAGACGAAGATATTCTAATCTTTTTGATCTGGATATAGATGATTATGAAGGCTGGGCGAAAGGTTTAAGAGCTGCAGGATATGCTACAGATAGGCTTTATCCTAGAAAATTGATAGATATGATAGAAAAATATCAATTAAATCATTTTGATGAAAAAGTTTTAGGTAAGAAATCTAGAAGAAGAGAACGCAGCTCTGAAATTGCAGAAGCAAGTTCAAATTCTGGATTCAAAACATATACCGTTGAAAAGGGGGATACGTTGTATTCAATTTCAAAAAGATTTAATACCACAGTAGAAATGCTGCAGGAAGTTAATAATCTAAGATCTAATGATCTTGCTATAGGCCAGAGATTAAAGGTGTCTCCTGCTAATAACCAATATTAAAATATGATTTATAAGAGAAGTAGTGAGTTATTTGAGAATGCGCAAAAGGTAATTCCAGGTGGAGTAAATTCTCCCGTTAGAGCTTTTAAAGCGGTTGGGGGAGATCCTATTTTTGTAGAACGTGCTGAAGGAGCTTATTTATATGATGCAGACGGGAATAAGTTTATAGATTACATTAATTCTTGGGGGCCAATGATCTTGGGTCATGCCCATAAGCCTGTGGTAGATGCTGTTATCGAAAAAGCTAAAAAGGGAACCAGTTTTGGAACTCCTACAGAAATTGAAACCAGAATTGCAGAATTAGCGGTAAAAATGGTTCCTAATATAGACAAGATCAGGTTCGTGAATTCTGGAACAGAAGCTTGTATGAGTGCAGTTAGACTGGCGAGAGGTTTCAATTCAAAAGAAAAGATCATAAAATTTGCAGGCTGTTATCATGGGCATAGCGATTCATTTTTGATACAAGCGGGGAGTGGAGCCATAACGTTTGGAACTCCAAATAGTCCCGGTGTAACTCAGGGAACAGCAAAAGATACGCTCTTAGCCAAATACAACGATCTGGATAGTGTAAAGCAATTAATTGAGGCTAATAAAAAGGAGATCTCCTGTATTATTTTAGAACCGGTTGCCGGAAATATGGGATGTATTCCACCGCAACAAGGGTTTTTAGAAGGACTTCGGGAATTGTGTGATACTAATGACATCTTGTTGATATTTGATGAGGTAATGACAGGGTTTAGATTGGCCCCTGGAGGTGTACAAGAAACTTCTGGAGTTAAGGCAGATATTGTATGTTTTGGAAAAGTTATTGGAGGTGGTTTGCCGGTAGGTGCTTTCGCTGCTAGAAATGAAATCATGAATTATTTAGCTCCAATTGGACCTGTATATCAAGCCGGAACATTAAGTGGTAACCCTTTGGCAATGGCTGCAGGATTAGCAATGCTTACAGAGCTAGATGAAAATAGGCAGATCTTTGAAAGTATCAATAAAAAGACTCAATATTTACATGAAGGAATTGCAAAGGTTTTAAAAGAGAATAATATTACTCATACTATCAATAGATTTGGTTCTATGATCTCTGTTCATTTTGCGGAAGAAAGGGTAGTTGATTTTGATACTGCTGCGAATGGCAACAATGAAACTTTTAAAAAGTTCTTCCATGGAATGTTAGATCATGGAATTTATATTGCTCCAAGTGCATTCGAAACATGGTTCATTACTGAAGCCTTATCTTATGAAGATATAGACAAAACGATACATGCAGTACGCGAAATATCAAAAACACTATAAGTAGATAGTATCTTATTTACAAAAAACTCGTAATAGTTCTTCAGAGATCTTTACGGGTTTTTTTGTTGAATAATCCATGAGGCACCACGTAGACTTTGCTTCTACCAAAATATCTCCATTTTCTTTATTTAATATATGGACATGTCTCTTTGAAGTTACATGTGTCTGTTCTCCAATAAATGTTTTTAAAAGCAAGTTATCATTTAAGAAAGCCTGCCTCTTATAATCTATTTCGTGCCTTATAACTACCCAAAAATAGCGTTCTTTAATTTCGCAGCTAGCTCTAGATTCCCAATGAGACTTCGCAATATCCTGTATCCATTGCACATATTGTACATTATTTACATGTTGCAAATCATCAAGATCAGATTCAGAAACCTTTAGCTGCTGTTCAAATATTTCGGGAGTATAACTCATTTATTTTTTTATAATTTCTACCTCAAACAATTTATCCCAGTTCTTTCCGGTAACATACAATCTTTTAGTATTCGGATTATATGCAATTCCGTTTAATACATCTAGTTTTGGGTGTTGTGTAACATTATCTCTTAGATCATGGAAATCTATGATACCTTCAATAGCTCCATTTTTAGGATTAATGATGGCTACTCCGTCTTTTTGATAAGTGTTCGCGTATATTTTACCATCTACCCATTCTAGTTCATTTAACTGTGTAGAGATCGTTCTGTTTGTTGTAGGTTGTATATAATCTAGTTCAGCCAGCGTTTGAGCATCCAAAGTCCAGATCTTCTCTGTACCATCACTTTTATAGAATTTCTTTCCATCATTGCATAGTCCCCATCCTTCTTTACTTTGATTAAAATTAAAACTGCCAATTTTTTCGAGAGTTTCTATATTATAAATAAAGCCAACTCCTTTTTGCCATGTTAATTGATAGATCTTATTATTTAGAATTGAAAGTCCTTCTCCAAAATATCTTGCGTCTAGATCTATCTTTTTAAGAACCTTTCCCGTTTCAAAATTAGTAATACGCAATGAAGAACTTCCGTATTGCCCTGTACTTTCGTATAAAGTATCATTTAAGAATTCTAAGCCTTGCGTATATGCTCCCTGATCATGAGGATAGGTATTAATGATCTTATAGGTATAAATTGCGGGAGGTGCATCATTATATATTTTTACCGAAGTTTGTAGGGTATCTGTAGTGCCTTCAGAATAGATAAATGCGCTTATTTTTTGATTACCCAACTTTTCTCTCTCAAGCTTTAACTTCAAATTGGTCTCTTCTGGCTTTTTTGAGATTAATTTATCTTGAAGGTAAAAGTTAACGGAGTCTATTTTTTTACTTTTTGGATTCAAAATAGAGACTTCTAACTGATCTCCTAGATGATATTCTGCCTTAACTTGATTTAATTTTAAAGAATAATCACTTATTTTTTTATCAGAATTACTTCCACAAGAAATTAAAATGAAGTTTAAAATAAACAGTAACAGGAGGTTAGCTTTTTTCATAAAAATTAGCGTTTTTGCTAAGGGCTAAATTAATTAAATCAGTTTAAAAAATACTTGTAAAATGTATCAAAGATTGTATATTTGCCTCGGCAAGTCCCACACAACCAGCTCCTGCTGAATCCCCCCAGGGCGGGAACGCAGCAAGGGTAGGCGGTCGAAGCGGTGTGATGTGGGTAGCTTGCCATTTTTTGTATCTGATATTTAAATATTATCGCATCTTTGTGAGCTATGAAAACAGATGCCTCTCAAACTTCAAAAGTTGTTCTTATTACTGGTGGTTCTTCAGGAATAGGAAAGTCTATAGCAGAATATCTTTCTGATAGAAATTATAAGGTTTACGGTACGAGTAGAAATCCTCAAAATCAATCTTCTTTAAAATTTGAATTAGTTGCTTTGGATGTTACTAAAGTGGACACGATAACTGCTGCGGTTAATTCAATCATAGAAAAAGAGGGTAGGTTAGATGTACTTATAAATAATGCAGGGGTTGGAATTACAGGCCCGCTTGAAGAAACTCCGGAAATTGAAATAAAGAAAGCTTTTGATACCAATTATTTTGGGCCATTAAATGTAATTAAGTCTGTATTGCCTCAAATGAGAAAGCAAAAATCAGGGCTTATAATAAATATTACCTCTATTGCTGGGTATATGGGCTTACCATATCGCGGTATATATTCAGCTTCAAAAGGAGCTTTAGAACTAACTACAGAAGCCTTTAGAATGGAGCTTAAAGACTTTAATATTAGTATGACTAATGTTGCTCCTGGAGATTTTGCTACCAATATTGCGGCAGGGAGATTTCATGCTCCTGTAATTAAAGGTTCTCCATATGAAACTTCCTATGAGCGTACCTTAAATATTATGAATGAGCATGTAGATCACGGTAAAGATCCGCAGGTAATGGCAAAAGCTATCTATAAGATAATTACTACCAAAAAACCTAGAGGGCATTACAAGGTGGGAGAACCATTACAGAAATTTTCTATTGCGCTTAAAAGGATTCTACCAGATAAAGTATATGAGAAGATGTTGCTCAAACATTATAAATTGTAATTTTACAACACAAAATTTTCTATAAAACTTAAAAAAACCACTATGAAATTTTTTATTGACACTGCAAACCTTGATCAAATTAAAGAAGCTCAGGATCTTGGAGTTCTTGATGGAGTTACAACCAATCCTTCTTTAATGGCAAAAGAGGGAATTACCGGAAAAGAAAATATCATTAATCATTACAAGAAGATATGTGATATTGTAGATGGAGATGTGAGTGCAGAAGTAATTTCTACAGATTTTGATGGAATGGTTAAAGAAGGTGAAGAACTAGCTAAGCTTCATAAGCAAATAGTGGTTAAGATTCCTATGATAAAAGAAGGAATTAAAGCTATTAAATATTTTAGCGATAAGGGAATTAGAACCAATTGTACACTAGTTTTTTCTGCAGGACAAGCTTTGTTAGCAGCAAAAGCAGGTGCAACTTATGTATCTCCATTTATTGGTAGATTAGATGATATTTCTACAGATGGATTAAATCTGATTGCAGATATTAGATTGATCTATGATAACTACGGATTTGAAACTGAAATTCTTGCAGCTTCAGTACGTCATAGCATGCATATATTAGAATGTGCTAAAATTGGGGCAGATGTAATGACCGGGCCGCTTTCTTCTATTGAAGGTTTATTAAAACATCCTTTAACAGATAGCGGTTTAAAACAATTTTTAGCAGATTATAATAAGGGAAATTAAATTACCTTATAAAATAATAAAAAAAATCCCAGAGGTAACTTTGGGATTTTTTGATTTGTGATATTTTAAGATGCTATTTCTGACTGATAAATTCTAAAATTTTATTCTCAAGTTCAGGAGAATTCAATTGTACATCTCCTCTAACTATTGTCCCATCTGCTTTTACAAAAAGCAGCTTATTCAGGTAGTTTTTAAGTAGTTTCTGCTTTACGGTGATGATCTCTAATTTATACTCAAAATTTTGATCATAAACTTCCTGAGCAACTCTGTTTTGCCAAATATCAAATTGATCTTTATCTATATTAATGCCTATAAAATTGATCTCTGGATACTTAAATCTAAGGTCTTCAATAATATTATTTTCCCATTTGTGGTGTCCTTGAGAACTTAAGGTCCAATGGTAGGTAATTATAGGTTTTCTTGAAATATCTTTCAACATAACCGGCTCATTTTTACTATTCAATAGTTTTAAATGACCGATATTAGAGCCAGGCAGCAAATTATTTTGGATCATAGCCATTTGCTCAATATCCTCCAATTGTCTGCCAGAGTAATTCATGGATTTCAAAGTTTCCACGATAGAGTTGATATTCTCTTTATTCTGAGAATAGATAATTCCCTGAGCCGCCAAAAGTTCTAAAAATGAATTTCTAATTGATT
Source organism: Gillisia sp. Hel1_33_143 (assembly GCF_900104765.1). Lineage (GTDB taxonomy): Bacteria > Bacteroidota > Bacteroidia > Flavobacteriales > Flavobacteriaceae > Gillisia. Next base: position 2,165,046 of record NZ_LT629737.1, read on the forward strand.
CTATCTCAATATTAGAATCTACCATTTTCATTCTACTCTTTATGTTTTCATAACTGTTTAGATCGTAACATTCTTCAGAACTGCTTTTTCTAGACTTACAATCTTCTATAGATTTCGATCTAAAATAATCATCTAAAAAGTTCAAGTAAATATAATTATCCTGAGATGCTTTATCATTAAAAGAAATATCCTTGCGATACTCATGAAAATCTGAAGGTATGTTATTTGCATATTCGTGATAATACTTTTCAATTAAAAAAGTATATCGCTCTCTTAGATCGTAGAATTCATAATTTATACTAGCAGCAGCTAGGTCGTAAAATTCTTCAGATAGATCATATCTATCTCTAAGAGCTGTTAGGTCTAAGGTTCTTGCTTCTCTTATAGAATCTGTTTTGTAAGCAAACTCTTCAGGCTTAACTTTATAATAATGAAGAATAAGATCGTTGTTCTTTTGATTTTGAAGATAGATCTTATTAAGAAAATTACTTTCTTTGGCGCCCTTACCGCTAAAATTGATAGATTCATCAAAATCTAAGGTATTAACAAAAACCAGTGTGCTATCTCCTGGTTCTAAATACATGATCTGATTTTCGGGTGGATGTTTAAAAACGTATAGGCCTGCTTCAATATTATTTAGCTCTCCACTAAATCTATTATTTTCATTTAGCTGAAATGTATCTATATCTACATCGTTCTTAGAGATGATGACATATTCGCTACTTGGATTTTCAATTTGACCACCAATAAATACTTTTTGAGTGTTCTTAATGTCACTATTGCAGGAAGTCAGTCCCACAAATAAAAGCAGTATTGAGAGGGATATTATAGTTCTCATAAGAGGATTGGGAATTCTAGGGGTATTTGGAAATAATTACAACGTAACAAATATAATTTTTGATAGGTCTTCTTTTGTTAATCGATAGTTAAAAGGCTGAATTAAAAAGTTAATCTTTTATCTATTGGACAATATTAGCTACTTTTGCAAAAATTTACGAGAAGAAATATATATCTATGTTATCAGTTTCAAATCTTTCAGTTCAATTTGGTAAGCGTGTTTTATTCGATGAGGTAAATACCACTTTTACACAGGGGAATATCTACGGAATTATTGGTGCTAATGGTGCTGGAAAATCTACATTTTTAAACATCCTTTCTGGAAAAAGTGAACCTACTAGTGGTAGAGTTTTTCTAGAGCCAGGAAAGAGAATGTCTGTTCTAGAGCAAAACCACAACCTTTATGATGAATATACTGTTTTAGAAACAGTAATTATGGGTAATAAGCCATTATTCAAAATAAAAAAGGAAATGGATGAGATCTATGCTAAGGAAGATTTCAATGATGCAGATGGAGAGCGAGTAGGGGTGTTACAGGTGGAATTTGAAGAAATGAATGGATGGAATGCAGATAGCGATGCTGCCTCTATGCTTTCAAATCTTGGGATCTCTGCAGATTATCATTACTCACTTATGAAGGATCTTGATGGTAAGCAAAAGGTACGTGTGTTATTAGCACAAGCACTTTTTGGAAATCCGGATGTATTGATCATGGATGAGCCTACCAACGACCTGGATTATGAAACAATAATCTGGTTGGAAAACTTTTTGGCTTATTATGAGAATACAGTAATAGTAGTATCTCACGACCGTCACTTTCTAGATGCGGTTTGTACTCATATTTCTGATATAGATTTTGGAAAGATCAATCATTACAGTGGTAATTACACGTTTTGGTATGAATCTTCTCAGTTAGCTGCTAGACAACGTTCTCAACAGAATAAGAAAGCAGAAGAGAAGAAGAAAGAGTTGCAGGAATTTATCATGAGATTTAGTGCGAACGTTGCGAAATCTAAGCAAGCAACATCTCGTAAAAAGATGATTGATAAATTAAATATTGAAGATATTAAGCCTTCTAGTAGAAGATATCCAGCCATCATCTTTGAACGAGATAGAGAAGCCGGAGATCAGATCTTACACGTAGAAGGATTGGAAGCATCTATAGACGGAGAGACAATCTTTAAAAATATAGATCTTAATCTTAAAAAAGGAGATAAAGTAGTAGTGTATTCTAGAGATTCTAGAGCTACAACTGCATTCTATGAGATCATAAACGGAAATCAAAAAGCTGTTACCGGTACTTATAATTGGGGTATAACTACTTCCCAATCCTATCTACCACTAGATAACTCAGAATTTTTTGAAAACGATCTAACGCTTGTAGATTGGTTACGCCAATGGGCTAAAACAGATGAAGAGAGAGAAGAAGTTTACATTCGTGGATTTCTAGGTAAAATGATATTTAGTGGGGAAGAGGCATTAAAAACATCAAATGTACTTTCCGGTGGAGAGAAAGTAAGATGTATGTTAAGTAGAATGATGATGATGCGCGCTAACGTTGTAATGTTAGATGAACCTACCAACCACCTAGATCTAGAATCTATTACAGCTTTTAATAATTCGCTTAAGAATTTTAAAGGAACTGTAATGTTCACCACTCACGATCATGAATTTGCACAAACTGTAGCTAATAGAGTGGTAGAATTAACTCCTAATGGAGTTATTGACAGGTATATGAGTTTTGATGAGTATATGGATGATAAGAAGATAAAAGAGCAACGCGATAAGATGTATAAAGTGTAATTCTTAATATATAAAAACTAAAAACCCTCAAATATTCATTGAGGGTTTTTTATTTGAATTCTTTTTAAAGGCCTTGATCTTCTTCATCAGAATAATCTTCTTTGAAAGTTGCAGCCACAATCTTTTGAGCTACATCTAGATGAGAAGTTACGGCAAAAAGTTGCACTTGTCCCGGGAGCCCTCCACCAAATCCTGCTCTCAAACCAGAATCAAAATCGTTGCGCACTCTACAAGAGATTCCTGCTTTTTGAAAAAGTTCTTGAAGATATTGTACATTAACATCAGAACCTGTGTATACTCTTTGATAATTATCTTCTGTGCTCATAATATTTAGTTTTAGATATTCTAAAATACATAAAGCAAATCTGTATTATCAACGTTTTTTAAAGAGTTTAACGTTCTAAGCGTTGTAATATTTACTATTCCATATGGAAGAGCTAAAATTTTTACCTTTTTTGAAACCATAAAATATAGCCATTCCTGCTACCCCTTTAAAAATAAAAAAGAAAGTCATAATGTATTCTGATGTTGTAGTATGTGGACTAAACAATCCATCTGGAACCATAAGCGTTAACACAACACTAAATAGCGCTAAAGTAATAAGAAGGTTCTCAATCTCCTTGAATGGCCACATAAGCAACTTTCTGAAAGGATGTAGGTCTTTACCCCAAGAATGAATTAAGTAGAAGTAATCATTCCCTATAGGTGCAAATAATAAAGGGTCGTCTGCATTCTCCAATTTGAACAATTTTGAGGGCGCCATGATCTTGAATCCTTTAAGCTCGATATGATGAGTATTTTCTATTTCTTTAATTTTAATTAAAGCCTCGTAGGGAAGAGCGCCTTTAAAATAGTTGCTATCTAAAAATCTTAATCTGTATAGAACACATATTTTTTTAATATCAGAGATATGGAATATCTTTTCAGAACTTAAAAGATCTATATTAAATTCGTTATTAGAGAGATCTGATCCTTCAGATAGTGTTCTTTGAATGTTCTTCTCTCTCTGCTCGTCTTTGTCCAAAATTTGGCGAACAGATTCCAAAATATCATTCGCAGTAATGCGCTTATTTCTGGCTTCTAAGATTTTTGTGGGAATGTTTGTGTTTAGAATTTTCATCATCATCAACTTTGCGTTCAACTAAATTAATTAATTGATACTGAATTGCCAACGTCAAATAAAAATTTATTTTTTGAAGGTTGAATCACCTGTTTTTTGGGATATACAAAAGTTAAAGAAGTATTAATTCAGCTATTTGTTAGAACCGCATTTAGCTATTTCTCGTTTGTTTATACAGATAACTAAATCAACATATTATGAGAAATTTAAAATTTTTAGCAATTGCAATTTGTGGGATCGTATTATTTTCAACTGCTGAGGTACATGCTCAGAAAATGAATAAGGAAAAAAGTATAATGGTGGGTGGAGCAGAGATGTATCCAAGTAAAAACATTATTGAGAATGCAGTGAATTCTAAAGATCATACAACCCTTGTTGCTGCTGTGAAGGCTGCAGAATTGGTTGAAGTATTACAGGGAGATGGACCTTTTACTGTTTTTGCACCTACAAATGCTGCTTTTGAAAAATTACCGGAAGGAACGGTAGCATCACTTTTGAAACCAGAGAACAAAGAGAAATTACAAGCGGTTTTAACTTATCATGTTTTAGCTGGAGACTTTAAAGCTAAAGATGTTGTAAATGCTATTAAAATGGGAAATGGAAAAGCTACCTTTAAAACTGTAAATGGTGCTGAGCTTACCGCAATGATGGATGGTAAAAATGTAAAAATTAAAGATGCTGCTGGTAATGTGGCTACTGTAACTATTGCTAATGTAAATCAATCTAACGGAGTTATTCACGTTATTGATACCGTACTATTACCATCAAAATAATTTTTTTAAGAGCATGGGGTTCTTAAATTAACAAAGGTCATTTTCTTAATTGAAAATGACCTTTGTTAATTTTGGAAGATGAGAATTACTATCTTAATTCAGCCTTCAATTCCTTTTCAAAGCGCTGTTGTAATTTGTTCATTATCTTATCTATTTGCTTATCCGTAAACGTGCTATGCTCATCCTGAAACATAAAACTTACTGCATAACTTTTCTTTCCATCAGGTAGATTTTTACCTTGATACACATCAAAAAGATTCACAGATTTTAAAAGTCGTTTTTCAGATTGTTTAGCAATAGTTTCAATCTCTTCATAGCTAACAGCTTCATCCAACAATAGTGCAAAATCTCTCCGTACCGCCGGAGATTTTGGAATAGCTGTAAACATAACTTTTTGATTTTGGGCCGTTTCTAGTACAAGGTCCCAGTTAAAATCTGCATATAGAACTTCTTGCTGAATTCCGAAATGCTTAAGTATTGAATTTTTTAATACTCCAAATTCAACCAGTTTAGATTTTCCTGAGGAAATAGCAAGGCCTTCAGAAAATATATCTCCTTTTACAGAAGAATTTTTGAGAGATATAATCCCAAGACGCTCTAAAATATTCTCTATTATACCTTTAATGTAAAAGAAATTTCCAGGAGTTTGAGTAGTATTCCAAGATTCAGAAAACCTGTTGCCCGAAACAAATAGGTTTAAATGCTTTTTCTCCTCACGGCCGCTAGGATAATTATGATACGTTTTACCAAATTCAAAGAATTTAAGGTCACTTCTCTTTCTATTTAAATTATAGCTTATCGCCTCTAATCCTGAGAATAATAATGACTGACGCATAACAGACAGATCCTGACTTAGCGGATTAAGCATTCTTACGCTTTGCTCATCACTAATATGATCAGTTAATTTTGTATAACTAGCGGTAGTTAAGGAGTTAGCCATGGTTTCAAAAAAACCTTGTCCTACCAATTGATTTGCGATATGATTTTGAAGTTTATAATCTTCAAATTTTGAAGAATTTGAAATGGAGGCATTTAATTTCGTTCCAAATTCTATGTTGTTATATCCGTAAACTCTTAAGATCTCTTCAATAACATCTGCTTCTCTTTGAACATCTACTCTATAAGAAGGAATGGTTAGCCCCATTCCAGATTCTGTAACATTGTTAACTCGAATCTCCAAAGAAGCTAAGATAGATTTGATGGTTTCCTCAGCAAGATTCTGGCCTATAAGCTTATTAACTTTTTCAAAGGTTAGAAAAACCTGAAAGTCTTCTATTTTTTTGAAATATAGATCATCTACATCACTAGTTATTTCACCTCCGGCAATCTCTTTAATAAGCACTGCCGCACGTTTTAAGGCGTATTCTGTAATGTTTGGATCTATTCCTCTTTCAAATCTAAATGATGCATCTGTGTTAAGAGCATGTCTTTTAGCTGTTTTTCTTATACTAACAGGATTAAAGTAGGCACTTTCTATAAAAATTTTAGAAGTTGTTTCTTTAACACCGCTAGAAATTCCTCCAAATACTCCGGCTATACATAAAGGTCCTTGAGTATCACAGATCATAAGATCTTCTTCATGAAGTTCTCTTTCTACTTCATCTAGCGTAGTGAATTTGGTGCCCGCAGGAAGGGTCTTTACGTGAATCTCATTTCCTACTATGCTATCTGCATCAAAGGCATGTAAAGGCTGTCCAAGTTCATGCATAACGTAATTGGTAGCATCTACAATATTGTTCTTCGGATTTATTCCTATAGCTTTTAATCTATTCTGAAGCCATTTTGGTGAAGGTTTTACCTTGATTTCAGACATAGTTATTCCGCAATATCTAGGCGCAAGGTTAGAATCATCTACAAATATCGGAATTCTTAGACTTCTACTGTCTACATTAAAACCACTTACAGAAGGAGTAATAAGTTCTAGGCTAAGATCTTGTTGCTGGTATCCAGCCTTAAGATCTCTTGCAACTCCCCAGTGGCTCATTGCGTCTGCTCTATTTGGAGTAAGACCTATTTCAAAGACTTGATCATTTTCAACTTCAAAAATTTCGGCTATAGCTTTTCCTGGTTCCAGATCGCTCTTTAGAACCATGATACCATCATGGCTTGCACCAAGTCCCAGCTCCTGCTCAGAACATACCATTCCAAAACTTTCTTCTCCGCGTATCTTGCCTTTTTTTATCTCCCAAGATTCCCCTTTTTCATCATAAAGAACGGTGCCTATGGTTGCTACCGGTACTTTTTGACCTTCGGCAATATTTGGTGCACCACAAACTATTTGAAGTGTCTCATTATATCCAATTTCAATCTTACATAATTTAAGTCGATCTGCATTAGGATGCGGAATACAACTTAATACCTGGCCAACTACAATTCCTTCTAAACCTCCTTTTACACTTTGAAAGCTTTGGATACCTTCTACTTCCAGCCCAAGGTCTGTAAGTAAATGTCCCGTCTTTTCTGGGTTATTTGGTAGTTTTATAAATTGCTTAAGCCAATTGTATGAAATTTTCATAGGTTCCTTTTTTCCGTGGGCAAAGATAGTATTACGAATGGTTTTGGCATAATTTGCCCTTTGTTTTTAGAGATAAAATATCAATAGATTCTAATTTAAGTCAAATAAGCGTTCTTATCCAAGATTAATGATAAAACGTCAAAATGCAATTCTAAGGATGCAGTCTAAAGTAGTATTTAAATTGAATGAATCTTGTATTTTCTCAACTCTGCTGTACAGTTTAATTATTCTGAAATATGATTGTTAGTAAAATTAATTGAGGGCGTGCTCGGAGTCATGTTAGCTAATATAGTTCCAAATATTCTTGTGTTTAGCCACTTGCGCATAGGTGTATCTAATAGCTTTATTCTTTTCAAGTTTTAGATCTGGATCCTCGGTAAGTATTTGTTTAGCATAATATCTGGCCGTTTGTAGTATCTGATTGTCCTTTATGATATCTGCAATTTTTAGAACAAGTACTCCACTTTGTTGCGTTCCCATAAGATCTCCGGGACCTCTAAGTTTTAGATCTACTTCTGCAATTTCAAAACCATCACTAGAAGTGGTCATTGTTTGAAGTCTAGTTTTTGCATCTTCTGAAAGTTTATGGCTTGTCATTAAAATACAATAGCTCTGTTCTGCTCCTCTACCAACTCTACCTCTAAGTTGATGTAATTGGGAAAGTCCAAATCTTTCGGCGCTTTCAATAATCATAACGCTGGCATTAGGAACATTTACCCCTACTTCTATAACAGTGGTTGCAACCATGATTTGTGTTTCACCTTGTACAAATCTATTCATCTCAAATTCTTTGTCGGCTGGCTTCATTTGTCCGTGTACTATAGAGATTTGAAATTCCGGCATAGGGAATTCTCTTGCAATACTTTCATAACCATCCATGAGATCTTTATAATCCATTTTTTCTGACTCCTGGATGAGAGGATAAACCACATAAACCTGTCTCCCTTTTGCAATCTCATCTCTTATAAATCTAAAAACTTTTAGACGATTACTATCGTATCTATGAACTGTTTTTATCTCTTGTCTTCCGGGTGGTAATTCGTCTATTACAGAAACATCTAAATCGCCATATAGACTCATTGCTAAAGTTCTGGGAATAGGGGTGGCGGTCATCACTAAAACATGTGGGGGGAGATGATTTTTTTGCCATAATTTTGCTCTTTGAGCAACGCCAAATCTGTGTTGTTCATCTATGATTGCCAGTCCTAAATTTTTGAATTTAACCTTGTCTTCAAGAAGCGCATGAGTTCCAATTAGGATGTTTATTTCACCATTTTCAAGTTTTTCATGGATCTCTCTTCTCTTTGAAGCTTTTGTTGAGCCAGTTAAAATGAAAATACTGGTATTCAGTTCTTTACATAGTTCAATTAATCCGTGATAGTGTTGTACTGACAAAATTTCAGTAGGAGCCATAAGACAAGCTTGAAAATCGTTGTCAAGTGCTATTAACATTGACATTAAGGCAACTATCGTCTTCCCAGAGCCTACATCTCCCTGTAAGAGCCTGTTCATTTGTGCTCCACTACCCATATCGCTCCTAATTTCTTTGATCACTCTCTTTTGCGCACCGGTTAATTCGAACGGTAAATATTGATTATAAAACTCTCCAAAATTCTCTCCTATCTGATCGAAAATAAAACCTTTGATTCGTTTTTTATGAAGCATATTTTTAACCAAAAGTTGAAGCTGAACATAGAATAATTCTTCAAATTTAAGTCTGAATTGTGCTCTTGCAAGTAGCTCTTGGCTGGTAGGAAAATGTACATTAAAAAGTGCTTCTGCTCTTGATATTAATTTTAATTCACCTCTTAGATCATCGTTCAAAGTGTCGTAAAATTTTCCCTTGGTTTCCAGAAAAAGTTGCTGCATTATTTTGGTGATCACTCTATTTGTGATCCCAGATCTTGCTAATTTTTCTGTAGAAGGATAGATAGGTTGCATGGCAATTCTAAGATTTTTTTCATGCTCTTCCAGCAATTCTATTTCTGGATGTGGCATGCTAAAAACTCCATTGAACCAATTTGTCTTTCCAAATATTACATAGGGTGTATTTATCTTTAAACTTTCTCGAATCCATTTTTGACCTCTAAACCAAACCAGTTCCATTTTACCGGTATCATCAATAAATTCTGCTACCAATCTACTTCCTCGCTTTTGTTCAACAGTTTTGATATTGATTATCTTACCAATAATTTGAATGTCTGCAGAGTTTTGTTGCAATTGGGAGATCTTGTAATATTTCGTCTTATCAAGGTATCTGTTTGGAAAGAAATTTATTAGATCTTGATAGGTATGAATTCCAATCTCCTTGCGAAGTAGTTCTGCTCTAGCGGGTCCTACGCCTTTTAAATAATCTATGGGAGTCTGTAACAGGTTTGAATTCATAAAACGAAGATATTAAAAAACCATTAAAGCTATCTTCTTATCAAGATAGTATGAATTGTGAAGCGTGAATTGTATTTTTATACGCTAATCTAATATAGATAGGGTGTAAAAGCCTATGTATTTTTATTATCCCCCTGCTATGAAAGCTTTGCTGCTGCTAGTGTTCTTACATATTAATTTTAATATCTACTCTCAAGACAATGTAAAATTGGAGCAGATACAAACCGTAGATTTTAAGACAACGGCTGCAGAAATAGCAATCTTGCCAGAAACTAATACCGTTAAAGGTAAAATGATCTATTCTTTAGAAGTGATTAAAAACACGGATTCTATTTATATAGATGCTCAAAATATGGAATTTGAGAATGTGCTTTTGAATGGTGAAAAAGTAAATTATTATTATAATAAATCTAAGATATGGCTAATTTCAGATTTTAGATCATCAGATATAGATACCATTAGTTTCAACTATATCGCAAGTCCTAGACAGGCTATGTATTTTATTAACTGGCAATATTCAGATCAAAATTTAAGGAAACAAGTTTGGACCCAGGGTCAGGGTAAGAATACATCGCACTGGATGCCTGTTGTGGATGATATGAGAGAGAAAACAATTTTCGATCTTAAGATAAGTTTCCGTAATGGATATGATGTGTTTGCTAATGGTGAGTTTCAAGATAAATTAACGCTAGATAATAATTCTACCCAATGGCATTATAAAATGCAGCAGCCTATGAGCAGTTATTTGGCGGCAGTAGCAATTGGGGAATACCGGTTAAAGAGTGAGAGATCTAAATCTGGAATTCCTTTACAGCTGTATTATTATCCTGAAGATTCTCTTAAGGTATCACCTACCTATAAGCATACAAAGAAAATCTTCGATTTTTTAGAGAAAGAAATTGGAGTGCCTTACCAATGGCAAAATTACAAACAACTACCGGTTCAGGATTTTCTATATACCGGAATGGAAAATACGAGCATCACTCTTTTTGCAGATATGATGATGGTAGATAGCATTGGGTTTAATGATAGAAATTATATTTCTGTAAATGCTCATGAACTGGCTCATCAATGGTTTGGGAATCTCATCACAGAAAGATCTGGAAAAGATCATTGGTTGCAAGAAGGTTTTGCAACATATTACGCATTGCTGGCTGAACGCGATATTTTTGGAGAAGATTATTACTATTGGAAATTATATGAAAGTGCAGAGCAATTAAAAGCGTTAAGTGATAAAGGCAAAGGTGAATTATTAGTGAGCCCTAGATCTAGTTCAATTACATATTATCAAAAAGGTGCATGGGCATTGCATATGCTTAGAGAGCGAGTAGGAGATGCTATCTTTAAAAAGGCCATTCAGAATTATTTGGAAAAATATAAGTTTAGCAATGTTACAACCGCTAATTTCATGGAGGAAGTGGAATTAGTGTATGGTAATAAATTGGATGGTTTTAAGAAAAACTGGTTACAGCAAACTGCATTTCAGGGTACCGCGGCGTTAAACTCTTTAAAGAAATCTAAGTTCATAACAGACTATTTAAAGATAGCGGCTTTAAGAGAAACCCCTTTAATAAATAAGCAAGAAATTTTGAGGAAAGCTTTAGAATTTCCGGTGAATGATTATATAGGTCAGGAAGTGATCATTCAACTATCCGGCCAGAAAAGTTTAATAGCTCGAGAGTTATATAAAAAGGCGTTTCAGAGCGGTAATCTGTATGTAAGGCAGGCTATTGCAGCAAGTATTAAAAATATACCGGATGGCTTGAAGACTAATTTTGAAGGGCTACTTAAAGATGATTCTTACCTAACTAAAGAGCAGGCTTTAATGGAGCTTTGGTTGCGCTATCCAGATAAAATTCAAAATTATCTGAATGTTACAAGTACTGTACAGGGTTTCTCTAATAAAAATGTTAGGTTGCTTTGGCTAACACTAAATCTAGTGAGTCCTGCGGTAGATGCAGAGAAGTCAGAAATTTATTATAAAGAACTTAGTTCCTATACTTATCCTTCGTATCCATTTGAGCTTAGGCAAAATGCTTTTGGTTATCTATATCAGATAGACACTTTTACAAATCAAAATTTAATAGATCTGGTGCAGGGCGCTCAGCATTACAACTATAGATTTAGAGATTATTGCAGAGATTTACTATATAAGCTCTTAGAAAATCAGGTTTATCGAGAAAAATATGTAGCTTTATTAGATAGTTTGAAAGAAGTAGATAAAGAATTCTTAAATAAAAAGCTCAAAATCTAAATGCGGGCACTTGTTATATCTGGAGGTGGTAGTAAAGGTGCTTTTGCCGGCGGTGTAGCGCAGTATTTAATAGAAGCTCAGGGCCATGATTATGATATGTATTTGGGAACTTCTACGGGAAGCTTGCTAATATCTCATTTGGCGCTTAATAAAACTCAGAAGATAAAGAATATCTATACTTCGGTTACTCAAAAAAGTATCTTTAGCAATAGGCCTTTTATGGTGAAAAGAAAACATGGGTACGATCAAATTTCCATCAATCACTTTAATGTTCTCAAAAACTTTTTTAAAGGAGGAAAGACCTTTGGTGAGAGTTATAATCTTAAAAAACTTATTTTAGAGACCATCACTCCCGAAGAATTTGAGACTTTGAAGAAAAGTAATAAAGAGATAATTGTTACTGTTTCTAATCTTTCTATGAACGAGGTGGAATACAAGTCTATAAACGATTTTGGATATGAAGATTTCTGTGAATGGATATGGATTTCTTGCAATTATACCCCATTTATGAGTTTAGTACGCAAGAATGGATGTGAGTACGCTGATGGAGGATTAGGATCTATGGTTCCAATAGAAGAAGCTATTAAGAGAGGCGCAACAGAAATAGATGCTATTATATTACAAACAGAAGTAACCTATTTTAATAGACTCCCTTCTAAAAATGTTTTTTCGCTTATTACGCATCTCTTCAGTTTTATGTTAGATAGAATTGAAAATCAGAATATAAGAATAGGGAAATTTGTAGCGGCAAATAAAAATGTGATCGTAAATTTTTATTATACACCAACAGTATTAACTACCAATTCTCTTATTTTTGATAAGGAGAAGATGGAGAGATGGTGGGAAAGTGGTTATAGTTTTGCCAAATATAAAAATGAAGATTTAAATCAAATTCAACCTTAATGCGTGCATTGGTAATATCTGGAGGCGGTAGTAAAGGAGCGTTTGCTGGAGGAGTAGCTCAATATTTAATGGAGGAAGAAGGAAAGAAATATGATCTTTTTCTGGGAACTTCTACCGGAAGCTTGTTAATTCCTCATTTAGCAGATGGAAATATCACGAAAGTGTATGATATCTATACGAACGTAACTCAACGAAAAATCTTTAGTCTTAACCCTTTTATAGTAAAGAAGAAAGACGGAAGGGAATATGTTACCATCAATTATTTTAATATGTTCTGGCAGTTCGTAAAGAAAAAAAGAACTTTTGGAGAAAGTAAGAACTTGCGCAAACATATACGAAAGAACTTTTCAGAAGAAAATTTTAACTCAGTAAAAGCCAACGCAAAAGATGTAGTAGTTACAGTATCTAACCTATCTAAAAATCGGGTGGAGTATAAATCTATCCACGATTTTTCTTATGATGATTTTTGTGATTGGATATGGATAAGCTGTAACTATATTCCGTTTATGAGTTTAGCAACTAAGAATGGTTATGAATATGCAGATGGTGGTCTAGGTTGCGTGGTACCAATTAGAGAGGCTATTAAAAGAGGTGCTACAGAGGTGGATGCAATAATTCTGGAAGCTGAAAATATGGAATACAATAAAGTTCTTGGAAAAAATCCTTTTTCGCTAATGATCAATCTGTTCGGGTTTTTATTAGATCAGGTAGAATATCACGATGTGGTTGAAGGGAAATTAGCTGCCTTAAACAAAAATGTGAAGTTGAATACATATTATACCCCAGTGCAACTTACAGAAAATTCTCTAGTCTTTAATAAAAAAGCCATGACACAATGGTGGAAACAAGGCTTTGAATATGCTAAAGAAAAGGGGCTTCAAAAAAAAGGAGATCCAATATTAGCTTTTAAGAAGTTGATCTAAATAATACTTCTAACTTCTTTTTTAATATAGTCTAGTGCAGTTTCTGTTGGGGCTTGCTGCTCCATTAATCCAGCCAAAATAACCTCTCGCAATTTATCTGCAGATGTAACCCCTTCTTGTTTTAAGGTTTTTCTAATAATGCCTATGGTTGCGTTCTTAGATGTCTTTATAACATTCCAACACTCTCCGGTAATATAGATTTGCTGTGCTAAATTATGCTCAAATTCTATTTCAATGTTGCTTGTAAGTACATTGGAATATTCTTCTGCAGTAAGATTATCTGTTTTAATGCGAATCAATAATTTACCAAATGAAATCCTTTCAAGATAAAGTGCCATACGCTCATAAGCTTGTAATCTTAGGGGTAATGCTTCTTTTTGATTCTCTTTTCTAATTAGAAACATTCGTCTTTTTTCTTCATTTAGCATGTACATTCTAAAGAAATAAAATGCAACTAAGCCAACAATTATGGCAGGTAAAATATAGAAGAAAAGCTGAATTATATTGATATCATTCATAGAGTAACACAAATAGTACGCACTGTTTATAATGCTAATGTAAAAGTAATATTTTAAGATTAGACTGTAGCTTCTCAATAGAACTAAAGTCAGTGCTAAGCATTTAAAGAGCTAACGCAATTTCTATTAAAATTAGTACATTCTACAAGGCAATACTTAGAAGTTTATAAGTTGGTAGCCTTCATTTTGAAGTTGAACCAGCGCATTCATTGCAGATAAAGCCATTTTTACCTCTGGTAACATTTGTGATTTTAAAATATTTGCTGCTGCTGCCGTTTGGCCGCATACAATGACATCTACTCCAAAATCTGCTAGTTCTGACACTAATTTAGTATTAGGATTTCCATTGGTTGCCTCGCTATTCTTAGTTGCATAATCTTCATCTAATAACACATCGTTAACGGCAGCAGAATGGAGTACAAGTGCAACTTTTATGTTTTTAGGAGCAACCCCATGCTTCACGTTCATATTTATAAATCTTGCAGCACTTTCAATATATCTATTTATATCATTTGGGTCTTTAGATTTTGCAGTAATATCGAAAACGATCTTAAGTTCTGTGCTTTTGTCTGTCTCAAAATCTAGGTTAGGAACCTCAAAGGTAGGGCCATAGTTTGGTATTGCATCACTTTCTTGAGAGAAGCCAAAATAAGAGGTGCCTATAAATAGAATGGTGAATATTGATTTTGGAATAAAGTTCATGGTAGGAAGAATAATGAATTAGATTTTTTAAAGATATTTAAAATTTTAGTAGGCTTGCCACAATAGCTGAAATGTTTCAAAGTATGCGGGCTTCAGATTTTAATTTGACCCGATTTTTGGTTAAATTCACGGCTTAAAATAAAGAGGAAAATTGGAATCATATTTAGCTGAATTGAATGATGCCCAAAGGGCGCCCGTTCTTCAAAAAGACGGGGCGATGATAGTAATTGCAGGTGCTGGATCTGGAAAAACGAGAGTGCTTACCTATAGAATTGCCTATTTAATGAGTAAGGGGGTAGATCCATTTAATATTCTATCACTCACCTTTACCAATAAAGCTGCAAGAGAAATGAAAAAGCGTATTTCTCAGATCGTAGGTAGTAGTGAAGCGAAAAATCTTTGGATGGGTACATTTCATTCCATTTTTGCAAAGATGCTTAGAATGGAGGCAGACAAATTAGGATATCCATCCAATTTCACTATTTATGATACTCAGGATTCTCAACGTCTTATTTCTGCTATTATCAAAGAAATGGGACTAGATAAGGATGTTTATAAATACAAACAGGTTTATTCTAGAATCTCCTCTTATAAGAATAGTCTTATTACGGTTAAGGCATATTTTCAAAATCCGGAGCTAAAAGAGGCAGACGCTATGTCTAAAAAGCCTCGAATGGGTGAGATATATAAAGAATATGTAGAGAGATGTTTTAAAGCCGGTGCTATGGATTTTGATGACCTGCTGCTAAAGACCAATGAGTTGTTGAATAGGTTTCCGGAAGTTCTTCAAAAATATCAAAATAGATTTAGATATATTCTGGTTGATGAGTATCAGGATACCAATCACTCTCAATATTTAATTGTAAAGGCATTATCAGATAAATTCCAAAATATATGCGTTGTGGGAGATGATGCACAGAGTATTTACGCATTTAGAGGTGCTAACATCAACAACATTCTAAACTTTCAGAAAGATTATGATAATGTGGAGATGTATAGATTGGAGCAAAATTATAGGTCTACCAGAAATATAGTAAATGCTGCAAATTCAATAATAGATAAGAATAAGACCAAATTAGAGAAAGTTGTATGGACCGCCAATGATGATGGAGCAAAGATCATCGTTAATAGACTGCTTACAGATGGAGAAGAAGGTAGATATGTAGCCAGTTCTATTTTTGAAAATAGAATGAATCACCAACTAAGTAATGGAGATTTTGCTATTCTTTATAGAACCAATGCTCAAAGTAGGGCTATGGAAGACGCACTTAGAAAGCGTGATATACCGTATAGGATCTATGGCGGACTTTCTTTCTATCAGCGTAAAGAGATAAAAGATGTGATCTATTATTTAAGGCTACTTATTAATTACAATGATGAGGAAGCACTTAAAAGGATAATTAATTTTCCCGCTAGAGGAATTGGAGGCACTACAATAGATAGATTAACTATTGCAGCCAATCAATATGGAAAATCTATTTTCGAGATCATTGAAAATATAGATCAATTAGATCTAAAGATCAATTCTGGTACTAGAAATAAGCTTACCAATTTTGTGAATATGATTAAGAGTTTTAGAATTCTTAATGAGAATGCTGATGCTTTTACTGTTGCAGATACCGTTGCAAAGAAAACGGGACTTATTCAGGAATTAAAAAAAGATACTACTCCAGAAGGTGTTGCTAGAATAGAGAATATTGAAGAATTACTTAACGGGATAAGAGACTTTGTTGAAGGTCAAAAAGAATTAGCAGATGCTACCGGCTCGCTGTCAGAATTTTTAGAAGACGTTGCATTAGCAACAGATCTAGATAAAGATACTGGAGATGATGATAGAGTGGCTTTAATGACCATTCACTTAGCTAAAGGATTAGAATTTCCATATGTATATATTGTAGGTATGGAAGAAGATCTTTTTCCTTCTGGAATGAGCATGAATACGAGATCTGAACTTGAGGAGGAGCGTAGATTGTTCTATGTGGCTTTAACAAGAGCAGAAAAACAAGCCTACCTAACCTATACGCAATCTAGGTATAGATGGGGAAAGTTAGTAGATGCGGAGCCAAGTAGATTTATAGAGGAAATAGATGATGTTTATAAGCATTACATGATTCCTCAAGACGATTATAAATATAAGCCTCTAATAGATGCAGATATTTTTGGAGAAGTAGATAAGAGTAAATTTAGACAGACCAAACCAAGATCCAGCTCACCTCCACCCGCGCATAAACCTAGTGAGGAGCAATTAAGAAAACTAAGGAAATTGAGACCTGCTACCACTTCACGAGAGACAGCTTCGGTAAAAGATACAATTCAATTGCAAGAAGGGGATCAAGTAGAACATATAAGATTTGGAAAAGGGCATGTTATTAAAATAGATGGTAACGGCCAGGATAAAAAAGCAGAGATCAATTTTGAGAACGGAGGGATTAAAAAATTACTCTTAAGGTTTGCTAAGCTGAAACTGCTTTCATAAAACATTAATATATCTTCATCATCCGTTAAACTTCTGTTATTGATTAAGTTCATACCAAGGCTTTTTTATAATTTGAAAATAAAAAAATGGTAAGAGAAGGAAGTTCTGTAAAATGGAAATGGGGAAATGGTTACGCTGAAGGCAAAGTAATTGAAACTTATACCGAAGAAGTAACAAAGCAAATTAAAGGTTCTGAGGTAACACGAAAGGGTAGTAGTGGCAACAAGGCACTTTATATTGAGCAGGAAGATGGTGCCAAGGTATTGAAGTTAGAGCAGGAGGTAGAGCACATTGAATAAATATTTAAATTTTTCGAAATTAAGTTTTAGAAATTCGTAAATTTTGAGAAGCTTAAAAATATATCAGTATGGCAGAATTAATTAGAATTTACGAAGAGAACCCAAATCAGAAAGATATAAAACGGGTTGTAGATGTTTTACGAAATGGTGGATTGATAATCTATCCTACAGATACCGTTTATGGATTAGGATGTGATATTACTAATACTTCAGCTTTAGAAAAGATTGCGCAGATTAAAGGCGTTAAGCTCGAAAAGGCTAATTTTTCATTTATATGTGAAGATCTAAGCAATTTATCAGATTATGTTAAGCAAATAGATACACGAACATTTAAAATTTTAAAACGCAGCCTCCCGGGACCTTATACTTTTATTTTGCCTGGTA
Organism: Gillisia sp. Hel1_33_143; assembly: GCF_900104765.1. Lineage (GTDB taxonomy): Bacteria > Bacteroidota > Bacteroidia > Flavobacteriales > Flavobacteriaceae > Gillisia. The sequence goes on from NZ_LT629737.1 coordinate 2,182,938, forward strand.
ATAATACCTTGCCTTCAGTTTTCAAAAAGAAAAAAACAGTTGGGATTAGGGTGCCAGATAACAACATTTGCAATGCTATAGTAAAAGCCTTAGGCAATCCAATTGTTTCTACATCTATTAGAGATGAAGATGAGGTTATTGAGTATACTACAGATCCAGAATTGATTCTAGAAAAATGGAATAAGCTTGTAGATATAGTTATAGATGGTGGATATGGAGATAATATTCCTTCCACTGTTATTGATCTTTCGGGTGCGGAGCCTGAAATTATAAGAGAAGGAAAAGGAAGTACTGAAATTATGTAAATATTTGAATTTGTTTAAATATTAATAATAGAAAAAAAGCCTCGCACTGCGAGGCTTTTTTCGTGGTTATGAATTAATCTTTTTTCAAATTACAAGATACCTGCAACATTAGCAACAAAATACTCATGAGCTTGTTGTTGTGTCATTATATGACCTTGTTTTTGAGCACTGTTTGCGAGATCGAAACCTAGATTTGCAGCTCTCATTCTTTGTGCAGGTGTTCCGTGGTGTCCAGCACTTTTAAATCCGCAATCTCCTATTTGGAAGAATAAACTGTAAAACTCTTCAACTCGTTTTTGATGGTAAGTAGCTCCTCTTTTGTGTGTCATGTAATAAGCCGCTAAGAAATCTGCCTCTAACTCTGTGTAACGAGTTGCAGTTGCTTGATCTGGATCTGCTCCTTGTGGATACCAAGTTGGGTAGTTTAAAAATTGTACTTGATGTGCCCATTCGTGAGCTAAAATACCAGTCCATACAATTCCTTCATCAACTCCAGCTTCTGCAAGCCATGTTACTAAACCGTCTCCTATAACAATTGTTTTATTTCCAGAAGCAAAACCATCTGTAGCAAAATATGGATTTTCAGGTAAGTTTGGTGATAGTTCGTTATATCCCAAATATTCGTCTGCAATTTGAGAAGCTTGTTCAATAGTTAGATTTACAAAAGTACCATCTGGTTGGCTATATCCGTAGAAAGTAGAAAGTACCTCCACCCAAATGTCTTTATTGTCTAAGCTTTCGGTATGTTGTCCTTTCACGGTGATCATTCCCTGCATATCCCAGAAAGAAGCTAATTCTCTTTCGCGTTTCACCATTAATTTGGTATAATCTCCGTCATTCCCAAAATATTGATCACTATTATCTAATAAGAAGCTGTAGTAATAATTTACGTTAGAGTAAATTCCATTTTCTGATAAGGCTAAAGGATCAGCAATAATTTGTTGGATGTATTTACTTGAAACACTATTAAATGCGGTAGGTCCACATTCGCTTGGTGCGACAGCGTTAAAGATGTCACCCATATTTTCACTCATTTCTTTCTCAGCAAATTTATTACTGTTTGGAAGAAGCACTAATTCTGTTCTGGACTTTAAAGCATTGTTATTAGAGGTATCGAAATTTTGAACATTATCTTCTGTTTGACACGAAACAATTGCCGATCCCACAGCACATAACGTGATAAAGTTTTTAATCTTTCCCATTCTTATAATTAGTTATTTTAGTTAATGATAGGTTAAATATATCATTATAATTGTATTATATCGGCTTTATAAAGTTTTTCATCGAGTATTAATTGATAACATCAGTATCTATGCGAAAAACATTAAATAGTATTATAATTGATATTCTCTACTAAACGTATATATTTTGAATTATTGATAGTTTATTGGTTAATAAACTAAATTTTAATTTGAATAAATAGCAAAAGCATTAATATTACATGCGCTTTTCCTTTACTTTATTAATAACATTCTTATGTTTCAAACTTTTAAGTGATTAATGGACATGATGATACATTATATGATATTACCTTTTCTGTAATACATAGGAGATTATTGGTTGCCTTAAGAATTCGGGTTTGATGAATAAGCTATAGGATAAAATTAATTTGAATAAAAAAAAGCCTCGCATTGCGAGGCTTTTATATTTAATAAGAATTGCTAGATTATTTAGCTTCTTTCATTCCTTCATCAATCAGGTTGTAGAACTGATCTAATTTTGGAAGAATAACAATTCTTGTTCTTCTATTCTTAGCACGACCTTCTTTAGTATCGTTAGTTGCTACTGGAATATAGTAACTTCTTCCTGCTGCAGTCATTCTTTCTGGTGGTACACCAAATTCATTTTGAAGTATTCTTACTACAGAAGTTGCACGTTTAACACTTAGATCCCAGTTATCTTCAATAACTCCACCTTTCATAGCTTGATCATCTGTGTGTCCTTCAACCATAAATTCAATCTCTGGTTTGTTTTTCACAACAGTAGCAACCTTTCCTAATACTTCTTTAGCACGAGAAGTTACATTGTATTTACCGCTTTCAAATAATAATTTATCTGAAATTGATACATAAACCACACCTTTTTCAACATTAATGCTAATGTCTTCGTCGCTCATGTTACCAAGAACTCCTTTTAAGCTAGTTACTAAAGCAAGAGTTACAGAATCTTTCTTAGTAATAGCATCTTGCATGCGTGTTATTTTGATCTCTTTTTCTTTGATACTCTCCAAAGATTTTTCAAGATTTAAAGCTTCTTGCTTAGAAAGTGTTGCTAAATCTCCCACATTGTTTAATAAAGCAGTGTTTTGATTGCTTAATGTTTTAATGTGATCACCTAGTCTATCTTTTTCTTCTAAACAAGAGTTCAACTTCACAGTAGCTGTGTTTAATTGATCTTGAGTTTCTTTGTGTGCGGCTTCAAGCTCTGAATATTTCTTTTGTGAAACACAAGAAGAAAGTAATAAGGCAGCGGTGGCCGATAAAAGCAAAATTTTCTTCATAATTAGATTTTTATTATTAATTGTTAGAACTTCAAATTTATCAAATCTGATGCCAGAAAACTATTTTTTTTCTGGAAACCTCATAAATTTGAAAACTTTTTTATTCCCTGCACAAAGTGCTTATAAACAATAGACAAGACAGTTGAATAATTTTCTAGTTTATGTGTATTTTTTCTCTTGTCATACATAGATAGGATATTCCCATAAAAGTGGAAGTGAGCCCTAAGAACAGCTGTAAAATGAGATAGTTTCCCTTCTGCCAAAAATTTTAATCCAGCAATTCCATCTAGTGTCATCCTACCAAAAAGCACCCATATAAGATCGTTCTTTGGGATATTCTTGATAATGTTGTATAAACTATTTCTAAAATTATAATACGTTTTCTTTGGATTCATGGCATTAAGTGTACCTCCGCCCAAATGATACACAACAGAGTGTGGAGTATACCTAATTTTGTAACCGGCTGCATTAATCCTCCAACAAAGATCTATCTCTTCCTGATGTGCGAAATAGTCTTCATCTAAGCCTCCAACTTTTTTATATATTTCAGATCTTATGGCAAGGCAAGCGCCACTAGCCCAAAAAATCTCTATTTCATCATCATATTGTCCTTCATCCTTTTCCTTAGAATCAAATATTCTACCTCTGCAATACGGATATCCAAATCTATCTATAAATCCTCCGGCAGCACCAGCATATTCAAAACAATCTGGGTCTTTAAGATCTAATATCTTAGGTTGTACTGCACCAACCTTAGGTTGATTTTTAAAAATATCTGTTACAGCATCTAACCAATGAGGAGTTACCTGTACATCACTATTCAATAGAACATAAACTTCTTCATCAATTTGAGACAAAGCATCATTATAGCCTTTAGCAAAACCTCCATTCTCAGGATTTTCAATGATCTGTACTTCAGGAAAATTTTCTTGGGTATATTTTATAGAAGTATCTGTAGAAGCATTATCTGCTAAATAAATAGTAGCTTCTGGAGAAAATTTAAGTATTTCTGGAAGAAACTGTTTTAAAAGTTCCAATCCATTCCAATTGAGGATAACTACTCCTATGGTCATGCAGTAAATTTTTAGAGTACAAAAATACTCTTAATTATTAAGTCGGTTAGATCTCCTACAGATCGTTCATGTTATATATCGGTATTTCTGCAAGGAAATTGTACTGCTCTTTATTATAATCCATATTACAATAATAATGATCCAAACCATTGGTGACCATTAGAAAATCTGCCTTTAATTGCATATTATATCTGGCGATCTGATCAAAGGTATCTTGTGTGATCTTAATTTTTGGGGCTTTGCATTCCACTATGATGTAGATCTCGCCATTAGGTTTATATACTACAATATCATAGCGTTTAATCATTTTACCTAATTTTAATTGCTTCTCTACATTAATTAGGGTTTTTGGATATCCTTTTTGCTGAATTAAATATTGAACGGTATGCAATCTTACCCATTCTTCAGGAGTAAGAAGGATAAATTTTTTCCTGATTTCATCAAAAGCTGCCGTTTTATTTTCGCTATTTTTGAACCGAAAAGAATATTCTGGAAAATTAAGTTTTTGCATTGTTCAGATCAATATGATTATATTCTGATTGGCATCATGGATGCTGAACTCCAATCACCACTTCTGAATAAATTCAGCTTCAAAAGTAACATATTCAGAACCTTTTTAAAACCATTATGGAAGAAGCATTACAAATAGTTAAAACAATAAAAAGCGGAGATATAAAGCCGATCTACTTTTTAATGGGGGAAGAACCTTACTATATAGATAAAATAGCAGATTATATAGAAAAGAATCTTTTAGCGGAAGAGGAAAAAGGGTTTAACCAGATGATGATGTATGGTAGAGATGCCACTATAGATGAAATTGTAAGCAATGCCAAACGTTTTCCTATGATGGCCGAAAGGCAGGTAATCATTGTTAAGGAGGCTCAAGATCTTTCCAGAACTATAGAAAAATTAGACTCTTATGCAGAAAATCCTCAGCCTACTACAGTTTTAGTGATCTGTTATAAGTATAAGAAAATAGATAAGCGAAAGAAGTTATATAAGACCATTTCAAAATCTGGGGTAATTTTTGAAAGTAAAAGGCTCTATGAAAATCAGGTTGCAGATTGGATACAAAAAACCTTAAAATCTAGAGATTATGGAATCTCACCAAAAGCAGCTCAAATGCTGGTAGAATTTTTAGGAATAGATCTTAGTAAGATAGATAATGAGCTGCAAAAACTTCAGCTTATTTCTCCTGCGGGAACAACTATTACTCCAGAGCTTATTGAAGAGAATATAGGAATAAGTAAAGATTTTAATAATTTTGAGCTTCGAAAGGCTATTGGAGAAAGAGATCAATTAAAAGCACATAGAATTATCAAATATTTCGGACAAAATCCGAAAGATAATCCAATGGTAGTCACAGTTTCTTTGCTCTTCTCTTATTTTTCGCAAATATTACAGTACCATGGTTTAGCAGATAAGTCTAAGCCTAATGTTGCTAAATATCTAAGAATAAGTCCTTATTTTGTAAATGATTACGTGATAGCGGCAAGAAATTTTCCGATGAGAAAGGTGAGTCAGATTATTAGTTTGTTGCGAGATGCAGATGTAAAAAGTAAAGGTGTGGGAGCAGCGAGTGTTTCACAGGAAGATCTTTTAAAAGAACTTGTAGTAAAAATAATGAATTAATATGGGAAGTTTAAGATCATGGATAGGAGCAGCAAGACTTAGAACGTTGCCATTGTCCATATCAGGAATAATTGTAGGTACTACCATGGCTGCGTCTCAAGGTTACTTTAATATCGTGGTTTTTAGCTTGGCTTTAGGTACTACTTTAGGCTTACAGGTGTTATCTAATTTTGCCAATGATTATGGAGATGGTGTAAAGGGAACAGATAACGCAGATAGAATAGGTCCTGCACGCGCTATACAAAGTGGGCTTATTACTCATAAGGAGATGAAACAAGGAATTGCACTTACAGCAATTGCGACTCTTGTTATTGCGGTTCTATTGATATATACTGCATTTGGCAATGATAATTTTCTCTATACTTTAATATTTTTTGCCTTAGGCATTGCAGCAATTGTTGCAGCAATTAAATACACCGTTGGCAACAATGCTTATGGATATAGAGGTCTTGGAGATCTTTATGTATTTCTATTCTTTGGATTAGTAGGGGTTTATGGTTCTTATTTTTTATATGTTCACGAGCTAGATGCAATAGCTCTTTTACCAGCTTTTGGGATCGGTTTTTTAAGTACAGGAGTCCTTAATTTAAATAATATGAGGGATAGAGAGTCTGATAAGAAAGCAGGAAAAAATACTTTAGTAGTGAAGATGGGTGCAGCAAATGCCAAGACCTATCATTATATGCTTATTATAATTGCAATTTTATGTTTTGTTATCTACAGTGTTCTAACTGCTGCACATTGGAATGAATTTCTTTATTTAATTGCTCTAGTACCATTATTATTACATTTAAAAAGAGTTGTACAAAATGAAAGTGCAGTTTTGCTAGATCCTGAATTAAAGGTTTTAGCCTTATCTACTTTCTTTTTATCTGTTCTATTTGGAGTTGGGCTTATCTTATAGCCTCAGACTCTGTTTTAACAAAATAATATCATTGGTATAAAGAGAAGTGTTTGGTGATTGTTTATTTTTAAGGTCAATATAATTACTTTACAATATGAAAATCACTTTCTACGGACAGAACTCTTTCGGAATTAAAATTGGAGATATTAATTTACTAGTAGATCCTTTTATCACAGGAAATGAATTAGCAAAAGATAAGATCGATATTAAAGATCTTAAAGCAGATTACATACTTCTAACACATGCGCATCAAGATCATACTTTAGATGCTGAAGCGATCGCTAAAAATACCGGGGCAGTGATAGTTAGTAATTTTGAAATTGTAAATCATTACGAAGAGAAAGGTTTGGAATGTCACCCTATGAACCACGGAGGGAGTTGGGATTTTGAATTTGGTAAACTTAAATATGTAAACGCAATTCACACTAGTTCTTTTCCAGATGGAAGTTATGGCGGGCAACCCGGAGGATTTGTGATTGAGAGCGAACATAAGAATATTTATATAGCTGGAGATACTGCTCTTACTATGGATATGAAACTTATTCCAATGCACACAAAATTAGACTTGGCAATACTGCCAATAGGAGATAATTTCACCATGGGCGTTGACGATGCTATCTTAGCCAGTGATTTTGTTGAGTGTGACAAGATAATTGGTTGTCACTACGACACTTTTGGTTACATAGAAATAAATCATGAAGAGGCTAAGCGCAAATTCTATGAAAAAGGTAAAGACTTAATGTTATTGGGAATAGGCGAAAGCATAGAACTATAAAACTTTATTACAATTACTTTACATAATAATTAATGCTTAAGGCAACTTATAAAAAATACACCCTACACTTTAAGCGCCCTAGCGGAACTTCACGCGGTGTACTTACCACTAAAGAAACCTGGTTTTTAGTAATTACTGATGGTAATAAGCTAGGCATAGGAGAATGCGGTATACTTCGCTCACTTAGTATTGATGACAGGCCAGATTACGAGGAGAAATTAAACTGGGTTTGTGAAAATATTGCTTTAGGGGAAGCAGCTCTTTGGATGCAATTACGCGAATTTCCTTCTATACAACTTGGCGTGGAAATGGCATTTCAATCTTTTAAGGCTCAAGATTCTTTAGTATTATTTCCTTCAAAATTTACCTCCGGTGAGAATAATATTCCTATTAATGGTTTGGTTTGGATGGGAACTAAAGAATATATGAAGGAGCAGATCTCTCAGAAGATAGAAGCTGGTTTTGATTGCATTAAACTTAAGATAGGAGCTATAGATTTTCAGGCAGAACTAGATCTTTTAAAATATATAAGGAGCGAGTTTTCTGCTGATGATATTGAACTTAGGGTAGATGCTAATGGTGCATTTGCTATAGATGATGCATTAGATAAGTTAGAGCAACTTAGCGCCTATCAACTTCATAGTATAGAACAACCCATAAAACAGGGTAATTGGGAATTTATGGCTAAGCTTTGTGCTCATACGCCATTTCCAATTGCTCTAGATGAAGAACTTCTAGGTATTATAGAAGTGTCAGATAAAAGAGATCTACTTAAAGCTATAAAGCCTCAATATATAATTTTTAAGCCTAGTTTAATTGGAGGATTCAAAGGAACTAAAGAATGGATAGATCTGGCAGAGGAGCTGAAAATTGGCTGGTGGGTAACGAGTGCTCTGGAAAGTAATATTGGATTAAATGCAATTAGCCAATGGACCTATTTACAAAATTCACCAATGCCACAAGGTTTGGGAACTGGGGGGCTATACACAAATAACTTTGAAAGTCCGTTAGAGGTAAAAAAAGGAAAAATTGAATACAATCCTGAGAACATTTGGGATTTAGATACTATTTACAAAAATGTTTATTGAACAAGCCCTAAAAAACTATCACGAATTTTGGAGATACCTCATTGGTCTAATGCTGATAATTTTAGCAGTTGTGATTGGTCAGGTGCCATTAACAATTGCATTATTTCTCAATGGGAGTTTAGATCCAAATATGGATCAGATGGAGATGTTGAACAGTCTAGACTCTAATTATTCATTTTTTTTGATGCTTCTAACCTTCGCAGTGGGGCTAATAGGGATATTTTTCGTTGCCAAGAATATCCATTATCAATCTATAAGATCGTTAACCACAGCAAGAGATAAAGTAGATTGGAGTAGGATAGGCTTCGGATTTGGAATAATAGCTTTAATTTCTGTGAGCACTGTGTTAATAGATTACTTCTCCAATCCACAAGATTATGTTGTGAATTTTGAACCTACAAAATTCTATATAATGTTGGTTATAGCTGTGATCTTTGTTCCAATTCAAACAAGTTTTGAAGAATATCTTTTTAGAGGTTATTTAATGCAGGGATTTGGAGTTTTATCTAAAACTCGATGGTTGCCGCTCATAATAACTTCGGTAATATTTGGTGGACTTCACTTCTTTAATCCTGAAGTTACCAAACTAGGTAACATCATAATGATCTATTATATAGGAACAGGATTTTTATTGGGAATAATGACGTTAATGGATGATGGCATGGAACTAGCTTTGGGCTTTCATGCTGGAAATAATTTGATTACAGCTGTACTAGTAACCGCAGATTGGACTGCCTTTCAAACCAATTCATTATTAAAAGATATTTCTGAACCTGGAACAGGATGGGAAAATGTTTATCCAATATTGATCATGTATCCTATCATCTTATTTATAATGGCTAGGAAATATAAATGGACTAACTGGAAAGATAAGCTGTTTGGGAGTGTAAAAGAAGATACGAATCTAGATTCCCAGATAAGTTCTTAAAAAATTGAATTTAAATTATTAGATTAGAGATTAAATAATAATTACTGTTTATTCTAGCAACATGATTGAGAAATTTAAAGTTCCTGAAACACATCCTGCTTTTAAACTGAATAAACAACACTATACCAATACCGAATTAAGACAAGCTGCTTACAATTTAATAAAAGAGGGAGAACCCTATGAGGAAGCTGTTGGAGATTTTATTTTAGATTGGTTAAAGCCATCTGCGTTTTTAGAAGTTCAAACTTCGGGCTCTACAGGAACGCCAAAGAAATATAAGATTAGAAAAGAATTCATGATTAATTCTGCACTTGCTACCGGGAAGTTTTTTGAGTTAGAAGCTGGGTCTCATTCGCTATTGTGTCTTCCTGTAAACTTCATAGCAGGTAAGATGATGATGGTTAGGGCTATGACTTTGGGCTGGGAATTAGATCTTGTGGTGCCGTCTTCCAATCCTTTAGATCAGGTTTATAAGATCTATGATTTTTGTGCAATGACGCCTTTTCAGTTAGATAATTCTATTGGAAGACTTCATCTTATTAAAAAGTTGATAGTTGGTGGAGGGGCTGTAAGTCTTAATTTACAGAAAATGGTACAAGGACTTCAAACTAAGGTCTACGAAACTTTTGGAATGACAGAAACCTTGTCTCACATTGCCGCACGTAGATTAAATCCGAAGAAAAAGAAAAAGCAAAAACAATATACTCCTTTTAAGGTATTGCCTAATGTAAACATCTCTAAAGATGATAGAGATTGTTTAGTTATTAAAGCCCCTTTAGTCTCTAAGGAGACTATAGTTACCAATGATGTGGTTGAGATAATTACCTATAAAAAGTTTTTATGGAAAGGAAGGTATGATAACGTAGTAAATTCGGGAGGAGTTAAATTGTTTCCAGAGGCAATAGAGCGAAAAATTAGCAAGGTTATCAATAATAGGATTTTTGTAATTGGAATTCCGGATGACGCTTTAGGAGAAAAATTGATACTCTTTGTAGAAGCAGATTTTTCTGAAGAGTTACTCATAGAACTTCAGGAGAAAGTTGCGAAACTTAAATCTTTAGAACGATTTGAGGTGCCTAAAAAGATCTACTTAATTGGGAAATTTGAAGAAACTCCCAACGGAAAAATTCATAGATTGAATACACTTAGAAGCAAAATAGGATAAAACAGAAAGAGCTTTTTGATATCAAAAAGCTCTTTCTGTTTTTAGTAGTTAGTAACTATTAATTTACAAATTCAGAATCGACATAGTATTTAAGGTCGTTAACTCTTATTTGATCTTTGCGCTTTATATTTTCCTTTAAACTTTGCCATTTTGAGGTGGGAGTAATTCGAATTTCTTTATTTTTTACAAAGACAGAGACCGGCATCTTAAAGTTTTCTACATCTGCCTGCCATCTATATAAAACCTTATTCCCATTCATTTTAAATTGTAGAACAGGTAATTTAGAATGCCTAAGATATTGATCGAAAATAGGAGCGAGATCTTCTTTTATAGGTGCATTGAAATAGTCTTCTACGGTTTTTGTCTCTATTATTTTATGTCTGTAGGTTTTTGTGTAGGCTCTTAAAGTATTCCACCATAGCTCATCATTGTTATAAATACTTCTTAGATTGTTAAGAAGATTAGCTCCTTTAAAATACATGTCTCCAGAACCTTCAGAATTTACTCCGTAATCCCCAATTATAGGAGCTGTATTTCTTACGCCTTTACGGGTTCCTCTAAGATATTCTAGTGATTTATCTTTTCCCCATCTACATTCAACATAAATAGCTTCAGTATAAGAGGTGAAGCTCTCATGTATCCACATATCTGCAATATCTTTAGCAGTGATACTATTTCCATACCACTCATGTCCAGATTCATGAATTATTATATAATCCCAGTTCATACCGATTGCTGTACCGGAAAGATCTCTACCTAAATAACCATAACCATAATTATTACCATAAGCTACAGCACTTTGATGTTCCATTCCCAGATAAGGTGTTTCTACCAGTTTGTAACCATCCTCTTCAAATGGATAGGGTCCCATTTTGTTATAGAAACAATCCATCATCAACTTCACTTCTTCAAATTCTTTCTTTGCTTTTTCTAAATTATAAGGCAGTACATAATAGTCTAGATCTAAGTTTTTATAAGTGTCATGAAAATGCTCATAATTAGCAATATTAACCACTATATCGTAGTTGTTGATAGGGCTATTAACTTTCCAGCTCCATTGGGTGTAACCATCACCAAGATCTTGTTTTCCAATAAATCTTCCGTTAGATACATTTATAAGATCATTAGGAACCGCAATTTCAATTAATGCTTCCTCCGGCTCATCACTTTGATGATCTTTATTAGGATACCAAAGACTGGCTCCTGTTCCTTGAACAGCAACAGCTATCCATGGATCTCCATTTTCATCGGTTTTCCAGACAAATCCCCCATCCCAAGGAGCATTTTTAGCAACTATAGGATTTCCAGAATAAAAGAACTGTATAGAGTCTTTAGCTGAAGCACTGGTTTTTTTATTAAGATCTATAAAAACCGCATTATATTCTCTTCTATAATCAAGCTTTTTACCTAGATGTATTATTGAATCTACCTGCATATTCTCAAAAAGATCTACCTGCATTATCGGTAATTCTTGGGCTGCTTGAAAGGTGATCGTATTAGAACCAGAAATAAATTTCTTTTCAGGATTTACTCTTACCTGCAAATGATATTTGAGAACTTCATAATTTCGTTCTGCTCTTAAACTTCCTCTAAGCGTATCACCAGCATTATAATTTTGTTGTTTATCGCTCAAAACTTGTGCGCAACTTGAATTGAATATAGAAATGCAAATTGCAAATATGATAATAGAAATCGTATTCTTCATTTTTATAAAGTATGGTCTATGTATAATTCTGCATTTGGATGTTGGCGTAATGTGCTTCTCATTTTTCTATGCATTTTTTCAAAATTATCTCTAGTAGTTCCTTTATACACACCATAAGAGTAATGATATTTTAACAGCTCCAGATCTAAAGGTATTAGACTTCTTATAACCGGGCAGTTAGAGAAGTAGCTATTACATTCTAATGAGGCATCTTCTCCAAAATAGCCTAAAGTTCTAACTAAATTGAATTTTAAGTTGGCAATCTGATATTCACTGCTTTTTACGTTTATTGCATTGATCTTTAATGAAGCACTCGTAATTTGTTGTTTGCTATTCCAGGTAACATGATATCCGCCGTTCTTATTTACTATTTTAGGCTCAAAATCTTTATCACTCTTATCGTTCAGGTAATAAATGAAGTAATTTGAATCTTTCTTAGTGTCTACTTTTCTTATAGTTAAAGAATCTATCTCATTAGAAATTCCTTCAGCAAAATTCATTAAAGATTTTTGATGCAATTCTGGAACTGAAGGATCAAAATAAATTTTCACATCGTCTTTCCAAATCTTTAAAGTAGATTTAGCATTCTTATTTTTTCCAAAAACAATGTTTTTATAGGTTTCCAAAAAGAGTGAATCTTTTGGTTCATATTTCACACTTACTTTGCGTGTATTTACAGTTTTTAGATTTTTTAAATATTTCTTATCTACCGCAAGCAACGTATCTTCACCCTCAATAACAAAATTTAGGCTATCTTTTTTTGTTAAAATATAGCCTGTACTCCGAATGGTATTTATATTGATAAAAGTGCTTGAATGCCATTTCTCCATGGTAGTATCTTGAGAGAAACTGTTGAAACTACCAAGTAAAAACAAAGCACATAAAAATAATTTCATAGAATTAGGTTTGGATCACTCCAAGATTAAAATCTTTTGTAATTGGGGCGTGGTTTGCAGCCTCAATTCCAGTAGAGATCCATTTTCTGGTATCTAGAGGATTGATAATAGCATCTGTCCATAACCTAGCAGCCGCATAATATGGTGAAGTTTGCTCATCATATCTGGCTTTTATCTTATCAAATACCTCTTTTTCTTTCTCTTCGTCTACTGTTTCCCCTTTCTTTGCCATAGAGGCAGTTTCAATTTGAGCAAGCACCTTTGCTGCTTGGGTTCCACCCATAACGGCTAATTCTGCGCTAGGCCAAGCGAAGATCAATCTAGGGTCATAAGCTTTTCCACACATAGCATAGTTCCCAGCTCCATAAGAATTTCCTATAAGAACCGTAAATTTTGGAACTACAGAATTACTTACGGCATTCACCATTTTGGCACCATCTTTTATAATTCCTCCTTGTTCACTTTTGCTACCTACCATAAATCCTGTAACATCTTGAACAAAAACTAAAGGGATCTTTTTCTGATTACAATTAGCTATAAATCTTGTGGCTTTATCTGCAGAGTCTGAATAGATAACTCCACCAAACTGCATTTCCCCTTTTTTAGTCTTAACTATTTTACGCTGATTGGCAACTATCCCTACTGCCCAACCGTCTATTCTAGCATATCCTGTAATAATGGTCTGTCCATAACCTTCTTTATATTCTTCAAATTCAGAATTATCCACCAATCTGCTAATTATTTCATGCATGTCATATTGGTCGCTTCGCTTCTTTGGTAGAAATCCAAAGATCTCATTTGGATCTTTTGCAGGTTTTACGGAAGGTTTTCTGCTATATCCGGCTTTATCAAAATCACCAATCTTATCCATGATGTTTTTGATGGTATCTAAAGCATCTTTATCATCTTTTGCTTTATAATCTGTAACACCACTAATTTCAGAGTGTGTAGTTGCACCTCCTAGAGTTTCATTATCTACAGATTCTCCAATAGCTGCCTTTACCAAATAACTACCTGCTAAAAATATACTACCTGTTTTCTCAACGATGATAGCCTCGTCACTCATAATAGGTAAATAAGCACCTCCGGCAACACAGCTACCCATTACAGCAGAGATCTGGGTGATTCCCATACTGCTCATCACCGCATTGTTTCTAAATATTCTTCCAAAATGTTCCTTATCTGGAAAGATCTCATCCTGAAGTGGTAAATAAACTCCTGCACTATCTACAAGGTAAATTATTGGTAACCTGTTTTCTATAGAAATTTCCTGTGCTCTTAAATTCTTTTTAGCTGTTATTGGAAACCAAGCTCCTGCTTTTACAGTAGCATCATTGGCAACAACTATACATTGTTTGCCAGAAACGTGGCCTATCTTAACTACCACACCGGCACTAGGACATCCTCCATGTTCCTCATACATTTTATCCCCGGCAATGGCACCAATCTCGATAGCTTTATCTTTATCGTCCAGTAAATAATCTATACGTTCTCTAGCAGTCATTTTACCTTTAGAATGATGCTTTTCAATACGTTTTTCTCCTCCACCCAGACTAATCTTAGACAATTTGTGTTTTAGTGTAGAAAGTAATAATTTATTGTGATCTTCGTTTTTATTAAAGCTGATATCCATAAGTTATTCGCAGTTTTGCTGTAAAAATACGTTTATTTATTAATGAAAAAAAAGCGGAATCAAGAAAGAGCTGACTTTTTATCAAATTGAAATACATATTTTTTTAGCTTAACTTATTGGGTATTATAGATTTTGATCCCAACTTCATATATTTGAGGTATGCCTTTAAATGTTGGAGTTTTAGAACTAATAAGATATCTTTAGTTGCCGAGCAAAAGCTTTATTTTCTTAGCGTTAACTTTAATAAATAATAACTTTAAAAATCGAGATAACTATGGCAATGAATAAGAACAGCATATTTGCATGGGGATCTTTCTTTATGCTATTAATTGGCATCGCTCTAATTTTACTTGGAGTTTTAAAATATAAGGAATATGCTATTGGGTTTTCTACAGTAGGAATTGGATTTATTGTGGTTTCATGGGCCTTTAATGCGTTAAAAGGTCGTGTGTAATATGGAAGATGTTACTTTTATTAAACAAAGATTAGCTAAACATGTAAAGGGAGGAGAAGCTTTTATGCCTGTAGAGGAAATGTTGAAATTTGCTGAGTTTAATATGTTAGGCGTAAGGCCAGAGCATTTACCTTATTCATTTTATGAGATCTTTCATCATATAAGATTTACTCAAAAGGATATTTTAGATTATTATAAAGATCCTTCTTATAAAGCTCCCAGCTGGCCTAAAGACTATTGGCCAGATCATAAGGCACCACCATCTAGCAAGGAATGGGAAGTACTGAAGGATTCTTATTTTGAAGAGAGAGCAATTTTAATTCAGCTCATTTTGAATGAAGAAAATGAGCTCTTCGCTCCCTTTAATCAAGAAACAGATCACACCCTTTTTAGAGAAGTATTATTAATTATTGAGCACACTGCTTATCACACCGGTCAGCTTTTATTAATACTAAGAGAATTAGGCAGATATCCTGCCTAATTTTTGATGCAATTTTACGCTTCATACTATCAAAAATTCAGATATTTGCATTCTGAACTTTTTACCTTGAAAATTGCTTTAGGGTACATTCAATTTAATTTTAAAATCACATAATAATGGCAGATGACAATAAGGTGATATTTTCCATGTCTGGGTTAACCAAAACCTATCCCGGAGCAAATACACCAGTTCTTAAAAATATATATCTAAGTTTTTTCTACGGCGCTAAAATTGGAATTCTTGGTCTTAACGGCTCTGGGAAATCTACTTTACTGAAGATCATTGCCGGAATGGAAAAGAACTATCAGGGAGATGTGGTTTTTTCTCCTGGATATACCGTGGGAATGTTGGAGCAGGAACCACAATTAGATAATGATAAGACAGTTTTAGAAGTTGTAAAAGAAGGAGTTGCTGCAACAGTAGCAATTTTAGATGAATACAATAAGATCAACGATATGTTCGGGCTTCCGGAAGTTTATGAAGATGCAGATAAAATGCAAAAACTCATGGACAAGCAGGCAGCTCTACAAGATGAGATAGATGCTTCTAATGCATGGGAATTAGATACTAAATTGGAGATCGCCATGGACGCACTTCGAACTCCAGATTCTGATAAGAAAATTGGAGTTTTATCTGGAGGGGAACGCAGAAGAGTTGCGCTATGTAGATTGTTATTACAAGAACCGGATGTTCTATTATTGGATGAACCTACCAACCACCTCGATGCAGAATCTGTACATTGGTTGGAACATCACTTATCTCAATACAAAGGAACAGTAATAGCTGTAACTCACGATAGATATTTCTTAGACAATGTAGCTGGATGGATCTTAGAATTAGATAGAGGAGAAGGAATTCCTTGGAAAGGAAACTACTCTTCTTGGTTAGATCAAAAATCGAAACGTTTGGCTCAGGAGCAGAAAACTGCAAGTAAGCGTCAAAAAACATTAGAGCGAGAATTAGAATGGTCTCGTATGTCTCCAAAAGGTAGACAGACCAAGCAAAAAGCGAGATTGAACAATTATGATAAATTGTTGAGTCAGGATCAAAAGAAAATGGATGAGCAACTGGAGATCTATATCCCTAACGGACCTCGATTAGGAACCAATGTTATAGATGCCAAAGGAGTTAGTAAGGCTTTTGATGATAAATTACTTTATGAAGATCTAAATTTTACCTTACCGCAAGCAGGTATTGTTGGAGTTATTGGACCTAACGGTGCTGGTAAAACCACGATCTTTAAAATGATCATGGGGGAAATTAAACCAGATCAAGGAAGTTTTGAAGTAGGAGATACAGCAAAGATCGCTTATGTAGATCAAAGCCACTCAAATATGGATCCGGACAAAACTATATGGCAAAACTTTAGCGATGGCCAAGAGCTTATAAATATGGGAGGGAAGCAAGTGAATTCCAGAGCATATTTAAGCAGATTTAATTTTGGTGGTGGAGAACAGAATAAAAAAGTGAGCATGCTTTCTGGTGGAGAACGTAACCGTTTACACCTTGCAATGACCCTTAAGGAAGAAGGTAACGTATTGTTATTGGATGAGCCAACAAACGATTTAGATGTGAATACGCTGCGTGCGCTTGAAGAAGGTTTAGACAACTTTGCTGGCTGTGCGGTAGTGATCTCTCACGATAGATGGTTCTTAGATAGAATATGTACTCATATTTTAGCTTTTGAAGGTGATTCTCAAGTTTATTTCTTTGAAGGTGGATTCTCAGATTATGAAGAGAATAAGAAGAAACGATTGGGTGGTGATCTTATGCCGAAGCGTATTAAGTACAAGAAATTGACTCGATAAGTACTTTATATTTTAACAGAAAAAACTCCGTAGATTTCTCTTCGGAGTTTTTTTATGTTTAAAAAATAAGATTAATCTTTTTTGTAGATCAATGTTAATTCATCATCTGCAATTTGTGGTTCATCAAGAAAGTTTAAAATAAGAACATCGCTATCCTTCTTAAATTTAAAGCTCATGTTATTTATTGTAAGGATATCTCCATTAATAGAATAATCATAAGTTCCATTTGGTGCAATAAAATAGGTGCCTTCCATTGGACTTTCTAATTTAACTTTTGAACTTCCTTCTGTAAAGGATAATTTAAAGCCTTTAAAATTAAAATCAGGTTCATAGAAACAAAAACAGATTGCTTGATCGAGACTATAATCTTCCGTTAATTGTTCTTGTGGATCTTCATCTTTAGAACAGGAAACCATCGAGATTAAAAACAACATTAAAACAAGCTTTTTCATACTTTCAAGGTTTATAAATCTTAATATTGCTAATACCAACGTTTCTTATTAGCCTTTGAGCCGCTTCCTTTTCTTCCTTTTTTATGCTTACTTCCTTTCTTTTTATGAACGGCTGGTTTTGCTTCAGAATCCATTGGATAAGGATTCTCATTGTCTATAGGAATTTTAGTTCCTATTAATTTTTCAATACTTTTTATATATTCCTTCTCATCTGCACTGCAAAAAGAAATGGAACTCCCAATATTTCCTGCACGTCCCGTTCTTCCAATTCTATGTACGTAGACTTCAGGAAGATTGGGTATATCAAAGTTTAAAACAAAATCTAAGAGATCTATATCCAATCCTCGAGCAGCAACATCTGTAGCTACAAGAATATTTACTTCATTATTCTTAAATTTATTTAGCGCTAAGGTACGATCAGATTGTGTTTTATCCCCATGTAATGAGTCTGCTTTATATCCATTCTTTACTAAAGAATTCAGAGCTTTCTCTACGCCATTTTTGGTTCTCCTAAAGATCAATACAGATTTATCTTTAATGATGTTTCTCATTAAATAAAGCATCAATTCTGTCTTATCCGGTTTGGGTACTAAAAATAAACGCTGATTTACTTCTGGTGCTGCAGATGAATTTGCGGCTACTTCAATTCTTTCCGGATCTTTTAATAAAGATTTTGCAAGATCCTGCACCTTTGCCGGGATGGTGGCAGAAAACATAAGGCGCTGCTCTAAATTAGGTGAAAGTCTTATGATCTTCTGCACTTCATCTATAAAGCCCATATCTAACATTAGATCTGCCTCATCTAAAACTAAAATTTCAATTTTATCTAAGTTAATATAACCTTGTTTTCTAAGGTCTAACAACCTCCCTGGAGTAGCAACCAAAATATGAAGACCTTTTTTCAACATATTTATTTGAGGCTGCATAGAAGTTCCGCCAAAAACAACTCCAGATTTTATTGAAGTAAATTTTGCATAAGCTTTTATATTTTCCTCTATCTGTACAGCCAATTCTCTAGTAGGGCTCACTATCAACATAGTTAGCTCTTCTACGTATTGAGGATTTTCTATCTTTTTGTTCAATAGATTTAATAGCGGTATTGCAAAGGCTCCAGTTTTTCCTGTTCCAGTCTGTGCGCTTGCAATAACATCATTTCGTCTTAAAATTTCAGGAATTACTTTTTCCTGAATAGGAGTAGGGGTAACATATCCAATTTCTGCAATTCCTTGCTGAATTGGTTTTGATAAGGGTAGATCTTCAAAATGCATAAACTCAATTTAGATAGCAAAGATACCTCAAAAATAATTTGTTATATATATCAGTCTAATTTTGGAGGAGATTAGACTTTTAATCCTAAATGTAGCAATGTAAAATAGATTTCTCTTTTAATTAAGCTACCATTGATTGATGTAAAGTGTCTTTATGTTCTTGCTTTGATTTGGTAATATATTTAAGATATACATGGCGCCATTTTCGTTATCCGGAATATCTTTAAATTTCTCAGATCCTAAAATTTTGTTTACAAGTTGTGGAGTTGTGTTGCTATGTCCAACTATCAATACCGTTTTGCCCTCTGTCTTCTTTTTAAAATCATCATTAAAAAGATTTTCAGGATCGTAAGTTTCCACTTTTAAAGATTGGGAAATTGCAGTAGGTTGAGCAGTCTGCTTGGTTCTATTATAATCTGTACTATAAATAGCGTCAAAATCTACTTCTTTAAAAACCTTTGCCCAATTCTCTGCTCTTAACTTCCCATCCTTATTAAGTTCTGGGTTTTTATTCTTGCTGTCTGTTCTATCTTTTTCTGCATGACGTATCATATAATACGTGGTCATGCTCTTTGTATTTTGAATAGCCTCTTTTTTCTGTTCAGATACTGCTTGCAGCGATTCTTCAGTTTGTGAAAAATTGCATCCTGCCAAGAGAATTGGTAGTATTAATAGAAGAAGCTTTTTCATAATTCTAGATATTTTGATCCTAATTTAGCATTAATTCTTATAACTGAATTAATTCAATTTTATTATTTAAGATCAACTTCTAAAAGTATGATCTGGCTTAATTGCTTCCCCATACTATTAAAATTATTATCTGAGATAAGAATTAAGGTGCTATTGCCATTAGGCAATTTTGGTCCAAAACTCATTCCCTCTATATTATCTATAATATTTTCAGTAAGCTTATCTTTTATAGAATCGAAATTAAACACCAATTTTTTAGTGGCGGTATTAATTTTAGCGTGTTTTATGTTTTGGATAAGAAGAGTATTAGAGGCTGAACTGGCGTCTACATCAAATATTCTTACCGTATTCCCTGTACTTCCATGTCCTGCAGAAAAAGCTCTTTCTAATACCAAAAATTTGTTTGGTGCATATTCAATAAGATCTGTAAGTCCATTAACCGCAAAATATTTCCACGGAATTTTAGATATAGATTCTAGCTTAAATGCAAATTGAGAAACAGGTTTTTTAGATACTAGGTTAAAATTTGTGATCCTAACCAAAGAATTAGTAGGGTATAATTTAGGTTTAGGCCCATCCTTCTCTAAAGGCAATTCCATGCCTGCCCAATATCCTTTTTTATCAAAACTCTCACTCAAACCTTCAAACACTCCATTATTTCTTGGTTTTTGGCATCCATCCACCTTAAAATAATCCGGCATCTCAAAGTTAGAAATGTATTTACCTTCTGGAGTTACACTAAATATAGATGGATTTTTATTTTTTTTAATAGATCCTTCACTTGTTAACCACAGATTGCCTGAAGTGGTATTATATCTAATAGCTTCTAGATCTAAGGTGTTATCCTTAAAGAAATTAGCATCTTGTTGAATCATTACAGTATTCTTAAAAATTACCGTATCAATTTTGGTATTGCTTAACTCTACAGACGCTACATAAAATCTAGGATTACCGGGATGATCGCAGACTAAGTAGAAATTATCATTGTGATAATCTATCCCGGAGAGACCGCCAACCTTAGTGCCATCTATCTCAAGATCTGCAGGGATTATATAATCATCTAAAAATTTTAATGTAATATTTTCTGTGCTTATCTTTTTAGAAGTTCCACAGCTGGTTAAAATTAGTATTGAGAATAGTGCTAAAAGAAGGTAATTTTTCATGGCTAAGAGCTATTTGGCAAAAATAACAAATCCTTAAGATAAATATGGGAGTTTGTTGAGACAATTCCCTGCGGCTTAGCGGTACATTTATTCTTATTAACAACAAAAACCAAATATTATGAATAATGATCAGTTAGAAGGAAAGTGGAAACAAATAAAAGGTGAATTCAAACAGAAGTACGGTAAAGTTACTGATGATGATGCTACTTATACAGAAGGTAAATTTGATGAAATGATGGGACGTCTTCAAGAGAAAACTGGAAAGACTAAAGAAGAATTACAAGATGAAATTGATAAGTGGTAGGAATTACCATATAAATGAAAAAGGGCTGTTTTATAACAGCCCTTTTTTTTTGCTCATATTTTCTAATTTAATTTTCTTTTAATTCCTCTTGGTTTCTAAAAACAAGTTGATCATCAAAAGCGTCTAATAAAATAATGCTATTTACATGTACGTTCCCGGAAAGGATCTCCTTAGAAAGTTTGTTCAAAACTTCTTTTTGAATCACTCTTTTAACGGGTCTTGCACCAAAATGAGGATCATATCCACGTTCAGCAAGAAATTTAATAGCGTCTTCTGTGGCATCCAATAGAATTCCTTGTTTAGACAGCATTTTTTTAATTCCTCTAAGTTGAAGATCTACAATTCTTTTAATATCCTTTTTGGTTAAAGGAGTAAACATAACAATATCATCTATTCTATTGATGAATTCTGGTCTCACACTTTGCTTTAATATGGCAAGCACATCATCTTTAGCAGATTCCATTGCTGTTTGAACATCCTGAATAGCTTCAAATCGTTCTTGAATTATATCAGAACCCATATTACTTGTCATTATAATAATGGTATTCTTAAAGTCTGCAAGTCTACCTTTATTGTCTGTAAGTCTACCTTCATCTAATACTTGGAGTAAAATATTAAAGGTATCTGGGTGCGCTTTTTCGATCTCATCTAGTAGCACGACAGAATAGGGTTTTCTTCTTACCGCTTCTGTTAACTGTCCACCTTCATCATATCCCACATATCCTGGGGGAGCTCCAACTAATCTACTAACAGAATGGCGTTCTTGATATTCACTCATATCAATTCTCGTCATAGATGCTTCATCATCAAAAAGATATTCTGCTAAAGCTTTAGCCAATTCTGTTTTTCCTACTCCCGTAGTACCTAAAAATAGAAAGGAACCTATAGGTTTTTTTTGATCTTGAAGTCCGGCTCTACTTCTACGCACGGCATCACTAACAGCGGTAATGGCTTCTTCCTGCCCAACCACTCGTTTGTGTAGTTCGTCTTCTAATTTTAAAAGCTTTTCTCTATCGCTCTGTAACATCTTAGTTAAAGGTACTCCTGTCCATTTTGCCACAACTTCAGCAATATCTTCATAGGTAACTTCTTCTTTAATAAGAGTGTGATTTTCATCATTCTCATTATGATCTATTTGCAGTTTTTCTAACTTTTCTTGAGCTTCTTTGATTTTGCCATATCTTAACTCTGCCACCTTCCCGTAATCTCCGTCGCGCTCTGCTTTCTCAGCTTCCATTTTAAAATGTTCAATGTCAGATTTTGCAGCTTGAATATTATCTACAACTTCCTTCTCATTTTTCCATTTTGCATTCAGTTCATTTCGATCCTCTTTTAGGTTAGCTAAGTCTGCACGTAAAGATTTCAGTTTAACTTCATCATCTTCTCGTTTTATAGCTTCAATCTCAATTTCTAATTGGGTCACCTTTCTGTCTAATACATCTAACTCTTCCGGCTTAGAATTTATCTCCATTCTAAGCTTCGCTGCAGCTTCATCCATAAGATCTATTGCCTTATCTGGCAAAAATCTATTGGTTATATAACGTTGAGAAAGCTCTACGGCACCTATAATAGCTTCATCTTTAATCCTAACTTTGTGGTGAGTTTCATACTTTTCTTTAATACCTCTTAAAATAGAAATAGCACTTTCTGTATCTGGCTCATCTACAAGAATTTTCTGAAACCTTCTTTCCAAGGCTTTATCTTTTTCGAAATATTTTTGATATTCATCTAAGGTAGTGGCTCCTATAGCTCTAAGTTCTCCACGGGCTAAAGCCGGTTTTAAGATATTGGCTGCATCCATAGCGCCTTGTCCGCCACCTGCACCTACCAGTGTGTGTATCTCATCTATAAAAAGAACAATATCACCTTCACTACTGGTTACTTCTTTGATAACAGCTTTTAATCTTTCTTCAAATTCCCCTTTATATTTAGCTCCTGCAATTAGAGCTCCCATATCTAGAGAGTAGATCTGTTTATCTTTTAGGTTCTCCGGAATATCTCCCGAAATAATTCTATGTGCTAATCCTTCTGCAATTGCTGTTTTACCAACTCCCGGTTCACCAACCAACATAGGATTGTTCTTGGTTCTTCTAGAAAGGATCTGTAAAACACGTCTTATTTCCTCATCTCTACCAATAACCGGATCTAATTTGCCTTCCTCAGCCATTTTATTGAGGTTTTTGGCGTATTTATTAAGTGAATTATAAGTGTCTTCAGCACTTTGAGAAGTAACTCTATCTCCTTTTCTCAACTCATCTATAGCTGCTTTTAAATTCTTTTCTGAAGCTCCCTGATCTTTAAGGATCTGAGCTACCTTACTGTTAGAATTAAATATTGCTAAAACTAGATGTTCTACTGAGACGTACTCATCATTCATCTTTTTAGCAATACTACTTGCTTCGTTGAGCGTTTTTGAAGCTTCTCTAGAAAGCATGATCTCTCCTCCAGTAACCTTTGGAAAACTAGTAAGCGTATTATCTAGAATTTGATTGAACAAATTCACATTTATGTTTAATTTTTTTAAAAGGAATGGAGCAACATTTTCGTCTACCATAGTGATAGCCTTAAATATATGCTCATTCTCTATTTGTTGATGTCCCATTTCTTGAGCGAGCTGTTGCGCTTGCTGGATAGCCTCCTGAGATTTTATGGTGAAATTATTTAGATTCATTACTGTAAATTTTGAGTTCAATATAAATAAGCAAACTGCGAGCCACTGCAATAAATTGTCAAAAAGTCAGTTAATTTAAAAGATTTAGTGACAATATGTCCTGTATTAGCTATTCTATTTATAAATTTACTTTTTTAAAAACCAAAGTTGGCAACTTGTTATAGAAACTTTAGTATTTCTATTGGAATAGGTTTTTAAATGAAAATGTATTTTTACCTTCTAAAAATTTACACATCATGGGAATATTTGATAAGATCTTTAAGAGCGATAATGAAGAAAAGAATGTTGAGAAAAAACAAATTTCATGGATTGAGATAAAGCAAATGGAAATGTTAGACGAAATTGTGGAGGCAAGTAAACATCACCCAGTTGCAATATTAAAACACTCTACCAGCTGTGGAATTAGTAGGATGGTCCTACGTCAATTTGAAGCAACTTATGATATAAGAGAAGAAGATATGAAATTGTATTTTCTTGACCTTTTAAGTTATAGAGAGATCTCCAATAAAATTGCTTCTAGATTTAATGTGCCTCACCAAAGTCCGCAACTCATTGTTTTAAGTGAAGGAAAGGTTATTTACGATGCTTCTCATAGTGAGATCTCTGCAGATAAACTTAAGTCTATTGCGTAATAGTTTTTAAAGCATCATTAATTATGGATGAGAAGCCGAGTCAAAATAAAGGAGAAGAAAAAGAAGGGAAGGATCAAGATCGTAACCCTAAGAATTCTGGGAGAAATAAGATAAGTAAAGAGTCTCAAGAGTCGGAGCGAACAGATCAAAATACTTCTCCGCAAGATGATCAAATAGGTTAATTCATTAGAATTGAAACCATGCATAATTTTATAAATAAAAAAGTCCGATCTAAATTTTAGATCGGACTTTTTTATTTGTGATAGCTTTTAACTATTTCTTTTTAGGCTCGTATACCGGTAATAATTTAGTGCTCACTTCTCCAAATCCAATTCTTCTGGTTTTGTTCTCACAATATCCTCTAAGAATTACCGTATCATTATCTTCTATAAATTTTCTTTCGGAACCATCGTTGAGTTTTACTGGTTTCTCACCTCTCCAGGAAAGCTCTAACATAGATCCAAAAGTATCTGGAGTTGGTCCTGAGATCGTTCCAGATCCCATCATGTCTCCAGAGTTTACAGGACAACCATTAATGGTGTGGTGTGCAAGTTGCTGACTCATATTCCAATACATGTATTTGAAATTTGAATTTGTGATCACCGTTTCTTCCTTATCCTCAGGTTTTATGGCTACTTGTAATTTAATATCAAAACTCTTTTTACCCTCAAATTGTAAATATGGTAAAAGTTCTTTTTCAGGTTCTGGACCTTTAGTTCTAAAAGGCTCTAAAGCATCTAAAGTAACTATCCATGGTGAAACAGAAGAAGCAAAGTTCTTAGCCAAGAATGGTCCTAGAGGTACATATTCCCACTTTTGAATATCTCTGGCACTCCAATCATTAAATAATACCAATCCAAAAATATAATCTTCGGCATCCTCAATAGGAATAGGTTCTCCTAATAAATTGGCATCTGTAGTAATGAATGCCATTTCCAATTCAAAATCTATAAGTCTGGATGGCCCAAATACAGGTTCTGTAGCTCCATTAGGCAATTTTTGTCCTTGTGGCCTATGTACAGGAATCCCACTTGGAATAATGGAGGAACTTCTTCCATGATAACCCACAGGAATGTGTAGCCAATTTGGTAATAATGCATTCTCAGGATCACGGAACATTGTTCCTACATTGGTAGCATGCTCTTTACTAGAATAAAAATCTGTATAATCTCCTACCTGCACCGGTAATTGCATTTCAATTTCATCTAGGGTGAAAAGCACGATATTTCGATGATCTTGATTGTTCTTTAATTTCGAATTCTTTTCATCAAAAACTTCGGCAATTCTATTTCTAACCAGTCTCCATGTTTTCTTTCCATCAGAAATAAAATCGTTTAGCGTGTCTTGTAAAAAGATATCATCAGTTAATGGTATATCCTCAAAATACCCCAGTTGGTGAAGTGCACCCAGATCTATGGCGTAATCTCCAATTCGGGTTCCTATGGTCACAATATCATCTCTTGTCAAAAATACTCCAAAAGGTATATTTTGAATAGGAAAATCTGTGTCTTTAGGGGTGTCCAGCCACGTTTTTCTGTTAGGGTCATTTGCTGTAATTGGCATATTTCTTTGGTTTTATTCTTAAATCTATTGATTTCAAATATATTATTTTCCCTTCATTAACCGAATGTTATTCTTACTTTTGAGGAATATTTAACGTAAAAAATTAATATGCAACGAGATACGGAAATTTTTGATTTGATAGAAGCGGAAAAAACCCGTCAAACCAATGGTTTAGAATTAATTGCGAGTGAAAATTTTGTAAGTGAACAAGTACTGGAAGCAGCCGGATCTGTACTTACAAATAAATATGCTGAAGGATATCCTGGAAAGAGATATTATGGAGGTTGTGAGATTGTAGATGAAGTAGAGCTTTTAGCTATTTCTCGCTTAAAGGAATTATTTAATGCAGAATATGCTAACGTGCAACCACACTCAGGATCACAAGCAAATACAGCAGTTTTTCATGCTTGCTTAAAGCCTGGAGATAAATTTTTAGGTTTTGATCTTTCTCATGGAGGTCACCTTACTCATGGTTCTCCTGTTAATTTCTCAGGAAGATTGTATGAGCCGGTATTTTACGGTGTAGATGAAAAAACAGGATTAATAGATTACGACAAAGTTGAAGAAATTGCGCTCAAAGAAAAGCCGAAACTAATTATTGCAGGGGCTTCAGCATATTCTAGAGAGATAGATTATAAAAGATTTAGAGAAATAGCAGACAGCGTTGGGGCAATTCTTTTTGCAGACATTGCACATCCTGCAGGGTTAATAGCTAAAGGATTATTAGAAGATCCATTACCATATTGCCATGTGGTAACTTCAACAACACATAAAACTTTACGCGGGCCTCGTGGTGGAATTATCATGATGGGGAAAGATTTTGACAATCCATTTGGAGAAAAATTAAAAAATGGAAACTTAAAGAAAATGTCTGCTATGTTAGATAGTGGTGTTTTTCCAGGAAACCAAGGTGGACCTTTAGAACATATTATAGCAGCTAAAGCTGTAGCTTTTGGAGAGGCACTTACAGATGAATTCTTATATTATATGGTGCAGGTTAAGAAAAATGCAAAAGCATTGGCCCAAGCCTTTATGGATAAAGATTACAATGTTATATCTGGAGGAACAGATAACCATATGATGCTAATAGATCTTAGAAATAAGAATATTAATGGAAAACAGGCAGAGGAAGCACTTGGAAAAGCTGAAATTACGGTGAATAAGAATATGGTTCCTTTTGATGATAAATCTCCATTTGTAACTTCAGGAATTAGAATAGGTACTCCGGCAATCACCACAAGATGCTTAAAAGAAGGAGATATGGCTCAAATTGTATCATTTATAGATACGGTAATATCAAATTTTGAAAACGAAGAGAAACTAGAGGAAGTTAAGGAAGAGGTAGTCGCTTTAATGAAGGATAAACCACTTTTTAATTTCTAGATACCAATAAAATTTTATTTAAAAAGGCTAATTGTAAATCAATTAGCCTTTTTTGATGATTGTGATGTGTTCTTATTAAGCGCTTGAATTGAAATAATTGGAATAGCTATTGTATAAGGAATATCGTTCTTTAAGGTTAAAATAAAATACAATAGAAAAATTGTAAAGTAACTTTGGTAAAAGAGACTGTAAAGAACTTCTATAACATGTATCAATAATTAAATTTGAAGAAATATGAGAAAGTATGTAATTTTTTGTCTTTTGCTTATGGGAACTACCTTCAGTATAAATGCTCAAGAGTGGCAATTAGATCTTAAAACTGCAGAAGAGACTGCATCAAAAGATCATAAAAATATCATTTTAGTTTTTCAGGGTTCAGATTGGTGTGCACCATGTATGAAACTTGAAAAGCAAGTTTGGAGTACTGATGAATTTAAGGCATATGCAAAATCCAATTTTGTAATGTTGAAAGCAGATTTTCCTAAGAGAAAGAAAAATGCACTTTCTGAAGCGCAACAAGCTAAGAACGATAAACTTGCACAAAAATATAATTCAGAAGGGTATTTTCCGTTAGTAGTTATACTGAATGAAAATGGAAAAGTTCTGGGTAAAACAGGGTATAAGAATATAACGCCTTCAGAATACATCAAACATTTGAATTCTTTTAAAGGATAGTTCTTTTGAGAAAATTAATTACCATAACGTTTGTGCTTTGTATTGCTATAAGTACTAATGCTCAAAACATTCAGAAGCGTACCTTAAAACTTATGGGTAGTAGGTTTGATATTACGGTGGTGGCTGAAGATTCTACTAAAGCTGTTTTTTATATTGATCTTGCAATAGAGGAAATGACGCGAATAGAAAAGCTTATATCTTCTTGGGATCCAAATTCTCAAACTTCAGAGATCAATAGGAGTTCTGGAATAAAACCAGTAAAAGTTGATAAAGAGCTTTTTGATCTTATAGCGAGATCAATTGCAATCTCTAAACTCACAGATGGTGCTTTTGATATAAGTTACGCTTCTATGGATAAGATCTGGAAGTTTGACGGTTCTATGAAAACAATGCCTTCAGAAGCAGATATTAAGGCTTCTGTTTCTAAGGTTGGATACCAGAATATAATTTTAGATAAAGAAAACACTACGGTTTTTCTAAAAATCCCTGAAAGCAAGATAGGGTTTGGAGCTATAGGCAAAGGTTACGCTGCAGATAAGGCAAAAGCGCTGTTGATGTCTAAAGGTGTTTCTGCCGGTATTATTAATGCAAGTGGAGATATGAATACCTGGGGAAAACAACCAAATGGAGATGAATGGAAGGTTGCAATTACAAATCCGTTAAATAAAAATAAAGCGTTCGCATTGTTACCAATTAATGAAGGTGCAGTTGTAACTTCTGGTAATTATGAAAAGTATGTGAATTTTAATGGAAAGCAATATACGCACATCATAGATCCAAGAACTGGATATCCTTCCACCGGAATTATTAGTGCTACGGTGTTTGCTCCTAAAGCGGAATTGGCAGATGCTTTGGCAACGTCTGTATTTGTGATGGGGAAAGAAGTTGGTTTAAATAGGATCAATCAATTACCTCAAATAGAATGTATCATAATTGATGATAAAGGAAATATATTTACTTCAGAAAATATTAAAATAGATAAAAAATGATCAAGAGAATTTTATTCTGTTGTTTGATTGCGGGCTACTTTAGCTCCTGTACTGCGGTTAAGGAGTATGAAAAGGTAAAAATCAACGATCCAGACATGGTATTATCAACTAAAGGCGTTGATAGATTTGAAACAAATTTCCAGGCGTATAGAGAAGCTGCGGCAGGAGCTAATGGCGGAAAGACCGGTGGTGGTTGTGGTTGTAATTAAAATTTTAAAATGAAAAATAATTTATTGATAGGTTTGTTCGTGATCTCTTCTTCAATTGCTTTTGCACAAGATGGTGATTCTACAAAAACTTATAAGAAGAGAGTATTAGAGAATACAGAAGTAGATTTTTTAGCCAGTTATTATACGCAGGAAGGTGATAATGCTGCTGTAAGTGGTGGTATAGGTACAGAGCATCTTACCAATGTTACTCCCACTGTTGTGGTTTCTATACCTTTAAATGCAGATGATGTATTAACTATAGATGGAGAGGTATCTGCTTATACTTCGGCCTCGTCTAGCAATGTTAATCCATTTGATGGAGATCAGGCTGCAGATCCATTTGTGGCATCTACGGGAGCATCTTCTAGCGATACCTGGACAAATCTTACAGGAACCTTCACCCATAACTCAGATGATAGGAATGATATTTGGAGTGCTAAATTAGCGGTTTCTACAGAATATGATTATTTCTCACTAGGTTTAGGTGGAAGTTATACAAAGCTTTTTAATGAGAAGAATACAGAAGTTAGTGTTACTGCTAATGTCTATTTAGACAATTGGAAAACTATTTACCCCTATGAACTTAGACCTTTTGAAGATGGAGGTAGAGGCTTAACCGACGGACTTTTTAGAAGATATACAATTACAGGAAATCAAAATTATAATCCAGATTTTGTTGCTTTAGATGGAACTTCAAGAAATTCATATTCTGTAGGAATTGGGTTCTCTCAAATACTTTCCGAAAGATTTCAGGGTTCTTTGGCTTTAGATTTTGTTCAACAAGAAGGGCTCCTTTCTACACCTTTCCAAAGAGTATATTTTAAAGATGTGGAAGATTCATTTATAGAGAATTTTCAATTAGCAGATGATATTGAAAGATTACCAGACACTAGATTTAAGGTTGCAGTAGGAGGTAGGTTAAATTATTATTTAAATGAGACCTTTGTAGTTAGAACTTATTATAGATACTACACAGACGATTGGGGAATTAGATCCAACACCGCAAGTATTGAAGTACCTATTAAAATAGCTCAAAAATTCACGCTCTATCCATCTTATAGATATTATGATCAAACTGCGGCAGATTATTTTGCTCCTTATGAAGAGCATGTGTCCACAGATGAGTTCTATTCTTCAGATTATGATTTGTCTGAATTCAGTGCAAACCAATATGGATTTGGAGTGACTTATACTGATATTTTTACACAATTTCATCTTTGGCAATTTGGGTTAAAAAGTATAGATCTGAAATATCACTATTACGAAAGAAATACCGGATTGCAAGCAAACATCATAGCAGCAGGAATTAAATTTGTTCTAGACTAAATTACAGAGCATCTCGAAATGAAAAAATCCGACTCAGTAATGGGTCGGATTTTTGTTTTGGATATGTATGATAAGATTATCCTTTTGTTGGATACCACTCTAACAATTCAACGGTAATATCTTTGTTCTCTTTATTAACCAATTCCTTAAATTTTTCTACATCAGCTAGTCCGTCTTTACCTCTATAGTGGTAAGGGATGACTTTCTTAGGTTGGAAAGCAAGTACTCCTTTTGCAGCATCTTCAACCGTCATTGTGTAAGGTAAGTTCATAGGTACCAGTGCTACATCAATATTCTTAAGGTTTCTCATCTCTGGAATATCTTCAGTATCTCCGGCTATATAAAGTCTTTGGCCATCTTTCTCCAAAACATAGCCATTTCCTCTCCCTTTAGTATGCATCGCGTCTGGACTTTCCGGCAAATTATACATAGGAATTGCAGTAATATTGAATCCCATAAAGTCTTGAGAATCTCCATTATTCATTACTATAAGATTTTTTTGAAGATCTTGAGGTAATTTTTCCTGAACTGCTTTAGGTACTATGATCTTTGTTTCTCCTAATTGTAAAGCCTTTAAAGTTTCGGCCTCCATATGATCTTGATGAATATCTGTGATCAATACAAAACTTGGTTTAGCTTGACCTTCAAAACCGGCAGCTCCTCCTACTGGATCTGTATAGATAATAGTTTTATCCCATAGAATAACTGATGTCGCATGAGATATTGGAGTAATATTTATACTAGCCTTATTCTCCATTTCATCTTGACGTGTTTCCGCCGGAGTCATAACTTCAGAACTCATTTCTTCAGTAGAGTCTTTAGCTTCATTTTTACAAGAAGTGAATACGGCTGCTAGAGCCAAAATTGTAACTATTTTCTTCATTTTGTTAATTTTGGAATAAAGTTACTGTTCTAAATAGATAATATAGTGGGTATTAGTATAAATTTAGCAATAGTTCAATCTCAAAACTAGGTCATTTATACGGTATTTGTTTAACTTTAAATGCTAATCGGCATTTTCCAAATTTCAATCTCAAAATCTCTATGTTGCATACAGATCTTCGTTATTTTTTATACCCTGGTTTATTAGTGCTATTTATTTCATGTTCTGGAGGTAAGGTTGTGACAGATAAATCTGTGAAGATCCTACCACCGGAAGAGTTGTATGGCAAACTTTTCTATGACGTACAGGAAAGACAGATCTTTGAGGATAGTAAAACTTTTGTAGATGCCATTCCCCTTGGTAATGTAGATACCATCGTTAAATTATACTTCAATAAAGGAAAATTGAATAATACAGATCTGCGGTATTTCGTATTAGATAACTATGAAATTCCTCAAAATGATATCAATTTCATTTCAGATTCAGTATCCATAAATAATCATATAAAACAATTATGGAAAACTTTAAAAAGACCTTATGATGAAAAGATCTCAGGAACTTTATTGCCGCTTCCAAATCCGTATATAATTCCAGGAGGAAGGTTTAGAGAGATCTACTATTGGGACAGTTATTTTACAATGTTAGGTTTGCGTGTAGACGGGGAGAAGGAGACTATAAAGCATATGGTAGACAACTTTACGTATCTTATAGAAACAAACGGTTTTATACCAAATGGGAATAGATCTTATTATTTAGGAAGATCACAACCTCCATTCTTCGCAAATATGGTTCAAATCTTAGTAGATACCGAAGGAGAGCAGGTGTATGAAAATTATATGCCCGCATTAGAAAAAGAATATCTTTTTTGGATGAATGGTGAAGATTGTATAGATGAATTAGAACCTACTAATAGAAGAGTGGTTCGATTAAAAGATGGGGAGATCTTAAACAGGTATTGGGATGATTTTGACACTCCACGTCCAGAGAGTTATAGGGAAGATGTGATAACTGCCAATAAAGCTTTAAAGAAATATCCGGAACTAAGTAGAGAGAATGTGTATCGTAATTTAAGAGCCGGAGCAGAATCTGGTTGGGATTTTTCTAGTAGATGGCTAATTAAAGATATGAAAGGAGAGTATGATCTATCTACAATTAGAACTACTCATATAATTCCTGTAGATCTTAATGTATTGCTTTTTAATGTGGAAAGAACATTGGCTAAGGGCTATAAATTTAATGAAAATCTTTCTAAAGCTAATTATTATAAAGCTAAATACTTAGCAAGGCGTAAAGCTATAAATAAGTATTTGTGGAGCAGGCAGGAAGGTTTTTTTATGGATTACAATTTTATCTTGGAAGCACAAACCGAAACTCTTTCCTTAGCGGGTGTTTACCCCTTATTCTTTAATCTTGCTACTGAGGCTCAGGCGAGATCTATTTCAGAGAAATTAGAAACTATTTTTCTAAGACCAGGAGGATTGGTTACCACCCCTTATCATACAGGAGAACAATGGGATGCTCCTAATGGTTGGGCTCCATTGCAATACATGAGTATCGAGGGCTTAAAAAATTATTCTTATAAAGATCTCGCAGATAAGATTGCAAAAAGATGGACTAGCCTTAATGAAAAGGTGTACTCACAAAATTACAAGATGCTAGAGAAATACAATGTAGAAGATCTATCCAAAAAAAGTGGAGGAGGAGAATATCCTACGCAAGATGGTTTTGGATGGACAAATGGCGTATATCAGGCGCTTACGAAAGATTAAGATCTTAGATCTAGTTTCATTTTTATATCCCCTCGAGAATAAGGATTTTTCTCTTCAATGGGTATTTCTTTAAAGCCATATTTAAAATAGATATAAATTGCGTTCTCCAGCTTTCGGTTAGAATACAGAATCAATTCTTTCCAATTTTGAGCTTTCGCATACGCTATTGCATGATTCATTAATTTCTGACCTAGGTGTTTTCCTTGATGTGATGGCATAATAGCCATTTTTGTGAGTTCGTAAATACCGTCTTCAATTTTCATTAAAGCTACAGTACCAACGATCTTGTCATTCTCCTGAATGAAAAAAATAGTTCCACCTGGGGTAATTATATATTTTTCAGGATCACTTAATACCTCTTCATCATGAGGTTCTACATAAAAATACTTCTCTAACCACGCAATATTAAGCTCCTTGAATTCTTTGGAAAATTTTTTCTCAAAAGGAATAATACTTATACTCATCATTAATCTGTCTTTTGCCAAGGAAATTTGCCTTCCAATTCTACCTGAAGAGAAAGGCTTAAAAATGTTCTAATTAAAACAATAAGGCCTAGAGATAGTACTTGTTGAATAGTTGGATCTATAACCACAGTACCAATTATATCTCCTGCTACCAAAAATTCTAAACCTAATAGTATGGCCTTACCTAATTCTTGCCTTAATATTTTATAAGATCTATTCGCTGCCTGAAGCTTAAATGCATACCTCACCAAGGCAATAGCTGCGCCTATGATTATTGTGAGTATACCTGTTACTTCTATAACATTAGCCATGATCTCTATAAAATATAGCAAGTCCTTATCCATAACTTTCAGCTGTTATAAAATCTGTGATCAAATAGCTGATGGATTTTCCAACCTGTACGGCATTGGTACTATCGGCAGAAGCTTCGCAAATATGTAGGTATTTTATTTTTTCCTCTTCAGAAGCTAGCCAGATAAAATTTCTAACCATATTAATAGGCAAGCCTGTTGGACTTTGTGCACTGCTAGAAAAATCTTTTATAGCATCACAATCCAATTCAAGCCCAAATTCATCATGAGAGACCATTTCCAATTCTTCTAAAAATGCTTTTTTGATCTTTTCTGAAGACATTAAGATGAGGTGCTCAAACAATCTAAAACTGTCATTAGCAGATTTTTTCATCTCATCGAAGATATATTGTGGTGTATAATTTTGATGAACCCCAAATACGCGATATTTCCCTAGGATCTTATCCTTTCTAGCAAAGCTAAAACCATTGCCACTGTGGCGATAGTCTGTAGTCCTAAGATCTGTATGAGCATCTATATTTAAAACATTTATAGGTTTTTCTAAAGCATTAAAAGCTCCTCTAATATTACCATAGGCATTATTATGACCCCCACCTATGATAATAGGTACTTTACCGGCAGCAATAATTTTTTGCACCACCAAGCTCACTATATCATCTAAATGACTTACCAGTTCTCCCATTTTTATATGGTAATTAGGATCTTGAGAATCTAGGTTAGATGCCTTTTGCATTAAACCTTCACAACTTATTTCTCCTAATAGAATTAGATTCTCTGGTCTGGTATATAAATTAGCTTGAATATTTAGCAGAGCAGCCAAAGTTGCTTCCCAGGCTTTTGAAGCTCCATCTTTTCCATAATTAGCTCTTACTCCAATATCTTCTGGTATTCCGAAAAGTACATATTTTGCGTTTGAAGTTGCAAGTGTTCCAAGATCATCTAAGAATTGAACTTTTTCTCCAAATTTCACTTCTCCCTTTCTAAGGGCAATTAATTTTTCTATAGACTTAAAACTGTATAACGTAAATCCTTCCATTAATTTAAAATATTACCATTTATGTATACAGATGCTATCTTATTACTTCCGAAGGAATAAGGCAGGTATGCGTAAGATGGTATTGGTTCTGTAATTATAAAATTTGCTGATTTTCCTTTGGTGATGCTTCCATGAGTAGTGCTTAATCCCATTGCATAAGCTCCATTGATAGTAGCTGCATTTATAGCCTCTTCCGGAGTCATATTCATTTTTATACAAGCTAAAGAAACCACTAAATTCATATTTCCGCTAGGTGCACTTCCTGGATTATAATCTGTAGCCAAGGCCAACGGTAAACCTGTATCAATGATCTCTCTTCCCGGTGTATAAGGAATACTAAGAAAAAGCGAACATCCTGGCAATGCAACAGGAATGGTTTTCGAGTTCTTTAAACACTCAATATCTTCTGGCCTCATTACTTCTAAATGATCTACACTTAAAGCTCCATTTTCAACCCCTGCTTGAACTCCGCCAATAGCGTGAAATTGATTTACATGGATCTTTGCTTGTAAGCCTAGTTTTTTTGCTGCTGCCAATAGCGTATTAGTATCGTCTACATCAAAATATCCTTGCTCGCAAAAGATGTCTATATATTCTGCTAATTTCTGATCAACTACTTCAGGAAGAATTTCTTCAATCACGTAATTAATATATTCCTTCCTTTTTGTCTTATATTCTGTAGGTAGGGCATGAGCTCCTAAAAAAGTAGCTTTAATGGGAAGATCAAATTCCTCTTTCAGTTTTTGGATGACTCTTAAAAGTTTTAACTCTCCTTCTTTTTTAAGTCCGTAGCCCGATTTTATTTCGATAGCGCCGGTTCCTAAGCTCATTACTTCTTTTAATCTTTGAGCAGATTGTTCGTAAACATCTTCTTCAGAAGTGTTTTCCAAAGTTTTTGCGCTATTAAGGATCCCGCCTCCACGATTAGCGATTTCTTCATAGGTAAGTCCGCTAATTCTATCTGCAAATTCCTGTTCTCTATTTCCTGCATAAACCAAATGGGTATGAGAATCGCACCATGTTGGTAATACAATTCTCCCTGTAAGATCTATGGTTTTTTCAACATTAATTTCCGGGAGTGCATTCATTTCTCCAAAATCTTCTATTTTCTCATTATTAATCAACAACCAGGCATTTTTAAGGGTAGGAAGTATGTTCATCTCCTTTCCGCTAACTTTTTCTACGGAAGAATCCCGAATTTGCACAAGTTCTTGAATGTTGGTAAATAGTATTTTCATAGTGTAAAGATAGAAAAGTAGGGAAGAATTTTATGAAGTAAATGAGTTAAGTTACTATGAAAAATGTGATGTAATTATCAAAATTCTTGAAGTTAGCGCAAAAAAAAATCGGATAGATTCTTAGAATCCATCCGATCATATAATTTTAAATTAAGTTCAATTTATAATGTGAACTCTGCTAATAATTGTTGCACTTCATAAATATTAACATTCCTATTAAAACGCTTAGAAATTGAAGGACTTTGTTCTCCGGAGATCCAGATTTTTAATTCTGCATCCAGGTCAAAACTGCCCGCAGTTTCTATGCTAAATCTACTAATGCTCTTATAACTAACAGAGAAATATTCGATCTTTCTCCCTGTAAGTCCTTGAACGTCTACAATAATGAGTCTTTTATTGGTGAAGATAAAAGTGTCTCTAATGATCTTAAAACCAGCTTCTATACCTTCTGATGGTATTAAAAGCTTAGCATAATCTTTCTCTAGTACACTTTTTTCTATTGCACCTGCGTTCCCTAACAGGGAAGAGATCAAACTCATATTAAGAATTTTTAAGAGATTTCATATCGATCACAAATCTGTATTTTACATCAGATTTCACTACGCGATCATAAGCTTTATTGATATTTTGAATGTCTATCATCTCCACATCCGAAACTATGTTATGCTCACCACAGAAATCTAACATTTCTTGAGTTTCTTCTATTCCACCAATTAGTGAGCCAGCTATTCTCTTTCTTGAGGCGATCAATCCACCTCCATGAATTGGATCTAAAGGTTCTATTGCTCCAACAAGTACCATAGTTGCATCTCTTTTTAACAAAGCAATATAAGGGTTCACATCATGACCAACAGGAACTGTATTCAGTAAAAAGTCAAAAGAGTTCTTATGTTTATCCATCTCTTTTTCATCTTTAGAGATCAAAACTTCTGCAGCTCCCAATTTCTTAGCATCCTGACTTTTATCTGGAGAAGTGGTTATCATCACCACATGAGCTCCCATAGCGTTCGCTAATTTTATTCCCATATGTCCTAATCCTCCAAGACCAATAACTCCAACTTTATCACCCTTCTTCACATTCCATTGTCTTAAAGGAGAATACGTGGTAATTCCTGCACACAACAGAGGAGCTACCGCTTTAATGTCAAGATTTTCTGGAACCTGTAATACAAATTTTCGATCTACTACAATTTTTTCAGAATAACCACCAAAAGTGTGGCCACCTAAATGCTCATCCGGACTATTGTAAGTATAGGTAGCACCGTTCTCGCAATATTGTTCTAAACCTTCTTTACAGGAGTCACAGTGCTGGCAGGAGTCTACCATACATCCTACCCCTACAAGATCTCCTTTTTCAAATTTGTTGGCATTCTTTCCAGCTTTTACTACTCTACCAATAATCTCATGACCGGGTACAGATGGATATTTTGCATTTTTCCAATCATTTCTCACAGTATGAATATCAGAATGACAAACCCCACAATACAGAATATCTATTTCAACATCTTCTTCAGTGATTTCTCTTCTAGTAATATCAAAAGGTTTTAAATCTGCAGTACTAGACTGCGCAGCATATGCTTTTACTTCGCTCATTTTCAATTTTTTTTAAGAATATAAATTTAATCATTAGTAGGTCGCTTACTCTACTTTGGGCTTACTTTAAAACAAGTTTAACTTTAGCTTCATTATAATTCCCGGAGCTATTGCCTTATCTCATAGCGCAATAAATTTTGCAAGCGTACAAATATTCTTTTTACCTTGGATGAAAATTTGCAATTACAAAAGAATCAATATTTATGAAAGAGAATAAATTAGGTCTTAATACAATATGTACACATACAGGAGAGCTGGAAGATACTCAGTTTAAAGGAGCCATTTCTCCATTGTTTATGTCTACTTCTTATGCCTTTGAAGATGTTGAGGTAAAGAGATATCCAAGATATTTTAATACTCCAAACCAAGTGGCGCTAGCAAAAAAAATGGCCGCTTTAGAACATGGCGAAGCAGCGCTAATTTTTGGAAGTGGAATGGCGGCGGTAAGTACTTCTATGTTCGCCTTTTTACATAAAGGAGATCACGTGGTGCTTCAAAATACGCTTTATGGTGGAACTAGTAACTTAGTGGTAGAAGAGTTTGAGAAATTTGGAATAGAATATTCGTTTACAGAAGATCTTAAGATTGAGAGTTTCAAGGCCCAGATTCAAGATAACACAAAGGTGATCTATATTGAAACTCCATCCAACCCACTATTAACCGTTACCGATATTAAAGCGGTTGCGGAACTTGCTAAAGAACATAACTTGGTAAGTATGATAGATAACACATTTGCTTCTCCGGTGAATCAAAATCCTATAGATTTTGGAATAGACATAGTTATTCACTCTGCAACCAAATACATGGGTGGGCACAGTGATATTTTAGCAGGAACGGTGATCTCTTCTGAAGAGCATATCAATACTATTTTTCAGATGGCTAAGAACTTTGGAGGAAGTTTAAGTGATTATACCGTTTGGTTATTAGAACGCAGTTTAAAGACAATGGGAATTCGTGTGAAGGCTCAGAATAAGAATGCTAAGAAATTGGCTAAATTTTTAGAAAAGCATGAAGATATTGGTCAGGTATATTATCCGGGTTTAAAATCTCATCCAGATCATAAGTTAGCAAAATCTCAGATGCATGGTTTTGGAGGAATGATGTCTTTTGAGCTAAGGGAAGGATTAGATGCAGATTTATTTCAGAAAAAATTAAAACTAATTAAATCTTCTATGAGTTTGGCAGGGGTAGAGTCTACTATTCTTTCACCTACAAAAACATCTCATGCGTTGTTAACTCCGGAAGAAAGAGAGAAACAAGGTATAAGAGACGGCCTTCTAAGATTCTCTGTAGGGATAGAAGAAAAGGAAGATCTTATAGCTGATATTGAGCAAGCGCTAAAAGAGTTGAAAGGTTAAGTGTCTAAGTCGACCAATTTGTAAGTAAAATTTTATATATGAAATTAGATATCTTAGCTATAGGTGCACATCCAGATGATGTAGAATTAAGTTGTTCTGGAACACTTGCTAAAGAAATATCCAAAGGAAAAAAAGTAGGAATTCTAGACCTTACCAGAGGAGAATTAGGAACTCGAGGTACTGCGATAACAAGAAGGGAAGAGGCAGAAAGTGCTGCAAAAATTCTCGGAGTATCGGTGAGAGAAAATCTAGGTTTTAGTGATGGTTTTTTTGAAAATAATAAAGAGCATCAACTAAAAATCATAGAGATTTTAAGAAAATATAAACCAGAAATAGTTTTTTGTAACGCTATAGAAGATAGGCATATAGATCACGGTAAAGGCTCTAAACTTGTGAGTGATGCTTGTTTTTTAAGTGGATTACGCCGAATAGAGACTCTAGATGAAAATGGGGAACAAGAGGCTTGGAGACCTAAACAGGTTTTTCATTATATACAATGGAAAAACTTGGTACCGGATGTAGTAGTAGATATTTCAGGGTTTATGGATGTAAAGCTAAAGTCTGTAAAAGCGTATAAGACGCAGTTCTATGATAAGGATAGCTCAGAGCCTAAAACTCCCATCTCTAGCGATAATTTTTTAGATAGTATTACCTACAGAGCGCGTGATTTAGGTAGGATAATTGGTACGGATCATGCTGAAGGATTCACTGTAGAACGCTATGTAGCAGTAGATTCCATTTTTGACCTAATTTAATTTTATTTTTTTCTTGGTAGAAATGTAGAAATGATATACATTTGCAACCGCGAATAAATGGTGGTTGTAGCTCAGCTGGTTAGAGCATCGGTTTGTGGTACCGAGGGTCGCCGGTTCGAACCCGGTCTTCCACCCTTTTTAAACTCCTTAGGAAACTAAGGAGTTTTTTTATGTCTTAAATCGAGGTGCTTAGAGTTCTAGCGTTCTAAGGAACAACAAAATCTCCTTGCCATGTATTGATAGTTCTATTAAAAATAAGCCTTGTATGGTCTGAATCTTTATGTAGCTGAAGGTAGTCTATAGATGTAATTCTAAATTCGAGAATGCAAAAGTTTATCCTTGAATCTCTTTCAATATAAATAGGCTTTTTAAGCGTAGTGCCTGGCGGTAACACAGTATTATAGTCGCTTGCAGCTTTTTTATCTATACGTTCTAAATTTTCTTTATAAAGAGCATCCTTAGTATGTATACTCACTTTACCTTGAAGAGAAAGTTGCAGGCTTTTATCTTGATGGTAAAAAAGTAAACTTCCTCCAGCATTATTAAATACCTGAGTTACCTTATCTGATCTGAAATCTGTATAAAATATTAGTGTTCTATCTTCTGTTATTCGTCGTAGAACTAAAGTTCGCTGTTTTATCTCGTTCCTATTAATTAGCGTTGCAAGCGTGCAAAATCTAAATGGATGTCCATGTTCTGAAATACCTTTTTCTAACTCTACCCACGCATTTTCTAAATATGCAGTTTCTTCCATATAACTATTCTATTTCGTATTCTAATCTCATGGTTATAGAGGCCGTTTTCTTCTTATCCTGTGTGTTATACGCGCCACTCCAGCTATAGTCTTCACCGCTGTTCTGTCCTGTGATCTGAAATACCCCCATACTCGCATTGTTGAGTTTGCCTAAGGAACCACCACTATTCTCTGCAATCTTTTCTGCTCTTAATCTAGCATCTTCTGTGGCTTTTGAGATCATAGAAATTTTCAGGTCTGAGATCTTGGTGTAATAATAGCGAGGAGGAGTAGAGTTAAATTGAACACCTTTATTTAAAAGCTCTGTAATTTCTCTTGAAACCTTTTCAATTAATTCTACATCTACAGATTCAATTTTCACAGATTGATTAAGTTCGTATCCTTTAAAGATGCTACCTACATAATTTCCATTCTGATATTGATTTTCCTGCTGTTCAATGGTCTGTACCGAGTTAAATACAATATTTTCAGATTTAATACCTTTACTAATTAAATATTGTTTCACTATTTCCTTGTCAGATTCTAAGTCTTCAAAGGCCTGTTTTAGATTCGGAAACGTCCTGCTGAATTTACCTTCCCAAACTATAAGATCTGAAGTGAAATTCTCACTACCGGAGCCTGTTACAGAGATGACTCCTTTAGGCTGAGCTCTTTCTACGTAAGCATTTCCTAAGAAGTAAGAAGCCAGAACAATGGCAATTGCAAAGATGATAGCACTAATGTATTTCATAGAAGACGATTATTTTTCTTTTAAAGATATAAAAATTGATTTCCTCTAACTCATTTTTGCCTCAAATTCTTACTTTTGTGCATGCAACAAAACGTACTTATCTTAGACTTCGGCTCGCAGTACACGCAATTAATAGCAAGGCGTGTAAGAGAATTAAATATTTTCTGTGAAATATTTCCTTATAATAATCCTCCAAAAGATCTTTCAACTTACAAAGCGGTAATCCTTTCCGGAAGTCCATTTTCTGTAAGAGCAGAAGATGCTCCACATCCAGATCTTTCTGAGATTAGAGGAAAACTGCCAGTTTTGGCGGTTTGTTATGGAGCTCAATATTTTGCTCATTTTCATGGTGGGAAAGTTGAACCGTCTCAAACAAGAGAATATGGTAGAGCTAATCTATCTATCATAAAAGATGCAGAACTTCTATTTGATGGTATTCGTGAGAACTCTCAGGTTTGGATGAGTCATAGTGATACTATAAAAGATCTACCTACTAATGGAGTGAGATTGGCAAGTACTGCAGATGTTCTAAATGCAGCGTATAGAATTGACGGTGAAGAGACCTACGCCATTCAATTCCACCCAGAAGTTTACCACTCTACAGATGGAAAGCAATTGTTAGAAAATTTCCTTGTAAAGATTGCAGATGTACCACAAACTTGGACACCTCATGCTTTTGTGGATATGACGGTAGATGAGTTAAGAGAAAAGATAGGTGAAGATAAAGTAGTTCTTGGCCTTAGTGGGGGAGTAGATTCTACCGTTGCGGCAGTATTGCTTCATAAAGCTATTGGTAAAAACTTATACTGCATTTTCGTTAATAACGGTCTATTAAGAAAAGGAGAGTTTGAAAGTGTACTAGATCAATATAAAGACATGGGCTTGAACGTAAAAGGAGTAGACGCTTCCGCACGTTTTTTAACAGCTCTTGCCGGAATAAGCGATCCGGAGACTAAACGCAAAAAGATTGGAAATGCTTTTATAGAGGTGTTTGATGATGAAGCACATTTAATTAAAGATGTAAAATTCCTTGCCCAAGGAACGATTTATCCAGATGTGATTGAATCTGTATCTGTTTCTGGAGGTCCTTCTGCCACGATAAAATCTCATCATAATGTTGGTGGATTGCCAGATTTTATGAAACTTAAAATTGTAGAACCTCTAAAGATGTTATTTAAAGATGAGGTAAGAAGAGTAGGAGCTGAAATGGGCATAGATGCAGAATTATTAGGGAGGCATCCTTTTCCTGGCCCGGGTCTTGCTATTAGAATCTTGGGAGATATCACTGCAGAAAAAGTAAGGATCTTACAAGAAGTAGACGCTATCTTTATTAATGGTCTTAAAGAATGGATGTTGTATGATAAGGTTTGGCAAGCGGGTGCTATCTTACTTCCTGTAAACTCTGTAGGTGTTATGGGAGATGAAAGAACGTATGAGAAAGTAGTTGCTTTACGTGCTGTGGAATCTACAGATGGTATGACCGCAGATTGGGTAAACCTACCTTACGACTTTCTTCAAAAGACCTCAAATGATATAATAAATCGTGTTAAGGGCGTTAATAGAGTAGTGTATGACATTAGCTCTAAGCCACCAGCAACTATAGAATGGGAGTAGAATATCTTTGAACTTTTGATGTTAAGTTTTGAGAATACTGCTTTTTAAATAATATGAAAATCACGAAAATGAAGTACTTAATTGTTTTATGTTTATTTTTCCAGGTAGTTACTTCTACCGCTTATGGGCAAGCTTATAAATACCATACGGTGTCTCCGGGGGAAACTGTTTTTAGTATTTCGCAAAAATATGGAATTAGTGAAGCTGCTATCTATAAATATAATCCAGATGCTAAGAATGGGATACAGATTTCCAGCAAACTAGTAATTCCGGTAGTTGAGGATAATACGGTTAATAATAGCGCTGTTGCAGAAAATTCTCCTGTAAGTTTCACTTCGCATAAAGTTGAAAAGAAAGAAACATTATACAGTCTTTCAAAACAATATAATGTAGACATTGAAGATATTAAGAAGTATAATAAACAATTATATTCAAAAGAACTTCAGAAGGGAGAAACGGTTCAGATACCTGTATTTGGAAAAGCTCCATTTAGAAATGTAAAGACGGAAGTACCATCTCAACCAAAATCTGAAATAACCAGAAGTCCTGCTAAAACTCCACAGATCTCTAAGACTAGAGAACATATTATTATTCCTAAAGAAACGAAATATGGAATAGCAAGAAAATATGGGATGACTGTTGCAGAGCTAGAGGCTTTAAATCCAACAGTAGATGTGCTACAGCCGGGTATTATGCTTAAAGTAGGTACTAATGTATTAGATGAACCTGTGATCATTACAGATAATGCATTTGAATTTTATGAAGTTCAACCACAGGAGACTTTATATAGTTTAACAAAAAGATTTCAAATAGAACAAGACTCCTTAATAGCGCTCAACCCAGCTTTAAAAGATGGTTTGAAATATGGAATGGTTCTTAAAGTGCCTACTAAAGATGCTTATGGAAGAGAATTAAAAGAAGTTCCAGCTGATAAA
Organism: Gillisia sp. Hel1_33_143; assembly: GCF_900104765.1. Classification (GTDB taxonomy): domain Bacteria; phylum Bacteroidota; class Bacteroidia; order Flavobacteriales; family Flavobacteriaceae; genus Gillisia. The sequence continues at coordinate 2,227,050 of NZ_LT629737.1, forward strand.
GCAGAGAATGCCATAACTAGTAAAGTACAATCTTTAAGCTTAGAAAATAAGATCAAAGATTTCAAAACAAAGAATATAGTTTTAATGTTGCCTTATGGCTTGAATAAGGTTAGAATAGATTCTACCTCGAATGCTGGAAAGGTGCTGGAGAGCGATAGGGTAATGAGAATATCTTTAGATTTCTACAGTGGGGTTTTAATGGCCGTTAAGAAAGCAAAAGATCTTGGTATTTCTACAAATTTGAAAATCTATGACAGTCAGCAACAAACATCAAGTGTTTCTTCTATTATCAATTCTAATAGTTTTAGTAATGTGGATGCAGTAATAGGACCGCTACTTCAAGCCACTTCAGAAGAGGCTGCTCAGCTGTTATCCAATAAGAACATTCCAGTGATCTCTCCAATGACAAATAGAGAACTAAGATCAATATCAAATCTATATCAATCTATGCCTACAGATGATATGTTAAGAGATGCTATGATCTCATATCTTCAAAAGAATTCTCAAGATAAGAACGTATTAGTAATAGCAGATGGAGCCAATACTGCTACCAAGAGTAAACTGATGAATGCTATGCCCAATGCAAGAACAGTGAGCGTTTCTGGTAATAATGTTACAGAATCTTCACTTGCATCTCTAATGTCTACCTCTCGTGAGAATTGGGTAATATTAGAATCTGAAAGTGTTGCACTACTTAGTACGGCAACATCAGCATTGTTTAGACAGGCTAGAAAAAATAATATTACCTTATTTACTACCAATAAGAATAAATCTTTTGAGAGTGATGTGCTACTAAATGAGCATCTAGGGAAATTAAAGTTTCACTACCCTTCAGAATATAAAGAATTTGATGAAAATAATAGTGATTCTTTTATAGATGCTTATAAAGAAAAATATGGGTATTTGCCTAATAAATATACAACTAGAGGTTATGATCTAACGTTGGATGTATTGTTAAGATTGGGAGCAATGGGAACTTTAGAAAAGTCTGTACAAGAGAATATCATTACAGAATATGTGGAAAATGAGTTTCATTACAAGAAAAAAGCCAATGGTGGTTTTTACAATAGTGCAGTTTACATTATGGCGCTAGATGAGAACTTAAATTTAAATGTAGCAAACTAATTAAAAGATGACTTCAAAGGTAACTTATAAAGGAGATTTGCGCACAGAATGTGAGCATTTACAAAGCAAAAGCAAGTTTATAACAGATGCACCTATAGACAATCAAGGTAAGGGAGAGGCATTCTCTCCAACAGATACCGTTGCAACGGCAGCGGCCTCCTGTATGCTAACCATTATGGGTATTAAAGCTCGAGATATGGAGATAGATATAGAAGGAACTACTGCAGAAGTTACTAAAACTATGGCTGCAGATCCTAGAAGAATCTCCGGAATAAAGATCCTTATTGCTGTTATGGGGGATGATCTAAGCGATAAGCAAAGAACTATTTTGGAAAACGCAGGAAGAACATGTCCTGTTTTACAAAGTATTCATCCTGATATTGAAAAGGATATTACTTTTAAATACTAAGAATTGGATGGGAACAGTTAAAGAAGATTAATTTCTTTTTTAGCTGTTTCAAATTCTGAGATGATATCTTCAACAATTTGTGCTGCTGATTTAATATCGTGAATCAGACCAGCAATTTGACCGATCTCGAGCTCTCCTTCTACAAGATCTCCTTCAAACATTCCTTTTTTAGCTCTGGCTCTTCCTAAAAGTTCTATTAGGTCTTCTTTGCTTGGAGCCTGTTGATATAATTCCTGAACATCTTCAAAAAACTTATTTTTAAGCAATCTCACAGGCGCAAGTTCCTTGAGTGTTAATTGAGTGTCTCCTTCTTTTGCTTGCACTACAAGATCCTTAAAAGACTGGTGAGAAGAGGCTTCATTACTCGCTACAAAACGAGAACCAATTTGTACCGCATCTGCACCTAAAACCATAGCAGCAAGCATGCCTCTACCGCTGGCAATTCCTCCGGCTGCAATTAGTGGTATCTCAAGTTGCTCTTTAACCATTGGAATAAGTGTAAGGGTAGTTGTTTCATCACGCCCATTATGACCTCCTGCTTCAAAACCTTCAGCTACTACTGCATCTACACCAGCTTCCTGAGATTTTAATGCGAACTTAACGCTGCTTACTACGTGAACTACTTTTATACCGTGTGCTTGCAGGTGATTTGTCCATGTTTTGGGATTACCAGCAGATGTAAACACGATTTTAACTTCTTCTTTAATGATGATCTTCATAATCTTCTCTACATCGGGATACAACATAGGAACATTTACACCAAATGGTTTATTAGTGGCCTTTTTACACTTTAGAATATGTTCTCTAAGAACTTCTGGATACATAGAACCGGCACCAATTATACCTAATCCACCTGCATTGCTAACGGCGCTTGCTAATTTCCATCCACTTGCCCAGATCATACCCGCCTGAATTAAGGGGTATTCAATATTAAAAAGTTCTGTGATTCTATTTTGCATATCTAATATTTCATTTTATTAAGGTGTAGATCATCTCGATCTTTGAAGTGTCTAAATTTAAAAGCCACGAATCATCGAATATAATAATTTTATATTCGTTGATTTGTGGCAATTTTATAAATGCACAGGATTTTGACCGATTAAGAAATAACTCCAGATCCTACAAGTTCATCTTCTAGATACCAAGCCACAAATTGCCCCTCGGTAATTGCAGATTGCGCTTGCTCAAATTCTATATAAAGTCCGTTCTTTGTTTGATATAAGGTAGCATTTTGTAAGTCCTGACGATAGCGTATTCTCGCTTTCACTTTCATTTCTTGATCTGGTTTTAAAGCGAGATCTATTCTTACCCAGTGTATTTCTTCTGGTGCCACAAACAGTGCTTTTCTAAACAAGCCAGGATGCTCTTTACCTTGTCCGGTATATATAATATTTTCTTCAACATCTGTATCTATAACAAACAATGGCTCTGGTGTTCCTCCCACAGCTAAACCTTTACGTTGCCCTTTAGTAAAATAATGAGCGCCTTGATGTTTACCAACTATAGCACCGTCTTGCTGAGAATATTTAAATTTATTAGAAAGGTGTTTCAATTCATCTAATTTCGAATTGAACTCGGGAACTTCCACTAGAAATTGATCTATTTCTGACCTTACTTCTACAATAACTCCTTCTTTCGGTTTCAATTTTTGCTGAAGGAACTCTGGCAATCTTACTTTTCCTATAAAGCAAAGTCCTTGAGAATCCTTTTTGTTAGCAGTAATTAGATCTTGTTCTGCAGCTATCTTTCTAACTTCGGGCTTTTGTAATTCCCCTATTGGAAATAAGGTTTTAGCTAATTGTTCTTGCGTAAGTTGGCAAAGAAAATAAGATTGGTCTTTATTATCATCTTTTCCTGCAAGTAGTTGATAGGTAATTTCGCCATTTTTTACGATTTCTTCTTTTCTACAATAATGACCTGTTGCGACATAATCTGCACCCAACGAAAGCGCGATCTTCATAAAAACATCAAATTTTATCTCTCTATTACAAAGCACATCTGGATTTGGTGTTCGACCTCTTTCATATTCACGGAACATATAATCTACAATTCGTTCCTTGTATTGTTCGCTAAGGTCTACCGTCTGAAATGGTATTCCTAGTTTATCTGCCACCATCATCGCATCATTGCTATCATCTAACCATGGGCATTCATCAGAAATGGTGACGGTATCATCATGCCAGTTTTTCATGAACAAGCCTATAACCTCATATCCTTGCTGTTGAAGTAAATACGCGGTAACACTAGAATCTACACCGCCCGATAATCCAACTACTACTTTTTTCTTCATTTTCTTCACTCGAGATTTCAATAATCAATATATTCCTATCCCTTAATTGTCGGATAAGAATGTGCAAAATTACGAAATAAAATAGGGCGGTAAAAATACCGCCCTATTAGTAATATACATCTAACGTAATTACTTTTTAATAAAGACGATATTAGTTTGTTGAGTAGCAAAAACGGTAGGGTAGAACTTAAATGATGTATTATCATCACTGAATTCTACTGTTCCTGTTAACTGTCCAATATCTTCTACTGGTACATAGAATGAATAATTTCCACCACCTAGGTCACTCCAATCAGATTCCTTTGAAGAGTCTAAAGTACATTCACCGTCTGTTGTAGTATAGTATTCAGAATTTGCGTCTTGATTCCCTTTAAATTCTATAAAAGATCTTTCATTACATTCTGAAACCTGAAGATTTAACGTACCGCTATTGTTGATCTCAGATAAATACCATTTACCCACGATTTTATTGTCGCTACTATTGTTATCATCATCCTTATCACAAGACAGTAATGCAGCAGCGGCTAAAAATAATACTAAGAATTTTTTCATGTTTTTAAGTTTTGATTTGGGATGTAAATATATGTATAACGTATTATTGCAGCCAACGATTAAGAATTATTTATACAAAATTTGGTATTTAAGAATATAATTAAATCTAGTTTAATACACTTGTTTGTTTAAAATATCATTTTGTAAAAATTTGAAATTAAGTTGGTTGCGTAATTATTCAATTAGATATTAAAAGATTTTTTTCAGCCGTTTTATAATTCTTAACAACGATTAAACAAAATCACGAAGCTCACTAATTTATTTTTATAAAGTAATAAAAACTTAAAAAGTTGTACCATCAGATCTTCTTGCATCTATTCTAAGTTATCATGTGGTATCTGGTTCTAATTATAGATCTTCAGATATAATGGATGGATTTACTGTAATTACTTTTGAGACAGGTGATCTTACCTTAAATACAGGAGATAATGTTACAATATTAGATGAACGCGGCAGAACTTCAACTGTTGTAGTTGTAGGTATACAAGCCAATAATAGGGTAATTCATGCTATAAATAAAGTATTATTACCTGCAGCAGAGTAAAATTATATTATATATAAAAAGAAGCCTGGCATTGTCAGGCTTCTTTTTATGAAACATATTTTTAATAAATCGTAATAATTATAACTATGCTTAAGTTAGTTTAGAAGTGTATTTGAAAATGGTTATACTATATTTAAGATAAATATCTATTCATCAAATTTCCGCCTATCGATAAATATTTACAATTAGATTTCTAAATAACTAAACGGTTCTCTTCTCAAAGTTCAAACGATTTAAATTTTAAATATAAATCGTTTTCAAATGAGGAGAGTTCAATTAATATCAAGTTGAGAACATAATTTTTCTATCATTTTTTAATGATTAGATGGATCATGAATTTATAGAGTAGAGGTCTAAATTCTTAACTATATGAAACAAAAAAAAGCCCAGCAATGCCGGGCTTTGATAATATAACGAAACTAAATTTTATTTTTTAGCGTTTTTTTGTTGTTCTGCTTGCTCCATCATTTCTTGCATCTTTCGAGCAAATTTACCTTGTTTCTTAGGTTTTTTCTTGTTTGCCTGAATCTTAGCATGAATCTTTTCTTCATCTACAATTACATACTTAATTACTAACATAATACCAATGGTAATAAGGTTAGATGTGAAGTAATACAATGATAATCCACTCGCATAATTGTTGAAGAATATCAACATCATTAAAGGAGATAGATACATTAAGAATTTCATGTTAGGCATTCCTGGCTGCTGAGCGTTTTGCATATTCTGCCCCGTGGTCATCATCATATAAACAAAGATGGCAATAGATGCAAGTATAGGGAACAAACTAACGTGATCTCCGTAAAAAGGTATGTTGAATGGAAGTTGAGCAATAGTATCATAACTAGAAAGGTCATCTGCCCATAAGAATCCTTTCTGTCTTAATTGAAAAGCACTTGGGAAAAACTGAAATAATGCATAGAAGACTGGGATCTGCATTAAAGCCGGTAAACAACCGCTTAACGGACTCGCACCTGCCTTACTTTGCAACTTCATTGTTTCTTGTTGCTTTTTCATTGGGTTATCCTTGTACTTTTCATTGATTTCATTGATCTCTGGGCGAAGGATCTTCATTTTTGCCTGAGATAAATAAGATTTATAAGTTACAGGAGATAATACCAATCTTACTACTATGGTCATAACAATGATTGCAATACCATAACTTGGTAGAAATCCAGATAAGAACGCAAAGAACGGTATGAATATATTTTTGTTGATCCATCCAAATATTCCCCATCCTAAAGGAACAACTTCATCTAAATTACGGTCATAATCATTTAAGATCTTATAATCTGTAGGGCCATAATACCAATTCATGTTATAATTAAGCTCACCACCTTTTAAGGCTAGAGGTACAGAAGAACTAAATTCTTTGGTATAAACGGTATCAATATCTTCATCTTCAACTAGATCTTTAGATATAAAATCTGCTCTTTCAAATGGAGTGTCTGTTAAAAGAATAGAGGAGAAGAAGTGTTGTTTATAAGCAATGTAGGTTACATCTTCTGCATCTTCTTCGTCTAGCTTACCTTTTCCAACATCGCTATCGTCGCCATCATTATGCTCATAAGACAATTCTGTATATCTGTTTTCATAAGGAATACTTTTACTATGTCTATATCCTTTTAGCTTCCAGTCCATAACAATTTGAGACGAACCATTAATAACCCCATTTAAACCTTGAGATCTAACTGTAAAGTCCATCATGTATTCTCCCGGCTTTAGTACATATCTGTATTCTAAAAATTCATCTGGAGAAACCTTTAACTTCATTGATATCACCTTATTCTCACCACTTTGAGTAAATGTAGGCTCAAAGTACATGTCTTGGGTGTTAATTACTTTCCCATCTCTCGTTGTAAAATTGATATTGAAAGAAGCATTACCATCTTTTATAGTGTAAACAGGAATAGAATCATAGGTTTTAAATTTAACCAACCTTGCTTCAGAAATATATCCACCTTTGTTATCAATCTTCAACTCTAAAACATCATTAGAGATGGTGGTAGTATTATTGGTTGCAGATGCTAAAGATGAGGAATATCCAAATTCTCCCAGTTTTTTACGAGAAGCAGCTACTGCTGCAGAATCTTGAGGCGTGTTATTGCTAATATCATTTTGTTCAAAATCCTTATTAGCAGGAGCATCTATTTGCTCTGTCGCTATTTTTGGATTTTCCTCTGTGTTATCTTCAAAGGAGTTGTTATACAACATCCATAATAAAATTGCACCAATCAGTAAAAATCCTATTAGGGATTGTACGTCAAACTTTTTTTCTTCCATGTTATAAAATAAATATGCTATTGCAAACAGCTTGCTTGCTGTGAATTACGTAGTCAAAAAAATGACCATTTAGTTACTTTGTGTCACTTTGGCATTCTTTTTTAGAGTAGAATACTCTAATGCCGCCTTAATAAAGGCTATAAAAAGTGGGTGTGGAGTAGCTACAGTACTCTTATATTCTGGATGGTATTGCACTCCAATAAACCAAGGATGGTCTTCTAGTTCTACAATTTCTACCAATCCAGTTTCCGGATTTATACCGGTACTTTTTAAGCCGGCTTTTTCTAATTCTGGTTGGTACTTATTATTGTACTCGTAGCGGTGTCTATGTCTTTCATTAATAGTATTCTGACCGTAGATCTCTCTAACCTTAGAACCTTCAGATAAATCACAAGCCCATGCACCTAACCTCATAGTACCTCCTTTATGAGTAACAGATTTCTGCTCCTCCATAATATCAATAACAGGATGTTTGGTTTCCGGATCCATTTCTGCTGAATTCGCATTTTTAAGCTGAAGAACATTACGGGCAAATTCTATTACTGCCATTTGCATTCCAAGGCAAATTCCGAAGAAAGGAATATTATTTTCTCTTGCATATCTTACAGCATCGATCTTTCCTTCAATACCACGTTCTCCAAATCCTGGTGCCACCAAAATTCCATCCAAATGAGCAATCTTATTTTTGATGGTATTTTCATTGATGAACTCTGAGTGAATGCTTTCTACATTCACCTTTACCTCATTCTCGGCACCGGCATGAATAAAAGCTTCCAGTATAGATTTATAAGAATCTTGTAATTCTACATATTTTCCTATCAGCCCTATTGTGATCTCAGATTTTGGATTTTTATGTCTATCTAAGAAATTATTCCAGTGTTCTAAATTAGGCGTAGTATCGTCTGGTAAATTAAGTTTTTTGAGAACAACAGTATCTAAACCTTCTTCTAGCATTAAGTTTGGCACATCATAAATGGTAGAAGCATCTATAGACTGAATTACCGCTTCTTGTCTTACATTACAGAAAATTGCAAGCTTTCTTCTGATGTCATCAGAAAGTTCATGTTCTGTTCTACAAACAAGAATATCAGCTTTAATTCCACTTTCCATTAATGTTTTTACACTGTGCTGGGTAGGTTTTGTTTTTAATTCTCCTGCTGCAGCTAGATATGGCACTAAAGTGAGGTGAATTACCAGCGCATTCTCATCGCCTAATTCCCATTTTAGTTGTCTTACAGCCTCTATATAAGGAAGAGATTCTATGTCTCCAACAGTACCACCTATTTCTGTAATAACGATGTCAAAATCACCACTTTTTCCTAAGATCTGAACACGTTCTTTAATCTCGTTGGTAATATGAGGGACTACCTGTACCGTTTTACCTAAAAATTCTCCGCGTCTTTCTTTTTCTATTACGCTTTGATAAATCCTTCCGGTAGTAACATTATTTGCCTGAGAAGTATTAACATTTAAAAATCGTTCGTAATGACCGAGATCGAGATCTGTTTCTGCACCATCTTCTGTTACATAACATTCTCCATGTTCATAAGGATTTAAAGTACCAGGATCTACATTGATGTAAGGATCTAATTTCTGAATCGTGGTTCTAAATCCACGCGCCTGTAATAATTTTGCTAAAGATGCAGCTATAATTCCCTTTCCTAAGGAAGAAGAAACCCCACCGGTAACAAAAATATACTTGGTTTCGCCCATTTTTGAAGTGTTTATTGTGTTGTTGATTCAGGGCGCTAAATTACAAAGAAGAAAATAAAAATACTTGTAAAATCAAAGTGAATATTACTGAGAGTAAATGCTTGATCTACAGAAAGGAAGTTGTTAGTATTTAGGGTATTTTGATCTTATGTTGCGAAGGATTTGTTCCATACCATTCACTTTAAGTTCTGTTACTTGTAATAATTGATCTCCTAATTTACCTTTAGGAAAGCCTTTTTGACGGAACCAGATTAGATAGAATTCAGGAAGTTCAGACAAATATCTGTCCTTGTATTTTCCAAAATACATCTTTGCATGGGCAAGTTCAATTAAAGCGCGATGATCTGGTTTTACTTCCATTAATAAGATTGTACAGGTAATTTTTGTTTATAGTGAAGTACAAAGATGGGTAGAAAGTTTGGAGAATTTCAACTTGCTAAAAGGTTTTATGATATAATCTATAACACATGGATAATCTTTTGCTTTTAAAACGTCTAACTCACTTGTACTAGAAGTTAAAATAACAATCTTAGGAAAGCGATTACTTCTTTTGAGATTATCTAAAAATTCCCAACCAGTCATTTCAGGCATATTTAGATCCAGAAAGATAAATGGGTCTTGATCTATTTCCAATTCTTCTAACGCTATTAGAGGATTGGTAAATTCTTTGATTTTTGAAGTGATCCCTTCAACCTCAAGTAATTTTCTAGTAATAAAATTGGTTATTGGCTGATCGTCTACCAGGTATATAGAATTCATGTTCTTTCGGCTTTTAATTCAGATAATTCATTAGTGGCCATGTTAATTACATCTTGTAAGACATGATCCATTTCTTCTGCAGATTTCTCTAATTTAGGTATTACTTCTGTTCTTATTTGTTGATCATCAAAAACATCAAATAACTGAATTAAGCCCTGAATCCTCGAAAGAGGCTCTCTTACATTATGAGCATTTATAGCAGAAATATGCAATAACTTTTTATTCTTCTCTACAATTTCCTTAGTTCTATCTTCTATGATCTGTTGTTGATTCTCAACGATCTTTTGAATTTGATCATTTTTTTCCTGAATGGTGTTCAATGCTTTGGTTAGAGATTTATTCTTTATTGCTAGAAGTCGAGACAGATAGATCTCATGAAATTTAGCTTCAAAACAATCTACAACTAGTTTTAGAATATCTACATCACCGGTATTAAACGGTTTATTCTTATCAGAAATAAGGGTTATCGCAATTTTCCGTTCATTTTTCTTAAAGAGCCATCCCCAAAGAGAAGGCTCTATGAGTTGATTTGATTCCATATACTCATCTATCCATTCATGCGGGATATCTTTTGTTAATAAGGGAATCTCATTTTCTAAAAGATCTTTTTCATGATTTAAGATTTGCGTTTGCTCTTTTAAATCATAAATCACCTGATTTCCAGCTATGCTAAAGAATAGATATTTATCATCTTCCTGTATAGATAATCTTATAATATGAAAATTTAAAAGATATTTAAGATGCGTACGAGATATCTCACCAACTTCTTTCAAACTGGTGCATCTACTTATGTTATTAGCAAATTTTGAATAAGCCTCATAAGTAATCCTGTAGAGTTGAGAGGTATTGTTTGTTATTGAAGCCATTAGGAGTTAGTCTAATGTCTCCAATAGCTCATTATCTATCTTAATTCCAGATACATCTGCAATAGTATTAAGCATGTTTACAAGATCTGCCTGAGCCATAAGCTCTTGAATTTCAGTGTTGCTAAATCCGGCATTTTCTAATTCTTGAAAATCCTCATTGCTTATATTTTTATGGTCTAAAGCAGCTTTAGTAACTACATTTACAGCAGTTCTATAACTAACTGGCATAGATGGAGAATTTAAACTTTCTGTAGCTTTAAACCCATCCTCTTCACTAATCATCGCACTCATGCTGTCTGCAAAGATTCCGTGAGCATGGGAGCAATAATTGCAACCGCGTTCTTTAGAAACATTGTATATAATTAATTGTTTAAGAACGTTAGGAACTTCCCCTTCCATTAGGGTATTTTTCAATTTTCCCCAATTTCCTTTTAGAAGTGTGGCATTATCACCTTGGCATTTAAACCAGTTTAGAACGAAGGGAAGTTGTAAGGTTTTTTTAGTATCATCATAAATTGCTTGAACGGCAGGGCTTGCTTCGTCATAAGAAATCATGGGATATCGGGAGGAGTTATTCATCATAAGTAGGAATTTTTATAATTTGGGTAGGCTTTAAGATACAAAATGAACAAGCAAAATAAGAGTTTATATTTTAATTTTCAGAGAAGTAAGCGAATTTTTTGAGATTATTTTAACATAGGTATAAGTGATCCTAAGAATTGGATAATCAAAACTTAAAGTGCTAATTTTGCCAAATAGCTATTTTCATGATAAAGAATTTTCAATTAAGAACAAGTCCGGAGATTGCGGCAACCCAGGAATTGCTTCATATAGAAGTTGCTAAACAGGCTCGTCTAAACTCTAAAGACATTACCCATGTTGAAATTCTTAAAAGATCAATAGATGCTAGGCAACAGAGTGTAAAGATAAATCTGAAGGTAGATATTTATATCAATGAAGTATATGATGGTAAAGTAATACCACTTCCAGAGTATCCTGAAGTTTCTAAAGAAAATCCGGTTTACATTATTGGAGCAGGTCCCGCAGGATTATTTGCAGCACTCAGAGTTATAGAATTAGGCAAAAAACCAATTATATTAGAGCGAGGGAAAGATGTAAGAACAAGGAGAAGAGATCTTAAAGCTTTGAATATAGAACACGTGGTAGATGAAGATTCTAATTATTGTTTTGGAGAAGGTGGTGCAGGAACCTATAGTGATGGAAAGTTATATACAAGATCTAAAAAGCGTGGAGACGTAAATAGGATCTTAGAATTGCTTGTAGGTTTTGGAGCCACATCTGATATTTTGGTAGATGCGCATCCCCACATTGGGACTAATAAATTGCCGGCCATCATTGCAGATATTAGAGAAAAGATCATAGAACATGGAGGAGAAGTTCTTTTTGAAACCCGAGTAACAGATCTAATTGTTGATAATAAAGAGATTCAAGGTATTAAAACTGCAAAAGGAGATCATTTTAAAACGAATCATGTAATTCTTGCTACTGGTCATTCTGCCAGAGATATGTTTGAATTATTAGAGCGAAAAGCAATTAAGATAGAGGCAAAGCCTTTTGCCTTAGGAGTGAGAGTAGAGCATCCTCAGCAATTAATAGATAAAATTCAATACAACTGCGATTATAGGGGAGAATTTTTACCTCCCTCTCCATATAGTATTGTAAAGCAAATTAATGGTAGAGGAATGTACTCATTTTGTATGTGTCCGGGTGGTGTTATTGCACCTTGTGCCACCAGTCCGGGAGAAGTAGTAACCAATGGGTGGTCTCCAAGTAAAAGAGATCAACCTACTGCAAATTCTGGTATTGTGGTAGAATTAAAATTATCAGATTTTACAAAATATGGTAATTCTCCATTAGCCGGAATGTACTTTCAGCAGGAAATAGAACAAACTGCATGGAGCGTAGGGGGAGAAACTCAAAGGGTTCCTGCGCAACGGTTAACCGATTTTGTAGAGGGAAAAGTTTCTAACTCATTACCAGAAACTTCTTATAAGCCGGGGACTACTTCTGCAGATCTAAGAACCGTCTTTCCAGAATTTATTCATCAGATTCTAAGATCTGGTTTTAAGGAGTTCGGAAAATCTATGAAAGGTTATATGACAGAAGAAGCCATTATTCATGCTCCAGAATCTAGAACCTCATCTCCGGTTAGAATTCCTAGAGATTATAATACCTTACAACACGTAGAGATAAAAGGGCTTTATCCATGCGGGGAAGGAGCAGGATATGCCGGTGGAATTATTTCTGCGGCCATAGATGGAGAAAAGTGTGCAGAACGATGTGTAATGACAATTTCATCATAATCTAATGTAGATTTTAAAGGTTAAAAAATTGGTAATTTGTGGTTTATCCTTAAAGGATTTTCCATTTTTGCTATGTTTAATACTTACCAAAAAAATAAATCATGGCAATAATAGGTTCATTAATAAAAGGGTTGATTGATCTTGGAGATAAGATCATTTCAGATCCAAACGCTACCGAAGCACAACAAGATGTATTAAAATCATTATTAGAGAAAGCTAAAGACACCGCCTTTGGTAAGCATTATGACTTTGAAGCGATCTTAGAATCTGAAGACATAGCAAAAACATTTGCTGAAAAAGTGCCTTATTTTGACTATAACAAAATTAATGAGCAGTGGTGGAGTAAGATGCATGAGGGAGAAGAGGATGTAACCTGGCCGGGAAAACCTCCGTACTTTGCATTAAGCTCTGGAACTACAGGAAAAACAAGCAAAAGAATTCCGGTAACCACAGATATGGTAGATGCTATTAGGCAATCTGGTATTAAGCAAGTAAGTGCACTAAGTAACTTTGATCTACCTTCAGATTTCTTTGAAAAAGAGATCATGATGTTAGGAAGTTCTACAGATCTACAAACAGAAGGAGACCATCAGGAAGGAGAAATAAGTGGAATATCTGCCAGTAACATTCCTTTTTGGTTTAGAAGTTTTTATAAGCCGGGAGTAGAGATTGCAAAAATTGATGAATGGGATGAACGCGTTCAGAAGATCGCAGAGAATGCCAAAAATTGGGATATTGGAGCTTTATCCGGAATTCCTTCGTGGATGGAACTTATGATGAAAAAAGTTATTGAATACCATGGAGTTAACAACATTCATGATATTTGGCCAAACTTACAAGTATATACTTCCGGAGGTGTAGCCTTCGAGCCATATTCAAAAAGTTTCAATGCCTTATTAGATCATCCAATTGTGGTTATAGATACCTATCTGGCTTCAGAAGGATTTCTAGCATATCAGCAAAGACCTGATACACATTCTATGAAATTGGTATTGGATAATGGAATTTATTTTGAATTTGTTCCATTTAAAGCAGAATACGTAAATGAAGATGGTTCTATAACAGATAATGCCCCGGTGATCTCTATTTCCGAAGTAAAAGAAGAAGAAGATTATATACTTTTAATTAGTACGGTTTCTGGTGCATGGAGATATTTGATTGGGGATACTATAAAATTTACAGATATAGAGAAGCATGAGATCAAGATCACAGGAAGAACTAAATTTTTCCTAAACGTAGTTGGATCTCAGCTTTCTGTAAATAAAATGAATGATGCTGTACAGGAACTGGAAGAAAAATTTGATATGGAAATTCCAGAATTTACCTTATCTGCTAAGAGGATCGATGGAGAATTCTATCACTCTTGGTATCTGGGAACAAACTCTGATAAAGACGAAAAGGATCTTGCAGAATTTCTGGATAATGCCTTGATGAATGCTAATAAGAATTATAAGGTTGCACGTTCTAAAGCTTTAAAAGGAGTAAAGGTTAAAACCATTTCTCCAGATCTTTTTTACGCATGGAACGGCGCTAACAAGAAAAAAGGTGGGCAGGTAAAAATGGAACGTGTTATGAACGAAGAGAAATTTGCAGAATGGGAAGCCTTTATAGCTAAACAATAGCTATAAAGGGTTATTCCTTAATTTCTTCAACGATCTCTAAGATCTCTTCAGGAGAAAGGTAAAGTCTTTTAATCCTTTCTCTATACTCTTCAGATAATCCAGCATGGCTAAGAATAAAGTCTTTTGTGGCAAGTATATAATCTGCCATTCCGTGATTTACTGCATAAGTATCTGCAGCTCTTTCAGCATTCATTAGAAACTTTTTAGAAGTGATATAACTCATTCCAAAAGTGATAAGATTAAAGCCGCTTCTATTTTTATAATCAATAATATGACCTAATTCGTGTCCTATCCAACCCACGAGAACATCAGAAGGAATATCTGTTACCTCAATTTCTTCACCATCTATAATAAAATTCTTTCCAATAAGAATATAATATTTTCTCTTGCTCTTTTTCTTGAACAAACTTGAAAATCCAGGTTGAGCTTGCATAAAAGACTTTTTAATATTGTCTTTAAATCTAATCTCTATCTGGGTATCCTTCAATTCCGGATAAAAAGATAGCGCTTTTAAAGCTTCATCTGATATGGTTTTGGGAATAGTTTTGTTGGTATAATGTAAACTGTCTGTAACTTTCATAGAAGTAGTAGATCCAAAAATGTTCGAATTAATAAATAGAAATGCCATTACTAATACCAAAGTTATATAATGGTTCATTGAACGGGCAATTTGAAATGTAAGATTTTTAATAATTTTTGTTTTGAATAAAATTGCAATTATGATACCGTTCTTGAAATATATAAACAAAAAAAAGCCTTACACAATGTGTAAGGCTAAAACTTTCATAAGTATAGTAACTATATAAACTAAGCCTAAGCTTGTTTCACGTTTACTGCATTTAATCCTTTTCTTCCTTCTTCTAGATCAAATGTAACTTCGTCATTTTCTCTAATTTCATCAACAAGACCATTTGCATGTACAAAATATTCTTTGTTTGATTCTTCGTCTGTAATAAATCCAAATCCTTTAGAGTCGTTAAAGAATTTCACAGTTCCTTTATTCATTATATATAAATTTAATTTGGACAAATATACACGTTTTTTGAAAACAATGCATCATTTCTATCATTTATTTTAGAATATTTTAATAGACATAGTTTTCTATTGAAATATTTTAAATTGATATGGGTGAAATATCTATGTTTATTGCCAATTCTTTAATTAAAAAGCCCCCATTGGTATGGAGGCCTTTAAACATATACTTTAAAATTGAATTATTCTGAAGTCAATATTTTTTGCAGTCTGTTCTGAAGATCTGTATCAGATTGTAAAGCTATACCTATCTCCTTATATCTTTCTATTGTAAAACCTGCATCTTTTACCAGATTTTCCATTTCGTCTTGAAAATCTTTTTGAGCATCTTCAAGATCTTCTACTGCATCTTCATATTTTTTTATGTCTTCTTTGCTTGCAGTAGGCTCTGTATTGGTCATTTTGGCCTGGTGAATTGCATTAAATGTATTCACATCCATTTCACGTTCGCTCAGTTTTTCTATTACCTTAGATTGCATTTTCTGACTTTCTTGTTGCATATCATTAAAAGTAGCGGCGAACTTTGCTAATTCTGCATCATCTACATTAATTGCAGATTGCTGCTCAACTTTAGGCGTTACATCTTGGGCAAAGCCTGTTGCACCAGTAAATAGTCCAAATGTCAGGGCTATATAACTTATTTTTGATTTAATTAAATTCAACATGATCTCTTATTTTATTTGTTAATAGGTGGCGCAAGCTAAAGGATTTTAAGCGTGTGAAGCTAAAATTTACGTTAAATCATAATTTAATCTGCAATTAGGAAAAATTTATCAAATAATTGGAGATCCTTTAACCATAAGAGATGAGCAATTTATCTAGTTTGGCTCTCTGTAAATAACCTAACACTAACTTTTTAATATGGTTGCTATTTTCTCCATATTAGAATCGACAATTATGTAATTGATGCGTAAAAAATTCCATACTCAAATTGTTCTCCCGGCCTTTTCCTTTTTAATGATATTAGGGGTTTCTTGCAATAGGAACAATTCCGAAGTTACCAAAGATGTTGAGCAACGATCTAAATCCTTAGATACTATATATACAGAGAAAGAACCAGAGCCTGAACCAGAACTAATTGTAAACTATAGTATAGATTCTCTTGCCACAGCAGTACTTGTAGATAGTTTTAAAACCAAGTATGATGATCATCAAAAAGCAATAATTTATGCTCTTAATAGGATAGATGCTTCTAGAGTTAGACCAAAGACAAATCTAGTTATTCCAGATACATTACTTGCAGATCTAAATTCTTATGCTCCATTTCCAAAGAACCTAGATATTTTGAATTCTATACCTAAAACCGTTCTTATAGCACAGAGAATACAGGCTTTTGCATTATTTGAAAATGGAAAATTAGTAAAATGGGGGCCTATAAGTTCTGGAAAGAGAAAGACACCAACTCCAAACGGACTTCACTATGGGAATTATAAAGCCAAGCAAAAGATAAGCACCGTTAATGATGCGTGGAAATTACCTTATTATTTCAATTTTATGAATTTTGAGGGAGTAGGAGTACATCAGTATTCTTTACCAGGATATCCTGCAAGCCATGCATGTGTTAGATTATATATGGACGATGCGCAATATATTTATGATTGGGCCAAGCAATGGGAATTAAACCCTACTGGGCAAAAGGTAGTAAAAAAAGGTACTCCTTTTATGGTCTTTGGTACGTATGATTATAAGAGTGATGCCCCATGGAGACAGTTAGCAAATGATAGATTGAATAACGATCTTATAGATGAAGAAATTGCTACTCTAAAAGATTATGCCTCTCAATATGACGATTATATTAAAACGACGCAACCTAGTGATGACTTGGATAAAGAACTTTCTCTAAGCGAAGGAACTGTGGTTACCTATAACTAAAACTATATTTATTAAATAATAGAAAAAGGTTCGTATTAGATACGAACCTTTTTTTTATTTCTAGTTTTTAAGTAGCCCTAATTCTTTAATAGTTCTTAGTACACCATTTTGATTATTATCGAAGTTCGTGACATAATTACTGGCGCTTTTTATTTCAGGATGCGCATTTTTCATAGCATAGCTAAATTTCGCATTCTGCATCATTTCTAGATCATTAAGATAATCTCCAAAAACAAGAGTTTCTTCAGGGGTTATATTCATTTCTTCTTGAATCCCTTTAATGGCATTTCCTTTATTTGCAG
Source organism: Gillisia sp. Hel1_33_143 (assembly GCF_900104765.1). Taxonomy (GTDB): domain Bacteria; phylum Bacteroidota; class Bacteroidia; order Flavobacteriales; family Flavobacteriaceae; genus Gillisia. The sequence continues at coordinate 2,244,743 of NZ_LT629737.1, forward strand.
TTAAGGTGGTTATATCTATAAAAACGCTTGCAGCAATTGCTACCTTAAAATCATCTTTGTATTCCTTAAAATGGTGGAAGGTGTTTTCTTCAACTCCTTTAAAATTACACAAGGTCACTTTCAAAACAGTATCATCTACCTTGGTAAGATCATCCACGATCTTCAAACGCTCGTAATATTTATTAATCTCCTTATAAAAACTATCATCCTGAGTCTCTATATATGCAGAGTTCTTTCCGCAAAGTACCAGTTGGGTATGCTCTAAGGTTCTTCCAATTTTAATGAACTTATTGGCATCATCTCTTTTTAAAGGATTCAGATAAACTTCTTTGCCTTTATAGACCACATACGTTCCGTTTTCTGCAAAGAATAACATCCTGTCCTTTATCCTTTCAAATTTACTTTCAAGGTTATAGAATTGTCTTCCGCTTGCTACAGAAAACATAATTCCTTTCTTTGTTAGCGCTTCTTCAATTTCCCAAAAATCTGGATGTATTTGATGCTCATCATTAAGCAACGTTCCATCCATATCTGTGACGATCAATTTTATCATACTATGTTTTAAAAAAGGGCAAAGATAAGTTATATCAAGGCAGATAAAGTTAAGATTGTATCAATTCTAAGTGTCGAATGGTCGGTCATCCAATGTCATAAAAAAAGCACCTCAAAATAAATTGAAGTGCTTTTGTTTTAAAATATAGTATCGATTAGAATAGAATAGCGTCTACTAAGGCTCCTACCAGTGCTAGAATAACGGCTAACCATATAGAGGTAACAAAACCAATTGTTTTAAAATCTTTGCTTAATTGATCTGCAAGCTCTATAATTATAGCATATACTACAACTCTTATTATAAACCCTAAACCTAAGAAATAGAAAATTCCTAAAGTGGCAATATTGAGAACAACTGTAAGGATCCAGCTTAGAAAGAAGCTCAGAATACCAATTAATAGCGCCACGATAAGAGCGGTTTTAAAACCTTTAAGGTGAACTTTAGTCATCATCTTAGCTGCGCCTAAAAGAACTAGAGCATCAATAACAATATGAAGTATCCATTGTAACATATATTAATTTTTTTTTGGTTAGTTAATCTAAAGTAATAAAATTCCAGCAATTGTTAATCATATGCTGTTGCTGGCTAAATTCGCTTTTTGAGTGTTGTGGGCTTCGCATTAATAACCAGTTCCCAAATAGCTTTGATATTAGCAAGTTTCTCTCTAAATATAATTTGCTGAGTTGCTTTATAATCTTGGGGCTTTGCCGCAAACCCTTTGTAATTTAAACCAAGATGTTTTGCTATAAAAAGAGATCTTGGCAGATGAAAACTTTGAGTTATTACTATAGCGCTATCCATATCAAACAAAGCTTTAGATCTATACATGCTATCATAAGTATCCAAACCAGCATGGTCTAAAGTTATTTTATTTTGTGGTACCCCTTTGCCAAGGAGATAGTTTTTCATAGAATTTACTTCATCATAATCATCTGTAGTATGATCTCCACTTAAAAGAAAATTTTCAACCTTACCAGATTCATATAAAAGATAGGAAGTATCTACACGATCTTTTAAAATTGGAGATAATTTTCCGTCAGAGTGTACGCTGGCACCTAAAACAATAGCGGTCGTGGTTTCAGGAATATCTTGCATATTCTTAATAAGCATTGAGGAGGTATCTTTTTTTATGTATGCGTGAATACCAAATATTACCAGCATTGCTAATACTCCACCAAGAAAGAGCATAAAAAGGATCTTTTTCAATCTTCTCATATTCTGAATTAAATATCCTGACTTTTGGCCGAATATAGCTATTTATATTGGTTGATAGGTTTAATTTATCAATTAACGCCGAGCTTCTTTCTTACATTGCTTAACTTTGAAGAAATATTAAATCTGAAGGTTTATGCCTAATATAAAAGCTTTAAAATGGCGCTATGCTACAAAAAAATTTGATTCTGAAAAGATCTTACCAAAAGATAAGATAGATACGTTAAAGCATGCTTTTAATCTTACGGCAACTTCTTATGGCCTACAGCCGTTAAAATTGCTGGTAATTCAAAATAAAGAGCTACAAAAAGAGCTTAAGGAATTTTCATATAATCAAAATCAGGTAGATACCGCATCTCATTTATTGGTTATTTGTATAGAAAGCCAGATAAGTACAGAATTTATAGAGAATTATTTTAAAAGAGTGAAACATGTTCGAGAAACTCCAGAAGAGATCTTAAACCCATTTAAGGATTTTCTAGTTAAGGACTTTAAAGAAAAAACGAAAGAGGAGATCAACGCCTGGGCTATCAATCAGGCATATTTAACGCTTGGTACCATGCTTACAGTGTGTGCAACAGAAGAAATAGATTCTTGCCCGATGGAAGGCTTTATACCTGAAAAATACGATGAGTTATTGAGGCTGAAAGAACATAATCTTCATTCTGTACTGGTATTGCCGGTGGGGTATAGATCACTAGATGATGCATTTTCAGGTTTTAAAAAAGTACGTCGCCCATTGGACGACGTAATTATAGAATTTTAAACCTGAATGTTTAAAAGGTTTATATAGTATTATTAATAGTTCACATATTCTGTGATCTCCAAACCATACCCAATCATACCAACACGTTTGGTTTGTTGGGTATTTGATAATAATTTGATCTTATGAATATTAAGATCGTGCAGGATTTGAGCTCCAATCCCAAAATCTTTGTTATCCATAATTACAGGAGGAGCCTTCATTTCACCCTGTTTTTGTCTTTCTTTAAGTTCTCCTAATCTATTAAGTAGGTTAAGAGATTGACTGGGCGGATTTATAAAAACAATGGCGCCACGGCCTTCATCATTAACAGCCTTAAACATATCATCCAGTTTCTTATCTGCATTATTTGTAAGCGTACCAAGAATGTCATTATTGATAAGTGTAGAATTAACTCTTACCAAAATTTCTTCTGAAGCACTCCAACTTCCTTTAGTTAAAGCAATATGAACCTGATTGTTGGTGGTTTGATGATAGGCGCGTAATCTATAGTTTCCAAATCTGGTCTCTATATTAAAATCTTCTTTTTTCTCTATTAAAGAATCATGTTGCATTCTATAAGCTACAAGGTCTTCTATAGATACCAATTTAAGATCGAACTTTTCAGCAACTTCCACCAGTTGAGGTAGACGTGCCATAGTTCCATCTTCGTTCATTATCTCTACAATTACCCCTGCTGGTTGAAAACCGGCCAATCTTGCAAAATCTATAGCTGCTTCTGTATGTCCTGTTCTTCTTAGTACTCCACCTTCTTTTGCTTTTAGCGGGAAAATATGCCCTGGGCGACTAAGGTCATGCGGTTTGGTTGTAGGATCTACAAGCGCTTTTATCGTTTTGGCTCTGTCTCCCGCAGAAATTCCGGTGGTAACACCTTTACCTTTTAAATCTATAGAAATTGTAAAGGCTGTTTCCATAGGATCTGTGTTATTGCCTACCATCATTTCTAGCTTAAGAGCTGTGCAATGTTCTTCGGTAATTGGAGTACAGATAAGTCCTCTCCCATGGGTAGCCATGAAGTTGATCATCTCGGGAGTTACCATCTCGGCAGCTGCCAAAAAATCTCCTTCGTTTTCACGATCTACATCGTCTACAACAATAATCACTTTTCCATTTCGAATATCCTCAATGGCTTCTTGAATAGTATGTAATTTGATCTTATTTTGATTTTCAACAGTATCGGGCATAGCAATATACTTTTAAGAATGCAAAGGTATTTAATCTATTTTGTTTCCTTCTTAATAAGGCCGAGTTTTTTAAACAGCTTAGAGAACGGTTGGATTATATTTCCAACTGCTAAAAGTCCTTGATCTGTAGTAGCTCTGTAAGTAAAGAATATACCTAATGGTAACATAATAAATGTGGAGATCCAAGTGGCTAGAAACGGACTCATACTGCCGTCTTCTGCACTATTCTTTGCAAAAATACCTATAAAATGATAGGTTAGAAATATCAGAATAGCCACAACTATTGGTAAACCCATTCCACCTTTTCTAATAATTGCTCCTAGCGGTGCTCCAACAAAAAAAAGAACGATACATGCAATAGAGAGGGCGAATTTCTCATGAAGCGCGATCTCAAATTTATTTAATTGCTTGGCAGATCCTTTAAATTCCTGCTCTTTTACGGTTATGTTAGAAATACCTGCATTTATAGTTCCTAAAGCCAAATTAACGATCTGTAGTTCTGTTTTTGGATCATAAAGTTCTAATACAGAATTTTCGAATGCTACAATAGTATCCTTAGGCGTATAATTTGTATTTACGGTTGTAGCCCCCGTTCTTCTATACATAACATCGGCAAAGATCTTTTTATCGTTATTAAAAGCAGTAGAAAAAGAATCTATACTCTGTTTCAATTCTGAAACTTTCAACATGTTCTGAGAATTTCTATAATTCTCATCACTAAGATCTACATTGTTGAAATTCGAAAGATCTATATTGATGGTGTATTCTTTAAAAAAACTTTTTGCAAACGGTTTATTTACGCGTTTAGATGGATCTGTAGGTTGAATCTCATCGTAATAGTTCCCATTGGTTAGAATTAGAGAGAGTACTTGAGATTCTGTACTTCCTACCAATTCACCTTTTTCGGCTTTAATTACAGTAAAATTACCTCCCCTAGTAGATTTTTGGTGAATTATAACATCATCTAAGTACTGATCATTATCTCCGGTTTTCTTATTCACCTTAATATTAAAATTCCCTACGTCATTAAAGATTCCTTCAGAAATGGCCATAGCAGGCTTTAACTGAGCGATATTCTTTCTTAAGTTTATTGATTTAAATTCTGCTGCTGGAATCACATTATTTGCAAAGAAAAAGGCTATTAGGCTTACAAATACTATAAATACTGTAAGTCCACGCATGGCTCTTTGCAAGGAGATACCACTAGATTTCATCGCTGCAAATTCATAGTTTTCAGCAAAACTACCAAACACCATGATGGAGGTAAGCAAAATGGTAAGCGGCAATACCAGCGGAACTAATTTAGGAGAAAAATAAAGCAGGAATTTAAAAATAATTCCTGCGTCCAGATCTTTACCTGCAAGTTCCCCTATGTACAACCAAATGGTTTGTAGTACAAAAATGAACATCAGGATAATAAAAACCGAAAAGAATGTCTTAAGGTAACTTACAAGTATATATCTGTCTAATATCTTCAAAATTAATCCAGTCTGTTAATGTAGTAGTCTTTGTATCTAGCCTCGTTAAAAGAAAATAAGTTCTTAGCTAAAGGCTGATTTGTTTTAAAGCTCTTTACAGTAATAGTGATCTTAGTTCCATTCTCCTGAGTTTGGATAAGATTGTAAATATGCTTTGTTTGATTGTCTATCCCTAATAGAATATTTTTTACATCGGCATTGCTATCTTTCGGAGTCAGTTTAATATACTGGATCTTTCTACCTTTAATGTTCTGAGTAATATCCCATTTGTAGGTATACCCTTCTTGGTAGAAAGTAAACATTTTAGAAGGAGTTATATTATTTTCTTCTTCTGCAACATAGTTAGAAATATTGATCTCTTGATCTTCAGGAATAATAGTATAGATCTTTTTTCCATCAAATAATTGAGTGGTACCCATTAAATTTAATACGTACTTCTCTCCAGAGATGCTTACGTCTCCGCGAGTTTCTTGGTTAACTCCTTCAGCTTCATTTTCCAAAGAATATTTGAAATCTATAACCATATTATTGTAGGCTTTCACTTTAGATGAAACTTCATCTAAAAGCTTTTTTGCTTTTTGTGAATCCTGAGCATTCGCGGTGTTAAAAACACTCAAAAGGGCAATCATTATAATACTTAATCTTTTCATTTTATGATCTTTAATTGTTGGTTTAATTGTTTAAGAGTTGATCTAGCGATGTCATATCTGAAACTAAAACCTGTCTAGCCTTGCTTCCTTCAAAAGGACCAACTACTCCTGCAGCTTCTAATTGATCTATAATTCGTCCGGCACGATTATATCCTAATTTTAGTTTACGTTGCAGTAAAGAAGCAGATCCTTGCTGTGCAATAACTATAACTTCTGCGGCTTCTCGAAACAGCTTATCTCGCTCGCTCACATCTATATCAAGACTTGTGCCATTGTCCTCTCCTTCGTACTCTGGCAGGAGGTGAGCGTCTGGATAGGCTTTTTGAGAACCAATAAATTCTGTTACTTTATCTACCTCCGGAGTGTCTATAAATGCACATTGTAAACGTATTAATTCGTTACCCTGCGTGAATAACATATCTCCACGCCCAATTAACTGATCTGCTCCTTGGCTATCTAGAATTGTACGTGAATCTATTTTAGAGGTAACTCTAAAAGCAATTCGAGCTGGGAAGTTAGCTTTAATAATACCGGTAATTACGTTAACCGACGGTCTTTGGGTAGCAATAATAAGGTGAATACCAATAGCACGTGCTAATTGCGCAAGTCTCGCAATTGGAGCTTCAACCTCTTTTCCTGCCGTCATGATAAGATCTGCAAACTCATCTACCACTAATACTATATAAGGCAAAAATTTATGTCCGTTTTCAGGATTTAACTTTCTAGCCTTAAATTTTACGTTGTATTCTTTAATATTCCTTACCATGGCATCTTTCAACAAGTTGTACCTGTCGTCCATTTCTATACATAAGGAATTAAGCGTATTTATTACCTTGGTGTTATCAGTAATAATAGCGTCTTCAGATCCTGGAAGTTTAGCTAAGTAATGTCTTTCAATTTTATTGAAAAGTGTAAGTTCTACCTTCTTAGGATCTACCAATACAAATTTCACTTCTGCAGGATGTTTGCAATAAAGTAACGAAGTTAAAATGGCATTCAATCCAACAGATTTACCTTGTCCTGTTGCTCCTGCCATTAGTAAGTGAGGCATTTTAGCCAGATCTACTACAAAGGTTTCATTAGAAATAGATTTTCCTAAAGCTAAAGGCAATTCCATTTCTGCATTTTGAAATTTTGGAGATGCAATTACAGAACGCATGGAAACAATAGTAGCATTCTTATTAGGAACTTCTATACCTATGGTACCTTTTCCAGGTATTGGTGCAATAATACGAATCCCTAAGGCTGCTAGAGAAAGCGCAATATCATCTTCTAAGTTCTTAATTTTAGAGATTCGAATACCTGCTTCTGGTACAATCTCATAGAGAGTTACTGTTGGTCCAACGGTAGCTTTAATTTGAGCGATCTCTATTTTGTAATTTTTTAGTGTAGAGACAATAGTATTCTTGTTCTCTTCTAATTCTTGTTGATCTACCGTAATTCCACTGCCATTAACATTATAGTCTTTTAGCAGTTCTATAGTTGGCCATTTATAATTCTTCAGCTCTAGTGTAGGATCAAATTCTCCAAAGTCTTTTACCAATTTATTGCTTAGAGTATCTTCTACTTCTTCCTCTTCAACAGTCTCCACTTCCATTTTTACATCTTCTTCCTCTTCTTTTGCTGAAGGAGATGGAGTAGGAGGGGTAGTTTTTACCGGAGTATCAAAACTTACGGAAGCTGGAGTCTCTGGTTTAACTTCTATCTTTGGTTCTGGCTTTTTAGTAATTGCTTCGGTAACCCAATTCTTCTCTTCTGAAGTGATCTTAGCAGCTTCTCGTTTTTGCTCAAAATCTTCATTTATCTCTTTCTTTTTAGATTTCACATATGTACCAATTAACTCTGGAGTGATCTTTAATCGAACCACTAAATATGCGATCATTAGAAAAGTAAGAAGCAGAATAGTTCCTATAACACCAATAAAATCTGTTAGATAATCATTGATCTCATAACCAACTCTTCCGCCTAAAAGTGGAAATTTAAGAGCAAAGAATCCTAGGAGAACAGACCACCATAAGATCATTAATAAACCCCATAACCAGAATTTAAATAGATTCTTCATCTTAAAGGCAAAGAATAGATAAACGCCTGTCATGGTAATAAGGGCTGCAAAAATAAATGCAGCAATACCAAAGCCATCATATATAAAAAAATCGCTGATAATCGCTCCAAATTTGCTCATCCAGTTCTTAGCTACGATCTCTCTGTTACCAAATTCGCTTAAAGTGCTTTGGTCTGTTTGCCAGTTAAATAGGAAAGAGATGAATGCAATGAATAAGGCTAATCCTAAAAGCATCAGGAAACTACCAAGTACTACTTTTTGTTGCCTGTTTAACCTAAAACTGGCTTTATTTATCTTAGTAGTATTTTTCTTTTTAGTGGAGGCTTTTTTATTGGCCATATAATTTCTGGGGAATTTTTGCAAAAATACAAATTAGAGCTTGTCTAAAATAAAGAAAAGGGATTCAATATTAACAATGCTATTTTTTTAATAATTCAACTCAAATCTAAGAATTTTATTTCGTGTTCTTAGGTCGAAATTGAATGTAACGAATATGCCCGAGATTTTATTGGTTGTTGGCTTCATGTTTTTTTTACTGAAATCAAGTAATCTTCAAATTCAAAATTTGTATATAATTCAATAAAGAACGACGCTATATTAATGAATGTTTTTTAGTTTTGACTTGGATCGATATTGAATATTTTAATCTCATCAATCAATAATTAATCGTAATATTGCAATAAACAAATTAAGTTGATATGGGCTTAGTAAAATCAGAAATATTCACAGCACAGCAAAATTCGCTGGCTAATTTCGCAAAAGCATTTGGACATCCCGCTCGGGTAGCTATTTTGCAACATCTCTTTAAAATAAACTCTTGTATTTGTGGAGATCTGGTAAATGAAATTGGGCTAGCTCAACCTACAATATCGCAACATCTTAAAGAGCTTAAAAATATAGGCTTAATTAAAGGCAATATTGAAGGTACGAGTGTTTGCTATTGTATTGATTTAAAGAATTGGAACACTATGAAAAAGAATTTTGGAGTATTTCTAGATCAAGATCTTAATTTAAATGACAGTTGTTGTTAATCAGAAATTAATAATTTAATAATTTATCGAATGAAACTATCAGAAATAAAAAAGATCCTAAGGGATGTAGAAAACATCAGTTTTAAATTACCAAACGGCGAGCTCGTTCCCAGTCATTTTCACGTAACAGAGGTAGGGAATGTAAATAAACATTTTATTGATTGTGGAGGCACGATTAGAAACGAAGAGGTTATTAATTTTCAGTTATGGAATGAGAACGATTATGACCATAGATTGCATCCAGAAAAATTACTTGCTATCATAGAACTTTCAGAAAGTCAGTTAAATCTGGCAGATAATGAGATAGAAGTAGAGTATCAAGGAGATACCATAAGAAAGTTCGGTTTGGATTTTAATGGTACTGAATTTTTACTAACCAATAAGCAAACAGATTGCCTTGCTAAAGATAAATGTGGCATTTCTGAACCTAAACCAAAAAAGAATTTGTCTGATTTAAATAAAAAGAATTCTGAATGCTTGCCTGGTTCTGGTTGTTGTTAATTAGGAGTCTTTTTTAACCTGATTGATTAAAATTATATAATTTATTGAATGAGTAGCGAATGGAACATTCAGAAAGCCTCTATCCTAAATTAAAATCTTTTATAGATTCTTTGAATACCTCCCAAATTTCAGAACAGCGGAAACAAGAATTGCTGCCTTTAATTGAGAGTATTCAAGATAATAGAACTTATAATAAACCATTAGAGCTTGTATTTATTTGTACTCATAATTCTAGGAGAAGTGTATTAGCACAGGTTTGGGCCCAGACATTATCATATTATTTTAAACAGCCATATATTCACTGCTATTCTGGAGGTACAGAAGCTACAAGTGTATATCCTATGATTATTAAAGTATTGGCGGAATGTGGTCTTAAGATCGCTGTGAATGGTAAGTATAGCAATTCTAACTTTAGTATTTCCTATGCCGCCAATGTTCCTTCAATAGCTGTTTTCTCAAAACGTTTTGATGATGCTCAAAATCCGTCTCAAGAATTTCTGGCAATTATGACCTGCTCTCACGCAGATCAAAATTGTCCTTTCGTGGCTGGTGCTATAAAAAGATTTACCCTTACGTATGAAGATCCAAAGATCTATGATGAGACCACTAAAGAAAAAGAGAATTATAACATTCGAAATTATCAAATAGCTACCGAAATGAAGTTTATTTTTTCGAAGATCAATATCTAGTAACATCAATGAAAAAGCTTAGTAAGTTAGACCGATACTTAACACTTTGGATATTTTTAGCAATGATTCTGGGAGTTGTAATAGGATATTTTATTCCAAATTTCCCGATGATTGTTAATTCAATGAGTTCGGGAAGTACAAATATTCCTATTGCAATTGGTCTTATTGTAATGATGTATCCACCTTTAGCTAAAGTTAATTATAGATTGCTGCCAGAAGTGTTTAAAGATGTAAAATTACTTTCATTATCTCTTATTTTGAATTGGGTAATAGGTCCTATTCTGATGTTTGCACTTGCATTGCTCTTTTTACATGATCACCCAGAATATATGGTAGGTCTTATTTTAATTGGTTTGGCTAGGTGCATAGCTATGGTCTTGGTCTGGAATGATCTGGCAGAAGGAAGTAGTGAGTATGGTGCAGGCCTAGTGGCATTAAATAGTATTTTTCAGGTTTTTGCATATAGTTTTTATGCATGGTTGTTCATCACAAAATTACCGCCTCTTTTTGGTTTTGAGGGTGCTTTAGTTTCTATTTCTATAGGTACAATCGCTAAAAGTGTTGCTATTTATTTAGGAATTCCATTTGCCCTGGGTATCTTGACTCGGCACATATTGATAAAGCTAAAAGGAGAAGTTTGGTATTCAGCTAAATTCTTGCCTAAAATAGCTCCTTTAACCCTCATCGCTTTATTATTTACCATCGTCATCATGTTCTCCCTTAAAGGTGAATTGATCTTGCAAATACCTATGGATGTATTACTTATAGCATTACCATTGTTAATCTATTTTAGTTTGATGTTTATAATAGGATTTTTTGCAAGTAAATTGATGGGCGCTAGTTACGCTAAAAATGCATCTATTGCCTTTACCGCCACAGGGAATAATTTTGAATTAGCTATAGCGGTTGCTATAGCAGTATTTGGATTAAATTCTGGACAGGCATTTACAGGGGTAATAGGTCCTTTGGTGGAAGTTCCGGCTCTAATATTACTGGTGAGGGTTTCTTTTTGGCTGAAAAGGAAATACTATCCCGCCTCAATGTAAATGCCTTAGTATTTAGGAGTATTTATGTTAATTTTAAGATTTACTTTGCAGTGTATCGAGAATTCTATTAAGTTTGAGGAAATTTCGGTAACCCTACTTATCGCAATCATTTGGGTTTTTTAATATGAATTTGATTATAATATTGTTATAATATATTTTTCAATTCTACTAAAAAGTTTAAATATCATCAAAAAACGATAAATCTATAAAAGGCGATCCATCATGAAAACTTTAGTTATTATAATTGTAAGTTCTGTTGTTAATAATTATACAGAACAGCCGGTACATGTAGTTAAAGATACCATTCACCCCGTTAAGGAAATAAAGCTTGTAGTGAAGGCAGAGAAAGATCCTGCACTTAAAGAGCTTTAAAAAGCAGAAACTTCATCCATCTATATAACATAGTTAAGTCTATTGAGATTTAGCTTTACTGGCAGTTCTTGCTTTAAGATTTTATGAAAAGTTTTAATTTTTTGAAATATCTATTTCTACTAATTAGTATTTCTATTTTCATTCTTTATATTTTTGAAAAATCTTTCATCAATAAATATGTACTGTGCATTGGCTATGTAATGATCTTTTTAGTGCCTGTGTTACACAAAATGAAGAGTAGTTGATGTAGAAATATCTCTTAGCGAAAAGCTAATCTACAGCTTTTGAAATTGTATAAAAACACAGTATAACCTTTATTTTATTAAATGCCGACTCGAAGAATTAAACTTACGCGAGAGAAAGAGAATTACAATAAAAATTTAGAGTATAAAGTCTTTATTGATAAACAAGAGATTGCACATCTAAAAAATGGAGATTCTCAAATTATTAAACTTAAGACCAAAGCGCATTATTTAGAAGTGCGATTTAACTCTGGGAGTAGTGAAAAAATTCGTGTTGATAATTTAAAGGCAGACCAAGAACTATTAATTTCAGGAAACAATTTTAGAAATAAATATCTAAAATATGCAGGCGCTTTAATACCTTTAATTGGATTAAGCTTTGTATTGAAACACAATTATGATTTTATTAAACAAGTTGGGATATTCATCTTTGTTTCCTACTGTTTAATACTTATTTACATTTTAATATTTCAAAAAAGGAAATGGATTGATATAGAGCTTAAAGATTAAAATTACTATCCAACCATTAGGTAAATAAGTGATTTCTGATCTTTTTTAAAAAATAGGTATGTTGAGAATTCTTCCAAATTGTATTAATAATATTACTAATTCAACTCAATAAATGAAAATTATAAAACTAAATTATTTTCTGATCCTGCTCTTAGTATTCAATAGTTCATGTGATAGCTCTAGTTCTAATTCTGATGATGATTTTGTAGAAGAGCCAGTCAAAGAGAGCGTAGATGATTATAACTTAGTTGCAGTTTCTGACCTTGGGGAGATATTTGAAATTGGTAATATAACAGGAAACGTTACAAACGTTGGTCAATTTTCTAAAGAGAATAGCAATACTATTTTATCTGCAAATACTTTGATAGCGAATGCAGAGAAGATCTATGCTGTAGAATATGTTTATAATCCTTCTCCAACAAATAATTTATTGATCTTTGATAGGATAAGTGGAGCGACCCAAATTATGTCTTTAGAGATTCCATCCTCCATAAAAGGAGATGAAAGAGGTATCGTTGCACTTGCTCGTTACAATGATAAACTTTTAGGAGTTCTTGCAGAAAATGTCCTTACCACTAATACGGTAAAACACCTGATAAGTATAGATCTACAAAATAAATCTATAACAGACTTGGGCATCACCTTTAATGAAAATAGAATTAGTTCTATGAAGTTGATTAATTCTAAAGTATATATCTCTACATGGGGTGAAGGTTTCTTAGAAATTGATCTAATAGATAAATCTGTAAGCAATTTTGAAACGATAAACGGTAGCAGATTAGCCCAAGTAAGTAATTCAGAATTAGCTATGATGCAGGCTGTGACCGGTTCAATTAACGGTGCTAAACCTGCGTTAGTAGATCTATCTACCAAAAATATTTCGGAAAGCTCTAATGATGAAATTTATGGCTTGGTTTCGGTTTTTGGGAATACGATATTCGATAATGGTATTTATATAAATTTGGTAAGTTCTAACAGTCTAAATCTTTATTTAGGCATTTTAAAAACAAATTTTTCAACTAATAAGAATACCATCGTTAATATCAATTCTACAACTATCAATAGAAATTTGATCATTGTAGATAGAACTAGGTAATATCTATTTAATTTTACTTATTACATAAAACTCTATGCGTTGCAGGTTGGACCAGAAATTGTTTCAAGGCCAAAATTTTAGATTGTTACAGCTAAACATCAATGAAGAAAATAATTTGCTTTATAATTTTCTGTGCGGTACTTAATGCTTGTGGACAAGATAAAGGTTTTATGGGTTATTCCACAGCCTTTGTTAATGAGGATAGCATTATAGAGATTAACCATGTAGGATTTGCAGATAGAGAAAACGGTGTGTTGTATAATATTAAAACCATTCAACCCGTAGGCTCTGTAAGTAAAACATTTATAGGGGTTTCACTAATGATCGCTCTGGAAAAGGGATTACTAGATTTGGATGATGACATTAATAAATATCTAGATTTTGAATTTGTAAATCCTCATTACAACAAAGGAGAAATTATAACCTTACGCCATTTAGCAACCCACACTTCGGGCATTTTGGATAATGAAAAAGCCTATGAGTCTTCATATACTTATGGATTAACACCACGTCTGAAACTGGGAGACTATTTGCGAGAATATCTGGCAAAAGGCGGAAATATGTATGCTAAAAACAATTTTAGTAAAGACAAGCCCGGAACAAGATATGAATATTCCAATATTGCATCTGCACTTGCGGCATATATAGTGGAAAAAGCAAGTGGAAAACCTTTTGATGTTTTTACAGATGAAAATATATTTAGCCCTTTGCATATGTACAATACTGGATGGTACTATAAAGATATCTCTATTGCAAACCATGCCATTTTGTATGATGAAAGGGATATAGCATTAAAGCCATATTCTTGCGATACTTACCCGGATGGTAGTCTAAAAACAACAATATTTGATCTTTCCATTTATCTCAAGGAACTAATAAAAGGATACCATGGAAATTCTACATTGCTGACTAAGGATTCCTGGAAGGAATTATTTGAAAAGAATTTTCATGATAAAGATAATGTCAAGCATAAAAGCGAAAAAGAGCCAAATACAGGAATTTTCATGATGTACTTTAAATCTGGTACTTTAGGACATACCGGATCGGATTATGGTGTTTCAGCAATTATGAATTTTGATCCGGACTCTGGTGAAGGAAAAATTTTTATGGCCAATGAAGATATTACAATCAAAAATATGGAAGAATTTAAATCAATTTGGAATAATATTGGTCAATAAGGTATTATAGATTATGAGTGAAAAATCGGAATTGTCAGGATGGCAACGGGTATTAATAATAATATTGCCATATTTATTTATAGTTGGAATATTTCAATTAATAGGAGCATTTGCAATAGGTCTTGATTATGAAGATACAAATAATCAGAAAACCTCTGAACAACAACTCATTATTCAATTCTTCTCTTTTATCGGGACCGTTTTTGTAGTCTGGCTCTTCATGAAATATGTAGACAAAGAAAAATTTGTCGCCATTGGATTGCGTTTAAAGAATAATTTCAGATCAATTTATCTAGGATTTTTTATAGGTTTAGCGATAATGTTAATAGGTTTTGGTTTGTTGTTTAGCTTAGACGAAATACAATACCAAGGTTTAGATTTTGATCTAAAAGAACTAATGATCTCTATTCTATTATTCCTATTAGTATCGCTAACAGAGGAAATTATTTTTAGAGGATATTTTCTTAAAAACCTAATGCATTCTTATAGTAAATATTTAGCGCTATTAATAACTGCTACTTTTTTTGCACTTATGCATGCATTTAATCCTAATGTGGATATACTAGGATTAGTAAGTATTTTTGTTGCTGGAATTTTCTTGGGAATAACTTATATACATACTAAAAACCTGTGGTTTCCTATTGCACTTCACTTTAGCTGGAATTTCTTTCAATCTATGTTAGGCTTCAATGTTAGTGGGCAGGATACCTATTCTGTAATTAGTTATGGTATACAGGAAGAGACCATCTTGAACGGAGGGTACTTTGGCTTTGAAGGTTCTATATTTTCCATAATTGCTATGATAGCTACAATAGTTGGCATTTTAATGTATTATCAGAAAAAAAAGATAACTATAAGTTTACAGAATTAAGCATATATCGATATTGAACACTAAATGCAAATAAGATTAAGATTTACTTATTTCTTTTGAAAGATTTTATCTCAATGGAATTGACTAGAATCGATTTAAAATTAATATTTTAGTAGGAAATTAATGGTATTCGAAATGCTTGAAATATAAGTTCTTATAGTTTGCAAGGCTATTTACAGATCTCTATTGAAGGATTTATAAATCATTAAATTGTCGAATTTAAAAATTCATCCATGGATTCAATTTGGTTAATCGCGATATTACTTTTTATAAGCATCACTTATTTATTTTGGAAGCTCACCAATACTCATTTTAAAAAGCAAAATGGTACGAAAATGTGGCAAAAATGGGGTACGAGATTATTTTATTGGCAAGGGGTAATCTATACAGGAACAGGTATAACAATTCTCTTATTGTATGCTTTAAAATGGACTCATGCGCTTACTTTTTAATTAAAAGATCTCTACTAAATGGTAAGATCAGATTTGGAATTTAGATTATATAAATGAATATTATAGTTATTGTTTTATTGCTAATAACTTCCATGCTATGGGTCTGGGCTTTTTGGGATATTATCTCCTATACCGGAGAGAGTTCCAGTTTAAAATGGTTATGGATTGCTGGGATTGTAGTATTTCCAATTATCGGATCCCTGTTATATTTTAATACAAAGAATAAGATAAAAGGTTTTAAAACTAGAAAATTTGAACCTAAATTCAATAATAACGTAGTGCCTTAATATTGCCTGCCATTTAAATTTTAAATCTTAAAGCATATTATAAAATGTCTGACCACAATACTTTACTTTCTAATCCTTCAAAAAAGCAATTCTTATCTCTCGTAATGATCTGGTTTGTAGGAGTGTTTTTATTAATATTAGTAATAACAGACAGTTTTAATGATTTTATAATTAGAAAAGATAATGTGTTTTACGGTTTGCTGTTGCTTTTTAGTACTTGGAAAATGATCATGGTTTTTCGAGCATATTTTAAACATTGAAGAGTAATCACTCTATAATATATAGTCGTAACGTACCTACAAAATAAAAGATTTCATGCTCATGATTAAAGAAAATTTACTACCAAGTTATTCCAAGAAGATCGCTATTATTACAGCTATAGTTGCAATTATTGCTTTTTTCTCAAAAGTATTGGTAGCAGAAATTATTGCTGTAGATGAAACTAGAATCGTCATAATATTTAAAACATTATTGATAGTGTCTCTATTTGTTTTGGTGTTTTCTAAAGAAAAAAATGAATCTAAAGATATTAAGAGGTTGCGGTCGCAAGAATTGAAGGGAGCATTGTTGTTTGGAGGTTTTCTTTTACTTGTAGATTCTATTCAGGATATAATATTTGGGGAAGGGAGTTATGAAACTAAGAGCGGCGATGGTTTGATGATCGCTATTTTACTGTTTTATTTGATATCCTTTGCTATTAAAAAGAATGCTTTAAAAAATTGAAATTCCGGTAGCTTGGATATCTGAAGAAACTCAATAGAGTATTGCTATTTTGATGTTCTAAAGCTATTAATTCGTTTATTCGCTAATTGGAACCGTTATGCTATTTTTAGTACATAATTTGTAACAATAATGGTTATTAAAAGACTTATTGTGCGAGAGCCTCTTGAGTAAAAGAAACTTTACCGAGATTAATTAAGATGGAATAATAACCAAATTTACCTATTGCAACCGCCAAAAATTGAAAATGACAATTAGATATTCACAAAAGCGAATCAATTTTAATTTGGGTTATGGTATTTTAATGATCATTATTGGCTTATTTGGTTTCTTTAAAAGTGGAGTGAGCTTTTTTAATTTCGGTTCGGTAATATTAGGCTTATTGCAATTAGGAGTTGCATTGTATGAAAGAAAAAATCAGTATATAACCATCACCGATACCAAATTTATTAAACATTCTATTTTTCCAAAGTCCGTAAAGATAGACCATATCAATAACATTAAAATTTTTGCTAATAGCTTTAAGGTGGAAAGTGTAAACAGTAGTATTACAATAAATAAAATTCTCGTAGAAACACATTCATTATATAGGCTGCATGATTATTTATCGACTTTGAAATTATCTATTGATGGAACTCCAACATATAAAGACAAGAATTTTGAAAATAAGCAAACACTATAATTAAGAAGTTAGTAAATATCCAGACCTCTTAAATATCAGGGGCTAATTTTTTTTTAAACAAATTCTAAAACATAACCGTGATAAGCGTTCGGTCTAAATAAACTACATATGAAAAATTATAAGTTTAAATTCTCATTTATAATCTTATTATTGGTGAGCAGTATATCCACACAAGCACAGAATTATATCAAAGCCCCTAAAGGTTTTACACCTCAGGTGGGAAATTTGGTTTCTATGCTGGAAGATCTTAAGGAGAGAATTACGCAAAGCGTAGAGGATATGGATACAAATGCAGTAGATTATTTATTAGATGATAAAGCAAATAGCGTTGGGGCTATGATCATGCATTTGGTGGCTACAGAAAAGTATTATCAGGAACTTACTTTTGAAAATAGAACTTTTACAGAGGAAGAAGCAGCAGTTTGGATGATGCCATTGAGACTTGGAGAAGATGCTCAAAATCAAATTCAAGGAAAACCTATTAAATATTATCTTAAAGAATGGGATAGTATGCGTAAGCAAACCCTTAAATTATTAAAAGAAAAGGATGATACTTGGCTCAATTCAAAATTGGGGAAAGCAGATATGAACAATCATTGGGCATGGTACCATGTAATGGAGCATCAAGCAAATCATATGGGACAAATAAGATTGATCCTTAAAAGAGCGCCTCAAGAGTAAGGGATCTGCGCAGCTCAAGAAATAATTTAATTAGCAAACTTTAAAAATTTATAATGAATTTTAAAATTGCTAGAAGAGATTGCAAAATTTTCTTCCTTGGAGTATTTTGCGATGTTAATATTAACGGTGTTATATGACTGGCAAGATTTTGAATCTGGTTTCAAATCTTCATTTAATGAGGTAGGAAATAACATTGACGTTGAAGAAGGATCTTAATCTTAAGATTATTGATGGTATTAAAAGATGAAGTGATTATATATTAAAATTGAAAAAACATGAATTATTTGGCAATTGAATTATCGGGAAGATCTATGATGTTACTAGGTGGCATAATGATCTTAACTATTATAGTATTAGCTATATATTTAGCAAATCGCTACAGTAAAAAAATATAGTTTATAAATCAATTCTCTTTAGATTAAGTTTTAATCTAAAATTTCTTTTTTATTGAAACCTTATTTATATTGTAATAAAGTGAGTAAACTTATAGTAATTAGAAGATCTGAATATCTTAATAGATCTCGAAATATTCGTCTCTATTTAGATGATCAACCTATTGGATCTGTAGCGAATGGAAAATCTTTTGAGCTAGATCTAAAGCCAGGAAATTATAGTTTGAATGCTAAAATAGACTGGTGTAGGAGTCAGAAATATTCATTTTTAATTTCCGAGGGAGAACTTAAGAAAATGAAGCTAACAGGTTTTTCTAAAAATAAATGGATAGTTCCAATTTTAGCCATGATTCAACTCCTCTTAATTGTACTTACTTTTTATGTAGGTCTTAATAGTATTTTCCTAACGCTCTATTCTATATCTCTTTTATTGGTGATATTCTATCCAATTAGCGTTGGAAGAAATAAATATTTAAGGCTAGTTGAAGATTACAGTTAGTTCATAATAAGGTCATTACATTTTAACTAATTCATGAACTAAAGAACATACATAATAATTTGAACCCCAATCAATGAAGATTCTACTGCTAATTTCCTTTTTCCTTTTATCTGCTATCTCATTTTGTCAAACCCAAAAAGATAGTCTTTTTAAAGCCGATATTGAGGTTTTAGTAGAGGAGCTGGAATTTATGTATGGATATGATCAGACATTACGAGAATATACCTTTTACAAAACCTTTGATAAAAGTGAAACGAATAGGGTAGAAGCATTATCAGATTCTCTAAGAGCTGAAGCCTTAAAGGAAATAAGCTTTACT
Source organism: Gillisia sp. Hel1_33_143 (assembly GCF_900104765.1). Lineage (GTDB taxonomy): Bacteria > Bacteroidota > Bacteroidia > Flavobacteriales > Flavobacteriaceae > Gillisia. The sequence continues at coordinate 2,264,213 of NZ_LT629737.1, forward strand.
TCAGACAGTTTGGTTAGGAAAATTTTTAAGCACTATATTAATCCTCAAGATGCATTACATACTCAGAGATTAATAGATATTACCAAAAAATATGGTTTTCCAAGTTCTAAGCGTATTAAACAATTTTATAACCAAGAATTTGAAGATCCGGAATTTAATCCAATTATAATATTAATACACTCGCCAAAAGAGTTTTGGGAAGAATTAAAAGTTATGATGAAAAACGAATATCAGAATGGCGGTATCTCACAATGCGATTATGGCTACTTATTGTGGCAATTTTCCGGACGAAAAAGTTTTAAGCCAATGTTGGATAATGGTTTTGAAATGGTAGAGAAAGATGGAAGATCTGTGCTAACTTCTACATGTGATTAGAGAGGCTCTTTTAATTATTATTTTATCTAATCTTTCCTATATATTATTAAACTTTTTTCATCAAATAAATTTTATTAAATCTCCTTTTAATTATGAAAAAGCATTTCACCCTTTTAATCCTGTTTATTAGTGCTAGCCTTGCTCAAGCTCAAGATAACTATGATTATGTAGATAAGATCGCTCAGGATGCTTGTGAATGTGTTCAAAAAGCTAAAGATTCAAATCCCAATTTAACAACAGAAGATCTTGGAGGATGCTTGCTGTTAAGTGCTAAAGACTATAAAGCACAACTTTCTAAAGATTATAATTTAGACCTTGATAGTTTAGATGGAGAAAGTGGTGAAAAATTAGGACAGACCATAGGTTCTAGAATGGCTTTTATTTGCCCAACCTTAGTAGCATCACTAGGGAATGTGTCAGATAAAAATAAAACAGAAGAATTTAGAATTTTAGGAACCATAAAATCTATTAAGATAGAAACATTCATGGTATTTGAAATTAAGAGCGAGGATGGGAAATTAGAGAAACTTTACTGGTTAGGCTTTGTAAACTCTGAATTTGATCTTCAAAATAATTATGAAGAGCTTAAAGAAAAAGTAGTAGAAGCTATATACGTTAATAAAGAAGTATATGATGCAAGAATTAAAGAATATAGAGTTATTAAAGTGCTTAAGAAAATAGCAGTACAATAAGAGTTTTAATTGTTTTATTGGAAAACTAAGAAAACAGGCTTCATTAAAACTGTTAGTTTTAAATGTTTTAAACTATTGAAATTAAGTAAAGTATAATTGTTTATCGAAATAAAGTTAATATCTTCACAACTTTAATATGAATAAACTGTCCCTACCCAGTTGAGACAAGAATAGACTCCCCCTAAGTTCTGTTTTATCGTCTGTTATAGTTTGTCATAAATGAAAAAGTTCAGAGAGAATAGAAGGACCATTTCTTATGGGTTATGTTTTGGTGTAATTGGTGGTACGTTTATAGGAATATTTTTAGCCCATTTCTTTGGTGCTCCTTTAATAGGAGTGCTAACCGGTTTAACTTCAGGGATAATATCGGGCACCTTGATAGGGGCGTTTTTATACTAATATAAGCGATGATCTATCTTTTATTAATAATGATCGCTGTAGATGTTTATATTGCTGCTTTTATGCAATTAGAAAAGCAATACCGCAAGCGATTTGTTAGTATATCTTCTGCACTAATAATTATCTTCTTATTTTATTTCTTTGGTGAAGCATTGGGAGAGGCCTATTACTATATGGTTAATTAAACCTATCAAAAAACCCATTAAAATTTAATTCAATGGGTTTCATATTTTATATATCAATTATTTTTACCAATTCACATCTGGAAAGATGTATGGTAGATAAATTATGCAGGCTATAACAAAAGCTGTTATTGCTGAAAATAATACTGCTCCTGCGGCTACATCTTTAATGTAACCAATTTTTGTATGAATATCGGGATGTACAAAATCTGCAATTCCCTCTACTGCGGTATTCAAACCTTCAACGCTAAGCACTAATCCTATAGCAAAGATCTGAAACAACCATTCTGTTTTTGTAATGTCAAAATAAATTCCGGCAATGATAATTCCAATTCCCATAAAGAATTGTACTTGAATGCTATGTTCACTTTTTAATAGTATCCATGCACCTTTTATAGCATAACCGCCTCCTCTTATTCTTTTTCCGAGGTATGAATCCCTCATTTATAATAAAGTTTTTAATGCAGATAGATAATCTGGCTCTTGAGAAATCTCTGGTACTTGTTGACTATGCATTACAACACCTTCTTCATCTAATACTACTACAGCTCTAGATAATAATCCATGCATAGGTCCATCTATCATTTCTACACCGTAATCTTTTCCAAAATCCCCTTGTCTAAAATCAGATAAATTGGTCACATTATTCAAACCTTCATCATCTACAAAACGTTTTTGAGCAAAAGGAAGATCTCTAGAGATACATAAGATTTCGGTGTTATTCAATTTTGCTGCACGCTCATTAAAATTTCTAACAGAAGTTGCACAAACATTAGTATCTATACTAGGGAAAATATTCAGAATAAGTCTTTTTCCTTTAAAATCTTTAAGCGTTGTAGATGAAAGATCGCTTTTCACAAGTTCAAAATGTGGTGCTTTTTCTCCCATTTCCGGTAAACTTCCGTAGGTATTAATTTTGTGTTCTTTTAAGGTTATCTGTGACATGCTATTTTGACGTTAGTTGGTTTGAAAGCTAAATTTAATGCTTATCACGTAGGGATTTACTAAAATTATCATAAAACAACAAAGGCTATTCTTGTTGAAAAGAATAGCCTTTGTTACATTATTTATACTAAGGTATTAACGATCTATTGACCCCATAACCTTCTTCACAAAATTGTTTGCTGCATCCATTTCAGAATCGCCGCTATCTATCATTTTGTGTACTTCAACAGCTCCGCATAGATTGGTAAGTAGCTCACCAATTATATCCATCTCCTGATCAGAAACAGATCTATGTTCTGTAAAACTCTCCAAAACGTCTATAGTGTTCTGAAGTTTTTCTGCATCGTTATTACGTTGCAAATGCTTAATTACTGGCAACTTCATCTACTAGATCTTTTAAAAGTTCAAACTTATTAGTTTGTACTTGATTTACTAAACTTCCGTTCTTAAAAGTCGCAAACGTGGGTAAGTTATCTACTTTAGCCATTTTACGAGACTCTGGAAACTTTTCAGCATCTACCAATAAGAAAGTAGAACCTTCATTCTCTCCTGCCAGTTTCTTAAATTTAGGTTTCATAACGCGACAGTTTCCACACCATCCAGCCATGTATTGAACCACAACAGTCTGGTTGTTTGCAACAACTTCATTCAAATTATCTTGTTCTAATTCCTTAACCATAACAGTATTTCTTAGTTTAAACTTAGGTACGAAGCCACACCTTCACGATCTGCATTCATTGCTTCTTTTCCTTCTTCCCAGTTTGCAGGACATACTTCACCTTTTTCCTGTACGTGCGTATAAGCATCTACCAAACGTATAAATTCATTTACATTTCTCCCAAGTGGCATATCATTCACCGCTTCATGAAAGATCTTTCCATCTTCATCAATTAGATAGGTTGCACGGTATGTTACGTTATCACCTTCTACAGTTACAGCACCAGTTTCTTCATCATACTGTTCGTTAGAAATATCTAAGATTCCTAGTTGTGAACTTAAGTTTCTATTAGAATCTGCAAGTATTGGGTATGTTACACCTTCAATTCCTCCATTATCTTTTGCAGTATTTAACCATGCGAAATGTACTTCTGGAGTATCACATGATGCTCCTACAACCATTACATTTCTCTTTTCAAATTCTTTTAAAGAAGCTTGAAAAGCGTGTAATTCTGTTGGACAAACAAAAGTGAAATCTTTTGGGTACCAGAATAATAAAACTTTTTTCTTATTTTTTTGAGCTTCTTCAAGGATGTTCAACTTGAAGGTATCGCCCATTTCATTCATTGCGTTTACACTTAAATTCGGGAATTTTCTTCCTACTAAAGCCATATAATATGTATTTATGTTATTATTTATTTTCTGCTGCAAAAATATAAAATGCTTCCCTGCATCATAGCAAACCGAATTTTTATTTCTTATTACACAATAGTATTTGATTATAGCGTGCAGAAATATGAATAGATATTTTCTATTTTAAATTTTTCTATTTCCAGTTGTATTGTGTTTAAGCTGTTTTTGCAGTAGAAGCGATCTGTCTTATTTTAATACTGAATGCAGCAAATAATAAGGTCATAAACGGACTTAAATAGTTAAAGAAGGCATACCCTGCATAAGATAGGGTAGGGACACCTAGCACTCCACTATGATAGGCTCCACAAGTATTCCATGGCACCAACACAGAAGTTACCGTACCAGAATCTTCTAAGGTTCTACTTAAGTTTTCTGGTGCCAAGCCTTTCTCTCTGTAAGCCTTTGCGAACATCTTTCCTGGAACCACAATAGCAAGGTATTGATCGGAAGCTGTTGCATTTAGTGCTAAACAACTAATAACGGTACTTGCAAAAAGTCCGAAGGTGGTGTGAAAAAGATTTAAGAGTGCAGCACTAATTCTAGACAAAGCACCAATGGCTTCCATTATTCCGCCAAATACCATAGCACAAAGAATCAACCAAATGGTATCTAACATTCCAGCCATACCTCCAGAAGAGAATAGGTCGTTTAAATTTTCGTTATCTGTAACCACAGAGGTATCTACTGTAATTGCCTGCATGATACCTTTATATCCTGAAACAAAATCTAGATTATCTGCTCCAGAGATCTGTCTAATGATTTCTGGCTGAAAGATAATAGCTGCTACAGCTCCCAGTAATGTTCCTATAAGTAATGCTATAAGAGGGGATGTTTTTTTAACGATAAGAAAAATAACAATTGCCGGAACTAAAAATAACCAAGGGGTGATATAAAAAGACGAATCTATGCTGCTAAGTATTGCTGAAGTATCTGTATTACCAGAAACGTCTATATTCAAACCAATTATAATAAAAATGATAAGAGTTACTACCACGGTTGGAACCGTAGTGTATAACATGTATTTAATGTGTGTAAAAAGATCTGTTCCTGCCATTGCGGGAGCTAGATTGGTAGTATCGCTTAATGGGGAGATCTTATCTCCAAAGTAGGCACCAGATAAGATGGCACCAGCAGTCATTCCCGGAGAAATTCCAAGTGCATTTGCAATACCAATAAGAGCTATACCTACAGTAGCAGAGGTTGTCCAGCTACTTCCTGTAGCCACAGATATAATAGAACAGATTACTACGCAGGCAGGTAAAAATATTGTAGGATTCAAGATCTGAAGTCCGTAATAGATCATAGTTGGAATAATACCACTCATCATCCATGTTCCTGCTAGAGCACCTACCATAAGTAAGATTAGGATGGCACCGGCAGTACTTTGAATGTTGTTGGATACTTCATCTATCATCTTGTCAAATTTCACTTTATTCGAAATTCCAACTATTGCTGCAACCGCACCTCCCAATAATAAAATGAACTGATTTGAGCCGCTTAAGGCATCATCTCCAAATACATAAACATTAAAAGCAAGCATCCCAATTAAAGCAAATACCGGGATCAATGCTTCTCCTATACTAAGTTCTTTATTGATAATTACAGGGTCATTTTTCGAGGTTTTGCTCTGGTCTTCCATTAAGTGATTCTTTTTTCGGATCGTAATGTTACGATTTTAAGGCATATTTGGCAAGTCCTAAAATGAAGTTCTTTGCTTAAAGCAGCGGTTTATTCCCAAATTATACAGAATTTTAAAAGTTGTAACGCATTAGATCAAAATAATCATAAAAAGCAAAAAGGGAACTTTAGCCTAATTGCCAAAATTCCCCTTTATCATATTTTATAAAATTTCAACTAATTATGCATGTTCGGTTTTTAAAAGACCAACCTCTTTCATGCATTTTCTCATCATCTGATACGTTCTTTCAATATCATTATCTAATCCTATAGAAAATCGTATCAACCCATCGCTTAAGCCCATTTCTTTTTGTTCTTCTAACGGAATTTCAGAAGAAGTTGAACTTCCCGGAGCACTAAACAAGGTTTTATAGAATCCAAGACTTACAGCCAAGTATCCTAAATTGCGTTCTTGCATTAATTCCATTAATTCATTGGCTTTATCTATACTGCCAACATCTATGGTTAACATTCCTCCAAAACCGTAATCGGGATTCATCATGGTTTTATATAACTCATGACTTGGGTGAGATGGCAATCCCGGATAAACCGTTCTAAAACCATCTTCTTGAAATTTATGTGCCAAGAACATTGCGTTCTTGCTGTGTTGTTTCATACGGATATGAAGCGTTCTCATGTTTTTCAAAATTGAAGCAGAGCGCATACTATCCATTGTTGGTCCTAATAGCATATTAGCTCCATCGTTCACACTTCTAAGCGCATTGATAAAATCTTGAGTTCCACAGGTTACTCCACCTACGGTATCACTACTACCATTGATGAATTTGGTTAAACTGTGTATAATTACATCTGCACCTAATTCTCCCGGAGTAATAGAAAGAGGAGAGAAGGTATTATCAACTATTAATACTAATCCGTGTTTTTTCGAGATCTTAGAAAGTCCCGCAATATCGGCAACTTCTAATAATGGGTTACTTACAGATTCACAGAATATCACTTTTGTATCTTTTGTAATAGCAGCTTCAACAACATCTAGTTTGGTGATGTCTACAAAAGAAGTTTGAATGTTGAAACCCGGAGTAAAGTTCTTTAAAAAGGCATAAGTACCTCCATATATAGTTCTACTGGAAACTATGTGATCTCCTGCTTTGCATAATTGTAAAATTGCAGAGGTAATAGCGCCCATTCCAGAAGCAGCAACATTTGCAGTTTCTGTACCTTCCATAGCAGCTAAAGCTTCACCTAAATATAAATTGGAAGGAGAAGAGTGTCTGGAATATAAATAACAACCATCTGCATTTCCTTCAAAGGTGTCGAACATAGTCTTTGCCGAAAGGAAGGTATAAGTAGATGAGTCTGAAATGGAAGGATTCACTCCACCAAATTCTCCAAAATATTGAAGGTCTTGTATATGATCTGCAGGTTTATATTTCATCTTGATATATTTTAAGATACAATCAAATGAAGTATATATTTGAAAGAAAATCAATGGGTATTCAATTTTTCAGTAAAAAAATCTAATAATTTGATAAATTGCAGAATATTAATCTTCAATATTTTAATTTTAGATTGGTAAAGCGAAAAAACATCAGTTTATGAAATTAGATCCTATAGATAAAAAGATCCTTCAGCATTTACAATTAGATAGTAAGATCACTAACAAGGAGCTCTCCAACAATCTCAATCTCTCTGTTACTGCTATTTTTGAAAGGATTAAGAGGTTAGAGAAAAATGACGTAATTTCAAAATACGTGGCGCTTATAAATCCGGCAGGAGTAGAGAAGAGTTTTATGGTTTTCTGCCAGATAAAACTCATTCAGCATACCAAATCTTATATGTTGAAATTTGAAGCCGAGGTGGAGAAACTTCCCGAAGTTTTAGAATGTTATCATGTAAGTGGAGAGTATGATTATATCTTAAAGATCTTGGTGAGAGATATGGAAGCATACCGAGAATTTATGGTGACAAAACTTACCGCTTTGGAGCATATTGGGAGTACACAGAGTACTTTTATTATAAGTCCGGTAAAAAGTACAACGGCCATTCCTGTATAGAAAAAACTCCTAAATCAGGATTTCTGCAGATTGGTCATTGCCGAGAATAGTCGTACTTTTGTTTTCGGTTTAAAAAAAAATATAATTATGAGTACATATGATGTAGTAATTATTGGATCTGGTCCCGGTGGATACGTGGCTGCCATACGCTGCGCACAACTAGGATTAAAAACTGCGATCATTGAAAAATATTCTACCCTTGGTGGAACTTGTTTAAATGTAGGATGCATTCCAAGTAAAGCTTTACTGGATTCTTCTCACCACTACGACGATGCTGTAAAGCATTTTGAAGAGCATGGTATAGATATTCCAGGAGAGATAAAAGTGAATTTAGAGCAGATGATGAAAAGAAAATCTGCTGTGGTTCAACAAACTTGTGATGGGGTAAAATTTCTGATGGATAAAAATAAAGTTGATGTTTTTGAAGGGATTGGATCTTTTAAAGATGCTACCCACATTAACATTGATAAAACGGAAGGTGAAAATGAAACTATTGAAGCTAAGAATGTAATTATAGCTACAGGTTCTAAGCCTTCAACGTTACCTTTTATCAAAATAGATAAAGAAAGAATCATTACTTCTACCGAAGCTTTAAAACTGAAAGAGATCCCTAAGAAATTAGTGGTTATTGGAGGTGGAGTTATCGGGTTGGAACTTGGGCAGGTGTATAGCCGTTTAGGTTCAGAAGTTACTGTGGTAGAATATATGGATAGAATTATTCCTACTATGGATTCTGCACTTTCAAGAGAACTGAATAAAGTTCTTAAGAAACAAGGAATGAACATCAATGTAAGTCACAAAGTAAAATCTGTAGAGCGCAATGGCGATGAGGTTATTGTGAAGGCTGATGATAAAAAAGGAAATGAAGTTGAATTTACTGCAGATTACTGTTTGGTTTCTGTAGGAAGAAGACCATTTACAGATGGATTAAATGCCGATGCTGCCGGAGTTGAAATTGGAGAGCGTGGAATGATCTCTGTGAACGATCATTTACAAACCAATGTAAAGAATATCTATGCGATTGGTGATGTTGTAAGAGGAGCAATGTTAGCTCACAAAGCGGAAGAGGAAGGAACTATGGTTGCTGAATTGATCGCGGGACAAAAACCACATATAGATTATAACCTTATTCCCGGAGTTGTTTATACATGGCCAGAAGTTGCTGCAGTTGGTAAAACTGAAGAAGAACTTAAGGAAGCTGGTGTAGATTATAAAGAAGGAAAATTCCCAATGAGAGCTTTAGGTAGATCTCGTGCTAGTGGAGATACCGACGGATTGGTAAAAATATTAACAGATGCTAAGACCGATGAGGTTTTAGGAGTTCATATGATTGGAGCTCGTGTTGCCGATCTTATCACGGAAGCTGTAACTGCAATGGAATTTAGAGCGTCTGCTGAAGATATTGCAAGAATGAGTCATGCACATCCAACGTATGCTGAAGCTGTAAAAGAAGCTGCCATGGCAGCCAATGATAGAGCAATGCACATCTAGGGTCATAGACCCCTTTAAAAAATTAAAACCCTAATGATCTTAGATCGTTGGGGTTTTTTATTGGAAATTATTTAGATAATTGAGTACTTGCTCTTTATAACTCCTACTTAAAGGTAATGATCTCCCTTCAATTAAAATTTCTTCATTATTGTACGAATCAATCTTAGAAGTATTAATAATAAAAGATCTATGGATCCTCAAAAATTCTTGTGAAGGCAGTTTTTCAGAAATGTTCGTAATAGTTTCTCTTACAACTAGAACTTCTTTATTCTGAAGATGGATCTTTAGATAATCGCTTAGACTTTCAATATAAAGGATATCTTCAAATATAAGTTTTACCATTCTTCGATCTACCCGAATAAAAATAAAACGTAATGCTTCTTCATTTTCTAAAATTTGGGAAGAAGACTTTTGGTGGACGTTTGAATAATTGGTTATGGCATCCAGTAATCGCTCGTAAGAAATGGGTTTTAAAAGATAATCTACTGCGTGAAGATCAAAACCATCTACAGCATATTCTCTATAAGCGGTGGTGAAAATTATTTTAATTGATGAATTGATGGTCTTGGCGAATGAAATTCCGGAGATGCCAGGCATATTGATATCAAGGAAGATTAGATCTATTTGTTCGATACTAATAAGATTAAATGCCTCCGTAGCATTGTTGCAAGTGCCAACAATATTCACTTTTTTGATCTTCGAAAGATGTGTTTTTAAAATATCGATTGCCATAGGCTCATCATCAACCAATAAACAGCGAATTTTATCGTTCATTATTTTTCTGTTAATTGAAGTTTCAAATTAACTTTAAACTGCGCTGGCTTGTCATCGATCTTCAAGGTATGCTTATTTTTAAACAAAAGATCCAGCCGCTGCTTTACATTCTCCAACCCGATGCCTTTCTCATTTTCTATAGATGTTTCTTGCATTTCTTTAGAACTTTTGGAATTTATAATTTCGAAAAACAGATCGGTTTTATCCTGAATAAGCTTCATGTCAATTTTAAGATTACCGCTTTCATCTTTGCCGTGTTTAAAGCTATTTTCCAAAAATGGTAGAAACAACATCGGCGGAATTTGCGTGTATTCTGAGATTCCTTTGGTAGTAAAATTTATATATAATTTATCTTGAAACCGGTTCTTTTCCATTTCAATAAAATCTTGCAGGTGTTTAATTTCATCAGCTAGAAAAACATGAGGCTTTTGAGTTTGATATATAATGTAATCTAGCAAATTGGATAATTGTAGGATCATCTCGGGTGTTTTTTCATTTTTATGCAATGCAAAAGCATACAAGGTGTTCAAGGTGTTGAACAAAAAATGAGGATGGATCTGCATTTTTAGATATTTCAGTTGCTGCTCTTTTATCTGCAACTCTCCCTGCAAAATTGAATTTTTCAATTCTTTATTATCAGAAAGTGTAACGTAATAATTCTTAAGTAGGGTAAAGGCACAAGCTATTAGAACTACTATATATACAGCGATAATAATAAAAAAGACACTTTTGGAAATTGGAAATTTACCGGCAAGATCCATTTTTGAGAGAAAAACCAATCCGTAAAAAGTAGAAATAATGATATAAACACAAGAAAAGATAACAGCGCAAATGAAATAAAATATAAATTTTACATATTTCTGATTTAGTAAAAATTTCGGAATAATATAGTAAACAAAAGCATAGGTGGTTAAAATTGTTATTGGCAGAAGATAGAGTGAAAATTGCAAAACGCTTGAGAAACTAGCTCATTCTACACCAAAGAATACACTAAAAAATAAGAGCACCGCAATCCACAAAATTCCGTGGATGAGCATTTTTTTACCAAAATATTTAAGAAATCTAAGGAGTTGCATATATTTATTAAATATGCCGCTTTATATTTAAAACCTCAAACTTTTGCGATGAATAACCTTTAAGCAACTGTTTTTAACCGTTTCTGAATTTTAAGTGTTGGGATCTAATTATTTCTTGTAGAAAGTAGTTCTAATTTCGTAGTTCATCGCAAATTTATCTTGAAGGTGAGTTTATCCAATAGTTTAGCTGAAATAATCCTAAAACTCAATCATATGTTAAGTCTTAAATTAGTTATGTTTTTTAAAAGCACCGTTTTTCTTTCAGTAGTTGGTGATAGAATGGCGGAAGGGGGAATTTTACCTATGAGTCTTATCTTAATTAGTTTTTTACTAATGATTTTTCTAATTTTCAAAGCCTCAGTAAAACTAAGATCTGATTATTTCAGCTTTAAGAAATACGTCTCCTTAGTTAATCAAATTGCATTGTTAGCATTGGTCATTGGTTTATTTACGCAGCTAATAGGATTAATTCAGGTGTTTGATGCTTTCGAAAGCCTTGATAATGTAAACGCGGCCTCATTTGCCGGTGGAATTAAAGTCGCATTATTGGCTCCACTTTTTGGTTGGTTAGTATTCTTAATTGGAAGGATTGCAACTTTTATTCTAACTTGGATCTACAAGGATAATGAAGCGGAAGCCAGAGTTGCATAAAGGATATAAAAAATTGAAGTTTGTAACTTAAGTTTTCTTACATTTATTCTATATAACTGTAATAAAACAGAAATCATGGCTAAAGAAAAATCTCCTTCAAAAAATTCAGCAAAGAAAGAACCTACGTTGAATTTAAAAGAGAAACGCGCAGCAAAAGCAGCAAAAAAGAAAACCAGAAGTTAAATCTATAGACGCTGCTATTTGATAGCGATCGAATAGGAAGCATTAAAAGTTTCAGAAGGCATTAATTTATTAATGTCTTCTTTTGTTTTTAGATCCTTCTTGGTATTTACTCCATCGGCAATTCCTAACCAAGGTTCTATACACACATAATCTGCTCCCGGTTTTGACCACAAGCCTAAATTCTTAAAATCTGGATAATTAACTTCTAGAACTGGTCCATGCTTCTTACTCATCAAAACCACATTTTTGGAGCTGATATCTTTAAAGATCAAGGCATCTTTTAAAAAAAGATCTTTATGTAATTGTATTGTTTCGCTATCAGAAATAATCTCTTCTGTTTCTTCGGAAACCAAACCTTCCGGACTTAATAAGTAAGTTTTAAGATCTAATTTCTTATCGAATTCCAGATAATAATCTTGATATTCTTCACCTTCGAATAGCGGAAGATTGAAAGCTGGATGAGCGCCAACAGAAAAATAAATAGGTTTGCTATCTAAATTGATAACTTCATGTTTTACTTCAACGGTATTCTCTGTAAGAATATAACTCAGCTGAAATTCAAACTTAAAGGGATATTGTTTTAAAGTTTCTTCAGAATATTTAAAACTAAAGGTTAAGCGATCTGTTGTTTGCTCAATAAGTTCTATAGCATTGCTATGCCTAAAGATTCCGTGACGAGGCATAGAATAAGCGTTGCCTTCAAAAATAAATTCATCATCTTTAAGATTGCCTACAATTGGAAATAGTACAGGGGCATGGCCTTTCCAAATAGTTGGGTCTCCTTGCCAGATATGTTCCAATCCGTTTTCCTTATTGATAATAGAGCACAATTCTGCTCCTGTAGGTTTTACTTTTAAGCTTAGTTTTTTATTCTCTAAACTATACATAGAACGAAGTTTTATGAAAGACTATTTCTTATTACGCTTGTTGTAATTCTTATCTCCTCGAGTTTTTGGCTTCTTATATTTTTTGGCGATCTCTCTTCTATAAGAACCTCCTAAATTCACTTTTTGATTCTTTGCGCTCTTTTCGTGAAAAGCAGGCCCCGGAGCGTCCTCATTCTTATTAGGATTATTGATCTCAAAAACTTTTGGTTGTTCTTCGGGAATCAATATAGTAGATATTTCAACACTTTCGGGAAGTTCAAATTGCGGAACTTCCATTCTCATCAAGGTTTGGATCTTCTCAAGGTTTTCTTCTTCCTTTTCAGTTGTTAAAAGAAAAGAGATCCCTTGTCTTTCTGCACGGCCGGTTCTACCAATACGGTGCATATAGTTTTCGGGATATTCTGGAGTGTCAAAGTTTATAACATGAGAAACATGCTCAATATCGAGTCCACGTGCCATTACATCTGTAGCCACTAAAATTCGGCAAAAACCATCTCCAAACTGACGGATACTTCGTAATCTATAATTCTGACTTTTATTGGAGTGGATGATAGTACATTCTTCTTCAAATTCAAGACTCAAGATCTCGAACAATCTATCTGCTAATCTTTTATATCCTACAAAGATCAAAACCTTAGAATAGGTTTCCTTATCTTTTAGTAACTCCTTTAAGAAATTAGCCTTTGTATGAAAATTTGGAATTTTGTATCCGCGTTGCTCGATATTATCTAATGGAGTACCACTAATTGCAACCGATATTTTTTCAGGAGTTCTAAAATTCGCATCTATCAACTCTTCTACGGCCTCTGTCATGGTTGCAGAGAACATAATATTCTGACGATTATCCGGTATTAATTCTAAGATATTGTTGATCTGAAATCTAAATCCAAGATCTAACATTACATCAACTTCATCTATCACCAATTTCTGAATAGACTTTAATTGAACCGCTCTTCTTATAACAAGATCGTACAAACGTCCTGGGGTAGCAACAACAATATCCTGACCTTGTAATAGATCTTGATGTTGCGTATTTATATTTACACCACCATAAACTCCTGCAACTCTCACATTAATGTATGCTGCAAGCTTTTCAATTTCTTCTACCACCTGTACTACCAATTCTCTGGTAGGCACCATTACCAAGATACGCGGATTCTTTTGCTCAGAATATTTAAGCATGCGTAAGATAGGCAACATATAAGCAAAGGTTTTCCCGGTACCGGTTTGCGCGATACCCACTACATCTTTACCAGACATAATGGTAGAAAATGCCTGTTCCTGAATAGGAGTAGGGGTTTCGAATTTTAGATCCTCTAAAGCATTAAGCAGAGGAGTATTTAAATTAAGATCCTGAAAAGTCACAAGATGAGGTTTTTATTAACTGCAAAGGTAGGTTTTGCAGCGCAGGTTTCAACTAAAAAGCGTGCAGAAAATTGGAGACTGTACATTTATAATACCATTTATCCCGATTATCTTGTTTATAAGTAGGCACCTTTGAATTCTTCTCTATGCTATTATTAGTCTCATACTCTTTTAATTTTAGGTATTTTTGAATTCAATTAAAGAGCTATGAAAAAAATTCTTGCCTTTGCAGGCTCAAGTAGTAGTATTTCTATTAATCAGAGATTAGTAACTCATGTGGCCAATAGGATTCAGGGTCATGAGGTTAAAGTTATTAATTTAAGAGATTTTGAGATCCCTATGTACAGTGCAGATGTAGAGCTAAAAAGCGGATTTCCAATAGATATTCGCATCATTAAAAACCTTATTGAAGAACACGATGCTTTAGTTATTGCTGTTAATGAGCACAACGGATCTGTTTCTTCGTTTTTTAAAAATATCATAGATTGGCTTTCAAGATTGGATAGAAATTTTCTAAGCAACAAAAAGATCTTGTTAATGAGTACCTCACCAGGTATTCGTGGTGCGTCTTCTGCATTAGAATATACCAAAGGAATTTTCCCAAGATTTGGAGGGCAGGTAATAGAAAGTTTTAGCTTCCCTTCTTTCAATGAAAATTTTGAAAATGAGAGTGTTATAAATGAAGTGTTGAATATGGGAATAGAAGATGTTTTAACAACTTTCTCTCATGAAATTGATGGATAATTGCGAAGTGTAAAGAAATATGAAGTTGCTAATATTCATCTTTTTAAGCAACAGCTTTTAGAGTGGAGTAAGCGCTATGATGAGATAACTTGGTTAGATAGTAATAATTATCAACAGAATCATAGTCGTTTTGATGCAGTTTTAGCACTGCAGGCATTCACCCTTATTAAAACAGACTATGTACATGCCTTTGATAAACTTCAGGAATATCAACAAACCACGAAAGATTGGATCTTTGGGTATCTCTCTTATGATCTAAAAAATGATGTAGAACAGCTAAAATCTAATAATTTAGATCTTCTAGACTTTCCTGAGCTTTACTTTTTTCAACCTCAAAAGTTGATCTTTATAAAAAATAATGAGGTTGAATTTCAATATCTAAGAATAGTGGACGATGAGATGGATTCTGATTTTAAAGAAATACATATATTAGAAATTAATACCCTTAAAAGAGCTGCTCCTTCTCAAAAAGGAGAAATTCAATCTCGAATATCTCCATCTCAATATTTAGAAAGAATACAGGAACTTATGGCTCATATACATAGGGGCGATATCTATGAGGCTAATTTCTGCCAAGAATTTTATTTAGAAGATACGAGCATAGAACCATTTCAGGTTTTTAAAGATCTAAATGCAATATCACTATCTCCATTTGCTACCTTTTTTAAATGGGAAAATAACTATTTGCTTTCTGCATCTCCGGAAAGATATCTTCAGAAAAAAGGAAATAAGATCATCTCACAACCCATTAAAGGGACTGCAAGGCGCGATGAGAATGAAACTATAGATCTACGCATTGCTAAAGAATTAGAAGAAGATCTAAAAGAACGTTCAGAAAATATTATGATCGTAGATCTGGTAAGGAACGATCTTTCTCATACCGCAAAAAAAGGAAGTGTAAAGGTAGAAGAACTATGTAAGATCTATTCATTCAGGCAGGTACACCAAATGATCTCAACTGTAACTTCTGAGCTTGCAGATGGAATTCCACCTGTGGAAGTCTTGCGTTCTACTTTCCCGATGGGAAGTATGACCGGAGCTCCTAAAATTTCAGCAATGAAGATCATAGAAGAGTTGGAAGTTTCAAAAAGAGGCTTATATAGCGGCGCAGTAGGATATTTTACTCCAGAAGGAGATTTTGATTTCAATGTAGTAATAAGAAGTATTCTGTTTAATGCTAATTCTAATTATGTATCATTTTCTGTGGGAGGTGCTATTACAGCTAAATCTGTTCCTCAAAAGGAATATGAAGAATGTCTGCTGAAATCTAAAGCTATGAGAGAAGTACTACTTAATGGTATAAAGGAGTAGAAGTAAATCTACGTGTTTGCGAGTATTTATTGCAATACCGAATATTATGGTATTTCAATTTAGTAACTTTGCTACAATATGGAAAAAGCATTTAAACAACTCTTAAAATTACAGTTTCCTTTTCTATGTCAAGGGAAGCTGCTGTTGGCCGTGAGCGGAGGGGTGGACAGTGTTGTTATGACACATCTCTGCAAGTTAGCAAAACTGGATTTTTCTATTGCACATTGCAATTTTAATTTGAGGGGTGATGAGAGTAATGAAGATGAAATCTTTGTAAAAGAGCTTGCTGAAGAGTTAGGAGTTGAGGCTTTTACTCAATCTTTTGATACAGAGGGTTTCGCTAGAGATGCAAAACTTTCTATTCAGATGGCCGCAAGAGACCTTCGCTATTCGTGGTTTGAAGAATTGCGTAGCACTCGTAATTTTGATTATATTTTGAGTGCTCATCATGCAAATGATAACGTAGAAACTTTCTTGATAAATCTGGTTAGAGGTACAGGAATAGAAGGTTTAACAGGAATTAAAGACACCAATGGCTATATTATAAGACCTCTTTTAAATTTTACTAGAAAAGAGATCGAAAATTACGCTACAAGCAATCATTTGAATTGGAGGGAGGATAGCAGTAATGCATCTTCAAAATATATGCGCAATAATATCAGGCATCAGGTGGTTCCAATTCTGGAAGAGATAAATCCCCAGTTTATAGAAAGTTTTTCTCAGTCTCAAAGATTTTTGAAAGAAAGCGTAGATCTGGTAGATGATTATATCGCTTTATTATATAAAGAGATTGTTGAAAAGACTTCTATTGGATATCAACTTAATGTAGAGGTTCTCAAAAGAATTCCAAACAATAAAGCGGTACTGTATCAATTACTAAAGTCTTTTGGCTTCACAGAGTGGAGTGATGTACACGCCTTACTGCAAGCTCAATCTGGAAAAATGGTCTTTTCGAGATCTTATAGATTGATTAAAGACAGAGATCATTTATTACTTACTGAGATTCCTAATAAAGAAACGGATAAGGAATACGAAATCTTAACCTATGAAGATGTAGTTATGCTTCCTATAGGAACTTTTAGTTTTCATGAAGTTTCTGAAGTGAAAGAGGTTGATGAACATCATATTTTTATTCCCAAAGAACTGTTGAAATTTCCGTTGATCTTACGAAAATGGAAACATGGAGATCATTTTTTTCCATTTGGAATGAAAGGAAAGAAAAAGCTTAGTGACTACTTTAAAGACAAAAAAATATCTTTGCCCGAGAAGGAAAATGTTTGGTTGCTTTGCTCAAATAACGAAATTGTTTGGGTGGTTAATCACAGAGCCGATAATAGATTTTCGGTGACAGATGCTTCTCAAAAAATAATAAAAATAACGTATACCCCATGAAATATTTCTTAATCCTGATCCTGTTTGTAACCTCAATATTTTCAAGTCAGGCCCAGGTTTTTACCTCTGGTGCAGATGAGAATCAAGTTGAAGATCCAGTATCTTGGGATGTAAAGCTTGAAAAACAGAACGATTCTATTTATAAATTGATTATTAATGCCAAAATTGAGAAAGGTTGGCATCTATATTCTCAAAATATTGGAGATGAAGGGCCAATAGCTACGAGTTTTATCTTTGAAGATGCTCCCAAGGATTATTTGGCAATAGGTGAAATGACCGAACCAGATGTCCCATCTATATTTGATGAGGTATTTGAAATGGAGATCAAATATTTTGAAGATAATGCAGAATTCATTCAAGAAATAAAAGTTTTGGATGAAGACGCAGTGATCAAATTTGAGGTGGAGTATATGGCTTGTAATGATACGCAATGCCTGCCGCCAGAGACAGTTCCTTTTCAAATTTCGGTCTTAAAGAATGAAGCCAGTAAAGGGTACACAGATGTAAATGTTACTTCTATAGATGTAAATATGTCTAACAATCTAAAGATAGGAGTTAAAGGTGGAGAAAATTATCAACTAGAACAGCAAAAAGAAAAGAAGGGATACCTTTCTATTTTCTTATTAGGATTTTTAGGAGGTCTTATTGCCTTACTAACGCCTTGTGTTTTTCCTATGATACCGCTTACAGTCTCTTTTTTCACTAAAGGTGCTAAAACCCGTAAGCAGGGCTTAACTAATGCGATTCTCTACGGTTTTTTTATTTTTGCAATCTATCTGTTATTAAGTCTACCTTTCCATTTGCTAGATAGTGTAGCACCAGAGATCTTAAATAATATCTCTACTAATGTTACTTTGAATATTGTCTTTTTTGTAATATTTATAGTTTTCTCATTATCATTTTTTGGGTATTACGAGATAACCTTGCCAACTTCATGGAGTAGTAAAATGGACGATAAAGCTTCCAGCGTAGGGGGTATTGTAGGAATCTTTTTTATGGCACTTACCTTGGCTTTAGTTTCATTTTCTTGTACAGGTCCTATTTTAGGTTCTTTATTGGGAGGTTCTTTAAGCAGTGATGGTGGAGCAACACAATTATCTTTTGGAATGGGTGGATTCGGACTTGCATTGGCTTTACCATTTGCCTTGTTTGCATTATTTCCAAACTGGTTAAATTCTTTACCAAAAAGTGGAGGATGGCTTAATACCGTAAAAGTAGTTCTAGGTTTCTTAGAATTAGGACTTGCTT
This sequence comes from Gillisia sp. Hel1_33_143, assembly GCF_900104765.1. GTDB lineage: Bacteria > Bacteroidota > Bacteroidia > Flavobacteriales > Flavobacteriaceae > Gillisia. The sequence continues at coordinate 2,282,970 of NZ_LT629737.1, forward strand.
TTAAGTTCTTATCTAACGCAGATCTTGTACAACACTGGGGAATTCTAAAAAGAGAAATATTCATCGGCATTTGGATCATAGTAGGTATAGGTCTCATGTTATACCTCTTCGGAATTATTAGATTTCCACATGATGGTCCAAAAAAGAAGTTGAGTAAGGGTAGGTTTGGTCTGGGTGCCTTAACGTTCCTTTTTGTTTTATACTTATTTCCTGGGTTAACAAATACGCCGTTCGCAAATCTTGAATATATAAGTGGTTTCCCGCCACCTTTGTTCTATAGCGTATATGATAAAGAAACTGAAGGACCTTTAGGATTAGAAGCCTATAAAGATTGGGATAAAGGTTTAGAAGCTGCGAAAGAACAGAATAAACCTATTATGATAGATTTTACAGGATGGGCGTGCGTAAATTGTAGAAAGATGGAGGAGCAGGTGTGGAGTGATCCAGAAGTATATGAAACCATCAAAAATCAATATATACTGATTTCTTTATATGTGGATGATAGAAAAGAGTTACCTACTCAAGAACAATTCAACTACGTAAGGGAAAATGGATCTATAAAAAAGATAAAAACTATAGGAGATAAATGGGCGACTTTTCAAACAGTCAATTTCAAAAATAATTCACAGCCTTTCTATGTATTATTAGATACAGAAATGAATCTACTATCAGAGCCTGTAGGATATACTCCCAATATCAAGAAATATCTTAAATGGCTAAAATCTGGTGTAGCAAACTTTAGACAAACGGTAAAAGAATAAAATCCCTTTAGGGTTAACGGGGTTATTTCTATCTTTAGGAACTAAAAATTCTTAAATATGAAATTAATTAAATTCCCCGGCTTGTTATTACTTGCTTTCTTATTCACATTTTCTGGATTTTCTCAGGATAGTGAAGAATACCAAGTAGCCGAAAATTACACGAAACAGGAAGTAGATATCGCCATGAGAGATGGCACGAAACTTCATACCACAATTTATTCACCAAAAGACACTTCTAAGAAGTATCCAATAATTATGCAGAGAACACCTTACAGTTCTCGCCCTTATGGAGAAGGTCAATTACGTTCTAAAATAGGACCTAATGAATACCTTATGAAAGAAGGTAATATTATTGTTTACCAAGATGTAAGAGGTAGATGGATGAGTGAAGGAGTTTACGATAATATGCGTGCTTACATTCCTAATAAAAAAGGGAAACAATTTGATGAGGCAAGTGACACTTATGATAGTATAGATTGGCTTATCAAGAATATTAAGAATAATAATGGAAAAGTTGGAACTTGGGGAATATCGTATCCAGGATTTTATGCAGTATATTCTTTATTAGATGCGCATCCAGCACTAAAGGCTGTATCCCCACAAGCTGGAATAAGTGATTTCTTTTTCGACGATTTTCATCATAACGGAGCCTATTTGTTGAGTTACTGGAGAGCTACGTCTATATTTGGATACGAAAAATCTACTCCTTCTGATACTGCCTGGTATAAGATGCCAGAACTAAATAGTGAAGATCAATACCAGTTCTTTTTAGATAATGGCCCGTTGTCTAATTTAGATAAATATTATAAAGAAGATAATGTCTTTTGGCAACAGCTTAAAGATCACCCTAATTATGATGAGTTTTGGAAGTCTAGAGGGATACTGCAACATCTTAAAAATGTAAAGCCTGCGGTAATGACCGTTGGTGGTTTATTTGACGCAGAAGATCTTTATGGACCTTTTCACGAATATCAGAGTATAGAGAAGAGCGGAGATAATTATAATACCCTTGTATATGGACCATGGAGCCATGGAGATTGGGCCAGAAAATCTCCGCGTCAGGCAATAGGTAACGTCTATTTTGGAGATAATATATCAGAAGATTATCAAAAGAATATTGAAACTAAATTTTTTAATCATTTTTTAAAAGGAAGTGGATCTAAAGATTCTGGTTTACCGGAAGCTTATATGTACGATACTGGAAATAGAGAATGGGATGAATATGCAGCATGGCCTCCAAAAGAAGCTAAGACTAAAAAATATTTCTTGGGAGCAGATCAAAAGTTAGAAGATAAAGCTACAGATGCTGAGGTTACTTTTGTGAGTGACCCTAAAAAACCGGTTCCTTATTCTGAAGATATTAAAATGGTTTTCACGCCTAGAAAATATATGACAGATGATCAAAGGTTTGCAGCCAGAAGACCAGATGTTTTAGTTTTTGAAACTGAGGTATTACAGGAAGATCTAACCCTAGTAGGGCCAATTGAAGCAGCTTTAAAAGTTGCTACCACTGGTACAGCTGCAGATTGGGTAGTAAAAGTGATAGATGTGTATCCTGCCGATGCTCCAGATTATGAAGAAACTCAGGAGTATTTGAAGATGGGTAATTATCATATGATGGTAAGAAGTGATGTTATTAGAGGGAGATTCCGTAATTCTTTCGAGAAGCCTGAACCATTTGAAGCGAATAAGAAAACTGATGTTTCTTTTGAGCTGCAAGATGTAAATCACACTTTTAAGAAAGGGCATAAATTACAAATTCAGGTTCAAAGTACGTGGTTCCCACTTATAGATTTGAATCCTCAAACGTATGTTCCTAATATTTTTAAAGCGAAAGCTGAAGATTTTAAGAAGCAAACTCATACAGTTTACGGAGACTCATTTATTAAAGTTTCTGTATTAAACGAAAAATAATCTTTTAGTATTAACTTAAAAACCCATCTTTATTCAGTTAAAGATGGGTTTTTTGTTTTTAAGGAAAATTTGAAACATGTTATTTACAACTCTGATCAGAAAATTTTTGAACTACGTAATCACCCCACTCCGCTATAGATCTTATTAATGGTATGAGTGTTTTACCAAATTCGGTTAATGAATATTCCACTTTTAGAGGTGGTTTAGTTGTATACTCTTTTCTTTTTATCAGACCATCTTCTTCTAAAGCTTTTAGCTGTAGGCTTAAGGTTCTTTCAGTAACTGTAGGCATTTCTTTTCTCAACTCGTTATAGCGAAGCGTTTTATTCATTAAATGATATAAGATAACCGTCTTCCACTTACCGCCAATAACTCCCATGGTTAAACTTGCGCAACAAGGGTATTCATTACCTCTAAATATTAGCTTTTTAGATTCTGCCTTTTCCATAAAAATTGTACTGTCGTTACAACAAAGATAAAACACCATCAAAACCTTTGCAACTATAAGAATTATAGTATCTAGGATGTATTAAGGTTGGAACGCATTATTCTAAAAGAATACATATTAGAGGCGATAATTCAAATTGAAGCAGTAAATAGTTTTTAAGGAAAGTAGGGATAAATATTGTACTAATTTCAAAAACGAATTTCGTTTAAACTTGAAGATTTATAAATAAAATTCTTTTATACAATGTTAATAGCTTCTGCATAAAAGAGTCATTCTCTACTATTATTAGATATTCATAATATGTTAGACACCGTAATTCTAGTGCTTAATAAGCCAAAGTGCTGCATCAGGAAATAGTCTAGACCATGCCATTTCATTATGTTGGCCATTAGGTATGGATCGAGTATTTAATTGATCTTGTGTTAACCCCTTATTAATGAGTCTCTCCTTTATCTCCTTCATCAAGGGTACCATCGTTTCATCTTCTGCTTCCCCCGCCCTAAAATAGATAGCTATTTGCTTTAACTTAGATAATTCTGTATTGTCTGTAAAAGGTTTTATCTCATCAGAAAACCAAAAACTTGGAGAGAAAACCAATGCCTTGCTAAAGATGTCTGGTTGTTTTAGGAGTGCATAATATGAAAATAGCCCGCCAAGGGAGCTTCCACCTACAAATGTGTTTTTAGAATCAATTTTGGTTCTATAGGTAGAGTCAATTTTAGGCTTTAAAGTTTGAGTCAGAAAGTTCAAATAAGAATTGGCATTACCTCCATGATATTTGTGATGAGGAAAAGGGGTTAATTCATCTATTCTTTTTTCATTACCATGTTCTATTCCAATCACAATAAGATCTAATTTTAAACTGTCCAAAATCTCATCAACTCTCCATTCTCCTGAATATGAAGTTGATTTATCAAATAGATTTTGCGCATCTTGTAGATAAAGTACAGGATAACTTTCATTATTCACTTTGTAAGATAAAGGCAGATAAACCCATATTTTCTTTATAGTATCTAACTGAGGTGCTTCTAATAAAAAAGTTGATACATTCTGTGTAGCTGTATGTTGTGCTTTACCGGGAAAACTCACTAAACCAAGTGAGAGTATAAGCAATATCCTGAGAATATTTGAATTCATGCTTTGCGTTATGATTATAGGACTTGTTAAATTTATATAAGTTTATAATGATTAGCAAGATTCATCACTTTCTCAATATCATCTTTGTTTGTAATGCCTTCCTGTGCATCATCTAAAAAGCTTTTTGCTTCGTTAAAAACCACTTCTCTATATTTTTCATTGAAGGGTTTTTGATCTATTAGGTGGCGAAACATTATCAATAATTTGTGCGTTAAAGTAATATCGTGCTTGCAATAGGTTCGTATTGATGCCATTACCTGATATATAAGATCTTCAAAATCTATAGTGTTAATCCTTAGATAAGGGTGTTTATCTCTTCTAATTACATTAACGTCTTTTTTATGCATACGCAATGCAAAAAGTTCGGTTAGGTAATCTATAGCATTAAGAGCTGTACCTGGGTCATTAATTCCTGGAGACATTGCCTTAACGATGATCTCCGTAAGCTGTTTAAATCCTAATATATAGTTGTCCTCCACCAATTCTTCTCTAGCAAAATTGAAATTGGCCAATATTTGTTTCAACGTGTCATCATCAAGTTCTTTTTCAGATCTTATGATAGGTCTGTCATTTAATATAAAAATACCTTTAACCGGAAGAATATGAATTTTGGTTTCAGTATCAATACAAATATCTATAAGGTTAGTATCGGAAATATTTTGAAAATATCCACTTTTGTTAGAATGATATTCATACCAGTCGTCAGATTCCGGAAAATCATCATCATATTTCTCCTCGTTATCCAGTAAGGTCTCTAATCTATTTTTAGATTGATTATATATCTTTTCTAAAATGTTACTTATTTGTATGGCTTGGGAAATATTATGTATGAAGAAGATAAAGGCATAGATACAAACCACTGTACCAAAAATACCAATTAAAACAGAAAACCCAGGAATTTGATATTTATCTCCATCGGGTTGTATTGTAAAAAGTATAAAGATATTATACAAGATGGTGGAGAGGTAAGCTCCTAAAATAATTTGATGGTTTTTATTGGAAATAAGTCCAGGCAGTAATCTTGGGGAGTAGTTACTTGAGGCTTGGCTTAACAAAAGCATTACCATTGAGAAGCTAAATACAATTACGGATATTAATCCAGAGATAAGTGAACTCAGAATTGTAAGTGCCGTATCACCATTATTAACTACCAAAAATGGCGCTTTGTCCATTAAATATTTAGAGATACCTAAGTTCTCTAAATAAATCATTATAAAAGCGAATAATACACCAAATATGGCTAGAGCAGTAGGGTAGAATGCTATTTTGCTTTCCATTACATTAAAAAAGGAAAGTGAACGATAGTATAATTGCTTCATGAAAATTGTTTGAGTTTTAAAATTAATCAATTATGTTTATTTGAACTTATTCAATGCTTTATTATAACAAAAGATTAGTGTAAGTGTCAAAATGGCAGCTTTAGCACTCTCTTAACTGTCTTAATGGCGCTAAAATTGTTTTGGTTTTTATTTTGTTAATAATCTATGAATTATAATAATTTTAAATTTAAAGATCATGAGCATTATAAAAACAAAAGACGCAAATTGGTTGCCTTCTGCAATAGATGATATGTTCAAAGCAGATTGGTTAGGTGGAACAACCAATGTAAATAGCATTGGAACGAGTATTCCTGCTGTAAATATTTTAGAGAATGATGAGACCTTTTTAGTTGAGGTTGCTGCTCCCGGAAAAGATAGAGGAGATTTTAAAATAGAATTAGATAATGATATTTTAACGATCTCTTCTATGAGTAAGGAAGAGCATAAAGAAGAAAAAATGGCTAAAAAATATACTCGAAAAGAATTTAGCTATAAAACTTTTAAAAGAGCTTTTAGTTTACCTGAATCTGTGGATAGTGGAAAGATTTCTGCGGGTTATACTAATGGAGTACTAGAGATCAATTTACCGAAGAAAGAAGAAGCTAAGGTGCAACCAAAAAGGTTGATTGAGATTGCTTAAGAAGCATAAATAAATAGTAAAATTGAGAAAGCGTCGATTTATCGGCGCTTTTTTTAATTTCCTAAGAACAACCATCTATTCCCAGCACTTTGAATTCTGAATATCTGGTTTCCAGCGATAGATGTTATTTTTTGATTTTTAACAACGTCGTACAGATCGTCATTATTCAAGAAATTAAAATTCTTAGTAGCGGTACCATCCCAACCAATCAATATTAGAATTCTGCCTTTATTCAAATTTGCCTGAGGTAAGGTTATAGTAGAGATGGTATTATTAATACGTAAGGTATAAATCTCATCTGTAATTATAAAATCTCCTGTTGCTCCACCCGTGGTAGAATAATTTTGAGTATTTGGATAATTCCAATTTAAATTTCCGGAGGTATCTAATTTTAGAATTTGATCTGAACTCCCTCTGGTAGCCGGTAATATATATTCATCTAAAACTGAATTTCCAATTCCTACCCTCCCTGCAAAATAACCGGCAAAGACTTTTGCGCTGCTATTTCCATACGCTACAGAATAAATTCCGTAGATATTTCCTTGCCCTTGTATACTTCCAACCTCACTATATAACCCATAATTATTGCTATTGGCACCAAATGTCCTTCCTACACGATTAAAAATACCGTAAATATCATTGGTACCGCTATTTTGATATGATTCATTAAAAATGCCGTAGTGAATTCCATTACCTATTCCGCCTACATTATTTTTGATTCCATATTTATTGCCATTAGTAGCACTTCTATTATCACTAATAATTCCGTAGGTAGTAAGATTATCTGTTGCTGGATTGTTATTGTCTACTTCTAATGCTTTTTTAATAGAGGTATCTAATGTAGAATTTAAAGCAACCTGAAGTTTAGCGGTAATATCTTCGGTTCCTATGCCCATGTTGCCTTTCCTAAAAATAGCATCGTTGATGTTATTCGGACTTACAGTAGAACCAGGTTTATAAAAGTTGCTGCCGGAAATCCCGCTTATAGGCTCCCATTTTGATGACGTATTATTCCAAAAATAAAACCCTGATGTTGCAAGTGTCGTGGCAGTCTTTAAGAAAACCATCATTCCATGTTGAGCAGCACTTGGATTGGTTAGTGGAAATTTTTCAATTCTGGGAATTAAAATTCCATCTATGGTAGAAGGATTTTCGGGAGAACCTGCAACTATATCTAATTGAGCTTGTGGATTGGAGGTGCTAATTCCTACCTGAGCATAAAAAAAATTCATACTCAGGATGGATATAAAGATAAATAGATTTTTCATGATAGCCTGTTTTAGACAGTCATTGAAATTAGCTTAAATGTAAAAGGGAATATTAAATATATAAAATTATATCATTGAAATTCAGTTAGTTGAATTAAATATTAACGTAAATCAATTTTTAAATGACAAATAAGTAAATATTATAAAGCTTTAGATTTTTCTTGTAACATCTTTATCTCATCTCTTAATCGAGCAGCCGTCATAAAATCAAGATCTTTAGCTGCAGCTTCCATTTCTTTTCTTTTATTTCTCACTCGTTGCTCTAATTGAGGTTTACTGAAATATGCAGTCTCTTTTTCTGCGGCTTTTAAAGTAGGAGCAGATTCAATTTTATAGGCTTCTTCTTTCTTCTTAACCAATGTGCTATTAAAGGCTTTAACTAAAGCCTGAGGTTGAATCTTATTCTTAGTATTATAGGCAATCTGTTTCTCTCTTCTGTATTCTGTCTGATCGATCGTTAATTGCATACTTTCTGTAATCTTATCTGCATACATGATAGCTCTACCTTCTAAGTGTCTTGCAGCTCTACCTATAGTTTGTGTAAGCGATCTATTACTTCTTAAAAAACCTTCCTTATCTGCATCTAAGATAGCAACCAGAGAAACTTCAGGTAGATCCAGACCTTCTCTTAAAAGGTTTACCCCAATTAAGACATCAAAGATACCTCTTCTAAGATCATTCATAATTTCTACACGTTCCAAGGTGTCTACATCAGAGTGTATGTATCTACATCTAATATTGATTCTTGCGAGGTATTTATCTAATTCCTCTGCCATTCTTTTTGTAAGCGTAGTAACTAGAACCCGCTGATCTTTTTCTGCTCTCACATGAATTTCTTCAATAAGATCATCTATTTGATTGAGACTAGGACGAATTTCTATAATTGGATCAAGAAGTCCTGTAGGTCTAATTAATTGTTCTACGTAGATACCTTCTGTTTTCTGAAGCTCATAATCTGCAGGAGTTGCACTTACATAGATCACCTGATTTTGCAGAGCTTCGAATTCCTCAAATTTCAATGGTCTGTTGTCCATAGCAGCAGGAAGTCTAAACCCATAATCTACTAAGTTTTCTTTCCTAGACCTATCGCCACCATACATGGCATGAACCTGTGGTATGGTAACGTGACTTTCATCTACAACCATTAAATAATCATTCGGAAAATAATCTAACAAACAGAAAGGTCTGGTTCCTGGCAACCTTCCATCTAAGTAACGTGAGTAGTTCTCTATTCCAGAGCAATATCCGAGCTCCCGAATCATTTCTAGATCAAAATTTGTTCTTTCTTCTAACCTCTTGGCTTCCAAATGCTTTCCTATTTCTTGAAAATATGCCATTTGTTTTACAAGGTCATCCTGAATTTCACGAATAGCGCCTTGCAAAACATCGGGTGATGTTACAAACATATTTGCAGGATATATGTTTAAACGCTCATATTTTTCTACGATCTCATTAGTTTGAGGGTCAAATGCTTCAATCTCTTCAATATCATCTCCAAAGAAATGTACTCTAAAGGCATTGTCGGCATAACTTGGAAATATATCTACGGTATCTCCCTTAATCCTAAAATTCCCATGGTTAAAATCTGCTTCAGTTCTCGAATATAAACTTTGAACCAAGCTGTGTAGTAACTTCGTTCTAGAGATGTGTTGATCTTTTTCAATAGAGATCACATTCTTTTTAAATTCTACAGGGTTCCCAATACCATATAAACAGGAAACAGAAGCTACTACAATCACATCTCTTCTTCCGCTTAATAGTGAGGAAGTGGTGCTTAACCTTAGTTTTTCTATCTCTTCATTAATAGATAGATCTTTTTCTATATAAGTTCCGGAACTGGGAATAAAAGCTTCCGGTTGATAGTAATCATAATAACTCACAAAATACTCTACAGCATTATCAGGAAAGAATTGTTTAAATTCTGCGTAGAGCTGTGCTGCCAACGTCTTATTATGTGCCAATACCAACGTAGGTTTCTGTACATCTTGAATTACATTTGCTACAGAAAAGGTCTTTCCAGACCCTGTAACTCCTAGTAAGGTTTGATATTGTTCATTTTTGTTAATTCCGGCAACCAGTTGCTTTATAGCCTGTGGTTGATCTCCGGTAGGTTTATAATCAGATTGTAAATTGAATTTCATGAATCTCTTTTTCTTAGCTTCACGAAAATAAGCAATAATTGTACCTAACGCAATTGCGCCAATCCTACCTTATAAGGCTAAAATGACCTGTAAATTCTTCTCCGTTCTTCATCTTAGCATGAAACCAATAATCGTCTTCTGGCATTGCATAGCCATTAAAAGTGCCGTCCCAACCTTTACCCTTAGGACTAAGTTGTTTCAATAGTTTTCCATACCTGTCATAGATCTCAATTTGAGTAAGAGTATTATCAGCAGTATCAGTATTAAAGGGTATCCAATAGTCATTATATCCATCATTATTTGGCGTAAAAAGCGAAGGGAATCCAAACAATTCTACCTCTAATTGAGCTACCCCGCAAGAATTTTCATCTTTTACGAATACAGTATGGGTTCCTCCTAATACGTTATTAAAAACTGGACTATTTTGATAAGGTCCATATTCGTTATCCAATGAGTATGAAAGCGCATTTTCATCTGTGGAAGTGGTTTCGATAGTGATATCATTATCAGCTCCATTATTTTTTACAACAATATTCGAAATTGCGGGTGCCTCTAAAGCATTCACAGTAAATTGTACTGTTCTCCCACATCCTACCAAAGGATCTGTAATTTCTAGGGTGTATAATCCTCCAGAATTTATTTCAAGTTCTCTAGTTGTAGCACCAGTATTCCATCTGTAGTTGTAATTGTTAGGGTTTGGAATATCATCCATTCCTATTGTAAGTGGAAAGTTATCTGTGCAAGCTTGTATAAGTTGCTCATTTTTAATGGAGGGAAATGCAATTAAATCAAGCTCTAGAGATCCAAAACCGAAGCAATCGCCAGATTTTTTCAACTTTATAAATACGGTAGAAGGCCTGCCCTCATAGATTCTAGGTAATGGATTGATGCCGTAAATAGCATCATCTTTACTCTGAAAAAAGTCCATGGTTACATCATTTCCTAAATTTAGATCTAAGAGTATTGAAGCTTGAATAGTGTCAAAATTGAACTGCCCAGAACCGGAGGTTATGGAACATCCAAAAACGGGATCTGGTTTTATTTCTATAGTTGAAGTTGTTTCAAGAATTACTTTAGATAAACTATAACAGTCTGTATTGAATGCTATAGTTTTTACCGTTAATTCTTGATTTCTAATAGTATTTGTAAATATAGGATCTAAAGATTTTTCATTGTTAATATCATTCATCGCCTCTGCATCAGTCTTATAGAAATAGTACTGCATTTGTGTATTTGAAGCTTCAGTATTTCTTATTTCCTGAAGGTTGAAAGTGGTAATACCATCTGTAGGATCTGAATCTCCCACATCACATTGATTGAGCTTGTAATCAGAAACTTTTGGAAGTTCTACTATAATCACTTCCTCGCAAGCGGGGTCTAGCGGTATTCCATTAACGATTTTTGTTATTGATACCGTGTAGCTACCCGGGGCTGTAAAAGTATGGGTTGGAGAAACTTCTGTAGAAGTAGAACCGTCTCCAAATTCCCATAGAAGACTATCATAGCTGCTAGTATTGGATAGTGTGAATTTAGTTTTAGCGCCTAAACAAAGATTTTCAACATCAAAATTGCTATTGAAAAGAGATTGAACAAAAGGAGGTAGCCCTAATCTTAAATATCCACTTTTGATCTTAATACTGTTATGAGCGTAACTAACATTAGCACCGGTTGCTTCAGGATTATTAATAACAGATAGTGATTGATGGTCTTCTATAAAAACAGGATATCCTGCTCTATAGATCTTTCCATTTAACGCAAGCTGAAGTGCTCCGGCTACATTATTAGAAGTATTAATAGAGTATTGAGAATTGGCTATGTCTGTTCTTGTGAGATCAAATTGAATTAAGGCGCTGTTCTGAAATACATCCCGGTTATCATAATTGTTGGCAGTAACATATAGTTTCTTAGATTCCGAGGAAAATTCAATGCCGTAAGGAAAGGAGTTTGCCAAGATAAGGAGCTCATTAGATACAGTTCCACTTATATCATCAAAATTATACAAAAATACTTTTCCGGTTTTTTTTCCTCCACCGGTTCTCGGACTTCCTAAAGAGGTGGACGAATAAGCTACTGCCAGCTTTTTACCATCGGGAGATATTTTTAAATATCCTGGTGCAGTTACATTACCCTTGCTATCTTCATCAATTAAGGGATTTACATTATTATAAACTGTAGAAATTACTGGAGAACTTTCTACCCCTGCCGAGCTAACTCTAAACGCGTAAAATTTATTTGTGAATTGTGTTACCACCCAGTATGAGATACAATCCCCAGCTATCACGGCAGATATTTTTTCTGAACTTTTGTATTCGTTTTCTATTGGTTTTGAAGCATCATACGTAATAAGATGTATATTCTTTTTATCTGAAATTATTGCGCCTTTACCATTGTTCATCGACATGTCTATTTCAGAATAATGTATGCCTTCAATAGGATCGTTAGGTACTTCACTAATATCGGGTTTATCTACGGTAAAAATATAATATCTGCCAGGATTTCCTGGTCTTGGCACTATGATGGCAGATTGGGTGCTAGAGGCATTTCCTTTTAACGAAGAACCATTCTGCATAATTTCATTGGTTCTATCAAAAACCCGGGTACCATCAGTATAAAATAATAAATTTCCATAGCTGTCTGAGATAGATGCAGATCCTTCTGAAGTTTGCAAACTACTATTAGATATAGATTCAACACCACTGTCGGTAAAATGAAGTCCGGCAGATTGTCCAAAATGCCAATATGCTGTCTCTTTTTGAGAAAAGCAAAGCATTGGTATGCTGAAAATAAATAGCGTTAATAAAATGCTTTTCATAATGGTTAAAGCTATGAAAAATAGCTATGAACTTTAAATTTTTTCTTAAAGTAAAGATGAATGTTCAAAAATTAATGGATTGAAGCAAATAGTTCTAAAAAAGGAAGAAGTATTAAAGAGGACCTTGATTTTAAAATTTATATAAGTTATATGCTCATTAGATCAAATTAAGATCTACCATTCTTTGCTTTTTAAGCAAATTCAGAAATATCTTCAGGTAGCACTAAGCCTTAAAAATCCATCTAATTCTATCTATAGTATTAATTATAGATCTCTTTTTTTCAATAGTTTATAAGACATGAATACAAAAAGTCCTGTCCATGCAATTACAATTAGAATTTGATACCAATGTACCCCATAATCCTTATCAAGTTCAGAGCCTATTTGAGAGGCTGCAGTTTTTATAACATTTAATCTGGATATTGGTTCTACAACAAGATTACTCATTGATTCTAAGGGGAAGAATTGAGCAATGGAATCTGCCACATCAGAATCTCTAAAAATTTTCCATTTTAAAACCCCATATGCTATGCTCTCTGCGATCCACCATATAAATAAAAATCCTAAAGCGAATGCAGATCTTTTTATAAGTATTCCCAAGAACATACAAAATGAGAAAAAGCCTACCAGTTTTACAAAATAGCCCAATAAGTATTCAAGATCTGAGAATACTATTGAAAGCTCTGTATAATCTGAAAATGAATATCCTAGAATTAAGGATACGATAAACAGAAATAGGGTAGAGACGAGTGAAAAAAGTACTACAGTTATAAATTTAGATAGAACAAATTCCTTTTTACTAAGACCATCAATTAAGTTCTGTTTTAAAGTTCTATTGCTATATTCATTAGACATCATAGAAACAATTACAATGGCCAGAAACAATTTTAATAGGGCTGCGATATAACTATTAAAGTGCCATATAAATGGGAAATTAAATATTCCCTGATCTGCCAGTCTAAAATGGACATTTCCTAAATTGAATTCTATGGAAGCGATAAGAGCTATAAAGGTAATTAGGATAAAATATGTGGTAGTGAGGATCTTAGCAGACCGACTATATTTTAGTTTGTGGAGTTCTATATTTAAAAGTCGTAACATGTACTAAGAATTTTCTTTTGTTAATTGAAGGAACTGCTCTTCCAAGCTTTCTTTTCTCTGATTGAGATAAGACAGGGTTAAGCCTTGGTCGAATATATATTTATTCATCATCTCTGCATCCATAGGTTCATTCAAAATGGCTGTTATTAGACCTTCTGTATTCGTAACTTTACCTATAGATGGATGTTTTGTAACGATTTCTTCTAAGTGTTGCATGTTTGCGGCTTTCAACTCAAAGAATCCAAAACTTGCATTCATTTCATCAACCCTTCCGCTATATAGTTTAACCCCTTTTCTAATTATAACCACGTGAGAACAAACCTTTTCTACTTCATCTAATAAATGAGATGCTAAAAGAATGGTTGTGCCGGTAGAAGCGATCTTTCTAATGATCTCGCGAATTTGATGAATTCCTTGAGGATCTAATCCATTGGTTGGTTCATCAAGAATAAGTATTTCCGGATCGTTCAAGAGTGCAGATGCAATTGCTAACCGCTGCTTCATTCCCAAAGAAAAAGCTTTAAATTTGCTGTCTTTCCTTTCTAAGAGATCAACAATAGCTAATTTTTCTTCTATCTTAGCGGGGTCTACACCTTTAATCTTACATACCAATGCCAAATTTTGAACAGCGGTCATATATGGATAGAAATTAGGATGTTCGATAATGGCTCCTACTTTCTTTAATGCTTCATGAGTAGAATCTTTACCATCAAACCAAATGAATTCTCCACTAGTTTTATTAACAACGTTTAAGACCATTCCAAGGGTAGTAGATTTTCCACTTCCGTTTGGCCCCAAAATTCCATAAACATTACCTCTTTGAATTGTAAAGGAGAGATCGTTCACAGCGGTTAAAGCACCGTATTTTTTTGTGAGATGTTGTAGTGTTAGAATTGTATCCAAAGTAAACTTGATTTTAACATTTGACGACTAAGTTAACGTTTTGTTACAGCAGAAGTGAGGGAGAAATCTTATTTTTGGAAAAATCGGTTACATGGAAGAAAAATTAATGTCGAAGAAAAAGCCTTCATTTCCAGTGAATGAACGCTTTAATGCTTATCTCGCAAAATATAACAGAAATACCAAGATCCCTGTGTTTTATGATGATCTTCTAAGGTTTGCAGGCTGTGTTACTGTATATGATAGACATGACGAGGATACGCTTTGGGTACGATGTTATTATTCTGATAGTGAACGAAAAGAAATAGACGATTCTTTAAAACATGTGTATACCATTTTGCATTCCGATGGTAGTGATGATTCTTTAGAATCTTTAAATATTGATGCTATAGACTATTGCACCTTCGGAAACTCAAAACCTTTCAGAATTAAAGTTCGAAATATTTTAAATGATAGTTTTACCTATTTCTACGTGAAAATGGCAGATTCTTCGAGGATATATGGCCTTGAAATAGAGCATATATTATCTCCGCACCGTATCAATTTTCTAGTTTATAAAGACACATTAATAGAAGAACACATTGCAGGAATACCCGGAGATGTTTTTATAACAGATGAATTACCGCATTGCGATGATAGAGCAAAAACTCAAATAGCTAAGCAGTTCGTTAAATTTAATGAACGATGTATGGTTAGGCTTCTAGGTGATATGCGAGCTTATAACTACGTAGTTATTCCTACCCACGATTTTGATCATGTGGAGTACACCATAAGAGCTATAGATTTTGATCAACAATGTTTTGAAGGAAATCTAAAGGTTTACAGACCGCAATTCTTTAAAGAAAACTATAAGATGGTTCAACTTGTAGCAGAGAAGTTACAAGACGATTCTATAGAGCAATATAGAAGAGAGGAACGTTCTCTATTAGCCAAAAGGATGATTAACGCACATTCCAGATTTAAAGAGCTTATAAGATGCATGATTAATGACCATGTTTCTACACCAGAGAATGTTAGAACTCTGAGAAAAGATCTATTCGTATTCACACGAGACGTAAAATTTAAACGAGCGAGAACTATGGGGCAAATCCTTAGAACTGCCTTAGAGTTTGTGCGTAGAAATTATGAAGATGTAAATATGAAAGTGCTAAGGTAACTTAGCTCTTTTCTTCTTTATTGAAATAAACCAGGTAATAATACATCTGCTTTTCTTCATCCCATCCCTTTTCTACAAACTTCTCTGCAGATTCCGGGTTTATGAAATCCATTCTAATCTGTATATGAGTATCAAGATTAATGGTATTCTTTATAGATTTTCTTGAAGCAGTTACAGCCGAGTTTGAGATTGGAAATTCTGTAAGGTCTTCAATTTTATATTTAGGAGCTTTCTCCGTTTTGTAGTTCTTAAATTCTGGAATAAGATCTGGATTATCTATTACAGAGTTTAGAAAGTTATCTTCATCAAAAGAGTCGTTTTTTGCAAAATAATCTACACTACGGTTCATGAACATAACCTCCTCTTTTTTATCTTCTGCTGGTAAAACAACATCTTTAGCAAAATTCTGACAGAATTTTAGGTACTTCTTAGTGTAGAAATTCTCATCTGCCAGTACATCTACTCCAAGAAAATTCTCTAACCAGTATTTTGTATCATATTTGTTAGAATCTACAGAAAGGATCTTATATCCTTCGTCTTTATTCTTATTGAAAATAAGTGCGCCTTTATCTAGTTTATTAAGGTTAATTCCTTGCTGAATGATCATTTCTAAAACACTTCCTTTTTCCTGAAATTGTAAGAAATCATGCTTTAACTCAGATTTAAATATTCCTATAACCGAGGTCTTCTCATTATCTAAAAGCATATTTTCAAAATATACAATGTAAACCTCTCCACTTTTAATATGTGGATGTGCAGATTGTTCAAACAATAAAGTGTTTATCTTTTTAGAAACTTCATGCACAGATTC
This sequence comes from Gillisia sp. Hel1_33_143, assembly GCF_900104765.1. Taxonomy (GTDB): domain Bacteria; phylum Bacteroidota; class Bacteroidia; order Flavobacteriales; family Flavobacteriaceae; genus Gillisia. Next base: position 2,299,378 of record NZ_LT629737.1, read on the forward strand.
TGGATCTTCAAAGATCTTGTTGGCAAAATTATATAACTCGTTAAATTCTAGATCTGTCTCATGAAAGAACTGGTAATAGTTCTCTTCTTTTTCTCTAAAAGGCTTAAGAAAATATTCTTTTATAAGTGGAGTGATCTCATCATTTAGTTGAAAAGGTTCTGCAGATAAAAAAATGTTTTCATTTCTACTTTTATTACCAACACGGTGAATAGAAAGAGATTCAATTTGAGCGTTATATAAGTTGATCATTTTAGAGGTGTAAGTAGATGTTTAACGTGGAGGTTAAATGTCTTGCTAATAAAATAAATTAAAGGCTATGTTAACAGCTATGTATCAAGTAACTTAAAGGTCTGAAGGTTTAAAATGATTAATTCCAGTTATCGTCAAAAGGAAGGTCATCATAATCTTCAAGATCAAAATCATCATCAAAATCATCGTCGTCAAACCCATCTTTTTCGGCTACAAATTCTTTATCTGGTGCCTCCATAGGTATTTGTCCATGAACGAACATTAGGTTTGGGTAATCTCTTCCATCTTCGGGCTCTGCAATTTCAGCAAGTTCTATAAGAAAGGTCCACATGCTTAAAAAGTCGTACACGTATATAAGCTTGGTCTGAGATTCTGATACTACAGAATCTAAGGTTGTCTCGTTCATGAGGCGTATAGATCCTTCCTCGTCAGAAAGGTCGAATTGTGAGATCTCTTCCCCTTGGTTCCAGGTGTCATCACTTATATAAAAAGAGGCCATTTCTGAACCATCAAATCCAAAAGCATTGATTATGGAGTTATGGAAATCTTCCAAAGTACTTTCTTCTAAAAGTTCAATGTCTCTAAAAACATCCTCTTCAGCATCCAAAATAACTCTAAATCGATAAATCATAATATTCTTTTTTTTGAGCACGCAAAGTTACAAACTTTTAGCCTTTTTAGGGGCACGTAAAACCTCCAATAATATATAAAATTGAAACCCGAAAAGTAACGTAGCAATAACTAGATGTAAAGGTTGAGAAAGAACCGGAAAATCTAGATAATACATTGCCATTCCGGTAAGAATTTCAGCAAATATCAAACCTATTATCCAGTTCATCTTATTGAAACCAAGTGATAATTTTTTATTTTGTCTCCAAAGTAATAGGTTTACTAATAAGATAAGTATAGAGAATGATCGATGAACGTAGAAGGTGAGCGATGGATTTTCTAACCATTGCTGATTGGTGCCATAACCTAATAGTTTTATTTGCTCATCTATAAGTTGCCTTACCTGTGTACCAGAGGTTATCTGTATAAGCGTAAAAATTATGGCAAAAAACATCAAACTTTGAAATGCTTTATTTTTAAATTTTGAAGACGTATTAAGTGTTGTTAATTGCATTAAATACAATAAAATTGCAACTATTACTAACGCCATAAGCATATGCACGGTGATCTTTACCGGAGAGAGTACAGAGTAAACAACTGTTGCGCCAAGCCAGGCTTGGAATCCCATTAAAAAGACGGTAAGCCATGATAATAATGTAATTCGCTTTTTGATCTTCCATTTTGAAAACGAGAGTGCTGCCATAATTAAGATCACAATTCCGGCAAGGGCCCCAGCAAGTCTATTGAGATACTCTACCCAAGTGTGCCAGGGATTGAAAATGGCATAATCATGTTTGGTATAGGTATTCCAATTAGAAGGGTTATAAGTATCACCCGATCTAAAATCTGTAGCAGCTACCTGTAGAGCTTCATCAACTATAATTACCTGACCTTTTTCGTAATCATGTTCTGATTTAAACTCAATTTCAGAAACCTCGGTAGGAGGAATATAATATCCAAAGCATTTAGGCCAGTCTGGACAACCCATTCCAGATCCGGTCATTCTTACTAAAGCACCTGCAATAATTACAAGGTAGACTAAGGCGAGTGATAATTTTACTAATTTTCTATACATTTCTTAGGGTATTATCAAATATCGAAACCAATATTTAAGTAAGATCAAGCCTGCTTTAAGCCTAGTTCTTCTCCTTTTTTAAGCATGTAGTTTCTAGCAGCATCATAATCATTGGCAATTTCACCTTCTAGAATAGCTTCTTTTATAGCATCTTTAATCATCCCGATCTCTCGAGAAGGCTTAAGATTAAAAGTTTCCATGATCTCTTCCCCGGAAACAGGTGGCTGGAAATTCCTTACATGATCGCGCTCTTCAACCTCTCTTAATTTTATCCGAACCTTTTTAAAGTTATTATGATACTTCTTAAATCTTTTTGGATTTTTGGTAGTAATATCTGCCTCACAAAGTGTCATAAGATCTTCTATCTCTTCCCCGGCATCAAAAACTAACCTTCGTACTGCAGAGTCTGTAACTTTTTCATCTGCAATTACAATAGGTCGAGAACTCATAAGAACTAACTTCTGAACATACTTCATCTTCTCGTTTAATGGAAGTTTCATATGTTTAAAAAGCTTGTACACCATTTTCGCACCCACAAATTCATGTCCGTGAAAAGTCCATCCAATTTTCTTGTGAAATTTCTTTGTTGGAGCTTTTCCTATGTCATGTAATAAGGCAGCCCATCTAAGCCAAAGATTATTGGTATTTTCTGAAATATTATCAACAACTTCTAACGTATGCCAAAAGTTGTCTTTATGTTTTTGTCCTTCTATTTCTTCAATACCTTCCAAAGCAGTAAGCTGAGGCATAATAATAGGCAATAACGCTGTTTTATGAAGTAACGCAAATCCTATAGAAGGTTTTTCAGACATTAAAATTTTGTTGATCTCTACAACAATCCGTTCTCCAGAAATGATCTTTATTCTTTCTTTATTTCTAGTAATGGCTTCCAGAGATTCTGGTTCTATCCTAAAATTTAATTGAGTTGCAAAGCGTATAGCTCTCATCATTCTCAAAGGATCATCAGAATAAGTGATATCGGGATCTAGTGGAGTTCTTATCAGTTTGGTACTAAGATCTTCTAATCCGTTAAAGGGATCTAGGAGTTCTCCATAGTTATTTTCATTAAGACTTAAAGCCAGTGCATTAATAGTGAAATCTCTTCTGTCCTGATCATCTTCCAAAGTTCCATCTTCTACCACCGGATTTCTACTCTCTAAATTGTAGCTCTCTTTCCTGGCACCAACAAATTCAATTTCCATATCATAGGCATGAAGCATGGCGGTTCCATAATTCTTGAAGATCTGTACTTTAGGGTTATGGTCTAGTAAGGAGGAGACCTTTTTAGCTAGCTCTATACCACTTCCAACTGCAACTATATCTATATCCTTATGTTCACCGCGTTCCAGTAAAAGGTCTCTTACAAATCCGCCAATTACATAACTATCTATTTGAAGCTCTGCAGTAGCCTGAGAAATTACTTTAAAGATGGGATGCTGAAGTGCTTGACTGTAATTCTTTTTATTGGGCATGTCTTATTTGCGTATCACTTTTACAGATCTATCGTTTCCAAGCTTAATAATAGCCGATGGAGGACCTGAATTTTTAGAATGATGCAAATTTACTACATAGTCCACACCTTTTAAAATTTCAGGAGAAATTTGAGAAAAAGAATTAGGTGTTGGTCCTCCACTAATATTGGCAGAAGTGGAAACTATAGGTTTTCTAAATTGATAGATAAGCTGTTCACAAAATTTATCTTTAGTAACTCTTATTCCCAAAGTATCGTCTGCTGCTACCAGATTATTCGCAACTCTTAAAGGATTGTCATATATTATTGTAGTTGGTTTTGAGGAATGCTCTATAATTGGATATGCTGCATCTGGCACCTGATCTACAAATTGCTCTAGCATTCTAAGGCTATTCACTAAACAGATCATCGCTTTACTATCACTTCTTTTCTTAAGTTTATAGATCTTATCTACAGCTTCAGAATTTGTAGCATCGCAACCAATTCCCCATACGGTATCTGTTGGATAGAGTATAAGACCTCCTTTTTTAAGAATTTCCAGACAAATCTCTATTTCCTGTTTGATGTTATTTTCCATTTACAATGCTTTTATATGTAGTCATCGTTTTTTGCGCCATAGTTTCTGTAGAAAAAGATCTTATAAGGACGTTATGAGAACGATGAATAAAATTTTCTTGCAAAGATACGTTGTCTATTAAAGTTATAAGCAAGTTTGCAATTTTAATATGATCATGCGCTGGAGCTAATAACCCGTTTACTCCATGTTCTATGATCTCTGGAATCCCTCCAACATTAGTACTTAAAACAGGAATTTTCATTAAAAAAGATTCATAAATAAATTGAGGCACTCCTTCACTCTGAGAAGTCAATACAGAAATATTAAACTGAGAGATGAGCTGTGATGCAATTGGCTGGAAGCCCATAAATGTTATATGATCTTCCAGATGAAGCAACCTAACTCTATGTATTAAGGCATCTGTTCTTTTACTAAATGCGCCTATCTGAATAAAATGGAGTTCTTTTTTATTTTGAACGTTTACTAGTTGATCTATAACATTTATAAATGTATCTAAGTCTTTTGCTCTTATATGATTTGCAATATTTCCAATAAGTATTTGATGTTCCTTCAGATTTAGCTGTTCTCTCAGAATAATAGAAGATGGATATGGATTTGCAGACACATTGGTACCATGATAAATGGTTTCTAGTTTGTCTTTTTCTACTATTGCTTTAGAGGTAATTCTCCGAGTTTCTTTAGAAACGCATAGGATCCTCTTTATCTTAGGGTAGTTGTATTTATATAGGGTTTGTCTTCTATCTTTTATAGGAAAAGAGGTTTTTTTACTGAGTACAAATGGAGGCAGCCGGTATAATTTATCTGCTATAATAGAGAGTGTTAGTGCGGTTGGATCATGAATATGAATTAGATCAATCTTCTCTTTTCTACAAATAGCAATGATCTTTGAGCTATATCTTGGGTCTATCTTTAAGCTTAAAAATGAAGTTGAAACAGATAGATCATTCTCCTTAAGTTTTTGGTAAAGTGCAGAATTATTGGGGCATAGTACAAAATTCTTATTTTCAGGATAGGTGCTGTTTAAAGTTTTTACCAGATTGAAAATATGATTTTCTCCACCTCCCCAGGTCTTTACCGCAGATAGATGTAAGATTTTCATATTTTTGAAGCCGCTTTCATTGGTGCAAATTTACAATTTCCCTAAAAGAAGCTTGTACTAATCATTCTGAATTTTATATTTGGAAGGGAAAGGAGAGAGATTTATAAGAAGGTTTATCTTTCGTTAATCTCATCAACAGAATATATTATATAATTTTAAAATCATTAATGAAAACAGCGCTGCTTATTTCTACCTACAACTGGCCAGAAGCCTTAGAATTAGTACTTAAAAGCCTTATTGCTCAAACAGTACTTCCAGATGAGGTACTTATTGCAGATGATGGTTCTAGAGATGAAACAAAAGCGCTTATAACTAAATTTAAAAAAGAATCTACTCTAAATATTAATCACGTATGGCATGAAGATTCGGGGTTTAGAAGAACTGTTATTCTAAACAAAGCTATAGCCAGTACCAATGCAGATTATATTATTCAATTAGATGGAGATTGTATAATGCATTCAAATTTCATTGAAGATCACATAAAAAACGCCACTGTAGGTATCTACTTATTTGGAAGTAGAGTAAATCTAACCGAAGAGCTAAGCGCTGGTGCAGTTAAAGATCAGCAAATAGATTTTAGTTTTTTTACTAAGGGTATGACGCGAAGAACTAGGAATATTTATCTTCCTAAATTTGGAGCATTTTATAAAGCTAAAAAAGAACTTTCTAAGAAAGTACGAGGATGTAATCTTTCTTTCTGGCAGGAAGATTTTTTAAAGATAAATGGTTATAATGAAGATATGACCGGATGGGGTAGGGAAGACTCGGAAATGGTAATAAGATTATTAAATAATGATATCTACGGAAAAAGGCTAAGATACCAAGGCATCATATACCACCTGTGGCATCCCCAGGCCCAAAGAGAGCGAGATACCATCAACTATGAAATTCAATTAAAAGCTGAGCAACAGAAATTACAGACCTGTGAAAATGGAATTGATAAGTATTTGCCTTAGCTATTAAGAAACTTAATTATAGACTGTGCTGCTCTGATGGATGGAGTAGAACCTTCCTGCACAAAATAATTCTCAAGATTTAATTTTTCTTGAACAGGTCTATATTCATCAAAACTTAAGAAAGCTTGCGATAAATCGCTATCCAAATCTTTAATACGGTCTATTACCAAACCACTCTGCCAAAATCTATAATTGATGTCCTCTTTATAATCTATACCATTCGTGTTTAAAAATAAACACGGTCTAGGATTAATTATAAACTCATATACCTGGCTAGAAACATCGCCCAGATAAAGATCTGCAGCATTAACTAATTGCATATCTGTACTGGCTGCAGAACCTAGATCTATGTGAATATGCGGTGCATCTAAAAACCTTTTTGGAATTTGCTCTTTATTTTCACCTCCCTTTAATTCTTGAAATAAATGTAAATGGGGTGCGAAGATCAAATTATATTTATCCTGATTGTAAAAATATGCGAGTATCTCCAACCCAAATTTGTTCCATGAAGATAATTCAGAATCAAAGTGAGGATTGTAAATAACAACGGGTTTTTGATTTTTAAAAAAGTTCTTTTTTTTCAGATTTTTTACAGCATCTAATTTAGGATACCCAACTACTACAGGATTTTTCCCTAATAGATTAAGTTCTTTGAATTGCTGATGGTGAAACTCGCCAAATAATAATTGAAAATCGAAATCTAATTGAGCGGGATTATAAGAATAGGCTCTACCAGGAGTACCATGTGGGAACTTGATCAATTTAATATGGGTTCCTAGAAGATATTTCTGAAAATAATCTGTAAAGACTACCGCGTCAAAATTGTCTGTGATGTATTTTTTGTTCTTTTTTATCCAGAAACCTTTTCTAGGCAATTTTCTATCCTTTAATTTATCGGTAAGTGCTCGAAAAGGGGAGGTACTAAGTTCTTCAATTTTTAAAGCAGTTGGTTGAAATCTATTAATACACTTAAATAAATAGGGATCTGGATTTTTGTAGGTAAGTATAGACACTTCATGATTCTTAGCAAGTTCTGCTGCTACACTTATAAAATGATTGATATGATGAATTTCATCAAGAAATAGAAATCCAATTTTAAATGATTCCGATTTATTCTTCACAAGTAATTTCTTTACATTTTAAGCAAATATAATTTAATAAAAAGAACCTTAGTTCTATCAATTTAAGAATACCAATATTTTATATTTGCAGCATGAAAGCTAAGTTCAGCCAGAATTATTTATCAGAAAATATCGAGATCTCTCAAATTATTGAAGATTTCGATGCTACCGGCACCACTCTCTATGATGATAGAAATACAATAAAGATCTTTGATCATAAGGGTGATGTTTTAAACATCAAAAGGTTTAAGGTGCCTAATGCGGTAAACAAGATTGCGTACAAATTCTTCAGAAAATCTAAGGCAGAGCGTTCTTTCAATTATGCACAGGAGTTACTAAAGAGAGAGATAGATACACCAGCACCCGTGGCTTATTTTGAGGAGCAGTTGCCTTTTACTTTTGGAACAAGCTACTTTGTGAGCAAGCATATAACGTATGATCTTACCTATAGAGAGCTAGTACAAGAACCAAATTTTAAAGATCACGAAAAGATCTTGAGGGCGTTTACCAGATTTACTTATGAGCTGCATCAAAAAGGAGTGTTGTTTTTAGACCACTCTCCGGGTAATACGCTTATTCAGATTAATGATGGTTCGTATAAATTCTATCTGGTAGATCTTAATAGAATGATCTTTAAAGATCTTACTGAAGAAGACAGACTTAAAAATTTCAGTCGACTTTCTCCAAAAAAGGAAATGGTAGAAGTTATGGCAAATGAATATGCTAAACTCATCAGTAAACCATCTGCAGAGATCTTTGGTAAAATGTGGGCATACACTACCGCTTTTCAGGAACAGATAGAAAGAAAGAATAGATTAAAGCAAAAATTTAGAAAGTAGTCCAATCCCTATTTATTTCGATCTAAGAACAATTTCAGATCTGGATAGATAAAATCTGGTTTAAAGATCCAATACCATTGGTAAGCTTCTTTTCGAAGGTCTTTTTTATCTTTTTCTATAAATAGTTCCGGTCTATAATCATTTAGATGAACCCCTACATTTTTTAAACCGTCTTCATATAAATTCCAGTCGGCTTTAAATATTTGTGGGCTAAATATGGAGAAGCTTGGTATGCTTAAAGCTTTGGCCATATTAACAGCACCGCCTTCATTACCTATAATCGCATTGCAGTAGCTGGTTAGCGCCATAAATTCTCTAAGATTCTTTCCGTAAACAGCTAGATTTATTTGAGCTCGGGTTTCTTCTTCACACAATTCTAAAATTTCTAGAACAGTATCTTTTTGTGAAGGGATGTAATTAATTATGAGTTGAGCCTTGGTTTGAGCCACAATATAATTCAATAGCATGGCCATATATGGTTTGGGATAAGATTTACTTTCTGAACTCCCCAAAATACCTATCATATACAAAGGCTGCTGAAGGTCTATTCCATTAACCATCAAAAGTTGCTTCGCCTTGTCTTTCTCTTCCTGAGTTAGATAGATCTTAGGTTTGAGAGCTTTTGGGAAACTTTTTCCTAGTCCCTTTAATAATAGCATTCTATTTTCAATAGCCAAACCTGCTGGTGTTTCAGATTTTGTAGCGGGTCTATATCTTTTTGAATAGGCATTTTTTGTGTACCATTTCTTAAAAGAAATCTTCTCTGAAGCTCCACTTCTCATAGTGATAGCTGCAGAATTTATTTTAGAATAGACATCAATAACAACATCATACTTCTCTTCTTTAACAATGTGGATCATCTTAATCAAACCTTTTGCAGATTTTTGCACGTCAGGATCAAATATGATGTATTTATCTATAAACGGATTGTTCTCTACCACCGGGAGCGTATGCTTATAGATCAAATAATGAAGTTCAGCATCTGGGTATCTGGAGCGTATTGCCTCAAATAGAATTGAGGACGTAAGTACGTCCCCAATCATTTTCATCTGTATGATAAGTATTTTCAATCTTAGAGATTATAAATTTATACAGCTACATTATATTCCCTTAATGCGTCGTTCAAGGAAGTTTTCTTATTGGTGCTTTCTTTTCTTTGTCCTATTATTAAAGCGCATGGCACCTGAAATTCTCCTGCAGGAAATTTCTTGGTATAGCTTCCAGGAATCACCACAGAACGAGCAGGAACATATCCTTTAAATTCTTTTGGCTCATCTCCAGTTACATCTATGATCTTTGTAGAAGCTGTAAGTACGACATTTGCTCCCAGAACAGCCTCTTTTTCTACTCTTATTCCTTCAACAACTATACATCTGGAACCTATAAAAGCGTTATCTTCTATAATTACCGGTGCTGCTTGAAGAGGTTCTAAAACGCCTCCAATTCCAACTCCACCACTTAAGTGTACATTCTTTCCAATTTGAGCGCAACTCCCAACAGTTGCCCAGGTATCTACCATTGTGCCCTCATCTACATATGCTCCAATATTTACATAACTAGGCATTAATATAACACCACTAGAAATATATGCACCATGTCTGGCAACAGCATTAGGAACAACTCTAATTCCTTTTTCTTTATATCCGGTTTTTAAAGGAATTTTATCATGATATTCAAAAATACCAGCCTCTAAGGTTTCCATTTTCTGAATTGGAAAATACAGCACTACCGCCTTCTTAACCCATTCATTAACTTGCCATTTATCTCCTAAAGGTTCTGCAACTCTTAATTTTCCTTCATCTAATAAAGAGATCACTTCTCTTATTGCATTGGTGGTCTCTTCCTCATTCAACAAGCTTCTGTCCTCCCAAGCTTTGGTGATAATTGCTTCTAAATTGGTCATAATCTATTTTTGTAGCAAATATAATAGCTTCCCTTCAATTTTTGGGAGCATTAGCATATAAACCTTACATTTGCATAAAATTTGATATGGCTAGAATAATGGCTTTAGATTATGGAGCTAAGCGCACAGGAATAGCAATTACAGATGAGATGCAGATCATAGCATCTGGTCTTGCTACAGTGCCTACTTCAGAATTGTTGGTCTACCTTGAAAAATATTTTACTTCAGAAAATGTGGAGTTGGTATTAATGGGGCAGCCAAAACAAATGGACTACTCCGATTCTCAAAGTGAACCGGCAATTTTAGAGTTCTTAAAAAAGTTTGCTCTTAAATTTCCAGATATGGAGGTTAAAAGAGTAGATGAAAGATTCACTTCTAAAATGGCCGTAAAAACCATGATAGATAGCGGATTGAAAAAGAAAAAGCGCCAGAATAAGGCTTTGGTAGATGAAATTAGCGCTACCATAATTTTACAATCTTATTTGTATAAATAAGTTGATCACATAAAAGTTTATAAAGCATTAATTTTTACAAGAATGATTTTATCAATTGTTGCGTACGGAGATCCCGTTCTAAAGAAAAAATGTAAAGATATCCCCAAAGATTATCCAAAATTGGATGAATTGATCAATAATATGTGGGATACTATGTACAACGCCTATGGTGTTGGGCTTGCTGCCCCTCAAGTGGGATTGCCAGTACGTATGTTCATGATAGATCCTGCTCCTTTTGCAGATGATGAGGAAATGGATGAAGAAGAAGTAACGCAATTAAAAAATCTTAGAAAAACGTTTATCAATCCACAAATAGTAGAAGAAGAGGGTGAGGAATGGGCGTTTAATGAGGGTTGTTTGAGTATTCCGGATGTAAGAGAAGATGTTTTTAGAAAACCAAAAATCACCATAGAATATATGGATGAGAACTTTGAGCCTAAGAGAGAAACTTATGATGGTTTAGCAGCAAGAGTTATTCAGCACGAGTATGATCATATTGAAGGTATCTTGTTCACAGATAAATTATCGAGTTTAAAGAAAAGGCTTATCAAAGGAAAACTTAGTAATATTGCTAAGGGAAAGGTACATGCAGACTACAAAATGAGATTTCCATTAATGAAAAAAGGGCGTTGATTCTTTTGATATTAAATCAAGAGATATGATATTTGCCAGCCAAAATTTATAAAAGAAGTATGGGTTTAGAAAAAATTTTATCGATTTCCGGGAAACCAGGATTATATGAGTTAACAGCACAAACGCGTGGTGGTTTTGTTGCCAAATCTGTTACAGATGGTAAGAAAATAGCTGTAAATGTGCGTAATAATGTGAGTTTACTTAGCGAAATAGCTATTTATACCTATACAGAAGAAGTTCCTTTAGGAGAGATCTTTCAAAAGATTTCAGACAAAGAGGAAGGTAAAAAAGCTATAGATCATAAATCTAATAAGAAAGAATTAGAAGCTTATTTTTCTGAGATCCTTCCAGATTATGATGTGGAAAGAGTTTACCAAAGTGATATAAAAAAAGTGTTACAATGGTATAATCTATTAATTGACAATGGATTTACCGATTTTTCTAAAGGTGAAGCAAAAGCTTCAGACGAAGAAGAATAGTATCGACATACCTATAAAATAAAAAGCAGCTTTAGAATCTAAAGCTGCTTTTTATTTTAATAATAATTCTTTCAGATAAAATTTATTATTATTTACGATTGTACTTTTATAAAAATCTTAGATCATGAACTCCAGAAAAGACCAACTTTTAGCATTTGATAGACTTCTAACAATTATGGATGAATTGCGAGCGCAATGTCCTTGGGATAAAAAGCAAACAATGGAGTCTTTAAGACATCTTACTATAGAAGAGGTGTATGAGTTAGGAGATGCTATTTTAGATAAAGATCAAGAAGAGATCAAGAAAGAGCTTGGAGATGTGCTGCTACATCTTGTGTTCTACGCAAAAATAGGTAGTGAAACTAACGATTTTGATATAGCTGATGTCGCGAATTCCATTTGTGAAAAGTTAATTAGTAGGCATCCACATATCTACGGCGATGTTAAAGTGGAGAATGAAGAGGATGTAAAAAGGAATTGGGAGACATTAAAATTGAAAGAAGGTAAGAAAAGTGTATTAGAAGGTGTTCCTAAATCTCTGCCAGCACTTGTTAAGGCTAGTAGAATTCAAGAAAAAGTAAAAGGTGTGGGTTTTGATTGGGAAGAGCCTCAACAGGTATTTGAAAAGCTACAAGAGGAATTAGGAGAACTCCAACATGAGATAGATACTAATGATAAGGATAAGATGGAAGCAGAATTTGGAGATGTTCTCTTCTCTATGGTAAACTATGCAAGATTTTTGAATATCAACCCGGAAAATGCTTTAGAACGTACCAATAAAAAATTCATTAAAAGGTTTCAATATTTAGAAGAGAAAGCTATCCAGATCAATAAACCTTTAAGTGAGATGAGCCTGGCAGAAATGGATATCTTCTGGAATGAAGCTAAGTTGCTCTAGATACGATAAATTTTAAATTCGAATATATAAATATATAGGCTTTGTAATTAAGCATCCTCTATTTCAGGTGGAAATTTAAAGGAGCTTTTTACAAAGCCTAAATTATTAGTAATTTAATCTATTTAGTATAAAGATTTTATCGCTTTTAGCTTCTCTTTCCAGATCTTAAGATCTTCTTTATGATTTTCTATATTCTTAAGAACTTCTTTCACTAGAGGATTATCATCCTTCACATTAGAGAAAAATTGAAGATTGTTCTCCAACTGCCTAATTTCAGCTTTGGTCTCTTCCACTTTCTTACTCAAGAAATAATGCTCATTTCTAAGTTTTTTATCATCATCTGCATCATTTAAGGCTTGAATCTTATTCTCGTATTTCATCATCTCAGCCTTAGTGTTGCTCACATCCAGCTTAGAGAATAATTGGTCTAGAAGTTTGTTGAACTTTCCTTCAATAAAACGTTTATTAAATGGTACTCTTCCAATATTTTTCCAGTCTTCTATCGCAGTTTTAATCTTTGGAAGATCTGTTTTTTTGTCTCCAGAGAATTCAAAAGATTTTAAAGAGTCTAGCATTTCTTTTTTCTCATCGAAAGCCTTCATTTCTTCTGCATTCTCTTCATTGCTATTCTCGTGCATTCTATTAAAGTAATGATTGCAAGCTGCTTTAAATTGCTTCCATACTTTATCACTGTCTTTTCTAGGAACATGACCCACTTTTTTCCAGTCTGCCTGGATCTTTTTCATGAGTGGAGTAGTGGCTTTAAAATCTTCGTTATCTTTATTGTCTTCAGCAATTTTAATAAGCTCTTTCTTACGTTCAAGGTTATCATATTGCTCTTTCTTCAAACCTTTGTAGTAAGCATTTTTATTACGGTTGAATTGTCTTACGTTAGATTTGAATTCACTCCAGGTAGCTTCATTCTTCTCACGTGGCACTTTTCCTGCCTTAAAGAATTGTTCTCTTAGCGTCTCTAATTCTTTAATTTGCTGTTGCCATTGATTGTGAGAGGTATATTTTCCTTCAGATAGTGACTTTATCTTGGTTATGATCTCTTGCTTAATCTCAAGATTCTTCTCATAGTTCTTTTCTAAATCATCATAATAAGATTGTCTAAGATCGTGGATCTTTTTAGTAGCTTCGCTAAACTTATTCCAGATGTCATCTCTATATTCTTTAGCTACAGGTCCCAATTCTTCCTTCCACATTTTATGCAACATCTGCAGTTCTCTAAACGCTCTGCTAGTGTCTTTCTCCTGAGTTAGTTCTTCTGCTCTATCTATGATCTTTAATTTCTGCTCTAAATTATGCTTGAAATCTAGATCTCTAAAATCTCTGTTCAAATGAAGGAAATCATAGAAATTCTCTACATGATGATGATACGTGTTCCAAACCGTATTGTATTTATCTCGCGGAATAGATCCTGCAGTTCTCCATCTGTCTTGTAGCTCCTTAAAATGCTTATAGGTGGTATTAATATTTTCTTCAACATCCAACAAGCCTTTTAATTCTTCAACGATCTCAAGTCGCTTATTTAAGTTCTTATTTAGATCTTGCTTTAGCTGTTGATAGTAATTATTTCTTTTCTCTTTATAGTCGAAATAAACAGAGTTGAATTGTTTTTTGATGGGAGTAGAGTAGTGGAAGTCTATAATATTACCTCCTTCTGCTAAGAAATCTTCTTTCTTTTCCTCAACCTCTTCATCAAATTTAGCATTGAATTCAGATTTTATCTCTTCAACGTGTTCTTTAATGGCTTGCACTTTTTGAGTGCTTACCAAATGTTCAAATTCTTTTACAAGCTCTTCTTTAGACATTGCATGGTAATCCTTCTTCTCTATACTATGTCTTTCAGAGGTAGTTTCATCTTCGCTATCTTCTGCCACAGTATCTTCAAACTCCGTCTGTATATCTTTTTTTTCTGATGATTGTGCTAGTTCTTCCTCATCTTCATCTTCATCTTCCAATTGAGCACTAGAGGTAGCAGCCATCTTTTCTTCTGTATCTTTGGTGGCTTGAGATGAGGAAACTTCACTTTCATCTATCATGGCCTTTTCCAAATGATCTTTATCTTTATTTTCTGCAGCGTTTTGAGACTCAGTTACTCCAGAATTATTTTTATTTTCAGAATTGTCTTTCTCTTGGCTCGCAGATCCTAATACAAATTCTTTATTTGTATCTGAATTTCCATCAGAATTTGTAGCATCTTCGTTGTGGAGATCTTTCTTCATGTTTTCGTTTTCTTGCTGAGACATATCTTTCAATGTTAGGGTTCGTGAATAACTAATTAGCCTGAAAGATACTAACTACACTAAAACCAACCAAGATTTTACGGCAATTTATGATTGTTACTACTGTGATGCTTACAATTATTTATTCCAGATCTCCCAGGCTTTTTCTGCCTGTAGCTCCAACATTTTTTCACCATTAATTACCTGTCCGTTTGCATTCATGGTTAATTTCATCAACTTAGTGATTTTGGGATTGTAAATAAGATCGTAAAGGAGATGATTTGGAGTTAAAAATTCTACGGGAATTGGAGGGTAGGCATCCACATCAGGAAAAGTTCCTAATGGCGTACAATTTATTATTAGAAGGTGATCTGCGAGTACTTCTTTATTGAGATCGGAATAGGTTATTTCTCCATCTATAGCACTCCTGGATACAGATGTATGAGCTATATTTAATTTCTGAAGGGTATACGCAATAGCTTTAGATGCTCCACCAGTACCTAAAATTAATGCCTTTTTGTGGTGATCTTTTAAATGTGGACGTAAGGATTCTTGAAAACCATAATAATCTGTATTATAACCGGTAAGCGCTCCTTTGTTGTCTAGCTTGATCGTGTTAACCGCTCCAATCTCTTTGGCTATGGGATCTAAATTAGTTAAAAAGGGAATTATTTGTTCCTTATATGGAATAGTCACATTAAGACCTCCAAGATTCGGGGTCTCTTTAAGTACGCTATAGAGCTGATCTATATTTTGAAGATCAAAATTCACATACTCTGCATCTATCTTAAGTTGACTGAATTTATCAGAAAAATAAGACCGAGAGAACGAATATGATATATTTTTACCTATTAAACCGTAGGTTTTCATTTTAGAGAATTTCTTTGTTCATACCAAGCCAGGCCTAAGACTATAAATATCCCAATGAATACGCATAGTACAGCCAGATATGTTGCTGGATCACTAAAACTAGGAAAGTATCTATCGTAATTGTCTATTATATAATTTCCATGCCTGTCTACTAAAAATTTTCCTTCAGCATTTATCTTAAAGATCTTTTCTTTCCAAGGCCAAACTACTCCTAGAGAACCAGTAATAAAACCAATAATAACTGAATACGTCTCTTTTTTATATTTTTTAAGCACATATCCCAAAAGGTGTGATAATGATACCAATCCTGCTAAAGAGCCTAAAGAGAACATTGCTAAAACTTGAAGTAATCTTATTCTTTCAGAATTATGAATAAATGAAAAATCCAAGAATACAAGATCTGTCATTGTATCAAATAAGGCATTTACAGAATCTATTAGAAGAAGTACATAGTTTCCAAAAAGCATCAGTATAAAGGAGCCAGAGAGCCCGGGCAGTGTCATTCCGCTAACACCTACTATCCCGCAAAAGAAAACGAAGAATAAATTATCATTTTCTTTAGCTGGTTCTAAGAAACTAATGGCTACTCCAGCAATAATTCCGGCAATTACGAAAAGAACAGATCTTTTAGACCAGTGATCAAAATCTTTGCTAATGTAGTAGACCGAGCCTATGATCATTCCGAAAAAAGCAGCCCACACATAAATTTCATAATGAATAATAAGATAATCAAGCAGTTTTGAAATGCTGAAATAACTTATGATCATCCCTAATATCAAGAGACTTAGAAATCTTCCATTAATATAGCTATACAGGCTTCTAAACCTGCCGCCTAACAGCAGCTTAAACGCTTTTAAATTTATCTTTTGAAGGGAGTAGATGAATTCTTCGTAGAAACCCGCAACAAATGCAACAACACCTCCAGATACACCGGGCACTTTATTGGCAGCACCCATTGCAAGACCTTTTAATACTAATAAGATCTTATCACTAAAGGTTCTCGTTTGTTGAAGCATCTTCGGTTATTGGTTTTTGGGTCGCAATTCGTTCTAGGAAAAGTATTAATAAAAATCCAACAATCATCAAAATAATAGCTGCTAAAAGATGAGGATCTCCGTCAAAGTTAGACGGAAGCACAGATATTTCTTTAATAACAACTATTTTCTCTCCATACTTAGCAGTCTCCAAAACCTCTTTCCAAGGCCATATCTTGTTTAAAGATCCTGCTATAAAACCTGTTAATACTGCTAAAGTAATATTGCTGTAGTTATTGAAAAGCCATTTTAAGATTCTTGAAAAAGAAAGTAATCCGAAAACAGCGCCCACCGCTACAATAGCTAATGTCTTAAAATCTAAATTCTGTGCAGCTTCTGTGATGGTCTTATAGGCTCCTAATAACACCAGAATGAATGCGCCAGAAATCCCGGGAAGGATCATAGCACAAACTGCCAAAGCACCTGCTAAAAATAAGAACCAGTTATTACTTTGAACATTTAATGGAGGTAAGGAGCTAATGTATAAAGCCAACGCCGCGCCAATAATTAGCGCCAATACAATTTTAAAATTCCATTTAGGGATTTGCTTGGCTACAAACCAAACACTGGCAACTATAAGCCCAAAGAAGAAAGACCATACCATTACCGGATGATTATCCAATAAATAATTGGTAAGTCTCATTAAGGTTAAAATACTAATTAGGATCCCGGTAAGTAGCGCTAATAAAAATGAGCCATTAGCTTTACGCCACATGGCCTTTGTTCCACTTTCTCTCCAAACTTGAATAAGAGAGAAATCTATACCGCTAATAGTATTTATTAATTCTTGATAGATTCCCGTTATGAATGCGATTGTTCCTCCGGAAACTCCCGGTACCACATCTGCGGCACCCATTGCCATTCCTTTTAAGGTAATTGTAAAGTACTCCTTTAAACTTCGCTGCATATCTGAAATTAATATAGTTTCCGCCAAATATAATTAAAATATCAGGAGGCTTTCAGATAAGAATTGATCATTTCTTTTATGCTCTTTCTGCTAAAGATGGCAGGGAAAAGTTCTTCGATAATTATATAGTATTCCGTATCTATCTTTAATCCATTATTTAGATGAAAGTATCCTTTATCACCTTCATTGAGACTAAAATATAAACCTGCTAACCTAAATTCAATTTCCGCAGTTTCAGGATAGAACTCTAAGGCTTGAATTAAATTTTGAACTGCAGTTTCATATTCTCCAAGATTTATTAAAATATCACACCTTCTAATCCATGTCTCTAATTCATAATTACCAAGATCGATAGTTTTTTGATAACCTTTCTCAGCTTCTTCGAAGTAGCTCAACTTACTATTGATCTTTGCATAACGTTTCCAATAAAGAACATTCTCCTCATCTATACCAATAGCTTTATTTATAAAATACAAGGCTTTTTGATAATTCCCTTTTTTAAAATAAAAATCTGTAATTGCAATCCATCCTTTATCTAATAAAGGATCTTCCTTAACAGTTTTTGAATAATGTTCTAGCGCTAATTCTTCCAAGCCTAGCTTTTCGAAACACTTTCCTATTCTTAAATATGCAAATGAAGTAGGATCATCCAGATCTAAAGTGATCTTATAGTTTTCTATAGCTTCGTTATAACGACCTAATTTTTCCAGAACTTTCCCCTTTTCAAGATAAGCTCCAATAAAATGCTCATCGCTAATAATAGCAAAGTCAAAAGCGTTCAAAGCTTTTTCAAACTGTTTTAGATCAAAATATTGTTTTCCAATTTGATGCCATGCTACCTCACAATATGGGTTTTTATTTAAGAACATATTGAGGTAATCTATAGCTTCGTTCTTTTGTTCTAGAAAATCAAAACAATACATGATATTATAAAGAGCAGAATAATCTTCATCATCTGCCTCCAGACATTTCATAAAACTAAGCTTTGCATTCTCAAAATCTTCCAAAAACAGGTATTCCATTCCTAAAAGGGAGTAAACATCAGCCTCATCCATGGTGATCTCTAAAGCAGCTTCCAACATTTGAATTGCTTTTTGGTGATCATCTCTCTTTGAGAAAATATTTGCTTTTTGAATATAGATCTCTTCATTAGAAGACTCCAGATCATGTAGCTCATTTAAAAGCCCATCTGCAAGATCTAATTTATCTTCAAATACCAAAATTTCTACTTTGTAAAGTTTCAAATTGGTAGACGTAGGGTGCTGCGTCAAACCTAGTTTAACGGCTTTCTTAGCCAAAGCTATTTTGCCATTCTCTAGATAATGATTTATGATATCCTCAAATTCTTCTGAATCAAAAAACAACACATCGTTTGTTTTTAACATAGATTCAAAACGGGTAAGTGAGAAATTGTTTTCTTCGTTATGACTTAATTGCATACACTGGGGATTACGATATTTCTACAGTATTAAAGTTAACCATGTTAACTTATAAAGCCGGTAGTACTTTATATTGTTTTTAACAAAGTAATTAACAAGCCAAGCTTATTGATTTATATCATTGAGAACGTCAATAATAATGCCACATCCTTCTTTAATTTCATCAATAGATATAGTAAGCGGAGGAGTAATTCTAACGGCTCTTTTTTCAAATAATAACCAAAATGAAATAAGTCCTTTTTCTTGACATTTTAAAATAACTTCTGTAGCAATATCCTCGGAAGGAGTGATAGCAGCGAGCATTAATCCCTTTCCTCTTATTTCTGATATTAATGGATGTACTAAAAGAGATCTTATAAGTTCCTCCTTTATTAGCGTCTCTGCCATAAGGTCTGATTCTGTGATCTCTTGCAATGTTGCTAGTGCTGCTGCTGCAATTAAAGCATTACCTCCAAAAGTGGTTATATGTCCTAATTTAGGATTTTCGCTTAGTAGATCCATCACTTCTTCAGACGCTGTAAATGCTCCAATTGGGAGTCCGCCGCCCATTCCTTTTCCTGTAACCAGAATATCCGGTACCATTCCAAAATGTTGAAATCCAAATAACTTCCCTGTTCTTCCAAATCCGGGTTGAATTTCATCTAAGATTAAAAGAGCACCAACTTCCTGGCAACGCTCCTTCACTTTTTTAAGATAATCATTCTTAGGTAAAATAAATCCTGCACCACCTTGAATGGTCTCTAAAATGACAGCTGCTGTCTTAGACGTTATTTTATTAAGATCATTACTATTATTAAATTGCATAAAAGAAACATCACCAATTAAAGGTCTAAAAGGCTTTACTCGTTCTTCAAAATCCATAAGACTTAAAGACCCCATAGTATTTCCATGATATGCAGATTTGGCTGCTAATATCTGCGTTCTACCTGTTGCTCTTCTGGCTAATTTTAGTGCGCCTTCTATGGCCTCGGTTCCAGAATTGGTTAAATAGGTTTTACTAAGCGTAGGAGGCAGGTGAGATGCTAATAATTTAGAAAATGCTACCGCAGGCCCTTGGGCATATTCTCCATAAACCATTACGTGTAAGTAAGATTCTGCCTGAGTTTTTATGGCATTTACAACTCTGGGATGACAATGTCCTAAGCTACAAGCAGATACTCCTGCTACAAAATCTAAGTATTTATCTCCTTGTTTGGAAAAAATATAGCTGCCTTTGGCGTGA
This sequence comes from Gillisia sp. Hel1_33_143, assembly GCF_900104765.1. Taxonomy (GTDB): domain Bacteria; phylum Bacteroidota; class Bacteroidia; order Flavobacteriales; family Flavobacteriaceae; genus Gillisia. The sequence goes on from NZ_LT629737.1 coordinate 2,319,484, forward strand.
TCTACTTCCATTCCCAAAGGGTGGGGAGTAGTTTGAGCTTGGAACTTTAAAAAATCTTCTTTCAATTAACGGATGCTTTTGTTTTATTTTCTTTTTCTTTCAATTCTGGTGTAGCTTTCGGCTTGAATTGCTGTTGAATAGAGTCTGATCTTTCATCTTTAAGATCTGTAGGCTTCAATCTGGAATTTTCATTTAATAGAGGTTCCTTGCGTTTACTATCATCAAAGAATTCTTCTTGACTCTCAGGTAGTTCAATACCTTTAATCTTAGTTAACGTAGGTTCTGGCTGACCGGCAAAAAGATCTGCTTTGCTTAGTAGTCTTTCTTCTCCTCTCCAATTAAATCCTGTAAGCTTTCTTACATTTTCCGGAAATTCATCTTCAGGATTTAAATTACCCTCTACTTGTTTATAGTAATAGATATCTTCAATTTTATTCTTTTCAAAAAGAATTTTTATAGAGCTCGATAGTGTTTTATTGATACCTAGAAGTTCACTTTCATCATTTCTGCTATAAAATATGGTTTCGGTATTCTTTATTATATCAACCTGATAAAGCTCATTATCTACAAATAAACCAGTAAGCTCTTTGCCCTTAAGCTGATTATATCCTTCAATACTATCTTTCTGTATCATAAAAGCGTTATTAAAAACTCTTATAGAATCTAGTTTTTCTGTTTTTGGATTGCTTTGAAGGTGAATAGTGTCTCCGGTAATTTGATTATCGCCAGACCATACCACAGGACTTCTTTTAATACTAACAGAAGTAACAGGACCCTTATTAATATTGATCAATTTTGTGAGTCCACTTTTTTGATTGATATAAATAGAGTCACTTTTGCCGCTCATATCACTCTTAAACATTCTAACATCATAATAACCTTTAATAATTCTATTTTCAGGTTTTCCCATCACCATTAAAGTATCACTATGTACAAATATAGAATCTTGATCTTGTACGGTTGCCGCTACAGCTCTTTTGGTAATAAATACTGAATCTTTCTCTCTATAGACTTCAGCATAATGACCTGTAATGAGACTGTGATTTAATGTATCTATAACTTTAATATTGTTGGTTCCAGATGCAAAACTATTCTTCCTGTTAAAATATAGACTGTCACCTTTCAAGATTCTATTGTCATAATCTATCCGTGAATTTTTTACAAAGTAACCATTGTCTAAACGTGTATTGTAAAATCCACGTTCACAGTAAACCGTACTTGTTTTACTCTCTATGGTGGTTGGCCCATATAAATAAGCATATCCATTCTCTGAGTAAAAATCTAATTGATCTGAATTTATAACATATTCTGGGTTCGTAACGGTTACTTTAGATAGAAATGAATATTTATCTTCATCCATATAATATCTTCCAACCTTACTAGTTAGAACACTCGCGGTATCTCTTATAGTACCACCACTTCTATAATAAGCCTGTTGTTTAATTCTATCAAAGAATAAAGTATCTGTCTCTAAAGAGGTTTGAGGTCTGGTCATTTTCACTTTTCCACTGGCAAAAGCAAACTTCGTGGTACCATTGTACTCAGCGTAATTACTTTGCATAGTCACAGTATCTCCTTGTTGCATTCTTACATTACCGTAAGCTTTAAAGAAATTCGCCTGATCATAATGTATTGCCTGGTCACACCAAATTTCTATTCCTTCGTGAATAAAATGTACCTGATTCTCCACTTTACTTAAAATGATCGCTCCAGGGTACTTGTTTTCATCCTTTAGAGTTCGATCACTGGTATAATCAATCTTTTTGGTCTGAGCTATAATAGGTTTTGAAGTCAGCAGAAAACCTATAATGAACATGAAATAAATAAATACATTTTTCAAGAGCAGAATTATTTAGATCAAAAGTAAATAAAAGGCGAAAAAGAAGGTGGTATTAAGCAGAAAATTATACGAAACTAAGATTAAATTTATTTGAGAAAAAATCTACAAAAAGCGAAAAAATAGAGATAGCGAGTGAGACGAGCGCTAAACAATATAAAATAGTTTGTTAAAATTAGCATATATTAAGATTTTTAGAATCTTTTTAGCAAAATATTAACCACTTCAAAAAAACCAAATATGAAATCCCTACGTAAGTTTACCTGTAATCTAGAAAAACACAATTATGAAAAAACCATTGATTAAAGTGCAGACCTCAGAAAATTTGCACTCAAACAAGAGTAACTCTCGAAGAAATTTCTTAAAAATGGGAGGTTTAGCCGTTGCCGGTTCAAGTCTTTTACTTGTAGGATGTAGTGATGATGATGACGATCCAATGACACCAGAACCAGGTGATGTATTTGATTTAGGTAGTGGAGATGTAGGAATACTCAATTATGCTTACGCATTAGAACAATTGGAAGCTGCATTTTATACCAACGTATTGAATGGTTCTTATTGGATGGGACTATCTGATGGAAAAGAAAAAACTATTTTAGAAGATCTGTATAATCATGAAGTTATACACAGAGAATTTTTTAAAACAGCTATAAACGCTGCAACTAGTGCTTCAAATGTTTTACCAGAATTAGAATTTGATTTTACTGGTGTAGACTTTAGCAGTAGAGATACTGTTCTTGCTACTGCTAAAATTTTAGAAGATACTGGAGTAGCTGCTTATAATGGAGCAGGACAATTACTTGCTAGTACAGATTATTTGTTAATTGCAGGTAAAATTGTATCTGTAGAAGCAAGACATGCTTCTGCAATTGCTAATCTAATTAATCCAGGTTCTACAGATTTCGCTGGAGATAGTGTATTAGTTGATATTGGTGGGTCTGGAGTAGCTTATGATAAAGCTTCTTCTCCAAGTGATATCATTACAGCCGTTGGAGCAACAGGATTTATTAAAACTAAGTTCACTGCTAACAACTTACCTACCTCATAATTAACTTATCAATTTAAAACGAAAACGATGAATTTATTAAAAATATTAGATAACCTTTCTAACGACGAGCTTTTAAACGCTAAAAGTTCTAGAAGAGGTTCCATAAATCAATTTAAGAACGTAGGTAAGAACATTGCCTTGGCATCAATCCCTTTTGGACTTGCAGCAACTAGTAATAAAGCAAAAGCAGCTACTAATTCTATGGCGGCCGCAGCTTTTCAAGCTTCTCCTACAGATGTGTTAAATTTCGCTTTAACTCTTGAATATTTAGAGCGTAACTTTTACAGAATGGGTCTAGATACCGATGGACTTATTCCTGATGCAGATAAAGATATTTTTGCACAAATCTCTAAGCATGAAGATGCTCACGTAGATTTCCTAGTAACAGCTTTAGGAGATGCAGCTATAGATGAGCCAACTTTTGATTTTACTGGAAAAGGATTGATGTTGGATACATTTCAGAACTATCAAACATTCTTAGCATTATCTCAAGGATTTGAAGATACTGGGGTAAGAGCTTACAAAGGTCAGGCAGGAGCCTTGGCTAACGATAATGATCTTTTAACTTATGCATTGCAAATTCATTCTATAGAAGCACGCCATGCTTCTCAAGTTAGAAGAATGCGTGATGAAAAAGGATGGATCACAGGAACTCAAAACACTCTTCCAGGAGCTTTTAGCACTATTTATGGTGGTGAAGATAATACAGTACAAGGTGGAGTAGATCTAGCCGGATTATTTGGAGACTTTGGTGGAGTTGATGCTGTTACCGAAGCTTTTGATGAGCCTTTAACAATGGAAACTGTAAATGCTATTGCTACAAACTTTATTGTTACAGAATAATAAGATTCTAGCTAATAAAAAAGCCTTCCAATTTGGAAGGCTTTTTTTGTTATAAACTGTTACGAATTTCTTATCTGTTGATTGTCTGCTTTCTATCTGGTCCAACAGATACAACAGAAATAGGAGTTTTTAATTCTTTCTCTAAGAACTCAATATATGTTAGAAGTTCTTGTGGAAGTTCTGAAGCATCTGTCATCTTAGTAAGATCTTCTTTCCAACCTTTAAACTCTGTGTATACAGGAGTAACATTTTCAGCTTCAATATTATAAGGTAAATGGTCTATTTCTTTCCCCTTATAGTTATAAGCAGTACAAACCTTTAACGTTTTGAATCCGCTTAGAACATCCCCTTTCATCATAATTAATTGGGTAATTCCGTTAATCTGAACCGCATATTTTAGTGCAACTAGGTCTAACCATCCACATCTTCTAGCTCTTCCGGTTGTAGCTCCAAACTCATTACCAACTCTTCCCATAGTTTCTCCATCTTCATCAAACAATTCCGTAGGGAAAGGTCCGCTTCCAACTCTGGTAGTGTAGGCTTTAAAAATTCCAAAGGCATTTCCAATTTGATTTGGCGCAACTCCTAAACCGGTACAAGCTCCTGCTGCGGTAGTAGTAGAAGAAGTTACAAAAGGATAGGTTCCAAAATCTATATCTAATAGAGAACCCTGTGCACCTTCCGCTAAAATGGTCTTTCCTTCTTGCTGTGCATTTTGAAGATAGTTTTCACTGTCAATGAATTGCAATGTCTTTAGCATTTTAACCGCCTCAAAGAATTCTCTTTCTAGTTCTGCAAGATCGTATTGAACATCTACATCATAAAAGCTTATCATAGCCTCATGCTTATCTGCTAACATTCTATATTTATCCATCCAATCCTCTAGCTCCAGATCTCCAACTCGTAATCCATTTCTACCGGTTTTGTCCATATAAGTAGGGCCAATTCCTTTGAGAGTAGAACCAATCTTAGCCTTTCCTTTAGATGCTTCAGAAGCTGCATCAAGAAGTCTGTGGGTTGGTAAAATTAAATGTGCTTTTCTGGAAATTAGAAGTTTAGACTTATAATCTGTTTTAAAAGGCTCCAGATTATCTAATTCTTTTTTAAATATAACAGGGTCTATTACAACTCCGTTTCCAACAAGGTTTACAGTGTTCTCATGAAAAATTCCGGAAGGAATGGTATGTAGTACATGTTTGTGCCCATCAAACTCTAAGGTATGTCCAGCATTTGGACCTCCCTGAAATCTAGCTATAATGTCATATTTTTTGGTAAATACATCAACTATTTTACCTTTTCCTTCATCTCCCCACTGTAGTCCGAGTAGTAAGTCTACTGCCATAAATATTTAATTTGTTGGTTGTTTTTTAGTGCCGTAAAAGTATAAAGAATGTTTAGAAACATCTATGTCAAATACCTCTTCTATAGTTTGTTTGATACTTTGTATCCTAGGGTCACAAAATTCTATAACCTCTCCAGTATCGGTAAGTATAATATGATCGTGCTGTCTGTCAAAAAATGATTTCTCATATTGCGACTGGTTTTGCCCAAATTGATGTTTTCTAACCAATCCGCATTCCAATAAAAGTTCTATGGTATTATAGAGCGTAGCTCTACTAACGCGATATTTTTTATTTTTCATATTGATATAAAGTGATTCTATATCAAAATGCTCTTCATTATTATAGATCTCCTGCAATATAGCGAAGCGTTCCGGAGTCTTTCGATGTCCTTTTTCTTCTAAAAACTTTGTGAATACGTTTTTAACTACTGCCTGGTCGTTCTTATTTATTACTTTTTTACTCATATTTTTTCTTCCTCGCAAAGATATTAGATTATTCTCTGGAGACCTTATCTATCCCATTAATTTTTTTTAATCGATCTATAAGCGTATTTAGAATTGAATTATTCTTTACAATTACCGTGATCTTTCCGGTAAATACGCCGTCAGAACTATCAAAATTAATGTTTCGCATGTTTACGTTCATACTTTTTGAGATCTCTTGGGTTATTTCACTTACCAATCCTAGATTATCAATTCCCGTTAATTTTATAATAGCCTTGAAATCTTGTTGTGACGAATCTATCCATTTTGCTTGAATGATCCTGTATGCATAGTTGCTTTGAAATTGAATTGCATTAGGGCAATCTTTCTTATGAACTTTTATACCCTCACTTACCGTTATAAAGCCAAATACATTATCTCCCGGAATTGGATTACAGCAATTTGCTAATTTGTAATCTAAAACCTCTTCCTCTTTTCCAAAAACTAGCTGATCATACTTAGAAGTGATCTCTTCCTTATCAATATCTTCTGCAACTGCAGGTTTTCGAATCTTATTTTTAATATAGCTAACAAAGGCGTTGCTGCGTGAATTCGTAAATTCCTTTAACTTTTGATTGTCAATTTTCCCTATTCCCACTCTGTAGAAAAGGTCTAAGCTGGTCTTTAGCTTAAAATAGATCACCAATTCATTAATGATCTTTTCGTTAAATGTTAATTTCTGAGCTTTTAATTTTCGTGCTAAGATCGCTTTTCCATCTTCTGCAATCTCTTTCTTTTCTTCTCTTAAAGATGATTTTATTTTAGCTCGCGCTCTCGCAGTAGAGGCATAATCTAACCAGTTTACATTAGGCTTGGCATTTTCTGAAGTGATGATCTCTATCTGATCTCCACTTTTTAATTCATGACTTAAGGGAACTAATTTGTTATTTACTCTAGCTCCTCTAGTATGTAAACCAACTTCAGTATGTACTCCAAATGCAAAGTCTAGTGGAGTAGCTCCTTTAGGTAGCGATTTAAGATCTCCTTGTGGGGTAAATACAAAGATCTCCTTAGCATAAAGATTCAATTTGAACTGCTCGACAAAGTCAACAGCATTGGTCTCAGAATTTTCAAGAGCTTCCTGCAGCTTATTCAGCCAGTCTTCCATTGTTTTTTCTTCCTGTACTGCACCTTGTTTATATTTATAATGCGCAGCATAGCCTTTCTCTGCAATCTCATTCATGCGCTCACTTCTAATTTGCACTTCTACCCATCTACCTTTTGGCCCCATTACCGTTATATGCAGAGCTTCATATCCTGTAGATTTAGGAGAAGATATCCAATCTCTTAATCGTATAGGATTGGGTCTAAAATGATCTGTTACTATAGAATAGATCTTCCATGCTAAGAACTTTTCATTTGCAAGATCTGCCTTATAGATAATTCGCACAGCAAACTTGTCAAAAACTTCATCGAAAGTGATGTTCTGAACCTGAATTTTTCTACGGATAGAAAAAATAGATTTTGGTCTACCCTTTATTTGATAGTTAAGATTTTCTTGATCTAATGAATCTTTAATAGTTTTCGTAAATTCATTAATATAGGCATCTTGCTCTTCTTTACTTTCTCTAATTTTTTTTAGAATGTCATTATAAACATCTGGCTCAGTAAATTTTAAACTAAGATCTTCTAATTCAGTTTTTATACTGTAAAGCCCAATTCTGTGAGCTAGTGGCGCATAGATGTATAAAGTTTCTGAAGCTATTTTAACCTGCTTGTCTGGTTGCATAGACTCCATAGTTTGCATGTTGTGCAAACGGTCTGCAATTTTAATGATGATTACCCTTACATCATCATTTAAAGTCAGCAGCATTTTTCGGAAGTTCTCTGCTTGAAGAGATACGTCCTTATCTTGTTTTAAGTGAGATATTTTAGTAAGGCCATCTACAATCTTTGCAACGGTTTCCCCAAACATTTTTTCAATATCTTCCAGAGTATAATCTGTATCTTCTACAACATCGTGCAACAAGGCAGCTACAATAGATGTAGCGTCCAATCCAATTTCTGAAGCTACAATTTTAGCAACCGCAATAGGGTGAAAGATATATGCTTCTCCAGATTTCCTGCGTTGATCTTTATGGGCATCTACGGCAGTATCAAATGCCAGCCTAATCATTTTTTTATCCTCTTCAGACAAAGACCTGTAACTAATGCGCAACAGCTCCTTATATTGGCGGGTTATTTTCTTATTTTCTAATTCTATAGCAGCTTCGGTCATAGTCTAAAATTACGATTAAGATTGTAAAGAAACAACTACAAACTACCTTCTTAAATTATTAAATCTCTCTAAAAGAGTAGGGTGTGAGTAGTGCACAAAAACATAGGCTTTATGGGGCGTTAAATTGCTTAAACTGGTTTTTGATAATTTTTTTAAGCTAGAAATCAATGCCTCTGCATTATAAGTATTTTTAGCAAAATCATCAGCCTGATATTCAAATTTTCTTGATAAAATATTCATTAATAATCCTGTTACTGCTGATACTGGACTATAAAGAATCCCGAAGACTATCAGGCCTACGTGAAAACTAGGAGTTGATACTCCTAGAGCTTCAGATAATAATGGATTTCCAATAAATAACGACAATAGCCATAATGTAAGTCCGGTGGTAAAAATAGATGCTGCAACATTTGCAATAATATGTTTTTTCTTATAATGTCCAACTTCATGTGCAAGAACTCCAACGATCTCCTCTTCCTCAAGATCATTTAAAAGCGTATCATATAAAGTGATCCTTTTTTCTTTGCCAAACCCTGAAAAATAAGCATTTGCCTTCGTACTTCTTTTAGAACCATCTATTATAAAAATATTATGTAATTCAAACCCTACTGTCTTTGCATATGCTTCAATTTTAGTCCTTAAGCTACCATCTTGCAGTGGTACTTGTTTATTAAAAATGGGAACTATCAATTTTGCATAGAACATATTTGCGAACAGGGTTATGAAGATGACTAATCCCCAAGCATACAGCCAAAAATTTTGAGCCGTTAATTGATAGAACCAAACTATTAATGCCAAAATAGCTCCGCCAAAAATCGCTGTAAGTACTAGCGATTTCAATTTGTCAGAAACAAAAGTTTTAAGGCTTGTTTTATTAAAGCCATATTTTTCTTCAATGACAAAGGTGCTATACCATGAAAATGGTAGCATAATTATCTCATTTATTAGCATAATAATTCCGAAGAACAATAGCGTAATAACAATCTCATTTTCAGAATACGTTCTTACTAGTTTGTCTAGATATGCAAATCCTTCAAAAAAGAGAACCAGTAGCATGGCTATAAAAGAAATTGTGGATGTGACTGTACTATATTTATATCGCTCTTTTTTATAATTTTGTGATCTATTGTATTCAGAGGTTTCATAAACATCAGATAATCCTTCTGGGATAGGATCATTAAAGTGCTTCGCATTGAGGGTATCTAAAATTTTATCGATTAAAAAATCTATAATGATCACCGCTATTAGTATATAGAATAGAGTTTGTGCCGTCACAAGTGGTTGTTTTTTTAGAGTGAAATTTAAGAGAACTATAGTTACATAAAGGTTAACAGCAGTGATTGTTTAAATAAAAAACATTAGAATTTGCGCTGTCGTTTTGCTTCGAAAATTAGTATTCCAGCTGCTACAGAAACATTCATTGAATCTATTTCACCTTGCATAGGGATGATGATATTTTGAGTAGAATTATCTAACCATTCTTCGCTTAAACCTGTAGCTTCGGTACCTACTACTATTGCTGTTGGCGCTGTAAAATCTATAATATCATAATGTACCGATGCTTGAAGTGCCGCCGCATAAATATTAATAGATTTATCTTTTAAGAAATGGATGATCTCAGCAGTACTTGCAGTACCAATATTCGTGGTAAAAACACAGCCCACACTAGACCTAATAATGTTTGGATTGAACATATCTGTTTTGGGATTGGCCAATAAAACGGCATCAACATTAGCAGCATCTGCAGTTCTTAACAATGCACCAATATTCCCTGGCTTTTCCGGAGCTTCAGCTACTAATATTAAGGGGTTCTTTGCGTTTAATTGCAACTGAGATAAACTAAGATCTTTAACTTGTACCAACGCCATAACTCCTTCTGTACTTCCTCTATAAGCTATTTTGCTATAAACCTCTTCAGAAAGTTCGGTAACTTCAGGATTGGTGGTAACAGTTTTAGTTAGATCTGAAATATTTTCAGCTTTAAAAAGCTCATCACAGAAGAAAAGTTCAGAAATTCTATAATTTCCTTTTATTGCTAGGGAAATCTCTCTAACTCCCTCTACCAGAAAAACTCCTTCTTTTTTTCGGTTCCTGGATTTCTCCTGTAATTGAAGTAAGCTTTTGATCTTTGAATTCTGTAAACTTGAAATCTTTTTGAACATAGGGTAAAATAAAAGTTAGATGTGGCTACAAATATAAAACCTCTGAAGTTATCAGAGGTTTTATAATAAGCTAAGAAGTGATTAGATCTATCTTTTTAATTCCTTTCGAAATTATTAGATCTTAGAATACTAAAAGTTATTACTCATTTTCTTTCTTTTTAGTTTTATCTTGGTCCTTATATTTGTTAGAATACCTGTGATATAATTCTGTTTGGTGACTTTCCAGACTTATCTCTCTTCCCTGAATATAAGCGTGCGTAATAATGTTGGTTCTCATATCTAATGCATCACCTTCACTAATAAATAGTGTAGCATCTTTACCTCTTTCAAGAGTTCCAACCATATCATCTATTCCTAAGATCTTTGCGGTATTAAAAGTAATAAGTTTTAAAGCTTCCTCTTTATCCATTCCAAAGGAAGCTACGGTACCGGCATAAAAAGGTAAATTTCTAGAGTTCATTCTTTCCATTTGTCCGCTAGATTCTAAACCAACAAGCAGGCCTTTATCTACAAGAAGTTTGGCCATTTTATAAGAATAGTCATAATCATCTCCGTCTTGATCTGGAGTAGTATGAGGTCTTTGAGCTAAGATTGAGATATTATTAGCTTTTAATGCATCTGCAACATTAAGTGCATCATAACCTCCAACAATAACCATATCTTTTAGGTCTTGTTCTTTTTTGAATTGAATAGCGTCTGTTATCTCTTTTTCGCCATTTACATGAATATAAACTTTTTTATCTCCTGTAAATACAGTTTTCATCGCCTTAAAGGGTAAGTTCACCTCATTCATATCTCCTGCTAAATAGGCTTTCGCGCTATTGAAGAATTGGGAGATTTTTGAAACTTCATCTTTGTAATCTTTATTTGGTTTCATTCCTCTTTCTTCACCTTCCCACCATCGACCTTGCTTAAAACTGTTTGGCCAATTTAAATGAAGTCCATCATCTTCTTTAATAACCGCATCTTCCCAGTTCCATGCGTCAAATTGTACTATAGAAGAAGTACCAGAAATAGTTCCTCCTCTAGGAGTGATCTGTCCCATTAAAACTCCATTAGGTCTCATAGATTCTACAACCTGACTTTCGGTATTATAGGCTATTAAGCTTCTAAGATGTGGTAACATATCTCCAATCTCATCTTCATCATCTGAAGCTCGAACCGCATCTATTTCTACTAAACCTAAGGTTGAATTGGGAGCAATAAATCCTGGATATACGTGTTTCCCATCAGCTTGAATAATAGTACCTCTATACTGCATTTTGGTAGTTAAGGCATCCATGATCTGGGTGATCTTGCCATCTTCAAAAATTATTAAACTGTTCTTTATAGTTTCACCATTTCCCAAGTGAGCGGTAGCTCCAACTATGGTTACGGCTTTAGATTGTTTGGGCGCAGGTGTTTGCTGTGCCATTATTCCTCCTGACATTGAAATTGCGAGGACAAAGATTTTTATAGTAAGCTTTTTCATTATAGTTCTTTTAGTGTATTTCAATAGTGTCGCAACCCATAGTCTGGTTTTCTTTCTTCACAACTGGCTTAGTTTTAGATCCACCATTTTTAGCAGCTAACATTTGTGTAGTAAGGATGCTCTTTTCTTTTGTGATCTCTTGTCTTAGTTTTTCATCTCTTTCCAAATCGAAATAAACAGTACCATCAATTAAAGTTTTTTCGGCTTTAGAGTATATAGAAAGAGGGTTGCCAGACCATAATACAACATCAGCGTTCTTACCAGACTCAACACTTCCTACCAGATTATCTATATGAAGTAGTTTCGCCGGATTTAAGGTTACAAATTTCCAAGCTTCCTCTTCTGAGACACCTCCATATTTTACACTTTTTGCAGCTTCTTGATTTAATCTTCTGCTCATTTCTGGATCATCACTATTTATTGCAACGGTAACTCCTGCATCATGTAAAATGGCCGCATTATAAGGAATTGCGTCTTTAACTTCATATTTATAGGCCCACCAGTCTGAAAAAGTCGAGGCTCCAACGCCGTGTTCTTTCATCTTGTCTGCAACTTTATAACCTTCCAGAATATGAGTAAAAGTATTTATTCGGAAGTCAAACTTCTCTGCTACCGTCATCAACATATTAATCTCGCTTTGAATATAAGAGTGACTAGAAACAAATCTATTTCCGTTTAGGATCTCAACCAAAGTTTCCATTTCTAGATCTTTTCTAAAATTCTTATCTTCTTTTTTAGCAGCTTCATAATTTCTTGCTCTGCTAAAATAATCCATGTAAACTTGTTCTGTACCCATTCTAGTTTGTGGAAAACGAGTGGTACTTCCCCAATTGGCTTGTTTTACATTTTCTCCCAAAGCGAATTTTATAAATTTTGGAGCTTCTTTAAAGATCATTTCATTTGGTGCCGCTCCCCATTTTAATTTTAAGATCGCAGATCTCCCTCCAATAGGATTTGCAGAACCATGCAGTAGTTGTACAGTAGTAACTCCACCTGCTAGATTTCTATAGATATTAATATCAGAAGGATCTACCACATCTTCCATAGTTACTTCTGCCGTAGAATTCTGCCCGGCTTCATTAATTGCTGAAGCGGCTATATGAGAATGTTCATCTATAATTCCAGAAGTTAGATGCTTTCCGGTAGCGTCTACAACTTTAGCCTTTCCGGCGTTAAGGTCTTTGCCAACAGCAGCTATTTTTCCATCTTTTATTAACACGTCTGTGTTCTCCATAATTCCTTTGGAAGTATTGGTCCAAACAGTAGCATTCTTAAATAATATATTTTCTGAAGTAGGCAATGTTTCAAAACCATAAGCCATATTAGGGTAGGAGACAGGCATCACATCTTGTAATACATCCTTTTCTTTTTCTTTCTCCTTCTTTTCTTCTGAAACATCATCTGATCTCATAGCGTAAAAAGAAGTTTCTGTTCCATTATTAAGAGTAGCGCTTCCCTGTAAATTATCTGATTTAGAATTCACTCTAGCAACCAACCTGATATATTCAGATTTTGTAGAATCTGGAGATTCCAACATCAAGTTCATCCAGGAATCTGAATACGTTAGCTTAGATTTTACTTTGGTCTCACCAACTTTTACATCTACTTTAGGCTCGTTAGGTTCGCCAGAGAATTTAAGATCATACGTATTCCCATCAAGTTTTAGAGTATAATTACCAGCTAGACTTGGAGTATCCATAGGAGTAAAGGCGGTTCTATTTCCCTGTACCCAGTTCTCATAAAGTACAGTTTCCTTATCAAAATAATCGCCGGAGGTGATCAAGAAATTAGCCCAAGCACCTTCTTTTAAAACCCCTAATTTATTTTCTTGCCCAATAAGTTTTGCCGGAATTGTGGTAAGTGCATTTAATGCAGTTCTCTTGTCTAGTCCATACTCAATAGCTTTTAGAAGATTCTCCTTGAACTTCTTTTCATCCTTAAGATCGTTAGTGGTAATAACAAATGGAATTCCGTTCTTTTGCATCATTGCCAGATTAGAAGGAGCCTGATTCCATCTTTTCATATCTTGAAGGCTCACATAGTTCGCCATAAATGGATTTTCTACATCATAAGCATCTGGAAAGTTAAGTGGAACGATATACGTAGCGTTGGTTTTCTTGATCTCCTCTAATCTTTCAAATTCATTACCATTTCCATAGATAATATATTGAAAGCCAAATTCATCTCCAATCTTATCTGCTCTTAATTCATCTAATAAATTATCGGTTTTAAAGATCTTGGTAAGCGCCTTATTTCTGTTTAATGCTTCTAAAGCAAGATCCTTATTTTTAGATTTACCCTGAGTATACCAAGCTGCATCTAAATAAGTTTGACGCAGTAATGCCATGGCACCCATTATAGATGTAGGATAAGATTGTCTTGATTGTACACTTTTGTTAAAAGAAAGATATTCTGCAGATCTATCGCTCAGAATTCTATCTCCAGTGGTGCCCTCAGGATTTAAAGCAACCAACATTCCGGCTCCTCTAATAATTCCATCTGCCATGTGAGTGTTTACCACTCCAAATCCGTTTTTCTGTAATTTTTCTGCAGCTTCCTTATCATAGCTAAAATATTCTACTGCATTTGTTTCAGGTCTTATATGATCATTCCAATAATACCCTTCTCTGCTGGCATCATATTGTGGTTGCCCGCCACCTTCTGCTTTCTTAGGTTTTGCAATTCCATAATCACTATAGATATCTATAAAAGATGGATAAACATCATTTCCATCTAAATTAATCTTAATAGCATTCTTAGGTATATTAATTTTCTTACCCACTGCGGTGATCTTACCATTTCTTACTGCAAACATTCCATTTTCTATTATGGTGTTGGCATCTACGTGAATTTTGGCATTTTCAAAGACCGTGTAATTGTTATTTTCAGATTTAACTCCGTCATTCTTTGGGAAGTATTCTTGTGCCTGTGCACAGCTACCCATAATTACCAGAGAAAACAATAAAATTTTTAACTTCATAGGAGGGATGAATTTGAATAGATGATATTTTAATTTTTAAAGGCAGAATTTAAGAAAATTATAACTAATACGGCTATTAGTTAAAATGCTTTTTCAACATCATCAAAATAATTAACTAATAGTGCTACCACATAACTATAGCTCTTCATTCCCTCAGCCTGATTATTTGCTTTTAGAAAACCATTATATGTAGTCTGAAATAATGGCTCAAAAGGATTTTGATGAAGCGACCAAAAATCTCTCACCTCTTTATAATTAGCAAGAATTCCTGGATGTATGGTTTTAAGCATAGCATCTGCTTTTACTGCATCTCTTACATACAGTTCATTTAAGCAATACCTTAAGGCGAAGGTTAATCCTGAATATCTGAAATATGGATCTGGATGATGGATTGTAGCCAGACAAGCTATAAAGTTAGCTTCGTTCTCTTTAGCAAATCCTAATTGATGGCCAATTTCATGACTCGCAGTGGTAGGGATCTTATATTTAACTATCTGAGTATTTACTTGCGCCTCATTTGTTAGCGGATTTAAATATCCATTAAAACCCATATACGTAAGCGGAATACTGAACAAGGATCTTTTTAATGCCTTCCCGCTATAGGTAAGCTTAGGATATTCTTCACGTAAATAGTCAAATCCCTGAATGGTAGTGTGCAGTAGTTGAGTTTTAGAAAAGTTATACGCTACTATTACAGAATCATTATTTACAAGTTTGCTATGAACCTGATTAGATTTCTTAATCAAGGTTTCTGTTAATAACACCAGTTCTTCTGTAGTATAGGTATTTTTGATCTTTAAGGTTTTATGCAATGGTAATCTGTAGTAATTAAAACCCCAGAAAATATGAAAACAAGCATAAACAATAGAGAATGTAGCAAAGATCTCCAAAATCCATTTTTTGGGATTACTAAATTTAGTTCGTAATCTTAAAACAAGCCATCTAACAATAGAGAAGATAAAAAATGTATATAATAGATCACCTACAGAAAAAGGGAGGATACCAAGGGAAAATCTCATTATCTTAGAAATGTAAGGGTAAATGCCGGTGCTGTACCACTCTTCTATAAACGATGGGTAATTGGAGATGATCTTAATCACCACATATTGAACTGGCAATAGGAGCGCTAAAATAAGTGCGGTTTTATTTTTCACATTTTAAAATTACAAACTAATTAAGAGCTACAATTTTTGTGCTTTCGTAATTACCAATATCTTTGTGAAGATACCAAAATATAATAGTATGAATGAAGAAATAAGAGCAC
Organism: Gillisia sp. Hel1_33_143; assembly: GCF_900104765.1. GTDB lineage: Bacteria > Bacteroidota > Bacteroidia > Flavobacteriales > Flavobacteriaceae > Gillisia. The sequence goes on from NZ_LT629737.1 coordinate 2,335,132, forward strand.
TGGAACCGAAAAATCTTTGGAACAAATTTGCAGATCTAAATGCTGTTCCGCGGCCATCTAAAAAGGAAGAACGCGTAATAGAGTTTATGAAGAATTTTGGGAATGATCTCAATCTCGAAACTCAAGTAGATTCTGTAGGGAATGTGATCATCAAGAAGCCTGCTACTAAAGGTATGGAAAATAGAAAAGTTGTGGTTTTACAATCGCATCTAGATATGGTGCATCAAAAAAATAATGATACCAATTTTGATTTTGATACTCAGGGTATCGAGATGTATGTAGATGGAGACTGGGTAAGAGCAAAAGGAACTACATTAGGAGCAGACAATGGGCTTGGAGTAGCAACTATCATGGCAATTCTAGAAAGTGACTCTATAGAACATCCTGCTTTAGAAGCATTGTTTACTATTGATGAGGAAACAGGGATGACCGGTGCCAAAGGTTTAGAAGAGGGACTACTAGAAGGTGAAATTCTTTTAAATTTAGATACAGAGGAAGACGATGAAATAGGAATAGGATGTGCTGGTGGAGTAGATGTTACTGCTAAAAGAACATATTCTCAAGAAGATGCTCCAGAAGATGCTGTTGCCTTTAAAATAGTAGTTAATGGATTGCAAGGTGGACATTCGGGAATGGATATCATCAAAGGATTAGGGAACGCCAATAAATTTATGAACCGCTTACTTTTTAATGCTTCTGAAGATCTTGATCTTAGAATTTCAAGTATTAATGGAGGTGGCTTAAGAAATGCAATACCTCGTGAGAGTGAGGCGGTTGTTGTAATTGATGATTTTCAAGTGAAAGCTTTTAAAAGCGAATTAGAAGATGAGATTGATGCAATTAAAACTGAATTTTCTAAGTTAGAACCTAATCTAAAAGTTTCTATTACTGAAACCGAAGTTCCGGCAAAAGTGATGGAGGCTCAAGTACAGGCTCAGGTTCAAAAAGCAATTTATGCAGCACATAATGGGGTTTACAGAATGAGTCCGGAGATTGAGGGGCTGGTAGAAACTTCTAACAATATTGCTAAAGTTGAAATTAAGGAAGGCAAAATAGAAATAAAATGTCTTACCAGATCTTCTGTAGAAACCTCTAAAGATGATCTAGCCAATAGTTTAAAGTCTAGTTTTGAACTTGCAGGATTTGATGTTGAACTTTCTGGGGATTATCCAGGGTGGGCTCCAAATAGAGAATCTGCAATCTTAACTGTTCTAGATGATCTATATGAGAAAATGAATGGGGAGAGAGCAGATGTTGCAGCTTGCCATGCAGGATTGGAATGTGGTATAATAGGGAATCATTATCCTGAGATGGATATGATCTCGTTTGGGCCAACTATTAGAGGAGCGCATTCTCCAGATGAGAGAGCGAGTATCTCTTCAGCTAAAAAATATTGGAAGTTCGTTTTAGAAATTTTAAAGAACATCCCTGTAAAATAGAAAATGCTTCATATGTAAAAAGCCGCTTCATTTATTTGAAGCGGCTTTTTTATGATTTATAATTGAAGTTCTTATTCTTCTATACCTACCATTGTCATCTCAAAAATAAGATCTGTATTTGGAGGAATAATTCCACCAGCTCCTCTGGCTCCGTAACCCAAGTGCGATGGGATATAGATAATAGCTTTATCTCCAACTTTTAATTGTTGAATACCTTCTTTAAATCCTGGAATAACTGGAGCATCGGGACCATACGGAATTACCATTGGGTTATATCCAACCTGGTCTTTACGTTGTTGATTAAATACACCACCTTCTACAGCAACTTCTTCAATACTTGTATCAAACAAAGTTCCATCTGCAAAATATCCTGCATAATCAATTTTTACTTTATCTCCAGCTTTTGGTTGTGCACCATCACCTTTTTCCAAGAAATGGATCTTAAGACCACTCTCTAATTCTTTAGTGTCTGTTTCTTTAAGGGCAGAAAATCTATCAGCATTAGATCTCTTAGAAGCAGCTTTCATTTTCTCTATTCTTTCTTCTTCTTCCTTTACTTTAGATAGTTTTTCTTCAAAAAGTTTAGCTGCTTCAAAATTCTTAGCATCCTTACCTTTTCTAATGATCTTTACATTCTCTATTAAAACATCTTGTAAAGGCTTGTCTCCAGGACCTGTTTTTACAGAACCAATGCTATCTACAACAGTCATTCCTTCCAAAACTTTACCAAATACAGTATGTTTTCCTGTTAACCATGGAGTTGCAGCCAAAGTAACGAAGAACTGACTTCCGTTTGTACCAGCACCTGCATTAGCCATTGCTAATAGACCTTTTTCTTCAAGTTTTAAAGTATCTACAATTTCATCTGGAAATCTATATCCTGGGTCACCACTTCCTGTACCTTGAGGATCTCCACCCTGAATCATAAAATCTCTTATTACACGGTGAAAGATCAAACCATCATAGAATTTCTTTCCTTGATAAGCGCTATCTACCATTTTATGGCTTTTGCCTTCAGCAAGAGAAACAAAGTTAGCAACGGTTATTGGTGTCTCCTTATAATATAATTCTGCTAAGAAAGTACCTTGGTTAGTATTGAATTCTGCATACATCCCGTCTGCTAGATCCGGATAATCCTCTTTGCAGCTAGTAAAGCTTAGAAGAATGGTACAAATAAATAGAATGCTTAATTTTTTCATATTAATTATTAGAGTTTGAATTGGTATTTAAATCGTTTTCTGTAGTTATAGAGTTTAAACTCACTTTTGTAATAATGGGAATATTGGTTCCTATTTTATGCTTATCGCCATAATAACCAAAGGCTTTATGAGATGGAAAGATAAATGTTACAACCTCTCCTTCTTTCATTAATTTTAAACCTTCTCTAAGTCCGCCAAAAAGCTCTTCTTTATCTATAGCATATCTTTTTGTAGGAAGTTCTCCTTCATCATATATCACATTTTCATTAAGATCGTTAATAGTATAATCGAACTTAACAACATCGCCAAATTCAGGAGTTTTAATATTTAAGGTATCTGTAGTTTGCTTATTGTAATAATACCAAAATCCATTCGCCGACGCTATATATTCCTTAATAGAATCTTGTTGGATCATTTTTTCAATAACAGCTTCCTCTTTGGCAACTAGTTCTTTATTTCTGGCTATAGATTGATCTATAAAAGAACCAGAATTTTGAGTTACAGGTCTTCGGGCTTCAGGAGATTTACATGCTCCAAAGCTTATAACTGTTAGAATCAATAATATAAATCTTATTCTCATCCTTTTAATTGCTCTGAGTATTTGTTCAATACACTGTTAAATTTTATGACGGTATCTTCCAGAGAAAGATCACTTTTTCCTCCAGCGGCATTAACATGCCCGCCTCCTTCAAAATGAGCTCTAGAAAAATCGTTTACAGAAAAACTTCCTTTAGATCTTAAGCTCATTTTAATGATTCCATCTGCTTTATGTTCTATAAAAATAGCTGCAAAAATAATACCTTCTAAAGCTAACCCGTAGTTTACAAAACCTTCTGTATCTCCTTTTTTAAAGTTATTGGTATCTAACTCTTCTTGTGAAAGGGTGATATATGCCGTTCTAAGTTCTTTATTAACTCTTAAATTCTGAAGAGCCACTCCTAATAACTGCATTCGGTTTGCAGAATAGGTGTCATAAATCATTTGATGGATTAGGGTGTTATCTGCACCTTTATCTATAAGAGCTGCAATTACCCTGTGGGTTGTACTGGTAGTAGATCTAAATCTAAAAGAACCAGTATCTGTCATTATTCCCGTGTACAGGCATGTGGCAATTTCTGGGGTTATACTTTTTACAGCTCTTAATTTTTCTATGAATTGATATACCATCTGGCAGGTAGAGCTCATAGTAGTATCGCTGTAAATATGATCTGCATAATCTGCAGGTTCTGGATGATGATCTATCATTATAAAGGTAGCTTCTGCTTCCTCTAAGGTGGTATGCATATCTCCTGCTCTAGAAAGTACATTAAAATCTAAAGTAAATATAATGTCTGCTTCTAAGATCAATTTTTTACAATCTTCCTGACACTTTTCAAAATTTAAAATGTTTTCTTGCCCCGGAAGCCACTTCAAAAAGTCTGGATAATCATTAGGTGCTATTACATTTACAAAATGTCCTTTCCCCTTTAAAAAGTGATATAAGCCAAGGCTAGAGCCAATGGCATCTCCATCAGGACCTTTGTGCGGCACAATTACAATATTGTTCGCTGTAGAGAGTTCTGAGGTAATTTCTAAAATACTTTGTTCTATCATAATAAGGGGTAAATATACAATTTTTATAATCCTGTAGTATACAGCACTATTATCTTGATATGCTAAATCTGAAGACAAATGAAATGAAATTATAGGTTTTTTCGCTTATATCTTCAGTTGAAAATTTCTACTTTATTAAGAATTAGAATATAATCTTAAAAATTATAAAGGGTGTAGCTCATTATTAAATTATGGTATTTGTTATAAATTTTAAAAAAGCTTGCATAAAGGTTTGAATTGCTTATTTTTGCAAAAAAATTAAAAACAAAGAAATGGCAAATAATAGAACATTTACAATGCTAAAACCCGATGCAGTTGAAAAAGGGTACATCGGTGGGATCCTAGAACAGATTAATGCTTCAGGCTTTAGAATTGTAGCAATGAAGATGACTCAAATGACTCGTAAAGATGCGGAGACTTTTTACGCAATCCATAATGAGCGTCCATTCTTTGGAGAATTGGTAGAGTATATGACACAAGGACCAATTGTGGCGGCTATCTTAGAAAAAGAAAATGCAGTAGAAGATTTCAGAACTCTTATTGGAGCAACAAATCCAGAAGAAGCAGCAGAAGGAACTATTAGAAAAAAATATGCAGCATCTATCGCAGAGAATGCAGTTCACGGAAGTGATAGTGATGATAATGCAGCTATTGAGTCTGCTTTTCATTTCTCAGGAAGAGAGATGTTTTAGTAAGAACTTACCTTATACCAAAAAAGGCCGTCCAATTTGGACGGCCTTTTTTATTTAAGTCTATTCGTTTTTTAACGCAATATCAATTTATTGATAAGTTCTTTGCCAAGTTCTTCATTGAGTAATCTAATGATCCTTTCCTTTCCATAACTTAACTCTTCTCGTAAAACCGATGAACTTAACTGAACATAAAGTGTATTTCCATCTAATTTAATAGAGGTAGTATATTTTTCTATAGCCGGACCCATTTGAGCATTCCAAACATCTTTGGCATTTACCTTGTCTAATCCTTTTTGCAACTTGTTTGATGAAACAAAGCTTTGCAAAGCATCACTTAATTTCATATTTTCATTATTCCTCTTTTTCATTGTCATCTTTTAAAAGTGGTGTATATCTATTGTAATTATAAATAATGCCTCTACTATTCTTAAGGCTTAATTTTTTATCGCTGGCTTTTAAAACCTGTTCTTTCCAAGAATCAAATGGTGTAGAATAATACAAGGTTAATTCACCATCTTCTATTACAGCTTTAACTTCTTCACTTGTTTTTGGATTTACCTTATAAGAGCCATCAAATTGAGGCGTTACTTTTTTTCTGAATCCTGAACCATCTGCAATTTCGAAATAATCTATATGTTCACTAATACTGAAATCTCTAATAGAATCTTTCGAAAATTGTACTTGATCTATTTCCCAATACCCGTTAAGATGCTTTAATTGTTCTTTAGGATCTTCAGTATTACATGCTATGGTTAATAACGCTAGTAAGAAGAATGAAGCCTTTTTCATAATTTAAATATTTTGTAAGATTGATTGCTTTCTTTTACAACTTTCTCTGTTCTATCTGCATGGGTATCACTTATAAATATTTGACCTAGCTCATTTTCTGCAACTAGCGCTACAATTTGAGCCACCCGCTGTTCATCTAATTTATCAAAGATATCATCTAAAAGTAAAATAGGATTGGCTTTGCTTATGTTTTTAATAAAATCAAATTGAGCTAATTTTAAAGCGATTAAAAATGATTTTTGCTGGCCTTGAGATCCAAATTTCTTGATAGGATATTCTGCAATTTCAAAACTGAGATCATCTTTATGCAAACCAACACTGGTATATTGTAATGCCATGTCTTTTTGAAGATTATCTTCTAAGAGTTTTGCAAGAGGAGTTTCAAATAACTTGCTAGCATATGCTATAGATACTTTCTCTTTATCATTAGTGATCTCTGAATATCGATTATTAAAGATGGGAATAAACTCTTTTAAAAATTCTTTTCTCTTATTAAAAATCTTATTTCCTAGATTGCACATTTGGGCGTTATAGATCTCTAGTGTATCTCTATCAAATTTAGAATTGGCAGCAAAAAATTTTAATAGCGCATTTCTTTGCGCTACTACTTTACTATATTGTATCAATGCATTTAAATAATCTTGGTCACTCTGGGAAATAACCCCATCTATAAATTTTCTGCGTGTTTCGCTACCTTCAAGAATAAGATCTCTATCTCCGGGAGAGATCATAACTGCAGGAATAAAGCCAATATGTTCACTAAACTTTTCGTAGGGTTTATTATTGCGCTTAATCACCTTTTTCTGTCCGCGTTTGGCGCTTACCAGTACATGCTCCTCTCTATCATTCTTATCTAAAGTACCTTCAATCACAAAAAAATCGCTATTGTGATTGATATTCTGACTGGTAATTGGGTTGAAATAACTCTTGCCAAAAGAGAGGTGGTATATACTATCCAGAACGTTAGTCTTACCGACACCATTATGACCTACCAAACAATTTATTTTAGAATCGAAATCGAAAGAAGCGGAGTCAAAATTCTTATAATTAACTAAGGAGAGGGATTTCAAAAACATAAAACGCTGTAATTCAGCTATTTAAAATTTATAATCTTTTAAGTAAAGGTAATAGAATAGGGATGAAAATATTACAAAATAAGAAATATTTTCCCTTTAAAATATGAATAAAAATTTTATTTTTGCCACTCATTAAACCTAATTTATGGCGACTTACAAGAAAAAAGGGCATAAACCAACTACCCAAGAAGAGAAAACTCATGTAGCTGAAGAACATTCAACAACTGCGGAGGTATTTAATAGTCTTGACGAAGGGGCAAGTAAAACAGAAGAATGGGTAGCTGGCAATCAAAAGATCATCTACGTTATTGTAGGGTTAGCTATTGTAATAGTATTAGGATACTTAGGGTATGAGCGTTTTATTCATACTCCAAAAGAAAATGAGGCATCTAACGAAATGTTTCAGGCACAAGAATATTTTGACGCGGCTTTAGCAAGTTCTGGAGCTCAAAGCGACTCTTTATACAACATGGCCTTAAACGGTGGTGAAGGAAAATACGGGTTCTTAGATGTTATTGACAATTACGGAAGTACTTCTTCTGGAAATCTGGCTAATTACTATGCTGGTTTTTCTTATTTAAACACTAATAAATACCAAGAAGCTATAGATCATCTTGAAGACTTTAAAAGTGATGATGAGATCTTAGCACCATTAGCAACAGGTGGAATAGGAGATGCATTTATGCAACTAGAACAGCCTGAAGAAGCGCTAAATTATTATGATAAAGCGGCTTCTATGAGATCTAATGATTTTACAGCACCAAGATTTTTATTAAAAGCAGCTATCACTTCAATTCAATTAGGAAAAGGAGAAAAAGCATCAGAATATCTTAATAAAATTAAAGATGAATACGCAAATACTCCAGAAGCAGGACAAGTTGCAATTTATCTAGGTCGCGCTGAAGCGATGAAATAAGCTAAACTATGGCTACACAAGGTAAAAACCTTTCAGATTATAATAAAGATACAGTTCCGAACGCGAAAGAATTTCGCTTCGGAATTGTTGTTTCTGAATGGAATGAAGAAATTACAGAAGGACTCTTTAATGGAGCTTTTCAAGCTCTTAAAGAGAACGGAGTGTTAAATGAGAACATTGTAAGATGGAATGTTCCAGGAAGTTTTGAGCTTATCTACGGTTGCAAGAAAATGCAGGAAAGCTATGATATGCTAGATGCAGTTATTGCCATTGGTAGTGTAATAGAAGGAGAAACTAAACATTTTGATTTTGTTTGTCAGGGAGTAAGTCAGGGAATAAAAGACTTGAATGTTCTTAATGACATTCCGGTTATCTTTTGCGTTCTTACAGATCAAAACATGCAGCAGGCTATAGACAGGTCTGGTGGAAAGCACGGTAACAAAGGTGCTGAAGCGGGAATTACGGCTATTAAAATGGCACAGTTACGTAAAGACGCTAGATTCTAATAAGATCTATACATTAGCCATTATTGCTGTTTCAATTATTTTACTTGATCAAGCTTTATTTTCTAAAGCTTTTTAAGTAAATTTGAACATCCATAAAGCAAAGTATTTTGAAGGTTAGTATTACCAAATTAAGAAAGAACACCCGGTATAATTACACTCCACGTTATTATAAAGGTAAGGATGAAGGTAATATATACGAGTTTGATTCAAAATTCAATAAATATAAAAATCTTACCAATTCTATAGATTTTGGTTCTCATTGGGCTGAGGCTCGAACTAATAGTAGAACTCGTGGAAATCGCGAGATCAATAAAAGAGTTATCTACATTATAATTGTACTAATCTTGATCTTCTTATGGATCATAGACTTCGATTTATCCATTTTTAGGAATTAAGCTTTCATGAAAGATGTTATCCATCTGCTACCAGATCATGTAGCCAATCAAATTGCTGCAGGTGAAGTGGTTCAAAGACCTGCGTCTGTAATTAAAGAATTACTAGAGAATTCTATAGATGCGGGAGCAAAAAATATTCAAGTTTTTATAAAAGAGGCAGGTAAAATTCTTATCCAGATCGTAGATGATGGTGTAGGGATGAGTATTACCGATGCCAGATTAAGTTTTGAGCGTCATGCCACCTCAAAGATTACTTCTGCTCAAGATCTTTTTAGCCTTAATACCAAAGGGTTTAGGGGAGAAGCTTTGGCATCTATAGCGGCTATTGCTCACGTAGAACTTAAGACCAAAAGAGATCAGGACGAAATAGGAACCTGTATTAAAATTGAAGGTAGTGAGATTATCTCTCAGGAAGCTTGTGTTACTAAGGCCGGAACTTCTATTAGTGTAAAGAACTTATTTTATAATATTCCCGCCAGAAGAAATTTTTTAAAATCTGATGCCGTAGAAACTCGTCACATTATAGACGAATTTCAAAGGGTATCTTTAGCACATCCACATATCGCTTTTTCTCTAGTTCACAATTCTGGCGAATTATTTCAATTGCCAGAAACCAATTATCGTCAACGCATTACCAATATACTGGGAGGTAAAACCAACGAGAAATTGGTGCCGGTAAATGAGGAGACAGAAATTCTGACGATCTCAGGGTTTGTAGGTAAGCCGGAATATGCAAAGCGCACTCGTGGAGAACAATTCTTCTTTGTAAATGATAGATTTATTAAAAGTCCATATTTAAATCATGCTGTTACTGCTGCATTTGAGGGGCTTTTGAAAGATAAGGCATATCCTAGTTATTTTTTATATCTAAAAGTAGATCCTAAAAGTATCGATATCAATATTCATCCAACCAAAACTGAAATTAAGTTTGACGATGAACATGCATTATATGCCATCTTAAGAAGTGCTATAAAGCATAGTTTAGGACAATTTAATGTAGCACCAGTTTTAGATTTTGAAAGAGATCCTTCTATGGACACTCCTTATAATTACGAAAACAGGCCTGCATCTACGCCACAAGTGGAGGTAGATAGAAATTTTAATCCCTTTAAAAACGATTCCTCTTTTAGCGGGAATTCTGTTACTTCTTTTAGAAATAATTTTAAAAAGGAATCTACAGCAGGATGGGAGAGCCTATATACAGGCTTACAATCTGAATCTTCTAATATGAATTTAGATGCTGATGTGAAAGCTATAGAATTTGAGAGTGAAGAAGTAACAGGGAATCTCTTTGGTGCTCAGAAAGTTGAAAAGACTCAGAATTCTACTTTTCAGCTTAATAAAAAGTTTATCATTAGCACGCTTAAAAATGGAATGCTCGTAATAGATCAACATAGAGCGCATACCAGAATATTGTATGAAGAGTTGTTAAAGAGCATTACAGTTTCTGCAGCACTAAGTCAGCAATTATTATTTCCTTTAGTTCTAAGATTTAGTAGTAATGAAATTGAACTGCTTAAAGGTATTATGGACGCTTTAGAGCAAACGGGATTTATCTTTTCTGAAGTTAAAGTAGATTCTGTAGAGATAACAGGGATTCCAACAACAGTCTCTGAAAGTGAGGTGGAAATGTTATTAGAACAGCTTATTTCTGATTTTGAAAATGAAGTGCCGGAAAACAATTTTTCTCAAACAGATCTCCTTGCGAAATCACTTGCGAAAAGCATGGCAGTTAAATCTGGGAATTTATTAAATGATACAGAGCAGTTGCATATTGTAAATGGATTATTTGCTTGTAAAGAGCCAAGCTTAACTCCATTTAACAAGCCTGTTTTTATTACCTTGCCGGTTGAAGAACTAGAAAAAAAATTCATGTAGATGGGAAGAATAACAGATACGGTTAAAGCACTTATAATTGCAAATGTTCTATTTTTTGTAGGTACAATGATCCTTGGTGATTATGCCTATCAATTATTTTCATTATGGTTCTTTAAAAATGAAAATTTTCAAATTTGGCAGATTTTAACTCACATGTTCATGCATGGTGGGTTTATGCATATTTTGTTCAACATGTATGCACTGTGGGCTTTTGGAAGTCCTATAGAACAACGACTTGGTCAGAAGAAATTCCTTTTCTTTTATTTTTCTTGTGGGATAGGTGCAGCTTTAATTCACAGCCTCGTTAATTATTATCAGGTAGAAAGCGCTTACACTGCCTTAGTGAACGCAGGGTTGAATTCTATAGAAATTCAAAATATCTTAGATACTGGGCAATTTCCTAATGCCATTCTTAATTCTGTCTCACGAGATACAGTAGAAAGTATGTACACGGCTTACAATACTCCCGCAGTAGGGGCTTCTGGAGCCATTTACGGTGTTTTAGTTGCATTCGGAATGTTGTTTCCTAACGTAGAACTATTCCTTATTTTTGTGCCGGTTCCAATTAAAGCTAAATATTTTATTCCTGTACTTATAGCTATAGATCTATTTTCAGGAGTTACCGGATATTCTTTATTTGGAGGTGGAATTGCACATTTTGCCCATGTTGGAGGTGCATTATTTGGATTTATCATGATGTATTACTGGAAAAAGAATCAATTCAATCAAAACAGGTGGGATTAAATGACAACTAAAGAAAAAATTAAATATAAGTTTCAAACGGCCAATGTGGTAGAAAAGCTCATTGCTATCAATGTGCTGGTATTTATTTTATTTTTTCTTGTTCAGACTATCGCTTTCTTATTTAAGATCCCATCAGATTTTTTAATGAGTTGGTTAGTCTTTCCAAAAGATCCTGGTGAGTTTCTCTTCAAACCTTGGTCTATAATTACATATTCATTTTTGCATTCGGGAATTTGGCATATTTTGTCTAATATGCTTATTCTATATTATTCCGGCACCTATTTTTTAAGCTATTTCTCTTCCAAAAAACTACTCACTGTATATTTTTTAGGGGTGATTTTTGGTGCTTTAATATATATGCTAAGTTATAATCTGTTTCCTGCATTTGAGGCAACAGGTAAATCATATTTAATTGGAGCTTCTGCCGGCGTGATGGCGGTATTGGTAGCTATAGCAACCCATATTCCAGATCTTAAGATCAGATTGATGTTCATTGGAGCGATAAAATTTTGGTATATCGCAGCATTCTTAGTGGTTTTAGATGTGATCCAAATCCCATTTGGAAATGCCGGAGGACATTTTGCGCATCTTGGAGGCGCCTTATTAGGTTTTTTATATGCGAAACAACTGGCAAAAGGTAATGATATAGGTGCTGGCTTTGAAAAAGGTATAGAATGGTTCTTATCATTGTTTGAATCTAAAAATAATAAGAAGCCAAAGATGAGAACGGTTTATAAAAAGCCGCAAACTTCTACTTCTAAAACACAGATTAAAAAGAATATTAGCAAAGATGAGAAACAGCAAAAAATAGATTCTATCCTAGATAAGATTAGTAAGAGTGGTTATGATAGTCTTACTAAACAGGAAAAGGACTTTTTGTTTCACGCAGGAAAAGAGAATTAAATGAAGAAACTAGGTGTTTTAGATAAGGTTATATTCATTTTAAATTTAATAGCTGCCTTTGCGCTATTGCTTTCTTTTTTGCTCCCTTATGTGCCCCCTAGATCTTTTCCGTTACTTTCGGTCTTAAGCTTGGCCGTGCCTATTCTAATCTTAACCAACATTATATTTTTAATATTTTGGGCTATCAGGTTTAAGAGACAGTTCTTATTATCATTGTTCGTTCTTATTTTAGGTTACAAGTATGTGTTCGCATGGGTTCAATTTTCAGAAGAGAATTATGCAGGAAGTGCTTCTGAGCTAGTATTGATGAGTTATAACGTACGGATGTTCAATTCTTATAAGTGGACGGAACAAAAAAACATCCCCGAGAAAATTTCAGAATTCATTAAAGAAAAGGCCCCGGATATTTTAACTACCCAGGAGCACGCAATTAATGTGTCTAATGTAAAGGAGTTATTTCCATATCAATACATTGTTTTAAAGGAAAAAGCATCAGAATTTGGTTCTGGAATATTTTCTAAATTTCCAATGATCAATAAGGGTTCTGTAGATTTTCCAGAAGACGGAAATAATAATGCTATTTATGTAGATGTTGTAAAAAGTGAAGATACTTTACGCGTCTTTAATGTACATTTCCAGTCGTTGAACATTCAGCCGGCAATTTCAGATCTTCAGAAGGAAGATTCTAAGAAGTTGATAGGAAGAATAGGCTACGGTTTTTCGCTTCAGCAAAACCAGGCGGAGATGCTTATAGCTGCTATAGAAAGTTCTCCTTATAGAACTATTGTAATGGGCGATTTTAATAATACTGCCTTCTCCTACATTTATCAAAAAATTAAGGCAGACAAATTTAACGATGCATTTTTAGAGGTAGGAAGTGGTTTTGGAAAGTCTTTTGATCTTAATTATTTTCCTTTAAGGATTGACTTTGCATTGATAGATAAAGCGCTAAAGATTAATTCTTTTGAAGTGTTCCCTGTTGAGTATTCAGATCACTTTCCAATTGTAACCAAGATAGAACTATAAGTATACTACTGTAAAGACTCCAGATAATCTAAAGTATTTGGGCCCTCATTAAATAGAAGGTCTACAATACATAAATTGGATATAAAACCATGTTTTTCATCAAATACCTGAGTATAAGCCGGTAATACATGATCTTTTTTGGCATTGATAAGTTCACGCTTATCTAAAACTCCTTCAGGTGATATTTGATACGCTGTTGTTTTATTATAATTAAGCTCTAACTGCAGGCACTCTTCTAAAGCTTCTAAACAAGCATAATTAAAATCTATTAAGTACTTGTACTCTTTTTGATAAAGCGGCGCTAGATCATCTTCATAGTATTCAAAGAAAGGGGAGGTCTTATAGGCAGATTGCAAGGATTTCCAATGCTGCTTCTGCCATTTATATTCTTTCTCGATCCTAACTTCCTTATACTTTTGATGCTGTTTTACACCTGGAGTATGCAAATGCTTTATTGGAATATTCAAAGTTAACTTCCCATTAGCTCCGTAGATATTTATACGATTGCGATAGGTTTGCTTTTGATAGTTGTCTTCATTTTCAACGTAGATCGAACCAGATCTCAGCATTTCTCTAAATTGCACAATAGAGCCAAAATAGGGGAGATGAACTAGAATATCTTGCATAAATTATAAGTTGATCTAAGCGTCTCTTCTTTTCTTGAAATAACTAAAACCAAGACCAATTGCTACTATAATGGCGGCATATGGTAAATAAGAAACAGGATCTGAATCTCCTTTAACGGTAGTAAATAATCTATTCCAACGAATCTTATCTAACCCACTAGCGTTAGTGTCCCAACTCATCCATATAAATACAGGTTTTCCAACCACATGATTAAAGGGTACATATCCAAAATAACGGCTATCTAAGCTGTTGTGGCGGTTATCTCCCATCATCCAGTAATAATCCTGCTGAAAGGTATAAGAATTTGTAGGAGTACCGTTTAATAGTACCTGCGTTCCATTTGTGGACAGTTTATTGGTAATTCCCATTTCAGAACCTTCATATACTTCAATAATTCTTTTATATAATGGTAGGGTTTTTATAGTAAGGGGAGTAGTAGTTCCTGCTTTTGGAATGAAAATAGGTCCGAAGTTATCTTGATTCCAATTATTATCTTCGCTTTGAGGGAACACAGAGCGATCTTTATTACCTGCAGGATTAATGACTCTTTGTACGCTGGCTACATTGGGATCGTTCTTAAATTTCTCAAATTCTCCATCTGTTAGATTTATCCAAAATGTATTGCTGTTTTGATCATATCGATATGGATCTGTAACTCCATATAATTGATACATAACGCGTGGATTTAAAGGCTGATCTTTGGTTTTTCCAATATAAGAAGTTTGTAATCTTGCTCTTCCCGGTAGGTTTAAGGGCTTGGAATTTATAAATACTTTCCCGTCTTTGATCTGTAGCGAATCTCCTGCTACACCAACAGCTCTTTTTACATAATTTGTTTTCTTATCTATAGGCTTATAGTAGTACTTATCTGTAGTGGTCATGTATCTCATAGTATCTACTGGCCAGTTGAAAACAACAATATCTGATCGCTCTATATCTTCAAATCCGGGAAATCTGAAATAAGGGATTTGAGGTTTAGAGAGGTATGATTTAGTATTTACAAATGGTAAAGTATCGTGAACCATGGGAAAAGCAACTGCCGTCATAGGGGTTCTGGCACCGTAATGAAATTTACTTACAAATAGAAAATCTCCAACCAATAACGTTTTTTCCAATGAAGAAGTTGGAATGGTAAAGGGTTGAATTAAATAAGTATGAACAATTGTTGCAGCAATAACAGCAAATAGTATAGAGCTTATCCATTCTCCTGTGCTGGTCTTAGGCTGAAGACTTCTTTCCTCAATATAAGTAACATCTTCAATATAGTTTATGTAGTATATATAGAATCCTAGGGTAGCAATTACAAGAACAGTATCTAGCGTAGAGTTCTTTCCAAAGCTTCTAATGGTTTCTACCCAAATAACCGGGAACATAATTAGATTTACAATAGGCACAAATAAAAGAATTGTCCACCACCAAGGCCTGTTAATGATCTTCATTAGAACTACAGCATTGTATACCGGTATTGCCGCTTCCCAGGCTTTTCTTCCTGCTTTAACGTATAGTTTCCATGTTCCTAAAAAATGAATAACCTGAACTATCAGGAAAAATATAAACCATTGTGTAAATGTCATAATCTAAATACTTTACTGGTATTAGTGTAATTTTAATTTGAACCGTTACAGTTAAACTAACTTAAACTTGAAAGTACGTCTTTCATGGAATGAACTCCCTTTTTGCCATTCAACCATTCAGCCGCAATTACGGCACCTAAGGCAAAACCTTTTCTAGAATGTGCAGTATGTTTTATTTCTATAGAATCTATAATAGAATTGTAAGCTATGGTATGAGTTCCAGGCACTTCATCTATTCTCTTCGCGGTAATAGGAATTTCATTGGCTCCTGCTTCATCTAGTTTCCATCCACTTTTGGAAGAATGTTCAATGATCTTTTCTGCTAGAGTTATAGCTGTCCCGCTAGGAGCGTCTAGCTTATGCGTATGGTGAACTTCTTCTATTTCTACTTTATAATCAGAAAAAGGACTCATCATTTTTGCTAATTTTTGATTTAATTCAAAAAATAGATTTACACCAATACTAAAATTTGAAGCGTATAAAAATGCAGAATTTTCTTCATTACAGATCTTCACAGCTTCTTCGTATTTTGTTAACCAACCGGTAGTACCGCTCACCACAGGAACTTGATGTCTCATGCAAGTGGTTATATTGTTATAGGCAGCCGTAGGTACGCTAAAATCTATTGCAACATCTACCTTGCTAAAATCATAATTTTTAATATCTTCTTTGATCTTGTAAACTATTTCATGACCTCTTTCCTCAGCAATACCTTCAATGGTCTTCCCCATTTTTCCGTAGCCTAAAAGTGCGATTCTCATATCTAAAAGTTGTAATTTAATGATAATAGGTAGCCTGTTTTACCTGAAATTCTATCATAGTTCATTGTAGGCTTAAAAGAAAGGTCTTCGCTTACATTAAACTGTTGTAAGTGTGCATCTACGTTAGCATCTATTATGTTTAAGGCATATATACCTACTGTTACCAATAAAGAAATTTCTTTATTACGCTGGTAGACTTTTTGAGCTCTTATTAAACCGTCATTGGTTACTCGTTGCGTACCATCTTCCCTCGAGAATTCATCGTCTGTAAAACCTGCTAATCTACGCTTATAGGCATCTCGATACCGGTCATATTGTTTATCATTGTCTAAATAGAAATAAATTCCGATCCCTAGTCCAGCGTAAGCTATAGGAATTTTCCAATATTTTCCATTATAGGCCTGCCCTAAACCTGGTAATACGGCAGAGTAAAAAGCAGCCTTAGCAGGTGCTAAAGGATTATATTCTTTATACTCTTCTTTTTTATCTTTTTGAACAATAGGTTCTTTGATGGTATTAGCAACAGAAAGTGAGTCTTCCTGAGCTGCAAGAAAATTAAACGCTAGTAAAAGCGAGAGTAGCGAAAGTAATTTCTTAAGCTTCACCCTGAATTAATTTTTTAAGTCGGTTAAAATCTTCTTCGGAAGTAAAAGGTATTATTAATTTCCCTTTTCCTTTGGCGGCAACCTTCACGTCTACTTTAGCGCCAAGATAATCGGAGAATTCTTTAATTCCTTTTTTGAATTCCTGTGGAAGTGGTTTCGCTTTTGGAGTGGGTTTTTCTATAGAGTTTCCACTAAGTTCACGCACCAATTTTTCGGTATCTCTTACAGACAAAGATTTCTCTAAGATCTTCTCGTAAATGTCTAATTGTAGTTGTGGATCTTCAATATTTATCAAGGCTCTTCCATGCCCCATAGATAGAAATCCATCTCTCATTCCGGTTTGAATGATAGGGTCTAACTTTAATAATCTCAAGTAGTTAGCAATAGTAGATCTATTCTTTCCAACACGCTCGCTTAATTGCTCTTGGGTAAGATTGATCTCATCTATCAATCTCTGATATGAAAGTGAAATTTCTATAGGATCAAGATCTTGACGTTGGATATTTTCTACCAAGGCCATCTCCAAAGATTCCTGATCGTTCGCTATTCTAATGTAAGCAGGAACTGTTTCAAGTCCAATTAATTTAGAAGCCCTGAATCTTCGTTCTCCTGAAACTAATTGATATTTATTAAACTCTAATTTTCTTACCGTTATTGGTTGAATTACCCCTAATTCTTTAATAGAAGAAGCTAATTCTCTAAGAGAATCTTCATTAAAGCTGGTTCTAGGCTGAAATGGGTTTACTTCTATAGAAGTTAGTTCCAATTCTACAATATGCCCTACCAGTTTATCTGCATTCTTATCTTCTGCAGATTTTATATCTTGTTCAGGATCTTTCAGTAATGCTGAAAGGCCTCTTCCTAACGCTTGTTTTTTAGTAGCTTTCGCCATCTTCTACATGTTTTTCTTTATGATTTCATGGGCAAGGCTCAAATAATTATTTGCTCCTTTGCTACCAGCGTCATAATTGATAATACTTTCCCCGTAACTTGGTGCTTCACTTAAACGTACATTTCGCTGGATGATTGTAGTGAAAACCATTTCATTAAAATGTTTCTGCACTTCATCTACTACTTGATTTGATAGTCTAAGTCGAGAGTCGTACATAGTTAACAATAAGCCCTCTATATCTAATTCTTTATTGTGAATTTTTTGAACACTTTTAATAGTGTTCAATAGTTTGCCCAACCCTTCTAATGCAAAATATTCACACTGAATTGGAATGATCACCGAATCTGAAGCGGTAAGTGCATTTAAAGTTAGCAGTCCTAAAGAAGGAGCACAGTCAATAAATATATAGTCATAACTCTCTTTTAGGTGAGTAATAGCTTTTTTAAGCATATATTCACGCTCGTCCTGATCTACAAGTTCTATTTCTATAGCAACAAGATCTATGTGAGAAGGAATGATATCTAAATTAGGAGAACTGGTTTTAATAATAGCTTCTTCCGCTTTGATAGAATGTTCCAAAAGTTGGTAGGTTCCAAATTCTACCTGTTCTACATCAATACCTAATCCAGAAGTAGCATTCGCTTGTGGGTCGGCATCAATTAACAATACCTTTTTTTCAAGAACCCCAAGAGAGGCTGCTAAGTTAACAGAGGTGGTAGTTTTGCCAACACCTCCTTTTTGATTTGCAATAGCAATGATTTTACCCATTAAATATCTTCAATTTATGAGGGGTAAAAATACAATTTATTACAGCTATATAAAATGATTTTGTTAACAGCTTATACAGTTTCGTAATATTCTGGATTTTTACAATGTAACGAATCTCGTTATCAGTTATTTATTTACTTTTCTTAGCGCGGATCATTGCTTCCAGCTGATCCCACATTTCTTCCGGGATGGCTTCCAATAAATTGAACTGTCCTGCACCTTTCAGCCATTCGCCGCCATCTATAGTTACAACTTCACCATTTATATAGGCAGAAAAGTCTGAAACCAAGTATGCAGCTAGATTAGCCAATTCCTGATGCTCTCCAACACGTTTTAACGGCACTTTTTTAGCAAGATCGAACTTCTCTTTTAAGTCTCCAGGCAGTAATCTATCCCAAGCTCCTTTAGTTGGGAAAGGTCCTGGAGCAATAGCGTTAGATCTAATACCATATTTCGCCCATTCTACCGCTAAAGAACGTGTCATGGCTAAAACTCCTGCTTTAGCAGTTGCACTTGGAACTACATATGCAGAACCCGTCCATGCGTAAGTAGTAACGATGTTAAGTATAGTTTTATTCTCCTCTTTATTGTCTATCCAATGCTTTCCGAAGGCTAGTGTGCAGTTTTTACTTCCTTTAAGAACTATGTCTATAATGGTATCGAAAGCATGAGCGCTCAAACGTTCTGTGGGCGAGATAAAGTTTCCAGCTGCATTGTTTAAAAGTACATCTACAGATCCAAATTCATCTACAGAGGCTTTTACCATAGCTTCAACCTCTTCATAATTACGAACATCACATTGTACAGGTAAAACCTTTCCCTTAGTTTGAGATCTCATCTCTTCTGCAGTATTTTTTAGTTTTTCCAGGTCTCGTGAAGTAATTACCACATTGGCTCCAAGTTCAAGAAAATAGGTGCTCATAGCTTTACCTAATCCGCTACCTCCGCCGGTTACAACAATGGTTTTGCCTTTTAAAGCGTCATCTCTCAGCATTTTTTTTGTAAAATCCATATTTATAAGTTTTAGTGGCAAGTCTGGTTAGGCCTTGCGCTAATTGGTTGATTGTATTAAATTGAAGAGGAATATAAATTATTCTTCTTCTATAAGAATTTCTAATAATTGAATTGCTGCTTCGCTAATTTTCGTACCCGGCCCAAATACAGCAACTGCTCCTGCATCGAATAAAAACTGATAATCTTGAGAAGGAATTACCCCTCCAACTATTACCATGATATCTTCTCTGTCGTGTTTTTTTAGTTCTTCAATTACTTGAGGTACTAAAGTCTTATGTCCTGCAGCTAAAGAAGATACGCCTAAAATGTGAACGTCATTTTCTATAGCTTGCTTCGCAGCTTCTGCAGGGGTTTGGAATAGCGGCCCGATATCCACATCAAAACCAAGATCTGCATAACCGGTTGCTACCACTTTAGCGCCACGATCATGACCGTCTTGTCCCATTTTGGCTACCATTATTCTTGGACGTCTACCATCTTGCTCAGCAAACTTATTGGCAAGCTCTCTTGCTTTTTTAAAGGACTCGTTGTCTTTCATCTCTTTAGAATAAACTCCGCTAAAAGATTGAATTTTGGCTTTATATCTGCCATATACTTTTTCTAGGGCATCACTTATTTCACCTAAAGTGGCTCTTTCTCTAGATGCTTCTACTGCTAAAGCTAATAAATTTCCATTTTCTTTTTCAGCAGCATCGGTTAAAGCTTCTAAGGCTTTATTTACTTTCTCTGAATTTCGATCTTCTCGAATTTGTTTTAATCTATCAACTTGCTGAATTCTTACCGTTTGGTTGTCTACTTCAAGTGTAACCAATGGGTCTTCCTTTTCAAGTCTGTATTTGTTATTACCTACAATAATATCGGTTTCGCTATCTATTCTGGCTTGTTTGGTAGCTGCAGCTTCTTCAATTCTCAATTTAGGAATTCCAGCTTCAATGGCCTTGGTCATTCCACCAAGTTCTTCCACTTCTTCTATAAGTTTCCAGGCTTTTTGAGCAATATCGTTAGTTAGACTTTCAACATAAAAACTTCCAGCCCAGGGATCTACTGTTTTAGTGATCTTGGTTTCTTGCTGAAGAAATAACTGAGTATTTCTTGCAATACGTGCAGAGAAATCTGTAGGTAAAGCAATAGCTTCATCTAAGGCATTGGTGTGTAAACTTTGAGTTCCTCCAAAGGCTGCCGCAGCTGCTTCAATGCAGGTTCTGGCAACGTTGTTAAAAGGATCTTGCTCTGTTAAACTCCATCCGCTGGTTTGTGAATGCGTTCTAAGTGCTAAAGATTTTTCGTTTTTTGGGTTGAATTGTTTTACCAATTTCGACCATAACATACGCGCAGCTCTCATTTTGGCGATCTCCATAAAATGGTTCATTCCAATTCCCCAGAAAAAAGAAAGACGAGGAGCAAAGCTGTCTATATCCATTCCGGCTTCTAATCCTTTTCTGATATATTCCAATCCATCCGCAAGGGTATAAGCAAGTTCAATGTCACAAGTTGCACCGGCCTCTTGCATATGGTATCCGGAGATACTAATACTATTGAATTTTGGCATGTTTTGAGAAGTGTACTCAAAAATGTCTGAAATGATCTTCATAGAAGGAGTAGGTGGGTAGATATAAGTATTACGCACCATAAATTCTTTTAGAATATCATTTTGAATGGTTCCTGAAAGGTCTTTTCTATCTACACCTTGTTCTTCTGCCGCCACTATATAAAAGGCCATGATAGGAAGTACCGCTCCATTCATAGTCATAGATACAGACATTTTATCTAATGGGATCTGATCGAATAAGATTTTCATATCTTCCACAGAATCTATGGCAACACCTGCTTTTCCAACATCTCCTACCACGCGTTCATGATCGCTATCATAACCTCTATGCGTAGGAAGATCAAAAGCTACTGAAAGTCCTTTTTGCCCTGCAGCTAAATTTCTTCTATAAAAAGCATTGCTTTCTTCTGCGGTAGAAAAACCTGCGTATTGGCGAATGGTCCAAGGTCTGCTCACATACATGGTGCTATAAGGTCCTCTTAAGAAAGGAGGAATTCCTGCAGCAAAATTTAAATGCTCTGCATTTTCTATATCCATTGCGGAATAGGTCGGTTTTAAATCGATCTCTTCTGCGGTTTTAAAAACTTTAGAGTTATCAGAATTTTTAGTTTCGCTAGAAACCGAACTCTTTAAAGTGATATTTTGAAGATTTTTTCTAGGCATTGCTTGTAAATTCTTCTAGCTGAAAAATATCAGCAGTTATATTTTAATAGTATTTCGTGACTGAAATTACTCTTTTTCTAATCGCTCTTGTTCAGATCTTTCTGATAATCTTCTCTCTAAAATTGGAGAGATCAAGGTTTTTCTAGGATTCATCTTCAAAAATGGAAACAATTCTAAATCCGCCTTCATTTTATCTTCAGGATTCTCATATTTGTTGGTGCCTATCAGCACTAATTCACCTTTGTCAAATTTCTCTTGCTCCAATTTAGCACTTTCAGCTATTTTTCTTTGAATGATCCCTTCCTTCAATTCTTTTAAAAATCCACCTCCAGCTTCAATTTCTTTAAATATTTCCAAGGCTTTTTCTGCAAATTGCTGAGTCAAACTTTCTATATAATAAGCTCCTTCTGCAGCGTTGGAAACTTTATCAAAATAGCTTTCAGTCTTTAAAATAAGTAACTGATTTCTAGCTATTCTATCTCCAAACTCATTATTCTTATGATAAATTGCATCATAAGGCATATTGTAGACAGCATCTGCACCTCCAAGTACAGCGCTCATTGTCTGTGTGGTGGTTCTAAGTAGGTTTACATTAAAATCGTATAAGGTCTTGTCTCGTTTTGTAGGTTGAGCCAATACATAACATTTTTCATTGATACCATATTCTGAAGCCAAGCTGGCATATAAAATACGAAGTGCTCTGATCTTGGCGATCTCAAAGAAATAATTGGTTCCGGAAGCCACAATAAAATCGATCTCCAGATCTTTATTTTCTGAAAAATGATTTAGGTATTCATTTGCATGAGCTAGAGCATAAGCCAATTCTTGTGGAATAGTGGCACCTGCATTTTGGTATAAACCAGAATCTACGCTCAGCACTGATTTAAAATCAGCTGATTTTGATACGATCTTAGATAAGATTTCGTGATCTTTTTTAAGATCAAAGTACCAATTCCCCGAACGGGCAAAATTTCCAACAATATCAATATGAAGTCTTATTTGATGATCTGTACCGCTTATAAAAGTAAGCAACTCCTCAAAAGTGCTCTCTGGTAAAAACTCAAAATTTAAGTAGATAGGAGTATCTTTAAGAGAGATATCTTTGAATAACTTCTGAAAATCTGTCTTCTCAGAAGAAATGATAAACCATAAACTTTCGGCACCTTTGGTAAGTACTTCAAGAGCCCTTTTATTACTTTTTTCTTCTGAAACCACGAAGATCTTTTCACAGATCTGCCAATTCTTTGGAGAATTTATACTGAATGTTTTTTCAACATCTTCAGCATTATAAAATGGTTTTATATGAATGCCATCTCTACTTTTAAAAACAAGCTTCTCGTTATAATCTGCTCCTTTTAAATCAACTTGGATCTTTTGCTTCCATTGTTTGGCAGAAACCTCTTCAAATTCCTGAAATAAAGGCTGACTCATTGTTTAGTTTTTTTAAGATTAGGCAAAATGTAAAAAACGTAAGGCGTTTAATTTACAGTATCATATTCAATAATGTAAATATCTTCATTTGGCCTTTTCATATAATATTGTTGCCTTGCAAAGCTTTCTAGTTCAAAAGAATCGTCCAGACTTTCCATAGTTGCTTTGTCTTTAGCGATCTCTTTTTTGTAATATTCTTTGTTGGTATTAAGCTCGTCTACCTTTTGGTTGAGTTCTCGCTGAATGTACCATGAGTTACTATCTAAAAAAAGCATCCAGAAGGTAAAGATCAGAAGCAACAGAACGTATCTATTACTAATGATTTTGAACCATCTTTTTTGTCTAAGCTGCTTTAGATTCATAGTTTTTAAAGATACAAAATTAACCCAATCTCTCTTTAATGATGGTTTGAACGATATCTACCGCCACCGTATTGTATCTATTGGTAGGAATTATAATATCTGCAAATTCTTTGGTTGGCTCAATAAATTGTTGATGCATAGGTTTTAATGTTGTCTGGTAACGCCAAAGTACTTCTTCCAGATCTCTACCGCGATCATTAATATCTCTTTTTAGTCTTCTAATTAGACGCTCATCACTATCTGCATGCACGTATATTTTAATATCGAACATATCTCTGATGTCTGTATGAGTAAGAATCAGAATTCCTTCAACTATGATTACCTTTTTTGGCTGTGTAGTCACTGTCTCACCTGTACGGTTATGATCTTTAAAAGAATATACAGGTTGTTCGATGGTTTTGCCTGCTTTCAGATCTTTTAAATGAGAGACTAAAAGATCAAAATCTATAGATTTTGGATGATCAAAATTTATCTTTTTTCGTTCCTCCATTGGCAGATGGCTGGTATCCTGATAATATGAATCTTGAGAAATTACATCAACTTCATCATTATTCAATTCATCTAAAATTTGTCTAACCACGGTAGTTTTACCACTTCCGGTTCCACCAGCAATTCCTATAATTAACATAAATACTAAAATTTATGGGCAAAGTTAATTATTACTTTTAAAAGCCGGCCTTTGGATTTTAATTTAATGGTAGTATGTAGAACTTTTTTTTCTTACTCTTTCACAGCTTTTACTTCTTCTAGAGTGATAGGGTTATCGTTGGTATTTCCCCAAGAACTCATGGTATAATTAAGCACGTCTGCTACTTCCTGATCTGTAAGACCCATTGGGGCCATTACGTTATTATATTCTACATCATTTACTACTATAGGCCCATTTAAGCCATATTTAACCGCATGTATACTTTCAGCTCTTTTTTCTGTTAACCAATTAGAGCCGTCTAGTGGTGGAAAGCTACCAGCAATACCTTTTCCTGATGGTAAGTGGCAGGTAGCGCATAGATTATTATAAACTTCTTTTCCCTGTGGATATTCATTTTGAGTGGAAGTAGTTGTAGATTTAGGTTTGTCTCCAATTACTATTTTTTCTGTGTTATCATTCTTATTCTCGTCTGATTTGCATCCAACGATCAATACCATTATAAAAAGACTTAATATTAATCTCATTTTTCAGTTTTAGTGGTTTTTACTTCTATTAATTTAATAATTCCTTTTCCCTCTACGGCGGCATAAATGTATCCGTCTGGCGCTTGGCGAACATCGCGAAATCTTCCTAGATCTTCAAAAAGTTTCTCTCTTTTAACAACTTTTTCACCTTCTAGTATATCCAATTCAAGGTATTGAAATTTTAATGATCCTACCAATAAATTTCCTTTAAGATTCGGATATTTATCTGAAGTGATAAATGCCATTCCGCTAGGAGCAATAGAAGGTACCCAATAGTAAATTGGCTCTTCTATTCCTGGTTTGGATGTTTCTGAAGTAATACTAGTGCCGTTATAATTTTTACCATAAGTAACTACTGGCCATCCATAGTTGGCTCCTTTTTTAATGATATTTATTTCATCTCCACCCATAGGCCCGTGTTCATGCTCCCAGATCTCTCCAGTTTCCGGATGTAAGATTAAACCTTGTGGATTTCTATGCCCATAGCTATAAATAGCAGTTTTTGCATTATTTTGACCAACAAATGGATTATCATTTGGTATGGATCCATCATCATTAAGCCTATATATTTTACCGTTATCTCTGGTAATATTCTGAGGATTGATATCTCTTTCTCCACGCTCTCCTGCAGAGAAGTAAAGATATCCTTCATTATCAAAAGCTATTCTCGAGCCAAAATGTTGTCCTTTAGTAGTGTTTGGGGAAGCTTTGTAAAGGACTTCTTTATTTGTAAGCTTATTTTCGCTTAATTGAGCACGCATAATTGCGGTATTACCTCCATCTCCTTCACCTTCTGAAGAGGAATAAGTAATGTAGATCCACCCATTATTTTTATAATCTGGATGTAGTACAATGTCTAATAAACCGCCCTGCCCTCTAACATACACCTCCGGAACGCCAGATACGGCTACTTTTTTACCATCCTTAAAATGTATCAACTCGCCACTTTTTTCTGTAATGAGCATACTTCCATCCGGTAAAAATGCTATTCCCCACGGAATTTGAAGTCCGTCTACCACCATTTCATAGTCATAATAATAGGAGGAAGGGGTAATACTAGTATCCTTTTGTGCGCACGCAGAAAATGCAATTAAAAGAAGGCTTAAAAACGAGAATTTTAAGTATTTCATAAATTTATTTTGTGTTGAAGTTACTAAAAAACTACCTATAGAGCTGTGAAACAAGTGTTAAGGCACTTTAGATATTTTTTGATTTTTCTTTGCACTTTGTAGGTACATTAAAAGTTATTCTTATATTTGCACCCGCTATGACGATAAGCTTTCATTGCTTATCACAAAGATAACCTTCGGGGTGTAGCGTAGCCCGGTTATCGCGCCTGCTTTGGGAGCAGGAGGCCGCAGGTTCGAATCCTGCCACCCCGACCAAATAAAAGCCTTGAACATTTGTTCAGGGCTTTTTTGTGTATATAAATCTTCCAAACATAGAAGATTATATTTATTCTTCCTTTATTAACGGAAAGGCTCCTTTAGTCACAAATTGATCATCTGGTTTAAAATCTTTGCTATTTGTAATAACGGTAAAACCGTTATAAACATCTCCTAATTTTACCTCACGACGTTTAAACACATAGCCACTATCTGTTCTGTCTACTAAAATCAGAACATAGTTAGTATTATCTAGAGACACTATACTCTCTGTAGGAAGCGCTTTTGCCTTCTTTTCAGCTGTTTGGATCTGAGCTTCTACAAACATTCCGGTAGCAAATTTATTTTTTAAACTTTCATCTTTAAAATGCCCATGCACCTTCACTGTTCTTTTTTCACTATTAATAGAAGTTCCTACCAAATGAACTTCTCCTTCTATGGTATCATTATTTGCCTCAGGAATGCTGAATTTTATTTCCTGATCTTTTTTGATATTCATCAGATCTTTTTCAAAAACATCTAGCTCTATATGTAAATGATCTCTATCTATAATTTGCATTAAATTTTGAGCTGCAGAAACATACATTCCATTATTGATATTCATTTCTGTAATACTCCCTGTAATAGGCGAATAAATTCTAATTTGAGAAGAAATAGAACCTTTTTCTATGGCATCAGGAGACAAATTTAACATTTGTAACTTTTTGCGAAGCGCTTGGTATTTAGCCAAATTTCTTTTGTAGTCGCTTTCAGCTTTTAGATAATTCTTCTCTGAAGTTATATTTTCTTCTATGAGCGTTTTTTGACGTTCATACTCAGATTTCAAATATTTCATCTGCTCCATAGCATCTAAATAATCTTGTTGCATCTGAATGTACTCTGGATTTTCCAAACTAAGCAGAAATTGTCCTTTTTTAACCGAGTCACCAATAAGCAGTGGTGTCTGTCTAACATATCCATCTGCAAAGGAGCTAATGACCGCTTTATTTTCTGGTGGAACATCTATAACTCCGGTAGCAGCTACACTAACAGGAAAATATTTTTCAGTAAGCTTATCAATTTTCATATTGCTCCCATCAAATTGAGCAACGCTTAAAGTTATTTCTCCTTTCTTAGCAGTGCTTTCACCGCTATTAACGTCTTTAGGCGTTTCTTCATTATTTCCGCACGAATATATTGCCGAGACTATAGTGAGTACTAGAAGATATCTTTGAATATTAATATACATGGGCAGAAGTTATAAGGTTAGGTAATTTAGTTGAAGCACCGTTTTATTATATGCATTCAAATTTTCATAATAAGTAAGGATGATAGCATAAGAGTTTTCTAAACTTTGGATGTATTCAAAAAAATCTATCTCTCCATTTTTAAAGCTCATAGTAGCAGTTTTAATGATTTCCTTAGAAAGCTCTTTTCCTTCGCTTTCGTAATAAGAAAGTGCTTGTTCATGTTTATTCATTTGCTGCAACAGCTGGTTATATTCAGAATTTAATCTGTTCTCGTAATCTTTGGCATCTTGAATAGAAGCACTTTTTGCAAAATTTGCTGCTTTTATTTTTGAAGAATTTCCAAAGAATAAGATAGGTATATGTATTCCAACCTGATATCCTCTTAAAGGATCTTCTACCATATCATTATTAAATTGAAAATAATTTAGACTAATATCTGGCAATAACTGTTGTTTCTCCAATCCGGCTTGAGCCTTAAAATAATCAGTTTTATTGCGATACAGATCGATCCCAGGATTACCTTCAATCCCCAGATTGTCTAATGCCACTTTATCTAATTTCCAGGTTTGAATAATAACGTCCTTATCTGTATTTAATAATGGTTTAAGTTTCTCATAAGAGATATTAAGTTCATTTTGTGCTTGTTTTAGTTGTGTCTCTAACTGTTTCTGTTTAGATCTGGCGGTGATCTTTTCTAAATAATTAGTTTCTCCAAGTTCAAACCTTCTCTTGGCAGCATATGCAAACTTTTGGTAAAGACTATCAAGATCTTTGTAAGCTGAAATTTTAGCATTTTCATACTGAAGCTGATAATAAACCTCAGCAACCTGCTGTTCTATTCTAAGTTTTTTAAGCTGAAAAGAACTTTGTGCTTCTCTAAATTGAGCTTTACGAACTTTTTTTCTGGCAAGATAAACCGTAGGGAAATCGAAGAACTGTCTGATTCCAATAACGTTCAGAGATTTATCTAAAGCTCTGTTACTTTCATCTTTTCCAAAATACCCTTCGGTTTTATCAAAAGTAAAGGCAGTACCAATTAAAGCGTCAGATTCATTAATTCTTAGAGAAGATGCTTTTAGTCCAAGATTATTTTCAAGAGCAATTTCTTTAAGATCTTGAACATTTTCTATAGTTATTACTTGAGTCTCTTGAGAAAACGCAGAAAATCCGAAAAGTAAAAGGATAACACTAAGTGGCTTTATCTTTAAATTTTTAGTATCTGCTTCTTTCTTCTTTTTTTCTTTGCTGAATAGAGAATATATCACCGGCAACACAATTAGTGTTAACAGGGTAGAAGTGATTAATCCACCAATAACAACAGTTGCAAGTGGGCGTTGAACTTCTGCTCCCGCTCCAGAAGATACCGCCATCGGTAAAAATCCTAAAGCAAAAGCAGAGGCGGTTAAAAGTACAGCACGTAATCTATTCTGTGCACCATTTACAATTAGGTCATCGTCATTTTTCATACCGTCTTCCCTTAGTTCTTTAAAATGTTCTATCAATACTATTCCATTTAGTACAGCGATCCCAAATAGTGCAATAAAACCAACACCGGCAGAAATGCTAAATGGCATGCCACGTGCCCACAATAATAAGATGCCGCCTACGGCTGCTAATGGTATAGCAGAAAAAATCATCAATGCTTCTCTAATTGTTCCAAAAGCGAAGTAGAGTAGGATAAATATAAGTATCAGGGCAATGGGTACTGCTACCTTAAGTCTTGCAGTGGCGCTTTGTAAATTTTCAAATTGACCTCCATACGTAATAGTATATCCCGGAGGCAGGCTAATATTAGGTTCTACAATTCCTTTTATTTTATCTACTACTGTTTGAAGATCACTATCTCTAACGTTTACACCCACTACAATACGTCTTTGTGTATTATCTCTAGAAATTTTTGCAGCTCCTTTTTGATAGGTTATATCTGCAAGTTCGCTTAGCGGAATTTTCGCTCCAGATGGCGTATCTACATACAGATTCTTTAAGTTAGAAATATCCTTCCTACTTTCCTTTTGAAGCCTTAGAACCATATCAAAACGTTTTTCTCCCTCAAAAACACTCCCTGCGGTTTCTCCGGAAAATCCCATAGTTATTACTTTGTTGAGATCTGCGATATTAAGGCCATATCTCGCAATTTTCTCTCTATTGAAATTTACATTCATTTGAGGAAGTCCCACAATTTTTTCAACCGTTATATCTGAAGCTCCTTCTACATCTCTAATCAGGTTTTTGATCTTCTGAGCTTTTGAGTTTAAAATATCTAGATTTTCTCCAAAGATCTTAATGGCTATATCTGCTCTCACTCCCGTTATCAATTCATTGAAACGCATCTCTATAGGCTGAGTGAATTCTATTTCCATTCCAGGTATTATTGCCAGCGCTTCTTTAAATCGTTCTGCAAGTTCATCTTTGGTTTTAGCTGAAACCCATTCAGATTTAGGCTTAAGAGATATTATAACATCACTTTCTTCCATAGACATAGGGTCTGTAGGAACTTCTGCTGCACCAATTCTACTTACAACTTGTTCTACTTCAGGGAAACTATCCAGAAGAATATTTTCAATTTCTGTGGTAGTTTCTATTGTTTTACTCAAAGAAGTTCCTGTTTTTAGTACAGGCTGAATTACAAAATCCCCTTCATCTAATTGCGGAATAAATTCACCTCCCCTACGGCTGAATATATATCCGGAGAATATTAGGAGAGCAATAGCAATACCTAATACAAGTTTCTTTTTATTTAAGGCCCAAATGATGGCAGGTTTATAACTTCGATTTAAAAATTTTATAAGTCTCACAGAAATATTCTTCTCAGACTGCTCCTTAGATCTTAGAAAGAGAGCAGAAGCCACCGGAACGTATGTTAAACACAAAATCATTGCACCTATTAATGCAAAACTGAAGGTAAGTGCCATAGGTCTGAACATTTTGCCTTCCACACCCGTTAAAGATAGAATTGGAATAAAAACGATTAGAATGATAAGTTGCCCGAAAATAGCAGAGTTCATCATCTTTGAAGAACTATTAAAGGTGACGCGATCTTTAAGATTTTTTAGTTCTTGTTTTCCTAAATTTTCATATTCTTTATGTTTTTTCGTGATCTCAAAGGCCGTAAATTCTACAATAATAACGGCTCCATCTATTATAATACCAAAATCTATAGCCCCTAAGCTCATCAAATTTGCATCTACTCCAAAGATGTACATTAAAGAAAGTGCGAATAGAAGACATAGCGGTATTACAGATGCCACTACTAAACCAGAGCGAAAATTACCTAATAGTAATACCACAACAAAAATTACGATAAGGCATCCTACAATAAGGTTTTCTGCAATGGTAAAAGTAGTTCTTCCAATTAATTCACTTCTATCTAAGAAAGGCTTAATCACTACCCCTTCAGGTAGCGAAGTAGCAATCTCTGAAACCCTTGCTTTTACATCTTCTATTACCTTGTTAGAGTTTGCTCCTTTTAACATCATTACTTGCCCAAGTACGGTTTCTCCTTTTCCGTTGGCTGTAATGGCACCAAAACGGGTGGCTTGACCAAATCCAACTTCAGCTACATCTTTTATAAAAACAGGTATACCATTATCATTCTCCACCACGATATTTCTAATATCATCTAAAGAGGATACGCGTCCTTGTCCCCGTATAAAATAAGCTTGATTTACTTTTTCTATATATCCACCACCTGCAACGCTATTGTTATTCTCTAATGCACTAAATATCTTCGATATAGAAATATGCATTGCATTCAATTTTTTTGAATTGATGGCAACTTCATACTCTTTTACATAACCTCCCCACGCATTGATTTCTACCACACCTCTAATGCCAGAAAGCTGCCTTTTTACCAACCAGTCTTGAATGGTTCTAAGATCTTCTGCAGAGTAACGGTCTTCAAATCCTGGCTCGGTATCTAAAGTATATTGATAGATCTCACCTAATCCGGTAGTGATTGGCCCCATTTGTGGCTTACCAAAACCTTCGGGAATCTTTTCTGAAGCCGATTTAATTTTTTCTGCAATAAGTTGTCTTGGGAGATAAGTGCCTAGATCTTCTTCAAAAACAATGGTAACTACAGATAATCCAAATTTAGAGACCGATCTAATTTCTTTTACTCCGGGCAAGTTCGCCATTTCCAGTTCTACAGGATAGGTAATATATTGTTCCATATCTTGAGTAGAAAGATTCTGGGAAGTAGTAATTACCTGTACTTGATTATTGGTTACATCTGGTACAGCACCAATAGGAATTTGAGAAAGCGAATAGATCCCAAAACCAACAATGAAGATCGTAAAAAGCAAGATTATTAGCTTGTGTGAAATACTAAATTTAATGATACGATCGAGCATAGGAATATTTTATCTAAGTCAAATATAGACCTGATCTCTAAGTTAAGAGAAATTTCTAGCTTAAGATTGGCTTAAATAGTATTTTAAAACTGGTGCCTCCTTCTAATTGGCTTTCTAATTCTATTTTAGCACCAATAGCGTCTGCAGATTTTTTAGCAATAGATAATCCAAGTCCGTTTCCTTTAATATGCTTATGTTGCAACGCATTAGATCTATAGAAGCTATTAAATATTTTCTGAATATCTTCTTTTTTGATACCTATCCCATTGTCGGTAATAGTACAAATTATGGCTTCCTTTCTTGCTTCTAGAACTATAGATATAATTCCATTTTCATAAGAGTATTTAACGGCATTTTGAATAATATTATCTAGAATTAGATGTGCGTTATATCTAGGTACAACATAATCTCGATTGGTTTGAAGCTTTAATTTAACCTGTAGATTCTTATGCTGAATTGCTTCTTTGTTTTTATACACTATTTCATCTACCAAGGTAGAAAGTAAGGTTACATCTTTAGACTTGTACTTTCCTGAAATAGGTTGACTAAAAATTAAACCTTTTAGCACTATACCTAATGAAAGAACAAAATGAACACTGTCGAAAAACTTCCTACAAAAAAGTAGGGTATGATCTTAAGCTAGTTATTATTGATCAGATCCAGAATGCACAAATCTCTATCAATCATGCTTCCGATAAATATGAGGTTTCCAGAGCTTCCATCTATTATTGGTTGAAAAAATACAGTACTTTAGAACAAAAGAAACAAGGGATGAGCAAGAAAGATGAGATCAAGAAACTCAAAGAAAAAATAGAGGAATTAGAGTTTGTAAAAGACTTCCAACAAGACATTATTGCTGACATGGAACTTATTACCGGAGTTGATATGTCAAAAAAGTCATTGCCCAAAACATTAGCAGACGAGATCGAAAAAAAGAAGCAAAACCGTTTAAAAGAAAATGGTTGATCCAATGTTTTGGGGTTTCCAAACAAGCTTTTTATAAGCGCTTAAAATCTCATCAGAACAGGCAAACAGAGCAACAGCTAATTATTCGACTCATCAAAGAGTATCGGAGTCAGTATGGACTGCGTACCGGTGGAATTAAACTGTATCAGGAATTAAAGGCTGATATGGACAGACTCGGTATTAAAATAGGAAGGGATAAATTCTATCGAGTAATGCGAATGAATAACCTGCTCGTTCCTAAATTAAAGCGGTTCCATATCACAACCGATTCAAAACACCGGTTCTTTAAATACAAAAACCTCGTAAAAGACAAAGTTCCCACCAGGCCGGAACAACTTTGGGTAAGCGATATTACCTATATCAAAACGCAGAACGGACACAGTTACTTGGCATTAGTCACAGACGCCTATTCTAAGCAAATTATGGGTTATAAATTGGCAAGCCATATGAAGACATCACTTTGCATCGATGCGCTTAAAATGGCCATTAAAAACAGGAAATACAAGAATCAGAAACTCATTCATCATTCAGATCGTGGAATTCAGTATTGCAATCCCCAATACACCAGCTTTACTGAGGAACATGGAATACAAATGAGCATGACCGAGAAATACGACCCATACGAGAATGCCATGGCTGAGAGAATCAACAGAACCCTTAAATATGAATATGATTTAAAACGGACTATAAAAAATACTAACTTAGCGAAGAAGATGGTCAAACGAGCTGTTGAGATTTACAACAACAAAAGACCTCATTTTAGTCTCAAATTGAACACCCCTAACTTTGTTCATTTGAATCGAAATGTAGACTATCATTCCTACAAAAGGAACAAACAAAATTTAGAATTATTAACCATTTAAATTGTCGGAAATTGAATCAAAAATGGTCAACCTATTTCAGTATAATACAACTCGGAAATGGTAGGAGCGTCCATTCTAGCTAAAGTGAGTAGTTGGTCCAAGGTAAAGCTCATAGTATCTATAACTCCTAGACTGTACTCTATTTTTTCTACGTATTCGGCGGCACTGCGTTCTTTTTGAATTAGCACTTCTAGATTTCCTCTTAATGAAGCTAATGGTGTACGGAGCTCATGAGAAGCGTCTGATGTAAATTGGCGTTCTCTCTCTATAGTTCTTTCAATTCTATTTAAGAGTTCATTTATGGCCGATGATAGTTCGTGTAGTTCATCTTTTTTCTGAGGTAAAGCTACTCGGTCATTTAGATTATTTCTGGTAATTTTATTAGTTGTAGCAATTATAGATCTTATGGGAGCAATACTTCTACCGGCAAGAAAGCTAGAGATGAAAAATAGACCAATAATTATTAGAGGGTAGAGAAGTAGTAAGGTATTTCCAAGATTTCTAATTACTCTGGTAGAACCTTCCAAAGACATTGCCGCAACCACGTATCCTTTTAAAACATCATTTTTCTCTATTGGCAATTGTACCTGGCGTATTGGCTCATTAGATAGGATTGTATTAAAATGCTAACCGGCTTTTTGATTTGCTGAGGTTGCTAATTCCTTATCTTTAAGGTTTGGAGACTTGTCAAATAATTTTCCGTTTGTTCCTGATAGCTGAATAAATACAGGATTAACCTGAACTTCTACATGTTCGCGTTCTTCCAATTCCTCTTTATTAGAGAAATAAATACTATCATTAGAAATAGTGATCTCCTGGGTATGCTTTTGGATCTCAAAGTTCAGATCTTTATCTAGATTTGCGTAAACAGTACTTTTAACTACAAAAAAGATCACCAAAAAAACCAGTCCAACAATAAGGGCAGTGGCAACTATATAATGATAAGCGATCCTATTTTTAAAATTTAGTTTCATTCTGCTTTTTGTAACTTATCTAAGATCTAGGTTCTTTAATAATATATCCAACCCCGCGAATGGTCTCAATTAAATTGTTTTGGACA
The DNA here is from genome assembly GCF_900104765.1 of Gillisia sp. Hel1_33_143. GTDB lineage: Bacteria > Bacteroidota > Bacteroidia > Flavobacteriales > Flavobacteriaceae > Gillisia. The sequence continues at coordinate 2,369,562 of NZ_LT629737.1, forward strand.
TTTAAATTAAGTTTCTTTCTTAATGAATTTATATAGACATCAATAACGCTAGAATCATAATCAAAATGAATATTCCAAACCTTGCGGATGATCTCGGTCCTCTCGCAAACTTTACCTTTATGCTGAAGTAAATATTGAAGCAGTTCAAATTCTCTTTGAGTTAGGTGTACTTCATCTATATCATTATAAACTTGATGGGTGGAAATATTTAAAACTATTTTTCCTACAGTTAATTTATGTTCTTCTTTAGCACCTTTTCTTAATTGAACCTTAATACGTTCTAGTAATTCTTTAAAATGAAATGGTTTTTTGATAAAATCATTGGCTCCGCTTTTCAAGCCTAGAACGGTTTCATCTACTGTATCTTTCGCGGTTAAAAAGATAATTGGTGTTTCTTTATCATGATTTCTAAAATTACTACAGATCTCAATGCCGCTCATACCGGGAAGCATCCAGTCTAGAAGCAATAGATCATAATTCTTGGCAAGTGCCAATTCTAATCCTTTGCTGCCATCATCGGCTACCTCTACGGTAAAGCCATTTTCCTCTAATCCCTGTTTCACAAAATTGGCAATACCAACTTCATCTTCTACAAGTAATAATTTCATCTTACAAATTTTAATTTTTATTCTTTAATAGCTCTTAATAAATACCTTAAGATTCAATTAAGATTTAAAGGAGGAATATCATATTTATATTATTCTATCGCTCATAATTTGGTATTATCTCTATTTTATAGGAAGTTTCAAAAAGATCAAGGTTCAACTAAAGATCGGTTTTTAAAAATCTCATTAGAACTTTTATTTAAGCGAGATTTACTCCAAAAAAATAACCTACAACAGCCGTTAATCCCATGGCAACAGTACCCCAAAAAGTTATTCTAAGAACAGCTTTTGCAATATTAGATCCTCCAGCTTTGGCGGCTAAGGCCCCCAGAATTATCAAGAAAATAGTGGCAAAACCATACAAGTAATACTCCATAGATTGAACCGGTAGAAAAAGAACTACTAATAATGGTAGCACGCCACCTACGGTAAAGGAGGCTCCAGATGCAAAAGCAGCCTGAATTGGTTTTGCTTGGCTTATCTCATTAATTCCCAATTCATCTCTAATATGGGCGGCCAGTACATCATGCTCGGTTAGCTCTTTGGCTACAATTAGTGCGGTATCTTTTTTAAGTCCTCTTTTTTCATAGATCTCTGCAAGGCGCTGCAATTCTAATTCTGGAGTTTCTTCTAATTCTATTTTTTCTCTGGCGATATCTGCACTTTCCACGTCGGTTTGTGAGCTAACAGAGACATATTCTCCGGCAGCCATAGAAAGTGCACCTGCTACCAATCCTGCCAACGTGGCCAGAATAATAGGCTCTCTTAAGTCGCTGGCAGCTGCTACCCCTATGGCTAAACTTGCAGTAGAAAGAATACCATCATTTGCACCCAAAACTGCCGCTCTTAACCAATTACTTCTATGTATGTAATGATTATCCAAATAGTCGTCTACTGTTTCGCTCATCGGTATGCCTTATTAATGTTAAGTTTGAATTATGAAAATAAGAGGTGTTCCTATTTTTACTGAAGATAATTAAATAAATCCAACAAGATTAGTATTTAATAGCAGCTTAGAAATAAGATATGTTCTAGATAGCACGAATAATTTTATTCTAAACTTTTAAGTTGATTCAACAAGAGTTTAGTCTACTATATATTTAGAAATATAAATTCTTATATTTATAAAAATGAACGGCACTTCGGGCTGGTTCTATAAAACATAATAACATGAAAAATTTTATAACATTAATAGCAGTTTTAATTGGAATCTCCGGCTTTTCTCAAGATAAAGAAAGAACTAGTTTACCAGTAGCTATTCAAATTAAAACCGCTGTACTCGCCGCTCCAGAAGATCAAAGAGAAGGAGCAATGGTATATGGATATAGCGAGAGTGGAGAATTAGAGGTGCTTAGAGAAGGATCTAATTATATGGTTTGTATAGGAGATGACCCTTCCAAAGAAGGAATTCAGGTTACCTGTTATTCTAAAAAGTTAGAGCCATTTATGGAACGAGGAAGAGCGTTAAAAGCTGCAGGGAGATCTGAAGCTGAAAAAAGACAAATTAGAGCAAAAGAAGCTGCAGATGGAAGTTTAGAGATGCCGGATGCTCCAAGTGCCTTATTTGTTCTTAGCGGTTCTGAAGAAAATTACAATAAAAATACGGGTGATCTAAAAGATGGTAAATTTAGATATGTAGTTTACATTCCTTATGCAACTGCAGAATCTACAGGTTTGCCTATAAAGCCAGAAGCTCCGGGAATGCCATGGATCATGGATCCGGGAACTCATAGAGCACATATAATGATTTCTCCAATTAGTAAGAACTAAGTTTAAGAACTTATTCCTCTGTGAAGAATTGACAATAGAAATAAAAAATTAGTTTTTTGAGCTATAATTCATATCGTATTTACATATTTGTATTGTCTTGTTTGAGCTTATATTTAAGAAATAACTCTATTTTGAATGCCTGAAAATTACACCGAAAAGGAGCACACTACTTTTTTAAGAATAAAATCTTTAGTTCAATCTTTTGCAGCGCTCTCACTTATATGGTTAGCCTTGATATTTCTATTAAGCGTTATAGAAGTTTCTCTAAATTCTAATTTCCACGGTCTTCCTTTAGGTTTCTTAAAGCTATTGATGTGGAGTTTTTATATAGATCTGCTTTTTTGGTTAAAGTTCATTCCATTACTTTTTATTCTTTATGCGATATTATATCTAATAGCTCCTAAGCTAGCAAACATCAGTTTCAAACTATTTATATCCTTAATATTCGTAATTCAACTATTACTTATAAGTTATTTTAATACCGCTTTGGTAATGTTGGGAGCAGATCTTTTTGGCTATTCGCTTGAAGATATAACCCAAACCGTGGGAGCATCTGGGGGAGTAAGTATAGTATCTGCTGTATTATTTATCCTTCTGGTGTTATTTAACGTTGTAATTTTAAATTTACTCCCAAAGCGATTTAAATTGAATTTTATTTTGGCTGCAGTAATAGTTATACTAGCAGTAATCTATATTCCGGTTAACGCTATAACTTCATGGAATAAAGTCAACTTAAAATCTGATTATGCCAATAACCTGATTACTAATAAATCTGAACATTTTTATAGCGCAGCCTATGATCATTATTTTCCAGAAATTTATGAAATTGATATCTATGCAGATTCTTATATTGGAGATTTTATAGACAAGCTTACCAAAGCTATCCCATTTGAATATGTAGATGAAGAGAATTATCCCTTTTTACATAAGGATATAGAAAATGATGTACTAACTCCTTTTTTTGAGCCAGGAACAGAAAAACCGAATATTGTAATAATATTAGTAGAAGGATTAGGAAGGGCGTTTACTAATAGCGGCGCTTATTTAGGTAATTTCACCCCATATCTAGATTCCCTTTCTTCAGAAAGTTTATACTGGAAAAACTTTATGAGCGAGGGTGGAAGAACTTTTGCCGTGCTTCCATCTATACTAGGTTCTTTGCCGTTCGGGCAAAATGGTTATTTAGCAATGGGACCAAAGATGCCTGAACAATTATCTATGATCAATCTTTTAAATGCAAATGGATATAGAACTTCTTTTTATTATGGAGGAGATTCGGGATTTGATAATATGTCTCAATATTTAAAGCTTAATAATATAGATGAGATCAATGATCTAAGCACATTCCCATCATCTAAGTATCCAAAGTTACCAGCTAATAATGGATTCTCTTGGGGATATAGCGATAAGGCGTTGTACCAGTATTATTTAGATACTAGGCCAGTAAGTAGCTCTCAACCGCAATTAAGCGTGCTTTTAACACTTGCAACTCATAGTCCTTTTCTAATTGAAGAGAAAGAAAGGTATACAAAGAAATTTGAGGAACGACTTACTGAATTAGGTTTTGATAACAGTAAAAAAGAAAATTACAGAAATTACGAAAAGCAATATGTAAGCATTTTATATGCAGATGATGCTATAAAAGAATTTATGGACAGCTATAGAAAAAGAGCAGATTTTAAGAACACCATTTTTCTTATAACCGGAGATCACAGAATTCCAGAAATTCCTATGAGTACTAAATTAGATAGGTACCATGTACCCTTCATTGTTTATTCTCCTATGCTTAAAAGGACTGCTGAAATGAATTCTGTTTCAACTCATTTTGATATTGCTCCAAGTTTGTTATCATTTTTAGAGACCAATTACAGTATAAAGTTACCAGCAACTATGAGTTGGGTAGGAAAAGGTTTAGATACTACCAGAGCTTTCCAAAATATACATGAAGTTCCGTTAATGCAAACCAAAACAGATCTTATAGATTTTATAATGGGCGAATATCATTTAAACGGAGATAACCTTTATAAATTTAACGAGAAAATGGAAGAGGTATTAATAGATGATGCAGATAAAAAAGCACAACTTATTAATGCTTTTAATTTGTTTAAAAAGCGGAATGCTGAAATTATTAAAGGAAGAAAGATCGTGCCAGATTCCGTATTTCAGAACTACACCATGTCTAATTAAATATCAATCGTTAAGGTTTTGGTTATAATCTTCTAAAATTTCTGAAAGCATAGGGCGATAGAACTTCCAAAAGAAACTTTTTCTTTCTAGAGCATCTTGTTCGTTATAAAAAAATCCTTCAAAAAAACCAATGCCTTTAAAATAAGAGCTGGTAATATTTACTGCATTATCACTAAAGTCTCCTGAAAAATAATAGAAGATATAGTCTTGGTCTTTATGCATGGTCACTGCAGGGAACGTGGTTGGAATACCATACTTTTTAAGTTCATTTTTGCCGGCATTGTTAGCGCTTATCTCAAATTTAGAGACCACATCGTTCACTTCTAAATTAGGTATCATAATATCAAACCAAAAGGGATATTTAATCTTCTCTGGTAATGATAAATGCTCCTGTGCATAATCATTACTAACTATATGTGGTAATGACTCTGTAAGATGTTCATCTTTCTGCAATATTACTACTTCATCCTTATCATTAACAAAGGCAATTCCAGACTTTGTGAACGGCCACTTCCTTTTATGTGTGTTTTCATAATTTCTTATGAGCCATTGTGGAATCTCTTTATTTATGCTGATATCTAAATTGTCAAAATAGCGTGCCGTCCAACCAGTCCATTTTAATTGAAACATATTTTCAAACTGATTCCTATTTTCAGACTGTGTGGGAGAACCAATCGTGTTGAATTCGGTTATGATAAGTTTCTTTTTCTCTTTCATTAAGCGCAAAAGTTCAATGTCTTTAGAACTTAAACCACCATATAACATACCGGAACGCTCACCAACGTCTTCTTTCTTAAACCACTCATTATTATAAATGCCATAAGTATCTGTAAAATAGACCATATCTGCATCTAAGCTTAACTGCTCTAGCTGATTTTTGGAGAAGCGCTCTAAACCTTTAATTCTGAATTTTTCATCTTTTTGGGGGAAGAATCCGTAGTAATCATGGCTGATATCATAAGCATCTTTAGTGGTCTTAGTATAACGTTCATGATTTAAGATCCAGTTTAAAGAAATATGTTCCTGGCCTTCTTTAGTAAGCATGGTTTTATCGATTATTGCAACTACAAGTTTGGTTTTTGGAGTTATTACCCATGCCATCCACATTATTAATGGAAGAAAAATTATAACTATAAAAATGAGCTTGAAGATCTTTTTACGCATATTTAGAACCTTTTATTATAACCTACACCAATTTGAAACTGATTTCCTTTAACGCCTTGTTGGTATTCTTGGTTCTCAAGTTCTGCAGAAATAAATATAACATTAGTTGTATTAAAGCTTCTTCTGTAACCTATAGAGATATCACTAGTCTTAAGTTTATAAGTATCTCCATTATTATATAAAATGTTGTTAGTAGGATCGTCTGGAGATAAACCAGTTCCTACAGAAAAGCTTAAAAAATCATCTGCACCACCAATATAATATCTTACGTTTAAGGTTAAAGACTGAGATAGAGATTCGTTAGAAGGGGTGAGATACGTTCTTAAATTGAACCAATAATTTTTATAGTATTTTCCCAATGATGCGGTGTAAATCCAAGTTTCATCTGAGAATTTTAGCATTCTAAAACCTGCCTCTGCCTCCATAGACCACGGCAAATTTGCGTAAAGAGAAAAACCCGCTCTAAGTTGTGGAAAAATTCCATCTTTTTTAGCGATTCCAGCACTTACATAGGTGTAAAAAGTATTGGAAATTCTGGGATAAGCATCCACTTCAAATTGAACACCATCAGTTTGAAATCTGTTTGCGTAGTTAACTCTACCGGTTATAGATCCAAATTTTGTTTGTCTTCCATAGTCTACACTTGCAAGATGCCATGGATCATCAAAGCGTTTGTCAAAATACACGAAATCATAGGTTAGTCCTATAATATTTTTTGAAGAAGCATTTTTTATACTTTCACTTAAACCTCTAGCTTTAGAGTATTGAGGGTTGATCTTTAGAAGCTCATTAACCGTTTTATTAGCTTCGGGAAATTCTCTTAGATCTGTTAAAATACGTGCTTTTAAATAAAGCAATTCTTCAGACTTTGGATGGTATTCCAATCCATTATTTACGATCGCCTTAGCCTTTTTTGAATCATCATTCCAATATTCCAAACTTCCATATGCCAAACTACCATCTTCATGTCCCGGGTTCTTTTCTAATACTCGGTTAAATTCTACGCGAGCACTATCCACCTTGTCTGTCCAAGTATATAATCTTCCTAAAAATATGCGGATATCTGCGTAGTCTGGGCTAATTTCTAGAGCCTTTTTGGTTAGGGCAATTGCTTTTGGATAGTTATCATCATCAAAAGCGGTGTTACGCGCCTTTATAAAAAGCTCATCAGAGCTAAGATCTTCCTGAGCAAAAGTATTGGGAATTTGGAGCATTAGAACGAAAAAAGCAAACAGAGCTTGACTTTTAATTCTACTAGAACTGGGGTAATTCATAAGAATTTATAAAATAGGTTAAAACTTGGGGTACAAAGATATGTGCTTTCAATTGGACTTATAAAGAGCCAATAATAGTATGCTTCATAATTAATTAAAGATATATAATTTTAAAAAAGACACAATGATTTTGATAAAAAGAAATATCAGACAAGAATATTTCAGTAGAAAAATTCTAGGCTAGCGACTGAGGTGGGTGTGGATTTTAATTTTGGAAAACAATATTTTTCTTTTCGATCTGCTCTTCTATAAAATTATCTTAATAAAAAAAGCAGATCTAATGGGAGTGCCTTTGAAAATAGCCTTTTTATAAATTCTCGCTATTAATGTTAGAATTGCGAATGAAGGAATTTCAAAAAAGATAAGATTTAAAGGCTTATTTATTTTTAATTACTACTTCTCCCATTCTTTTAGGAAAAGAAAGTTCTTCCATTTCCTTAAGATTTTTCAGTACAAACTCTGTAAGAATGGTGTCTGTTTTTACAATATTAGTGCTTTTTCCAAATTCATCGTAATTATGAATTCCGTTAAGCATTCCCGCATGCGTAACTACTTTATAAAGTTTGGTTGGATTTAGATCTTCATTTTGAATTTTAATGGCATCAATTCTTTGCCCTATCGGCTTCTTGAGATCTAAGTGATATTGTATCCCTGAAGATTGAATTAATCCACCTACCGTCTTAAATTTGTCTATAGGGTTTAAGTTGGTAGCTGTTTGTTCCAGCGTTCTTCTTATTTGTTCCCCTGTCATCTCCAACGTAACTATTTTAGCAGGATGCGGCAAAAGTTTATAGATATCTTCTGAAGTGATTTCACCTTTTAAAGAAATCCCATATCCAACTCCAGGCAAGAACGCTGCATTTGCCTTAAATTTATCTACCATAAAGCTGGTAACCATTTTATCAAAAGGACTTTCAGATTTATATTGTCTTCCAATTACAGTATTCGTTTTGGTAATCTTTTCTTCTAATTGAGATTTATATGGTTTTCTAAGTATAGAGATCATATGCTTCATTTCTGGATCTGGAGACATTTTATCATGCCACAGGTAATGATAATTAGCATTTAGCGCTATAATCTTATTATTGCTAACTTGGATTTCAGTTTCTCCTAAAATAGCTCCATCAGAAAGAGCTTGAACAATATAAGTATCGTTTATTTTTATGGGTGGCGATATTACGTCATGACTGTGTGCACCTACAATAAGATCTACACCATCAATTTCTTCAGCAATAACTTTATCTACTGCCATTCCCTCATGAGATAACAAGACAATAATAGCTGCTTTTTTACTGATTATGGGAAGATACTTTTTTATGGCATCGATCCCGGTTTCAAATTTTAAACCTTCAATGTTTTTAGAATTCCCTGTAAGTGGTGTGTTTCTGTAACCTAAAGAAAGAATAGCAATAGAAATTCCTTGTTTTTCTATGATAATATAGGGTTCACCAAAAACCGGAGTTCCAGTTTTTTCATCTATAATATTAGCAGCGCGCATCGGAAAATTTGCCAATTTTTGAAGCTCATCGGTTCGCTCTAATCCATAATCAAAATCATGATTTCCAAGCGCCAGAAGATCGTAACCAACTTGGTTCATCATACTAATCATGGCTTCCCCTTTGGTAAGATTTCCTAATTGATCATCACTAAAAGTATCACCGCCATCTAATAATATCACCTTATCATTTCCTTTTTCAGTTCTTATAGATTTTATAGCTGCTGCCATATAATCAAAACCTCCAATAAAGGCTTTACGGTCAAATCTCATTAAGTTGTCTATAGAATCTCCCGTTTGTGCGGTAGCATTATCTAAAGTTGTTTCAAAAGGCATATAAGAACCATGCATGTCATTGGTGTGCAGTATAGCAATAGTTTTTGCCTTATTTTCCATAGCATTATTTTGAAGCACCGTTTTCTTATTGGTATTGCAGCTTACTATAATAAGTGCAAGCATTCCATAAAAAGGCAAAAAGTATTTAATATTATTGGTCATAACTATAATTTTAGAGAGCGGACTAATTTAAAAGTATGATGAGCTATTATATGTAACATTTGTTACACATTTAAGAACTTCTAATCTTTAGGTTTGTTACTAATTTCGCTTATTAAACTTATCTTAGTATTACCATCTTTTATGTTAAGAAATTTATTTTAATGGGTGACGATTAATTTCAAGAGCGATGACTATTTATAGAAAATTAAGCAAATCGATTGCCTTTTTATTCGGATCAGTATTAGCAATAATAGTGGTGATATTCTTAGGTATTTATCTTTATAGTTCAGATCCTTACTTGTTTAAAGATAAGCAAATACTTGCGGAAAACTGGCAGCCAAAAGATGTAGAAGCTGAAATGAGTGCTGGATTTGTAGATTCTCAAATTAAATATGGATATCAGCTTATTTCTGAATCTCCAAAATACATGGGACCTCAGGCAAAAGATCCTGAAATGAGATATGCAGGTAATAATCTTGCATGTATGAATTGCCATTTAAAAGCGGGAACGCAGCCGGGTTCTGCTTCTTGGATAGGAGTTACCAATAGATTTCCTCAGTTTAGAGGTAGATCTAATAGCGATGGAACTATAGAGGATAGAATTAATGGATGCATGCAACGCAGTATGAATGGAGACAAGCTGCCAACAGATTCAAAAGAAATGAAAGCCATAGTTGCTTATATGGAATGGTTAACTGAAGATATGCCTGCAGAACGAGAAAAGGATTTCAAAGGATATGCTAAAGTTGAACTTCCCACTGTTGCTGTTGATTTTGATAAAGGTAAAGATCTATTTTCTAAAGAATGTACAGTGTGTCACGGAGATAACGGACAGGGCGTAAAATTGGCAGATTCTACAAAAGGATACCAATACCCTCCACTTTGGGGCCCGGATAGTTATAATAATGGTGCAGGAATGCACAGAGTAATCACCGCTGCACAATTTATTAAAGGAAATATGCCTTTTGGACAAGCAACCTGGAAGTCTCCAAAACTTACAGATGAAGAGGCTTACAATCTGGCAGGGTATATCAATAGTTTCAGTAGACCTCAAAAAGAAGGTTTAAGTAAAGATTATCCAGATCTTAAACTAAAACCAGTTTCTACACCTTACGGCCCTTACGCAGATAATTTTTCGGTAGAACAACATCAATTTGGACCGTTTCAGCCTATAATGGACTACTACAAACAGAAATATGATATAACTAAAAACAAATGATAAAGAAATTCTTCTTCCTTCTACTTCTAATTTTGTGTTTTCCTTCATTAATAATAGCTCAGGAAAATTCAGAAAATAAAAATCGAAGTGTCTTTTCAGGTCAAATTCGTAGTTATTACATGAATACTGTAAATAAAGGATCTTTAAAAGATTTTAAAGCCTTGGCAGTAGGAGGTAAATTAAAATATCAATATTTATTTAATGAGAATCTAGAGTTTGGAGTAGCAGTTTATAATTCAACAAATTTAGGTTTACAAGATCTTACTAGTCCAGATTTGGCAACAGGGAAAGTGAGTAGGTATGAAGAAGGACTGTTTGATAGGTTAAATTTAGATAACAAGACCATATTTATTTTAGGAGAGCTCTACGTAGATTATAGTTTGGAAAAACATTCTTTTAGTTTAGGTAGAATGAAGCTAAAATCTCCGTTGATAAACCCTCAGGATGGTAGAATGATCCCAAGTCTTTTTCAAGGCTTTATGTATAAGTTTGATCGAGATAAAAAGACTCATTTTCAAACCGGTATTTTTAATGCAGTAGCTCCTAGATCTACAGGGGAGTTTTATTCTATAGGAGAAAGTATAGGTACTTATGGAGCAGGTAGAAATTTTGAAGGAAAAGATTCGCAGTATGCGAATAACACCAATTCAGATTTTCTCATTATCTCGAGTGCAAATTTTAATCTTACCAAAGAGCTTAGTTTTGATACTTGGAATTATTACATAGATAATGTTTCTAATTCATTTTATATCAAACCAAAGATTGCAGTAGCTCCTAGCGTAGATCTAGAAATGGAATGGTTGCATCAAAACAAGATTGGAAACGGAGGGAATGAAATAGATTCTTTAAGCTACTTTAGATCTAATACTTCAGATGTTTTAGGAATAAAGATGAAATATAAATGGGCGCAAAGTAATTCTTCTATTTCTTTAGCGTACGATAGGATCTTACCTCATGGTCAGTTTGTATTTCCTAGAGAATGGGGAAGAGAGTTTTTGTTCAGTTTTCAAAAGAGAGAACGTAGCGAGGGTACTGCAGATAATCATGCTTTAGTAATGTATTATGAAAATACATTTCCGCTACTAGATCCAAAATCTAAGATTCAAACTATTTTTAGCGTAGGCCATCAATGGAAACCTTCTGTTCTAGATCCAAAATTGAATAAATATGCCGTTCCAGATTATACGCATGTTAATTTAGATATCTTCTTTTTCTTTGATAAAATAAAAAATCTTCAGCCGGAACTATTATTGGTGGCTAAATTTGCTAATGGAGATTTTCCTGATAATCCTAACTTTTATTTGAACAAAACAGATCTTTTTCATGCAGATCTGATTTTGAATTATAACTTTTAAGAGCGAAGAACTTAAAAACATATAATTAGTAGGTTCAAAAAAATGGTAGTAATTTTAAACTGTTAACCAATATATTATTCATGATCGAATCTCTTACAGAGGCTTATTCCTTTATTTTTGAAAAAGAATTAATAGAAGAAATGGCGGAAGTTGGCCATCTAAAATCTATAAAAGAAGGAGAGAAAATAATTGAAATTGGCGATTTTGTTACCCATATGCCTTTACTTATTAGTGGGGCTATTAAGATCTTAAGAGAAGATAAGGATGGCGATGAATTGTTGCTTTATTTTCTGGAAAGAGGGGATACTTGCGCTATGACGCTTTCATGCTGTTTAGGCGAAACAAAAAGTGAAATTCGTGCGGTTTCTGAGAAGCCTACAGAAATTATAATGATCCCTATAGAAAAGATGGAGGAGTGGATAGCAAAATATAAAACCTGGAGACATTTTGTTTTTGAAAGTTATCATTCTCGCCTTACCGAAATGTTGGATACTATAGATACTATTGCTTTTCTAAATATGGATGAACGGCTAATGAGGTATCTTCAAGATAAAGCAAAGATCAATCAAAATGAATTACTTCAGGTAACCCACCAAGATATAGCTTATGATCTTCATACTTCAAGAGTTGTAATTTCTAGATTGCTTAAAAAATTAAAATTAGAAGGTAAAATTGAGCTTCAAAGAAACAGTATTAAAGTGCTGTCTTTATAATTTTCATATGTAACTATTGTTACTGTGCGCGCCGTGCTAAGTCTCTACTTTTGTATAGAATTAAAAATTGGTAAATGGAATTGATAGATATTTTAGGTTACGTTGGAGCGTTTTTGATAGGTGGAGTTTTAGGTTTGATAGGTGGAGGAGGTTCCATCTTAACAGTTCCAATTTTAGTATATTTATTAGCGATCAACCCGGTTACCGCTACGGCATATTCCTTATTTGTAGTTGGATCTGCTTCTTTAGTTGGAGCTGGAAGAAATCTGCAAAAAGGCTTAGTTGAATTTAAAACAGCTATCTCCTTTGCCATTCCTGCTTTTATAGCTGTTTTTAGTACCAGAAAATTCTTAGTTCCTGCAATTCCTTCAGAAATTTTTACAATTGGCGGTTACATTCTTACTAAGAATATTGCGATCATGTTGTTTTTTGCCATTTTAATGTTGGCAGCCTCTTTTTCTATGATTGTTGATAGAAAGACACTTCTCGCAAATAAAGATGAAAATGCTAAGGCAAACTATAAGGCATTGATTCCTTTAGGCTTTATTACAGGAATTATTACCGGACTTGTGGGTGCAGGAGGTGGATTTATCATCATTCCTATACTCGTAATCTTGGCAAAACTACCAATGAAAAAGGCAGTGGGAACTTCGCTATTTATTATTGCTATCAATTCTCTTATAGGCTTTTTAGGAGATCTTGGAAATGTAGATATAGATTGGATCTTCTTACTTCTTTTCACCGGAATAGCAATTGTTGGAATTTTTGTAGGTATATATCTTGCCAATTTTATAGATGGGAAAAAATTGAAAAAGGCTTTTGGATGGTTTGTATTAATCATGGGCTTTTATATTATCTATAAAGAAATCTCTTAATTTTAAAGATAGGATGATAACTGAAAAAGATTGGATGTATGTTTTACTTCAATTTATCCTGTTTGGTGTTTACTTAATAGAAATTGATCTTATTACTATAAGTATGCCCGAATGGTTTAAATTGGGGGTATTGACTTTTTCAGTCTTAGGAATTATAATAATAGTACTAAGCTTTTATCAATTGGGAAGCAACTTATCCCCATTTCCTTCTCCTGTTAAGAATGCAGATTTAATAACAACCGGAATATTTAAATATTTAAGACACCCTATCTATACTGGAATATTATTAATCTTGTTCTCTGTCGCTATTTATAATACTTCGGAATATAAACTAATTATAAGTATACTTCTTTTAATTTTATTTCAGTTTAAATCAAAATATGAAGAATCTAGGTTGATTGCCAATTTTGAGAACTATAAAGATTATATGAAAGACACGGGTAAATTCATTCCTAAATTATAAAACATCTTTATAAAAATATATAACGAATTCGGCTAAAATTTAGAATTAAAAAAAAACGATGCAAAATAGAGCTACTCACTGGGAAAATATTTATCAAACAAAAGATATAAGTACGGTGAGCTGGTACCAGCCAACGCCGTCAACATCTTTAGAATTAATAGCTGATTGTAATTTGGATAAGGATGCGGCTATCATAGATATTGGGGGAGGAGATAGTTTTTTACCAGATCATCTTCTTGCGCTAGGGTATACAAATATCACCGTGTTAGATATTTCTGAAAAGGCTTTATCTAATGCTAAATTACGTTTAGGTGAAGATGCTAGTAAAATTAAATGGATTCTGGAAGATGTAACTAAATTTTGTCCTAAGCAAAAGTATGATCTATGGCATGATAGGGCTGCTTTTCATTTTTTTAGAGATGATAAAGAGATAGAAGCCTATGTAAAGTTAGTTTCTGAGAATTTAATAGATAATGGAAAAGCAATTATAATTACATTTTCTAACAATGGTCCAACAAAATGTAGTGGTATTGAGATCTCTCAATACTCTAAAGATGAGCTTTCACAAGTATTTGCTCAGGATTTATTCATAGATAAATGTATAAATGTAAACCATACTACTCCTTCCAATGCTGTTCAAAATTTCACCTTTTGCACCTTCAGAAAGAAAGGTTGAGGTCTTAGAGAATCGTACATTCGTAATCATAAGTTTTTAAGCTGAAATTGTTTAATTTCAGCTTAAATTTTATTGAACATTTATGAATTTCAAAACTTTTGGTAAATTACCTTCAGAAGATAGATTACAGAAAATAGAGCAAGTTGATAATTATAGGGAGGGTGAATTTAAGAATGTAGAAACAACTTCACTAAATCCTGACAATGTTTCTACTTTTAAGATGCTCCGTGCTTTTTATAATAAACCAAAAGATGTTAAACCAGATAGAGAAATTCCTAATAAGAAAATAGATCTAAGTTCTATTGAAGCAGAAAAACCAACAATTGTTTGGTTTGGACATTCTTCTTATCTAATTACTCACAACAATTTTAAGATCTTGGTAGATCCTGTTTTTAGCGGTAATGCTTCTCCGGTTAATATCTTCGGAAAATCATTTTCTGGAGCAGATAATTATGAGGTTGAAGACCTTCCTGAAATTGATCTTTTAATACTTACCCATGATCATTATGATCATCTGGATTTTCCTACCATAGAAAAACTTCACGCAAAAACTAAGAAAATAATTACCTCTTTGGGTGTAGCTTCTCATTTAGAATATTGGGGAGTTTTTCCAAATAAAATTACAGAGCTCAATTGGTGGGAATATATAACGATCAATAAAAATTTAAAAATTACAGCAACTCCTGCCCGTCATTTTTCAGGAAGAGGATTTACAAGAGCAAAAACTTTGTGGTCATCCTTTGTGCTAGAATTAGATAGATATAAGATTTTTATTGGAGCAGATTCGGGGTATGACGATCAATTTAAAAGAATAGGAGCTCATTTTAAAGGTTTTGATATTGCATTTCTGGAATGTGGGCAATACAGTGCACATTGGCCACAAATACATATGTTTCCCGAAGAAACCGTTAAAGCTGCGAAAGATCTAGATACTAAAATTGTATTCCCAGTTCACTGGGCTAAATTTATGCTTTCTACGCATCCTTGGAATCAATCTATCAAAAGATTTATTAAAGAGGCTGCAGTACAAGAGCAGGAATATATCGCTCCAATTATTGGCGAAAGTTATGTATTGGGTGAGAACTATATGCAAACCAATTGGTGGGATTTTTAAACTTATACGTATATGAACTTTACTTTTACATTTAATGAGATTCCAAATATTCAGGATATTATAACTATCTATGATACAGCTGTGCTTAAAAGACCAACAGAAAGTGCCGAGAGAATTGCAAAAATGTATGAGAATTCTAGTTTGATAATTGCTGCATGGCATGATGAAAAACTCATTGGAGTTGCCAGATCACTAACAGATTTTAGTTATTGTTGCTATCTCTCAGATCTTGCTATTCACCCCGAGTATCAAAAGCATGGAATTGGTAAAAAATTGATAGATCTTACCAAAAAGAAAATAGGGGATGAGTGTATGTTACTATTATTGTCAGTTCCAACGGCTATGGAATATTACCCGAAAGTTGGTTTTGAAAAAGTAGAAAATGGATTTATAATAAACCGTAAAAAATAAATAGCGATGTCTTCTTCATTTAAAATATCGAATTCAGAAAATAAAATTGAGATCAACGGTTTTGTTCATAAGCGTTACAACTCATTAGGTCTCGATCAAACAGAAATGCTTTCCAGATCTCAGAATTTTTTTGATAAGATGAATGTTAGAAGATCAATTAGAGAATTTTCAGATAGAGAAGTATCCAGAGAAATCATAGAAAATATTATCAGAACTGCTTCTACCGCGCCATCTGGAGCACATAAACAACCTTGGACGTTTTGTGCAGTTTCTAATCCGCTTATAAAATCCAAGATCCGTAAAGCTGCAGAACTTGAAGAGAAGGAGAATTATGAAAAGCGAATGAGTGAGCGATGGAAAGAAGATCTTCTAACTTTTGGTACCGATGCTAATAAACCTTTTCTAGAAAAAGCACCATGGCTTATAATAGCATTCAAGAAAGCTTATGAAATGGATGAGAAGGGCTCAAAACAAAATAATTATTATGTAAATGAATCTGTTGGTATTGCCTGCGGAATGTTAATTACTGCCATTCACAATGCCGGGCTGGTAACCTTAACGCATACTCCTAGTCCAATGAATTTCTTAACAACGGTACTAAATAGACCTGCCAACGAGCGTGCATTCTTACTTCTTCCTGTGGGTTATCCTGAAGATCCCTGCTATGTTCCAGACATAGAAAGAAAAGGATTAAGTGAAGTAAGTGAATTCTATGAATAATTCTTTCAATTTATTATAGATTATAAGAATAAAGAAAGAATAAAAAATGCCGTCATGAGGTTATCTTGACGACATTTTTTAATTTGGATAACTGTTAATGATCTAAAGTTCTATACTCAAATACCCTTTTTTCTGAAGTTCAAAATCATACAAAATTCCGTTTGATACAACTTCTAATTCTCTAGGCAGATCTTTGGCTTTCACTCCGAATTTTTTCATAGAAAATCCACAAACCACAATTTTTACATTCTCGTTTTTGGCAGCTTCTAAAAATGGCTTCATGTTATCTTTATCTGTTAATTCTTTTACAGTTTTCCCACAAATAATAACCTGAAACTCGCCATATTTTTCCTGATCTTGTTCTTGAAGCGCTTTTGCAGTTAATAGTATAGGTTTTAATTGAGGTACATTTTTAGTGAGAACTACGTAGTTGTTCTTATGGTTATCCAAAGTAGATTTTTGATCTTGAGCAGATGCTGTAAACAGAGCTAAAATTATTGCAAATGTTGATAATAGCGTTTTCATATTATTTGTCTTTGTGTATTATTAAAATCATTTAGTATAAAAAAAAGTAAGCCACCCAAAATGGCTATATTTTTGAATAATGGGCCTAGGGTGGTCATTTGACCCACCTGCACCGTAAGTGTTATTGGTATAAGTATTAAAGCTAGTATAATGGCTGAGATCTTAGTTTTAAACCCAATCATTAAGCTGAATCCTGCAATAAGCATAATTATTCCAGAGACTATAATTGGATATGTGGGTTCTCCAAAGAGATATCCCAAAGCTTTAAACCTTGCCTGATTCATTTTGTAAATAGTTCGCTCTACGTATATTAAATGACTTGAGCTGGCAACTAAGAAGATGCCGCTTAGCATAACTCTAAATAGTACCACCGAGTTATGATTCACCCAAAGTTTAGGTTTCATAATTAGTGAAATTGATAAATTAATAAATGGAAGAGCCATATAATCTTAGTACAGATTATATATAGGTCTACCGTAATTTTAACTGAATAAATAACTAAACTTGAGGAGGGGGATAAAAATGGTTTATAAAGCCATCTGTACGCGAACTGGCTTTATAATGGTATTTTTGAAAATTAAGTATGGTTTGGACTGATATAAAAACTGGTTGTGGTACTTGTAGCGCAATTGGGCAGGATACTTCTACAGGGATAACTTTATAATTCTTATCAGTTATATTTTGATGATCAAAATTTAAAGTTTTGATCTTAGCTTTAGGACATGTGCTCTTAACCATTGCAATCCTAGCGCCTTCAAAATTTGATATGGCAATGCCAACATCCATCGCAATTAATTTGCTAAGGAAGATCACAGTTAATATTATGGAAAGAGTGTTCTTTTTGCACATTGTGGCAAATATAGGTGCTCAGTTCTAAGATTTATGTAACCAATGTTACAAAATGTTTATCATGAATATACTCGATATATCATTAAAATATAAGAGCGCATTAAACATAAACGATATTAATTTATAGAACATATTTTGATACTTGTCTATATAGATAAATAAAAAAGCCCTTGGGTAATACCAAAGGGCTTTTAATTACTATAATTAATAATTAAGAGGGAGTAACCGCTCTATCATCAATTAAGTTTTCAGCTTTCAATTCTTTCCAGAAATCAGATGGTATTTTAACATCTAAGAATTTCATATTTTCTTTTGGCTGATTAGGATGGCTTCCACCAACCAATAAAATATCAACTTCTTCTGGAGCGTAAGAAAATTGCATAGAGGCAGTACTAAGATCTACATTATGCTTATCTGCAATAGCTCTTATTTTCTTATATTTTTCCTGAACTTCTTTTGGCATTTCACCTTGGTAATTATATCTGTCTTTACCTGCAAGAAGTCCTGCATTAAAAGGTGCTCCAACCATTAAAGATGCTCTACTATCTGAAATTGCAGGAAATAATCTATCTATAGAATCTTTGTGATCTACCATAGAATATTGTATAGCAGATAGAAAAATATCCGGATCTGCAACTTCTAGGGTCTTTAAGATTGGTTCAATAGTATTTACTCCAAGTCCCCAACCTTTAATAATTCCTTCTTCTCTCATTTTTGTTAACTCTGGCATTGCACCTTTTTTAGCAACTTCAAAATGATCTAACCAAGTTACTCCATCTTCGTACTCTTCATTATGGTCTGGAGACAAGTCATGTATAAAAACGTAATCTAAACGCTCTACTCCAAGACGTTGTAAACTATCTTCAACAGATCTTCTTACAGCTTCTGCAGAATAATCGTATTTATAATCGAAAGGAGCTGGATTCACCCAAATGGTTTCCGGCATTTTTCCGGTATTTGCTTTCAATATTCTACCCACTTTGGTAGATAATACATATTCATCTCTGTTCTTATTATGCAAAAAGTGTCCAAATCTTCTTTCACTTAATCCTAATCCATACCAAGGAGAAGTATCATATTGTCTAATTCCTGCATCCCAAGCTGCTTCTAAAGTTTCTTGCGCTCTTGCATCAGAAACTTCTTCAAATCCGTTTCCTATTGCAACTCCACCAAATGCTAATTTGTGTTCTAAATTCAATTTCTTCGTACTCATAACTTTTCTTTTTCATTTAATTGGTGGCGTAAAAATACCGGAGGTATAGGTTTTATTATCCTTTTTTAACTTTCGCTAACATCCAAATCTTAAGCAATGTTAATAGAGAGAAAAACATTATTTATCATTTCTGAGGTGCTGTAAAAGGCAATAATTTTTAAGCGGAAATAGCAGCGTGCTGAAAGTCAATTTATTAAAAAATAGCATCTGTAACATAAGTTACTGTCATAAGTAATTTGAATGTGTATTTTTGCTTAAGAATTAATAAAATAGTTGGAAAAGTATTTAAAGATCATACAAGAATCGTTTTCAGGATATTTTAATTACCTGATCACAGAAATCACAAATCCGTCATGGACAAATTATTTGTATTGGCTACTTGCGGTTTCAATTTTAGTATGGAGTTTAGAAATTATATTGCCTTGGAGAGAAAAGCAAAAGATTTTTAGAAAAGGATTTTGGTTAGATTCATTTTATATCCTCTTTAATTTTTTCTTATTCTCTTTAATAGGATATAACGCTCTTTCAAATGTTGGTGTAGAATTATTCAATGATTTTCTAGGGCTTTTTGAAATAGAAAATATTGTAGCTTTTAAAGTTCAAGATTTTCCGGTTTGGGCTCAATTGCTCATCATGTTTGTGATTGCAGATTTTGTGCAATGGAACGTGCATAGGCAATTACATAAACGAGCTTGGCTTTGGGAATTCCATAAAGTGCACCATAGTGTAAAAGAAATGGGGTTTGCCGCTCAGTTTAGATTTCACTTTATGGAGACAATTATTTATAAGACAGTGCAATATATTCCTTTAGCAATGATAGGCTTTGGAATTCAGCAATTCTTTATAGTACATATGTTTGCGGTTTTTGTTGGCCACTTAAATCATGCAAATGTAGGTTGGAATTATGGCTGGTTAGGCTACATTTTCAACAACCCAAGGATGCATATTTGGCATCATTCGAAAGAATTACCAAACGATCATTCTTTTGGGATGAACTTCGGATTATCGCTTAGCATTTGGGATTATCTCTTTGGAACGGCCTATATTCCGAAGAGTGGGAAAAATATAATTATAGGTTTTAATGGAGATGAAGATTTTCCTGAAGATTTCGGAAATCAGATGTTATTTCCATTCAAAAAGAACAGAACAAATAAAGTAGAATAACAAAAAGGTAAAAAGATGAAGATAAAACAATTTAAAGATGCTCCTTTAGCACATTATTCTTATGCAATTATAAGTAATGGAGAAATGGCTTTGGTAGATCCTAGCAGAAATCCAATGCAGTATTACAAATTTGCTGAAGAGAATAATGCTAAGATAGTAGCGGTTTTTGAAACGCATCCACATGCCGATTTCGTTAGTAGTCATTTACAAATTAGCGAACAAACGGGTGCAAAGATCTATGTAAGTAAACTTTTAGGAGTAGATTATACCCACACATCTTTTGATGATGGAGATACTTTAAAAATGGGAGATATCACTTTTAAAGCCATTAATACTCCTGGACATTCTCCAGATAGTATTACCATAGTTGCAGAGCAAGGTGGAAACACAGCTTTATTTACCGGTGATACCTTATTTATTGGTAATGTTGGGAGACCAGATCTTAGAGAAAATGCTGGGAACATGAAGGCGAAGAGAGTAGAATTGGCAAAAGATATGTACAATACTATTCAAACTAAATTTAATGAGCTGCCAGATGGCGCCTTGGTTTATCCGGCGCACGGAGCTGGGTCTTTATGTGGTAAGAATATGAGCGATGCTGCATCTAGTACTCTTGGTAACGAAAGACAAGGAAACTGGGCTTTTAAAGATCAAACAGAAGAAGAATTTGTAGAAGAGATCTTAAAAGATCAGCCATTTATCCCTTCATATTTCGGATTCAATGTAGACATCAACAAAACAGGAGCGGTTAACGATAAGATCGCTAAAGCAGAAGTTAAGTTGAATCTTTTGGTTGAAGATGTGGAAGAAGATGTTACTGTAGTAGACGTGAGAGATGGAGATGCTTATAAAGCAGGTCATTTACCTAACGCTATCAATATTATGGCAAGAGCCGAAGGTGATAAATATGAAACTTGGTTAGGAGCCATCATAGAGCCTAAAGAGGCGTTTTATCTTGTTGTGAATAGTGTAGAGGATATCGAAGATATTTTAGAGCGTACAGCTAAAATTGGATACGAAAAACAATTAAAAGGCATAGTTACTTTAGCTGATTCAGTTTCAGAAAAATCTGAAGATCTTGATGTAAAAGATTTTGGAGCGCATCCAGATAAGTATACCATTGTAGATATTAGAAATGCAAGTGAGGTTGCAGAAGGTAAGATCTTTGAAAGCGCAATTGCAATTCCTTTAAACGAATTGAGAGATCGTTACAAAGAGATCCCAACAGAGCATCCAATAGTGGTGCACTGTGCCGGAGGATATAGATCTGCAGCAGGAAGCAGTATTCTTGAAAATAAATTTAAATCTACTACTGTCTATGATCTTAGTGAAGCGATCAAACAATTTTCAGAATAATTTTATTGTTTTCTAGAGGAGTTAAACCCGAAATGTTCTTGACATTTCGGGTTTTTCATTTTATAAAATTTCAGATTTGATTGAAGGAATCTCAAAAAATACTTCAACATTTTTCTATATTTACAACATTCGTTTGAAAAGCGGACTTTGAAATAAAGATTTATGGAAAAAAAGTATAAAGTCTCGGTGAATGATTCATACGACTATAAATTCACCCAAGATCAGATCAATTCATTAGACACACAAGAACTCAATGCTACTCAGTTTCATATTTTAGAAGAGCACCAATCTTTTAAAGCAGAAATTCTCAAAGCAGATTTCTATAATAAATCCTACACCGTTAAGATCAACTCTAATATCTATGAGGTTGCTATTACCAATGAGCTCGATATGCTTATTGCAGATATGGGACTTTCCCTTGGATCTGCTCAGCAAATAAATGATATTAAAGCACCAATGCCGGGTCTAATTCTAGATGTAAATGTTAAAGAAGGAGATGAGGTAAAAGAAGGTGATTATCTTATTGTTTTGGAAGCCATGAAAATGGAGAACACACTTACTTCTCCCGGAGACGGAGTTATTAAAAAGATTAGTGTGGAGAAAGGCCAGACAGTAGAAAAAAATCAGTTGTTAATTGAATTAGAATAATTGAAGATGAAAAAGATATTAGTTGCCAATCGTGGTGAGATAGCATTAAGGGTAATGAAAACTGCCCAGAAAATGGGTATTAAAACGGTAGCGGTTTTCTCTACTGCCGATAGAAATTCCCCTCATGTAAAATTTGCAGATGAAGCGGTTTGTATTGGAGCAGCTCCTTCTAACGAGTCTTATTTATTAGGAGATAAAATTATAGAAGTTGCTAAAGAACTTGGCGTTGATGGAATTCATCCCGGATATGGGTTTTTAAGTGAGAATGCAGACTTTGCTGAAAAAGTTGAAAAAAACAATATCACTTGGATAGGTCCTGGTTCTAAGGCTATAAAAGTAATGGGAAGCAAATTAGCTGCTAAAGACGCGGTTAAAAAGTATGATATCCCGATGGTTCCCGGAATAGACGAAGCTATTACAGATGTTGAGAAAGCAAAGAAAATAGCCAAAGAGATAGGATTCCCTATTTTGATCAAAGCTTCTGCAGGTGGTGGTGGAAAAGGAATGCGAGTAGTAGAAAAGGAGAAGGAACTTGCAGACCAGATGAAAAGAGCTATTAGCGAAGCAGAATCTGCTTTTGGTGATGGTTCTGTTTTTATTGAGAAATATGTGGGTTCTCCACGTCATATCGAAATTCAGGTGCTTGCAGATACGCATGGGAATACGGTACATTTATTTGAAAGAGAATGCAGTATTCAACGTCGTCATCAAAAAGTAGTAGAAGAAGCACCCTCAGTTATTCTTACTGAAGAGAAAAGAAAATTGATGGGAGAAGCGGCTATTAAAGTTGCTAAATCTTGCGATTATGTTGGTGCAGGAACCGTTGAATTTTTGATGGATGAAAACCTGAATTTCTATTTCTTAGAAATGAATACAAGGCTACAAGTAGAACATCCCGTAACAGAATTTATTACCGGAATAGACTTAGTAGAGCAACAGATAAAAGTAGCCAGAGGAGAGAAATTAGAATTTTCTCAAGAAGACCTCACGATCAACGGCCATGCCGTGGAGTTGAGAGTTTATGCTGAAGACCCAATGGGAGATTTTATGCCAAGTGTAGGAACTTTAGAAAGATATAGAGGTCCGGAAGGGGAAGGAATTCGTTTAGACGATGGTTTTGAAGAAGGTATGGAAGTGCCTATTTATTACGACCCGATGTTGGCGAAATTGATCACCTATGGTAAGACTCGAGAAGAAGCAATTCAGTTAATGATAAAAGCTATTGATGCTTATGAAGTAAAAGGTGTGATGACCACTTTACCTTTTGGAAAGTTCGTTTTTGAACATGAAGCATTCAGAAGTGGAAATTTTGATACTCATTTTGTGAAGAATTATTATTCAGCTGAAAAATTAAAATCTAAGATCGCAGAAGAAGCAAAATTAGCAGGTTTAATTGCTTTAAAGAGATATTTAAAAGATCAGGAGTTGGTAAGATTACCACATTAATTAGAGCGACGTTCTGAACTTATTTCAGAGTCTCAATGACCGCGAAAACTTCGAATATTTAGATCAAACAAAAATTAAAATCATAATTAAATTATGAGTCAGAATATAGAAAAATTGAATGATAAAGTTGCTCAGGCACATTTGGGTGGGGGAGAAAAAAGAATTGCTAAGCAACATGAAAAGAAAAAATTAACAGCAAGAGAACGCGTAGATTATTTATTGGATGAAGGTTCTTTTGAAGAAATAGGAATTTTAGTTACGCATAGAACTACAGATTTTGGAATGGAAAAACAACAGATCTATGGAGATGGTGTTGTTACCGGTTATGGTACCATTCACGGGAGATTAGTATATGTTTTTGCACAAGATTTTACCGTATTTGGTGGAGCCTTGTCTGAAACTCATGCCGAAAAGATCTGTAAAGTAATGGATCATGCCATGAAAGTAGGAGCTCCAATTATTGGATTGAACGATTCTGGAGGAGCTCGTATTCAAGAAGGAGTTAGATCTCTTGGCGGATATGCAGATATCTTCTACAGAAATGTTCAAGCATCGGGGGTCATTCCTCAAATTTCTGCAATTATGGGGCCTTGTGCCGGTGGAGCCGTTTATTCTCCTGCCATGACAGATTTTACCTTGATGGTAGAAGATACAAGTTATATGTTCGTTACCGGGCCTAACGTGGTAAAAACGGTTACTAATGAAGAAGTAACTTCAGAAGAATTAGGAGGAGCAAGTACACATTCTACAAAATCTGGGGTAACGCATATAACTTCATTTAACGATATTACCTGCTTAGAAGACATCAAGAAATTGATGAGCTATTTGCCTCAAAATAATAGGGAAACCACTGCAAAATTACCTTATGAATTGGGTGATGAAATTAGAGAGTCTTTAGATTCTATGGTGCCAGATAGCGCCAATAAACCTTATGATATGCATGAGGTGATTAAAGGTATTATAGATGCAGATTCTTTTTATGAGATCCATAAAGATTATGCAGAGAATATCATTGTTGGTTTTGCTCGATTGGGAGGAAGAAGTATTGGTATTGTAGCCAATCAGCCAATGAGCCTTGCCGGAGTACTAGACGTAGATTCTTCAAAAAAAGCAGCAAGATTCACCAGGTTCTGTGATTGTTTTAATATTCCACTTTTAGTATTAGTAGATGTTCCTGGCTTCTTGCCGGGTACAGATCAAGAATGGAATGGGATCATTTTGCATGGTGCTAAGCTACTTTACGCTTTAAGTGAAGCAACAGTGCCAAGAGTTACTGTTATTACTAGAAAAGCTTATGGGGGAGCCTATGATGTTATGAATTCTAAACACATTGGAGCAGATCTAAACTTTGCATGGCCAACAGCAGAGATTGCGGTGATGGGAGCGAAGGGTGCCAGTGAGATCATTTTCAGAAAAGAGATCCAAGAAGCGGAGAATCCAGAAGTTAAACTTTCTGAAAAGGAAGCAGAATATGCAGAGAAATTTGCAAACCCGTTTGAAGCTGCAAAACGTGGATTTATAGATGAGGTTATTATGCCTCGAGATACCAGAAAGAAATTATTGAAAGCATTTAGCATGCTGGAGAATAAGAAAGTAATGAGAATTGATAGAAAGCACGGGAATATTCCGCTTTAAGAAATTATTACTTATTAGTTAGAATAAATATTTGCAGCCAGACTTTTAGTTGAATTCTTTGTTTTTAAGAGATTCTTCTCAAAGTCTGGCCGCATTTTTTGTTTGAAAACGGAATAATCGTTTTATTAGTTTAAATATTCAAGTTGACTTATGCATAAATTCAATAAAATAGTAGCTGTAGATAATACGAAACTTCAGGAAAACGCCATAGATGAATTGAAGAAATACAGTGAAGGCAAAGTTGAAATTCATAATGATTATCCTCTTACAAATGCAGAAATTATAAAACGTATTGGTGATGCTGAAGCAGTGCTAGTATCTTGGCATACTCAGATTAGTGAAGAGGTTATTGCTGCATGCCCTAATTTGAAATATATAGGCATGTGTAGTACTTTATTCAACGAAGAATCTGCCAATGTTGCTGTGAACTTTGCGCGACAAAATGGAATAGAAGTCACAGGAATTAATGATTATGGAGATCCTGGAGTAGCAGAGTATATTATTTCAACGTTGATACATCTGCTCCATGGTTTTGGTGAAAAGCAATGGAGAGAAATGCCGGTTGAACTTACCAATAGAAAAATAGGAATTATAGGTCTAGGTGTAACTGGGAAGTTACTTGCAAAATGTCTTCTGCCATTTGGTGCAGACCTATATTACTTCAGTAAGAGCAGAAAAAAAGACTGGGAAGAAAAAGGTGTTAAATATCTTAGTTTAGAGGAGTTGCTGAACACTTCAGAGATTATAAGCATTCATCTCCCTAAAAATGTACAATTATTAAATGAAAGAGAATTTGAAGTTTTGGGTTCTGGTAAAATTTTGGTCAATACTTCTTTAGGTTTGCCTTTCAACGAAGAAGCCTTAAAAAACTGGATAAAAGATTCTTCGAATTATGCAATTTTTGATGGTGATGCTAAAAATGCGCTAGACGGAAGAATATTAAAGAATAAAAATATAATCTTTTCAAAAAAAAGTGCTGGCTGGTCTGCAGAAACGGAAATTCGTCTATCTAAAAAAGTTGTTCAAAATGTCAAGAATTATTTGAAATAGTTCACCATTCATGTTAAGTTTCCTTTATTGTAGTGTAACAAATGTTACTTCAATAATCGATAGAATACCTTTTCTTTGCATCACTAAAAAAAATAAAATATGGAATGGATTTTTGAACCATGGCCTTGGTATGTTGCCGGCCCATTAATTGCTTTAATTATGTTTTTGCTGATATTTATAGGTAAGCAATTTGGAATGTCTTCTAATCTTAGAACGATGTGTACCATATGCGGAGCAGATAAAAAAGCAGATTTTTTTGATTTCAATTGGAAAGATCAACGATGGAACTTGGTGGTGGTATTAGGAGCAGTAATTGGAGGTTTTATTGGAGCTCACTTCTTATCTAATGATATTAGCGTGGCGATTAACCCAGATACTGTTGCAAATCTACAAGCTATGGGAATTGAGAGTGCAGGAAAAGCTTATTTACCTACAGAATTATTTGGAGTAGGAGCCTTTACTGATATTAAATCTCTTGCTATCTTATTAATTGGTGGTTTGTTGATTGGATTTGGTGCAAGATATGCCGGAGGTTGTACTTCTGGGCATGCTATTTCCGGATTAAGCAATTTACAATTACCTTCTTTGATCGCAGTAATAGGATTTTTTGTAGGTGGATTATTTATGATCCATGTTTTATTCCCTTTAATTTTTTAAAATATGAGAACACTTAGTTATTTATTTATAGGAATATTTTTTGGAATTGTAATGTTCAAGTCTGAAGCAGCTTCATGGTTCAGAATTTATGAAATGTTCAATTTTCAATCATTTCACATGTATGGGATCATTGGATCTGCATTGGTAATTGGTATTGTAGGTATTCAATTGATCAAGAGAAATAATATAAAATCATTTTATGGAGAACCTATAAAGTTCACCCCTAAAGATAAAGGAGTAAGCAGGTATCTGTTTGGTGGAATTATCTTCGGACTTGGTTGGGCTTTGGCAGGTGCTTGTCCTGGACCAATCTATACCTTAATAGGAGCGGGATTCCTTCCTATTATCGTTGTTCTTATAGGTTCTTTGTTGGGAACTTTTATTTATGGACTGCTTCGTAAGAAATTACCTCATTAATTGTCTTCATCTCCGGCAGTAATATAGAAAAATGGTAGTGAGATCTTGTATTTCACTACCACTAATCTTATACTTATAACA
The DNA here is from genome assembly GCF_900104765.1 of Gillisia sp. Hel1_33_143. GTDB lineage: Bacteria > Bacteroidota > Bacteroidia > Flavobacteriales > Flavobacteriaceae > Gillisia. The sequence continues at coordinate 2,397,142 of NZ_LT629737.1, forward strand.
ATAAGTGCAGTAACAATGTAGATCACATCTTCCTGAACTCCCAGATAATATAAGATTACATAGGCCAACCCTCCTGTAAGAGAAGCGGTGGCGTAGATCTCCTTTCTAAAGATAACAGGAATTTCATTACATAGGATATCTCTAATAACTCCTCCAAAAGTACCTGTCATTGCACCAATAGCTATAGATATTACAGGATGTAAATTATTCTGAATTCCGGCTTCTACTCCAATTATTGTAAAGATCCCTAAACCTATGGTATCAAAAAGAAAGAGGGAAGTTTTAAGATAATTGATCTGATTCCTGAAAATAATGGTTAGAATAGTTACCACTCCAATGAGGTATATATAACTGATATCTTCCATCCACATAACCGGAGTATTCCCTATAAGAATATCGCGCAAAGTACCTCCCCCAATAGCAGTTACAAATGCTATAATAAATGTGCCAAAAAGGTCTAATCTTCTACTCATAGCAGCAAGTGCGCCAGAGATAGCAAATGCAATTGTACCTAGTAGGTCTAATATATTGAATAGTGATATATCCATAGATTGGCAAAGGTAATTTTTAATGTATAATTTCGACTAAGGATTACCTATTTTACGAAGAATTTTGAAAAAGTATAAGGTTAAACTATAAATAAATAGTAAATCTTAAGAACAATTAATCGGAGGTTTTGGTTAAAGTTTCTATTTTTACAATCATAAAATTATTGAAATGACTGAGAACGTTGAAAAAATAAAATGTCTTATCATAGGATCGGGTCCTGCAGGATATACTGCTGCAATTTATGCAGCTCGCGCAGATATGAAACCTATTATGTATACAGGAATGGAGCCGGGTGGACAACTTACTACTACTACAGAAGTTGATAATTTTCCAGGATATCCACAAGGAATTGATGGTCCTGCCATGATGGTAGATCTTCAAAAGCAGGCAGAAAGATTTGGAACCGAAGTTAGAATTGGAATGGTTACCGAAGTAGATCTTAGCAAAGAAATTGGTGGAATACATAAAGCTTGCATAGATAACTCTCATTGGGTGGAAGCAGAAACTGTAATTATATCTACAGGAGCAACTGCCAAATATCTAGGTTTGCCAAGCGAGCAACGCTTAAGAGGTGGAGGAGTTTCTGCCTGTGCAGTTTGTGATGGATTCTTTTATAAAGGCCAGGATGTAGCAATTGTTGGTGGTGGAGATACCGCTGCAGAAGAAGCTACCTACCTTGCTAATATTTGTAATAAAGTTACGATGTTAGTTAGAAAAGACGAAATGAAAGCTTCTAAAGCTATGCAGCATAGAGTTACTACCACTAAGAATATAGATCTTAGATATAATACCGTTATAGACGAAGTGTTAGGAGAGCAGGTAGTTGAAGGTTTGAGAATGAAGAACAATCAAACTGGAGAAATGGAGACTATAGATATTACAGGTCTTTTTATTGCTATTGGGCATAAGCCTAATACCGATATTTTTAAAGGTCAGTTAGATATGGACGATTCCGGATATTTAGTAACCAAAGGAAAAAGCACTAAAACTAATCTTCCCGGTGTTTTTGCTTCGGGAGATGTGCAGGATAAAGAATATCGCCAAGCTATTACTGCCGCAGGTACAGGTTGTATGGCTGCTTTAGATGCAGAGCGCTATTTGAGTGTTGTAGAGGAACAAAAAGTGGATGAAGTAACGGCTTAGATCACTTATTATATGAAATAAAAAAGTCCCGATAATTATCGGGACTTTTTTGTTATAAACTTTATGCTAATCTACTTTTACCTTTTTCGTTACAGTACCGTCATCATCTTTGGTGATCTTGATCTTCTTATCATCGGTCTTGATCTTAACCTTGTCACCATCGTTTTTAACTTTTACTTCTACACCATTTTCTGTAGATAAATCATCTGCATCATCGTTTACATTTTCTCTACAGGAAACTAATGATATACTTACAACAGTAACTAGTAGTAATGAACTAAAAAATCTTTTCATAAATTTTATGTTTAGGTTTATCCTATTAAAGATAGTCTTATTTTAGATAATATGGTTATTAAGATTAAGATCATCATTTTTATGAAAAGAGCAAGTATTCACGTTCCTGCTAGTATCACATTGTTCGGTTCTAATTTGATCTACTACTTTATTCTTTTCTGTTTTTTCTATAACAGTGAAGCTAGAGATCAAACTTATAATATATACTATTACTAATTTTACCAGAGCTGTCATGGCTAGTCGGTTTGAATTCTAATACCATTCTTGTCTATTTCAACTTTTTTACTTCGATTCTTATTGATCTTTATTCCATCTTCATCGATCTTAATACTAACTTTAGAAGTAGAATCGTTCTCATTTGTAATAGAAGCTTCAAATTCATTGTCTTCTTCATTCCAAGTAGCCTCATTCTCATCATCCCATGAATCGTCATCTTCCCAAGAATCATCGTAATGATTAAGCGGACATTCTTTGCATAAAGTTCCATCTTCCGTTATGATCAAGAAATTATCTTCTTCTCCAGACTTCAAAATATTTCCGAAGTTATGACGATTGGTAAAAGAAGTAGTATTTCTATCTGCTCTAAGCGTTGTTCCTTCTGGCAAGTAAACCACCACACGTATTTTTTGATCTCTAAAGTAATTTTTTGCATTGGTTGTTAGATATGAATTCAGCAGTAATTCATTTCCTGAAAATTTAGTGCCGTAATCTATACTTTGAGCTCGTTGTCTAGCATCTTTGTAATCTGAACCTTCTGCTTTTTTAATGATCTCTATTCGTCCTAAAGAATCTTTAGTAGATCTTATCACTACATCAATATCTGTATTATAGATGATCTGATTATCATCATCATCATACTTTAACTTTACAGAA